>JAAUZV010000014.1 GCA_014804425.1 Lachnospiraceae bacterium
CTGACCAGGGAGTAAAAGCCAAATCCAATCAATGCATCTCCCAAAAAAGCAACCAATATGGACACATTAAATCTCCAATAGGGCATATTGATCCAGTTGCTGTCAATATTCCCCGAAGTACCAAGTTTCTTGTTTCCTTTGCCCTTTAAATCAAAAAGCATATCCCCCGCAGCGCAGAGCACTCCCCCTGCAATTCCTAAAATTCCAAAAATGATATTCACTTTCATATCAGCTTTCTCCTTTCACATAACGGTACATACAGCCAACTATCATTTGAAAATTCGTTTCCAAAGCCTCCTGATGCATAAAATCTTTATTTTCGAGCGCAAGAGCCATCATTTTGGGGAAATTTGCAAGCACCCGGTAATCAATATCCTCCCGGACTCCCTCTATCATGGACAGGATCAGCCTGCCGGTCCGGATGTCCACCTCCGGGCGGAACAGGCGCTCCGGCGATATTTTTGCCATGATCCAGTCCATATCCTTTTTGCTGACATGGTACAACGGGTTTTCCTGCGGCCGGTACAGGGTTTTGTACCATTCAAACGCTTCATCCATGGTAAGTTTCCCTTTCTTGTCCGCCGCAAGCTGCGCGAGTTTCCCATTCTGGTAGGAATAACAGACAAGCATGCCGCCATTCACACAGAATGTGTAAAGCCAATAGGTTAGATTTTGCCAACTTACGCCAAAAATTAAGCCGATAATCTGTCATGTATTCTACATAAACAAATTATCGGCTCTACATCTTAGCGTCCGGGGCCCTCCCCCAACAGCGTCAACGATCTCCGGGCTGGTTATTAATCACATGTATTTTCTTGTTAAATCATCATGGTAATTCTTTACTTTCATACGGTTAATTGCCCTTGCCAGATTAGCCTGCGCAGAATGATACTCCTGAATACTTCTTTCCTGCAATATGGCCTCCTTCGCTTCATCTGCGGCCCTTTTTGCGCGGTTGGCATCAATATCCTCCGGTCGCTCTGCTGTATCAACCAGCACAAGCACCTCATTGTTTTCAACTTTTACAAGCCCTCCCGATACTGCTGCGATCTGCTCAGGATAATCTGGTATCCGGTAGGTAAGTTTCCCCGGTACCACTGCACTGATCATATTACTGTGTCCGGCAAGAATTCCATATTGCCCTTGTATAGTGGGAACAATGAGAGACTCACAAGGGCCTTCATATAGAACGTTATCCGCCGCCAGGATAAAAACCTGAAACTGATTCATGATTATGTTGCCTTCTTCATCTGATCTGCTTTTTCCACTACATCATCAATGGTTCCCACATTGTAAAATGCAGCTTCCGGATAAGCATCCATCTCACCGTCTATGATAGCCTTAAAGCCACGGATTGTTTCCCTGAGCGGTACATAGATTCCATGGATACCCGTAAATTTTTCTGCTACATGAATTGGCTGTGCTAAGAATCTTTGTATCTTTCGGGCACGGTTAACGGTCTGTTTATCTTCATCACTCAGCTCATCCATGCCAAGAATGGCTATAATATCCTGCAATTCGTTATACTTTTGCAGAATTTCCTGTACCCTTCTTGCCACCTCGTAATGTTCCTTTCCGACTATATCCGCTTCCAGAATCCGAGAAGTTGAGGCCAAAGGGTCAACTGCCGGATAGATTCCCTGCTCTGCAATCTTACGGTTTAATACAGTGGTCGCATCCAAATGTGTAAAAGTTGTAGCCGGAGCCGGATCTGTCAGGTCATCTGCCGGTACATAGACGGCCTGGACGGAGGTAACGGAGCCGTTCTTTGTCGAAGTGATTCTTTCCTGTAAAACTCCCATTTCCTCGGCAAGGGTCGGCTGATAACCCACCGCAGAGGGCATTCTGCCAAGCAGTGTGGAGACCTCACTGCCTGCCTGCACAAAACGGAATATATTGTCAATAAACAGAAGAACATCCTTATGCTCCTCATCACGGAAATATTCTGCCATTGTAAGGCCGGAAAGCGCCACTCTCATACGAACACCCGGGGATTCATTCATCTGCCCAAACACAAGGGCAGTTTTATCCGCAACGCCACTCTCATGCATTTCCATCCACAAGTCATTCCCCTCGCGACTCCTTTCGCCTACGCCCGTAAATATAGAATAGCCGCCATGCTCCATTGCCACATTGTGAATCAATTCCTGTATCAAAACAGTTTTGCCAACTCCGGCGCCACCGAACAGGCCAATCTTTCCACCCTTTGGATACGGTTCCAATAAGTCAATCACTTTTATGCCGGTTTCCAATATTTCCACTACCGGACGCTGTTCCTCAAACACAGGCGGTTTCCTGTGGATTTCCCATTTTGTCTCCCCTTCAGCAATCGGAGGATTCCCATCAATCGGCTGTCCAAGCACATTGAACATTCTCCCAAGAGTGCAGGTCCCGACCGGAACCTGTATCCCATGACCGTCCGCTTTTACTTCCATGCCTCTTGAAAGATTTTCACTTTCGGCCAGCATAATACAACGCACCATATTCCGACCGATGTGCTGGGCGACTTCCATCACCCGTTCCATTCCATCTACTGACACAGTCAGTGCTTCCTTAATTTTAGGCAAATGTTTCCGTTCAAATTCACAGTCAATAACCGGCCCGGATATTTCCACGATTTTTCCTGTATTCATGAAACTTCCACCTCCTCTAATTGCCGTTTTAAACGTTTCTTTCTCTGTGCCTTTGCACCGGATGAAACCTCCGTAATCTCCTGGGTGATTGCAGCCTGCCTTACCTGATTATACCTGACAGACAGCTCATTCAATATCTTTTCAGCGTTCTGGTTAGCCGAATTCATGGCCGCCATCCTGGCATTCTGCTCACTGCAAAAGCTGTCCACTAAAGCACTGTAAATGAAACCTGTAACATAGCTCTGCATCACATTATCCAGTACTGAACCGATAGACGGGAAAAACTCAAAAGGTGATTTGACCGCTTTTTCCTCCACATTTGAAACAAACTGCTGCCTGTGGAAGGGAAGGATCCTTGTGGATTTTGCTTCACCCTCCAGGCTGCTTTTCAGGTCCGTATAAATAACAAATATTTTATCCACTTCATTTCTGTCAAATAGATCAAGCAAAATAGAACTGATCTCCCTTGCCCTGCTTATGGTCGGATTTTGTGCTGTATAAAGGAAACTGCGCTCCACGGGAATATGATGTTTTCTGAAATATTGCCTTCCATATTCCCCAACAACAAACAGTTTTGTATCAGGATGCTCGGAAAGCAACCGTTCTGCCCTCTTTATTGCATTCTGGTTGTACGCGCCTGCAAGCCCCTTATCCGCTGTGATCACTAAACAGGCATATGTGTGGTCAAGAGTCCGGCTCCCATCTGCCGGATAGAAATATTTACTTTCAACATTACCCGCTGTGCGGAAAATCCGTTTGATTTCCCCCTGCAGTGCACCGAAATACGGTCTTGTCTTATCCAGTTCATTTTTGGCCTTCCTCATTTTTGTGGACGCAATCAGATACATGGCATTTGTAATTTTTTGTATGTCCCGAACACTATTCATCCGTGATTTGATTTCTTTGGTATTTGCCATCGCAAATCACTCCTTATCAATCCTTATCACTCTTTTGCCAGCTCTTGATACTGTTTAGATGCCGCAAGTATTCTTTCCTGGTTTTCATCAGTAAGCAATCCGCTTTTCTCAATTTCCATATAAACATCCGGAAGCTGTTCCTTTACATATGCAGTCAGCCCCTCCCCAAATTTCAGAATCCTGCGAACAGGAACAGTCTGCATCACATGATTAAGAGCAGCAACAAGAAGGATAACCTGATCCGCCCGTTTCATAGGATGGTATTGTGCCTGTTTCAAAAGCTCCATCAGCCCCTGCCCAAATGTAAGCTGGCTTTTTGTCATTTCATCCAGATCACTCGAAAACTGAGTAAACACTTCCATTTCCCGATACTGTGCCAGTTCCAGACGGATAGCCCCTGATGCCTTTTTCATTGCTTTGGTCTGGGCATCGCCGCCTACACGGGATACAGACAATCCAACATTGACTGCCGGTCTCTGTCCGGCAAAAAAGAGATCGCTTTCCAGAAAAATCTGCCCATCTGTAATTGAAATGATATTCGTAGGTATATATGCTGACACATCACCGGCCTGTGTCTCCACAATGGGGAGTGCTGTCATGCTGCCTCCGCCAAGCTCGTCTGACAAATGTGCGGATCGTTCCAGCAGACGGGAATGCAGATAAAACACATCACCCGGGTAGGCTTCACGTCCCGGAGAACGTTCCAGCAGCAGACTAAGCGCCCGATAAGCAATGGCGTGTTTGGATAGATCATCATACACAATCAGTACATCTTTTCCTTTTCCCATGAAATATTCTCCCAGGGCACATCCGGCATAAGGTGCAATATACTGTAAAGGAGCCGAATCACTGGCCGTTGCGCTCACGACAACAGAATATTTCATTGCATCATGTTTCCGCAGGGTTTCAACAAACTGTGCCACGGAAGATGCCTTTTGTCCAATCGCCACATAAATACAGATGACATCTTTTCCTTTTTGATTCAGAATTGTATCCAGTGCAATCGCAGTCTTGCCGGTTTGCCGGTCTCCAATAATCAATTCCCGCTGCCCACGCCCAATTGGAAACATAGAGTCAATCGCTAATAAACCTGTTTCCATTGGAGCATTCACCGGCTGTCTGTCAATAATCCCCGGTGCAGGAGTTTCAATAGGGCGGTATCCATCCCCGCGTATCTTTCCCCTGCCGTCAATGGGATTTCCAAGGGCATCAACTACACGCCCTATAAATTCATCACCAACCGGAACACCTGCTGTTTTTCCTGTTCTTTTTACGCTGCTTCCCTCGGATATATCCTGTTCATCACCAAAGAGAATACAGCCAATCTCCCTGCGTTTCAAATCCTGCACCATGCCCCGGATGCCGTCTGAAAAAATCAGTATTTCTCCATAAGCAGCATCCTCCAGCCCGCTGACAGTCGCAATGCCGTCTCCAACAGTCAAAACTGTTCCTCTTTCCTGTGCCATATCAGACGGTATCCAATTCTTTACAGCCTCCTGCATAAGAGGAATTATGTCGCCATCCTGTGCTGCAAGCCCCGTCCATATGTCCTTCAGTTGTTCAAGCTGTTCCTCCATACATTTTTCATTCATGAGATACCTTCCTCTCCATGAAGCATTTTCACAGTTGCCGCCATCGCCAGCTCGACGATTTCTTCCTTTGCCTCCTGAAGAATTTTCTCTTTCTCTCGCCTGCCTTCTTCCTGTGCCTGTATAATAATCTGCTCTTTCTGTTTCTTGGCCTCATCCAGAGTAATTTCTGCCAGTTTCTCAGCATCCTGGGATGCCTGTGCCTTTTTACGTCCAATTTCCAAATCTGCCATTTCCAGGCGTTTCCTGTATTCTTCCTCATGCTCTCCGGCCTGCTTCATTTTATCTGCAGCCTCTTTCTCAATTCCCTGATAATAGGCTATCCTTTTATCCATAAAATTTTTTACCGGTTTGTACAGGAGGAAATATAGTCCTCCTGCCAAAATTGCAAAATTGAACAAATGCAGCAAGATCTGCTGCCAGTCGATATTCAAAGGGATATTCATGACCGGCATCCTCCTACAACACGAAAATAATAAGAATAGCAACAATCAACGCATAAATAATGGCTGTTTCAATGAACACAAGGCCCAGCATCAAGCTTGTACGGATTTTTGCTTCTGCCTCCGGCTGCCTTGATATGCCTTCGGAAGACTTTGAAATTGCCCATCCCATACCGATAGCGCCTGCTGCCGCAGCCATTCCCACACAAATAGCTGCAGCCCATGCTTTAGAGCTGGTGGAATTTTCAGTTTCCTCCGCTATCTCTACTGTCGTTTCCTCCGATACATGCGCACTCGTTTCTGCAGCAAGTACCGGAACTGAAAATGCCGTTAACATCATAACCATCATTATCACTACGGAAATTTTCTTAACTATTGACTTCATTCCAATAACCTCCATTTCAGGCCAATGCCTTTTTCTTCTTTTTGTCAGTTTTTGATCTTTCATGCGATTCAGATACCTCTCCATAAAACAGTGCCGTAAGCATAGTAAGTACATAGGTCTGGATCAGTGCATGAAGCAACGTAAACATAATACCAACTGCAACAGGAAGGATGAAACTCAGGTGGATATAGTAGTAAACAAGCTCTGTCACAAGAAGACCGCTGAGCAACGCCCCAAAAAGACGAAAGCTCATAGAAATCGGCAATGAGAAATCCTTTAGTGTGTTTCCCACTCCGCGGAGTCCATTTCCGGCAATGCCGCCTGATAAAATCACCAGATAAGATAAACAGCCAAGTGAGATTGCCGCATTGATATCTGATAGTGGGGCAGGCAGGGCAATCGACATACCCTCTGTTGTAATCCCCTGCAGTCCCAACAGCTCAAACAATGTTCCAATGAAAATATAAACGCCGGCCGCAAAAACATAAGCGCCAAGAAATCTATTTCTATGAGGGCTGTTTGACTTCGCCAGGTTATCAAAATAACCGACCAGCTGCTCTAATAAAAGCTGAAATTTCCCTGGAACATACTGAAATTTCGGAATTACAAAAATACGGATACAGGCGGCAATCAGAAGTACAATCCCTGTAACGGTAAAAGCCGAGATCAGCGCCGGGTTTACATCCAGTATTCCAAGCAGACTTATCTTGTTTGATTCATGCAGTACGGCATCCTTCATAACTTCCCTGATCGATTCATGCCTGGTTGCTGAACCGCCAGAAAGCAATCCGCAGACAAGCAATACCAAAACAACGCAGAGCCATACTGCGAAACCCTTTATACGTTTCTGCTTTCCCATAAACAACTCCTTCCTAAAAAATAGAAGACACTCCATTTACGTCCGATCTAATGCTGTTTCCTCGCTTCAATATCCTTGCGGAACAATGCTTTAAAGATTACGCGAACAGCGGGCTGGATAAAGAACAACTGTGTAAAGTATGCAAACGGGAAATTCAGGCACACCAGCTTTAACCAGTTCGCAAGCAGTGTAAAAATATTAAAGCCTGCATAATACGGGTAATACAGCCATGCCGCTATAAAACTCATGGCTGGACACATAATGCCGACCGTTGCGCAGATGATGGCAGTCTCAAACATCATCGGATGATTTTCAGACGGATTAAATACCTTACATGCCAGCTTAAATGACAGGGGACTCCCCATAACGTTTTCAAGCGCAAACGCCAGGCAGAATTCAATCAGTATACAAGCCCATATCGGCAAATATGTACCGAACATATTCACTCCGCCCTGCTTATTCAGTGCCGCAATGACGCTGTTTGTTCCGTTGATCTGCATTAGTACATTACCGTTTATTACATATAAACTGTAAAAAACATAGGCATGTACGGTAATTACAACCGTGATAAAAGCAAACACTATTCTTTGAAATTGATTTTGTGGCATTTCTTTCTCCTCCTTTTTTACGCAAAAAAAATACACATGTTGCGCCAACAAGCACATCCAACTGCAAATGTTCCGTGAGCAGATTTACGTGCAGGGCACAACGTGTGTCATCATTTTGCTTTACCTCATGAAGAATATCACAAAATTTTTCTGAAAGTCAAGTTTTTTTTTTGCAGGCAACAGACAACCCTCATCATATCCAATCCGCCATGAAATACTGTTCAGCTCCAACTAACCCGCGTTTTAAAGAAATAATTCTGTACCAGCCCACCGACCCCAAACAATAACAAAAGAAAATCCCTGTAAGGCTATGGTTTCCTTACAGGGAAAGGATTGCATTTTTAATTTTGATATGATTCTACCTTAATTGTATAGGAACTGTCACCGCCTGCCCCTGCATTGCTTTCCTCCTGCACAAAGGCTCCTGTCAGCGTGCTGTTCTCTGCCATCTCAAACTCCAGCGTGCTGATACTATCCCAAATAATATCACCCTCCATAAGCTGTTTTACCACGCTAAAGATACAATCCGCCCCATTGGCACCGCTCGCTCCCCAGCCTCTTGCATTGCTGTTTCCGGTACACTTCAAAAAGAATTCATTTTCGTCATTACATTTTATATCTACATCAGATAAAAAAAACGTGCTTTCCGTATTTGTTGTATAAAACAAACCGCCATTATGGGAAGTCAGGCTTCCGCCATTCATGGAATAAGTGCTGTTGCCGATTTCTGAATCCCCCGACATACTCTGATACAATATTACTGTCCATGTGCAATCATTCTGCTCTAAATCCTGCATATCACCTGAGAGTTCACAATTCGCTAAAGAAAGTGAATTGAGCCCTTCAATGCAGACTGCCTCCGAACTGGTTGCTGTCAGCACGGCATTTTCAATCTCAATATCTGCTGTACAATAGACCGCAGGAGAACCCAGGCCGTTTGAGGTATATCTTCCGCCGCTTACATACATTGTGCCGCCACCCCGGTCGCTTCGTATAGCCGCTGCCGATTCACCGTCTGTCTCTATCTGCAAATTTTCTGCGTATAACGTTCCGCCGCCGGCAACATGAATACCTCCGGACGCATCCGTTTCTATTGTACTATCCGTAATTGTTAATGTACCATCTGTCACCAGTAATGCCGCACCGATTCCATAAAAGCTGGAATCATCACCACCTGTACTATCGGAAGAAATACGGCTGACCATACTTTCAGAAAGCAATACATTGGCGCCGGATTCCACAAGAACAGCATTTTCATCCATTCCTTCGGAAACAAAAATTTCTCCAACACTTTCTGCATCCTCTGCATAGACAGTTACCGCCTCATAAGATTCCGGTGCTCCATTCGAGCCGCCCATTCCTCCAGGACCACCTTGAGGACCCGGTCCGCCCTGCATGCCTATTTCTTCCATGTCAGCAAGACTTATTATCAATGCGTTTCCGGATGCATCCAATTCTGCCGTTATCATGACTCCTTCGGTCAATATATCAAAATCCGCTTCCTCACCGGAAGTATCTTTTATAACCGTATTATCATTGATCGTAACCTCTATTGTTTCCATTTCCTCCGACTGTCCGCCCAGTGCTTCTCCTTCCGGCATATCCGGTGCATTACCGCCGCCAGGCTGTCCATCC
Organism: Lachnospiraceae bacterium; assembly: GCA_014804425.1. Lineage (GTDB taxonomy): Bacteria > Bacillota > Clostridia > Lachnospirales > Lachnospiraceae > DLAJ01. The sequence continues at coordinate 9,070 of JAAUZV010000014.1, forward strand.
GGGGCTTCTCTCTCCGGCATATCCGGTACATTACCGCCGCCAGGCTGCCCATTCGGAATCTCTCCACCCATAGCAATCAGCGTAATGGTTTTATCATTTATCTCCTTTATCCGTCCCGTTATCGTATCTGTGGCCTGCTCATCACTTGTTTCCGCATTTTCCTGATTTGTCTCAGGCGTTTCAACACTTTCCTGACTTGTATTCCCACATCCTGTAAAAATAAGACCACTTACCAGCAATGTGCAGAGTACTTTACTCATTTTATCTTTTTTAATCATTATCACCCGGCTCCTTATACTATTTTTACATTCAAACAATCACAAACACGCACAGACCTGCGCTTTGTAACAATCTATATACTACTATCAGACCAAGAGAAAGTTGTGATAAAATAATGAAAAAATCGTGAATTTTTCGTGTGTGCTGATGGAATCTGCCAATTAGGTTATCTTTATTGTAATGAAGAATATTCTTTTTGGAGAAAAATATAATGAAAGAAAATGGATATTGCGTATGAAAAAGCGAAGAACTGGATTTGGGAGCCTGCTATTGGCGTGCGTGTTGTTTTTACTAAACGGATGTGGAAAACAAACATCGGATAGTACAGAAATCAGAGTAACTTTTTTTGACGTAGGAAAAGGCGATGCTATTTTGATTGAGACAGAGAGACATAGTGTGCTTATTGATTCTGGTTATGACGATACGTCAGAGATTATTCTGGATTATTTGGCAGAGCGGAAGATTCAGCGGCTGGATTATATGATACTTACTCATTTTGACAAAGATCATGTGGGCGGGGCGGACCGGATTCTGGAAGCAATGGATGTGGCTTGTGTTTTCCAACCGGATTATAAGTCTGACAGCAAACAATATCTGGAATTTCTGGAAACCATGAAAGATAAAGATATGCGGGCGCATCTTGTGGTCATAACAGAGCGTCTTAATTTGGACGGGGTTGATTTTCTGATTTATCCGCCACAGCAGTCAGAATATGAGACAGAGGATAACGATTTTTCCCTTGTCATCAGTATGACGTATGGGAACAGAAGTTTCCTATTTGCGGGGGATTGTGAGGAAGAACGTCTGGAGGAGCTTTTGAGTCAGGCGGAATTTGGTCTTTCCCATGATGTTTTAAAAGTGCCTCATCACGGAAGAAAAGAGAAAAATACATTGGACTTCCTATATGCTGTATCCCCCAAAATAGCAGTGTTCACCTGCCCGGAGAATATGAAGTTGGAAGAAGATATCTACGTGACGTTGGAAAATCTGGGAACAAAGATTTATCTGACGGGTAAAGGCACAATCAACCTTTCTATGACAACGAATTTGATACTCTTCACATATGGCAAATCTTCCGAGCCTTTGCTGAACAGGCTTCGGATAAAAGAAAACGCATCCGACAGGATCATTTCCTGCCACTGCCTTGATTGCAGCCGTAAAAAGTATCAGATAGATAAGTATCTGCAAAATGAAAATCATAATTTTCCTTCTCCCTTTCAATCCATTTTTTTATCCTGATTGCCATTCCGTAAATGAATCACACCCCACGCCAGCATAATCCCAAACCAGATAAACATACTCTCACTCATCAGACCGTTGGTAAAACCAATACGAAAGGGCGTATCGGGAAGAATGGATTTCACAAACCACAAAACAGCATAGACTACAAGCACGTTCGTAAATGCCATCCATTTCGGGAATACTGTCCTGCCGGAAACCTGCAGATAGAACCAATATAAAAACGGCGGCAGCATGAATGCCTCGCTTAATACCACAATCCACGAAAAATGGGAAACCAAAGCCTCCGCTGCAGGCAGTGCCGCCGCTTCATAACCATTCCCGTTAAGCCATGCAAATACATACAGAATCATGACGTAAAACAGATGGAGACACATCCATGGTGTCAGCCCGAATGCTGTCAGATAATGGTATATTTTCCTGTTCTTTTCCTGTTTTACAAATCCGACAGTGGTAAACAGCGCAATTCCATATAACAGGACAGCAGGAAAAGCCACGAGCATGGACAGAGAATTCCTCCATGCGGGTATCTGTGCCACGCCCTCCGTCAGCCAGTAGACCTGCCCATGGTATGCCGTATTGCCGTACATCATCAGCCAGTCACCGCTGCCTAGGAAAACACAGCCAAACATACCACAAATTAGTGCGGCAGCTTTTTTTCTATTACCCATCATTTTATCCTCCCACTTTGCTGTTACATCCATTCCTGGATCGCTTTTCTGACTCTCCGATCAATATCCAGACGGGTTTCTTTACATTCTTTCGGAAATGCTCTTGCCGCCTTGAAAGCCAGTTTTACAAACACCCCTGAGAAAACGGGCACCATTATTTTCAACATACTTTCCGGAAATACAAAGTGTGTCCCATGCTCGTAAGTTGCGATTTCCACTTTACAATCATGAGGGCATTTTTTTAGTCTTTCTTCCATCCTGCTTATATATTTCACTGTATCCCATAAACAGTCGTCAGAAGCGCCGATCAACAACAATTTCCCCTTAATCCTCTCAACCGGAATCATTTCCTCCGGCCTATGGGGATGCGCTTTTTCAGAATCATCAAACAATTTCCATGAATTAACCATATCCCCTGTTCTTTTGCTCTCTGCGGCTATAACCCTCCAATAGTCCGGATGTTTATAAACGAACGGCATAAAAGGAAGCGACTCACCTCTATAAGAGAACAGGGATTCTCCCTCTATCGGCCATTCCTTACATCCGTCTTTTTTTCCCCGCATAAATCCCTGCCAGATAAAATCACTTGGCGTCATTCCTATTGTCAAGGTAATATCATGAAAATAGGAGGACGCTGTCAGAGCAAGCGTTCCTGTTGTGGAAGCGCCAACGATGCCAATCTTTCTAATTCCATTCTTTTTCAGCCACATGATAGCATTTTCTATTCTCTCAAGCGGATAATTATGATGCCCATAATCTTTTTTACCCGGAGACATTGACATAACATTTATCCTAAGTTCATGAAGCCACTTAACACCGCTTCTGGCCATGAAGTCTTCCGGGTCATCCCCAAGCATCAGGATTATTGCGGCATCACTTTTGTCTTTGCATTTCCAATAGGCTCCGTAAAAACCATCCGTTTCAGTTTCAAAATGTATTTTTTTCATATTTACATCCTCTCCTGTCCCGTTTTGAAAGTCTTAACATTTCACATACTCCCCCACACTTTCTCCTTCTGCTTTTCTGCCAACATCTTCAATGCCTCATAGCTTGCCTGGCTGACCGCATGTTCCATCTCGCAGGCATCCGCTGCCGCTGTTTTTTCATCCACGCCAAGGCTCATCAGAAGCCGCCTGAAAGTATCATGCCGTTCGTAAGTATCCTCAGCGACCCGTCTCCCTTTTACCGTCAGATGGATCTCATATGTATCATCCACGAAGATATACCCTTCTTCCGCCAGTGCTTTCAAAGCTACGGATACGGTGGGTCTGGAAACCCTCAGTTCTCCGGCAACGTCAACGCCATGTACTTGCTTCTTTTGGGAAAGAATAAAGATCACTTTCAAATAATCTTCTACTGATTTTTTCTTTTTCAAATCTCCACTCCCTTCAGTTTCCTATCCCTTTGCCACCATAATTCCTCCTCGTCTACGCAGGTATCGGGCACCGCCTTCTGTCCGGTCTGCTCCTCTGTCATGCCTGCTCTGTATTCATATACATCTCCAACAGCCGTCCGTATTCCTTATGATGTGTCGCCGGATACATACAATGCCCGTATCCCTCCCTTACTTTGATATGCAGGTGCGGATAGTGCTTTAAGACTACTCTATTCTGTCTGCAGTTCATATCNTTGCTGCCCACCTCAAGAAAAATNCTTTTCTGCATATCTTCCGGAATCGNCGGAAAGGAAAAGTCCNANCAGGCTTTCACAATCGCAACCAGACTTTCTTCGCTGATGCTGACAAAANTTTNNGCCATNCNNTCNCCGAAAATNCCGTACTTTGATTCCATAACCNNNCGCACATCAGCAGACNGCATCCCCNCAGCCTTGNGNTGTTTTTTCAAGAANCCGAATTTCATGAGCTGATATATGAATTTTGCATTTTCATACATGGGAGTTCCGTCAAAAACAGCAGTTTTATAGCGAATATTCTCCATCCGCAAGCATAGGATGGAGCAGGACTATCTTTGGCAGATCCTTATCGCCGTACTCTTTTATGCGCATATTGTTTTCCCCTTCCTGCACCGGAAAGCCGCCATGCCCTCCACGGTCTTCACTTCCGCTTTCCGATACATGGCTTTCAGCCGTTCNCTCAGGCTTCNCACCGTTTCATAGGGCGGCGTAAAATATCCCTTTGGCGTGTAAATTNTATCAACCAGAAAATCTGTCCGTTTATTTTCACCTTTTACATAAAANCAGCCACAGAATATCCCGCCCGGCTTCAGGACACGGAATATTTCATTGTAAGCTGCCTCCTTATCAGGGAAAGCATGAAAGCCGTTCAGCGACAGCACCAAATCAAAACTCTCGTCTTCAAAGGGCAGTTTCCCCACATCCCCCTGCATAAAGCGNACATTCTTAAGACCACGTTTCTCTGCCTGCCGTTTTGCCCTTTCCATCATATCCGGGGAATAGTCAAGGCAGGTGATGTCTGCACCCGGCATCGTTTCATACACCGGCATGCTAAGTACCCCTGTTCCCACAGGCACTTCCAGCATTTTGCCGCTGAAATCATTTGGGATGCCGGACAATGCCAATTCCAGATAATGATCATTCTTTCTCTTGTCCATGTTCCAAACCAGCTTACACACTGCTTTTCCCGATAAGGTGGAGCAGGTGATCATCCCGTCATAGAAGGTCGCATCACCGCCAAGGCTTTTATAAGCATTTTTAATTTCTTCATGTCTGTTCATTTTCTCTTCCTCTCTTTTTTTTGATTAAATTTTTATATTTCACAGCACTTCCTGACCTCCGCTGCCCACATCTCCGGATTGCAGAGCGGAATGACTTTCTCAAAATTNGCCTTCCAGTGACAGCAGGTTCCCGGCAGCAAAATAATTACCGGTTTATTTGACTCTCCAACTTCATAAAATTTCATTCTTCTTACCCCCTGAANGCAGAGAACAGTCCCTTCTTCTCGTAAGGCTCACTGCTTACCGATACAGCATCATAACCGGCTTTCGCAACCACATTTTTCAGTTCCTGTTCCGAGATATCTTTCTCCGCAACGATGACCGTCTGCTTCTTTGTGTGTGAGCTTGTTACCTTTTTCACCTGAAAGGCGTTCCTCACCGCCTCGTTGATATGCGCCTCGCACATCCCGCAGGCCATCCCTTCTATTCCCACCGTAATCCTAACCATAAAACGTCCTCCAATTATTATCCTAATTTTAGTTAGCATCGGCTAACCTTTGTATTTAAGAAAAGCGNTTACCCAATGTTAGTAACCGCTAACTNACATTAAATATACCTTACTCCATATCCATTTGTCAATAATAATCTGGATCATTCCGGTAAATTTTTCATGATGCCTAAACTGATTGCCAAAGTGGAAGCATTATGTACCAATCTTCATGATTTCCATATTCAATCTTGACTGACACATCCGGGTACTTCGCTGAAAATTCTTCCAATGCAAGATGAAACTCCTGTCCGCTGTAACAGCGCAGATANCCTATCACCAAAGCAGCTTTATCATCTTTTGCGAGTTTGCCCGCCTCCCGGCACATCTGCCCATAATCAGCAATCAGCACCAGACTCTTTTTATAGAAATATTCTCTTGCCGGCCTCCATTCTTGGAGTTGTTTTCGTCCTCAGATTGACAGGCTTTTTGTATCCTGCGTTCTGAAATATTCCATACAATGGCGNAAATCTTTNTTTATTGCCACGTGTCAATCATAGTGGTAGTATTCCTTAAACCATGCCACGAATTCCCGCAGGCCGTCTTCAATGGATGTGTCAGGCTGAAAGCCGTAATCGCGCATCAGGTCGGATACATCCGCATACGTCTGGTATACGTCTCCCGGCTGCATCGGAAGATATTCTTTGACCGCCTCCCTGCCGAGGCAGCGCTCCAGCGTCTCAATGAAATCCATTAATTTCACGGGCTTGTGATTACCGATGTTGTATATTTTATACGCAGCACCCAGGTCATCCTCCGCCGGCGGATTACAGAGAATATTGACAACACCCGTGACAATGTCATCAATATACGTGAAATCCCGCATCATATCGCCGTTATTATAGATCTGAATCGGTTCGCCCTCCATGATCTTTTTTGCGAATTTAAAATACGCCATATCCGGACGCCCCAGCGGTCCGTAAACCGTAAAGAAACGAAGCCCGGTTGCCTTGATACCGTACAGCTTACAGTATGAATACGCCATCAGTTCGTTTGATTTTTTCGTCGCCGCATACAGACTGACGGGGCGGTCCACCTGATCCGTTGTCTCAAACGGCACTTTATCGTTCCCACCATAGACAGAGCTTGAGGATGCATAGACGAGATGATGCACGGGATAATGGCGGCACGCCTCCAGGATTCGGAAAAATCCGATCACATTCGACTCAATATAGGATTCTGGATGATCGATGCTGTACCGCACGCCTGCCTGCGCGCCGAGATTGACGACAATCTCCGGGCGGTATTCCTCGAACACCGCTCTTACGTCGTTTTCCTCCGCAAGATTTCCCTTCACAAACGTATATTTCTCATGCTGCATCAGATATTTCAGACGTTCCTCTTTCAGCCGCACGTCATAATAATCCGTCAGATTGTCAAAACCGATGACACGTGCGCCCTGCTCCAGCAGACGCTTTGATAAAAAATAACCGATAAAGCCCGCTCCTCCCGTGATCAGATAGGTTTTTCCCGTATCAAGCTCTTTCATATCTTATTCTCCTTTTTATTCCTCTATAGAAAAGCCGTTATGCCGCTCGGCAAGCCACTTCTCCATATAAATATCATAACCATCTACCGTTGCAATATAGTAAAAGGAATAATCTTCCATATTGCCTTCCATCTGCTTGATGCTGTGCACGACGACACATTCCGTACCGTGCGCACGCGCCAGCGTCGCAAGCTCCTCCGCATTCAGGATCGGCGCCTCGATCGCATCGTACAGCTCATGGTGCGCATGCCATTTATCAATGATGACCGGTCTCCCGTAAGGCGATACGATTTCCGCCGTATACTGCCTTGTATATTCGATCAGGCTTAACGGAAACGCCGCGACGACCATGTACTCCAAGTCATCGTTCAAGATCTCATCACACACATTGATCGCCGTCTGCGGGAGATGCTGCGGGTTTTCCGCAAGCGTATAATTGCCGTTCCGGAACACATTGCTCCCTCCCACGACCATAACCGCGATTCCTGCCGCGCATATCAATATCTTAAAAATTCCGTATTTGGCATTCACGACCGCATGGCAGACAGCATAGCAGACCGTCGCCGCACAGGGCATAAGCCAAAGCTGCCGATAATAAATCTCGTTATCCATGATCGTGTGTATGATCAGATGCGCTGTCGGCGGAAACACAAACAGGAAAAACACCGTGAGCGGAACATATAAAAATAACAAGCGTTTTTGTTTTTCTTTTTCCCTGACAAAAAGATAACCTACCGCCAGCACATAATAGGTAAGATAAAGACTCTCCCCCCGATAACCGCGCAATGTTTCCAATATCACACGTATCGTTTCTTCCATATGCCTCCTCCTTTCCTACCACGTCCGCAGCAGCCAAAGATACACCAACCCGTATAAAAACGCGGGTATGACGCAGACCGCGATCCGGAAGCATTTCTTCCATCGTCTTTGCGTGATCAAGCAGTACAGCGCCGTAATGCCGTACAGCGCCGAAAGCAGATAGACGGATGCCGTTGTCGTAAAGATCCCCGCAACGCTCAATATCATCAGCAGCGCCATATAGACGGCCTTCCACTCAGTCAACAGACGATAAAGCAGATAAAACGCAAGCGGCAGGATGATATTGGCAAACACGGCCTTACCCTGCCACGTCCTTGTATACAAAAAGGTTTCCGGCGTAAAAATAGACACGTTGCTCCAAACATACCAAACCTGCACGAGCAATACAAACAGCGGTACAACGCTGCGGTTTTTCGAAAACAGCGCTCTCCCGACGAGCGCATAGGCGCCATAACATATCGCAAGCAGCACCGGCCCCAAAACGGCATGCGCCGCCGTCGCCGCATGCAGACCGCAGACCCGCCCAAGCCATGTCACAAAAACCGGCAGCACGGAAAGCGCGTGCCGCACGTCCAAGCCCATCGGCGTACCGGTATAGGCGTCCCTCTGGTACATCGTATCCACAAAATCCGTGATCACCGACTGCGCGATATAGTAGGAATCGTCGCCGTTCATGTGATTATAGAAATAGAAAAAAGCCATCTGCACAAGTACCGATGCGATCACAATCGCCCAGAGAATCCATGCCCACCAAGCGGTCTTATCCCGGGCGGCTTTGCCGTCCGTTTCACGCACGCTTGTCCCTGCTGCGCGTTCTTCCTCATCTGTCTCATCTCCGCTTATCCCTGCTGCACGTTCTTCCTCGCCCGCTTCATCTTCTCCTGTCTCTGCCGCGTATTCTTCCGCATCCGTCTCATCTTCGCTTGTCCATGTTCCCGTGTCTTCCGCAGGCTTTCTCCTCCTGCATAACACGACTGCCGCCGCTGCTATCGAAGCAAACGCCGCAAACAGAAGAAACGGGTTGTACACCTTACAAAAACTGCTGAATTTGCCGAGTGTCACCACATAGGGCGTACAGACAAGTTCAAACAGGCAAAAAACAACGATCCACCCAAACAGATACGCGTTGAGCAAAAATCCGCGCCCCTCATGCCGCCGCAGGCACGCAGCAAAAAAAGAACCACACATCAGTGGCAGCACAAGCATCACGATCAAAATCCGTACAACCGTTATCGCAGGCATTACGCCCATGTTCTTTTCTCCTCTTTGTCGTTATTTCAGGCTGCATTTTACCGCCGTCATCCCGGACTGCACCACCGCCGTCACGATTTCAGACCGCATAAGACCCTCGTCAGCTTAAAGCGCCTTAATATCCAATACGTCACCGCAAGCACAATTGCCGTGTCCGCCACAAAATTTCCTAAAATGATGAGCAGCGGCGCCTCCACCCTCATCACACGGATGAGCAGCATTCTCGTCACAACAAGCGCATATCCGTCCAGCAAATACATTTGCAGGGAATATTTGCCGCAGACCGTGAAAAAATCATCAACGATGCGGCTTCGGCCTTGAAACCATATCACAAGACAATACAGCACATAGCAGATGGAAAGCGAGGTTACAAGCTCCAAAAAGAGCCGCAGCACATAACCGATCGTAACGTCCGCAAATATCTTCGCGCTCAGATACACCATCCAATGCTGGTGCATGAACAGATAAAAGCCGGCCGCGCCGGCCGCAAACGCAGGCAGCATAAAGCCTATGCGCGCAGGTAAGCCCTGTTCTCTTTTCTTTCTAAGGATCATTCCGATCACAAAATACAGATTGAAGGTACTGCTGTTCCGAAAAGAAAACACCGCCGGAACATAGCGGTAACTCAAAAACAGGAACAGCGCAAAAGCAAAAAGTACCGCAGTTCCGCCTTTTCGCTGCATCAGCTTCGCTCCAAGCGGCGCGATCAGAAAGACCGTAAACAGCGACAGCAAAAACCAGTCGTTTGCCCCATCCACAAAAAATTCCTTCAGCGCCCCCTGCCAGTCAACCGTGCGGTGGACAAACGGATTCGGGATCACACGGATCAACGTATCCGCCGCTCCGAATACGAGATGCGGTATGAGGATTCTTTGTATTTTTCCCGACAGATAAGTTCCGTACTGTCCCCGATATTGAAAGCAAAAACCGGAGATCAGAAAAAAAAGCGGCATCTCCGCCATCCACAAAAAGCTATGCAGATATTTGCACCATAGATTCTGCGTCAGATCAACGGGGTATACCAGGATGGAGTGGTAGAGTAACACCATTAATATTGCGACGCCTCTTAACTTATCCAATTCAGGGTAATACTTTTTTGCCATCGCTTCCACTCCTGTTTTTGTTTCCCGCGTGCCGGGCGTTCGCCCTGTCAAAATCGAATGATGACGCTTTGACTGCGAGCAGCCGTCTGCATCTGCGCAATTCTTTTCTCCGCAGTACCACGCGGCAAACCTTCGGTTTCTCGCGTGCCGGGCTTTCGCCCTATCAAATCCGCATGAAGCAGCCTTGCCTGCAAGCAGTCAATCTGCTTCATTGCAAATTTGGTACTGCTCATTGCTTATGCATATTATAGCCGAAAAGAAGGAGGAATACAACTTTCTATGTTTGACATCGACGAATATTTATACGATAATAAGGGAGACACTATTAGATGATTGCGAAACGCCCTAGATATGCTTTATGGCTGTGTGAAATATGCATATCCGTAAGCAGGCACTGTGAGACCGCCGGTACTTACATGCCGTATTTGGGCATGTTACGTACCGCTGCGGTTGAACTGTAGCGAAAGCGTGCCTGCGTTGGATTGCATATTTCACATTTGCAAAGCACTCAAAAGGGCGTTTCGCAATCATCTTAGGGAGACACTATAGCAGAAGGGAGCGCAGACATCAATGGATCGGATCGCTGTATTGATTCCTTGTTATAACGAGGCGCAGACAATTGAAAAGGTAGTGACCGACGCACGGGCAGCGCTGCCGGAAGCCGTGATCTATGTTTATGACAACAATTCAACGGACGACACCGGAGAGATCGCAAAGGCGGCCGGAGCCGTTGTCCGCCGCGAATATATGCAGGGAAAAGGAAATGTGATCCGCCGGATGTTTCGTGAGATCGACGCGGAATGCTATCTGATGATCGACGGGGACGACACTTACCCGTTAAACTGCGCTGCGGAAATGGTGGACAAGGTGCTTTCCCACAAAACGGATATGGTCATCGGCGACCGCCTCTCCTCCACCTACTTCACGCAGAACAAACGCCCGTTCCACAATTTCGGAAACAGCCTTGTGCGTTCCTCCATTAACTGTCTGTTTCAATCGGACATTAAAGATATTATGACCGGCTACCGTGCGTTCAGCTATAATTTTGTCAAAACCTTTCCCGTGCTCTCGCGCGGTTTTGAGATTGAGACGGAAATGACGATTCATGCCGTCTACAATCATATGCAGCTTGAGAATGTCGTCGTTGATTACAAGGACCGCCCGGAAGGAAGCGTCTCCAAATTAAGCACCTACTCCGACGGCTTTAAGGTGCTGCGCATGATCGTCCGCCTGTTCAAAAATTATAAGCCCATGGCATTTTACGGTCTGTTCTCCATTGTGCTGTTTGCCTTTGCGCTCGGCTTTTTTATCCCCGTGTTCAGCGAATTCCTGCGCACCGGACTCGTGTTGAAGTTCCCGACGCTGTTCGTCTGCTGCTTCACGGCGCTTGCAGGCATCATTTCTCTGTTTTCAGGGCTGATTCTCTCCAACATGAACGAGAAGAACCGGCGCGATTTTGAGATCACACTGATGGAAGCCGACAGCCGATTCCGCAACTTAAAAGAACACGTCAAAGAATAAAACGCGCTCTATACAAACGCGCATTCCCACACCGCGACGCCGCTGTCCTGAAACACCTCGCGCAGCCGTTCTCCGAGCTGCTTTCTTGTAACACCCTTCTTTAGCACCACCTGAATAAATCCGCCCCCGCCGGCGCCCGCGATAAAACGGCCGTCGATCATATCCTCACAGACAAGGAATATCTGCTCGATACAGGTATTGGTCGAACCGGCGTCCAGCTTCTTTGACAGCTCCCAATGCCTGTTAAGCAGCGCGGCAAAGCCGTCGATATTCCCTTCTTCCAGTTCAAAGCGCATCATCGACGCGACACGCTTCATCTCATAAAGGGCACAGGCCGATTCTTCCCTGCCCCCGATATAATTGCCGACTACGTCACGAAGCAGATTTCTCGCAAGCCGCCGCTGTCCCGTGTAGATCAGCGCAAACCGCTCCTGCAGTTCTTTTTTTGCCGGTTCGGGAATCGTGACATAGGACACCGAAATCTGTTGATGCAGCCCCGGTCTCGTCGTGATCAATTTGATGCCCCCCGTCAGACCGCCGACCTGATCCTGCCAGCCGCCCCCCGTACTCATGATCTGTTCCATACAGGAAACCGTCTCATAAACCGCCTCGTCCGAAAGCTCCTTTCCAAGGAACTCAAAAATCCCCTTCACGCACGCGCCGGATAAAATAGAGCTTGTACCGAGACCCGAACCCTTCGGCACGCCGACAACCTGCGTGGACAGATAAATACCGCCGCCCAATCGTCTTAGGATCTGCTCTAAATCCGCCTCGCCCTCCAACGGAACGATACCGCAGGCGATCAGCGCCGCCTTATGCAGTGCAAAAAAATCATACGGATTATGACAGTCCTGAATATCCGCCACGCAATGCGCTTCACCGTGCGCGCCGAGATCAGCGCTCTCAAACGCGACATAAAATCCGCTCAGCTTTCTCACGCGCACCTGAACCGGCAGCACGCCGTTTAAGGTGATGGCAGCATTTAAGACCACGCCGCCCTGTTCGTTGCACTGCGGAGGCGTATCCGTCCAGCCCCCGCCCCAGTTTACACGCACGGGAAGCTCCACAAAAACCTCATCTTGAACAATGTTCAATTCATTATTTTTCGGAATCGCCGCACGTCCCTCCCGGAAAATCTCATCGCGGATCGTATCAAAGCACATTCCCTCCAGCATGCCTTCATCATAGCCTGCCACGGACCGCTGTCCCTGACGCAGACTGCGCGATAGGTGATAATAGATCCTGATCTTATCAGAAAAAGCGGCCGTTTCGGCATAAGCAAGCAGCATGGTGAGCTGTTCTTCACTCACACCGCGCTCTCCGAATATTTGCAGGCTTTTGTGATAGTCCTGCTTTTCTTTGACGGCACACAGAAATTTCCTGACAATGATCTCGTTTTTTAACTGCCCCTGCCATTTCGGGATCGCTGCGGTATCCGCTTCCCGAAAACTGCTGCAAAGACTCAAGCGTTTCGCCGAAATCCACTGTTCACGTTCTTCTATCGTATAACTTCCGCCGTTTGCCGCCCGGCACAAAAACAATGCCGACGACACCGCTTCCTCCATCGTCTTGCAGACCGGGTATAAGGCAGCATTCCACAAAAAACAGTCCTTCTCCGCCATACCGGGCCATAACGCCTCCGCTTTACTATTCAGAACCTGCAGCAGCTCTTTGAGCGTCGTATGCAGAAAAGGCGCGTCATGGATGAGCGTTCCCTTGGGATTATCCTCCGTCGCATAGACACGCACCACACAGCCGCCGTCCTGCAAAAAAATGCCGTGCAGCACCACGCCGGGCGGTACATGCACACCGCCAAGCCGCAGATTCGATACCATACTGCCATCCCCGATCACGGCATCTGCCTCCACATAGCTATGCTCCACATAAACGCCGTTTCCGAGCGAGGAAGTCCGCTCCACGACCGAATGATGCAATCCCGTATTCTCCGGCAATGACCTATGCTTATCCCATGCCGAAAACACATCTTTTTTCCAATCTAAAAACTCATAAGCCTCCACGCCCGACGTCATTAAGCCAAGAAGCTCCCCCGTTGTACCGAAATGGATGAATTTTGCGGGCGAAAGACAGATCAGCTTCATGGAAAACTCATGGATCGTCTGCCATATCTGTGTGCGGCATTCGTGCAGCTCGTCAGTGAAATCCCCCTCTGCCGCCTCTAAATAATATTGATCGAGCGTCGCATCTTCGGCAAGCGGGTACAGGAAATCGCCGTAAAAGCTGATCCGCGCCCTGTCGTTGACAAAGCGAGCATATTTATCCGCATCCACGCTTCCGTTTGTCGCGATGAGCGAAAACAGCGCGCCGAGCAGCTCCGCATCCAAGAGCACCGCACCGGTATCAAGGTCCACACATCCCTTGTCGTTCACAGCGCCGAGCCGCAGAAGCGCCTCCTCGGACTGCTTATGTAAAAAACGCCCGACCATATCGCTGCCATTATTCAAAAAAACACCGTGCTCCTTGCCGACCGCCACATCCTCCTTGATCGAGATCGCCGCTGCGCCGTGAAACTGCGCGTCGATCTGCAGCGGATTAAATAAAAGAAGAACGTCGCCCGACAGCACGAGCATTCCCTCGGGGATTCTGCCTGCCACGCCCGCCATGGAGATCATGAACTCGTCAAAGAGCGTGGACGGCCTGCCGTCCGGCAGTTCGCGCGGCACGGGTGAAAAAAGCTTGCCGCACACACTGTACTGCGGCACGCGCTTGCTGTCGCCGCCGGAATGGATGACCAGCATCCTTTTTCCCCTGAAAACATCTGCCGCATCCGACGCAGGTTCCCCTTGAATCCTGCCCTGCTCCGCGATATATTTCAGCACATGGAACGTCGCTCCGCCGCTGCCGACCCGTTTTCCCTGTGGGTCCGGCAGTACGGCATACGCCGTCTGCTGCGGAAGGAAACCGCCTTTTAGCCGTTCCGAAATCTGCTGTCTGTATACCTCCGCCTGCTCCTCGTTCGATGCCGTCAGGATCACGTAGTCCCAGTGGATCGCATGCTTACTGCGGATTCCCCGCACATATTCCTCCCACGAATCCATATAGCTCTGTCTCAAAAATAAATTATTCAGCTTTGCGTACCGATTATCCATCTGCTACTCCCCATATCTTGTTTACGCCAGCATATCCGGCGTGATCACGCCCTTTTGCAGCATCACATTCGCGTAGACCGCCTGTTCTCCCGTCGCAATGACCGCAAATGCCTTTTTTGATTCCTCATAAAAAGCAAAGCGCTCGATATAACCGATCTTTTCCCTGCTTTTCCCTTCCGCGCGCTCCACGATGTCATAAATCGTGTCCCATATCGGAAAATGTTTGGGGTCCTGCGGTTCGGGCGCCATTAAATTGATCGGATGCTCCACATAAGTATCCGTCGGGATGACTTTCAGAATTGCCTGCAGCAGCTCCGGCACGCCGTGTCCGTCACACCGGATGACGCGCGTATCCTTTCCGACCGACTGCGCCGGAAAATTGCCGTCGGCGATGACGACATAATCCCCATGCCCCATTTCACACAGTGCTTTCAGCAGTTCTGGAGACAAAATCTCCGGTATTCCCTTCAACATAGAAAATCTCCTTCCTCTATGCTCTTTTTTCCATGCAATTGAGAAACGTATAAGTAAAGTACTTGATATGTACAAACTATGCAATCCAACGCAGGCACGCTTGCGCTGCAATTCAACCGCAACGGTACATAACATGCGAAAATACCGCATGTAAGTACCGGCGGCAAAATGAATTTCAAAGAAATTCATTTATAGCACCTGCTTATGGATTTGTATAGTTTGTACAATCATCTACATTATCTACCGCATATCTCAATTGCATTTATTTATTCACTTCTTACGGGTAGACGCGCGCAGTCTGCGGTTTTCGGCGCGCACAAGTCGTACAAATTTCAGGTTCGTCTTGAGATAGCGCTTCATCAGACGCCCCGGCTCCTGACACAGACGGTACAGCCATTCAAGCGAACATTTCTGCATCCATTTCGGCGCTCTTTTTACCGTGCCCGCGTGAAAATCAAAACCGGCGCCGACGCCCAGCATCACGGCATGCACTCGTCCCTCGTGCGCCCGCATCCAGTTCTCCTGCTTGGGTGCGCCTAAGCCCACCCATAAAATATCCGCACCCGACTCATTGATGAGACGGACCGCCTCCTCATCCTCCTCCTCGGTAAGCTTTCGAAACGGCGGCGAGACAAATCCCGCCGTCTGTAAGTGTGGATACGTTTCCTTTAATTTTGTCTCCAAGGCTTTGATCGTCTCGGGTGATCCGCCGAAAAAATAATGCCTGAGCGCAGTCCTGTTTTCTTCCGCGTCCCGAAACAATTCCCCCATCAGATCCGGCCCGGCAACGCGCTGCGCTCCCGAAAATCCCCGTTTCCTGCTGACGATCGAAAGCGGCTTCCCGTCGGGCAGCACATACGCCGCGCCGTTCTGCACCGCCATATAATCGGGATTTTCATATGCCGTCACCGTTGTGTGCACATTCGAGACACAGATGTACTTTCCGCGCAGCTCCTCGATATGCTCTTTTAACAGCGCCACAACCTCCGGCATGCTTGTCACACAGACATGTACACCGAGAATGTCGCAGATCGGAAGTTGTTTCATGTAACGACCTCCCATTACCTTCCTGTGATGTTCCACTCATTTTTTGCTGCATCGCGACCCATTCCGCTTTTTACCGCCGCATTTTCTCTCCCGTCCGTTCATCATTGAATCGTATCATGCAGCTCCGGGTACAGGGAAAGAATCTCCTCCCTATGCATCTCCAGATAGTCCTTGGTAAAATGCACATCATCCGAGAAACAATCCTTCTCATAAAAACGCATCGAAGCAGTATACCTCTCAAATAATTCCCGAAGCTCCGCATCCTCCGTCTGCATGACCGTTTCCAAAAAACGTTCCGTATCGTAATCAAACCCTTCATTCAAGGGTGAACTGACCAAAATAAATTCTGCCCCGTATTTGCCGCATAGCTCCTGCATGCTGCTGAGATAACGAAACATCATCTCGGGAACCGTCCCGTCCTCATCATCATGAATTCTTTCCAAATACGGTTTTAAGCAAACAGCAGAATTCCGCAGAATATACCGTATGACGGGATTTGAAACAAATATCCTGCCGTATTTCTCCTCGACCGCCTCACGCGTGTTCTCATCAATGTATGCCAAATACGGCTCCCGATAAAGCGGCAGTATAAAGTACTGATACGAAAAATCCGACCGCATATTGTTTGCAAGCCCGACCGGCTGCACCATATAGATCACCTGCTTGGTCTGCGGGTGATTCTCCAAATAACGGCAGAGAAGAATATAATTCCCGATGACTGTGACCGCCTGATTGGTGGACAGATAACAGACCTGTGCATTTTCTCCCTGACTTTCCGGCGGACATAACTGTCTGGACACACTGTCCCCCAGCAGCACTGCCTCGTAAGAATTCGCCTGTTCCACTTCTTCCAGTGCATCATACACTTCATAGCCAAGCAGCTTATTCGGATTGATGTCCGCATAGATCAAAAGCAGAAACGAGCCCGTTACCATCACGACCACGATCGCAGTTAAGAGAACGGTTTTTAGGATGATCTTTTTCATTGTACGCCGATGCTCCTTTCCCGTCGCCCGCTAAAATTGGAAATAAATAAACTGACTGCCGCTGCTTCCCCATAAAATATAAGAAACAACAAAGAAACTCATAAACACGCTGTATGTAAGCCAGCGCACACCGATGCTCCGCTTACCGATCCATGCGATCACATCCGTTTTTAAGGAGACCAGATCATAGCAAAACAGCACAGCCAATACCAAAACCATCTGCACAAAAATGTACTTTGTGATGTAGAGATTCTGATAAGCCGTGACCAGATACGTTTTGATGCTGCCGATCCCCGTAAACATATGCGTAATGACATACCATGCATCGCGAAGCGAGGCCGCCCTGAAAAATATGAGTCCGAACAGGCAGGCGCAGAATGTCAGCAGCCTGTTGATCCACACCACGAGAACATGCTTTGCCGCGCGGCGCTTGACAAGCTTTTCAAACAACTGATAAACGCCATGCGTCAATCCCCATAAACAATAAGTCCAATTCGCGCCGTGCCACAAGCCGCTCAACCCGAAGGTGATCAGAATATTGCGGACATACGAAAGCTTCCCTTTCCTGCTCCCGCCAAGCGGAATATAAATATAATCCCTTAACCAACTGGAGAGCGAAATATGCCATCTTCTCCAAAATTCCTGAATATTCTGCGATAAGTACGGCGCCCGGAAATTTTCCATCAGACGGATTCCCATCAGGCTTGCCGAACCCCGCGCAATATCCGAATATCCCGAAAAATCACAGTAGACCTCAAACGCAAACAGAACGGTCGCAAACACCATGCTCCCGCCCGGCTTTACATAGACATTTTCATACACCGTCTCCACATAATAGGCAAAAAAATCGGCAATGATCATTTTTTTGAACGCGCCCCATGCGATCAGCTTCAAACCATAAGTAAAGCGTTCATAAGAAAAATACTGTTTCTTTTTTAACTGCGGTATGATATCACAGCTGCGCTCGATCGGTCCGGCGACCAACTGCGGGAAAAACGCGATATACAGCGCATACACACCGAAATGCTCCTCGCATTCCACCTTTTCCNGGTATACATCCGCCATATAGCTGATGCACTGAAAGGAATAAAAAGAAATTCCTACCGGCAGCAGAATCTTCCATAAGCGCTCATTGATCATCGCATCCGAAAGACCAAAGAGACGCAGCAGATTGTACTGAGCAAATCCGAGATACTTAAAGAAAAACAGCAGCGAAAGCGTCAGGACAATCCCCAATGTCAAATATTTTTTCTGATGTCCGTCCCTTAATTTTATCTTTTTTGCGATCAGATAGGACAGCAGCGTTTCCGCAAANATAAGCAGCAGATATTTCGCATTCCAGCAGCCATAAAATACATAGCTTGCCGCCAAAAGCAGAATCCATCGCTTTGTATGCGGCAGCAGCCAGTACAGTCCCACGACCACTGCCAAAAAAACTGCATATTCTACCGAGCAAAATGACACAATCCTATCCCCCGTACCTTCTACAATTCCATATAATATACAACCTAATCTCTAAAATACAGATCCCTCGTATATACCTTATCCAGCACGTCCTTTAAGTCCTCGCTGTAGCGGTTCGCGATGATCACCGTGCTTATTTTCTTAAATTCCTCAAGATCGCGGATNACCCTGCTGCCGAAAAACTCCTCATCCTTACAGCTCGGCTCATACACGACGACCTCCAAGCCCTTCGCCTTGATCCGTTTCATGACACCCTGAATGGAGCTCTGACGGAAATTATCGGAATCCGCCTTCATCGTCAGACGGTAAACACCGACACGGCACTCTTTTCCTTTCGCGCCGAATGCTCCCGTCTCCCGGTTATAATAACCCGCTTTTTCCATGATCTGCTCCGCGATAAACTCTTTTCTTGTCCGGTTCGCATCCACGATCGCGCCGATGATATTGTTNGGCACATCGTTAAAGTTGGCAAGCAGCTGCTTCGTATCCTTCGGCAGACAGTACCCGCCGTATCCGAAGGACGGATTATTGTAATGCGTACCGATACGCGGGTCAAGCCCCACGCCCTCAATGATGGATTTGGAATCCAGTCCTCTGACCTCCGCATACGTGTCCAGCTCGTTAAAAAAGGACACNCGCAGCGCAAGATAGGTGTTGGCAAACAGCTTCACCGCCTCCGCCTCCGTCAGATTCATGAACAGCGTCGGTATTTCTTCCTTGATNGCCCCCTGCTTTAAGAGCGCCGCAAAGGTATGCGCCGCCTCCACTAAACGCGCGTTCTCCATCGGCGCGCCGACAATGATCCGCGACGGATACAGATTATCGTAAAGCGCCCGCCCCTCCCGCAGAAATTCCGGCGAAAAGATCAGATTATCGGTTCCGAACCTTGCACGCACCGACTCGGTATAACCGACCGGGATCGTGGACTTGATCACCATGACCGCATTCGGATTTGCCTGCATGACAAGCTTAATGACCGCCTCCACGGATGAGGTGTCAAAATAATTTCTGACCGGATCGTAATTGGTCGGCGTTGAAATAATGACAAAATCCGCATCCCGGTATGCCGCCGGACCGTCCGTTGTCGCTTTTAAGCTTAACTCGGGCTTTGCCAGATATTCCTCCAGCTCCTGATCTACGATCGGCGACTTCCTTTGATTGATCATCTCCACCTTTTCCGGTATGATGTCCACCGCCGTCACCTCGTTGTGCTGTGACAAAAGTACGGCGTTCGAGAGACCGACATAGCCTGTCCCCGCAACTGCGATCTTGTACGATTCTTTCATGATTTTTTCTCCTATTCGTCTATTTTTATTTCAGTCCGAAACGGCTCACTGTATCGCGGTAAGCCTCCGCATTGCCAATATCAAAGGATTCCCCGTCCGGAACAAATCCCATCATCCCATGCTTCTTTCGCACATCGGCAAGCGCATCCGTCAGCTGGATCTCTCCGTCTCCCGAAGCATGCCCCGAAACCATNTCCNCTAACCGCTCAAACACCTCATGCGTCAGGATATAAGCCCCGAACGCCGCGTAATAATTGTCCGGCGCGCTGCGATCCGCAACGGAAAGAAAATCCTTCGCATACTCGCACCGCGGTTTCTCCGCNATGCGCNTAAGCTGCATGACCGTCTGCTCCTTATCNTCCCAGGTTCCCGCAAAGATACCGTAATGCACGACCTGCGCAAGCGGTACCTTATGAAGCGCCACCATGGGGAGCCCGTATCTCCGGTAAGCCTCTAAGAGCTGCCCGGTACACGGAACACCGGTGTTGCTCTGNTAGATCGTNTCCCCTAAAAGCAGCATGACCGGNTCGCCCGCCGCATATTCCTTACATTGATAAACAGCATGCCCGAAGCCGAGCTGCTCTTTTTGCACCTGAAAGGTCAGCTTTCCCGCGATCCGGCGNATCTTGTCCTCATACGCCTGCATCTGCTTCGGCAGCTTGCGGTAGTGCTCCTCCGAGAGCGGCTTAAAAAAGTAATCNTCATAAATCGGGCGTTCCTCGCTGTTGATCACCAGACAGATCTNCTCCATCTCGATCGCATCCAGTTCCTCAAGTAATACCAGGATCGCCGGTTTCACAAGCCCGTCNCTGTCCACCACAGGACAAAATTCTTTTTTTATGCCGCGTGTNTCAGGATACAGCCTCGTACCGAAGCCCGCGACCGGTATGATCGCCTTTCGCACCGCGGATTTCGGCTTTAAGGTCAGCGGATAGGCATGCATCCCCTTGTCCTGCTCCAGATAACGCACAAGCTCCCTCTGCGTATCCGCATCCTTCGCCAAAAACTGAACGGTTCCGTCTCCCTGTGAACCGACGCCCTTTCCGCCGTAGGTGAGGGTGCGGATNTATTCATCCCGGAGCGTCTCATGCAGCACGGGCGACGTCANCTCCTGCGGGCACAGGGGCGCTACCTTCTCGTCAAATAACGCCTGCGCCTCACACATCAGCGCGCCGAGCTTCTCGGTATCCCCTTCCGCAATGTATGCAGCCGCCCGCGCGATGAGAGCCTCATTATCTGTGCCCAGCGCCTCATGCAGCTTATGGTCTGCCTCCGTCTGCGGGAACGGATAACTTTTATTTAAGTCTCCCAATATTTTTACCGTGTCCTTACCCGCCATCAGATCGGCAAAGACATAGTGTAATTCCTTTTTTACGCGGATACGGTCCACCTCGATCTCATTTCCGTCAAAGGTCATGCAGACGGGATTCACGCCGAATGCGCACGCCTGATCGAGCCTGCCGCAGCGGGACGGCGTTCTCTGTTCACCGAGATAGGCGATGTTCATGATGCCGAGCGTATTGAGCTGTAAGCCGTACAACTCGTTAAACGCCCTTGCCACCATCACGCAGATCGCCGCGCTGGAAGATAACCCGCTTTTGATCGGCAGCGTCATATCCGTGATCTCTAAGTCCACGCCACCGACATGATACCACTCGGAAAGATAAGATGCAACGCCCGCCACATAGGAAAAAAAGCCTCCCTGCTTTGCGGTCTGCCGCAGNNTGGNCAGTTCCATCGGGCAGGAAAAGTACTCCTTCTCAAAAATTTCAAGCGAGCTGTGCACACAAAATTCCGTGCTCTTTTTCGCCGTCCCGTAAATCCCCTGTTCAATACCGGTGACGATCGCCTTTCCGGGCACAATGTCCGCATTCATCGTGCGCTGCAACCCCGCCCAGTCGCTATGCTCCCCGAACAGACAAAGCCTGCCCGGCACAAAAAGCTTGATCTCTGCACTCATGATGTTCTCCTTACGCTCCGCGCCCCGACAGATTCAGGTTGACGCCGTTTACAAATTCCGCCTCCTCAGAAAGCAGATACAACACGGAAGGAATGACATCCCTCACTGTCAGGTTTCTATGACGCGGGCTGCTCTCCGCGTTCATCTCCCGCACCTTCCTGCCGATCCCCGCGACAAATTTTGTCTCGATCATTTCAGGAGAGATGCCGTTGATATTGAGTCCCTGATCGCCATACTCCGCTGCTGCGCTTTTCACCAGCCCCAGCAGCGCATATTTGACCGATGTGTAATTCGAAAGAAATTTCGGCGGCTCGCCCACCGTACAGGCGGACAGCATAACGACCACTTTTCCCCTGCCCCGCTTTGCCATCTCAGGAAGGCAGACACGGAATACCTCCGCAAGTGAAAAGACCTGAATGTCCATATCCTGCCGCACCCGCTCCCGATCCCACTCGCTGATGCGCATATAACCGAATTTTGCCGCCGCAAGGCTGACAATATGCGTCGGCAGGAGCGATTTTTCTTTTAATCCCGCAAGCATGGCACAGACCTCCTCCTGCACGGATAAATCCGCCTGCAGCAGCTCTATGTCCACATGCGTACAAGTCTCTTTCAGCTTTGTGAGCGCATCCTGATTGTGTCCGTAATGCGCTAAGATCAGCGGACGGGGCGCATCGCTTTCACAGGATGCCCGCCGCTCCTCCAGCACATCCAGCTCACGGATCAGCTCCGCTCCTAAGTCCGAGGAGGCGCCCAATATGAGTATTACCCGTCTGTCCGTCATACTNATNCTCCATGCTNCCAACAGCCCGNNAANNTGGNCGTCAGCACANNNNTGCCGTATTGNANNATCAANGNTCNNTNCNNTCTNNNCNNCTTTCCCNCGTAANNNTNACCGCAATGACTGCNGGTGGATTCCCGCACATCGGATACGACGCCTTCCACAGTCAGCACATCCCCCGGATAGACCGGCTGATAGTATGTCACCTTACACTCGTTGATCAGACAATTTTCCCCCGGCAGATACACACCTGCCAGCGTCGAATAATACGCCGAGGCAAGCATTCCGTAGACGACGCGGTCTTCAAAGCCTCTTTTTTTCGCAAAATCAGCGTCGCGGTGCAGCGGATTACTATCGCCCGTCAGCGCGAAAAACGCCTCCTGCTGCTCCGCCCCGACCGTGACGACAAATCGTTCCGTCATGCCGGTTTTCATATCCTCAAACCGATATTGTCTCATGTTCATGCTCCATCCTTATCCGACCTGCGAGATTGGGCGTAAGCACAAGTCTCGCAGATTGAAAAATCAATGATGTTTCAACCCGCTCTCTCCGCAATGATATCCACCATCTCGCCGACGTCCTTCATGCCCGTCACCTCGTTCATCTGAAAGCGCATGTCAAATTCGTCCTCTACCGCCTCGATGAGCGTGATATGGCGGAGGGAATCCCAGCCCTCCACATCCGCCGCCGTGGATGTAAACGTCACCGCAACGTCCTCATCGTCGAACACGTCCTTAAATACCCTGTTCACTCTCTCCAAAATTTCTTCTCTGCTCATATTTTTCCTCCACGATCTGTTTATGTTATAAAAAAATGGCTTCTTGATCACCGACAGCCTCATTCCGCCTGCCGTCCGATCTGCGTCTCATGCATCGAATATTCCTCCACCTTCGCCTCGTAGCGCCCCTCTCCCAAGGGTGTAAACCCGAGCCGCTCATACAGGCGCTCCACCATTTGGTTTTTCGGCGTCGGCAGATACTCTCCGACAACGCGCTGACATCCAAGCTCCCGCGCTTTCCCAACGATCGTATCGGCAATGAATTCCTCCATGCCGCGCTTTAGGACGCGGCAGCTCATGAACCACTCCTCAATGAACAGCACGCCCTCCGGCTGCTTTTCTAATACGACCACACTGATCAGCCCGTAATCCCCGAACGCATCCTTTAAGCAAAAAAACAACGTCTCATAGCGCTCATCCTTGGAAAGCCGCTCCACATCCGCTTCCGTATAGCGGATCGTGCGCAGATTGAACTGATTGGAGCGCTGCGAAAGCTGCGCGATGCGCGGGGTATGGAACGCGTCAAACGGTGAGACATACGCCTCCATGTGCAGACTCCGTAAATATTCCTCATAGTTTTCATACCGGCTCTGCTCCGATGCCCGTAACGCTTCTTCGCGGTACTGCCCCGTCCGCTTGGTATCCTCCTCCGAAAAGCTTGCCGTTTCAAACAGCCCGCACTGACGCAGGTACGGAAGATACGCGCTCGGATCCTCCGGCANCTCCGGCACACAGATCTCCGGGATAAGAGAACGGACAAGCTCCCGCTCGAACGGATTATCATCCAAAAAAACAATACTGTCCATGCCGATATTCAGTGTTTCCTGTATTCTGCGGATATTCCCCGCCTTATCCTCCCAATTTGCCACGAACATCGCAAAATCATCCAGCTTCAGGATCATCTCGGGATGCTTTTCAAACGGCAGCTTNGCCGCCGCCTCCTCGTTCTTGCTGCACACGGCAAGCAGGATGCCTCTCTTTTTTAACTCCTTCAGCCACGTCTGAAGCCCGCTGAACGCCTGACCCTGCCCCAGCTCCCCGATCTGAATATTCTCTATCCCGTCATCTCCGATCACGCCGCCCCACAGCGTATTGTCCAGATCNGTAACGATACATTTTTTCACGCTGCCCCGCAGCGCCTTGATGATGCGGACGATCTGCTCCGCCACCGCAGGCAGGTATTTGACCGCTATGGGAAGCTTGCCGACGAAATACGTCCGGTCATCCTGCACGGACTCCGCGCCGTAACGCTGCTGGAGTAAATCCAGATCCACGACGGACACGCGCTTTCCGGCAGCGCGCTCCTGCGCCGCCTGCATCAGCAGAACGTTCAGCTTTCTCACTTGATACGCATAGGAATACGCCGTCTTATTGGCATAATTTCCGAACACCGCGTCATCCACGAGCATGAAATTGCTCTGTAAAATACGCGCCTCACAGCGGGCAGAGATCAGCTCCCAATATCCCGTCACCTTATTGAGCATCCGCTCGGCAAACTGCGGACGTTCGCTCTCCGGCGTGGAACAAAACGTCTCATACAGCTTTTGATGGCACAGCATCAAAAACACCATGTCCGGTCTGCTCTCATACAACGGAGACCGCTCATCCACAAGCTGTAATTCGACCTGATTATAATCCGCCTCCCAGATTTCAACCGCCAGTCCCTCCTCATAGCCCATGCCGCGGATCGCCCGGCAAAGATGCTGCGTCGCGCAGTCGCCGAGCACGGAGAGGCGCACCACGGGAAGCCCTGTCATATCACTCTTTTTGCAGATCTTTTCCAATTCCGAATACGATTTCATACAAATGCTCCTATATGGTCAGACGATTGAAAATGCACGTTATTCCATTCAAAATCCTTGATAGATAAAGTCCGCCGCGTTATATTCTTTTCCGTATACCCCAAAAATAATAACGGTAAAAAACAGAACCAGATACAATCCCCACCGGAACACCAGATTCTGTCCGGCAAGCCGCTCCCTGACAGCGACGCCGCGGTACTGCATGAGCGAGACGAATAAAAGCACGAGCATGCCGGCCGCCAGAACGAGCATGTCCTGTAAATCCAGTCCGAGCTTCAAAAGACTGCTGCCAAACAACACATGCGGATTAAAGCATGCAAACGCTTCCGTCCACAGCTTTACGCCCTCCTTGGCGCTCGCCGCCCTGAAAAACGACAGACCGAACGCAACAAGCGCAAACGTCCTGAGTCTTTGAAACAGGCGGAAGCTGAAACATTCCATATTGATATGAAGCCGCTTTGCAAGCCGCACCACAGCAGGCGACCAAAGCTCCCCCGCCACAATGACCGCCCAAAACCATACGCCGACGCCGAAAATATATTTCCACGAGCTGCCGTGCCATAATCCGATCAGAAACCACGAAACGAACATTCCCATATACAGGACGATCCGTTCTCCCCACACTTTGCCCAGCCGCTTTTTGGCGCTCTTTTTCAGCCGCCTAAACGGCTCGCTGTGCAACAGCGGGTACAGCACATAGTCTTTCAGCCACGCGCCCAGCGTTATGTGCCATCTGCGCCAGAACTCAGAGACATTTTCAGATAAAAACGGCGTCTGAAAATTCTCCGGCAGGCGGATTCCGAACAGCTCGGCCGCCCCCAGCACAATATCCATACAGCCGGAAAAATCCGTGTAAAGCTGTAACGAAAAACAGCACACCGCAAACAGGATCGTCCAGCCCTGATAGACGCCGACGTTCGCATATACGGTATCCACAATGACCGCAAGCCGCTGCGAGAGCACTAATTTTTTCATACAGCCCCATAAGATACGCTGCACGCCAAAGGCGATCTGTCTTGTATCCGACTTATGTACGGCAGGTCCTGCGCTTCCGTCCGGCCCGGGTTCTCCCGAAGCATCCGCACCCGGCACAAGCTCCTTCGCCGTTTCCCCGTAACGCAAGATCGGTCCTGAGATCATCAGCGGAAAAAATCCAAGAAGCAGCGTGGTCTTTGCGGGCGACACCGCCCCTCTCACGCTGCCCCGGTACACATCGGTCACATAGCCGATTCCCGTCAGCATCCAAAACGACATGCCAAGCGGTGAATGCAGCCCGAGCGGATTCCAGTATTTCAAAAATAACAGCGCGCCGAGCGCCGCCGTGATTGTCACAGCATAAACCGCATTTTTTACCGTTTTTGTCTGCTCATAGCGCTTTAACAGCAGCGCGGAGCCGAAAAACAACGCGATATACGCCAATAACANCAGACTCCATCCGGCGCCCTCGGACACAAAATAATAATAGCCGCTTGCAGCGATCAGTACAAGAAAGCGCCAGCGCTTCGGACACAGATAGAACAAAAGCGCCGTGATCAACAGCAAGCAAAAAAACGGAAACGAAATCAATGCCATGCCAATACCTAACCCTTTCACCGGTAACAGTTCCGCATTCCGCTTCACTGTCCCATATTTTGGAGCATCTGATGCCACATCGCAAGATCCTCCTGCCAGTGGGCGTATTCCTCCTGCCCCCTGCGGTCCGGAATCCCATAGGCGGAAATCAGATAGTTTTCCAAATAGGATGTAAATTTTACGGTTCCGAGATAATTGGCATGCGTATGATCATAAAAATCCGTTGCAAAATCAAGCCCTATCTCCTCCACCAGATCATTGGTATTNAAAAAATCAATGCCGTCATACTCCCCGATGATCTGCTTCATATAATTATACTGTCTCTGCTGCGTCTCATCATGGTCGCTCGTCGGCATCGCGACAAATACAACCTGCGCATCCAGCTCCTCGCAATAAGCACAAAGCCGCCGGAGCAGCTCCTCCGTGCTCTCGGAANGCGCCTCCGTCTCCGTGACCGCGCTGACGTCCCGCGGGTGCTCATAGGGTGTGATCTCACCGTGAATGTCATAGCCCTTTGTATAGTCCCGCTCCGCTTTCTCGTGGAGCGATACCCCTCCCTCGGCAAATACCGCTTTCCACCTGTCATGATAAAACAGCAGATCCAGATGCGTGGAAAGCCCGTCCTCCAGATACTCCCTGACCGAATACAGCATGCGGAAACGGTTCAGGCTGTACGGCATCGTATCGGACACGGCGCGGATATGCCCTTCATTGATCAAAAGCTCTCCCGCTTCGTTCTCCTGCAGGGTATTTTCATCCCGNTAAAGAAACACGCGCGCATCCAGCGCAATGACCTTCGGNTTCTGGCGCTTCAGCACCTCCCGGATACAGTATTCCAGACAATCCGCCGGCATTCCTCCCTGCGCGTAATCAAAGGAAGTGATCCCCGTAAACTCATACGCCACCATCGGCGACCAGAATGTATACCANGAGCTGCTCCCGATCATGACCACGTCCAGCGTGTTCTTCGGTTCATGGAAGACCGGATGCAGTTTATCCGGTCGGAATTTGAGGGAAATATTCACCCATATGATCGCAACGAGCANCAGAAATATCGTTGTCTTTATGATTTTTTTGAACACAGTCCATTCCTCAATTTCTCTTGCAAACTTCGTTTTTTACATAGCTATTGTAACACAACGTCCNCGCAAAATATAGAACTTCTTTTCATGAATTGCTTTTTTACCTTACATCCTGTAAAATGTTGGTTATAATGTGTAGTATGAGAAGAATGCGAAGGAAACGGTCATGGAATCGCTTTTTAAGCGTGACCGCAATTCAGACAGGAGCGATGAATTTCATGAATCCGGAAACATGTTTTCAGACGATCAGACAAAAAATAAAACCATCGTGGGTCACGATCCTGATCAGTGTATTTCTGTTCGGGCTTCTTGCGCACGCTTATGCGTTTTTCAATTATATTCCGAACTGGGACAGCGTGATCAGCTATTATTCCGATCAAAACACGATCCGGCTCGGACGCTGCTTTTTGACGCTCGCATGCGGTATCAGCTCTTACTATGATCTTTCATGGGTGAACGGCTGTCTGTCGCTCTGTTATCTTACCGTCACGGCAATTCTGATCTGCGAGCTGCTGCGGATTCGGAAAAAGAGCACGCTTGTCCTGCTCAGCGCGCTTTTGGTCACTTTTCCCGCTGTGACGAGCACGTTCGGCTATCTGTATACCGCGGACGGCTATATGCTTGCCATGCTCTGCATGACGCTTGCGATTTTTCTTACCCTGAAATACCGCTTCGGTTTTCTGCCCGGCGCGCTTCTTTTGATGTTCGGCTTCGGCTGCTATCAGGCGTATATCACTTTCGCCGCCATGCTCGTGATCGTCTATAGTCTGGACGAGCTGCTGCATGGGGACACGCCGCTTTCCGCGCTTGCCCTAAAATGGCTGCGCGCGCTCGCCTGCGCTGTTTTCGGCTACGTGCTTTATGCCGTCGTTAACCGCATTCTCTTATCCGTACAGCATGTCTCTCTCGCTGACTATCAGGGCATCAGCTCCTTGGAGGGCGGTTTATCCGGCGGCTTTGCCCCTTTGTTCGCCGCTAAGCAGTGTCTGATCGACTTTGCATACTTTTTTATCGGATCGCTGCACCGCATGAATGCGTATTCGGCCTTCAATCTCTGCATGCTGGCTCTGCTTTTCTGCGGCGCGCTTGCCCGCATCGTGAGGCACAGGCTTTGGCGCTTACCTGTAAGGCTTATCTGCATTCTGTTGTTTGCGCTGTTCATTCCGTTTGTGTGCTATGCCATTTATTTTTTAACACCCGACGTATCCTATCATATGCTGATGCAGGGCGGCCTGTATTTCGTCTATGTCCTGCTGCTTGTATTATATGACAGAGTCGGCAGGGCGGATCAAAACCGCGCACGTCACGGCATCATATGGCAATGGCTGTGCGTGATCGTATGCGCACTGATCGTATACAATTTTATTTTAGTCGCAAATATCTGCTATCGGACGCAGGAGACAAGCGCGGCGCGCTCTATGAATGAGCTCGCGCATCTCGCGGATACAATTGCGGCAGATTCCACATTGCGCGAATGTGGATCCATCGCCGTCATCGGCACGCGGGAAGGGAGTGATACGATCTCGCTCAACCTGCCGCCCGACATGACCGGTTTTTCGGACGGTTATCTCATGACGCACGCCCTGCATTACAGCCTGCTGCTTGACCGTTATCACGGGCTTTCTTTTACGCCTCTGGATGATGAGATGACAAAGGCATTCGCGGAAAACGAGATCGTTCGCGACATGCCCCGCTATCCCGAGGACGGATATATCCGCGCCGTATCCGGCACGCTGGTCATTAAGTTTTCGGACAAACCGTGATCTTACCATAGGAAAGGACCTTTTATGTTTAAAGAAGCTTTTATCACCGTTCTGTGCTTCATCGGCATTTATGTGATCTTCCGCATTCTTATCCGTAAAAACGAGCTGCTCGCAAAGCGGCTCATTGTGGCGGGACTCACGCTGACACTGTTTTTAAATATCGGTTATAATGTGCATGCTTTTTTTCCGACGCTCATGCTGGACGGCATCAATTATCTCGGCGATGCAAAGGGCAATCTGTTTCTTTATAATAAGGAATCCGAGTTCCGCGATCAGATTCTGTTCCCCGTGCTGCAAAACCGCACGGTGCACGTCGATGAATCGGCTGATTTTTATTCGTTGTTTTTCCGAACGTTCGCAGACGGGGCAGAGGATGTCACGCTGCCGGAAGACGAACGCGCTGCCCTTATTTCCGCGCAGGATACGCTTTCGTTTTCCGCCCCGTTCAAGGTCGTTAATCTGATGAACTACGCTTTCCCCGCTTATATCGAAATCTCGGAAATTCCCTATCTTTATCTGGATGAAGCGGGACTTTCCGGGGAAGCTGTGCTCATCGCTGTTTCCGACGATACCGGAAATCTGTATTTATTTACAGAAAAAACCTATCGGGAGGTGACGGGACATGAATAAAAAAGAACGCTGCGCGTTCTTTCGAAGAATTGCTTCCGCAATTCTTCTGGGATTGCGGAATTTCCTATTAAATAAAAAAGCACTTCCTTATTTTTTCTGCGTAGTAAGTATGCTCCTTCTTGTTATCAGCATGTTTGTAAATCACGGCTGGTTTTATCATCTTACCCACGGCAGCGTCGTGTGGTACCAGACAAAGCAGGTACTTGCGCTTCTTTTTCTTTTTGTCATCGGCTATGTGTTCCTCAAGGTGATACAGCACCATCTGCCGGAACTGTGGGTCTGCCTGCTTGCCTTCCCGACTGCCGTCTGTCTGTGGTGCTTTTGCAGCCAATTTCTGCTGCTTGCGGATTTTACCTACCGCTTCTGGCGCGTCTGCTTTTTGATGGGCGCCGGAATCCTCGCCTGCTACGGATTCCGCAGATTACGGCATATTCCGCTTCAGCCTGTCCCGCTTCCCGCCGATCAGACGCACGCCGACGGCATCGTTGCTTACGGCAGCATCGCTGCCATTGTCGTGGGCGTCTGCTGCCTCGTCTCAACGGGATGGACCTATGTCCTGCTTAATTATGACAGCTATTTTTATTTTTCCGATTACGGCAAGGCGCTGACCCTGATGATGAGCTATAAAGACATTGTCAGCGACAACAGCTTTGTCCTCACGAATATCGGGCAGTTTCTGCCGCTTGTCAGCTCCTATATGACGTACTGGGGGCTTGATTCGGGCGCGCCGGTTTTGGGCTTTTTCACCGTCAATCTGTTTGCGGCGTTTGGCACGGCTGTTTACGAGCAGGTTCGCGCACGTTTCAGTACAAAACGGGCGGCATGCTATGCCTGCCTTTCCGTGCTGCTGCTGGCAAGCTGTTCCATCTTCTTTTTGTATACTCATTGGATTTTATCCAATACTTATATTTTGTTTTACCTGTTCTTTCTTTTTTATCTCGGAAAAGAGCATTGGAACGCGCCGTCCGTTGACCGCGCGCTCCTGATCTGCCTTTATGCGCTCGCTGTGACGATGCTTCGAAAAGACGGACTTATCATTGTCTGCTTTGTCTTTATCTGCTACAGCGTAAGAAAGCTGTATGCCTCGTGGATTCTGGCATTGCTGTTTCTGCCTTCCGCTGCGTACCAGCTTTTCTACATCTACTGGCTGCGGCACATCATCTATGCACGGACGACGCTTGCTTTCGGCACGTCCCTGCTCAGCGACAATTTTATGAAGCTTCTGCTGCTCGGCGTCGCGGGCACTTTCGTTTATCTGCTCCTGCTGCACTTCCTTGCGGAGCGTATCTTAAAACGGTATCTGCCCCACGCGATGACGCTGTTTTTGATCGCCGCGTTATGTTATTTTATGACGGAAAACCTGACGCGCTCCATTGATTTCGTGGATGCATGGCTGCGTAATTTCGGCGGCTTCGGCTTCGGGTTCTGCATCTTACAGATTTTGCTGCTTGTTGTACTGGTACTGCTCGTACAGCATTTTCCTGCGGCGGCTTCGGATAAGCGAGATGGCCGGACGCAGCCTCGCTATGGGTATACTTGGTTTTTTGTTCTCGGCAACGTGCTCGTGACACTGATCATCTACCGCCAAAAGGGCAATTTGGAGGTCGGCATTGATAACTCCGGTCTGCGGTCGCTCTATCAGATCATTCCCGTGTTCTATTACGCCGCAATGACTGCGATCGCGCCGCTGTTTGAAAAGCCGCTTCGCAAAGATGACAGCGCGGCACAGAAATAACGTATCGGAAAAGGAGTCCACGGATGAACATGGAGAAGAAACGCATTCTCATCGTGCATAACGCGTACAAGATTCCCGGCGGCGAGGATGCCGTCGTTGCCAATGAGATGCGGCTGCTTAAGGATGCGGGGCATGAGGTCTTCCTTTATGAAAAAAATAATACGGAGCTGGATTCCTACTCTTTGTTCCAAAAACTGCTCCTCCCGCTGCGCTCGATCTACTCCCGCAAAACCTATCGGGAAGTGCGCGCGCTGATCAGGGAGCACCATATCGACCTTGTCCATGTGCACAACACGCTCCTCGTCATCAGTCCGTCCGTGTATGACGCGGCACGCTCCCTAGACGTTCCCGTCGTGCAGACCATCCATAATTACCGCCTGCTCTGCCCGAACGCGCTGTTTTTACGAGACGGCCGGATCTGCCAGGACTGTCTTTCGCACGGTCTGCGCCAATCGGTGAAGCACGCCTGCTACCGCGGCTCAAAGTCCCAGACGCTCATTGTCAGCCTGATGCTTCACTATCACAGGCGGCGCGGGACATACAGCCGCCTTTCCTATATTTGTCTGACGGATTTTAACAAGGAAATGCTTTTGCGGTTACATCTGCGCGGTAAGCCCCTGCTTTCCCCCGCACAGATTTATGTGAAACCGAACTTTACCGCCGATCCCGGCGCGCCGGTTCCCTATGATAAGCGGCAGCCTTATTTTCTTTTTGCCAGCCGCATGGACGCCTCCAAAGGCATTTTCGTGCTGCTGCGCGCATGGGAGCGTTACGAGCAGGCAGCCGAAAATCCAAAAGAACTGATGCTGTGCAGCTCCGGCCCCGAGGAAAACGCCGTGCGCGAATATATACAAGCGCATGCGCTTTCGCATGTGACAATGCTCGGTCAGATTTCGCACGACGAGGTTCTTTCCAAAATGAGACATGCGCTTGCCGTCTGTCTGCCGACCCAGTGGTATGAGGGTTTCCCTGTTGTCATCGCGGAGAGCTTTGCCTGCGGCACGCCCGTCATCGGCAGCAATATCGGCAATGTCGGCACACTTGTTGCACATGGTGAGACAGGTCTTACGCACGCGCCCGCCGACGCGGATGCGCTCGCGGACTTCTTTTTACACTGGGACCCGGCTTCCGAAGCCGTGCAGGCAATGTCCGCCAATGCGCGCAGAACCTACGAGAACGCTTACGCGCCCGAGAAGAATCTGGAAATGCTCACGGAAATCTACAAAGACGTATTAAAAAGAGAAAACCGCTGAATCGCCTGAAAAACGGCTTACGATACGCTAATGTATGGGGAAACTCTTATGAAGATCGGAATCATCGCACTCAGCTTAAACCAAAGCGCCATACCCGGCTTTTACAATTCGCAGGAGCTCGGCATGGGAAAAGCGCTTGCGGCGGCAGGTCACACCGTTGTCGTCTACAAGCTTTTTTCTCATACGCTTCTACCGGAGGCGAAAACGGAGCAAGTAAGCGAACGGCTTCTGTTCACGCAGCTTCCGGCGCGCGCGCTCGGCATCAACGGCTTTTTTGACAAGCGGCTGCTTGACGCTTCGATGGACACCCTCATCTGCTTTTGCGATACGCAGCTTTACACAAAGAGCGTCGCCAAATGGTGTGAGTTGAACAACGTTCAATTCTATCCCTATGTCGGTGTTATCCAAAGCGCAAGCACAAATCCGCTGAAAAAGCGTTTGATGGACACGCTCACGAAACGCCTCATTCGCTTTTACCGAAAACAGCCCGTCGTATGGGGAAAAACGCCCGCCCTCTGTGCAGCGCTTTCCTCCCTCGGCGTTACGCGGGCGCGCCTTGTCCCGATCGGACTTGACAAAGAGCTGCTGCATGAAGATTACCATCATGCAGACGCCGCCGCATTGAAACAGGCGCACGGCTTTTCCGCGGATGCGCAGATTCTCCTTTTCATCGGAAGGCTTGTTCCCGAGAAGGAACCGCTCACGATGGTTGCGCTTTTTGCGCGGCTTCACAAAAAAAATCCCCGCCTCCGCCTCTGCATGATCGGAACGGGTGAATTAGAGGACGCCGTACAAGCGGCTGTCGCAGACGCCGGGCTTGCAGACGCCGTTACCCTTCTGCCGCGCGTACCGAACGGGGATATGTGGGAATTTTATCACATGAGTTGTTGTTATGTAAACCTTAATCATCATGAGATTTACGGCATGGCAATCTTAGAAGCCATGTACTATGACTGCCCCGTGGCGGCATTTCGGGCGCCCGGTCCCGATTTTATCCTGGACGGCGGGCGGTTCGGATCGCTGTGCAGTTCGGAGGAGGAGCTGCTTTCGGCGATTTTGGCATTCTCCACTCCCTCTGATGCAGCCGCTTCCATAACCGCAGACGCAAGGGAACGCGTATTATCAAAATTTTTGTGGGAGCGCTGTCTGCCGGAGTTCAGGGACGTTTCGTGACCGATGCCGCTTCGGATGCAGCGCACAAGCTTAATAAAACGTAACGCCGACAAGGTCGATGCCCGATTGCTCCACCAGATTTTCAATATCCGCTTCCTTTGTCGCAGAATTTACCTTAATATACGGTTTGTTTCTTCCTCTGTAAACATGAGCTGTTTCATATTCTCTCTTTGCCTTTCCGGGACGGTCTTTCTCGCGCACCAGCTTCTGAAAGATTCTGTCTACCTCCACGGAATAATCAACAGTCAGTGTAAATTCTTGCTTCCGATTGTCTTTTGCAAGATAATATTGGTAACGAATGCTAAATTCTCCCTTCTCCTCTTCCATCTCGGTATCAAAATCAATCCCGTACTCATTGGATAAATAGGTTTTTACATCTTGAACACTCATTCCCTTTATCCGCTGCATATCCTGTACCAAAACATTTCCCACCATTTGCATCACAGCTCTGAGCAGGTTTTCCAGAATCGGCTGCAATTTTTCTAAGGAATGAAGGGCCTGATCTTTCCCCTTGATACCCGGCGCAAACGCGGACGCCCTCGGAATCCCCCGCGCTCCCTCCACGCGTGCCCGCAGGTCTTCATCGGAAATCTCGATATGTCTGCTGACCATATGACCCCGCTCCCCGCCATAGCGCAGATCCAGCTCCGCCTGCTTTTCCAGTTCCATCTTCGCCGCCAGCACTTTCCCCGTATCCTTGAGATCCCAGTTTGCCGTTACGATATTTGCCAGTATTTCCTCATTGGTAAAAGGGTAGCTGCTCTCCCGCATCCTGCGATAAAAATCCACGATCGGCTTACTGTATGCTTTATTATAGTCCTTATTCATCCGCCCTTTCACGGCCCCGATCAGTGCGCCGTAATCCAGCTCCTCACTCTGCGGCTCGATCTTCCTCTGTACGGAAACATCGCCGCCATAAGCATTTCCTTTCCCGCTCTTATGAAGACCGCCCTGCCATCCCCCCCGCAGCGCGCCGATCTCATCCGCCTCCCGCTCCAGCTTTGCGTCGGTATTCATCAGCACGCCGCTCTCATGTCTCGTATCCGCCCGTACTTTTCCTAATTTCTGCTGTACCACATGTCCCAATTCATGCGGCAGATGCCGCTCCTGCCCCGCTCCGATATAGACCTGATTTCCCTGCGTATACGCAAGCGCATCCAAACGCGCCGGCAAATCGGAATGATAGTGTACCCGCACATCACCCAGGGATACTCCCGTGTGCTGCTCCATACGCTCCTTTAGCTGCGCCGGGATGCCCGTGCGGTTTCCCTCACCGTTGTTTCTCTTCTCCTCACCCCGGTCTTTCCTCCGCACACCGTTCCTTTTTATTCCTGCGCTTTCTTTCTCTTTCTTCTGCAGATACGCATGCATCCTGTTCTTCCTCCTTTCTCCTCATTGATTAGGTTTCGGCGTTTGCGAAACGCATCCGATCGCATCTATTTTGTCAAAAGCAGACAGATTCAGACGCAGCGACACTGTGAGACCGTCGGCACTTACATGCGGTATTTTCGCATGTTATGTACCGCTACGGTCGAACTGTAGCGAAAGCGTGTCGCGCGTTGAATTGACTGCTTTTGACATTCACCATCTTTATTTATTCGTTTCGCAGCCTTACTCCCTACTCCATCAAATACCCGTACTCCCCCCAAAGCTCCGGCGTCACGCTCCGCTCCATTTTTTCATACTCCATGCGGATCGCACGCAGCACATGCTCCATTTTAAGCGGGCAGCGCTCATAGACGGCCGCAATGCAGGCGCTCTGTATCACATTTTTGATGACGCCGCCGCTTAACGCAAACCGGTTCGCAAGATAGTCCGTATCGATCGTTTCTCTTGGCAGCGACGGAGTCAGACAGCTCTCCCACATCTTCTTTCGCATCGCCTCATCCGGCTCCTGATAGCTCAGGACATATTTGATACGGCGAAGAAACGCCTTATCAATATGATGGTAGAAATTGGTCGCCAGAATGACAACGCCGTCAAACTGCTCCATGCGTTGTAACAGATAGGCTACTTCCATATTCGCATAGCGGTCTTTTCCCTCCGTTACCTCTCCTCTTTTTGCAAACAGGGCGTCCGCCTCGTCAAAAAACAACACCATATTGGTCTTTCCCGCAAAATCAAACACCTGCTCCAAATGCTTCTCCGTCTCTCCGATATATTTGTCCATGATATGCGGCAGATCGACCTGATACAACGGCGCGCCGATCTCATGCGCCAGCACATGCGCCGTCATCGTCTTTCCGGTGCCGGGCGCTCCCGCAAGCAGCACCGAGACACTTCTTCCATACGGATATTGTTGATCAAGCCCCCACTCCTCGTAGATCCGATAGCCCTGCGCCGCCCCGCAGCAGATTTCTCCCAGCGTTTTTTTCGTCTGCTCCGATACGATCAGATCCGAAAGGCGCACGCGCGGTCTGATCACCGTTCCCAATTTCTGCGTTTCGCCGCTGCATAGGATTCGATAACAAATATCAGAAAGCTGCTCCGCCCGCCCGTCCGACACATGGATTCTCTCATTCCCCGCACTCCCACAACCGCTCCCCCACTCTGCTGCTGCGCGCGCAATCTCGCTTGCAGTCATTCTGTATCGAATTGAACATTGATCAATATCCACGTCCATATCATATTGTTCCGCAAAGCCCTTCCAGACACGCGCCCGCTCCGCGCGTGATAGTGGAGTCAGCTCTATCCGTGCGATTTTTCCCCTGCCCGCCGCTTTCTCCATGCAGAGTATCACCGGAATTCCCGCCTCTGAAAGAACACGGACCGCATAAGAAACGCCTGCCGCCGTTTCTTCTTCCCTCTGCTTTGATGCTTTTGGACCGCCCCCATGAATGCAGACAATACAGGAATGCAGAAACGCCTCGCGAAGCGTCTGCATCAGCCGGTATTCCCTATTTTCCTCGTCTCCGCAGACGAAATCGATCCGCACAAAAAGTACATTCTTTTTCATGCGCTTTGCAATGTGCCTGACAAGGAACCGCCTCCCGCCCCTGCCGCAAAGCTGCAATGCCGCATTTCCCTGTGTAAGCAGCTTTGCTCCCGCATCGGCAAGCTGCTCTCTGACATACATCGGATGCAGCGGGCTTTCATACTCAAATCGCTCCACGCCGTCACACGGCCGGACATTCGACATCGTATCCCCCGCCAGATAGGACAGCACTTCATGCCCCGCCTCGATATTGGCATAGTGAAGCGGCGTCTTTTTTTCCACCTGAAACGCACGCTGCAGCACGCGCCAGCGTTTCGTTACCTCCGCATGATCGGGACAGAACTCTCCGCACAGCTCATAGGCAAGCTGAAGCGTTGCGCGGTTTCCGGTATAATAATTCAGATACGCCGCAAATTCCGTCACCAGCGCTGCGGCGAGCGCCAGATTGACCGCGGTCATGAGAACCGCGTCTTCTCCGCCGCCGGAAAGCTTTGTAAGAAGCGCTTCGTAGCGCTCTTCCTGCAGGCTTTTCGTCTCCGGCATGTCAGACGAGCGCGCTTGTAGTCCCTGCAAGCACCCCGTCGCTGCGGCCCCCTGCGCGCCATAATGCCCCGCAAGCATTTCCAGATACGGAAATCGCTCAAAGCTGTCCTGCCTGCCCGTCTCCTCCATATGATCGTGAACCTGCAGGATCACCTGCCCGATGATTTTCTCTATTTGTTTCATGTAAACCTCTCCATGCTGCCAACACCAAAGCGAACAAGTTCGCTTTGCAAGTCTGATCCTCAGCACAAATCTCCGTTGTGAAGCTCCTCAACCCAAACCCGGTCTCCCCGTTCCTCTCCCGCTAAAACCCGATTGCACAGTCCCAAATATTCCCGCGCCGCGCTGTCCCCGCGCCATCGCCTTAACACGTCAATAAACGCCTCCCGCGCCTCCCGGTGCTTTTGCTGTGTAAAAAGCAGGACGCCCCTCTCAAAATCCGCTTTCGTCCGCTGCTTGTTCCTGCGCTCCTCATCCTTGTCCCCGTCATAAACATCATAGACCCCCTCCAGACGCTCCGATGCGGAAATCTTCAAATACCCGAGAAAGCGGACATGATAGCGCTTCTCAAGATCCCGGATCTGCGCGGCGGCGCTTCTTCCGATCAAAACGGACGCATGATATTTTTCTCCGATCCGCATAAAAAACGCCGCAACTCTTGTCTGCTCGGAAATACTGATGACATTCATGCGCGCTTCATGTCCCGCAACGCCGACCATCACCTGACCTTTCACAATCCCCGCCGCGACCCGCTCTCCTTTTTTTTGCAGCCTTCTCCCCGCTGAAAGCGCCGCATCCAGCGCATCCGACGCAGCGTTTTGGAAAAAAGAATACACGCCCGCCTGATCAAAGTTCCACGCCGCGCCGCCCTGCTCAAGGACGGCGGGAACCGTCTGCGCGAGCATGTCGTTAATGTATTGGAACGTCTGCTCCGACGACAGCCCCGGCATCACATGCCCTGCCTCCTTCGGCTCCATCGCGAGCACCGTCAGATCGACATTTGCCTGATCGCCAAGCTGAAACTCCACAATGCTTTTTTTATGCAGTATCTGAAAAATGCCGGGCGGAAGCAGTTTCCGGTAGGCATTGCTTAACTCCTCCATCTCCCCGATATGCCGTCCGATTCGATCCGTCATCCGGCTAAAGGTCCGCGCGATTTCTCCCAATTCATCCCGTCTGCGCTCCGCAGACCGCGCGCCATCTGCAGACCGCGCGCCGGGCGCTCCCTCGCCGAATTCCTGCACGCTGCGCTTTA
Source organism: Lachnospiraceae bacterium (assembly GCA_014804425.1). Lineage (GTDB taxonomy): Bacteria > Bacillota > Clostridia > Lachnospirales > Lachnospiraceae > DLAJ01. The sequence continues at coordinate 48,248 of JAAUZV010000014.1, forward strand.
AGCGCCGGATGGGGCGCACCATATCGATCTGTACGAATAGGATCAGCAGCGCAGTCGATAGCATCACGATCAAAAAGATCATGCGCGTCACCCGCGCAAGACTGCTTCTGATTTTCTTTTTCATCTCAAGCTCAGTCTTATCCACTCCCAAAACGGCAACGCTGTTTCCCTGCGCATCCCTGATCGGGTAATAGGCGGAAATGATATATTCCACGTTCTCATTCCCATCATCGTCCCCATCCCCGACGATTTTTGTCCAATCCATCTCCCTGCTCGCTTCCCCCGTTTCATAAACCCTGCGGACATGCCGCGATTCATAATAGGCATAATCATTCACATCGTCACCGAGCTTCTGCGCATCCTTTTTGGACGCATCCAAAAACCAGATTGCCGTATATTCTCCCGTCGGATAAATGATATAGAGGGACTCCAGCTCAAACCGCTCCCGCATTTCCTGCATCTCCATAAGCACCATCTCATACCGCTCATCCGCCGCACCGCTCTGTGCATAGGCATGCATTTCCGCTGTTCCAAGCCCCAGCACCTTCAAATGCTCCGCTGCCGTTTCCGCAATATCCGAAAGCGACTCATTATAATACTCGACATAGATTTGATTCACCATATCCCGTATGAACAAGATCGTCGCTCCTAATATCATCGCTCCGAACAGGATAAAAATACCTGTCAGCTTCGCGCGGAGTCCGAATTTGAACCAGATTTTCTTTTTCATCCGTATCCTCCCTACGGTACGATCACATTCCCGCTTCCCGGATTCGTGATCTGAATGACGCCGCCCCACATACAGATTGCCTTACTGCCCGCATTGAGCGCGGGTTTATTTGCCACAAGCACCGCAGGCGCACCCGGCAGCCACGGCGCAGTGACCGCCGGAATGCACGGCATCGGCGTCAGTACTCCGAGTGCGGCCGCCGTCGCCGCCGCGACCTGCGGATTTGCGATCGAGCTGCACATACCGAACGGCAGAATATTTTTGAGCGGGACATAATCCATGATCGTCGCCATCGGCACGCCGCCCGCAAGCACTCTGTTTTCCGGCGTTACGACGAGCGCCGACGGCGCGACGCCGAAGCTGCATGCGCACATCGCTCCCGCACATACACAGAATCCCATAAGCGTCCTCCCTTCATCCACTGTCCAGAATAAACACGGCAAAAACCGGATCAAAAATTCATAATCTTCGTCTCACCGCTCTTGGCAAAAAAACGATATTCCTTTCTGCCCTCAGCCGTCTCCGCGAGGCACAGCATGTCACAGCCTGTTTTTGTCCCTTTCCCGTCCGGCACCGTTCCGCTTCCATTCGGATCGGCACCTCCCCGCACCGATTTTTCCCCATGAAAGGCAAAAAAGTAATGCGCCTCCCGCTCCTTTGCCGTCTGCATCCGCGCCGGGTACAGACGTGCCTCCAGCCTGCCAAAGCTGTCCTGAAGCGGCTCTGCCAAGCGATAGCGCCCCATCCCGCCCCGCTCCGCTTCGCCGATCAGCAGAAAGCAGCCGCATGCAGCGCTGTTTTGCATAGCCGCCCGCCCCTTTTCCATGTAGAGCAGGCTTCCTGTCAGATTGCCCCGCCCGCTCCGATACAGCGCAATGGTTTCCTCTCCCGCGTGATAGTCCTCCGCCAGCCTAAGACTGCCCTCGCTGTGTAAACATACGGCGCGCAGACAGCAGTTTCCGGATAGCTGCCCCTCTATGCGGACCGTGTGCGGCGGAAACGGATAGGACGCATCCGGATCCATGCGGACCGTGATCACCGGATTGACCGGCGAAACCGAGGCCGTGGACACACACACAACCGTCTCCTGATACCCGCGTCCCCGAAGCCGAACCGTAATGACGACTTCTTCCCTCGCTGAATGCATTCCTTTTTCCGCGCACATTGCCGGCACATCGGAAAAAACAAAGTAGCCATCCCGCTTCCTGACCGGCGGACGCATCCCCTCGATCTCCACCGAAAAATCCCGTGTCCCTATCGTTTTTCCCGTAAAGGCATCGATGGGCAGTACGGCAAGTACGCCGCCGATCCGCAGCAGCCGGATGCTTTCTCCCTTTTCTCCCGGGTTCCTTTTTACGTCCCCGCCCGTTCCATATGCGTTCATTTCAATATCCTCCGCCAATGCCGCTTCACGCTTTCTCGTCGATCTCATAAAATACTTCCGTCACGCGCTGCACGTTTTTCTCTTTTTCCGAGACGATTTCCAGCGGTCCGACCTCATAAAACAGCGAGGTCTTATAGCAGCCGTCCGGCACATGATAAATCCGCAGTTTTTCCTCCATCGTCAGATTTTGCAGAATGATCTGGCAGACCGGCTCCCCGCCGTCCGCATCCTCTGCATCAGAAAAATCCAGAACCGCCGCATCCCTCATCGTCTGCATGATCTTTCCGAGCATCATCGCCTCCTCTTTTGCCCGGTATTTGATGTCCCCTAAGGAACGTGCCGTGATCATATAGTAAAGATTCACATACATGGACGGATACTTCTGTCTTTTGCTGTCGATCGTCACCATCTCGTGGCGGTTGAGCTGCAGGCACTCCCGGATATCATAGAGCCACATGCCGACCATAAAATCACCCGTTTCCTGCGGTTCACAAAGTCCGATCTGTTCCGGATGTCTGACCGTTCCCGGCGTCATATCCTCCCTGAGAAGCGCAATCAGCTGCTCACTCACTTTCGCGATTCCCGTATATCTCATGTCAATCCCCCATTCTTGCTTTCGCGATTCTCGTATATCTCATGTCAATCTCCCATTCTTGCTGCGCGTACAGTCATACTCGAATTGAACGGCTCTCAGCCTGCCACCCAGAGCGCCTCCTCCTCGCGGTATGGCTCCTGCTGTTCGGATTCCGCCTCCTGCTCTTTCGGCGTAACTAAGACACCGTTTCTGAAAATGCCTTCCTCCACAACCGCGCCTGTCTCCCCGTTATAAAGCGTCCCCTCGCCGTTCATATTGCCGAGCAGAAATTCTCCCTCATATAACAGGTTTCCGCTGCTGTCATACAGCTTTCCCCAGCCGTCATAGCGATCCATTCGGAAGCCGCCCTCATACATCGGGAATCCCGTTTCGGGATGATAAAGCGCGCCCTGTCCATGCCTTCTCCCTGCGCGGAAGCCGCCCTCATAACAGAGGACACCCCCGACATAAAGCGTCCCCTCGCCGTCATAGAGCCCGCCTGCGAACCCGCCTTCATATAGCAGCGTGCCGTCGTCATCATAGCGAACGCCTTCCCCATCAAAAAGTCCGTTTGCGAACGTCCCCTTATACAATGGCATGCCACTGCTTCCGTACCATATACCATAGCCCTCATACCTTCCGCCCGAAAACTCTCCCTCATACAAGAGCGCCCCGTCCTCGTCGTACAGTTTTCCATAGCCCTCCGCCAGTTTGTCCAAAAGAGCTCCCTCATAATAACTTGTCGTGTCTCCATTGAAGACAATGCCGTTCCCCTGAATCATCTTACCGTTTGCAAAAAGCCCCTCACAGACGACCGTTCCGTTCCTGTTATACAGCTTCCCCTCCCCGTCATAATTTCCTGACGCAAAGCCTCCCTCATACAAAAGCACACCGTTCCCGTCATACAACGCGCCTTCTCCCTCGTATACGCCGCCCGCAAATTCTCCTTCATAACAGAGCGTCCCGTCCGCTCCGTACAATATCCCTTCTCCCTCATAGTTCCCTGACGCAAAGCCTCCCTCATACAGCAGCACGCCGTTCCCGTCATACAGTGCGCCTTCTCCCTCATAATTCCCTGACGCAAAGCCTCCCTTATATACCAGCACACCGCCCTCGTCATACAGCGCACCTTCTCCCTCGTATACGCCGCCCGCAAATTCTCCTTCATAACAGAGCGTCCCGTCCGCTCCGTACAATATCCCTTCTCCCTCGTAATTCCCTGACGCAAAGCCTCCCTTATATACCAATACGCCGTTCCCGTCATACAGCGCGCCTTCTCCCTCATAACTCTCCGATGCAAAATCACCCTCGTAAACAAGTCCCCCGCTCTCATCGTACAGCCTGCCCCGTCCCGTAATCCGCCCATCAGAAAGGCTTCCCTCAAACAGCACCCGATCGGAATCCGGCGCAAGCAGGCGCACCCTTCCCGTATACCGGTACATCTCGGGCGCGTTGAGTTCCATTGTTTTTGTAAAAAAATGAGATTCCAGAAACGGAGCAAGCCACACCGCAATTCCGATCGCCAAAAGAGGCAGCACAACGCCGAGCGCATATAACAGCTTTTTTGCGATCAGATAAGAACCGATCGCGGTATAATCCGATACGGAACGCTGTTTCATAAACAGTTCTTCTTTCTTTGCTTCCATCTCCTGTGCGATCTGTGCCTGAAAGCCGCTCGGAACAAGACTCTGCTTTGCGTTTGATAATGCCTGTTTCACGGGAACGAACAGCGCGTGATACGCCCGTCCCGCCACATAGCGCATCGTCTTTTTTGCCCTTACACGTTTTCCTGCCACGCCGTTTTCCCCACTTTCCGGTCCTGCGCCCCGACTTCCACCGTACCGATCACGGTAATCCGTTCTCTTTCCTCCGGCGCGGTTTTCGGTCGAAAACAAAGCCAAAAAAACAATCCCCACAGCGCCAGCACAAGAACCCAGTAGCTGATTTTTCCGATCACATCCGTATGCCGCAGCACCCATCGCGACAACCGCAGAAGCCCTCCGCTGTCCGTCCGCCGTTCTTCTTCGCCTTCGGATATCCGTGCGCTTAGCCTGTGAAATTCCCGATACAACGCTGTTTCATCCTCAAAGCTTCCCTCCGCAAGCTTTTCGGCATAGCACGCCAGCCCGTCCTCGAAGCTTTCTTCCACACCCCGGTCCGTACCTTTTTTGCCACGGGATCTTTCCTCTGTTTCAAAGAGCATACAAAAGCTCTCATACAATTGTTTCTGCAATGCTGCAAACAATGGTTCGTGCAGCCTGTCCGTCTCATACAGTTCATAATTCACCCATACCGCAGACGTTTGATCCACGACAATATTGGCGGATGCCGCCGCCTCATAGCGCAGGTATGCAGGAATCTTATAAAAAAGCAACCGCTCTAAAAGCCCCTCCCAAAGCGCTGCCCGTTCCTTTTGCGATACCGCCCTCTGTGCCGCTTCCTGCAAGGAGATTCCCTCATGATAGCGCAATACCGCCCATACCGTTTCTTCTTTCACAAAGCAATCAACGAAATCGGGAAACGGATTCTTTTGTTTCTCCGCTTTCATCTCCATGAACATCATCATGATGTCCTTTGCGAGCGCCGGATTTCGAAATTCCAGCAGAAGATAGCGCTGTCCTCCGCCTTCTTTTTTTACCTGCCTGAAATCGGCGGCTAGATAAGAGCAAAGCGACAGCTCCCTTTTATTGACCTGAATGATCCGGTATGTGCCCCCCGGCGTTTCCATCCGCATGCCGACTCCTCTCCTCTTTCCAAGGGAAACACTGATTTCATCCGTGTTTCCCTTGCAGCCGATCCTTCCCGTCCCGCTGCTGCCTACGGCCTGTTGTCCCTCACCACTGCATACGCCGTCGCGGAAAGCTTCGGATAGGCGGCGCTTTTTACCACAATCTCATAGATTCCCGGCACGGCAGGCGCCGTGTACATTCCGTTCTCGTCGATACTGCCGCCCTCCTGCTCCGTGACCGACCATATGACATGTTTGTCAGAACCGCCACGAAGCACCGGTTCAAAATGATAATCCTCTCTGAGCGAGAGATAGACCATATCCGGCTTTAAGAACAACGACCGCTCCGCCTGCTCCCCATATTCCTCCGTGCGGTCGCAAAACGCCGTCCAATGAAGCTTGACCCGCTCTACGCACGTCGGCTCCGTCAGCACCATGCCGATCACAAAGGTTCCGTTCACCGTATCCACCTTTACCGCCATACTTGCCGCCACCTCACGCTCCGCATCCTTAAACACCTCCGGCGCGCCGTAATACACGGCGGAGGGCTTTGCGGCGTTCCCCGCGATCCCGCACACGACGGAGACATCGCCCGGACCCAGCCCGTGCACGATCGGCTTTGAGTAAAACTTCTGTCCGGCAAGACCGCCAAGCCCAAGCTCAATGACAGCGACGCCGGAAATACTGACCATGGTATCCTGCGCATGCCCCATGGACGCTTCGCTTTCCGTTTTCCTATCCGCGGAACCGATCCGACGCTCCAGCGCTCTTTGTTGCTGCGCGGAGACAAGCTCACGGATACCGGAGAGCACGTCGCTGCATATGTACTGCCCGAACGGCATCTCCTCCACATCGTCAATAACGACCGTATTTCCGACTCCGAACAAACTGATCTTGGCAAGATAAATGCTTTGATGATACGTCGCGTTCCGGATCTCCCGCATGGCCTGCGTCATGTAACGCCGCCCGATGACCTCCTCCACCGGCTCCGCCGTAAGCTCCACCGTATTTTCCACGGACACCTGCGCATCCACCGAATGCCCTCCGACCTTTAGCGCAAAGCTTCCCTCCTTGAGCTTGGCCCAGCCGCACATCCCTTCCCCGTTTCCGGCTTCCAGCGTGAGTGGAAGCTCATAACGTCTCGCCCTCTCATACTCATTTTCATCAAACTCTATCCGAACCCACTGCTTCCCGTCTTTTTTTAAGCAGTCAAACACCAGCTCATAATGGAAGGAGACCGGCTGCTTCTGTCCCATATTTTCCACGATAATCCGCGCATCAAACTCACCGCCGCTCTGTGCATAGCGCGGAAACACCTGACTGATGCGGATGCCGTTTCCCCAATAAAGCGTCTTCCACGCTTCATAATAGGCATGGCTCCCGCTGTTCCCCTGCTCCGGCTCCTGCTCCGTCAGATAGATGTGATACCCCTCGGCGATCCGATTGTATTGTTCGTGTTCCCCCGCGCCGCTGCCCGCCACACTGTAAACCGGATTTTTTTCATATTCCTCATACTCGATACAGAGATACACATAGCTGCCGGACTCCGCGCCCTCCGCATAAGAAGAAAACCCTTCCAGCTCAGAAAGCCTCCTTGTCACCGGCTCATCCACAATGATCTCCCGTCCCGCAAAATCAAGCGCCATTCCGGGCTCCACCGTCACGGAATCCTCTCCGATTTGAACAACGTTCAATCCGCAGACCACACCACAGCCATGCATAAAACGATTGATCAGCCTGCGCTTATCATTCATATATTTCTGCTCCGCCTCGAAATCCTCCACGCCGAGCAGCTTTCCGTAAAAATACCGATTTCTTTCATAAGGAAAATATTTTAGATTTTTCATTGTCCGCCCTCCTCCCCCGCAACCATCGAAAACGGCATCGCGCATTTCCCATCTAAGCAAAGCGTCCGGTAAGGGTTGAGCACACTGTTCATGCCGAGATAGGAATGCTGCCCCAAAAACAGATAGGGCGGCGGGACGACGATCCGGCATGCCATGTAGGCCGGTTTTGCCATCTCGACGATTTTTCCGATCACATAAAGTCCGTTGTTATCCTCCTGCTCCCTGTGCTCCACCAAAAGCGCAAACTCATAGGGTCCTGAAGTATAAAGGTGCTTCAGGCGTTCCTCCGTCTCCCCGTCGTCAAAATACGGCAGCAGTTGGCCATATTCCACAACATACACCGTTCGTCCCGTTTTCAGGAACAGCAATTCCTTTACGTATTCCGCCGTCCCGCGGATCTGCAGAAGCCGCGCCGCATGCCGGATGAGGTAACGCCGCTGCTCCTCATTCCAAAGCTCTCTGTCTTCCAGACCGAACCATTTCGATAGCTCCTCCAATGCCGCCCCGTTCTCCGTAAAAGGAGAAAACCGCCGCGGAATGCGCATGATCTCCTCCGTCATATCCTCATAGAGCGACTGAAAAATCCCGAGATACCGCTCTAAAAAAGTATCCTCCCGCGCATGCTCCCGATAAATTTCCGGCAGATAGGAAAGCCATGTCTGCCGCGGAAAACAGATTTTGATGCGTGAAAGTGCGACCTGCGCGCCGCCCCTACGCTCCAGACGAATCCGCAGTCTGAGATAGCGTCCCCTCACCCCGGTAAGCAGCACATCCTCCGGCTCCCGATAGGTTCCCTTTTCAGCGGTCTCCGTGGCGGCATAAGCCTCCTCGTCCGCAGCGTAGACCGTGACCGAGACATTTCCGCTCAGATGGATACCTTCCATCAAAAGCCTGTGCCACTCTGTCCCCCGCTCTCCGCAGTCAAACACGCGGGTGTCATAGACTCCCGTATCGCAGCCATCCGCAATTGCGATTCCCCGCTCGTCAATGGTGACGCCGACGCCGCTGCCGCGGACAAAATCTTCTTTTTTATTCAACAAAAAATAACTTCCGCGCCGCGCCATCTGCCGCATCTCCTTTCGAACGATTGATTAACCTGGTTATTCTGAAACGCAATCAATTATATTTATGATTGTGCAAAATATACAATCCAACGTAGGCACGCTTTCGCTACAATTCAACCGCAGCGGTACATAACATGCGAAAATACCGCATGTAAGTACCGGCGGTAAAATGAATTTCAAAGAAATTCATTTATAGTGCCTACTTATGGAACTGTATATTTTGCATAATCGCACAACCTAAATGCATGTGTTTCACAATTACCCTTTTATTGGTTGTGAAAAGCCCTATTCATTACTCGTCAAATTGCACAAAAGAGGTTTGAGCAAACGACTTTTGCACCATGGAAATGAGACTCAAAAATCGTGGAAGCCTCTGCTGAACACGATTTTCGTTTTAAGAGGCTCATTGGAATGTTTGGTGCAATGGAGTGCGCACAAATTCTTTTGGGCTATTTGACATCGGTAACCTTCAATTAGAGCTTTTAACACCCTAACCCTCATTTTATTCCTTCCAACATTTGCGAAACACGATCAGAAACGTTCCTTACTGCTTCCCGCCGACGCCCGCCTCCGACGAGATGCTGAGGACGCACTCCTTTAAGTACGGCAGCCCGTTGGCGGGCAGGATCAGATTGCCGCTTTTGCTGCGCCTGATGCCCTTCCCCTGCGCGTACAGGCTGATCGAGGATACCTCCGTCACCACATCCAGCACTTGAATCTTCCCATAGACGGCGCTGACGCGTACCGACACGCCGAACACCGCACGTATCTCCCGAAAAAAATCAGCTACCGCCTCCTCAATACGGCTTCTCGCCGTCCTCTCCTGTCCGGCAGCCACGATCTCCGCATAGACAGAAATGCCGAAATATTCCGGTGAAAGCACATTCAGTCTTGTACCGAGCATCCGCTTCGGCTCCAGCGCGCGCAGAATATTTCTGCGGTACGCCTCGCTTAAGCATCCCGTCGTCTCCGCTGAACACGGCTTTACGACAAGCGTGACGCACTCCTCCCGCGGCCCGCTGTCCCGACGTCTTTCTTCCGCCATCACAGGCAAGATCACACGGGCGCTCTCGATCATCAATCCCGGCGTATTCAGCACAAGCTGTTCAAAATCTTCGTTTGTCACGGCACGCGTCGGCTGCGCCTTCGCTTTGAGAAACCGTTCCCTGCTCTCCGAGATCGTCTCCGCATTGCGCCCTCCCGCCGCAGGGTATCTGTTTTCCACGACAATCCCCCGCTCCCCGTCCTCAAAACGGCGGATACTTCCCTCCTTCACATTTCCGTAGGGACCGAGACTGCTGCGCGCCGCCGCAAACAAAATCGTTCCCTCCGGCGCAATCCCATGGTCACAGTCTCCNAAATGTAGAATCCCGCGATCCTCCTCATAAAAAAAGACTGCATCCGAAGCGCCCGCCTGCATCAGATCGTCACAATGCTCCGCGCTCAGATAGCGCCCGCTNCCTTTGACCGTCTCCATCATGAGGCACATTCCATCCGCGCACAGGCCGGAGATATCCGGCTCATAGGTCTGATCCGGCAGCCCGCTCCCCTCCCCGATGGTGAGCGCTTCCTTCCCGCCCGCCTCACAGCAGATCACGCGATATTCGAACTCCTCCTTCTCCCGCTCCGGCAGAAAAAANAACGCCGCCTCGTCGCTGATCTTTTTTACGACCCTCCCGTCATAGGGAATAAAAATAGNTCCCTCACGCCGAAACAGAACAAAATCTCCCGTCATCGCCAAATAAGTACAAAGCCGGATCGGCTCCCCTCCGCACAGCCGTCCGTCATGATATTCTGCGATCGTCCTCTGCTGCACCACAGTCTGCTCATGGAGACTGATTCCCGCAAGCATCGGCNGCATGTCGTATTCACACCGTTCCAAAACCAGCCGCAGATAATGCTTTCCGTTCTCCGGCAGCATTTCCTGTCCCANGCGGAAACNCAGCGTGCCGCTCTCCAGCAGTCCGTTCGTCGTATCCTCCACAATTTCTGCGCCGCGAAAGCCCCGTGCGCACGGATACTGCAAAGACAGCTCCGAAAGCGGAAAAAACGCATCGTTCTTTCCGATCGGGTTGCGCCGAAACGCCCCGCTTTCGGAAAGCCGGATACGCAGTGTGTACGTCACNTGCGGCTTTAGCGCTCCGCTTAACTCCATCCACAGCGCGCATCCTTTGTCGGGATGTTCTCCGAATGCCGGAAAATGCATGTCATTCTCCCTGCGCACCGGCATNTCGTACTCCCATGCCGGCTGCCCTTTTTTACAGACAGACAGCCGCGTGATCTCCTCTGCTCCCATCGAAATCGGCGTGACCGCCTCAAAGCAGACGTCCCCGGCAAAAAAGCGGCTGCCCTGCGGGAAAAAGACAGGATGCTTCACACCGTCCATCCGAACGACCGCCTCCGCCGCTTTCTTTNTNANNGGCGTGATTCCCANCAGCCGAAGATACGCTGCCCGATGCGGATCCCCAACCTGATCCATGTGGAATTGCTGCATCTCCTTCATCCATGCAAACAACTCGAGAATGGTAATGCCCGGATCGTGGTCATTGTGATCTGTCCACTGCGGCTCAATGTCCGTGATCTGCGCCCTCGCCCGCTCCGCAATCTCAACAAAGTACTCGTCGTCCAACACGATTTCGGACAGCACGCCATCCCCTCCTTTCCGCTCTTGCGCGATTCTGTCTAAAGCGTTTCGCAGTCTCCTGTCTCTCTTTTATTCCGAACAAACCAAGACCTGACACCTTCCCGGCAGCGGAACCGCAAANCGCTCCGGCGTTCTGCCGGACATTCCCCGGACGCAGCGCCCGTCCCTTCCGCCGAGCGGCACGCGCATCCGCCCCCGTCCCGTATTCCGGTAAGCGGTGAGCCGCAGGCTTTGGATATAACCCGCACCCGGAACGCCCTTTAACGCGTTTATCATCTGCGTTTCGTTCGGCACCGTTCCGATCTCCCATCCGTTTCCGTCATAGTTTCCGCTCAGCGGATGCAGAAAACGCGCTGCGGCTTTTTTCATTTCCGCCTGCACCTCAAACTGATTTTCTCCATNCGGNATGACTGCCTCCACCTCACAGTCNATCTCAAGAAACACCGGNTCCACTACGGCAAGTTTGCCGNCNGCCGCAAGATTCCCGCTCATCCGCTCGCACAGATACTGCGTCACCTGCGCGCGGACCGCATCAAAATACATACTTCCGCTTTGAAATTCTTCTAACAGNAGCACAACCGCCACCGCACCCGGTTCATAACCTCCGTCNGCTCCGCAATTCGGATAGCANGTTACTTTTTTTACCGAGTGGGACGCCTCGCGNGCAAGCGCTTCAAAATCCGATACGGTCACAGCGCGTCCCCCGTGGCGCAGCGCCGCGCTGCCGCGGTTTAATGCCTCCTGCTCCNCCTCCCCGTCACAGCCGCCGTAAACNAGCATCGGATTCGTCACGCGGTTCACATACCCGTAGGAACCGATCAGCCTTGTAATGCCNCCGGGNNTTTGATTCCCTGCGCTGCCTCCGAGCCGCACCGTTTGTTCCTCCAGTGCCGAAATCCCTGCCGCATTGAGAAAAATCCCCGNNANCTGCGGCAGAATCCCCCGTTTTTCCATGCTCCGGTNCGCACCCTTTTCNTCCTGCACNCGCAGCCAGTACGCCGTCTCGCCGCACACNGTCCCCNTNACAAAATCCTCTTTTCCCATAAAGGTCAGCNCACCGCTTTTTCTGAAATTTTCCGTTTCGTCCACAACGGAAAGCGGCGNAAAGCCCTGNGCGCCNAAATAAGAAAATNGCAGATACGGGAGCGTTTCGGAAAGCTCCTCCCGCATCGCGCACAGCATACGGATCGGNCCGTTCTCAAGCGGTCTGTGAAAGCCCAGATAAAGCGTGGGACAGTTNTCTTTTTGTCCGGCAAACAGCTCCCACACCGCCNCCGNGTTCTTTTTTGACNTTTCNTAGACCCGTTCGGAACAGTTGTTGCGCGAAACGAGAAGCTCCGGCGGCTTTCCCCCGTTCCCGTAGTCAAAAGAGAACTGCGCATGACGGATGACCGGCACGATATAGGCGCNCTTTGGCTGATAAAGATTCGTCATTTTCAAAACACGCACACGCAGGTAGCGCGTCGGCGCCGCCTGCCACTCCAAAAGCGCTGCATCCGCCGGACATTGAAATGCGATCCTCACCTGCTGCCCGGCTCTCGCCCCCGTCCCGTCAAACAGATTCTCCCACTTTTTCTCCGTCGCGAGCCTGCTCCAGCCCGCGCCGTTATAATATTCCCAGACGACCTGCTTCACCGTAATGTCGTATTCCGCATCCGGCGCAAAATCCGCGCGCTTCATGATCATTTTCCACCGCCGATCCGCCTTCACGCTGTGATCGAACGGGATGTTCTCGTAGTCGAGCTGAAAAGACAACACCACGCGCGCATCCGTTTTGCCGAGCGTCTCCGCGGACGCAAAGTAACATTCCGTAAAGGGCGCCGGATTTTCGCCAAACGGCTTGAAACGCTCGTTTTCCTGCTCNCCCTCCTGATTCCAGATCAGATCNGGCTCCAGCCCTTCCCTGCGGGATGCGATGCGGATGCCGCGCACCGAAAACGGCGCATTCTGCCACGGTCTTTGATATCTGCAAAAAAGCCAATAGCCNTCCTTTCCGAACAGCGTCTGCCGTCCGGCACGCTCCCCGTCCTTTTCCCGCGCAAGAATGAGTCTGCGGCCTTCCGCACGCCGCCCGCCGTATTCCGCAAATCCGTCCTCCGTGCTGTAAAAAAAAGAACANGCCTCCCCGTCAAGCAGCAGGAGCGCCGGATTCTCCTCCCCCCTGCCCGCCGGATCCATCTCAAGCGAAATCTCCGCATCGCCGGATACGGAAAGNNCCTCGCTCTGACAGAGATAAAAAACATGCTCCTGCCTATTTTCCTCCTCCCGCGCAAAGGGTGCAAACNGTCCGGACGCATTCTTTTTTGCGATATAATCCCGCTCACCGTCCACAAACAGCNCNNTNNTNAGACGGGCAGGCGTCACATAGAGCGCCTCCGTTGTCTCATATANCATCTCCTCNTTCCGGTCTTCTGTCTGCTCCGNNGCNNTGCCGGACACCATCACGCCCTTCGGTAAGAACGTGCCGCCAAGCTCATCGCCGGANAGCCCGAACGTGACATAACCCTGCGCCGCGGATGCCGGTCTTGTCTGCANTCCGATCTCCCGAAAAAATGCNAGCTTATGCTTTTCNGGAATCCGCTCAAANCGCCTGACCGTGCCCGCAAACATGTCCNCGAACAAGAGCGCCAGCGCCGTTCCCGCATCGGGATGNTCCCTGTCAAAACGCCACTCCGGCGTATAGGCTTTTGCAAGGCGGGCAATTCTTTTCAGCACCGCTTCCTCCTCATTCTCCATATTCTTCCTACCCCTCACTTTCGCATCTGCCCTACACACCCTCGTTGATATAGTAAGGAAACACCAGATTGTACGGATTATTCGTTGCGCGCACAACGTAGCCGATATGGATTTTTGCCACTCCCTCATGGATGCGCCCGCAGTCCACCTGAATCTCCACATCGGTAATACGCGGCTCATAGCGGATAAGCGCTGCCCGTATCTCCTCCTCCATGCCCTTTTGATCGATCATACTCATCGCAGAGAACGCATACTTGCGAATACCGCAGCCGAAATCAGGACGCATGACCCGCTCGCCCTTTCCCGTAAAAAGAATGATCCTGACCGCCTCCTCGATATCCTCCTCCTGTGAACACATCCGCATCCGTCCCGTCACCGCATCCACCCGCGGAGGAAAAGAGATGCCGCATCCTAAAAACCCCGCCGCTCCCTGTTCCTTCATTGTGCTCCCGCCTTTCCCTGATGTTGTCCTTGCAGGCGCCTGACGGCTCTGCCCCGCTTCAGTTCAGCTTCATGAGCGAACCCTTCGCCTCAAAGATTCCGCTGCTTTGTGCCTTTAACGATGCCGTTCCTTTCAATTCCAGCGATGCCTGCGCCTCCGCCTTGACATTCTGCCCCTTGATTTGTGTGCTGCTTCCCTCCAGCGTCGTATTCTGCCCTTTGAGCGTTAACTTCTGTCCCGCCTTCAGATGGATACTGTCCGCAGAGATCGAGACTTCTTTTTTTTGCCCATCCAGCACAAGCATCTCTTTGTTCCCGACCTGAAATACCGTCTTCTTCTCCGCCCTGCACGTCATAATACCGTCCTTTGTGTCCAGCACGATCGTATTTTTTCCTTCCGAATCCTGCACGGAAATCCTGTGCGCTTCGTCATCAAGACCGACTGTGTGCCCGGACTTCGTTTTGATCGTGATCGCACCGTTCTTCTCGTCATCACGGATCGTAATGCTGTTTCCGCCCTTTGTATAAAGCGTCTTGACCGTATTGTTCTCATCCCCCGCATCGGGCGGCAGCGCATTGTCCCCGCTGTAGAGCGCGCCGATGACATACGGGCTTTGCGGCTGTCCCATATAAAAAGCAACAATGACCTGCGCGCCGATCTCGGGGAGCAGATACACGCCGTGCCCGTTCCCCGCATAGGGCGATGCCACCGGCATCCAGTCCAGCTCATCCTTCGTATCCGCACCGACCAAAAGCTTTACCTTCACCATGCCCGGATGCTCACTGTCCCAGTTCTCCTTGACCTCTCCGAGCAGGATTCCCGTCACAAGCTCCTCGGTCGCATCCTCCGTTCCTGCATGTAATTCCTCAAACAGACTCATTTTATTTCTTCTTTCCCCCGAGTGTAAAATCCGTCGTAAAGCCGTCCGTCCCGAATGTGTGACTTACCGCTTTCAGGTAATATTCTCCGTCCACGCTCCCGTCGATCCCGCTGATGCCGAGATAGCGTCCCGGTATCAGGACCGGCATTCCGATACAACTGCCCCGCCCGGAATCCATCGACTCCCTGACGCTCTCTGCCTCATCCGCAAGCCGGTTTGCCGCCTCATCGTCGGATTTCATGTTTGTTAATTCAATGACCTTTACGGATTTGGGGATTCCCGCGCTTTTCGCCCCGTCGGACAAAACCGTTTCCCGCTTCTCGATCACGATNTTTTTCTGCGCCGCCTTTTTTAACGTCCCCCGCACCACGATCTCCTTATTCACATAACTGCGGCTTTGGGAAAAAGAGATCAGATCCTTCCCCCATGAAAGCGTCAGGACGGCTTTCTCTTCACTTTTTGCCGCCAGCTTTGCTTTTTTTCCATACACAAGGAATCGAAGATCGTGCTCCCTGCACAGCTTCCGCACAAGACTTAAGTCGCTGCCTCGCTGGAGGAAGGTTTTCACTCCGCCCGCATCCCCGCCCGCTCCGCTTTTTTTGTTTTCCTCCACGGACGCGCTCAGCCCGAACACTTTATATTTTCCCATCAAAGTGGAAAACAGGTTGGAAAGAGTCTGCTCCTCCCATACCGTATCGATCTCCTCATTGTCCGCCATCAGCCGCTTCACATCCATGACCGTGACCTGCATGGACGGCATTTCCGAAAACTGTATGCCGGTCTCATAGATAAAACCGTGAAACACATCCACAAGCTCGGAACCGTAGCCCAGCTCGATCTTGATCATCTCGCCGCATACAAGGCTGCTCTTTACCGACTGTTTCAAAGCTTTTTGCTGATCGTCCCAAATGTCCGTCACACTGAAATCGGCGCTTGCGGCGGCGTCGAGTCCAAGCGAAACGCGGATGCTCTCGATCCGCACACCCGCCGCTTGCACGAGCTCACGCGGCTGCTTTCCGATCCAGATCTTTGCCGCCGGCGCCGCATATTGCTGATATTTCTCCCGCAGTTTATCCGTCTCAAACACCGCCGTGAGCAGATCGGTCTCTCCTCCTGCCATATCGTCCTCCTAAAGCGCGGGCAGTGTCAGCGTCATCCCCGGCTCTGCGTCAAGCGGATTGGTAATCCCGTTTTGTATGGCGATCTCGCGCCAGCGTTCGACATCCCCGTATTCCTGCCACGCATAATGCCAGAGCTGTTCGCCCTCATGCAGCACGCGCACCTTTGTGCGGTCGGGCGATTCAAAAGGCGACTGCCGCCTGCTCTCATCCGCATGAAGCAGGGAGCGGAACGATACGTCGGCTTTTGCCCGCACGGGCGTGCCGTCCGCCAGAAACATCGTGTAGCTCGCCTTGACGCTTGTCACACACCCGTGAAATTTTAATTTTCCCCAGCAAAAAGAAACACTTGGCGGCCGATGCAGCGAGCCGTCGATCTTCAACAGCTTTGTCAGCTCCCCCACCTTGGCGGCCACGCTGGTTCCGCTCTCCCCCGCTTCTGCCGTAGGAGGCGCATACGTATCAAAATAAAGCGTCATATCCAGTGTCATGGTCTCCCCGGCAATAAATTGACTGACAGGCCCGTCCAGTCCGGGAATTTTCTTTTCACTATAAGAGGCGCTCTGCGATAATTGATAAGATTCGGGGTTAAACATCACCTCGATCTTTTTCCCACCCTCAACCTCTATGACTGCTTTCTCCGTCATTGTGATCACCCTCTCCGTGTTCTGTTCCCACTAGATACCTCTCCGCAGACGTTCCAAATGCATTTCCCTCTCCATACGCTTCATAATCTCGCCCGTAAGCTTTCCCACGTCAGGCTTCGGCGCCTGTACGGCGGTCTCCACGTTTTTTTGCAGCTGAAAAAGAAGCGCGCGCTGCTTTTTAACCTGTTCTTCCAGATCGGTGACCGTGCGCTTTGTCATGACAAGCTCCTCATGCGTGATCCGCCGCTGGAAAATGTGGTCTTCTTTTTTCTGCCTTTCCGGGTGATTTTCGTAATATGCTCTACTGAGAACCTTGACAAGCTCGCGCTCCGCCTTCTTTGCCAGATCGGGGCGGCTTGCGCGGTTGACGAAGATCGTCGCGATATCCCGAAACACCGTCAGCTCCTTCTGCACGCTGAGCAGCCCGCGCCATGCTTCTTTCGGTTTTAGAACGCGTTCCAGACGCAGCAGCAGCTGATAAAAATGGTTCTCCGAAGAAGAACTGGATTGTTTCTTTAGCAAAATAATAATCGTTCCCGAAAGACCACTCGTATCAAACGATACGCCGCGCGCCATCACCCGCTCCGCAAACGAACTGCCGCCGCGCTCTTTCCGCCATCCCGCAGCCGCATTCACTCTCCCGCTCTTCCTGCGGACACGTTCTGCGAACGTCTCCCGAAACCCGATCCGCCTGCTGGCACTTCCTGCGAACCTGTCTTCATGCCGCTTTCGGACACGCTCCGCAAATTCACCCTCCACGGACATATGCCCACTCCCTTCGCACCGCTTCGCCTACTCCGCATACAAAATCCCGTCGTGCACGATCTCAAACCGCTCAACCAATATGGAATTGCCCAGCGCATCCAGATTGCCCACCTCCCGCTTCGTGACAATTCCGTCCGTGATCCAAAAAATCCTGGAAGTCAGCTGCCCTCTTGCGTCCAGCAGGATGACGGTCAGCCACGTACCCAGCCGCATACCGGGTTTTAGCTTGGCAAAACGACTCTCCGCCGGGATGATTCCATGCTCTAACACAAGCGGCGCATGCTTTTTATGCGGCGCCGTCAGGATATGCGGGGCATGATTCCTTCCTCCCTCCGCAAGATCCTCATACTCCATCGTACACTCTAATCCGGACACCTTGGAAAAACGCATTTTCTTTTCTTCCGTGATCTGCGCCCTTGAAGCGGGCGCCTGCCCCGCCATCACTAAAAAACGATAATCCGCCGCATAGCTGTTCTGTATGAAATCCTTCTTCATTCCGTCCGCCACACTCACACCTCCCATGATTCCGCTTCGCAAAATCTCAAATCCGTTCGGAGAATGCATAGCGAAGCAGCCATTGCTGCAAGCTTTAGAAGTTTTTCTCACACCGGACCGACCGCAAATGGATTCTCCGGCTCGTCATTCACCGCCCTGTTGATCTTCGAAATTTCGCTGCACCACCGCTTTCTGTCAAGATGACTCATCGCCATAATATCGTCATGGCTCCAATGCATATAGTAGGCGATGAACGCCGTTTCCTCATAAATCTGCTCCGCCGGATAACTTGTTATTGACCGGCATTCATAAAATTTACGGGAACCTCCGCTTCTTTCCCGCAATGCGGGCAGACCACGCGGTAACACGGCGTCTCCATCGTATTGATCCGCTCGTAAAGATCCTGCAAAAATGCCAGATCCATCGTATAAAGCCCCTCGATCACCCGCGTGTCCACGGTGGGAAGCGTGCCGAGCGACGTGACGACACGCGCGAGCAGGATCACGGTCAGATAGCTTGGATTCTGCTGCACTCTCGCGTCCTTTAACGGCAGGATCTCGTCCGCCGCATTCGCCATCCGCATCGTTCCCGACTTATGCAGCATTCCGTCCCTGTCCAGATACCCCCTCGGTAATTCAAATTCATACTCTGTCTGAAATGCCATTGCTTTTCCGCCCTTTCTTCTCACACTTATTGCTCGCGCGTCATCCCCTCATGCGCAATCTCCAGCGTCTCCACCGCGACCTCGGAGGAGGTCGCGTTAAAGTCCGGCGCCGTATACTTGATCGGCCACGCATTGATGACACGCCATGATGCAACCGGACTTTCCGTAGCGTCAAGCAGCGTGATCGTGATCGTTTTACGCGTTACTTCCCCGGTCACGCCGTCGTTTAACCAGTCATAGAGCGCGCGCGAATCCGCCAGACCCTTTTTGAGCGTGATATTTCCGTACTTCTTTAATCCCGGTATTTTCATGGGTGTCTGTACCATGTCGCCCTCCCGGTACTCCATCACGTCAATGGAGGCGTCGAATCCCGTGACCTCGGAAAAACTGCACGCGTCAATCCCGTCAATCTCTACCTTATACCTGAATTTTCCGTATGGATAGGTTGCCATATACTCTCATCCCCTTTCCTCTCACACTATTGAGAATCGCCCGTTTTCTGGGAGATCCGGAAGATGACAAACTCCGCAGGCTTCACCGGCGCTACGCCGATCACACAGATCAGACGTCCGTTATCAATGTCATCCTGGCTCATGGTATCACGCCCGATATTTACGAAAAATGCCTCTTCGGGTGAGGTTCCCGCAATGGACCCGTCCCGCCACATGCCGAGCAGGAATACCTCGATCGTGCGCTTCACACGCACCCAGAGCACCTCGTCGTTCGGTTCAAATACCGCCCAATTCGTATTTGCCTTAATGGATTCTTCAATATAAATGAACAATCGGCGGACATTGATATATTTCCAGCTCGAATTGCTCGTCGCCGTCCGCGCGCCCCACACCCGGATTCCCATGCCCGGAAAGCTGCGGATCAGATTCACGCCCTTAGGATTTAAGATGTCCTGCTCCCCTTTGTTAAACGGGCAGTCCAAGCCGACGCAGGCGCGTACGACCTCGTTTGCCGGCGCTTTATGCACGCCCCTCGTGTTATCCGTCCGCGCATAGATGCCGATGACGGAACCGGAGGGCGGGATTGCAATATTTTTTTTATCCAAAGGATCAAACACCGTCAGCCACGGATGATATAACGCCGCATACTCCGAATCAAAGATTTCCCTGTGTGCGATGACGTCGTCGATCTTCTTTGCGTCACGCGGCAGATCGAGCACCGCGACGCGGCTTGCTGTGTTTTCGCAATGCGCAACGAGCATCAGCTGTACATTTGGATCCGTGATGCCCGGCACCGCCATGATGGACACATTATCGTTATCGAGAAACGCCTGAATACCGCTTCGTTTTCCCGCACCGTTGTCCGTTCCGATAAAATCCGCCGCCGTGAGCGACGCGATGCTGCCGTTGCTTCCCCCGCTTAACGAAACCGAAAGCACCGCCTTTTCTTCATCCCCCTGCGCTAAGGAAAGAAACGGCGACGTGACCGTCCCGCCCTCGGGAATCTGACAGGCAACCGCGATCATATCGGATTTCGACGTCTTTTTTTCAATATAATTGGGCGCTTCGATATTGAAAGAAACATTCTCATAAAGCTCCACCTGATCGTCCATGCGCACCTCAAGCGAAAGCTCACAGGTAGAAACGGTCCTTTCCGGAAGTAACCCCAGATCGATCACGCTCTCATCAAACTCCGATGCAAACTCTATGATATTGCCCTGCGATTTCACGACACGGTTATAGGTGACGGCCGTCTTGTCCGTATACATGACAATATCGCCCGCTGCAAATCCCGCCCCGTTCTTGACATGATACCGTTTGCCGCCCGCTGTTTCTAAAATTTCCAGAATCTGCGTCTTTGCCTTGGATGCGGGTGCGATCACAATGTTTATGTTATTTCCCCACGCACCCGGATTTTTTGCCGTAAACGTTAAAACCGGGGCATCCGCGGGAAGATTTCCCTCCGCCGCCTTCGCGTCCTGCGGCGCGACTCTGGAAATAAAAGCCCGCGCGCCTCCGTTGATAAAAAAGTGTTCCACCGCATAGGCAAGAAAGCGGTTTTCCCCGAATTCATTCTCCGAGAGATAACCGCCGTATTTCCTCTTAAAATCCGCAAAATTTGTGACAAGCTGCGGGACGCCCTCGATCGCTCCGCGTTCTGCGAGCCCGACAAACCCCGCCGTGCTCGTCCCGACGCCCTCCATCGGTTTGCCCCCGGATTCAAATTCCTCCACATAGACTCCCGGTGATAAGTATTCTGCCATACCTTCCTCCCCTTTCTCCTTATTTCTTACCGTTCGACACGATTCTACAAAAGGGGACTTAACAAATTCTTAACAACCGCGCCCACGCTACCGCAATACCCTTCCTTCTTTGACGCAGGCATAAAAAAAGAATCCGTCAAAGACGAATTCTTTCTCTCCGTGTCCGTGCTTCTAAAATGTGACCTCGCCGTCGTGATCTAAAAGCGATGCCAGTGTCACCGGTTCTAACTCCATCAGCTCCTTCAAGAGCTCTGCCCCCCGGTCGGTCTTGACCTCAAGCGCCATATCAAGCTTCTCCTTTGTCAGGTTTCTTGCTTTGATCTTATACATATCACACTCTTTTTTGATCACCTGCATTATGACATCTTCCGCCGCATAATCAGACGCATTGACCAGAAGGATTACCGGGCATCTCCCAACTGACATGCGGTCAAACAAAAGAATGATCAACGTGATGATCACGGAAGCGATCAACGCAATGACCGCAAAACCGGCACCGCAGATAATTCCGATACTGATCGCCCAAAACAAAAACACCAGATCTAACGGGTCTTTCACCGCCGTACGAAATCTTACAATGGACAGCGCTCCGACCATACCGAGAGAAATCACAATATTGGATTGGATCGTCAAAATAATCGCAGCCGTTATGACCGCGATCGCCACCAAAGACAGGTTAAAATTCCGATTATAGAACGCATTTCGATTGATCAGACGATAAATAAGAAATATATAACCCGCAATCACTACCGTCACGATCATGCAGACAAAAATCGTGACAATGCTGATATCATAAGAAGCATACCCTTCCAAAAATGATTTTTTGAAAATATCCGCAAAGCTCATGACCGAAGTCCTCCTCTATCATTGTATTTTCTGCATAAATAATATTTTGAAAAGCTTGTCCATTGCAGCGTATCCAGTTCTAATACTTGTTTTATATGATCGGGAAGAAATGCATCCCACTTGACTTCCAAAATACTTCTTCCTTTTTCCAATATTTGCCGTGTTTGGGCGTTTTCATCAAAAAAGCTGTCAACCGCCCCGCCGGATGCAATACAGGAATCAAATGTCACCCTGACATTTCCCGCCTGATAAATATACGGTGTCCGGACATACTGCACGATCACGGCCGGCCGTAACACCTTTACCCGCATTTCATACAGCAGCGCCTGCTGCCCCGGAATCTTCCTGTCCGCATCAGGAATCCCGCCCTTCATAAACACGTTGCACTGTTCTAACGTAATGGGGCATGAAGTTTTATTTGTCATGCCGCGAAGCTTCGATTTCTTTTCCAACGTAATGTATCTGTCATTCAGATCATAAATTCTGATTCGATATTTTTCCCTTCTGTCCTCTCCGGCCTCATTTTCATAATAACAGCGATCATCCCAATCGTCGAAATACAGGCTTCTGACAATATATTTGCCGTCTCTGCCGACATGGGGATCCGGCGACAGCAGCCCCTCCGCACGCATTTTCAAAACCGCTTCATCCGCTGCGTTCAACAAATATTTATACTCATGTCTGTAGCTTTTGCGTGCATCCTCTTTTCTCTGCCCCAGCATCGTATTATCCTCATATGACGTCATCCGATTCCCGCCATTTTCTCTAAACAGCTCCGTCAGTTCTCTTTGCCTGATCATTCTATATGGGTCTCTCCCCCTGCACGAATCTCTTCCTGCACGGTCGAAAAGTAATACTCACTCCCTATCAGATAAACATCCGCAGCGGAATAGATGGCGCTTTCTCCCGCCGTCACTTTAAGCCACGCCTCATCGGACGCCACGATGCCGCGGTCATCCTTTCCCGTATCCGTTGTCCGAAGTCCGCAGCCCTCACCTTCCAGCTCCAAAGCCGCGCCGTATATCAAAATTCCGTCATTTCCCCTGATACAATCCCCTTTTGTCTGTACATACAGCTGACTGTCTAAAATCTTAATGCAATCCTTACTGCGAATGCCATCTTTATAGTAACCATAGACATATAAGCTTCCGGAACCATTTATCGTCAGATCGCACACGGCATAGATACACGCCTTTGCCTGTGCTGAATCTTCATAATAGGCGGAATCAGAAAACACATTTTCCGTATCCTCCATCACAGTCAAGATCACTTTTGCCGCAGAGCGGACATCCATCGCCGGACCATCGGAGGATACAATATTGACATTGTTCAAATACAAGTGTACGATTTCATCCTCACAGACATCAATCACGATCTTCCCTTCATAGTCCCCTGTCAGCAGATAGTCGCCATCCTCCAAAATCTCCACAACCGCATCCTGCACACCCGACAGGTCCATTTCCTGCGCGGATTCATATTGTGTTTCCCGATCCTGCCGTGTCAATCGATCGCGCCAGTCCGCATCGGACGCCTGACCCGTGCGATTCTGCTCCGATCCGGAATCAGCACATGCTCCCAGAGAGAGTGCCATTCCGATCGCCAACGCCCATATTCCTATACGCCTATTGCATCTTAATCTGCTTATTCTCATGCTTTTGTCACTCTTTTTTTGAACTTCCTGCCAACAATGATTCTTCCCGCAATTCCGATCCCTACCGCGAGAATCAGCTCAACCAGTGCATATTGTATCACAAATGCATTATCAAATATAGTGTAACCCTGTACTTTTTCCTGATATTCCACATGAAAATGAACGCCGCCATTTCCTCTCAGATACTGAAAAACGAAATACGTACTCCCAAAAATCAAAGCATCACAGAGAATACAAAGCACCTGCGGTATCCACTTCCTCCGGCTTCCCTCATGCGGCCGTTTCCCCGCCCGGATCATTTCCATGACCAGATAACCGGGCGCTAAAAACAATATTATCCAAACCCAGATCATTCTCTCACACCTCATTCTGAAGCAGTCATCTCTATTTCTTCAAATACCGGTTCTAATACAGCCCCGTCCCCTGAAAGTTCAACAAGGATCGTGCGCTCCTTCGACTCGCAGGAGCCCCTCCAGCCCGCAAAGGAATACCCTTCTTCCGGAATTGCCGTCACGGCTATCGGATAATCCGTATAATAGCTCCCGCTCCATTCGCCGTCCTCCAGCCCCAGCTCCAGCGTATTTAATACGACACGCCCTCTGCCGGGTTCACTGACAACAATTCTTACCGGCGCCAATTCCCCCGTAAGCTGCATGGCATCCGCCATATACGGTACGACATACTCATATCTTTGCCGGTAAAAGCTGTCAACCTCTTCAATATAGCTCCAAAAAGTGTCGATTGTGTAATCACTGCCATTAAAACGTCTCTGTGTGTTGACCATCGGCTCTGCATATCGCTGTGCCATATCGTACAATCTCGCATGAACCGTGTCATAGCGAAAATTCTCATTTGCCATATCCATAAAAGAAATCACAAACTGTTCCCGGAACTCCTCACTCTGAAGTAGTCCCCCCATGAGCGGTGTTGTCATGGGATCTCCATTGGAATGCGCTTCTGTTGAAAAAGGGTTTGAATCGTAAACGGCTCTCCCATATCCACTGGAATCATCCGTGTCATACAAAGCCCATCTCCATCTGCCGTCCATCAGGTCATTCCCGTCTTCCGGCTCCCTGCTTCTGAAACAACAATTATTATTGAACGGCCAGTCACTGTTCCCTATATAGAGTTCAAAGCAATAATAGTCTATGAAGCTCTGAATATCCATTACCCCTTGCACAGCCTCATAATAATCTTCTGACTCCAGACCGGCTCCGGCAACCACATCCAGCAGTTGTTCATATAGGGCAATGTCGGAATCTCTTCCGATCGAGACCCTCGACTCCTGTTTCACCATGATCAGATGATCGCTGTTGATACCGAATTTTTCAGAAAAGAACGTCTCCGTAAATCGCTCCTGTAAATTATATAATCCCCAGAATTCTCCGTTAATAAATACAATACAGGGCTCGCCCTCCTGCGTCACCACATCCCTGTCCGATACCAGAGACTGATTAAACACATCTCTGAGCATCGTCATATTCGTATCGCTCCAGCCGGAGGTTCTCAGCATGTACGCTGCCAGCGGATACGTATCCTGACCGTATATCTCATTGGCATAAAAATTAAATCCCTTCTGTCTATGCGCCCTGGACCAACCGCCGTGAATTCGTATCCCGATCTGCTGATCCGCGATCAATCTCCTTTCCTCATCAAACAGCAGCACGCCGGCCGTTCTCTGCCCGCTCCTTTCCCTGTTCAGATAATTGGCGGGGATCGTCTGCAATATCTCCGCTTCCTCTCCGGTACTCAGCCAATCCCGATAGGCATCTCCCAAAACATAAATCCCGCGACTTTCGTCAAACAGATCATCAGGCTCACAGACAAGGCTCATGATCTTCACATTCTCAAATCCCGTCTTACCATCGTATCCGACAAAAAAGACTTCTGTCGCAACATCACTGACCGCGCCTGCGGCATCCACACAAACGGCCCTTATGACCGTCGCTTTTTCCACCGGCTCAGTCGGAATATAGTCCCCAAAGGTAGAAATCCCGCCGATATTGGCGTAATGGTTCTCCTCAGCGCTCGCGTCACGGATCAGAATGGGTTCCCGATATTCTATCGCATGCTCGTCCGGCCGGCTTCCATCCATCGTATAATAGATGGTTTCCCCCTCTTCACAGTACAATTCCAGTTGAAACGGCGCTTCAAAAAACCCGCTCCCGCATGAAAAAACAGGCATGTCCAATTGCGGAGCTCTGTAAACCGCCGCACCGTCATTGCTCCTTCCGGGCGTGCCATTGTAAAACGTCCCCCACTCCCCGGCGGCGTCATTTTCCCTGCTCCACACAACATCTGCGGGCAGCGCAGGAACCTGAACCCGATCCACCTGTGCTTTTGTATCATCCAAAAGAACGATCTCCTCGCCCATGCGATCAATCCTGATATACAATGTATTCCAGGAACCGTCTTTTCCCTCCCCATTGGCATATAGAACAAGGTGTCCATGCGGTTCGAGCCAAACATCCCCTAGGCTGTTTCTTTCATCATAGTCTGCCCCCTCCGTCACATACCATCCTTTTAATGAGACCGAAGTATTTGTGGGATTATAAAGCTCAATATAATCCGTATAGTCACCATTGTGATCACTGATGATCGAAAAATTATTACTGCATACTTCGTTGATCACGATTTGTCTTTTGGCATTCTCGTGGTATCCCATTGCCGCCACGCCGATCATCAGCAGCACGGAAAACGAAGCCAGATAACAGATCTTCTTTCGTTTCTCCATGCGCCCGCGTCCGCCAAAAATTTCCGTGATCAAATCAATCAGAACCGCTGCGCCATAGGCGAAAAGCAAATAGAGAATATACAAAAGGATAAAATGGGAATAAAATTCTTCCTGAATATCGCCGTACAAAACAGAAAAAGAAAATGCACCAAACAGAAGATAACACATACCGTACGAAATGAGCATAATAACAAAGTCACAGCATATCATCCTTTCACAAAAAAGAAGGATACGCTCCTTTTTCATAAGATTTTTATTTTTCAGG
This sequence comes from Lachnospiraceae bacterium, assembly GCA_014804425.1. Lineage (GTDB taxonomy): Bacteria > Bacillota > Clostridia > Lachnospirales > Lachnospiraceae > DLAJ01. The sequence continues at coordinate 74,677 of JAAUZV010000014.1, forward strand.
CATCTTACCGCCGGTATCACACCCGGCATCACAAAGTAAATCATTCCGAAAATCAAATCATCCATGATCGATCAAATTGCTCCTATTGCATCTCAATATAACCTTCATTCTTTTCTAGCTTAACACATCGGCCCGCTTAAATGCAACAGCCTGCCGCCTCTTTTACCCGCGCGCCCGCCTGACATACTCCTCAAATTCCCGCTCCGGCCCCTCGCCGAGCACTTCAAAAGAAACCTCCTTTAATCGCTCATACACCCGCTTTGCGCCCGTAAAATTCTGACACAGGATCAGGCACTCCATCAGCCGCTCCATTGAGACAAGCGCATAATCGTCCACCTCCACCGCCTTCTTCAGATACACCGCGGCTTCCGCGTACTGCTTCTTTGCAAACGCCCTGTCGGCAAGCGTCTGCAGCATCCACAGATAACGCTGCTCCACTTCCTCTCTGTATGCGCCGATCCACAGATAATCCTCCTCATACAGATAGCCCCTCCCATAAAGCGTGACAAGCCGCTCGGCACGCGCTCCGGTCAGAACCTTTCCGCTCTTGAGACAGGCATAGCAGTCGTCTAACTCCCCGATGTCCGACCGCATCCGCGCCATATGAAGTGCGTAGGCTTGGTTTTTTACGAGCAGACATTCTGCCCCTCCCACTGCGGCAAGCGCCCTTCTTAAATACGAGGTCGTCGTGTGGAACAGCACCGCCGCTTTCTGCGCCGTTTTTTCCGGCCACAGCCGTTCCGTCAGCACATCCCTCGTCACCCATCTGCCATGCTCGTAAAATAAGCATGCAAACAGCTCCTTTGTCTTTTTCGTGCGCCAGACAGCTTCGCCCTCCCGACCGCGCACCGAAAGCGCGCCGAAGCATTGTACAAAAAGAGGTGCCTGCTTCTTCCCTTCCCCGCAGAGCTCCTCATATTCCCCGGCCTTCAATAAAATTTCCGTGCGCCGCCCTGCAGGCAGCCTGCTCCTTAAAAATCCCCGAAAAAAACCGTCGTAACAATACACATCCTCCTCACCCTCCATGCGCGATAAAAACAGATTTTCTCTCACGAGATAGCGGAACATGCCCGCTGCGTTTTCGCGTCCCAGCACCTGATCGCACACGGACGGTCTCATCGTTTCCAACACAGAGGTCTCCAGCAGAAACTGTTGTGTGTCATGGGTCAGTTTCCGGAATATTTCGTGGAAAATATAATCATAAAGCTGTGTCCTGTCAAACAGCGCCGCGCCCGTCCGCTGCGTCCGCGCTTCTTTTAACTCCATTGCGGCAAACACGATCCCTGCCGGCCAGCCGCTCATATCCGCATGAACCTCCCGCACAACCTGCCCCGGCAATTCCCTGCCGGAAATCTTGCGCAGTAACCGCGCGGTCTCCTGCTCCTCAAGCTTCAGCTCGTCCGCCTTCACCTCGCGCGCCCTGCCCCGCAGCAGACACGCGGCAAGAACACCCGGAAATCCGCCTCTTGACGAAAAAAAGAACCGTATTCTGCCCTCCCCGTATTCCATAAACCGCAGAAGGAAATCCTGTACCTTCTCATCATGGATCACCTGAAACTCATCCAAACAAATAAAAAAACCGTCAGCGGGCAGCGCGGGAATACACCGCGAAAAAAACAGTTCGCTCACCTGCTCCGTTTCCCCGCTCCCCATCATCCTTATGATTTCCGCATCCCAGAGCTCGGCCTTCACGATACCGGAAAGCGCCGTGGCGATGCCATATAAAAAACGATCAAATTGATTATCAGATTCGTGCAGCCGATACCAACAGCTCCGCGACCGATGGCTCCGTGCCCACTCCGCCATTACAGTTGTCTTTCCATAACCCGCACCTGCATGGAACACGACAGCGCTTTCATCCCCGTTCTCTATGCTTGAAAGCAGCTTCTCACGCCGAAGCCACCAATGCACTTCTTTCGGAATCTGAAACTTTGACGCATTCCATATGACAGGCTGTTCCCGCGCCTGCTCGTCCAATGGTCATTCTCCGCTCTATCTGTTTATCACTTGTGCCATTTCTGTTTTTTATTCTTACAATCGTCATCTTTTTATATGCAGTTTAATATAGCAGGGCCGCCAAAGCAACCCTGCTGATACGGAATCGCGCTTTCCATTCCGCACACCATCGCAAAATATCGTACTTGATTCCCTTACCGGCCTTTACCCGATATCCGCGTCCGCAGCTTCCGCAGGCGATACCTCACCTTTCCCCAGAAATAGAGCCGCTCAAATTCCCTTGCCACGATCTTTCGGATATAACGCTTGTCGTAGCGGTCATCCACATCCTCCTGCGCCGGGCGCACGAGCGGAAAGTGAAGCTCTTTTCTCGCGAAATCATACATACAGCCCCCCTGCGTATGCGTCGCATCCTCCCGGTTAAAGCCGATATTGTCGATCAGATTATATTTGGGCGTGACGCCGTAGCCGCCGTAATACATGCGCGTCGCTTCCCACTGATAATCCCAAGTATCGCGTTCCCCCGTGTACGCGCACTCCAGCTGCTTTTCAAACATCGCGCCGAAGCGCTCGCCGTAATAGCGCCGCACACAGCCGTCTTTTTTTACTTTTTCCCAAAACGCCATGGAATCGTCGTATTTTTCCCACGCCCTGCGCCATGTCGCCCAGCCCCAGATGGACGGATAGCGGGAAATGACGTAGCTGCCGTCCCGCACAGAATCATCCTGAAGCAGATTATTTCCGGAAATAAAGAAGATTCTCTCGTCCTCACGGTACCGTGAAAGAAGCTCCTGACAATACGGAAAAAAGCACGGAAGCGGAACAATATCATCCTCAATGATGATGGTCGTCTCCTCCTTCGCGAGCGTATTCGAAATGCCGCTGCGCATGCGCTTATGACAGCCCATATTCGCATCCGCATAATCCCGATGCACCTCGCACTCCCAGTCAACCGCATCCTCCACCGTTTTGCGGAGCTGTTCTACGATCTCTTTTTCTCCGTTTCTATTTGCTCTCGGCCCGTCGGATACCAGATAAAGCTTCTTCGGTTTTGCTTCCCTGATGCAGGCAAACACCTGCATGGTCGTATCCGGCCGGTTAAAAAATATAAAAGTAATCGGGGTCGTTAATGTAAATTCGCTCATATGCCTCTCCGTTTCAGATTGCTCGTTTTCAGCCGTGTTTTTCTATCGCACTTTCTGAATATTCTGATTTTCCACACGATACACATGATCGCAGTTCTCAATCGTCGTCAGGCGGTGCGCAATCATGATCATTGTCTTACTGCCGTGCAGCGCATCGATCGCCGCCATGACTTCTCTCTCCGTCTCGTTGTCAAGCGCGGAGGTCGCCTCATCAAATACCAGAATATCCGGATTGTGGTATAACGCCCGCGCGATCCCGATTCTCTGCCGCTGTCCTCCTGAAAGCCGCATGCCCGCTTCCCCGACTTCCGTATCAAGCCCATGCTCCATTTGTTTTACAAAGCCTTCCAGCTGTGCCTCTCTCAGCGCCTCCCACACCTTCTGATCGTCAATATCCTCATTTCTCACGCCGAACGCCACGTTCCGTCTGACCGTATCGTCCATCATAAAGATCGTCTGCGGAATATATCCGATATCGCGATGCCAGCTCTGCATGATCTCTTGAATGTTCACACCGTCAACAAGTATCGTTCCCTTCTGCGGCATTAAAATACCGAGAATATTATCGACAAGCGTTGTTTTTCCTCCGCCGGATTCCCCGATAAACGCAACGGATTCTCCTTTATGGATCGTCACACTCACGTCATCCAATATGACCTTATCCGACTGGTCATACATAAATGACAGATTCTTTACCTCTATCGCATTTGCAAACTGAAGCTGCTCGCATTCCTCCGTACCGATATTGCTGTCATCCACATGCTCCACAGACTTAATGTCATGATAGATCAGCTCAATGGACGCCATATTATATACGATATTGCTGAAGCTCGCATACAGGGAGTTGACGCTCGGCAGGAGCCGGAACGCTGCCACCGCAAACACCGCGAGCTGCGGAACCATGGCTGACAGGCTTCCTCCGAGCAGGATCACAACCGCAAGATAACCCAGAATTCCGCCGATCGCAATGGTCTCGATCAGATATTTCGGGATATAGCTGAGCAGATTATATACCAGCTCCAGCTTTGTCGCATTGTGGTAGATATCACGATATTCTCTGATAAAATGGCGTTCCTTGTTCATGATCTTTACTTCTTTAATTCCCTCAAACGCCTGTTTGGAGCATTTGATAATGCCTGCGCTGATATCGTGATAAGCTTCTCCGAGCTGACGCATCTTTTTTTGTATGAGCAAAACAACAACGCTGGCGCAGACACCGAGCAAAACGGCTACCACAAGCGTCATCCTGATATTTTCCACCGCAAGAAATACGATCAGGACAACCGATGTCGTGCCCTGGGAAATCAACTGAAGTACATTGATGATGACCGTATACATATTGCTCGTATCCGAGTTGACGCTTCGAAGGATCTCCGCCGTATTCTTATGCAAAAAATAAGCGTAAGGCTGCTTCATATATGCTTCCATCAGCTTTGTCGCAAAATGCAGACGGGTGTTCTTGGAAAAGCTGTTCATCGCATAGGTCATCCAAGAAAGGTAGATGTTTTTGAGAAGATAGATCACGATCATCGCCGCGATCAATACAAGCAGAACCTGATTTGTCTCCTCGATTCCCGTTACCCTCGTAATAAACCGGCAATATCGGTTCGTCTGCACCGCCTGCGGGTCCGTTGCGAGCGTAACGATCGGCAGGATCATCGACACGCCCAGAAGCTCTGCGGCCGCGCCGAATAAGATCACAAAGATCATACTGATAAATTTGATTTTTAATTTGAGATCAAATAAGTATCGAAATTCTTTTACCAGCTTCATAGTTCCTCCAAATAGTCGTATAAACGCTCAGCAAACTGCCGCTCGCCCCAGTGCGCCGCCCGCTCATATCCCGCGCGGATGAGCCTGCCGCACAGCGCGTCATCCTGCCACAGCGCTTTCACGCAGTCCGCGATCTCGTTAACATCCGCCGGATCAAATAACAGCGCGGCGTCCCCTACCTGCTCCGGGATACCGAAGATTCTTGAGGTTGCTACCGGGCAGCCGAGCACGAACGCCTCCAGCTGCGGGATGTTCGTCGGCCCGCCGAACGTCGGCATGACAAGCGCCCTTGCATGCTGATAAAGCGCGACCATTTCCTCATTCGAAACATAGCCCAGGATCTTCACCTGATCCTCAAGCTGTAATTCCCTGATCTGTCTGCATACATCCTCATATCCGTTCTTTCCGGTTCCGCTGCATACTAAGTTGACGCGTACGCCCTCTTTCTTTAACAGCGCGATCGCCGCAAGAAGCCTGCCGTGATTTTTGTGTTTCCAAAACTGCGCCGGATAAAAGAGATAGGTTTCAAACACATCCGGCCTCGGATACGGCGGCTTCCCGACGCTTTCATATACATAGTCAGGCGCGATGAACGGGAGCGGGTACACCTTTTTCTCCAGCCCTTCCGCCTGTTCCCCATAGCATTCCAGCATCTGCTGTCTGCCGACCTCGGAATCCACAAAGATCATCCGCGCATAGCGCGCGATATTCGTATAGCTTCTCTCCCGGCTCTTATAAATCTCTGGCGCGGAGATTTCGGGAAATTCCGTCAGATACCGGTGCATCAGATCAAAAACCGACACAACCGCCGGCGTATCCATCATAAAACTGATCTTATCCGCGCACGGATAAATGCAGGCTTCAATCTGTTCCCTGCGGAGCGCACGCGCAAACGGATGCAACAAACGGCACAGCTTCCTGCACACCCCGACCGGCAGCGCAAGCTCCGCCAGATGATAGATCACTTTTTCCAATTTATTTTTTTGCGCATAAATCGTCCGTAAGCCGAAGCCCTCCGTGATCGGACGCCATTCCTCATACATGATAAAAGCGGTGACCTCATAACGCTCTTTCGGGAGCGCCGCAAGAGACTTCAACATCGCCAGACAATATTGATAAGCGCCGCCGGAATCCGGATGGCGCTCAAGATAAATTCCGATTCGCTTTTTTGTGTCGCTTGACCGCTTTGACCGTTCTCCCATTCTTCCCCCATGATCTGTCTTATAGTTTTTTTGTTCCGAATATACTGCGCTTCATTTCGCGAAGCCCGTTTAAGAAACGATTGGTCTCCAGCTTGTTCATTTTATAAATATTATATTCGTGAAATTTACCGTTTCTGGAAAACGCGCTGTTTCTCCGAAGCGCTTCCTTCGGTTCCTGCATGAAGATATGCACCAGGAACGCTTCCACATAATCGTCCTCCATCATGGCGTGCAGCGGACTGTCCGCCCGTACCGCGGGCTCATGCGCCATGGCAAGATAACGCGCCTCATCCTCATCGATCTCTCTGATGGCGCGCACCAGCTCCTCCTCCGTGGCATAGTCTGCGCAATTGAGGAACGCCTTCTCATTAAAAAGCTCCTTAATATCGGGATCTCCCCAATAAATCGGGATCGTCCCCGCCGCAAACGCATCCACGAGTTTTTCCGTTGCATATCCCTTAAAAGAAGAATTTTCGCAGGTCAGGCTGAATTTATACTGTTTCTGAAATGCCAGCTTGTCCGGCACAGGCTTTCCGTCCGGCAGATTGTTGCGGTGACGCCCGCCGGAATCCACCTTCCGGTATTTGCAGATCGCATCAAAATAATCATCTCTCCGGTTGCCGACGCCGCCGTCCGCGGAAACCACATAGCTGCAAAATCCGCTCTTATCCTTAAAAAAGCGGTCTTCCAGCTCATGCTTATGAAGCGCCTTTTCCATCATTTTTTCATCTAACAGACACAGCGGATAATAAAGATAACGGTCGCCGAACGTGATGCGGTCAAATCCGATCGCGTAATCATACACATTGAAATCCGGACAGACTGCCTCCCCGGTAAAATAGATACGCGGGCACGAATAGTCCAGATAATGCCGTCCGGTATTGGAGCAAAAAATAAAGTCGGGCTTCTCCTTATCCAGCTCTACCTCAAAATGCTTCCTGAGCAGCCTCGTAAAAAGAAACGTATCCGGATCGAAGCCCGGCCAGAAATCAATATATGCGATGCGAATTTTTTTCACGATCAAACTCCTTTACCAACAAGAATGTTGACTACACTTCATCATATCAGATATACTATCATTATGCAATGAAAGGGCATGGATTATCACACCATGCGCAACGGTTCCGCCTTTGATCTTTCCCTTCGCGCTGCCGCCAAACCTTTCTAACACCGCATGAATGGAGAATTACCATGATCGTTTTAGAAGCAAGAGCCGGACTCGGAAACCGCATGTACAGTATCGCAAGCGCCTACCATCTCGCTAAGAGCACCAATCAGAAGCTGCTTGTTTTGTGGGATGTGGACCACTCCCTTGGGGCAAGGGCCGATATGCTTTTTTCGCTTCCCAAGGAAATTTCATTTCTCTATACGACCGGACTTTCCTTAAAACGCGCTCCGATCAGGCATCTGAAAAGTGAAAAGATCAAGAAATCCTACAAAGCCGCCGCGTCCACCGTCCTGACGACCATGAGCCTTTGCATGCTCTTACGGCACGCGGAAGGGTATGCTTATTTAACAGAGCTTGCCGAGCGCCCCGAGCTTCTCTATATTGAGTCTTATTTTAGTTTTCTGCCCGACACTGAGGATGAATGCGCTTATTACCGGATTTTTAAGCCCTCCGATCAGGTCATGCAAAAAGCAGGTCCGATCTTAGAGCATCTGAAACCGGACACCATCGGTCTGCACATCCGCCGCACCGACCATACCGTCGCCATGCAGCACAGCCCGGTATCCTCCTTCACGGAGCAGATCGCGCTTACGCTNAANGAGAATCCCTCCGCGACCTTTTTTGTTGCAACGGACGATCCGGAAACNGAACGCCGGCTCCTTGCNGACTATCCGCAATCGATCATTGTCAACTCCTCCAAACAATTTACCCGAAAATCCGCNGACGGAATNNTTGACGCCTATGTGGATATTCTCTGTCTTTCCCGCTGTGCCAGGATCATCGGCAGNTANGGAAGNTCNTTCAGNCAGATTGCCTCAAAGCTCNCAAACACACCGCTTCAGATCATGGACGTNCAGCCGGATCNCNCNGTTTAATTNCNAACGCGTTTCGGCATNCTCCGAATGCTTTTATCTGAAATCAAACGTACCGGAATCGGAATACCAATCGATGTCCCGNATATTCGGGGGGTAATATGCCACCAATACGATATCGGGCTGCGTTTGGCGGACAAATTCCTCCACGCTCCCGTTGAACGACTGNAGATACAGGCAGTCCACATATTCTATATCCGTCGCCAGNTACGGGATNAACGGTGCGGAAAAAGAATCCCTGATGATCANCATTCTNTTTCCCNGATTATGATCCGGATTCAGATTGTGTATCCGAATCACCGGATAATTTCTCGTGCGNTAACTGTCATACGGGTCCTCGCCGTAATAGTNGTGGGACTCAAGCGGCGCATCAAAAAGGAACACTTCCCGAAAATCCCCTTCCAGATNCATCTGTCTGCTTGGNATCTCCATGGTAAACGATGTCTCATATTCAGGAANGATCAGTTCAAAATCCTCCGGNTCCGCTTTTTTCAGCGTCAGCGCCCGNCCGTTTCCTCCTAAAAAATTCTTTTCGTACAAAATCGTCCGGTAACGGTCCGCTTCAAAATGATCNGGATCAAAATCGACTTCACTGACCTGTGTCAGATATTCGGTCATGACGCCTGCNGCCCAAAACGCGGTCGGCACCTTCCAGTGNCAGTCCGTCCGATAAAACGCATCTCGATGATCCATNCCGGCGNCATGAAGCGCCTGCCTNAGATCAAGATAGGGAACCCCTTCCTGCGCAAGCTGTTCCAGCAGCCGGTCTGCATTTTCATTGCCATAATCCACATANTTACCGACCGTANCTTCCTCATANTTACAAACATTTCCCGGTATCTGCACATAGCAGAAAAAACCTCCCTCAGAAACGACCAGCTCATTCAGCCCGGCCACGCTGTCCGCAAGCTCCTGTGTTTCTANCCGCTCCGGCTGCGTGGATGGAAGAAACCCNTTCTCATTGACNATAAGAATATTTCCACTCATCACAAGCTGCCAATCGATCAGATTATCATAGACTGCCGCCATCTCNGCGATCCGCCACTGATCNCTCANACCATCCGTNCAATAATAATCAATGATCTGCTCATATTTNCCGACGACGCCTCTCATCCGCTGNCCAAACGTTTCCCACAGNCCCGCCAGACCTCCCTGCNGCGCTTCCTCTTCTCCGGCNGGCTGCGGCTCCCGCGGATACTGCTCGTTCCAGTCGATCNCGGTCGCCGTACCTTCCTGCTCCGGCACAAGACCGTCCACGATCCACNGGATCGCAGGGGAGTCCGCATGCATATGATCATAGACGATATTCTTCGTAATAAACCGCAGCANCACATCGCACATTACGAGCGCNANAACCGCTACGGACACCAATGCCATGATAAAAGCAGGCATATATTCTTTTTTCATCAAAATGTCCCTGCCTTTCTGCCCATCCTCATGCGGGCNGTATCCTTTCCGTACCGAGACTAAAAATTGAAGTAAATNAACGGNTTATANGTTGACTGCACACAGACGCACACNGACNCCANAAGCAGCAGCATTGCCGCCGCGCCCCTGATATTGTTTTTCGACGCTTCTTTCATCGGCAGACGNGCATAAATCCAGCCTGCGAGCGGAGTNGCGCCCAAAACAGCCACGATCAGTATGATCTTCGCACTGTCCAGATACGCCAGCGCGGTCGCATCCCAAAGCCGTCCGTTTCCGCCGCCAAACATCCACNCAAGATATTGAACGGCGTTCCCGATCCCTTCCGCCCGAAACAGTACCCACAAAAACATGACGATCAGCAAGGTCAGGATTCTCGTNACCACGTTTCCTTTTTTGTCTANGCCCGTAAGCTTCTCGATCAGGAGTATGACAAAGTAGCCGAGCCCCCAAAGCACAAAGGTCCAATCCGCACCNTGCCATATGCCGGTCAGCAGCCACACGATAAACAGATTCCGCACCCATTTTCCCTTTGTTACNCGATTGCCGCCAAGCGGAATATAGACATAATCCCGAAACCAGCCGCTNAGGGATATGTGCCACCTGCGCCAAAACTCTGTCACCGTTTTTGCCGCATAGGGGTANCGGAAGTTTTCAGGGAAATGAAACGCAAACATTCTGCCGAGTCCGATCGCCATATCGGAGTAGCCGGAAAAATCGAAATAAATCTGCAGCATATAGGCAACCGCGCCGACCCATGCCATAAGCGCCGATACCCGGACGGGCTCCGCACAGTTAAACGCAGCATCCGCAAGCATTCCCATATAATTGGCGATCAATACTTTTTTGGCGAGTCCAAAGGAAAAGCGCTGTACGCCGCTGATAAAATCCTCCGCATTTTCCTTTCTGTGCAGGATCTCATCCGCGACCGTCTCATAGCGCACGATCGGTCCCGCGATCAGCTGCGGGAACATCAGAATATACAGCCCCACATTGATCAGACTTTTCTGCGGCTTCGTCCTTCCCATACGGACGTCCAGAATATAAGAGATCATTTGAAACGTAAAAAAAGAAATTCCGATTGGGAGCGCGATCCTCAGTTCGCGGAAATCCTTATGAAGCAGAAATCCAAAGGAATTCATGATAAATGCAAGATACTTAAAGACCGCCAGCAGGGCGATATCATAGATCAACGCGAGATATGTGCACAGCTTTCCGTGCTTTCCGACAATGCAGCGTCCTAACGCCCAGTTGATCACCACCGAAAGCAGCACGATACAGATAAATGCCGGTTCGCCCCATGCATAAAAAACCACGCTCATCAAAAACAAAAACGTATTGCGAAATCCTCTGCTCCTGATCAACGGATTATAATATCCGATCAGTACAACAGGAAAAAACACAAATAAAAATACAGTGGATGAAAAAACCATATCGCAGCTTTCCGATCCTTTCCACAAAATTGTGCTTCCGTTACCCTCTTATCCGAAACAGCCACGCCACAAGCCCCGGGCTTATCCGAAACATGCTCAAAACCGGTTTCTTATTTGCGGGCAGACGGATATTCTGATTCTCCCGCCATAATTGTCTGTACAACAGGATGATTTTTTTACTCTGGCACCGCCGTTCCTGTCCGCGCAGATTGGCACGCATCTGCGCATAATTGCGGATGATACAGATCAAAAGCCGGCGATACACTAACTCGATCAGCCGCTTTCCCTCNTCCGTGTCCGCATACGCCTTCACACAGTCGAGCCTGTCCAGATAACATTCGACAATATATAACCGCTCCGGACGCCAGCCCTTGCGAATCAGGCTCTGCTGTCTTGTCCGGTAAAAATACATTGGCGAAGGATCATAGATGATTTCCTCAGCCAGCGCAAACAACCTGTGATTGATCCTTTGATCTTCATGCAGGCGCACGCCCTTCGGAAACGATACGCGTTCGAAAAGCTTCGCCGGGTATAGCTTTCCCCACACGACGCAGGCGCTCACCCGGTCAATCTCATCGTTTTCATCCTCATCAATGCAGCGGATCGCCCCGATCGGGGTCAGGCTTTGGCACACACCTCTCCCCAAACCATGCTCCTTCTGTGCATCTTCCCCGCAGCCGTCTTCCCCGCAGCCATCTACCTCGCACCCACTCAGCCGCGCGTCCCCTTTATCGGGCCCTTCACCGTATTCCGTAAAATCCTCCGGCACATAGGTATATCCCATCCAGACAATGGTATTTTCTTTTCCCTCCGCATGCGCCGCCGCCCGTTCCAGATACTTCGGATGAATACAGTCGTCGCTGTCAATGCACAGCACGTATTCTCCTGTCACAAACGGAATCGCAAACTGCCTTGTATCGGAAAGACCCTCATTTTGCTTATGCCACACGCGAATGCGCGCATCGCGCTTTCCGTATTCGTCGCAGATCGCCGGTGTCGCGTCCGTCGAACCGTCATCGATAAGCAGAGCCTCCCAGTCNTGATAAGTCTGCGCCAAAACAGAATCCAGACAGATTCCCAAAAAGCGCTCCACATTATATGCCGGAATAATGATGCTGATTTTCATATTTCACTGATGACCTTCCCCATATACGTGATCATTTCCTCCGTCATGCCCGGATAGACGCCGACCCAGAACGTATCCCGCATAATACGGTCGGTGTTCTTCAGATCACCGATCACGCNGTAACCTTCGCCCGTGGCGCGCATCTCATCAAAGCAGGGATGCTTGATCAGGTTCCCCGCAAAGAGCATTCTCGTCTGAATGCCGCTTCCTTCCACATGCGCGACCACCTCATTGCGGTCCACACCTTCCTTACAGGTGAGCATAAAGCCAAACCAGCTCGGATTGGCATGTTCACACGGCTCCGGCAGGATGAAGCGTTCTTCTGCGCCATTCTCTTTTAACAGATCCGTCAGCATCTGCCAGTTCTTTCTTCTGCGTTCCACAAAAGAAGGAAATTTCTCAAGCTGCGCACAGCCAACCGCCGCCTGCATATCCGTCGCTTTTAAGTTATAACCGAAATGAGAATAGACATATTTGTGATCNTAGCCGAGCGGCAGCTCGCCGTACTGACGGTCAAANCGGTGNCCGCACAGGTTGTCCCTGCCGGACGGACATACNCAGTCCCNNCCCCAGTCGCGCATGGAACGGATNCATTTATGCAGAAGGGGATTGTTCGTATAGACCGCNCCTCCCTCTCCCATCGTCATATGATGGGGCGGATAAAAGCTGGANGTGCCGATGTCGCCGATCGTTCCCGTCAGATNCGTCNTCCCCTCATATTCNTACTCGGAACCGAGCGCGTCACAATTATCCTCNATNAGCCACAGTCCATGNTTGTCACAGAACGCCTTTACCGCCGCNAGATCAAACGGNTTNCCCAGCGTATGCGCCGCCATGACCGCTTTCGTCTTATCGGATAACGCTTCTTCCAGCATGGAAACATCCATATTATACTGNGGGATCGTCACGTCAATAAACACCGGAACCGCACCGAACTGAATGATCGGCGCAACCGTGGTCGGAAAGCCCGCAGCTACCGTAATGACCTCATCCCCGCGTTTGATTGCCCGCTCGCCTAAAAGCGGCGACGTCAGCGCCATAAACGCGCAGAGATTGGCGGAGGAGCCGGAATTGACAAGCGAGCAGAATTTTACGCCGAGATACTTTGCAAATTCTTTCTCAAACCGATCCGTATAACGTCCCGACGTCAGCCANAACTCCAAAGAACTGTCCACCAGATTCACCATCTCCGCACTGTCATAGACGCGGGACGCATAGGAAATGCGGTCCCCCTCCGCAAACGGCTTTTTCTGATTATGGTATTTGCTGCAGTACTGCTCCACCTGCGCCAATATTTCCTGTCTTGCCTCTGCCTCTGTCATATTCTCAAACATGATCTTTTCTCCTTTTNANAAATCCGATTCANACATTATATAACCGGATCTGTTCATCCATGCAGTCCGTGACCGCCNCTCCCGCCTGATACACAAGCGTCCATTCAATGATCTTATCCATTGTCTCACGGATGTTCCAGATCGGCTTCCAGCCAAACGTTGTCTTTANCTTCGTGCAGTCAAGCTTCAGGAAGTTTGCCTCATGTGGTCCCCCGTCAAAACGATCGATCCACTTCACCTGCCTGCCGGCTTTTTGCTGCCAGCACTCACAGAACAGGCNTGTCAGCTCNCCCGTCGNCACGCAGCTTTCATCGTCCGGTCCGACATTATAGGAATCCGCCAGATCAGGCTCCTCATACTGCCTCGCTGCCACCATGAGATACGCCATGACCGGCTCTAATACATGCTGGTACGGCCTCGTGGAATGCGGATTGCGCACAATGATATCCTGCCCGCTCGTGACCGCCCTGATACAATCCGGTATGATGCGGTCGGTCGCAAAATCACCGCCGCCCAACACATTTCCTGCCCGCATCGTTGAGATTGCCACATCCCGNTCTCCGAAAAACGAATTGCGGTAGCTGTCCGNCACAAGCTCGGAACAGGATTTCGAATTCGAATACGGATCGTAGCCGTTCAGTTCCTCGTTTTCCCGATAGCCCCAGCACCATTCCCGGTTCCGGTAAACCTTATCCGTCGTNACATTCACAAAGGATCTCACGGAGTCCGTCAGACGGATACACTCTAACACATTCACGGTTCCCATGACATTCGTCTCATAGGTGCCGCGCGGATCTTTATAAGATTCCCTGACGATCGGCTGCGCCGCCATATGGATAACGATCTCCGGGCGATGCTCCGCAAACACACGGTATAACGACTCATAATCCCTGACGTCTCCGATCACGGATACCATCCGATNCGTCAGCCCGCTTATATCAAATAAATTCGGCTGTGTCGGCGGCTCCAGNGCATATCCGATCACATTCGCCCCCGCACCGACCAATGCACGGCACATCCAGCTTCCCTTAAANCCGGTATGNCCCGTGACCAGTATGGTTTTGTTTTTGTAAAAAGATAAGTCCATTTATCCACTCTCCCTCAATCCGCTTTTTCACATAACCGGTCGGCAAGCTGCATCGCACGCTCCACTGTCACATCGGAATTATAATGCTCATGCTCTCCCCATCGTCCCAGACCAAGTACGCCGTGCTTTTCGGCAAAATCAAGCAGATTCTTCATGATCCGCGGTTTTTGAACAGTGTTCAAAGGATAGGCATAGGCGTTCAGATAACGGAATTTGTCTTCCCCTCCCGCCTCCGTGCAAACCGCGTTTTCACCAATGCACTCCGCATGCTCCGCAAAGCGCTCCGCGTTTGTCTCCGTCCAAACGCCCCTGCTGCCCGCACAGAAGTTGTGACGCACCAAAATCCGATGATAGGAAAGCTCCTTTGCCGGATAGTAGATCCATTGCGCNTCCGTATCCATATTCTGCGGAACATACTGCGTCCAGACGCCGGTATGCTTTAATCCGCTGAGGCTNNCTCTTATCTCCTCCGGCATCCCGGCAATCTCCTGAAATCCCGTCCACGGCACGGTTGTCACGATCACATCCGCCGCATAGGACGTTCCGTCGGCACAGCGGATTATTTTTTGATCNAANTCAATGCCCGTNACGGCTTTTTCATATTCCATATGCTCCGATACNGCCTCCGCCATACGNAGCCAGAGTTCTCCGTAACCGTAATGCTTCGGATAATAAAACTGNGCATGTCCGGGCTGTTTNGCATGCGCCTGCNTNGTCAGNCAGGAACGCAGCGTNTCCTCAAAGCTCACGTCCGGCAGCTTGGCAAGCCAGTAGGTGCCNAGNTCATTTAAGTTNTCACCGAACATCTTCTGATTATAGGGAAGCATATACTCCTCTGCGATCTGTTCTCCAAGCTTCCACCGGATCCAATCGACAAATTTTTCCGGCTGCTCCTCTTTTCCGAGATTGCAGCCCGCAGCCGCAATGGATTTCAGATAAGAGATCTGACGCTCCAGATCCATCTGCCAGATATTTGCCTCNAGCGGNTGGCTGATGAACGCCTCCCCCAACGCGATNCTGCTGTCGCGNTCAAAAAGCTGCCACTCCTCTTCTCCCATAAATCCAAACAAAAACGCGTTGACCCTCGGTCTTCTGACATCCAAAAAATGACCGCCTCCGATGTCAAACGGCGNNCCGTCCACACAGACCGAGCGGCAGAGTCCGCCCGCCTCCCGCTCCTTTTCCAGCACCAGAAAATCGTTCTCTCCGTTTTGTTTTAACCGATTTGCAAATGCAAGCCCCGCCGGACCTGCACCGAGAATGAGATATTTCATCCGTTACCTGTTCCTTTTCTTCTATAATTCCAGACCTGAAAGCTTTACCGGGTGGATAAAATCCACCGATGCATCCCAATGCGCGAGCTTTTCCGTGATCGTGTCACCCTCCGGAAGCTTGTCCCCATTCTGCTTTCCGTGCAGAATATCAACTGTNCCGTAGGTTTTAAGCGAATCGCATGCNAGCATCATTGCCGTCGGCGTCGCCGTCTCCACATGAACATCCATCGCCCCCAGAATGCCCGCCAGCCTGCAAAACTCCCTCATTGCGCTTCCATGCACAATAAAAAAGTCCGAATAGCCATAGACCATGGGATAGGGCAGCTTTAAGGCATGCCGGAACAGCTTTAAGGTATGCTTCGGATATCTCCAATAATATTCCAGATTTTCTTTTCTCCAATACTTGTTTTTCGTGAAGTTTTTCTCTATCGTCAGATCGTCAGCGCCNTANGCNGCCGCCCTCTCCAGCGCCTTCTCCAGCGGCGGAAGCTCNGTCCGCCAGCTGCACATCCTTGCATCCTCAAACGCATGNAGTGAGTTAAAAATCTGACGGTACGGCCATGTCGCCGTCTTTGCAAGCGGCTCAAACGCNCAGCACATACTCTGNCCCGGCAGAAGTCCGAAATATTCCGCTAAGTTATCCTCATTGATCGCCGGATTCAGTAAAATATCNTCCGCCACTGCAAAATAATGATCATAGTCGCCTGCAAAACGNTCATACGCCTGCGCAAAAAACGCNTGAAACCGATAGGAATTGTCCCATACNGAAAGGACGTCAGGCGCATTTCCCTGATAAAACGGCATCAGAAAATATACATGNGAAAATCGATCCCGATAGATCGCCCGAAGCTTATCCAGATTTTTTTCAAATCGATTGTTAAAGATCACCAACAGGCATACTTTACTCACGCTATCTCTCCTACTATTTACCACAGCTTCCACGGTGCATTNCCGCTTTCCCAAAGCTCCTCTAACGCCTTTTTGTCCCGCATCGTATCCATCGGCTGCCAAAATCCTTCATGCCGGTATGCCGACATCTGGCCATCCCTCGTCAGCGCCTCATACGGCTGCTTCTCCAACTGCTGCGTATCATCCGTCAGATACTTGAAAATTTCCGGTTCCATCACGGCGAAGCCCGCGTTCACCCACGCCTCGTCCTCTTTGTCCTTTTCGCGGATACTCTCCACGATTCCTGTACCGGCGTTGATCTGGATCGTACCCCACCGTCCGCTCGGCTTTGCCGCCGTNATCGTCGCGATCGTCCCGCTTTTCTTGTGGAACTGAAGCAGTGCCGGAATATCAATATCCGCCACACCGTCGCCATACGTCAGCATAAAGGGCTCGTCACCGACATATTTCTGAATCCGTCTGACCCGTCCTGCCGTATTTGTGTGAAGTCCCGTATTCGCNANCGTGATATTCCATGGCTCCGTCACACTCTCGCAGACTGTTGACGTATTATTTTTCAGATCGATGACNACATCCGACTCGATCATATAATAATCCATGAAATATTCCTTGATCATCTGCCCCTTATATCCGCAGCAGATCACAAACTCATGAAATCCGTAATGGGAATAGATTTTCATGATATGCCAAAGGATCGGATTATCTCCGATCTCGATCATCGGTTTCGGTTTCAAGTGAGATTCCTCGCTGATCCTCGTTCCCATTCCTCCCGCTAAGATCACTACTTTCATGATTTCTATCCCCTTTCGTTTACTTATTGTACCCCCTCATCGGCCGCTTTACAAGTCTAAAAGCGGTTCAGCCGGATTTTCCCCCATCGCGATCACTGCTCCTCCTCCATCAATACATACACCGCCCTTTTTCCGTAAAACGATGCGATCGTTCTGTTGGCATACTCCTCCTCGGGGTCATAGACGCCGATATAAAATTTCGGATTGATCAGGCATGTCGTATCATGGATGGGCGGCACCGTCACCGTCACAATCTCATCCTCAGATTCTTTGACCTGTGTATATATGGAAACACACCAGTCCGCATAATTCTCATATACTCCCGACCTGAAATCGTTGACCTGCTTCACGACCGGAATATACGGTATGACACTCTTTTTCACTCCGACGATCAACACGACCACAGCGACCGCCGCCGTCAGCCATCTGAGCTTACTGTTTATGTTTATCTTTCCAAATTTTCTGCTGATCCATCCGCGCCAATAGCATAAAATCATCAAAAGAAACAGATAGATCGCCAAATCAGAAATAAAAATCGCCCTGTCCACAATTTTATATATTTCCGACGAATATCCCAGCATCACCGGAAATATCACCGCTGCCGGCATCAGCAACATCACAAACGTAAAGACCGCAGGCAGCGGGAATTTGAATGTGCTCTTTCCTTCTGTATGTATCAAAAGCAAAATGAACGTCACCAAAATAGCGCAAAAGACCGGAAACCCAAGCAGCTGCCGATACCTGTGAAATAAATAACCGGCCGATTCCGCCACCGTCTGAACAACGCCTCCAATCGTAAGCGGCTCGCCATGTCTCGCAAAATTTGCAGGACATACCGCATTGATCAAGGCTCCCGCCAGTGTGACTCCCATTCCGATCAGAGAATAAAGCTTTTTGCCCCTCGCCATCCCCCACAATGCCACCAATAAATAAAGGATACAGCAAAAGGCGGTCACGTTCAGGGACGCGCCGCTCGTTAAAAAGCCGAATACCGCAGCCGCAGCCAATAATCCGGGGCTCCCGCGATCGACCGCATAAATAAAAAGACTCACTCCCACAAACATCATGATCAAAAGCGATAAATAGATCACAGAGGCACAAAACCAAAAAATATCCTCATGCTCCGTAAAATAGTGCACACATGTCATACACGCTGTCAGGAACAGAAAAAGCGGCGCTGTCCACTTTCCGTCCAGCCCCATCACTCTTGTGAGAAAAGTATGAAGAAACAGATAAAGCGCCCCCATAAACATCAGGCAATTGATAAGGCAAAAAATCCGGATTCCCCAAATACTGCAGTCAATCATTCCGGAAAATAAAAACATCAGGAACGTCGACATAAAATAGCCGCTGAATTCCCTATAATATTTCACTGTGCAGATGAATGACATGGTTAACAGATTATGCCCTTCTTCCATACATGTTTTTGCCTGCAGCGCATATCCGAAATCATCCTGCACCGGATAAGTATACAGGGTCGTGATCCATGTCGGCGCCCACAAGAAAACCGCAAGCAGCATGCATACGCCTGCCATGATATGATAAGGCGATATCCGCCGCCCCGGTCTGGAATTTCGATTTCCGATCGTTATTCCCTTCATGAAGTTCTCCTCTTCTCCCTAACGCGCTCTTTGTCCGGTTTCATCGGACGTTTACTCATCTCACCATGCTCACCGCACACCGGCTTCAGTCCCTTGCCCAAGCTGCCTGCTGCCGTCAAACCATATCCCGTACACCTGCCAGCCCCGATAGGAATAGCATTTCTCCTCTGTCACATTGTACCGTTTTCTGATATCCCGTGCAAGACCGCTTCCCGCATAGTCCAGATAAACATACACATACCTCCCCGCCGGATGCTCCTCCACCATGCAGTCAATCGCATCCCGGTCAGAAACCGCAAATACCTTCATCGGTATAGTGTCTTCCGATGCCACCGCTTCCCGAATCTGATATTCCGGGTTCCAGAAATCCTCAAATTCCCGATATTCGCCGTCAGCAAATGTCGCTGCTTCCGCAAATCCCTCAAAATAATACGCAGTATGATTCACCGTCGGGAACAACAAAATCTCCTCATTCAGATCCATCTCTGAAACGACCTCAGACAGTGCTTTTTCGAACCAGAGCGCCTGCCTGTTATAAATCATGGCGTCCCCCGGCGCGGCAGCCCCGGTCGTGATCATCAGCTCCTTCCCGATCGGAACAATCTGAAAAACATACATCGATACCGGATCGATCGTCCGATAACAGGATAGGAGCAAAATTCCCGCAAGCGCAGCATATACGAACGGCAGGAGCCGCCGTCCCCATATGCGCACCTGCTCCGCTACGCCAGCCAGCACAAGACAGCACAGCAAATACAGGCAGACCGGACTTACGTCCGAATATCTGGCATGATTCACCGTATTGAAAAGAAAGCTGAACAGGGTAAACCCTGCCAGTGCCGTCACAAGCGGCAAAAGCGTGCGGACCTTGTCCGCCGTGATTTTTTTACAAAGCAACAGGATTCCCCCGCCCGCCAGGATCAGGGCAGTACAGATCCAGTTAAAATTAAGAACAAATAATACCTTACACTTTTCCGCGACATATCCGGTGTCCACAGAAAATCCACCGTTTCCGCCGGACCATGCGCCGAGGATGCCGATCGTCGCCGCCCACAAAAGCGCGGCGGATACCATTGCATAATACTGCGGCGTACAAAACAGCCGCCTGATCCTATCCGAAATTCCGCCCTGCTTGTCACGCCAAAAGTCCGCAGCGACAATTCCTAAGCAGAGCGCCCCGTATACCACGATCGCGGGCTCCTTCGTGAAGCAGAAAAGCAGACCGGAAAGCACCTGCAAAATCCATTGCCGCCTGACAGTAAAATAAAACACGACAGGAAACAGGCACATGCAGTAAAAATCCAGACTGTAATAATTGACCATACCGAGCACAAAAGGCGACCACGCATAGACCGCCGCCGCCGTCACATACACGACCTCCTTACGTCCGGGCAGAAGCGCTTTCACGCTGCCATAAAACGCACAGATGCTGATCAGAAGCATGAGCGCGTTTCCAAGCATCATTCCTGCCGCAAGATCATTCCCCGCCAGAGCCGTCAGAAAACGGATCGCCGCGCCGACCGTTTGAGAAATATGCCCATACAGTGCCATGCTGCCGATCGAGTAAACCGAGGCGGTACGGCATGCAAGATAATACAGCCCTCCGTCCCACTTAAACTGGCGCATGGCCGGATCGTACACCAAAATCATGGTAACGATGCACAGCAAAAAAAGAGGGCTATGGGAAACAAGCCCTCTTTTCCTTCTCTCAGCAGCTTTGCCGCGATGATGCAGCAAGCGCCCTGCCGCCGTCGTCACCGCAATGCACAAAATCTGCGACAGACGCTCATAGATTACAAAGCTTTCGCCGCCATTCCATAACTGTGCCGCAAAAAATAAAACGCCGCACACCCACAAAACGCCGTTTACCACTCTCATCTGCCGTTTCAGGAGCTCCCGCCCGGCAGTCATTTTGCAAAATATCAGATACGCCGCACCCGCAAAGCCCAGCGTAACCAAATGGAGCAGCATGAAAAGAGAATTCTCATGGGACAGCGCAAGCGTAGAAAAACAAAACGCCAAATAAACCCCAAATACGGCGCACAGTCCGGTCGCGGTCTCCTGCAATTTTCTGTTTTTCAGACAATTTATCATCTTATCCATTTACTTCCCTGTTCCGGTAATAGGGTATCGTCCTTTCAATTCCTTCTTCAAACCCGATCTTCGGAATATAACCCGTGTCCTTTGTCAGGTCATAAATACTCACGCAGGAACTAAACGCCTTTTGGGAATAAGACGGTATCTCACCGATTCCAAGCGGCAGCGAGGGATCGATGATGTCCCTGATCGTCATAATATAGTTCTTGAGCGGCTTAAATACCCCGCTTCCGATTGCGTAATTTTTTTCGGTGATCCCCTTTTCCCCGATATACCGGAGCGCTCTTGCAACCTCCGCCACATAGAGAAAATCCCACATCTGCATCAAATCGCCAAAGCGCGGCTTTTCTGCGCGCAGCAGGCTGACGATCGTATAAGTAATGATATTGCTGTCCCGCCGTCCCTCTCCGAACGTACTCGGCAAAACCGCCCAGATAAACGGGATCTTCAGCATCCTCGCCCTCGTCTCCAACATATAATGAGCGGCTGTCTTTGCCGCTCCGTACATATCATTCGGTGTCTGGCGGGCATTGACATCCATGATGCTCTCGCACATGGAATATTCGGCAACCGTTCCCGTGGCAATAAATTTCCCGACGTTCAACCGTCCCGCAAATTCCAGCATCTTCACAGAAAAACCGATATTATTCAATTGAAGCGCACAATCATTTTTCTCCTCCGCCGATACACCGCCCCACGCAAGATGATAAAAAACGTCGATGCTTCCCTGCTCTTCCTGACACAGCCGTTCATATTCTTCCGAGTCATACAGGATATAGCGGACTTTCGTACCGTTCCTTATTTCCTCTTTTGGGGAAGGCTTTCTGACTAACGAAATCACTTCGATCCCATGCTTTGTCAGCTCCTCTGTCAGCCATTTCCCCACAAAGCCTGTCCCGCCTGTCACAACCACTTTATTCATGCTCGTCCGTCTCCCGCTGCAGATTGATCCGTTCTTCTTCTACGACGATCGGATGATTCATCGTGCGGATATTGATGTTTAAGATATATTCTCCCAAAAAGCCAAGAAAAAATAACTGAACAGCGCCGACAAAGAAAATCCCCACGATGATCGCCGCAGTTCCCGCATTAAAATATTCCCAATTGCACAGCTTTAAGATCAACGTAACAACGGCGACGATCATGCAGATCGCGCCAAGCCCCATGCCAAAAAACGCTGCCATTCTCATGACGATCTTGGATGAGGATGTGATCCCGAGCATTGCCACATCATAATATTTCATTAACGAAAACGTACTCTTGCCCGCTTTCCTTAATTCCTGCGTATATTCCACCTCTGCATGCCGATAGCCGATCTCCGACACAAGCCCTCTTAAATAAGGCATCGGGTCGCGCAGCTTTCTTAACTGTTCAATAAATGCCGCATCATAGAGTCCGAAGCCGTCAAACTGGCTGATGTGTTCCGTCTCCGATATTTTTTTCAAAATACCGTAGTATATGCTCCTGATCAGATACATCAGCTTATTTTCCTTGCTCTTAGACTTGATGCCGAGAACAATTTTGTAGCCTTCCTCCCATTTGCGTACCATTTCAGGAATGACCTCGGGCGGGTCCTGCATGTCTGCATACATCAAAACGGCGCAGTCCCCCTCCGCCTGCGACAATCCGTGAAAGCAGGACTTGGAAAATCCGAAGTTCGTCGCATTAAAGATTGCCTGCACACGTGCATCCTTCTTTGTCAGTTCCCTGATCAGCCCTCTCGTTTTGTCCCGCGAATCATTATCAATAAATAAGATCTGCATGCCATAACCCGCAAGGGATGACTGAAACACCGCCAAAACGCGGTCATAGATCGCCTGAATATTATCTTCTTCGTTATAGGTGGGTACAACAACCGTAATCGTCTTCATTGCTCTTCTCTTTTCCTAACAGTTCCTAGCGACATTCTCCGCCTCAATTGAACGGTTGTGCTTTCTGATGCCATTCCGTCAGGCACCATGTTCAATGCATACAAAACCACGTTTATACTGTATCTTAAAATGGGGAGCATGTCAAGAAATGGTAGTTAAGGGAAAAGATGCCAAATACCTGTTAGATTGGAACTTATCTTCCTACCTGTTTGAGTTAAAAATGTCAGATCAAATGAAACATGACGTTGGTAGAACGCTGAAATTTGAATTCAAAATATATACGGTATTCTGGAACGGCTTAATATAATCCCTGTTTTCGTAAGCTCTCTCCTGCGAAGCTGTTCCCCGAAGCTCTTATCAGCAGCTGAATGTTTAAGCATATCGTTACGAATAGTTAAAAAAAGACGATAATAATCAGCCGTATCCTTATCAAAATACGGTACAAACTCATTCCATATGTTACGAAGTTCTTCCGGCATATTTCCGCAATTTTGAAAATACTCCTCACACCGCTCACAATATTGCTTGCCGTCAAGCGCAGGAACCTTCAGTTTGGCATGATTCAAAAAATGTAAAATACTTTGATACACAACTTCTTGATTAAATCCCGGACCGACCATAACCTCATAAATCGGCCAGCCGTCCTTGCACTCTATATCAAGATACGGCTTTAAAGCATTCCTACTATTACGATAATCAATCCGAAATGTTTTTTCCCACTCCGCCGTATTGAACACAAGCCGCTGTTCTGCTTCCGCCCTGAATTCAACTCTTTTTACAAAGGGAGCCATCCGTTTCCACAATGCTGGGTATTCATCGTCAATATCGGCCTGTCCTTCACTTTGCCCACCCTCTTCTTCGCTTCCCGGTGTCCCTGTCGCCGCTTTCCAGATTTCGTCCGCAGCTGCCTTGTATTCAGATTTTTTCATTGCCGACTTTGTGCAATAGTATACCTTCCTGACTTGTAGCCTTTCTTCCGAATCCGGCAGTTCTTCCCGCTCTTGTGCTTTCGCTTCGCCATTATCCGGATATGCCTTGTATCTCTCTGTTCCTGTAAAACGCATGCGCAGACTTACGCCGGATTCACCTGCATACATGGACCATTGACTTAGCAGATCTCCTGCTTCTGAGAATGAAATGGAATAGCTAGTAACTTCATTCTCCAATACCCCCTGAAGCATATCTTCGGTAATAAGTTCCCTTCTTTTGCGCTCATTAAATATCTCGCGCAATTCCTTCACTCCATTGGCATACTCTTCTGCATCGTTCATATATCTGAGATTTGTCGCATAAATATTGGCATTCTGAAGGATACAGCGCATGGTCTCTACATTTGTATAATAATATAAGTTCACTCTATTTACCTCTGATGTCATGGTTACCCGTTCAAGATTTCATTCTCAATATAGTCATAATCAAGTCTCAATATATATTTTTGTGGTATAAATTCCAACGTCGGAATCGTATGATTATTAAAGGTTCTGTTTAACCTAGCAACGGTCCTCTCACCAGTACCAGTATAAAACCATATAGGAAACCTTTCCGATGACATTTTTTGCTTTGCATAAATGATATCAACTCTATCGTCAAATATATCTGTATCTCCCAAACCAAAGTCCATAAAAATCAGTGTGTCATCTTCCGCATAATAAATATCCAGCTGTTTCATTAATTCAGAACTTTGCTCTATCTGGACGAGCGATACATCCAGATCATCGCATCTTTGTTTAATTTCATTGTCATTATCAGGATAATACGTAAATTTACCATGAAAGTACAACATGACAATCTCATCAACTGGCATACCTTTCAGTTTTTCAATTGTCTCCCACATGTAACGCGGTCTGTCATCCACTATAATGATTTTCATACGCTCTCCCTCTTTCTCAAACAATCACTTAGCTCCACATATTTTTCCGCCAGAATAGGAATATCCATATAGAAATACCGCCCGTCTTCACTGATTCCTGCCTTTACATCATACTCTTCACCCAGAAATTTTTCAACCATTGCCTTCAATCCATTCACATTTTCAAGAATATCTTCTTTAATACAAAGATCATCCAGTTCCCTTTTTACGTTGCTGATCTTGTTTTCTAAAAGTATCGAAATGATGCTCTTCACATATCTGGACACGCTCCAAAGCGATATACCATCATTCTTCTTGGGCGGATACCTCAGTCCGGCATTAATATTTTTGTCTGAGTTTACATTATCACCGCATTTGTTCGAAATTCGTAGATTCCCATCTTGTGTTTTTGTTAAACACACAACAATTTTATCTGCCCTGTCATGCTTTTCATCTTTGTTCCTGAATCCTCTATTGACACCCGCCGCGTTCATGATCAAAGCCAGCAATAACAGGCAAACATCATTTGCTCCGCTCGCAACCGCATAAGAAAGGAATTTATCCTCCTTCCTTAACCTATATTCCCCTTTTCTGCATTGACCTGCTTCAGGAAAATGAAGATATACATATACATACCTGCTTAAATCCAGCGGATCCACCACCGCATATGTCCTACCTTCTTGCAAGGTAGAAAAAATTGTGCTAAACGGATAAGCATGTAATGCTACATTCATACGATAAAATTCTTCTTTCATGCTTTCTCTGTATACCTTACTTACCTGCAGATCAGAGAGCAACGTCAAAACAAACGATCGATACTCGTCAGTATTTTCATTCTCTCCTGATTCCACTGCATAGTACTGTGCACTGCGTACATCACTTTTCGTATGTGTAAGTGTTCTATCCAATCCATACAGCATCCCCTTTTCGTCCGCCAACATCAATTCAAACAGATAATCAATAACCTCCTCATTGAATATAGACTCATTCAACGTGCTACTTAAGCACAACAAATTCCGTATTTTATACCACGATCCAGGAAAAGTAACTTCTCTGAGTTTGGCATATACCAATAATCTTCTCTGATTCACATGGCCGGAATTTGAATTGTCAATTTCCCAAATCAGATAAGCATGTTTTTCATCAATATAGAGACCCTCAATGCGCTGTGGTTCATCAGCATGACTCCGGTAGTCTCTCAATCTCTCCGCAACTTCAATCTCTGCCCCTTCTATGAACCAATCGTCAAAACCGTCTACTTTGTTGCTGTTTGCAATCACAAGGTACTCCTTACGGTTATGCAGCTCAATTCTAGGCAGCTCCAACTCATCCTGTACTTGACCTCCTTCAAATTCTTCTGCCAGTTCATTAAATTTTGTCCGAATATGATCCTCCCACCTGTCACACTCCATTGGACACTCCAACAGCAGTTTGACTTCCTCTGCACATAGGATCTTTTTCATCAAACCGACAATCTCATGACAGATTGCCTCTATCTTTCGATCTAACAACTCATGTCCCTTCGATTCAGCACTTTTTTTACAAAGTGTCAGAAGATCGACTCCTGCCTTCACTTCATCCTCTTTTTCTTTTGGAACACGCTTTGTTCTCACATCGTATAGTCCGATATCTGACAGTACAGAACAAAAATCCCTATATTGTGCCTTTGACAGTTCCTCTTTTAGAGAAGTAACATCTTTGTTCTTATATAATTTATTGAGACCATCATAATACGCACGCGTATTTTCTATTAAGAGTCTTCCCAAAACATGCTCTGGTAAACCTAACCTCTTCTCTTTTCCATGAACTTCATTACTAAACCACGCGCTCTTACTTGTATCCGAGCTAACACCCAACAGTTTTTTGGTCTGTTGTAAAAACCTGTCATACAGGGACTCTCTTTCACTATCCGTATACTCAGATGCAAATTTCGTTATAGCAGCTATATTTTGACTCCTGATAAAATAATTTCCTTTCATTTCCGTGAGCTGCTTCATCAATACTTTCATTAAATCGAGACGCTGCTCTTTTTTAAAATCATCTCTCACAATATCTAAGACAGCCTGCATCCGTTCTTCGTTTTGATTCAAATAATTTTTGTCTGCACCCTCCCATATCTTACTGTTCTCATCCGATCTTCCTCTTAAAAGATCCTCCGCTAAAACCAACAGCACGTCAAAAACGACCTCCTTTACGGTTTTGTCAAAAACCAAAAAAGGTCTAGATAAAATCTTCAAATATGACAAAAAATACTCAAATGCAGTTTCCTGTCCCTGCCCCTGCTCCTGTTTTCTTCCGTTATAATCGGTGATTAGCAGTTCCAATAGATGCTTTACTGCACGATCTTTCCGATTTCCATGTTTTCCAGCGGATAGTGCAACAGTTGCCATATGACAGCAGAACATACGTCGAAACGATTTCTCCCCCATATCACTCGTTGAAGTTTCCTCACCGCTTACCTCTCCTGTATCCCGCCGCGACTGTATCCGGAGTTCTTCCTCCTTATCCTTCAAGTGTCTGACTTCAAATTTACCGTTCTCTCCCTCCCAATACTCAGCCATCTGCTTTGTTGCTGAAGAACGATGCAAAATATCCGACTCACGTTGCAGTTGGCACAATGTGCAGGAATCCCCATGATTTCGCATGGACGAAATTTGCACAGTTCGAAACGCAAAGAAACTGTTTTGCAGCAATTCTTTATCACTGCATTGACTATCCCGATATTCAACATATTGCAGCCGACTCTGTTCGGAATTACGGTCCAGTAGCACAAATACTTTCTCAAAGACACGAATATCGGTATTTTTACCTTTTTTTCTATATAGATTTATAATACTGGACACCAGACTTTTTGCCCGGAAGAAAGTTCTCCCGGTTATAATACTATCATCCACATAATATAATTTTACCACCCCACTTTTACCCTCATCCAAAAGACGAATGAGCAAAGCAAGGTTTGAATACTTGGCACATATATTGCTCCGGTATTCCTTGTCAACATCCACCCGAATCACCATTGCAGCCTCGTGAAAAACAATCCGGTTTATATATTCCATAAACCCCGCGTTGCTGAAATGAGAGGGACAAAACAATATATGGTATTCATTCATATCAATATGTATCATTTTTGAAATTTTATCAAGCCATTCTGTAATCTTTTCCTTTTGTTTCAAAAATAGTTCATCTGTCTTGAAATAATATAGAAAATGATTCTCCCCCCTCTGTGTATGTGCATAAATAAAGGAATCCTTCAACACCGAAAGCTGCTCTTCTTCGTATTTTATTTTGTCATAAGAGAGCGTCTCAGAGTTTTCAGAACCATATAACCCTATTGCCTGATTCGGAATCGTTGATGCGGCATTCACTTCGACCAATGGTCTCTCCGCCATCAGCTGATCTGGAAAACACAGTTTACAGCAGTTTGCTTCATAATACTCCACTTTATTAGCAATAAAATATTTTGGTATCGGATTAATATTCAATTCAATTGAATGGAAAGTCTTTTCTTCTTCGTTAATTTTCCAGTATTTATTATTACCAAGTGAACCTATCAAAATTAGGGCATAATTCAAAATGATATTTTCAGCGCATGTCCGTTCGTTGTTCTCCAAAAACTGGTTTAACATTTTCTCATGCGTTTTCAATGTAGAGTTTATCGGTACAATGCAAATTATTTTCCTATTTTGGAAATATTCTTTCCCGGCCGCTTCTATTTCTGCATAATTGCTATAACGTATTCTATCGATATGTGAAAATTCTCTATGATCCGCCTCCCGCTCAAAAATTGCATAGTCTATGTCTTTGTGCGAACACATTTCTTTCAATATGTCCATCACTTCTACAATCAAGGCTTCTGAATAAAGTGCATAACTGTAAAGCGTCACCTTCTCCGCCTTTATAAATTCTTTTGAGCTCAAGATATCTTTTACAAGCAAATATGCAAATCTTGACACGAACAAGCGATTATTAAACAAAAGCTCCGCTTCATAAAAACTACCTATATGTATGGTCGACCCTAATCTCATATGTGTATTCTCAATTTTACAGCCAAACCCTTCTCCCTGAATATCCGTTTCGAGGATCTGCTTTGTATAAAGCTCGAAAATTGTCTGCCGAGACCCACCGCTGTTTATTTCAAATAAAATATCATACGGCGGAATATTACCGCTTTCTTCTTTCTCATTATGATACAGCTCATGATAGGGTGCGAGCCAGTTCCAACCGTCGTACTCACTGCCCAAATAACAGTTTATTCGATTTGCCAATATTGTTTTATGATAATGCCCCGGAATCATAAAACAGCATTCAACTGGTTCTTTCGTATATATCGCCACTGTAAATTCACGATTCTTATAAGTCTCTGCAAACTCAGGCATGCTGAAATAGACTGCCATAGTTCTCTGAAATTCATGCAGAAATCCTTTTGTACAGTCGTAAAAAACAAGATCCGGAATATCCGCTTCATCTGGTGCAATCAACACAGCTTTACACAAATATTCTGCCTCTCTGTCATTCCAAGCGCCAGCAGATATATAAATAATTCTTCGCTTTCCGTCGTCCGAATACCTGTCAAGCGATATTTTTTCCGCTATTTGCGCAATTCTTTTTTCTTTATCCGCCTGACTATCATAGTGCATCTCCTCTTCTGTAAAGCTAATCTTGGAACAGGCATATCCGTTGACAAACTCTCTCACCCTGCCTGTCAGATTAATATTATAATCAATTCCTATTTCTGCTCGACGAATCCCCGCTTTATTCAGTTCATTCAATTTCAGCGGAAAGAGAACGGTATAACCTGTACCCGGCATACACAGTTCTTGGCTGTACTCTGAAAACTGATAGTTCTCTCCCTGATCAGGTTTATGATTACGATGACTGTAAAATCCAAATATGCCATTATTATCTTCTACAATTTTCCTAAATATTTTCAGCCCTATATGCTTTCCGATATTTTCCGGCTGATATAGATATGTAATTAAAGACTTTCTTCCCGCTGTATTCTTCCTGTTGTTCGATTCAGACAATAAAAAGTCTACGGGCTGAACCCCTCCAAGCACATCCGTCCCCTGCGTCATGCGAAAATTGTCCGCAAGATTCCCATAAGTGTTAATACCTGCATAGTCCGTAATCAGAATCTCTACATATTTGCCCTTAGCCCCTTCCAAACAATATCGTCCCTTGAGATAAGCCGAATTCCGCTCATGTAGCCGAATGGAAACGCATCCGGATTTTGCCGTGGAATGATGAACAACATTCTCTATCAACTGCTCGCACCCGGCGGCACATTCCTTAAGTCTGTCATAATGCTTCCAAATGACTTCTATTGTATTTTTCTTCCAAAAATTCTTATCCATAAACGAATACGCAAAGAGAAGAAACGTAAAGATATCTCCTTGACAGAGCATGTCGGCTATCTGGCCCGCTTTCTCCTCCGTTATATCACCCACCGCATTACGCAAAATATCTAATCCCGTCTTCAAAACAGGGGAAACAATGCTATCTTTATTCTCACCTTTCAAAGCCTTCTGAATATTCTGTCTAGAAATAACTTGTTGTAATTCCTCCTTAAACGTTTTCTGATCCTCAGAAAAATATTGCAGGGGCATAAAATCTTTAAATCTCCCCGCATTTTTTATCTGAAGTCTTTGCAGCTTAATGCGTCCTGCTTCATCACCCGGCTGCTTATAAAAAATACGGTTATATAAGTCGTCATCGCTACTACTGACGCTATACAAATAATGTGATGCCTTAAAATATAAATCCATCGATCCGTCAAGCACGGATACAATATCTTCCGACTTAAAAAACTTCTTTATCAGACAGTCATATTGCAGATCAATCAGGTCCCTAAGGGATTCATTTTCTATCCACAGGCAATAATAAAACCGATATTCCCTGCTGACAGTCAAGTTTTCCGGTCTTAAAATGCGCTTAAAATGTTCTCTGTTCTGTGCCACATACTCTGCAATCGCTCTATAACTGAAATTCTTTAAACTATAACGAATAGTTGTGATTCCCTGTACTTCCTCCAAACTCAGGTTCTCTTTTTTTCTCATTTTGGAAATAAAATTGCTTGCCTTTGCAAATCCTCCTGTTTCCCATCTCAGCTCTATCTTAAAAATAACTGCATTCTCCATGTTTGTCCCTGCCCTCACATGTATTTTATTATTTTTTCTTCCCAAAATCCCCAGCTTTGTATACAACACCGTGTACAGAGTTTAATAACTACGTTTTTATTATAAACTTTCTTATTACAAAAATCAATTTATTTATATACTATAAGACTTACATAGAAGATCGTTTTGCTTTTTGTAATATCAGCTTGAAGACATACGACTTTTCAACCATGTAATTGACTCTCTAAGCTTCTAAAAATCTTGCTTTGACCAATTCTAATCTGTATTCGGATACTTTTCTAACAACATCTCATTAATCAACATCACAACAGGCATGAGAAGAGGTTTTTCGTCAAGCATTGCATCCAATTTTTCATTCCCCTCTATTCTCTGAAATCCTGGCTGCTCTGCTACAAAGCGGTGCTGCTCGTCCCCGATCTCCAAAAGCTGTCCGTAAAGCTTCGTCTGCTGCTCCGGAATTCCGTACAAAACCGCCCTGCTCTCTTCACGCGCGCCCGCCTTTTTCGCCTTTTCTCGCCGCATCGTATACGCCTCAATAAAGCTTTGATCGCCGGTTGCTCCAACCTCTCCTGTGCTATAATAGTACATCGCCATCATCTCCGGCTGCGTCAGTCGTCCGTCAAAGCAAATCATATACAAAGTAACAGACCCTTCCGCCCCCTGCTGATCCGATTCCGCAGCTACAGGCGCTTTCTTTGACCCCTTTTTCCCCTTTGACCCAGGTCTCTTACCCGTTTTCGAATACCACTCAATTCTATCGCTTTCTCCATCTCGCGCAAGACTTGCTCCGATTATCCGAATCTCAACTTCTCTTCCCGTATCCATGGAAGAAACCAAAGAATCCGCTAACGGTTTCAACTTGTCCAATGACAGTCCTGCAAACACAAATGCCGTATTCGGCAATATTCCCATTTCCCTTTGACTCATCATTCTTATAAATTTTTTATAGTCCTCCCCATAAATGGAATAATACGCAAAATGAATCTTCCCAATACCCTCGCTATCGCAAAATTCCCGAAGAGTATCCACATAGGATGTTTCCCCCGTCTTGGGCGATGTAGTCCCCTCGGCCATTGCAACAGCTTGTTCAATCTGCAGTCTCGGCGGCACGATCGTACCCAAAGAGCCATAGCCCGGACCGCTGCCGTATACTCGTCGCCTATCATCCCCATACTGTTTATATCCATACTGCTGAATTATCAAATCCACACCACCGACATTATGTGCCGGATATCCCAACTTAATGAGCGGGATGCCTTCCTCATCATCTGCTTCCGACAGCTTTGCACCCGAACCACCGATAATGCCCTCAGCGATTCTTTGAATATTCGCTATCTCCTCGTTGTTCTTTTCCAAACCGCTCAAATTTCTAATTTTATGCAGAATAAGCTTTACAGACACATTTTCCCATTCCGGATATTTCCGATAAAACATGGAAAGTTCTGCCACCAGCTTGGCTCCCGCCGTTATATCGCCAAATCCTTTCAAATCTCCAACGACAATATGTACCGCAAACGGTCCGACTCTTATTTTATTACCTGCAATTCGACGTAACATATCATTGAACGCTGCCACTTTGCCCAGCAGTTCCTGTCTTTGTTCTTTTGTTACCTTCTTTCCCGGCATTTTCAGCTTCTCCGGAACAAGATAACTATCCAAACTGACAGATTCTCTTTCCAGAAGATCGTTCATGTCCTGCAAAGGTTTCTTAGGCTCCATAGATCCTCTGTTCTCTATCTCCAAATCCAAAGCAGTCATCTCCGCTCCAGCCGGTTCTCCAATCGCGTCCAAGGCATGCAGCCCCTGTGGAACGGCGACTAACGGTTCCGGCAATTTCACAGGTTGAGACTCATCCACATGCAGATTTACGGACGTATCCCTTTCCCTTGAAGACGACCCTTTTATTGGTCCCGTTACATATCCGAACGATTCCTGAGGAAAATAAGTATCTCCTTGCTCTGATTGTTCTCTTTTCCCCATATTGACTTTCTTGCTTGATTTCTCCTTTGGTCTTAATGCTTCTATTCGCAAGCTGTCCATGCCGTTTCCTCCTAACAACCAAAAGCATTCCTGCTTATAACACTATAGACCAATTTATACATATCTTTTGACTTGCAATTACGCTTTTCATTTCCTTGTTATTCTTTATGTTTTTCATTATCCACCATAAACCATATCAGGGAATACACATCCTTTTTATTGCGAAACCTATGCCATCGAATTCCAAACAAGATGATGGAAATTCCGTATACAATCAGCCATAAACTGCAGAATCCTCTTATCACTTCACCCGCAAGCAGAATGAGACAGACAATACTCATATTTTTACAGAGCAGTTCCATTGACGCATAGTTATGAATCCTTTTATAGGTTTCATTTATCTGGATATAACTATATATTTTTTTACCATATGCTACGTCCCCATTCCACAAACCTGCTTTTTGTAGAGCCTTACGAATCTGTTCGTCCGAAATATTACAGTTTCGGCATAAATTTTTCCATGATTTTTGTTCTAAATCCCTCCGTACTTTTTTACGGTGATCTTTCCCCTTTCCGAATGCCCCTATCACTTTCGCCGTAACGGGAAGCGTCACTATTTTTTGTGCTGCCTCAGATATAACGATTCCGACAAAATACCCCATTATCAGGATAATGATCAAATCAGGAACTTCCAGACCCGAAGAAACATCTTTCACACCTTTATCCACACCGGATAACCATTGCGCAATACTACCTAGCTTCATATTTAAAACCAATATTCCTCCCGGTAACGTGTAGCCGAGCAAATCATATAAAGTTAACTTTTGTAACAATTCCATTCCGCCTTAACTCCTTTGTCTTTCTCTATTGGTCTTTCTCATTATCTTAGCAAGTTCTGACTTCCATTCGCATATTACGATGTATTAAACCCGTTTTCGCTCAATTCCCTCCAAAATATCCATAACTTCTACATAAATCTGCTCCAGCGCTTTTTCCTTTTGTACAAAGCTTGCATCCATTCCGTACTTTCTGATCTTATCAATCCATTCCAGAATTTCACTTTTAGACAATCCCTGTCTTTCCGCAGCATAATAAATGTACGCCAATTCATTCTCTACGTTCGTATTAAACACAGTCGGGTCGTCTGAGTTGATCGTTACCAACACATGATGCCCTTCCGTTTCACCGATCTGATGTAACGAAAAGATCGGATGTCCTTCCATACTGGAGAAATCTCCGATTGCCAGATTGGAGGTGGGATTCACCTCGATATAGATACCCATATCTTCTATTTTTGAAATCAGGTATTTCTGCAAAGTCTGATATAATTCCATCATCTCCATCCTGACCGGGATGAGTTTTATTTTTTTGTATTCTCTTACAAAGACGGGACAATAATTTGTCATCAGGAGCTTGTCCTCGTCCCATATGCTACAACAGCTCCCACTACAGCTATCATATCTGCAATATATATGTTTTCCGCAAGTATCGTTCCCCTTCGGCACGCGTTCACAACCACCGGACTCAAAAGTCAGTCTATTCGCCACCTCCAAATGATCCAGATCGAATTTCCTTTTATAAGCGCGATAGAGCATATTCACCGTTATTACTTCATTTCTTGGATAAATATCCGCAGCAATTTCCATGATCTCATACTCCAGCATATCCACCTGAATTGCAGCATCCAGCTTCCCCTCCGCGTGCAGTCCCCATATCCAAAGCAGATTTTCTAAATGCTCCTGATAAGGCAGCGCCACCACCTCATTTTTTCTGATCCAATCAGGGATATCGCAGCCTAACGCGATCGCATGTCCAAGTCTGTCCCCTGCTTTATATCCAAATTCTTCTATTACCTCATCAATATAGCGGAGTCCCGAAATAATGTGGCGATAATCCTCTCCCACATGGTAAGTAAATCCGATATTCTGTATCCTTTCACATGCAACTTTATCAGTTCCAAAATCTGCCACCGGCTTTGTGACCTTATGCGAGCGCATTTCCTTATATACCGGTGCGAGCATCCACGGGGGCATTGCAAGTTCTTCCGACGCCGCATCAATACCAACAATATACTCGCTGAGCTTGGGGATCGACTCCCGAATTTCCTCCAACGCCAGGGCAACATTTCTCATATAACAGCGCCGCAGCAGGCGATGCATGGAATCCTCCCGCTCTCCATTGCCTGCTTTACGCCAACAATAGTAGCCCGACTCATCCTCCAAATGCTCTTTTTTGATAAAATGAAACGTAATTCCCATTGTCGGTATCCTAACTGCATTATCTGCAATTAATTGTCGAACATGACTTTCCTCCTCCGGTGCAAGCAGATTCAACTTCTCCCTGCTCATAAAATACCATGCTTTTTTCACCCCGATCACGCGCTCCAAAAGATAGCGTCGATAACTCGAAAAAATATCATATAGCTGGTCATAGATCTGCCGTATGATTTCCTCCCTACATCGTTCATAATGCAGGTGCTCCATTCCGCTCCCCCGCACATTAAGCGTGATTCGAATCTCCAATTTTCTAAGACTTTCTATTTTTTCCTGAGACCGGAACACCTCAAGCATCATGGCTCCCTTATCGCTATCCCTTATCAGCTTTCTCACAGCGCCATATTTCTTTTGAAAAAAAGAGAATCCCTGAAGCTCGTGACCTTCCTGTAAGCCCATAAAAAAATGATTTTTTAACCGCAGATACTGCAAAAACACCCGCGCAAAAAACGTATCCTCAACCCGCATTCGTGTATAGCGGTAGCACCGATACAACAATATGAACTCAGATGAAACTTTGTATTCTATATATTTGGAATAAATTTTTCCCAAAAGATAATCATGCGTGATCAAACCATCTTTATCACTCATTTTTTGATAAAGCTTTGCTAGTTCATCTTTTCCCTCCATGCTGAGCAGTCCGGAGTATTCAGCCCGATAGAGCTTCCAGATCAGCTGTGTGACCTCCTGCTCGGGTTCATTGCTGAGCCACTCCGCAAATCCGTTCCCTTTTCGTTTCTCCGAAGCATCTTCCAAATATCTTGCCGCCTGACAGCGAAAAACAGCCATGAGTAGTTGCTGAAACTTCTTTTCCTTCCCCAGCTCCTCGGTCTCCATCCCCAATAGCGCTTCAAGATTCATGCAGGATATCCATAATATTTCGTAATCGTATCCTGCGTTAAAATGCAAATGATTTTCCGCAACTCCTTCCTTGATACTTTTTACAAGGAGCTTATCCGCCAAAGCAATATTGGGCTTCTGTTCATAAAGCGCTTCTATTCCAAGTTTATTTTCTACCGCAGCCGCCACAATATATATATCAGGTACCGTCATCCGGCATAAAAGATTCCATATCTCCACTTTACTGAATATCGATACCTGGCGAAATATCCCCTCCGTTTCTCTGTACGCATCCTTCTCCTTTTTTCCGAAAGGAGAATTTGTTCGTTTTACTCTTACCTTCCCATACTCCCCATCATCCTTCCACTGCCGGATTGCCGCAATTCCATCTCTGTACGTGATCAGAGAACAGGCAATACTCGCCAGTTTCCTCAAATAGACCGCACTAATGTTTTCCATCGGATTACTTGGCAGATCCCACGCCGAACGGATGCTCTCCATTTCCTGCATCTTTTGCTCCAGTTCCTCCATCGGATAGCATAATTCACAGAGCAGTTTCATGTCATCCTCGGACTTGACATGCCCGTGACAATACCGAATCATATACTGAACCATCTGCTCCCGCCGCTTGATATATTCACTATGAGATTCCTCTTTGCGTACAAACAGGTCACTGTCCAGATTACTCATTCCCATAAAATGATGGTATTGCTCATAGCACTCCAGCCGAACATCCCGCTTCCCCTGTTCCATATCCGTGAACGGCAATAACAAAACATTCAGAATCTGCGTTAATCTATACCGCTCCATATTCCACCTCATCCAGCAGCCTGCTTACATATTGATGGCGTTCTGTTGTATATGCGGATCTAACATCTCTCTTTAATATCTCATCATCCAAATACCAATTTATCTGAGTATCATCACTCTCCTTGGCTTTCCCTTCAACGCATATTTCAATATATTTGAACATCTGATAATAATATGTGTCCCCTTTTTTGTTCTTTTCCAATGCTTTTGAAGACGTATTCGTTCCGCGGGAATATCGCTCACTCGCTATCTGATAGACATACAATCCCTGAAGCACCTTTGCCCAAATAATATACATTCCTCCCAGCACAGCCCGACGAAGTTCCTCATTGTTGTTGATTTCTATCGCAATATCCATACACCCCATTAACTCTTCTCCCACTTCCCATAAGTGTTCGTAATTTTTATCCCCTGTGCCTTCTTCCATCTTCCCCATCTGTGAAAAAATATTACACAGTTCAACCACATCACAATATAACTCTCTATCTACAATCAGCCCATTGGACACTAAATTGTTTCCGCCTCCCTTTTTCCTCGCTTCTTTTATTTCTTCCAATACGGCCTTTAGCTGACTCTTATAAGGCGTTTCTATCTGAGTTAACCCCTTTAAGCGTTCTATCAAGACATGCCAATTAAACAGAATTGCTTTTTTTCCTAAATTATCGAGATTTTCTATTTGACTAATACACCGTGATAACGCCTCTCTAGTTTTTGCTGCATCTGAATTGATTCCATTTTC
The DNA here is from genome assembly GCA_014804425.1 of Lachnospiraceae bacterium. Classification (GTDB taxonomy): domain Bacteria; phylum Bacillota; class Clostridia; order Lachnospirales; family Lachnospiraceae; genus DLAJ01. The sequence goes on from JAAUZV010000014.1 coordinate 112,369, forward strand.
ATCTTTATGCATAATCGTATCATAGAGAACAGGCGGACACATTTTCCAAAATCGATTCCACCTCTCGGTATCCTGTTCCCAAACAGATTTCTCTCCCTGCAGCCCCTTGATTATATCCTCGATAATAGAAGTTAATCGGACATATTTCACATTTACCTTTGGTTTAGCTGCGCTTGGTGCCCCTTTATCTGTATATTTTGTTTTTAAATTATCCATAAACCCCAAAAACGCCTCCGGATATCCCTTCACATTTGTGGAATTTGGGGTTCTCTCTTCTTCCAAAATTTCTTTGGCAGACGCAATGACAGTATCAAAATAATCTCTATAAGGAATTATCTCCTCCCGCATTCTGACTTTTCTAAAAATCCCCTCCATGTTCTCATGAAAATCTTTTCTGATCTGCTCCTGATAGTTTGTATAAAAATTCCCCTGAAACTTTGGATAACATCCGTCCATATCTTTCTTTCCAAACGCGTAAACATTCCCATATACTCTGGTTACCATTCTTACGATTTCCATAAACCATTTATGATTGTTTCTGTTCATATAAAAGAATTCTTGTGCTGAAAGAGTATCTGCCATATCTCGAAAATGATAAAAATACTCCAAATTAAACTTTTGTTCCGAGCTTTCATAGTTGATGATTTCTCCCAAACGGTCAAGCAGGCTCTCATACTGCCATATGAATTCTTTTCCATCCAGATCATCCCGAAATACGGATCTCCCGTTTAATGCCACATCCTGTATAAAAGGTGCCAAATACTCTGTGGCATATATCTTGGTCCTTCCTGTTAATCCTTTGGGCAGACAATTCTCCAACAAAAGCAGCAGACTCTCGATAAAAGCAAGCAATGCATAAGCCTGCTGTCCGATTTCGATTTGTTCTGCTTTTGTTTTACCTTTCATTCTGTGATACAAAAACTCATTCAGATATGCATAATCACAGTACAAGCGCCAGTGATTGTATTCTGCCAAGAACGCTTCATTCACAAAATCTTCCACGCTCCCGATCGTTTCCGACATCTGATGATTGGTATTAATAGCAACGCATAAAAAATATCGAATATGCTGATAAATCCTCTCCAACACCCTTTCCTTGTTTGAATTTTCTCCCTTTTTGTTCTCTTCATCTATAATATTCTGTATGTTCAACAACAACTCCTTTAGGGCGATAAATGCATTCCCAATCTGCCTTGACGTATTCCCCATAAATTTCAAATAATAATAGATCTGCTCATCTCCCTTCCTCATAAAATTCATGCTTTCGTTTTCCGCTTTAATACATCCATAGATCTCATCTATTTGTGCCACAATGGCTTCTCCAAGTTTGCTCTCCTCCTCCATATAAAATTCCGCTTTTTCCTTTGCCGTATGAAACATTCTCAAGTAATATCTGGTAGAAGCCGGGAGCACCTTCCCCAAATACATCCTTGCTGTCGTACTTACGATATCTTTTTTCTCTTTCCCTTTTTGCTCCTCATTCTCAATCGCATCCCAAAAAATATAATTTTGTCCTTGATTCTGATTTTGAATCAGATAATTTCGCCATTCTCGTGGCAGCCGTCCGATACTCCTGTCTAACCGGTTCTCAACGACCTCCAAAAACATTTCCTCATCCGCTGTTGTCAAAACAATGATATTGGGATGTGATAAGTATTTAACAATCACAGATAATAATTCTCCTATTTTCTCCGGTGCCAAATCCACGTCATCAAAAATAAAATAAATCATGGGAGTTGTTTTTCTTTTTGCACCCTCTTCCTGTTCTTCTTCATTCTCATTCGCAAACTTAATCGCGTCCACCCATGCATCCCATAACTCCGCGATCTTCTTTGAAACCTCATAAAAGCCATGCGCCTGCAAAACAGAATTCTCCACACTTCTATAATAGGAATTTTCATTAGAAGGATTATAGTTTTTGGAATAAAATGCTTTATAAATCTGGTCTAACCGATCCCTCAGCGTCAAGGTTTTTCCTTGCGCATACTTGCAAGGCTTCCAATCCTCTTGTAAACAATTCTTTTTTCCTTTGTTTTTTATATATTCATCTAATTGCTCTATCTTATCCTTTACAATCGCGAGCAGCCACCCTAAAATACTGCAGTTCTCTGGTATCACCTCCGGAATGATCAGCGGCAGAATCACATCACCGTTTTTATCTTTTTTTGCCTTATCCTGTAGTTTCCTTTGCAGCGTAAAGGCAACGGATGTTTTCCCTGCACCACGTTGTCCTAATATAGAAAAAACATTATCATACATATAATTATACTGATAATTCCATTTGTCCATATCATTACTCTTGTTTTCTGCAATTTCGCGGCACACTTCAATTTTATTTAACAGATTTTGATATGTCGGCAATACATTTTCCAGCTGCCGGTCTGATAATAGTTTTACTCCAACCTTATGTCCCATTTTTCCTGTCTGCATTTTATTACCCTCTTTCTTTCATTGGTATATTTATCAGTCACTTAATTTCCCTCTGTCATCACAGATCCGTGCACTCTACTTTCCATTCATCAGTTTCCCCAGCACTTATCTCCGTCGTATTATCCCGCAATTCTAAACATCTTCGCAATTCCATTCTCACCCTCCGCAAGGATAAATCAAGCCATTGATTATTCTTCCTTCTCGCATACCCGAGAAAAATGCTAATCAATTTCTCAAGATTCAATATCTCAAGTGCGTCACGCACAGCAGGCTCAGGACCCCCACACATGCGCGATACGATCATTCTGATATAGTTTAGTCCCTCCACTCCAATCGTATCCTCCTCAACATCCATTTCTCTTCTGCGCTTCAGCATCCGGTTCTGTATCCGCTCCATATATTCCACAGGCAGCAAATTCTCCGGACTTGATAAGATGCTATTCTGTTTTCTTAATAACTGCAAAACCTCCTCTATAGGCGCATTCTCTGCCTGCTCCGAAGCTGCACTTTTCTTCTGTTTATTGTTACTCGTTGTAAATTGACTCGTAATGTGATTTACATCCGTCTCCAGCGCCGGCCACATTGCCTTAAACGCATTCTCCAGAATTTTGTCATCAAGCGGCACNTCAAGCGTCTTGTTGATAGACAAAATAAGCTGATAAAAATCCTCCTTCTCAAGCTTTGTTGCCTGATAACGCGAAATCGGTCCCCGTATGTCAGAGGGTTTGATATCNATCATTAATGCCGCAACNCTTGAGTCCAGCGTCTTCGCAATCGCACCCGCCTCAAAATTAATCCACGGAGCACTCGTATTTTCCGAAGTGAGGCAGATAATTCCATACTTACATTCTGAAAGCTGCGTAGATATGGTTCGATCCCAATTATCNCCCTTTTCAATATCCTCCGGTGAAAAAAACACCTCTACCGACTGTAGAAGACANGGAATCCATTTCTTCAATACTTCTGCAANTTTNCGGCTNAAATCTCCTGACCAGCTNACGAAAATTTTCATCTANTTGTANCTCCCNTTTTTNTNCTNTNTNAANNTAGNNATTTNTGAAANGNGATNNATCACGCTCATGCCTNTACAAAATAGACACGTNCNTNACCTTACNCATNCTACACACTACGTTTACTTCGTTTCACCCACNCNCCNGCATTCCTGNCNCNNCCNTGTGATTTTNNNTNNNNCGCCCACTTATCCACAACATCTTGAATCTATATTTCGATTTCATCTACATTTTGACAATTTTCATCAAATTTATTGTACTACACACGATTTTATTGTCANCAAAAAAATTGATTTAGAGATTTAGAATCCCTGTTTTATNATAAACAGATGAAGTTTGTATATTCAAGTTCCTTTCTGCAACTCACCCAAATAANACAAGNNACTTAAAAAGAANCCTCATNATCAAGNTAAGCNTGNTCAACTTGNTGGTTGAAAATANACACCGAANTCAAACCNGANTCTTCACTATGAATTTAACACAGAATATAGAATTTTTTCAGTATACTTGCTCAAAATACTATTATCACGTGTAAATATCCTTAATCATTCTTAGCAATAACACATTAAGTACTTTGAAATGTGTTATTATTAAAAATCAATAGACAGCAAAAGTTGTGAGGGCGACAAGATGTGCAGCGTTCAAGTTATTTTAATATCCCAAAACCTCAGATTGGAATCCTTAAGAGGGTTAGACTGCATTGATACAAAAGAACCCATAGTCATTGTTTCGACTCAATATTTGTTTGACTATGAGAGAAATTTTTTAGAATCCTTTATGAAAAGCGTATCTTATTATACCTTTGCAGATCTTCTGGCCGATGAAGACATGGCGCANATTGACCATGAAGCCTATCTTATCGAGAATGTGTCTTTGGGAGTNTATTATAATGAAATAAAAGCGCTGAAAAACCGCAGGATTATAGATAGGCTGGAGACTCAGTTTCAGATTACAAAAAGGGTGATCGCATCAGACNATCTTGGAATNGATGCACAAACCTGGCTGGATGCCGGATACGACAGATTTATCGGAGAATACTATTATAAAGAACCGGTATCNNTTGCCGCAGATGTTCGCCCCAAAAACAGCAATTATCTGCGTNATGTTTACCAATTGATAAAGTCTTACTTGAAAAAACCGATTTACTCCGCACACTACCATAAGGATAAGTATGTGTTTTACGGCGAAACGGTCAAAGTAGCACACCGCATGGAGCTGGATTTTAAGCGTGATAAGGCGGAAAATTTCATTTATGTGGCAAATCTGATATTATACAAGATTTTCCATACTGTCCCTTGCAGAAAAAACGTGATTCATCTTTCAACGCTGCATGAGCATTACGCCTGGCAGTTCCCCCACACGAAAAATTATCAGGTCAGGCTGCTTCAGGACGGCTATTTACCCCCAAATTATACAAGCTTGTACCTAAAGTTTATCCAGTCAAATGAGGCCTATTTTGCATACGACCATTTAGGCAAACAAATATTTATGAATCAGGGCGTTCCGGTTTCCCTGCTCCCTTTTCGTAAAAAACAATACATGCCGCAGCCGAATATTNCACGAGAATTAAAAAACATCCTCGTTGTGACGAGCGGCGCNGGAGACTGGACTGCCATCAAGAACCGCTCAGACGAAGATAAAATGGCAGAGGCNTTTGTGGAAATAGCAAGCCGGTATCCCGGCATCAATTTTATTTACCGGTGCCACCCCTTATGGATTCACCCGGATCATCAGGGTGTCAACTCCATCAGCCGAATCGCAGAATATTTCAAAAAAACCGGTCTTACCAATCTTCGGATCTCCGGAAATATTCCGCAGGAAACGTTGGAGGATTTTCATTTATTTGTTCCACCGCAGTCNCTGGCTGCCGATCTTGAAAATGCGGATTTCGTCATTGGGGAACATTCCGTCGCCATGTTGGACGCGGGCTTTCAGCAGATTCCTTTCGCATCTTTCAATGTAACCGGAAGAAGAAATCTTTTTTGCGGAATATCGGATATGGGATTTCCTCATTTCGAATCCGTTGACGCCTTAAAGAATTTTATTGATCACTTCGGCGACTTGAAAATGCAGGACTCCTATCAGAATGCAGTAAGACAATATAATGACATGATCGATAGGGATTTGTAACATAACAACAAATGATTCTGTTTCATACAAGGAGATTAGATTATGATCATCGGATATACAACTGGTGTGTACGATTTATTTCATATCGGGCATCTGAATCTATTGAAAAGCGCAAAAGGAATGTGTGATAAACTGATTGTCGGTGTCACTGTCGATGAGCTTGTAAATTATAAAGNAAAAAAGGCCCTCATTCCTTTTGAAGATCGCATTGAAATCGTGAGAAGCTGCAAATATGTAGATGCTGCCGTTCCTCAATATAATATGGATAAGTTAGAAGCCTGTAAAAAACTGGGCGCACAAATCTTATTTGTCGGCGATGACTGGTATCATACAGACAAATGGATGGAATACGAGGATACTTTTTCCAAAGAGGGGCTTCAAATTATTTATTTCCCCTACACAAAACGAACCACTTCCACCACGCTTAGAAATACACTCGCAAATAATTATTGAACAGGCGCCCTCAAAGACCTGCTTAGCGGATGCTTTCCGGATAAAAAATATCTTATAAGGATATCATGCCGTTTTGCTGCATTTTTACCTTGGAATATATAGTTTACTTTCTATAATTTCCCCACCCATGCGCAGTATCACAGAGTCAACATATTTATAATTATCCTGCACTTCCTCCGCAAACAAGTCTTCGTTAAACGTCCCCACTACCGCGCCAAACTCCCTGTTCTTAATCTTTGTCCTTAAATCTTCAGCCAATTCAACTGCTCTTATATTNAACTCTCCTAACGCCGGCACGAGCCACTTATATCTTTCCCCAACNTCATATAACCCCGGAATGTAACTTTTCGTTCCGATCATTAAATAGTACCCNTGCCCGTTATCATAGATTGGAAGATTTTTATCCACCGCATAACAGGCAAATTCTGAACTCAGATATAANTCTTGACCATCCTCTGCATACGCATCCAGCAGCGCATACATCTTTTCCCAATTNGCATTTTCTTGTTCTGAATTCGGACGGCTTACATCGCTTGCGCTGATGAAAGCATTACAAATAGTGCATACCAAAAAAAGACACCATAAAATGCATTTATCATATTTTCGCATTAGCTCTGCCCCACAAATGCAGCCCAATATAATCAGGTTTGGTCCAATCAATTGATTGTGATATGCACCTCCGCCTATATTCATTGCCATATAAAAAGTCGGAATCAACAATGTGGTAATGACCACTGCAAAAATACGGGGCACAACAATGATAGCATGACCGTTTCTTTTTTTACTAACGATATTGACAATGAGCACTCCCATTGACATGATAATAAAAATAAAATACCTTTTTCCAAAGACGGCAAAACTCCTCAACGCGATCAAAATACCATCGGCCGATATTATATTCGACTTTTCCACCATTTGTATATAAATCATATTTATCAGTGCAAGCGGATAGGCGAAATATAAAATAAGCAGACTTCCTCCACCAATGAGCATTCCTGTCAGTGCATAAGTAACTGCCCCTTTTCTATCCTCCATCCACAATGTTATAAAAATGGGAATTGCGATCAAGACATATGTGACTTTTACATAAAACAATATGACGGTAAGAGCTGCGATCAATCCATAGCACCAATATCGTTTTTTTTCTGTATGAATCATTCTATCTGAAATCATAATACAGGCTATTTCCAATAACATCCCCATATGATCGGGAGACGGGGACACTTGGCAAAATCCCATATAGACAGCTCCTCCCAAAAGGGAAAAAAGCCAGCTCCTGCTAAAATGAAAAATCGAGAGCACAATTAAAACGACTAATGCCAGCAAACATAAAAAATCCACTATTTTTAGACATGTCAGCGCCGACAAGCCGGTTATGCTCATACCCCCCGCAATATACGGCATGACCGGTCCGTATACATATGCATTACTGTAGGTGACGTTTTCCATTAAATACGGGTTCACCCCTTCAGAAATCTGTTTGGCCATATAAGCATGGGCGCCATTGCGATATTCCGCAGGATAAGGATTTATGAATTGATTTATCTGTCCATACAGTGCATAGCACACCAGCAAAGATAGTAGGATTGTTGTTAAAACCGCAATACTCTTTATGAATCTCTCTCTCATTTACATTCTCCCTATCGTTCACATTGTCTGCATAAACCCCATCTGCCCCTCAGATATGATCAAAATGATCTCTGCTGTCTATAAACCATTCGACAGGAATCTCAAAGATTTCCGACATGATCTTGAGCTCATAATCCGCCACAAACCGGGTGCCGCTCTCTATACGGCTGATACTGTCTCTTTCTATGGTGACACCATAGCACTGTAATCTTGCCGCCAACTCATCCTGCGTTAACTTTTTCGCGACGCGCGCCCGTCTTATTTTTTTCCCGCATAAATTTTTTCTTCCATTAAAATCGTAGATTTTCATAAGTATTTTTTCCTCAATTGTAATATCCCGTTTGATTGATCGTGGTCTTCTTGACATTAACACATTTTACTCCTACAATTGTGTTAAAGATCAGAATTAGGGGCAAACAAAAATGAGACAGACTTTCCAGTCTGTCTCATTCTTTTATGAAGAGAAAAATGCTACTCTATTTTGAAATCATATGATTTAAATCTTTCCCTATTCTAAATCTCTCTCATTTCCTCTGATATTCACATATTCTGCATAAACCTCAATTTATTTTCCAACGCCGTCGTTGTCGGGCGTCCCAGATCGGCTCTTGCTCCCAGCGCACATTTCACTTCCAAAAAGCATAATTCTTTCCGTTCCTTTATGTCTTTGAGCGCCTCGCCAAGCTCCTCCGCTCCTTCCACGCTGAGGATATGGGGGTAGCCGCAGCCTTCCGCGATCTTACGAAAGCAGACTCCCTCCGCTACGGTCGGCATGCCGCCAACGGTCTCATGAGCTTGATTGTTTAAGAGTACATGTATCATATTGGACGGTTTCTGACTTCCGATCACCGCCATGGCTCCCATATGCATGAGCGCAGCTCCGTCGCCATCCAGGCACCATACTCTTTTGTCCGGCCTCTGCACCGCAATCTGTAATGCGATCGAGGAGGCATGTCCCATGCATCCGACTGTCAGGAAATCGTTCTCATGACCTTCTTTCCTTTTTTCCCGGATCTCAAAGAGCTCCCTGCTTGCTTTTCCCGTTGTTGAAATGATCCGGTCGTTCCCCGCTGTTTCTACGATCCGCTCGATCACATCTTCTCTTGTCATTGTATATTTGTTGTGATATTGGGTTGCTCCCTCATATTTCAACGCATTCTTTCTGATCACAAACGCGGTCTGTTTTCCCTCTGAGAGATACTCACAGAATTCTCTCATGACCGCGTCCAAATCTGATGGGTTGGTCTTTTCATCGATCACATGATATAGAATCTGCATATCCTCAAGCAGTTTCAATGTGATCTCTCCCTGAAAGATGTGCTGCGGCTCATCTTTGATCCCCGGCTCACCCCGCCAGCCGATCACAAAGATGCAGGGGATTGCATAAACTTTATCGTTGAGCAGGGATGCGATCGGGTTGACCGCGTTTCCCTCGCCGCTGTTCTGCATGTAGACAACAGGGACTTTTCCCGTCGAAAGGTGATAACCCGCCGCAGATGCCACACAGTTTCCCTCGTTTGCAGCTATGACGTGGTGTTTGGGGTCGGTGCCGTATCGGTCTATCAGATAGTCGCACAGCGCTTTTAGCTGGGAATCGGGTACCCCGCAATAGAATTCGGCATTTAGTTTTTCAATAAAGTCCTGTACCAGCATTTCAGTTCTCCTGCATTTTCTTTTTCAGCTGTGAGGATGAGATTCCTTTTGTGTACTCCGGTTCGACAATTTCTCCCCCCCATTCGGCCATCACCTGTATGGCTCTTTCCCGTACATCCGCCAGCGGTCCTTCTCTCCAATCCGTCCCATGAACCATATAGTCCGGCCTGTATTTTCTGAGGTTCGGTTCATAATCCCGCACTTCCTGACATACGACACGGCTCACTCCCTTAATGTTTTCAATCACGGTCTTTCGGTCCTCATATTTCATCAAGGGTGGTTTTTTGTAGGTCGCAATCGCTTCATCAGAGAAGAGTCCGACCATCACTTCCCCCAGCTCTGACGCTGTTTTTATGATGTTGATATGACCGGGGTGGACAATGTCCACAGCCATCGGTACGTAGACCAGCTTTGATTCTTTATCCATGATCGTACGATACTCCTTTCCAAATCGGGGGACTCCGTGTATTGTACCGTTCTCCCGATTGCACTTTTTCTATTTCTTATTCTTTCAGGTATCCTGCCTTGATCAGCCGCTCCCTGACGAAACGGTCAGAAAATATCTCGTCGTTCTCAGTCGCATATTCCGGCATCAGCGGCTTTGCCGGCTTCAGGCAATGGTGTACGCACCCGTCGCAGATGGTTCCCTCGAGTTTATCATCGAGAAATGCCTGTCTCAATTGTTTCATTTTCTCTCCGTACCAGCCGTCATGGAGGCTGACTTTGTTCAGGTCCGCCACGATCAGCATGTTCTCAAAGTCCGCATTTTCAACGGACAGGTAGCCTTCGCAGGTCACACAGATCGCGTCGAACGGCAGGTTGCATCTGCGGTATTGCTCGTCATCGCATTCACACTTTAACAGTGTCTCGATCTCGGGCATGTAGCCTCCCTGATTGTAAACGGTCTTAAATACGATCTCGTCTGTCAGACCGCCAAATACTTCCTGATACTTATCTTTCATTTTTTCCGTGTATTTCGTCAAAATTCCGGTCACAAATATCTTATAGTTCAGACCGCTTTCTTTCCGGTAGGAATGAATGAATTTCAGATTTTCCACTACGGTATCAAAATCGTCTTTTCCATGGATGAAGGCATACATCTCCCTCTCCGGCGCATTGATGGAGAACTTGATGCTGTCCAAGCCGCTATCCAAGACTTTTTTGGCTTTTTCAGGTGTCGCAAGGGAACCGTTACTCGTCAGATAGACATAGGTGTAACCGATGTCCTTTGCTTTTTTTACATACTGGGGGAGTTCGTTGATGAGAAATGGTTCACCCGTCGCATAGAATCCGACCTCACGTGTTCCAAGGTCATATGCCTGCTGAAGTACGTCATACATCAGACCCTCGTCTATCCTGCCGATCTTGCGTTTCATCTTCTGGTGCGCGCAAAAGATGCACGCATGATTGCATGCATTGGATACTTCAATCAAAAAATTAGAATACGGAAATGGCGGTTCCAGCGAGTATAGCTCGCTCCGGTCCGCCTTTTTTAATCGCACGCGTTCTTCTAATGTCATTTCTTTTTTCTCCTCTCTATCGATAGATCCTGCGGTAGCTGCAGGGCTTCCGCGGTTATATGTCCTCCGGTATCAGGTTGATGATCTCTTTCAGGGACATACAGTATTTCTCCGCTTCTTCTGCCCTATGGTATGTCAGGATCGTCTCTGCCACGGTCTTCATCGCGGGGAACATGCTCCTCGTCAGCTGGTTGGCATAGATCACGATATTGACTCCTCTTTCCATGAACTCCTGCTCTGTGACAGAGTGGTACGAGGAGGGTACTACCACCAGAATCGTCTCTTTGTCACGTTCCCTGAATTTTTCCACAAAGCTGAAAATTTCTTCCGGGTCTGTCTTTCTACTGTGAATCATGATCCCGTCCGCTCCGGCTTTGACGTACGCAGCGGCTCTGTTCAAGGCATCTTCTTCTCCCTTTTCCAGAATCAGGCTCTCAATTCGCGCCACGATCATGAACTCTCTCGTCTTCTGCGCCTGTTTTCCCGCCTGTATTTTGTGGCAGAACTGTTCTATGGTGTCCTGACTCTGTTCCACCTCTGTCCCGAACAGGGAATTTTTTTTCAGACCGGTCTTGTCTTCGATAATGATCATGGATACGCCCATGCGCTCCAGGGTCCTCACGGTATATACAAAGTGTTCGGTCAGTCCTCCCGTATCCCCGTCGAAGATGATCGGTTTGGTCGTGACGTCCATGATCTCGTCAATCGTCCGCATCCGTGATGTCATATCCACGAGTTCCATGTCCGGTTTTCCCCGGAGCGTGGAATCACAGAGGCTGGATACCCACATCGCATCAAACTGGTTCCCATGTCCATTCTGGTATACGACGGTTTTTTCCGCGATCAGTCCGCTCAATCCGCTGTGCGCTTCGATCGCCGTGATCAGATTTTTGGTCTCCAGAAGTTTTCTCAGTCTTCCGCGTCTCATGTCAGGAATGGACAATTGTCCCCTCGCATACTGTTCGATTGCAGTATACTCGTCATCTTCCGTGTAAGGAAACTCCACGAGTTTCCCTCCATAGCTCTCTAACGCCCGGATACATTCTTCTCTCACGGCGCTCTGGGGACCTTTTCTCCATTCGTCCCCATGCACGAGATAGTCGGGTTTTTCCTTCAGCAGATATTCTCTCCCGCTGACGCTTTCCTGCGCTACGACTCTGTCCACTCCTTTGATCGCTTCTGCTACCGCTCGTCTTTTTTCATAGGAAAGCAGCGGACTGCGCTTGTATCCTGCCATGGCGGAATCTGTCAGTACTCCTACGGTCAGTTTTCCCAATGATGCCGCCTTTTGGATGATCTTTACATGTCCCTCATAAAGAATATCCACGCCGATGCTCATAAATACTGTTTTTTCTGCAGACATGACGCCTCCTCATTTCCGGTATGCCATGATTTCCTCTACCGTATCTTCTATGCTTTTTTCTCCGGTATTATCGATCACGATCTCTGAATGCTCCGGCAGCTCCAGTTCCAGATCCATACCCACTACGTCCATCGAGGTGCCGTTTTTGATCCCGCTGTAGAGCTGTTTCTGGTCTCTTTGTTTCAGGATCTCGATCGGTACTCTCAGATATACTTCAACATAGTTTTCGATGTGACCTCTGTTCCATTCCCGCACTTCGTTGAACATGGAGATGGTGCAGCAGATGACAGTGATGTCCTGTTCGGACAGCATCCTGCAGATCCTCCCATAGCGCATTGCGCATTGGAAGCGGTCTTCTTTTGTATAGCCGAGGTCGTTTCCGAAGGTCTCTCGCAGTACATCCCCGTCCAAGAGTACAACGTTGTCCCGCTCTTTTTTAATCTCGTTGTAGAGGGCTTTCCCGATGGTCGTTTTTCCGGCTCCGGACAGTCCGGTAATCCAGTATACGGTTCCTTTTTCCATTTGTTTCCCTTTCGTTTTTGTCACAGCTTCCTAATTCTGTCACAATCATTGGTATAATTCTCTCGAGTATTTGAATTTGTCATTTTTGTATATATCTATAAAATAGTCTCCTGCCAATCCTCTGAGTTCCGCGATCCTCTCCGCATATCCGGGGTCATCGATCAGGTCGGTCTCTTCGTCCCCGTTCCGATAGTAGCGTTCCCTGTTACGGAATCTTACATAGTAGTCTTCGGCGGTTCTGACTCCGCGATATGCATGCCCTCCTTCTTCGCAGTGCATGGTCTTTAACCTGTTTATCCAATCTTTGTTGTAGGTATCCACTCTCTGTATCCGCACATACGGACGCTCGAACACCTTGTCCAAATCAATTTCCTGTCTTGACTGATGGGCCCTCATGACCGCCTCTATCAAATCCGCAAAGTTTTCCAAGGAAAAAATACGTTCTTCCCTTCTCCCTCCGGCGTACTTCGACTGTAAAAACAGGAAAATATGATGCGTTCGATCCACCCAATTTCGATATCCGTATTGCGGATATTCTTTTCCGTGATCGGACATGTAGATTTTGGCAGACCGGTCTCCGAACAGATCAGAATAAAAATCTAACTGTTTATCCCAATATTCCGCTGCGGCACGCATCTGCCGATACTCCGCTCCCGTTCCCTTTTCAAAATCTATGTTGGTATAGTTAAATATCGGGAGCAGCCTCCGACCGTCATTATCCGGATATAAAAACGGCGTATGCGTCTCTACCCATGCGCGGATCATAAGAAACTGCTTTTTATCCGATACCATTAATTCATTTATCGCATCAAAGCACGCTCTGCAGGAGCTGGCATACTGCCGGACATTCTGGTGCTGAATGCTTTGAGTGAAAACACAGGAACGGTCACTGTTTGAAAAATATTTTGCCTCATATCCATACTCCCGAACTTTTTGAAGCAGAATCGAGCTTCGATCATCTAATGACCGCTCCTTATCTTTCTCAAAATCATCAATATTCATCCATTTGTTCGCCATCGCAAACATGGACGGTCTTGTACTGGGCGTAGGCGTATAGGCTCGCTCAAAAAACAGGGATCTCTTTCCCCTTTCATTCAATTTCGGAAGCCATTCCAACTCACAAAAAGATACACAATCCGTCCAAAAAACAATCACGTCTTCTCTCTGTGCCAAAACCTTTCTGATACGTTCTAACAATACTTCCAGTCTTTCTTTCATCCGCCGGAATTTTTTATAATTCCAATATTTCCTGCGAATATATTCTTCCATGTAATAGAACGCACTGACAAAATCAAAGATGATCAGATAATCATAAATTAACTTTTTTAATCTCCTTGCACTATTATGCGACTGATATTTTCCGGCGTCATAAGAAATCTTAACATAATCATCCGTCAGGAGCCGATCAAACCAGCGCTTTATATAAAACGGTACGCGATACCGGCGAAGAGACTCTCTTAACGGATCAAACCTATGATACATGTCTGCCCACCACATACCCGTTATTTTATAATAATCTCTGTAAATTCCTCCCCGCTTACCATTGCGCTGTTGTTCCGACATACTGCTTCTCCTTTGAATATCAATCTTTCTTCAAAACATCCCTTTGGTCATTCTTCCTGTTCAAAAACAAACAGCTTAGGCTCCGCCTTATGCCTTCTATCCATTCGCTATTCTGATCATTAACACATTTCAGAGGACATAACATCGTAATATTGATTCCGAGTCTCATGGACTAAAAACTTTTTAATATCATCTGCAAAATCCATCTGAATATAAATTCTGCAAATTCTTACTATATCAGTCCATTTTTAAAATTCAGTTTGCCTCTTGCCGTGTCCCTTACCAATAGCACCCTTCCTCGACGGCCACACTATTATTGGGTTTTTCCTCCTCTGACGGTCTGACCCAAAAAGAATTCAAAAACTTCTCAGTCATCTCCCTATAACCGGGTGCTTCCCAACGTTTTCCCATAATCCCGAACAAAAACTGGGTTGCTCCGCCCAAATGAATCGCTTGCTTTCCCATTCTCTTTATTTCTGCCGCCAAGTGATAACCATACGCCCCGCAGCCCACGATCGCCACGTCAAAGTCTATCTTGTGACATTCCGATTTCATCCACTCAAGCGCCTCAAACCAATCCCGAAACCGCTGATCCTTCGTACCGGCAATTGTCTGTACTGCTTTTAGTGTTTTTAACTCAAACTCAGGCAGTATGTCGCTCTGCTCCGGCTTATTGGAAAATATCTTCTCTCTGTTTTTTTCATACTGTGTCCTGATCGATTTCTCAAAGGGATGAACAACTAAGACTTTTTTTCCCTTGAGCCGTGACGACCATGGTCTTACTTCCTTATCCGCGCAGGCCCGCCACGGTTCCAACCAGGAAAGACGTGTGATCATCGTATCTCTCTGGTACACATCATGCATATAATCTTCCATATACAGATGCCAATACCCCTGCATATCAATATCGGTACAATCTTTCAACACCAGGTCAGTATACCGCTCGGCGTACTCCATATCATATGGAAAAAAACCTGCATTTCTGCATAACTGCTTCAATGCAGCCTCCCTATGATCGATTCTGGGAATCATTCTGTGCTCCATAACCTGCCTGAGCATATTCATTTCAGTCTGTCCCATCCTGCCTGCCCAAAACGGCTCCCCGCCGGCCAATGCATCACCAATGATTCTGTTTGTAGCAGGTATATCCAATACACGCTTTCCACAACAGGTATTTTGCTGTTTATCGGAAAGCGGTTCTTTTGAAAATTTCACCCTTAAATAATTCTTTATTTCATATTTCAACCAGACAGCCTTGTCATGCATCGAAACATCACTCATTTTATCCATTCCCAATGCCTCTGAAAATCAAGTTAATCTATTTTACCGCTTCATATACAAAGAATGAGATGTCTTATCGTAAATCCTTTTATCAAATGAATCCTTAAAAATTATTTTTCAAAGACAAAAGATTTATACTCAACCTTATCCTTTCCAATCTTCTCATCCGCATCAACAAGCGAATGCCAGCTGTCAATGAGCGAATACCCATCCCTGCAGAACATATCTGTCAATTCCTTCTCTTTATAAACACAGGCTGCATAAGCCCCCTCATAAATCGGCTCATGCACGGTCTGAACCCTGATATAATGGCATCCGCTAATGGGCGTTCTCTCAACTATGATCTGTTTCGGTCCACGCTTTGCTATCTCTTCCGCTATTTCACCGGCACATTCAAGATACTGCAGCACGGATGAAAAAAGAACGCAATTACATTCATCAGGTATGTCCGACACTGCTTCATAAAAATGCAGATTCGGCAGATGAATATTTTCTTTGCCGAATTTCACATAATGCGGCTGTTCCACAATATTCCACTCACATCCCAGTCTATCCAACATTTCCCGATGCTGTAAATAACTGCTNCCAAGGGCTCCTCCCCAGTCACAGACACGCAAAAAACCGTCCTCTGCATACAGTCGGTACAGATACATCATCAGATTGTAATTCACTGCTTTCTCGTAAAAAAGATAACTATCCCTCTCATATACCGCTTCCCCATTCAACACCTTCATTGTCGATTCGGAAACCTTATCAAAAATCGCTTTTCCATCATAGCCTGTACAATCTTTTTTCGCATCTTCAAACGATTTATAATTACCGGTATATTCCACTACCGGTTTTGCCTTCCCTCCAAATAAATTCACTCCACGTTCCCCCTAAAACATCATTTTATGAATAGGCGCCCAACTGATAACAGTTGGAAAATTCATACTTACCCCCATTGATAATGTAAGCCGCAACCGCTCCGTTTGTGTTCCCGCACAAAATACCGGTACAGCGCGCCAGNAAATANATCGTCGTGATATAATCCAGCCCCTGAATATANTTATCGTTTTTACGGCGATTTTTTCTCGTCGTTATCTCTTCCTTCCCGACATATCGGACGCAGTCCACGGCAATCAGATTCTGCCCGAATTCCTGCCGGAACAAATCATAAATGGCCGCGTCCTCCGTAGCCAGATAAATTTTATCCAATGCCTTCTCCTTCATCAGCTTTTTGGCATCTGATATCACCATCTGTGGTTCCGGCTGTATCGGATGAAGCGGCGGTGCGTTCAGATAATCCGTTCCCCTGCAGAGCACGCCCAGCACTCTGTCAGACTTATGAAATAATTCCTGATATACATCATCAATATGTTTTTTTGTCTTTTCATTCAATTTTATATATTTATGATAAAGCCCGCTCCACTTCTTCAGATCATTCTCATCCGTAAACACGCGCTCCGTTACCGCGCAACGTATTTGAATATCGGACAAACATATATTTTGACATCCCCGGATATCCTTCAGCTTATGTCCGCCGGGCTGTTCAAAAAAATATTCCCATGAATTAATAAATCCAACCTCTCTCTTATATAAATACGAATTGATCGTATGCATCATGTCTACAACCGGAATCCATTTTTCCTGCTCACATTGTTCTATTTTCTCTAAAATGATCAGCACATAACTAAACAGTCCTGCGGAATCACCCTTTCGGCGTATCACGCAAAAAACCTCATCCGGTCTTCGATTATGAAACTTCCTTCGTTTTATCCCCCTCCCGGCATTCTTTAATAATTCTTTTTCAATCAAATAATATGTTTTCCACCAAACGGCATCAAAAAACCATTTTATTTTTGAACTCATTTTTCTCCTCTCAAAAACGAACGGTACCCATTGCGGGAAACATGCAATCGTTTCTTCAACACTTCCTCCGTCCTGCGCCTTCCAACCATTATAGCATGCTCAAAAATAAAATACAATTCTATTGAAATCCGCCCCATCTCAAGAGATTTTCACTCCTTCCACATACAAGGAATGCGGCTTATACTCTTTCCCTCCATCCAACTCCAGCTCATATTGATTCCATCCTGATATCATGGAATCCCCCGCGGACGCTCTTACAACATTCTGAAACCCAGCTGATTTCAATAGCTGGGTTAACCCATATTCATCATACATCCACTTATGTGTTTCACCGGAAAGCATAAATTTCCCCAGTTGATATTTTTGATAAAAAGGCAGCCGCCCAAATACTTTTGCCGTCACATACCCGATTTTCCCCTTTAATATGATCCGTAACGGCAGCTTTCCTTTCAGATCCTCCGGATACCCCGTTCTTTCTTGAATATACTCCTCATCTTTATCCGGGGACTGCCAATATTTCAGCATTTCTCCTCCCGAATACATCCGCGTCATTTGGTCGATCAACTCAATCAGAATATAATCATATTTTGCGCGGTATGCCTCATCATTTCGCACAAGCTCCAGCATCCGCAGATACTCCCTGCATACATTTTCAAGATCGGGAACCACGATCCTGCATACTCCTCCCTGCCGCAAAACTCTAAAACATTCACTAAGATGCTTCTGCGCCTGATCTTTCGTCAAATGCTCCAGCATGCAGCTGGAAAACACTGCATCTACCGATTCGTCCGCAAAAGGAAGTCCCTTTAATATGTTAATGCTTTTTACATTATCATATACAGAATTAAAATCAATATTAATCCATTCCGGACCATTACAAAACCTGTTTCCGCACCCTAGATTTAAGTATTGCATTGCAATATCCTCCCCAATTCCTCATTGAAATGCCCTGTTATCAGTTGTCAGTTGACGTTATCCCCGCAATTTCATCCAAATACGCCTCATAATCCCGGATATACTCTGAACCGTCATAATGAGTATCCGCCAGCACCAACAGCACGGAATCCGGCGAAAAATCATACATTTCCTTCCACACCATCGGCTTGATATAAAGCCCCATTCTGGGCCTGTTAAGCTCCACAATGGTACGCTCTTTCCCGTCATCGATCTTCACCTTACTTGACCCGCTCACATTTACCAAAATAAAGCTTGTAATCCGGTTGGCGTGCTGCCCCCTGATCACGGAATCATCCGATCCGTACATATAAAATACCCGTTTCATCTCAAACGGGATATCCATGCCGCCGCCTTCTATAACAACAAGATTGCCGCGCTCATCTCCATACTCCTTAAATTCAAAAATCTGATACGCATCGCTTATCATATCCTTCTCTCCCTATTCAAGCTCCTATATGCCGCACGGTACCATTATTCCTCATATCGGTTGACCGCCTCGATCACATATTGCTGTTCTTCCTTCGTCAAGCCGTTATACATCGGCAGGGACAATACTTCCTCCGCAAGTCTCTCCGTGATCGGGAATTCTCCTTTATGATGCCCTAACTCCCTGTACGCCTCCGATAAATGCGGCGGGATCGGATAATGAATCTCCGTTTTCACTCCCTGCGCTTCCAGGTATGCTTTCAGCCTGTCCCTCTCCGCACACCGCACGACATACTGATGCCACACAGAAGTCGCCCCCCGTGCCGTCTGCGGTTTCTGTATTCTTGGATTTACGATCCCCCGCGTATAATGCTCCGCGATCTCCTGATGCTCCCGGTTGATCTCGTTCAAATGCCCGAGCTTCACACGAAGAAGTCCTGCCTGCAGCTCGTCCAGTCTGGAGTTCGCCCCTACTACCTGATTATGATATTTTTTTTCGCTTCCGTAATTGCGCAAAATTCGAATCTTGTCCGCCAATTCCCCGTTATCGGTGATCACGGCGCCGCCGTCCCCGTACGCGCCTAAATTTTTAGACGGATAAAAAGAAAAACATCCGATATCCCCAAAGGTTCCGACCTGCTTACCGCCAAATTCCGCCCCGTGCGCCTGCGCGCAATCCTCCACAAGTCTCAGCTTGTGCTTTCTGCATATCTCCACGATCCGGTCCATACGTGCGGACTGACCGTACAGATGCACGACCAGCACCGCCTTTGTCCGTTCTGTTATCAGCGGTTCTATCCGCTCCGGATCAATCTGATAAAACGCATCGGGTTCGACAAAAACGGGGGTCGCTCCGTTGATCGTGATTCCCATCACACAGGCAATATAGCTGTTGGCCTGCACGATCACTTCATCCCCGCTGCCGATCTGGAGCGCACGAAACGCAAGCCATAGGGCATCTAATCCGCTTGCCAGCCCCACACAATGAGCCGCCCCTGTATATCCGGCAAATTCTTTCTCAAACGCTTCCACTTCTTTTCCCAGAACATACCACCCTGAACGCAGAACCTCAACGGCCTTCTCCTCATATTCCTTCTGATAACGATAAAACTCTCTGTCAAGCCGATTCGCCCAAACTTCCATAAAAATCCTCTTTTCTGCTAACGATCCTACCACGAAATATAATCATGCCGTCTGCGAAACAATGCCCGATACAGCCGGCGTATCGCAATCAGGAAATCTCTTTCATTTTGGATCAGGAATTTGATATACGCCATCAATCCCTGCTTCTTCACATACGCCGTCTTCTGGTCGAGATCGATCCCATGCTTTTCAGACAGCTCCCGTCTCTTATCTGACAATCTCCGCATATACGGCAGGTAGATCGTATCCCGCAGCTTTAAGGATGCCCGCCGGGGATATAGATATGCGTTAATATCGGCACTGGATGCCGACAGATAACGGATCTGCTGAAAGTGATAAAAAATAAGCGGGAATGTCTCCCTCGTCTTTTTCTCCCTCAGTACGATCGCATCACCCTGCGCCGCGCTTTCCAGTTCAAATCGGGCGATGTTCCACGGAGCTACCCCCGCCCCCTTATTCTGCTGCACATGAACGCCTGTAAAACGCTTCTGAAACTGCTCGACATATTTCTGATCTCCGAAATGGATGCCATCCGTTTTTTCCGTACAGCAATCCAGGCATTGATCGCACCACCAATTCAAAACCGCTTGTCCGTTATCCGTACGGTAGAACGTATTAAACTCCACACAGTACTCTCCCGACAAATTGATATATCGCATATTTTCCTTATTCGGTATAAATCCGTGGCGAATGATCCCGACATCACAATGATCGTCCTCAATCTCCTTCAGCAGACAGCGGGGATCCTGATAAAAATACATATCGGCATCAATATACGTGCAATGTGACTCCTTATAATGCGTTAATACATGTTTGATCGCATGGCAAGAACAGGTCCAGCAATATTCTCTCGCGTTCCGGTTTCCCTTTGCCTCTAACAATTCTTCCGATTCGAATTCTGCAAGGCTGATCACGACCAGTCGCTCGTTTGCATAATGGGAGAGCACACGGCGGCACGTCTCATCAAACGCCACCACATAAAGCCTGAAATCCCCCGCATTTTTACACAGGGAATCATACAGGACCAGACCTTTATCCAAATATCCGCTGTCAAACAGCGTGCAAAAAATCATTGTTTCACTCATCTTTTATCCTTGCCATAAAAACCCGCGTGCCGCGCATGCAGTCAATTCGCTTTTTCCCGCAAAACTGCTTTCCCGTTTTTAATCTCATATACTTTATCGCAATTTTGAATTGTTGACAGTCTGTGCGCGATGATGATCATCGTTTTCCTGCCAAGCAGCGTCTCGATCGCTTTCATGACATCCGCCTCGGTATCGTTATCAAGCGCCGAGGTTGCCTCGTCCAGTACCAGAATCTGCGGATTATAATAAAGTGCCCTGGCGATGGCGATTCTCTGACGCTGACCGCCGGAAAATTTAACGCCGCGCTCTCCGACAACCGTATCCAGTTTCTGCTCCATCTGCTCCACGAATTCTTTGAGCTGCGCCTGTTGTAACGCCTCCCATATCTTTTCGTCGTCAATTTCTTCCTCGGGTATGCCGAGCGCCACATTATTCCGCACGGTATCGTCTGTCAGAAAAATCTCCTGCGGCACATACCCTACCATTTTTGCCCACTCATACGGGGCTGAAAATATGTCTTTCCCGCCATAGGATACGCTTCCCTCCTGCGGCCGGAACAAACCGAGGATCACATCTGCTAACGTGGTCTTTCCCGCCCCGGATTCTCCCACAAACGCCACTGCTTCACCCTTATGGATCGTCAGGGACAAATGCTCCAGCACGTTTGCTTTTCCACCCTCATATTTCCACGAAATGTCCCTGATCTGTAATTCTTCCGCTTTTTCGGAATCCTCATACGAAAAAAGGTTCCTGTCTACGGTATTTCCGCCTGCTGTCCCGTCACTATCCCTTTGTTCGAAGCCGACATCGCTCTTACTTTGCTCGACATATTCCTTTGCTTCCTTAATATTATTGTATGCCGATTCCAATGCCGGCCGGCTGAAAACCAATCCGTTAATGTAACCTGTGATACTGGATACAGATGGAAGAATGCGTACCGCCGCCGCCGCCATTGCCCCGAGCTGCGCCACATATCCGGCGCTGTCGCCGCCGCCGCGGATATTGAAGCATGCCATGATCAGCAAGCCTCCGATAAATACCGTCTCTATGATTCTTCCCGGCATTTTCATAATAAATAAGTATGTTGTGTTATATCGGCAGGCTTTCTCCGCGGCTGCCTGAAACTGATCGATAAAAAAATGCTCCTTCTTTAAGACGCTGATTTCCTTAAATCCGTTTACCGGCTGCTGGATATACTGATACCTTTTGGAAAATGCTTCCCGCGTCTTTTGCCCGCATTCCGCCGTTTTTTTCTTAAACGCCATGATAATGCCAAGTCCGGTAACACCCGCGAGCAGCACGAGTCCGATCGCCATGAACGGATTGATATAGACCAGCATTGCCCCGATCAGCACGCAGGTGGATACCTCCGCCACAAGTCCCGAGAAGGAATCGACCACAGTGGCAACATTCACCATATCATTATTGATCCCGCGCATGATCTCTCCGCTGTTGGTCTTCAAAAAATAAGTATACGGACGGTTCAGATAAGAACCCAACATCAATACCGACAAATCCTTCTCGATCCGATTGCGGAACGTGATCTGATAATAATTTCCCAAAATAATGATCGCATTCTTGAGAATATAAACCGCAATGATCATAAATGCGGTCAGGAATAGCATTCCTATATAGCTGTCAATGGAAAACCACCCCATCACCATTCGGATATACTGGTTTTTCATGAGTTCATCCGGTGAAAGCAGCGCCAATATAAACGGGATCACAACACTGACTCCCAGCGTTTCCAATGTAGCCGTCACGATCAGCAGTAAAAACAAGAGCACACATTGCTTTTTTTGTTTTTTTGTCAGAATAAACATCAACTGCCTGTACATCACAAGCATGGTCTTTACGTTCTGCATAGTAATCCCTTTCGCACATCGCAGGTCTGTCTCCGCGATACCGCTTACATGAATTCATGAAAAGCTTTCCGCTTATCTTTTCGGAAAATGCAACAGGCCGCTCAGCTTCGCTTTCATCTTTGCAACCCGACACTGCCTTTTCCCTATCATACTATAATCCCTCTGTAGATTCAACAAATCAAAATATGCCCTCTGACTGCTGCACATGCCGCCGCTCCGGAAATTGGCAATGATCTCATAGACAGGTACGAACTCCACACCGCCGGAATTTCGGTAGCGCAGCATCAGGTCATAATCGGCAACGCTGCAATATTTCGTATCATAAAGACCATATCTGTCATAGGCGCTTTTTGTAATAAAGCAGGCGGGATGTCCGATCATCCGCCTGTCCAAAAATTCATGGGAGAGAATGGATACGGATTCCTCCCTGTCGTCCACCAGATTCCTGACCGCCCCATACAGCACAGCGCACATGTCTTTTCGGTAGCTCCTTACAATTTTTTCCACCGCATCCTGTTCATAAAAGTCATCGCTGTTGATGATCCCGATCAGGTCTCCCGATGCCATCCTGATGCCCTTATTCATCGCATCATAGATGCCGTTATCCGGTTCGGATACCACTCTCATGCGCGCTCCGAATGCCATACGATAGTTTTCCACAATCTTCATCGTGTTATCCGAGGATTTTCCGTCTATGATGAGGTACTCAATATCGGAATACGTCTGATGCAATACGCTCTCGATCGTCTGTGCAATTGTTTTTTCACTGTTATAACATACCGTAATGATCGTGACTAACATATCGACTCCTATCTCATCACCTGAAAGATACACTGCAAAAGTCGTGTCATTATTATTTGTTTGTCTCAACCTTCGCTCTGCTTCTCGCCCTGATCACACCCCGTTGAAAGTACGGTCTTTGGATATTCCAGAGTTCTTTCCATTCTGCAGGCAGCATATACCCTTCTGAATGCTCCAACTCATAGTCACGTAAAAATTCTGATACCCATGACTCGTCTCCATAATTGTGATATGTACATACCAGCCACTTCGCAATCTTTCCCTGATCTACCGCTTCCCGCGCCCCAAAAGAATCTTTCTCTCAAATCCCTCCACATCCATCTTAACCAAATCAATCTTTTTCAAATGTTCCTCTTTCATAAAACGGTCAATCGATATATTCTTATCATCATCCGTATCAGAAACCAATTTCGTAACGATCGTAACTTTCTCCTTAAAGGGTTTGAAGGTTTGGGAAAGTGCCTCCACCCAACCCTCATCAACCTCAAATAAATATACATGTTTTGCTTTGGAAATGATCTCAAGAGAAAAAATCCCCTCTGAACAGCCGATGTCTAAAACAATATCTCCCTCTTCAACCCGGATTTTTTCTGAGAGATATCTGTGAGGGGAATGTTCCTGCTGCTCATTGCAAAGACCGTTAAAAACAAACAATACATCCTGTACATTATAATTTTTTCTAAAATATAGCCGGTTCCCTTTATACATTACATATAATAACCCCGTGTCCGTATCCCTTTTGACATCCTCTTCTCTGTAAAATATTTGATGCATGTTATCATACGGGAACATATCTACCCCGTTTTTCATTATATATTGTATTTCCTTCTCATATCGGTCCCGTTCAAACTTAGTATCCGTCAAAAACAGCGTTTTAATATATTCATTCTTTACCGTTTTCAAAAACTCATGATCCCGATAGGCCCATGATCCGGGCTCAGAATTAAAAATGATGTATTTCAAAATTTTTTTTAGTGCCTTCTTATTCCATCTATATATCAAACGCCGGTCGTATGCTATAAATAAAGATGCATACTTTTCCCTTAACGACGCTTTCCGTTCCTCACTGAATATTTTATTAAAAAAGGTCTTCAAAATCATTTTTTGTTCCTCCTAATAGGATTTTTCCTGTTATCCTCAGTCATACGCCCCTAAATGAAATAAATAGACATGCTCATAATGCCCCCTTAATCTCATCGCACCGAGCGTCCCTCCGATTACCGGCGCGATCAACGCATCACAGCGCGACAATAGCAGGATAGAAACAAGATACTCTGCCATTCGCTCCTGTTTGGAGCCCTTTAATTGTTCTCCCCCAAACATTTCATTCAGCCACTTTCCCGAAGCATCATCAATCAGGTTTTCATCATTTGAGATCATTCGATCCCCGAACTTGCTCTTCAAACTCTCGTAAATCCCCTTATCTTCCGTGGCCACAAAGATTCTGTCATATCCTCCCCATTCCGTTTCCTTCTGCTCAATGACCGAATGGGTTTGTTCTGCATCGGGAACGATCTGGTGCTTAGATGGTCTTGCATGTGCAAAATCCGTTCCTCTGCACTTTACTCCCAAAATCCTTTTATTTGCCATTCCCAACTCCATATACTTTTTATCACACACCTCTAATATTGATTTCTTAGGCCTTATGTATCTCTCTACAAGTGCATGACTTATCTTAAGCTCACTTTCATCCTCAGTCTCCGCCAGAGAAGGCGAATACTCGCCCGTTGCCATAATGACCGATCTGCTATGATACACTTCGTCAATATCGATCTCTGTTGCCTGCTCAAAATAGTCTTCCCAACAGTTTTTCTTTCCTACCTCGTCATCCTCCATAATATAGTCGTTCGGATAATATTTCAGATCAATGACCGGCTCGGCGCCAAGCTCCTCCGCCCTTTTCAAATGAAATACAACAAAATTGAATACACCGAAAAAGCCGAGATCATTTTTGGGACACCGAATCACATAAAATTTGCGATCCGGATTCTTTTTACCGAAACACACATGGCATTCATGACAAATATGACTATGTAGCCAGACACGCACTTTTCTCCAAAACCATACATTTTTATTGATTATCTTTCTGGATATTATAAAATTATACCCCTTAATTATGATAGCGTAAAAGTACTTCATGCCGTTTCTCCTCAATGTTTATCCCGATCCCGCAAAATTTTTTTATAAATATCTACATACTTCTCGGTTACGACGCGCATGGAAAAGCGTTCTTCTGCCCTTTTTTTTATTTTTTGGTAATCGTATTGTGCGTAATGATGAAGCATTTTACTGATGCCGTCATAAAGAGCGTCCTCGCTGCCCTTCTCTACCAAAATCCCATTGTCCTTATCAATCAACGAATTCGGTCCCCCGCACGCCGTTGCGACAACCGGGAGCCCTGCCATCAAAGCCTCCGCAATCGAACAGCCAAAGGACTCAAACAAGCTTGCCGACACTAAGAAATCTGATTCGGACAATATGCGGTTAACCTCATTTCTGTCACAATGCCCATAAAAAATACACTGATCCGCCACGCCGAGACGTTCCGCCTCTCCTTTATAATAGACTAAATATTCCCCGTCACCGACAAATTGCATCAAAATCGGCTCCTTTTCTTTTTTGAGTCTGGCAAGCACCGGGAGCAGAATGTGAAACCCCTTAATATCCTTGTGATAAAAATTCGCGACAATTACGCAGGACGGTATCTCCCTTGTTCCGCGCTCTTTTGCTGCCGGACATCCGCAGTCTTGAATTCCGTTATAAATCGTCTCAAATTGATATTTAGGAAACAGCTTTCTCAGGTACTCGGTCAAATAATCAGAAACACATGCGTTATATCTGCTATGCCCATATGCAAATTTCGCATAATAAAAATGCGGAAAACGATCCACCTCAGAACCCTCCGGTGCAGAATGCTCGGTGATCATCACCGGAATATGAAAAAGCTTCCCGAGCACAATCGCAAATCGCCCCGCCTCCGTCGCCACATGCGCATGAATAATGTCCGGGTTGAATTCTCTTTTTATCCTGCGCATAGCACGAAACATATACCGGCGATTCCTCATTTTCTTTTGGATGTGATAACGGGAACGATAGGTTAAAACGCCCCAGTCTACACTTTTGGTACAGCACTCAGTAATGACCCGGTCATAGGGACAATAAATTGCGACATCACAATATTGCTGCAAGGCTCTTGCCTGCTCGTTGTGAAACACTCCGATCTTTAGTCCTTCTTCAGCCGGAGAATACCAGCTGACCATCATTAATACACGGATTTTACTCTCTTTCATCGCCTGTCAGTCCCACCATTCAAATACTTCAATATACTTAACGCCTTTACCGTTTTCTTTCAAAAAAGGAACGGTTCACATCCAGTCCCAAGATTGACTTGATCTTCACGATCAGACCATGCTTGTTCGTTCTCTTAAAATACGCCCGGTCAAACTCCTCATCCCACACAACTTCCTCTCTGTGGCGGATTGGAAATCTGCATGTCCCGGATTTCATCTCCACGCTTTTTAGTTCTCCCGCTGTGTGTGTAGATTCCTCCTGAAAACCAATATTGCGCGTATAACTCTGTCGCGGTGCAATATTCAGCTTCCCATGCAGCAGTGTCGCATACATGAGCTGATAATCCCATGTATCATAAGCATGCCGGTATAATGTATCAAATTCCGCCATATAGACCCAGTAAGATTTTAAGGGCAGCACCCTGCGGAAGATCGGATTTTTCTTTTCCCGCTCCCACGTTTTGATATCAAAATCATAGAGCTTCCACGCACGTCTCCATGACGCCCATCCCCAGATAAACGGCACCTTCGTAAACAAATAATCATGCTTTGTCTCATAATAGGCCGCCGGATTACTTCCCCCGATCACCATGATCCGCTCATCATCCCGATAGTATGCAAGCATTTCCTGACAATAAGTAAAAAAGGACGGGTCGGGCAGGCAGTCATCCTCCAGTATGATCGCTTCCTCCTCCTGCTCAAACACCCACGAAATGCCGCTCGAAACCCTTCTGCCGCATCCCATGTTCTGCTCAGCATAGTTTTTGTGTACTTCACATTCCCAGTCAACACGCGATTCCAAATAGGCACGCACCTCGTCCACTTTCTCTTTTTCACCCTGAACATGCGCCCTTGCTCCGTCAGACACAAGATACAGCTTACGCGGACGCGCTTGTCTGATCGCCTCAAAGACCTGCTTTGTTGTCGATAAACGGTTAAATATAAAAAACGCAACCGGCGTCGTCAATTGACTCATTCAATCTCAACCTTCCATTCTTATATGATGATTTGATATCAGTTCCTCACAGAGCTTCTTATACTGTTCTCCGATCTTTTGTAGAGAATTTGCATTCCTGATATACTGCATCGGCTGCCCCGTACAATACCGGACGCCGTCGGCAAGCTGTTCATAGTTTCCGTACTCCGCCAAATATCCGTTCGCCTCATGGGTCACCTGTTCGGCGATCCCCCCAATGCGAAATCCCACAACGGGCGTTCCGCATGCGAGCGCCTCCCCCACCGTATAGCAGAAGCTTTCCTGCTCCGAGGGAGCCAGAAATACATCCGCAAGATTATAGACCTCGGTCATCTCCTCCTCGGAACGAATGTAGCCGAGATAACGGGTTTCCAGCGGACAACCCTCCAGCCGTTCCCCGTCTTTATTGCCGAATACCGCTAACAGGTAAGAAGCAGGATCTAACTTTTGCAATGCTTTTAGAAGGTTCTGCGCGCCCTTCGTCCGGTTTGACAGCGCGCCGCAGGCGCCGAAGAGGATGATCTTTTTATCCGTCTTAACACCGTACTTTGCACGCAGTGCGTCCGTTTTCTCCATTCTGCGGTACTGCTCATAATCTATCGGATTATAAATCCATGTGATACGCCGTCCCTGCCAGATGCGGCTCTTCTTTGCACACTCCGCGCTCCACCTGCTCGGTCCGACCAAGGTGAGACCTGCACGGACCGCATGCGCTTTCCTGTCAAAATTGCGCCGGGACACATCATTTTCCCGCTCAGAGCCGATCAGCGGGCATTTCCCGCAGCCTTCGGCATAGCGCCCGCAATAGCGGTCATAGTGACATCCGCCCGTGCAGTTCCACATATCATGCGCCACCCAGAGGATGGGCTTTCCGAGGGCAAGGAGCTGTTCCACATTCCGATAACTGATAAATGAATTGACCCAGTGCAGGATGATCACGTCCGCCTCCCGGACGTCAGGATGCTTCGACATATCCGTTCCGAAGTAATCCGAGATGATCTCCCCCTTCGACATGAGCAGATTTCCGACATTCTTTGCCTTCGATACAAGGCTTTTGAACGGCGTGTCGATCACCTGTATTCCGATGCTTTCCTTATGATATTTGGTCCGCAGCAGCACCACGGATTCCACGCCATGCATGCAAAGCGCACGGTGAATCCGCTCCACCGCCTTGTAGGAGCCTCCCAGATCTGTTGTCGCTAAGTGTACTACCTTCATACGCCCGCCTGTATCCTTCCACACTTACCTGCGAATATATAATAACCGGTACACGCCATGCAGCAGCTTTGCAAGCACACGGTTGTTCCTGCAAAATTCAAACAGCGCAAATATCGGATACCCCAACGGCAGGTGCTTCCTGATGCAATACTTTGCCTCCCGTTGATAGTCTTTCTTATTTTTGACGCTCGCACTGTCCGCGTCAAGTGAATAGTATGCCACCATCTCTCCGGTACAGACAAACGGCACCTTTCTTTTTTTCAGGCGCAGCATCCAATCCCTATCGGCGCAGATCCGGTAATGCTCCGTATCAAACCGCATATTATCAAAACACGCCCTATGCGCCAAAATTGCCTGATGGTTAATGCAGTCCCCCGTCAGATAATAAACGAGTTTCCCGCAGGAGCCGCCGTATATGCGCTGCTCGGTATGCCCGTCGGGATGCACATAGGCGATACTGCCGTAAAGCACCTCCGCGCGGGACGGCTGACAATGCGCCGCCATACG
Organism: Lachnospiraceae bacterium; assembly: GCA_014804425.1. Classification (GTDB taxonomy): domain Bacteria; phylum Bacillota; class Clostridia; order Lachnospirales; family Lachnospiraceae; genus DLAJ01. Next base: position 142,042 of record JAAUZV010000014.1, read on the forward strand.
TTCCATCACACCCGCATCAAAAAGCGTATCTCCCGCATTCAAAAAATAAAGATAATCCCCCGTCGCTCTTGCCGCTCCCTTATTCATGGCGTCGTAAATACCCTGATCCGGCTCGGAGTACCATTTGAGTACTCCCCGTTCGGCATACGGGCGTACGATCGCTCCGGTATCGTCCGTAGATGCGCCGTCAATAATGAGATATTCCAGATGCGGATAGGTCTGTTCCATGACAGAGCGAATGGTCGCTTCTATGACGCGCGCCGCGTTATAGCAGACGGTGATGATGCTGATCGTGACAGGCTTTCTGTTTGATTCTTCTTTATTGATTGGCGAATTTTTCAACATTGGCGCTCTTACTCTACATGTTCTTATTGGTTTTCTTTTTTAACGAGTCCTTATTTGCGCGATCGATAAAAAGCATGTGACTCAGCTTAAACAGCATGATAAATATGCCGCGCGGCAGCACACGGTACAGGCATTTCTCAATCTTCAATACCGTTCCCACCTGCGCTTTTTTCTTTTGATAATCATGCCACGGCGAAAGCGCGATATAGTGGTCAAACGCCGCCCGATCGGGGTGAAGTGTGTTCTCATGCCACGGAAACTCCCCCACGAACCTGAAAAAATGCAGGATGCCCGGCGCCTTCACCGCCCGCTCGATCTCTTCTTTTTCATAATAGGACTTTTGCCCGAAAAAACAATGATACTGCCGATACGAAAACGCAAGATGGATCGGCTGTAAATTATAACGGATCGGAAGCCGGAAAATGTCACCGCGGCAGCAGACGTTTAACAGATCCTGATCCGGCGCCGGATAATGACTCCGCACATGCAGAACATGATCAATGATCCGTTCCGTGCAGCCCGCCTGTCTCCATCTTTTCATATCAAACAAAATGACGCCGGAATTGTAGTATTCCTCGTCCTGCGTCAGACCAATGTCCCGTTTATGCCGTTTCGTCAAGGAATCGATCGCCATACCGATGACTTTCTCTCCCAGATCCAAGGCGTAAACCTCTGCAAGCGAATCACACACGATCGTATCCGCATCAAGATACAAGATCCGCTCCACCGCCTCCGGCAGAATATCCGTCAGAAACAGCCTCAGATTTGCCGCATAGGAACCACGGTAGGTCGGCATATTCAGTTCCCGCATGCGCTCCATCGCCGCATCGGCATTCAAAAATATGATCGTTCTTTCATATTGCCGCGCAAGCTCGTCGAACCGCCGGATGCTGTCCTTCGACAGCCCTTCGCCGAGCACGTAGACGGTAATCTCTCCGGCTTTTCTGTTTTGTTCAAATAATGAGGTGACGGAGGCTCCCGCAAACGGCGCATAGGCTTCATTAAATTGATACAGGATATTCATTTATTCTTCCTTATCCTCAAAATTCAGCCGCTTTTCCTCCACGACAAGCGGCCGGTGGATCACACGCGTATTGATGTTTAGGATATATTCCCCGATCAGTCCGATAAAAAACAACTGGATGGAGCCTAAGATATAAACGCCGAGCACCATCGGCGCGTTGCCCGCCTGAAAGTTATCCCAGTTGCACAGCTTCATGATCAGATAAACCAATGCGATCACCATGCTGATACCCGACGACAAAAAGCCGAGCAGCGTCGCAATGCGCAGTCCCACTTTCGTATAGGAGGTAATACTCAGCATGGCCGCGTCATACAGACTGAAAAAATTATTGTGCGTCTTTCCCGCGCGGCGCTTCGCCTGCTCATAGAATATCTCCTTGCGATTAAATCCGGACCCGTATTCCGCCACGATCCCGCGCAGAAACGGAACCGGATCGTTTAATTCCTTCAAAATGGAAATAAAAGATTTATCATACAGGCCAAAGCCCGTGAAATGCTCGATCATCTTGACATCGGACATGTTTTTGATCATTTTATAGTAGCAGGTGCGAAGCCAGTAAATAAACCCGTTCTCCTTGCTGGTAGACTTAATGCCGCTGACGATCTTATGCCCCTGCTCCCACTCATGAACAAAAGCCGGGATCAGTTCCACAGGGTCCTGAAAATCACAGCACATACTGATCGTGCAGTCCCCCGTCGTCTGGCACATTCCATGAAACGGCGAGTTGAACTGCCCGAAATTCGTCACATTAAAGATTGCTTTGATCCGTTTATCATTCTCACATAGCTTCTCAAGCTTGTCCCGCGTGCCGTCCGTGGAGCAGTTATCAATAAACAGCAGCTCATAATCATATTCAGACAGCGCCTCCTGCATCACATTCGTGACCGCCATCGCCATGAGATCGACATTTTCCACTTCATTATAACACGGGATTAAAATGCTTATTTTTTTCATAAGCCACCTTCATCTATACTGAATTTATCAAAAAGCAATAAAAAAGCACTGTTGATAGTATATACCAACAGTGCTATTATATGACATTTTGTGGTATCCGTCAAACAGATGCCACGCTCTGCATGTACTCTTGTCCATTCCGCCAGGCGATCAGCTCCCGCACACCTTCCTCAAACGATACCTCCGGCACAAAGCCCGTATCCCTCGTCAATTCCGAAATGTCCGCGCACAGATGCATGACCTGCTTCGGCGCATAGGGCAGTCTGCCCAAGCCGAGCGGTCGCGCATACTTTGTCTCTTGGGCAAGGATCTCGAGATATTCCCGAAGCGGTCTTGCACTGCCGCTTCCAAGCACATAGGTCTTACCGGAAACGCCGCGCTCCCCGATGAGCGCCATCGCCCGTGCCGCATCCCGCCCATTCAAGTAATCCCACTGTTGTTCCCCCGGCGTAAATGCCGTCTCCTCATCCGCTCTCATCTGATCAAGCGCGCTCATGATCATCGTATATGCCCCGTCATGACAGCCATAGACCGATAAGATGCGGGTCCAGATATGACGCATTCCGCGGCTTATACACATTTGCCTTGTCATCGCCCCCGCACAGAGCTTCGCCATCCCGTAGCCATTTTCGGGAAATGTGGGCGTATCAGGTCTCAGTTTTCCTTCCACCCGCCCGTATTCCGCCTGTGAGCCTGCCCCGATAAAACACCTGCATTCCAACGCCTCCGCCAGTTCTACCGCATCCAAACTGTACTGAATATTCTGCACCTGCAACGTCATATCGTTTCTCGTATCGCCAAATGTCCCGTTCCACGCGAAATGATAAAACGCGTCATAACCGATCTCCAATCGATCCCAAGTCACAATATTAGGGCACTCATCTGCCCCTGTTGCTTCACGGCATTCGGATGACTCCGCCGCTTTCTTTCGCCTGAGCAGCTCCGCCATCTTTTGGTAATCCGATAAGTCCGCTTCCACGACCGACACAAGCGGATGCCTGGGTATCAGCGCCGTTCTCGTAGAATTTTTATGACAGAGCGCCGTCACCTGTATCCCGTTTTCTATGCAGTACTCTATCAGAGACATGCCGATCACGCCGGTCGGTCCGTCGATCAGAATCCGTTTCATTTGCTTTCCTCCGCCGCAAAGACGTTCCTATTATTTTTCTACTGCTAAGTACCTTTTCACGCCCTCGTACTCCTCTTTGGAGAGGAACGGGTACATATCGTCCGGTTCGGGCGATATCATCGTTCCGTCCGGCAGCGCCTTGGAAGAAAGCTTCGGTTCGAAATTCTGCCCGGGGTCCACGACCGCCTCCACGATCAGCGGTCCCTCCTGTGCCAGTGCTTCCTCCAGCTTTTCCGATAATCCATCCGCCGCATCGATCCTCCGGTACGCAATGCCATATGCATATGCAAGCTTTTCCATATCCGGGAAGCTGATGCCGTTTTCAGCGCATACCCCCACAAGCGGCGGCTGAAACAGATTGTTCTGCGTCTGCCTGATGGAATGATAGCCGTTGTTATTCAGGATCACGATCATGAGATTCAAACGATGATGTACCACAGTCTGGAGCTCCTGTAAGTTCATCTGGAAGCTGCCGTCCCCGTCCACGCAGATCACCCGCTTCCCTTTTCTTGCAAAGCACGCGCCAAGCGCCGCCGGAAAACCGTAGCCCATCGCGGCACAGCCTGAATTTGTAAATAAGCGCTGCCCTTCCTTCATTACCGCCGCCTGAAAGGTCATGACGCACGCACTTCCATTGCCGCAGATAATGGCATCACCCTCGGACAGTCTCTCCGTAAACTCTTTGACGAACACATAGGGATTGAGTGCATGGCTTCGGTAATACTCCGGCAATACGGCAGGATACTTTCCGTTGACCTCCCTGCACCGGGACAGCCATCCCGTGTGATCGCCCGTGATCGGCTCCTGCCCCTCTCCGACTGCCTTTGCAAGCGCTCTCATCACGTCCTTTACGTCCGCATGGACAGGCATATCCGCTTTCACCGTCGGTTTATGAAGCTCCTTTTCGTCAATGTCCACGACAATTTTATATGCATTTTTCGCGAATTGCTTATAATTATAGCTGATCAGGCGGATATTTAAGCGCGAGCCCAGCACCAAAAGCAGGTCACAATTTTGTACGACAAAATTGCCGCCCCTCGTTCCCACGGTTCCCGGTCTTCCGCAATAGAGCGGATGCTCATCTTCCAGCAGATCATGGGCATTCCACGCCGTTACAACCGGAATCTTCAGCGCCTCGATACAATCCAAAAACTCCTGATAGGCATTCCCTAACCGGATGCCGGTTCCGGCAAAGATCACCGGTCGTTTTGCCTGCCTGATCTTTTCTATGATCTTTGCCGTCAATGTCTCATCATAGACGGGATTTTCAGCCCGTACAACCGTCCCGTACTCCGGATGGTTTTCGTCAAATCCGAAAAGCTCGTCTTCCTCCACGACTGCCCCCTGCACATCTAAGGGGATATCGAGCCAGACCGGGCCTTTTCGGCCATGCATGCACAAATACCATGCTTTTTCTAAATGATAGCGGATTTCCTTCGGCTCCGTGACCATGACGGCATATTTTGTCATCGTTTTCGCACATGCTACGATCTGGAATTCCTGATCTCCGAGCTGTCTGACCGGCGTTCCCGTATACAGTGTCGTCGTTTCTCTTTTTACCTGTCCCGAAATAATGAACATCGGGACGGAATCCTGCCAGCCGCCCAACACGCCGGTCAGCGCGTTCGTTCCTCCCGGTCCGCTTGTCACACAGACGGCGGCAACCCGCCCCGTCAGTCTCGCATAGCCTTCTGCCGCAATAGCACAAGCCTGCTCATGATGGTTATAAATGCATTGCAGGCGCCCACTGTGTCCGAATGCGTCATTTAGGTGCATGGCGCCTCCGCCCGTCACCGTAAAAATATGTTCCACGCCCTGTTTTGCAAGAAACTGCTCCACATATGCCGCAACTTTCATTTTCATTAGGATACCTCCTGCTGCCCCGTCAGATACGGAATCAGCTCCGCAGATGAAGCCGCGCAGCCGACTGCATGCTCATAGCACAAAATCTCTTCTTTTTTTCGAAAGCCGAATCCATAGGTCACGCCGAGAAATTTCAGTCCGATGTTCTGCGCGCCGACCGCGTCGTTGTCGCTGTCGCCGACCATGACAGCATCCGCAGGAGAAGCAACACCCGCGCTTGTAAGACACTTTCTGATGATATCCGCCTTTTTCAAACGATTCTCATGATCCGCACCATAGATGATATCCGTGTAGCGGTCAAAGCCGAAATGATGCATGATCCTTTTCGCGTAATCCTCCCGCTTATACGTTGCAACCGCGATCGGAATCCCGCGCCGCTTCAATTCATCGAACACCTCAAAAATCCCGTCATAGGGAACTGCCCGAAACAGATCGTCTCCCTTATAGCGATCGCGGAATGTCGTCGCAAGCTCTTGCAAAATATCACCGCTAAGCCCGTACACCCGCGCAAAGGAATCCTGTATCGGCGGTCCGATAAAACGACGCAGCTCCTCATCAGACAAAGGCGCAAGTCCATGCGCCTCTATCGTGTAGCGCACGGAGGAAAGCACCCCTTCCGAGGTATTAAGCAGTGTTCCGTCAACATCGAACACTACCGCGCTCCATTCTGTCATGAAAATTCTCCTTTCTGACCCGGCAACCGATCGGTAATTGCCTATCAGCAATCTAATCAACAGGTTCTCTCTCCCGAAGCCTCAATTTCCTTCCGGAATATGATAGCAGGTCGTCGTCACAAACAGCAATTTCGCCAGATTGGGAATCCTTGCAAGGGAACTTTCCACATCGGCATTCAGACTTTGTGCTTTTTGTGTGCTGAAAGAATGCGCCATATTCGGATTGGCATAATCCGATGTCGGCGAAGTCGTATAACCGTCAAAGCCCGCAAGCGCGATCTGCTCCACCCCGTAGCGGCTGAGCAGCCTGATCATCATGATCATCGGATTATCAACAATCCACGCCTCCTCGTCAAGCAATTCATTATAGGACAGAGTATAATCAAATGATCCGTTCGTTTTTGTCACATTGGAGGTCGCGATCAGCCCGACTTCCTTCGGCATGCGCGATATGACACAGGAGAGCTGGACATAACGCCTCGCGCTGCTGATAAAAAGATAATCGACCGGATAATCCGCCGGCATGCAGTTGACGGCGATCACAACCGGGCGGTTTCTTCCCATATATTCATAGACCTTATAATCTTCCGTGACGGCATTCCTGCCCGGTCCGAGCATCAGTACTTTTTTTCCGCCGAGCAGCTCACCCAGACGCTCCGCCATATCCTGCTCCGAGCCGCTCACGCGCTTCTGGTATTCCACATAGAGCGCTTCCGCATACGTCCCGTCATAGAGAAGCTTTTTTTCTCCTTCCAGCATATCCAGAATCTCATGAACGGACTTAACAGACAGCTTTTGCTTATCCATGAGATAGCTGACATAGCTCGGATGACAGTCATGGGACGCGGCAATAAAAAATTTGAAATTATAGCCCCACGGACTTTTCCGATAAATATCTAAGATCGTCACATCGATCGCCTCTAAAAGCTGACTGCTGTGATACTGCTTTTCCCCATTCTCGTTCATATACATGGCAAGCAGCTCGATCGGCGTATTCCCCGCGCTCTTACCCATCCCGTAAAGGCTGCCGTCCACCAAGAGCAGCCTGTCCTTCGGCGGATTCTCCAAAAGCTCGACGCAGTTCGCGTAGGCAAGCTGGAAATTGTTATGCGCATGATAGCCGATACCAATCTCCTTTTTCAGCTTCTGCTCCGCCGCATTATAATAATGCATCAGCTTATGCTTATGCAGCAGGCCATAGGTATCGACAAGGGAAAACGCGTAGGGCGTAAGCTCGTTGATCAGCGAAAGCAGCTCCTGAAATTCCCCGTCATCATAGCTTGTAATGGAAACCGCCTGCGCAAACACTTTATATCCAAGCTGTTTGATCTGATGGCAGAACGCGATCGCCTCATGCATCTTCTGTTTTTTAAAGATTACCCGGATTCCGTCCAGAAAACCCTCGCTGCACGGCTTCACATGCGAGATGCCGCAGGTACCGTAATCGATCATACCGACGATGAGTGACTGCCCTTTGTCAAGCAGACCGTAAGTCTTCGTGATCGCATCGGTATCCGGAAAGATCGACCTGTTCTCGTCATAAGCGCGTCGCTCATCGAGAAATCCTACCTCCACAATATCAATTCCCGCGCTGACTAAGCGTTCAAAAATGTTGACAAGATTACTGTTCCCGAATTCCCAGTCATTGATATAGCCGCCGTCCCGCAGCGTACAGTCCAATAATTTGATCATAGGTATGCCTCATTCCCGATTCAATCCGTCACAAATTTCTTTTACTCAAAAAACACACAATCAATACCTGCCGCGATAAAAATAAGCAAAACCGCCATTCTCGCCCACAGAAGCCCCCGTCCGAACCGGATCTCGGGCGCACGCTCGTTCATGCGAAGCGCCGGCAGATTCACCACCGCAAGCGCTATCCCGCAGGCGACGGCAAACGCATAGATCACCGTCTGATACTTCACAAACCCGAACTTATCAAGCAGATAGTAGGTGTCCATCGTGCGTTGTCTCATATGCTTAAAGACTAAAAAGGTATAAGTAAATCCGCCTCCGAACACCCAGTGCTGGATGATCATTTTCTGAATGACCAATCCCGCCGAAAAAACCAGCTCCAAAATACAGTTGACGGCAAGCAGCCTCTCGTTCATAAACACACACAGCATGAGATACGGTGCAAGAAGAATGAGCCAATAGCTGTTCCATGAATACGAAAACAGGAAGAAGGACAGCATGGATAAGAATAACAGATACATGATCTTCCGGTTATCTTCTTCCCCCTCTCCGCGTTTCGTCAGATAGGCAGCAATACAGATCAGTGCAAACACCAGAATAAACACAGACGCATAAAATTCCCCGACCCGTACCATATTTCTCAGCATATAGGATTCCATGATCGTCATGGACTCCTGTAAAGACTCTATCGCAGAAGCTTCCGAACCGTTTGAAGCAAGCATCTCCGACATCCTCAGAATGGAGGAATATTGCGGCGTCCCATGACCGATTCCGAGCGCATGCCCGATCATCGGTAACAACCTGCCCAGCACAATCTTATCAAACAGCACCCCGCAGCCGCCCAGCAGACAGGAAATCCCGATCCGAAACACATTCTTGTAACGGATGAGCACCAGCGGCAGGAATACATAAACCGCAAACCATTTCATCGGCATCGCAATAGCAAACGCAATGAAAAAACCCTTATTCTTGTTTTCCAGAAAATACCGGACACCCATCAGCGTGAAATAAGAGGAAATAATATCATATTGCGCAATGTGAAACACAGGAAGCACGACGCACAGGGAACTCAAATAGAAAAAAACAAGCCAATTCTGCCTCTTTTTATCAATTCCGACCAGACCAGCTACAGTTTTCAGTTCTCTTAAAACAAGCACGACAAACACCATCAGATACAGCTTCATCCAAAGGATCGCGCCCATCGTAGTCACAATATCCTGCCTTGCTATGTCACTCGTTATCCCCATAGACTGCGCCAGAACCTGAAGCGGAAGCAGCTTAGAGATCAGCCACACCGGAAACATTCCCACACCGAACACAACAAAAAAGCTGAATCCGTACGCCGTGCTGGAAATCCAGTTTCCCAAATAGAAAATATCCGCGGAAAAGATAAAATCCCACATATGATAAGCATCATACATCGTCTGTACAATGTCGCGGTAGCACATCGTCAGATAACAATACAGCAGAATCGCACCGAGCACGATCCACTCTGCCTTATGATGCTTCTCGGTATCCTTCCATATCTCCGAAAGCGTTCCGATCCCCTTTTGTATTTTTTCCTTATACGCTGTCATTCCGCTACCTCTTCTGCTGATATTCATGATAGATCAAAAGCCATACCTTCAATGAACGTATATAATTTTGATATTCAAACATCTGCCGTCTGCGATCCGTCATTTTCAACGCGTTCGTGGAAACATCCTCCGCATGATACACCTCTATATCCGGATCGTATTCTGTTGTCAAGCCCTCGCACCGCATGATCAGATACAGAATTTCCTCCTCCATATACATAAAGGTCCGTTCCTCTAAACCGTCAAATTTCTCGATATAAATCGGAGAAAACACCCAAAAGCAGCCATGCAGCCTGACATTCCACAATCTGCCCTCGGTTTTCAGCTTTTCCTCTAGCATGCGTCTACCGCTCTGATCCTCCTGCTTTCTCCAACGCCGATAGCCGCTGATCTTCCAAAAAAGATTTCTCACCTTATAATAGGGATATTTGATACGGAATTTTTCAAGGAAATAACGCTTTCGGAATTCGCGTATATTCTTTTTGATCTTTTTTTCGTCAATCTTTGTATCCCAGCTGTAGGGATTGCTGTCGTCGCTTCCGTTTTTCAAAATAATCTTCGGACCGAGAACCGCAAAACGATTTTGATCATATTCCGCATAAAGCTTCTCTGTCAGCCGCTTCTCCGTCAAATAAACATCATTATTAGACAAAATGATAAAGGCTGCTTCAAAATGGCTCCGGATATAACGAAAACCAATATTATTTCCTTTTGCAAAACCAAGGTTTTCTTCATTGATGATCACACTGACATGATCATTTCCGGCATACGCTTCCATCAGCTGTTCGCCCGAACCGTTACATGAAGCATTATCCACGATCACAATATGGTACGCCTCTGTGTCGATATGATCCATCACAGTATCAACAGCATGCTTTGTCTCCTCAAACACCAGATAATGCAGAATAACAAAACCCACGTCAATCCGTCTCTTCTCTCCTACTTCCAATAGCATGCACCCTCCACCATAGCTGCTCCTTTCGGTGTCTCCGAGTCGTCGGGATAGACCCATGCCTCATTATACATGCGGCTGATCGTCGGATTTTGATCCCACCGTCTCCCCTTGATTCCGAATAAAATCTGTAATCCGCCTCCGATATGAACGGCTTTTTTCCCCATCTGCTTGATTCTGGCTGCAAGCGGAAATCCATACGCGCCGCATGCCAAAAGCGCGATATCAAAATCGGTATGCGCAATCTCACGCTCCATATGATCAAGTGCCTCAAACCAATCCTGAAAACGCTGATCCCGCTCCCCTGCGCTCGTCTGGACCGCCCGGATCGTATGCAGTTCAAAATCCGGCAGCACATTCCGGCCCGGAAACAGCAGCGCGCGTTTTTCGTACTGCGCCTCTATGGTTTTTGCAAACGGATGGATCACCAATACCTTTTTTCCCGCAAGCGCCTGTGTCCAGGGCGTTTGATACACAACCGGATCAATCGTATACAAAATGCCCGCTTTACAGTTTTTCGGTGAATAGCGGTTCAGAAAATAATCGTCAAACGGGCATTGCAGCACGCCGCACCAGTCCATCTGTCCCATGGACTCCCTCATCAGCGCCGCAAACCGTTCCGCATACGCTTTTTCATTCGGAAAAAATCCTGCATGGGTGCATAGCTGCTCCACAGCCTTTTTTTCATTCGCCAAATGATGAAATTCATACGTCCGCATCGTGAAGGACTCGTTCGCGCCCAATCGGCATGCCATAAACGGTCCATCCGCCAAAAGCCCCTGCCTGATATACTCGTTTGTCTCCTCCGCAGACAGGAAATCCCGCTTTACATATTTTCCGCCGAACATCCGATACAGCTTTCCGAATTTTGTCCGACCGTAATATTTGATCCAGTGCCGGAGCCATGTCGGATTCAGGGCAAGGCGGCAATTCGATTTGAAATTCGGGACGATCGTACAGAAAATCGTTTTGAAAACGCGCGGATATACCTTTCTCCGCGCTCTCCGAAACTGCCGGTATTCCTCACGGCTGCCAATCCGGCAGGCAGCCTCCCAGTAATGCTCCAGATATTTCCCCGTATAATCCGGGTTCCACGGCTTATGGGCTGCATAATGGAGTACGACGATGCCGAGCTTCTTTTCCCTTCTCCGATACCGGAGCGGGTCAAAGCGATCCCGGTATAAGGTCACATAGTTATAAATTTCGGGAAGAATTGTTACCTCACGATAACAGAGCGCGTTGAGCACTTCCTGATCGTGAAACCGGAACTGATGTCCGTTTTCTTCAATATAGTGCATCGCCCCGTTAAAATCAAACACTTCGCGGAACCGTTCCATGTCGATCAGCAGAACGCCCGAATTAAAATAGGTGTATTCCTGCGGCATCAGGCGTGTCTTATACAGAATATCCCTGTCCATGTAGAGATCGCGTACTGCTCCGAGCGCTTTTCCCTTCAGGTCATATTCATATAAGCCCTGAATATCGCCTAAAATGATCATATCCGAATCTAAATACAAAATCCGCGGAATGTCCTGCGGAATCAGTTTGGGAATCAGAAGCTTAAAATAGGCCTCTCGGGATAAATTCTGATCCTTGATCGGCACGTCGGAAAGCATGGCATCATCGATCTCTAACAATCTGCAGCTCTGATGTTCCTCCCCAAAACGCTTTTCAATCGTTTTTTTGCATGTTTCACTCAAGCCGGAATGCAGGATATAAACACAAAAACTCTTTTCCCGATTTTGGGAAAACAGAGAATGAACCATCACAAGCATTCTGGGCACATATTTTTGATTGGTCACAACCGCTATATTGATTGTCATATGCTTCTGCTAATCCCTTTCTGTCCCGCATTCTCCCAAATACAGGTTTCTTTACGCCTATCTCCCAGCCAGAATCTTCACATACGGCGTCACCGAACGCACGAGCGCCGTCCCCAGACCGAAGTTTTTACGCAGGAAATAGAACCATTCCCGGAACGGCAGTCCTTTCGGCGATTCCTTTAAGCGAAACCGCTCCCTGCGTGACAGATTGGTGTCCGACCATGTTTTTTTTAAGGGATTCCGCTCACAGATTCCGACATAACGCCTTGTGGACTCAATTGGATGGCCCGCACGCTTGATGCGCAGACCGTAGTCAAAATCCCCCATCGCATGCGTAAAGTGCTCATCGAAATTTCCCATCTCCTCAAACACCGCCGCAGGCAGAAGAACCAGATTGCAGTTGAAGGAATCACATTCTAAATTCTCACTTGTCACATCCACCAGATCATATTTGATTCCGTGCTTGTGATAGCGGATGCCCCCGTAGGTCAGATTTCCGTCATGGTCGCAGGTCGTTCCGACCACTACGGCATCCTCATGCTTTTTGCTCTGTATGATCATTTCATACAGCGCATTGTCAAACACAACGACGTCATCATTGGCAAACACATAGTAATCCGTCTTTTTACCGCTTTCCAGAATATGTGAGATCGCCTTGCGCATCCCACCGCACCAGTACAGCTTTCCATCCCCGGGTACAGTCGTGATGTCATAGCCGCGCCCCGCAAGCTTGCCTAAATCCGCCGCCGTCCCGTCCGTACTGCCGTCGTCCGTGACAACATAAGAAAGCTGCAGTCTGTCATCCTGTATGGATTTGACAAATGCCGCCGTTTTCTCTTTTCGATTATAACATGTAAAGATCACTGTAACCGATGTCATGGAATTCCTCTCTCTCTACCTGCGCTCCATTTCATTTTTTATTTTGCGCCCCTGCCGAATAATACAACGCCGATCGTCTGCACAAGAATCTTAAAATCTAAGCTTAATGACCAATAATCAATGTAATGCAAGTCATATTTTACCACATCGTCAAAGTTCTGTACATCGCTGCGCCCGCTGACCTGCCATAAACCGGTCAGTCCCGGCGTCATACACAGCCTCCTGCGGTAATATGGCGTGTACTGTTCAAATTCGTCCTCGGTCGGCGGTCTCGTCCCGACAAGACTCATATCGCCGATCAGAATATTATAAAACTGCGGCAGCTCGTCAATGCTCGTCTTTCTTAGAAAATGTCCGACCTTCGTGATGCGCGGGTCGTTCTCCATCTTAAACATCAGCCCCTGCACCTCATTTTGCGCTTCCAGCTCCTTTTTCCGCGCCTCCGCGTCCACATACATTGAACGGAATTTATAGATCTTAAAACGCCTGCCGTTTTTGCCGATCCTTGTCTGCGCAAAAAATACGGGGCCCTTGGAATCCAGCTTGATCGCGATCGCCACAAACGGCAGCAGAACCACCGTGATGAGCAGTCCGACCAAGCTTCCCGCAATATCGATCAGCCGCTTGATCATGCGGCGTTTATAGTCGATCCGGTTCTCCGCATAGGTGATGACCGTAAAGCCGCCGAATTCCTCAACCGTGCTGTTTTTTGTACTTAAGCCCGCCACATCAATATTGTAATGGCAGACAACGCCCATCGTCTCAAAATCCATAATGATCTGATCGACCTGCTTGCGGCTTGCCTCCGGCAGATACAAAAAAATCTCGTCGATCGGCATCTGCTTTGCCACATCCAACAGATCATTTCCGTCCGCGACAACAGGAATCTCGTTTATTGTTTCTTCCTCAAACCCATCCATCACCGCGATCGAGGTAATGTCCCAATAAAGCTCCGCCTTTTTTAAGAGCTTGTCCATCAGTCCGGGCGCGTTTACCCGGTCGGTGATCACCATGATCTTTACTTTATGGCGTTCTTTTCGTAAGCGCGCGCGCAGGTATCGTTTCAGAGCGACATGCGTGCCATAAGTAAAAAGCGTATCCGCCGCCATAAAATAGCCGTACACAAGACGGGAATAATTTTCCGCCTGCTTGAACGAAAAGAGAACCACGCCAATGCCCGCCGCCATGATGGCGTTTCTCTTGATGATCGCCTTTGCCTCTACATAATATCCCCGCTTCGTAAAATTTCTATTATAATCCACTGCGGAATCGTAGAGGATTGAAAAAACCAGGATTCCCCAAAACACATTCCAGTGCAGATTCGGTTCGTCGATCCTGCTGACAGAGTGAAAACGGAGATACAATCCCAGCAAATAAGAAAGGAACAGGCACAGTATGTCCGCAATCAGAAGCACATACATCTCGAATACATCCGTCTGGCGTTCCTTACGTCCCATCTTTGCTCTCCTTTCCGCCCATATAATCTTTTTATTCTTCCGTTTCCGCAAATTTCACGACCAGTACGCCGTCTATCATCTGCATGGAACTTTCCTGCGGATAGATCCCCATCTGTGCAAATTCCTCTGCGGCAAGAATTGTTTCCTTTTGTTCTTCAGACACTTGTTTCACCGGGAAATTCAGATAGACCTGCATATATTTTATCACAGCATCCGCATTATACCAAGGCTTGATTTCCGTGCCGTCCACGCGCGTCAGACTGTCAAACGCCTCGATCCGCGTATCACAGTTTTCATTGAACAGCGCCTCGCAGTTTGCCAGATAAACAGGCATCTCAGGGCTCCATCCCTCCGCACTCTCTATGCGGTACGCCAGACGGTTCAAAAGAGAGTCCGTGCTCTTTGTCATCGCCTCCGCGCGGAAATAGCCCTGATTACACATATAATAATTGCCCCAAATGACGGCAATCAGACAAAGGATCGTCATCCATTGCGGCATCATTCCAAAGCGCGCCAAAGCTGCTTCCTTTCCGCCCCCATGCTCCGACACCGCGTCCATCAGCTTGAGCAGCAGGACAAAAAGCAGCATCATCGAAAACATCATGTAGCGGTCCACACCGTTCCCGACACGGTCCGCCATCAGAAAAGGCGACGCATTCACACCGATCGGCAAAAAGATCACTAACAGGATCTGACAGAGCAGGCTGCCCTTTTCACGCGCTCCTCTTTGATAGGTACGATAACCGATGACCGTATAAAACAAAAACAGCAGCGCCGCTAATGCGTCAAAGACGATCACCGGCGGAAAGTTCGCATATTCCATGCTGAACAGATAGTACAAAAAATAAAAATAAGTATAAACGCCGCCCTTGGCGATTCCTTTTAAGGTAAACGACGTCATATCATTGATCCCATGATAATCGCCCATCGAAATCCCCGTCACGGCGGTCACGATCTGAAGTACAATATAGTAAAGAATAAATCCGGCGGCCAGCGTGATCACATAGCGGAGCGCCTGTTTTAAGACGGACGCAAAGCCCTTTCCCTCCTGCCACACCTGAAGATACAGCATGCAGAAGATCAGCGCGATCGTCACCGACATGAACGGCTGATACACAGCAATGCAGAAGCACAGAATCAGCGCGGAGAGGATCATTCCCCTGATACTGCACGCACTATGATATAAGACCCAGCCCGAAGCAACGGATAACAGCAGCGCCACGCAGAATACATCCGTATTCACCCCATAGGATAAATAACTCGCAACCCCCGGAAAGGAAACGATCACGCCCTCACAGAGCACGACGAGCACCCGCCTTTTCAATCCAAACACATCGACGATCATGCAGGCGATCAATGACAGGCAGGTCAGACAAATGACGCCGTTGACTGCAGGCATGCTGTAAACGGAGCTTAATCTGCTGACAACCGGCAGAAACCAGCGCCCCATCGCCAGCGTGTCCCCCTTATCGATGGACATCGGCGTCAGAATATTGTTCATTTCAAAATAGTTGATCAGTTTATTGGAAAACATATAGAAATGAATCAAAAACCCGATCAGGAAAGTCGAAAAAAATACCCACACCCGGTCTTTGTGTTTTTGTAAAAAACATTGGATCCTATCCGCTGCAGTCACTAAAGATTCCTCCTGTAACATGTGTTTCCTGTGTATCCCGGTACGTTCCGCACTTTCCGCTGCGCGCTTCCTGCTTCCCGATTTAATGCTTCCGGTATTTCAGCTTTTCCCTCTGTACCGCCTCGATCGGCAAGATCTCCTGTGATTTTGCATGCAGCGCCCGATATGCCGCTTCCAGATCCCGCTTCAGCTTCCTCACACCCTCCGGCTCTAACGAGGCGGCATGGTCGGTCCCCTTCCATGTACGATCCAGTGTATAATGGCGCTCAATCGTCGATGCTCCAAGCGTATACGCCGCAATATCGACCGCAATTCCCAGATGATGACCGGAAAAACCGATTTCCTTTACCCTGTCCCCGTACGCGTCACGCACCCGGTTGACCTCTAAGAGGCAGACGTCCTCAAACGGCACGGGATACCCGGATGTGCAGACATAAAGAACCACATCCTTTGCCCGTCCTTTTTGCTCGAACAGCTTCAAGAGAGACTCCTCCTCCTCATGCGTCGTCATGCCGAGCGACACATGGATCTCTCCCTCATAATGCTCGCAAAGCCATGTGAGCATCTCGGTGTGATTATTGCAGGCGGACGGAATCTTGATGAGCGCCGGTTTTAACTCCGCGATCTCCTTTGCGGAGGTCAAGTCCCACACCGACGTGCTGTAAGTAATGCCGAATTCCTCACACCACGCTTTTAACTGCGCATGCTGCTCCACATCAAATTCCAAATATTCCCTATGTTCCCCGTATGTCTTTCCGTAGGCAAACATCGGGTTCGGATGCGGCGCATTGTACTGCTCCGGCGTCAGCAGCTCCCTGACGCAGCGCTTTTGAAATTTTACAATATCTGCCTTACAGTAGATTGCCGCCATCTTGATCATTTCCTTGGCAATCTCCATCTCTCCCTTATGATTACAGCCGATCTCCGCGATCAACCGCGGTTTTTTATACTCCGTCATATTCCTACCTGTGCCTTTCCGTCCTCTTCAGATCTATGAATCGTATCGTTTCTCAAGCTCCCATGTGCAGCGCCCCGCCTCTTCCAGCTGTCCGCGGACACTTCTCACAACATAATCCACATAACCGGCAAGCCCTTCCTCCTCGGAGAGCACACCCTTCTTCTCATAATTAGACGCATCAAAATAGCCGAGGAATGAGCTGTCGCCGAACGCCTTTAATTCCGCTCTCGCATCATGCTCGGATAGGGACACCTTTCCGTCCAGAATGTCCCGCATGACCGTTTCACATTCTTCCACCGATCCGACATAGAACACACCCGGACCGTTCCGAAACGGCGTGTCCCCGAATATAAACGTCGGAATCCCGTTAAACATGGACTCTAAAAGCACCGTCCCGTTACAGGAAGCAGTCGCGATGCATCGTTTGACCAGCTCCTTTGAATCCACATCGCTCCTGATCAGGCGCACATTTTCGATTTTCGTCAGCCTGTCATAAAAATCCTTATTTCGATACGGCTGAACGAAATGCTCCTTGACATACAGCTTCACGCCGAATTTCACTCCCGCTGCCGCCAGGATTTCGATCATCAGCTCCTGCTCAACAAAGACGCCTCCCTTCGGCAGCGTTGTCGCTTCGGGCTGTAAATGCAGGAAAAAGATGATAAACGGCTCGTTCTCCTCCGGCATCAGCCTGTCCGCCAGATTGTCATAATAATGCACATCCCTCATACTCTTTAGCTTGATGCGCCCTCGTTTTAAATATACTTTATCCTGCCGCACTTTCTTAAAGCCGTCGCGAATACCGTCCATGCTCTTTTCGGTAAGCGATACCTTCAAACCATGCTTCAGCCATGAGAAATGCCTGTGCCACACGTTTTTTCTCAAAAAATAGGACATAAAAAATTCTCTGCGGATGGCGATATGATCTTTTTTTGTCATGCCGCGATGCACCGCTTTATCATCCAGTCCCTCATTTTTGTGCCGGAGCGCCTGATAATAATGCTCCAGATCCTCAGGGAGCGTGATTTCTTCCTCCCCACGATAGGAAAGATATTTTTCGTACGTGTTTTCCCACATATTTTCCATATCCGTGCAGTACGCTAAGCGCGGCGGAATGCTCGTGTCCGAGCAGAAGCTCATCGGAATGCCGTACACCCTGCCGAGTGCGTAGATCACATAGTCATGACAGTGATGCGGAATATTGGAAAAACAAATATAATTGATCCGTTTCGTGACGATCATATGATTCCAAAAACGAAGATGATCCAAATAAAAACGCTTACTCTCATCCATCGTATAGAGATGGCGCTCAAAATTACGCACCAGCATCTGCATCGCCGTGGATTCATAGGGAATCATCGCCTCAAGCAGCTCTCTCGAAAGCGGCAGCAGCGCATTCCTATCATAAAATTCATCGTAGCGGTTATGTTCGCAGACATTATAATCCACACAGGTATATTTATCCTCATACACATCCTTTCCGTCGCTGCATTTTGTTGTGATCACGCAAGTATGGATCGGCAATATCCGATCCACTCTGCGAAGCATCTCGGATTGGAAACCGTGA
Organism: Lachnospiraceae bacterium; assembly: GCA_014804425.1. GTDB lineage: Bacteria > Bacillota > Clostridia > Lachnospirales > Lachnospiraceae > DLAJ01. The sequence continues at coordinate 160,575 of JAAUZV010000014.1, forward strand.
CAGGAATCCACGCCCTCAAAAAATAAGTTCAACTCCATTTTGGTATGCTGCTCCTTTCCGGCTCCTGCTCCCTTTTCCGAACCGTCTCCGCCCTGCTTATCCCTGCACGCCATGTTCGTTCAAAATAATCTTTCCGTTCTCCACGCGATAAACAAGATCGCAGTTCTCTATCGTTTTTAAGCGGTGCGCGATGATGAGCATCGTCTTTTTGCCGTGAAAATGGTTGATGGCCTCCATGATCGCCGCCTCCGTGTCATTGTCAAGCGCGGAGGTCGCTTCGTCGAGCACGAGGATGTCCGGGTTATGGTACAGCGCTCTCGCAATGCCGATGCGCTGGCGCTGACCGCCGGAAATACGCACGCCGCGCTCGCCGATCTTCGTATTCAGCCCTTCGGGAAGCCCTTCAACAAATTCCTTCAGCTGTGCCTCCTCCAAGACCTCCCACACGCGTTTCTCATCGATATCCTCCACATCGATACCGAATGCGACATTCGCCGAGATCGTATCATCCACAAGTCCGATAAACTGCGGAATATAGCCAATATCATGCAGCCAGCCGCCATAATCGGAAAACACATCCGTTCCGCCGCAGGTGATCTCTCCTGCCTCCGGCTTTAAGAGTCCTAACATCACATCGACGATCGTGGATTTTCCCGCGCCGGAAGCGCCCATGATCCCAACGGATTTCCCGAGCGGGATCGTCATATCCGCATCTCTGAAAATATAGGTCTCCGAATTGGGATAATGATAGGTGATCCCCTTACAGAGAATGCTGTCCGTAAGCGGCAGTTTATGCGTGATATCCGTATTGCGCACATTTTGTTCCACGCTCCTTAGATAGCCGTCCTCATCCGGCATCTCCACATTATCGTAGACAAAATCAAGCGTCGGCTTATAATAGGCGATATTGGCGAGATAGGTGCTCATGCGGCTCGCGCAGGGCATCAGCCGCATTGCGGCAACCGCAAACGCCATAAGCTGCGGCGCAATGTCCGTCACACTTCCTCCCATCGCGACCGCCCCCAGCATATAGATCAGCACGCCGCAGATGCAGACCGTCTCGATCAGCAGCTTCGGCACGGAGCCGAGCAGGTTATTGTCACGTACGAGCTGATAATAACGTTTTCCATATTTGATATAAGAATTTAGAAAAGACTGCTCTTTATCATATACTTTTACATCCTTGATACTGTTGATGGACTGGATGATGCTCTTATACATCAGCCCCTGCTTCACACGGGACTCCTGTCCGATCGCGCCCGCGCGCGGTTTTAAGAAGCGGTTGACCAAAAGCATGGTGATGACTAACAGCGCGCCGATCACCAATGTCATCTTAAAGTCCGTCACCAGCACCGTGATCCCCAAAAAAATGGCCACGACAAGCTCCGTCAAAAGCTGCATGCACTGTAAAAGCAGACTGAACACGCCCGTCGTATCACTGTAAACTGTCCTAAGGATGTCTCCACTGTTCACGTTCAAATAATACTCATAGGGTTTATGCAGATAGATCTGTAACAGATCTCTGGAAATCCGGTACTGGCAGTTCGCGATAAAAGTATGCTGCACATAATAGAGCAGGAGCATGTACAAATTTTTCCCGATAAAGACCGCGATCAGAGCCGCCAGCATCACAAGCAAAAGCTGTCTTGTTGTCTGAATGTGGAGCACGTCACAGATTGCCCGCATATACCAGGTGCTGTTCAATGCATCTTCGCTGACGATGAGCTGCGCAAGCGGCAGGATCAGTGAGACGCTCAATGTCTCTAAGAGCGCGCCGACAATGATCATCAGAACCAGCAGCACGACGCGCTGTTTTTGTTTTTTATTCAGTACCTTTTGAAATTTGGTGATAATCTCTTTCATGGCTTTCCTGTTCTCATGGTTCTATCATTTCATAGTTTTTATGGCCGATCACATTGTTGTCTCACGACATTTTACCATGTCCTTCGGACATGGCTTCGCTTCCGATGCGCACTCCGCTGCGCTGCGGCGCGGTAAAATGTCTCACGACATTTTACCACATATTTCCTGCGATTGCAAAACCGGCGGGTTCGCCATTCCCGCATCAATAATCGTCCATGCAGTCAACCCGCGAGTTTGGGCGACAGCACAAATCTCGCTGGTTGAAAAATCTTTGATTTTTCAACCTATGTCCTGCGAAACAGCAGCCGCAGCAGCAGCCCCGGCAGCCCAATTAAGCGCTTTCTCTTTTTCTCCGCAGCATCGTCCGAATCCGTCCTGCGAAAATACGCCTGCACGGTCTCATTTTCCGCCGCAAAACGCTTCACCCTGCGCAAAAAAAGATTTTTATGCTCCTCAAGCCATCCAAACGGCATATAGATGCGCACATCGCACGCACAGTGGCATGCTTCCATCCGGCTCTCCGTTTTCTCCGTCGTATGACCTGTCCGTTCCAAAAAGCATAGCGCATCCGCGCTTCCGATCACCTTGCGGTGTCTTCCGATGAAATCTGCCAGCGCGTCAAACTGCGCCAGCCCCATGCCGTTACTGTGCAGGCAGAGCGTATCAAAACGCTTCGGCAGGCGCGGCGCGGAAAGCGTACAGGGCAAAAAGAGTAATCCGCCGCGGCGGTACGGCCTGCTGCAATACCCGTCCGTGACAGAGGTAAATCCAAGCGCTTTTAGCGCCCGTAATGTCTGTTTGTCAAAGCTATGCCCCGGCGCCATGAACATGGTCGTGTGGATCCCCTGCTTTTTCAGGATCTCCTGCCCTTCTTTCAGCTTTTCATACTGCTCCTGATAAGGCAGCCCGGCAAATTCGCTGAATGGGTTCACTTTCAGCAGTCCCGACTTTTTATTCACATACACATGCGTAAACCCATGCTGCGCGATCACCCAGCCCTGTTCCTGCAAAGAGCGCATACGCTCCCAAAAGTCCGCTCTCGGTTCCTGTATATGAAGCGTTTCGTCCCGATTATCCGGCACGACGCCGATGATCGGATGAATCTGATATTGTTCAAATAAAGCCGCCAGACGTTCAAACTTTTCCCAATCCATGTCGGGTGTAATATCGTCCAGACGAATGAGTAANTGCNGCATGCCGCCTCCTCGATCANNNCGTNTTCATCATCCACTGCTCTAACATCAGTATATACCAAAGCTTCTCACTGAAAACGCCTTTTTCAGTATAATCCTTCCAATAAGAATCCGCCGTGCGGACGTCTATGACATCTGCGCATTGTTTTCTTCCGTCGTTTAGCAGATCCTCCGCCCACTCGCGGAGTTCTCCTTTTTTNAGCCACTCGTGAAGCGGGATGCTGAAGCCNTTTTTNGGACGCTCCATCAGTTCCCTCGGCACATGGCGGTATAGCACATCGCGCATCACCCGCTTGGTAACGCCCTCGCTGTATTTGTAGTCCATCGGCAGCGTCCACGCAAACCCGATCACGTCCCNATCCAGCAGTGGCATTCTTGTTTCAAGTGAATATTGCATTCCAGAACGATCCACTTTAACCAAAATATCGTCAGGAAGATATTGCAGCGCATCCATCANCATCAGATTNGCCACCCCGTCCTTCAGATAACCGGAAGGATAATCGGCATAGGCATCCTTCAAGCGCGTACGGTCTTTCGACAGATACGCGGCGCGCGCCTCCTCCCGTCCGTTGTAGCGGTGCGCCTCCTCCAATGTCTCCATCGTCAGGTAGGCTCCCGCCTTATGGAGAAGCTCGTTTTTCCCCGCAAGACGGCTGCTGATGCCGCCGACAGCATGGCGGACGCCCTTCGGCAGACGGTGATACTTCTTTTTTAACCTTCTCAAGTCTTCNTCCGCGGCGCGATACGTATTATAACCGCAGAACAGCTCNTCCCCCGCGTCTCCNGACAGCGATACGGTCACATGCTCCCGCGTCATCCTGCTGACGAGCATGGTNGGGATCTGCGATGAATCCGCGAACGGCTCTCCGAAGCATTCCGTTATCTGCCGGATNGCCTCGCACGCCTCCCGCTTGCCGACATAAAGCTCCGTATGCGCCGTTTGTAAGTGCGCGGCGATCGCCTTTGCATACTCTGCCTCATTGTANTTTTCCGACTCAAATCCGATNGTAAACGTGCGNACGNGAATGTCNCTCACCGCCTGCATGATACTGACAACAAGCGCGGAGTCGATCCCGCCCGATAAAAAAGCGCCNAGCGGCACATCGGAGATCATCTGCCCTCTGACGGCTTCCTTCAGCAGCTCCTCCAGTCGATCCGCCGCTTCCGCGCGCGTCCCTGTAAANGGATGCGCCTCCCCTTCCTTTGCCACNNGCNTTANNTCCCAATANNNNTNCTGCTTNGTCTCAAAGGNTGACACATCCACCGAAAGCCATGTGCCGGGNGTCAGCTTATAGATGTCCCGCCAGATCGAATAGGGCGCCGGAATATAGCCGTATTGAAAATACAGCGGAAGCACTTCCGCCGCCATCCCGTTTTGAAAATCCGACAGTTCTCTGATTGCCGCAATATCGGAGGCAAACGCAAAGCTGCCGCCCACCCTGCCGTAGTAAANCNNCTTTTCCCCCATCCGGTCGCGCGCGAGGAATACCTTGCCTTCCTCCCTGTCATATAACGCAAGCGCAAACATACCTTTCATCTTGCGAAGCGTCTGTTCCACACCGTAAAAAGAGAACGCCCGCAGGATCACTTCCGTATCGGAGCCGCCGCGCCATGCGCCTTTATCCCCGTCCGTTTCAAGCTGCCTGCGCAGCTCCTTGAAATTATAGACCTCTCCGTTGTATACAATCACATACCGTTCGTCCGGCGAATGCATCGGCTGCGCGCCGTTCTCACTTAAATCAACGATCGCCAGCCTGCGGTGTCCGAGCGCCACATGCCGGCTCTCATCAAGCCAGATGCCGCCCGCATCCGGTCCCCTGCGGATCATCCGCTCATTCATTTTTTGTATCTCACCGGCTCCGTCTCCCCGGTATCCGATGATGCCCGCTATCCCGCACATGTCGTTTTCCTCTCACTGACGCCCGCCATACCCGGCCCACATTCTGAAATATCCCTCTATCGCCAAATGACCTGCCTGCATTTCCTGCTGTTTACGGCATGCAGCGCCCGTCAGTCTTTCCCTTTCGTCAGCCTGCCGATCACCCCTGTCGCGGCGTGATACAGCTTCGGCGCGGCGCCCCGCACTTCCTCACCGTTATAAAATGTCGCCGGCTCCCCGCCGAACGACTCCTTAAACTTCGTAATGCTTTTCACATCCCCGGTTCTGCCCGCACCGCCCCAGTCGTATTGCTCTTTTCCCATGTTCTTAAAAAAGAGCATATCCTGATAATGAAGATAGCGGTTGGCAAATCCTATGATATTGGTTGTGATGCTCTCGTCCGTCCGAAACTGCGACGCCGACTGATACAGCCGGACGCGCCGCCCGTCCAGTATATACGTGTGATAAACGAGCAGCTTATCGCCGATGGATGCCGTCGTGAGCGCCATTGCCCCCGCCGCGGCATACTGCCGCATCATGGCACGGCATTTTTCCTTTTCGGTATAGGAAACGCCCTTGCTCGCCCAAAACTGTTCAAAGAAATCCGTAAACGCAATGATGTCCTGCTCCGTGATTTCCTTTCCGCATTTTGCCGCGCACACAACGCCCTCCTTCGGCGCACGGCGCACCTCATAGCGGCAGTTTTTGGAGTAATGCGAGAGAATGGTCTCCTCATCCTCCCTAAGATCGCTGAGTAAGGTCTCAAATTTCTGCGGCTCAGCCCCGATCGGCTTCTCCGCCTCCTGATAACGGATCACGCCGTCCATGGCAAGCGCATGCTCCGCATACCAGCAGTCTATGATGGGAATTCCTTTGCTTTTTTTCGATACGATCAGCATATTTCCTCCTGCCGCTCACCCGGCAACCACTTGCGCAATATACGCCATCCAATTTTCGTTGACTTTCTCCGGCGATAGCTCCTCCCGGATGGCGGACGCGTTCACGCCAAGCCGCTCCTCTAAGTCAGGATCGTCCAAAATGCGTCTCATCGCACCCTCAAGCGCCGCAGTATCCCCTACCGGAACAAGCAGACCGTTTTCCCCGTCGCGGATGACCGTGCGCGGTCCGCCGCACGGACAGTCCGTGGAAATGCAGGCAAGCCCTAACGCCATCGCCTCTAACAGGGCGTTCGGCATTCCCTCGACATTGGAGGAAAGAACAAAGATCTCCGCCTCCTGTATGGCGTCCGCCACATGGCTGCAGCTTCCTTCTAAGAACACCCTGCCCCCCATCCCCGATTCGGCGATGAATCCTGCGAGCTTTTCCTTCGTATCCCCGTCCCCGTAAATCCTGAGTACATGATCGGGGTAATCCGGCGCGACCGCCGCAAACGCCCGTATGAGCATCTCGTGATTTTTTACTTCATGCAGCCTCCCCACCGTCACGATCTCCGGTCTGCGTTTTCCCGTGAATCGCTCTCTGATGAAATCCGAATGAAGCGGACTCATCAGGACAGCCGCCTTTTTCCGGACAGCGGGGGCAAAAAAGTCCCGTGCCTCCTCCGTCTGAAAAACCGCACCTTCCGCAAAACGAAACAGGATTTTCGCAAGCATGCGCCGCACTTTCGTACCGTACTCCCTGCCCGGCGCGCTGCGCACCGACACAATGGATTTGGTACATGTAAATCTGGTGGCAAGAACCGCCCTGATATTGGCCTTTCCGATAAAAGAGACTAACACCTGCACGCGAAGCTTCTTCACGGTCTTTCTTAAGATTGTGATCCGCGCCGTCATATTAAGTATCCGGCTTCCTTTATCCGGCTTTGGCAGCATGATCCGTTCCACATCCGGATGAAGTGGATAGCTTTCCTTCCCGTCCGGATTCTCTGTGATCATATAGACCTTGTATCCTTTTTCACAGAACCCGCTGGCAAGATTGCTGATGGCTCTCTCCGCTCCTCCCACCTGCAGCGTGGATATATAAAAAGCAATTCTTTTCTCTCCTGTACTCACCCTAACCTCCACGATTCTGTCATTCTTGCGTACCACTGTTCCGCCATCAAGATTTCCCACAGGATCTGTGCATTCTTATGATCTTTCTGAAAGCGTTTCCATATCCTTGCAAGAACCTTCGGGTCAAAATATCCGTCTGCCGCCAGTCTGCTGTGAGAAACGGTCTCCGCCGCCCACTCGGCGGTTTCTCCGGTCGTCAGCCATCTCTCGAGCGGTACGGAAAATCCTTTTTTCGGTCTGTCCAACATTTCCTTCGGCACATAGCGATAAAGAATGGTCTTTAATATTTTTTTTGACACGCCCTGCTCATCATATTTATAGCAGGGCGGTATCCGATACGCAAATTCTACCACATCTCTGTCAAGCATGGGGACGCGGTTTTCCAACGAGACCGCCATTCCCGCCCGATCGACCTTCACCAGAATATCATCCGGATGGTACGTGAGCATATCCTTATACATCATTCTTCCCATCCCATCCGGTATGTTACTCTCCCAAAGTCGTTTTTCCCTGTGCTTCAGCCATTCCGGCATAGCTCCGGATGCTTTTTCTTTGTCCCTTAACACAAGCCGCTCCGCCTCATAGTCTGTATGATAGCAGACCGCCTCGTGAAGCTCCTCCGGGGTCCCCGCTCTGAGGCAGCAGGCGATCCGGTAGGCGTTGTTTCCGGTGCGGACTCCCGGCATTCCCAGCACCGCGCCTCCTGCGCGCCGCAGCCATGCGGGAAGCTTCTGTGTTTTGCCATAGAGCGCCGCGATCTTCGGATAGGTATTGTACCCGCAGAACAATTCGTCCCCCGCATCCCCCGACAGCGCCACCGTGACCTTGCTCTTTGCCAGCCTGCTCACCAGATACGTCGGAATCTGGGAAGAATCCGCAAACGGCTCCGTAAAGATTTCCGAGAGCCGCGGGATTACTTCAAGCAGTTCTTTTTCCGTGACATAGAGCTGCGTATGCTCCGTTTTCAGATGTCTCGCAATCTCCTCCGCAAACTGCGCTTCATTATATTTTTTGTCCTCAAAACCGATCGTAAAGGTTTGAACCGGCGTCGTGCTGATCTTCTGCATCAGTGACACGATCAGCGGGCTGTCGATTCCCCCCGACAGGAAAGCCCCCACCGGCACATCGGAGATCAACTGTCCGCGGATCGCCTCCGTGAGCAGCTCCTCCAGCCTGTCTGCTGCCTCGGTCTCCGTGCCTGTAAACGGATCCTTGATCCCTTCCTCCGCTGCTTTCCCCATCGACCAGTAACGCTCATATTGGATATCATCCGCTCGAAAAGGTGCACGTATCGTCAAAAGACAACCCGGCTCCAGCTTGTAAATTCCCTCATAGATAGAATAGGGCGCCGGAATAAAGCCATACCGCATATACAGCGCCAAGGCCTCCCTGTCAGCCACGGGCTGAAAACCGGGATATACCCGCATCACCTCCGGGTCAGAAAAAAACACAAACTCTCCGCCGACAAATCCGTAATACAGCGGTTTTTCTCCCACTCTGTCCCTCACGAGGGTGAGCGTTCTCTCTTCGCGGTCATAAAGAGCGGCCGCAAACATGCCCTTCATCTTATTCAGAGCCGGCACGATCCCGTATTCCCCAAACGCCTCCAGCATGACCTCCGTATCCGAGGTTCCCCTAAAATGCAGGTCAGGTCGTTTTTGTAAAAGCTGCTCCCTGATCTCGGGGGCGTTATAGATTTCTCCGTTATAAGTAATGACATAGCGGCCGTTCGCAGAATGCATCGGCTGCGCCCCGTTTAGAGACAGATCCACGATGGAAAGCCTGCGGTGTCCGAGCATGAGTCCCGTATGCTCATCGCGCCAGTATCCCTCACCGTCCGGTCCCCTGTAACTCATCTTGTCCAGCATGCTTCGGATCATGACATCCGCATCCGCTCTTTGATTGACAAATCCCGCTATTCCGCACATATTCAGCCGTTACCCTCATTTCCCGCCGCCTGTTTTCTGTTCTTTTTTGCCTCGATCAGGCCGTCCCATTGCTGATAAATCCGCTCAGGCGCAAGCTCTTTTGTGATCTCCTGCGCCCGCCGCCCCATAAGAGCAGCTTTCGGAAGATTCCTGAGCAGATCCGCCATCGCCCTTCCCAGCTCCTGCTCATCCCCCACAGGTACCAAGATCCCGTTTTCTCCGGGTTTGATCAGGGAACGCGGTCCCCCGCACGGGCAATCCGTGGCAACACAGGGGACGCCGAGCGCCATCGCCTCCATCAGCGCATTCGGCATTCCCTCATATACGGATGGCAGAACAAAAAGCGAAGCCTGTCCAACATCGTCCCTGATCCTGTCTGTATTTCCTTTTAGGACGATTTTTTCGTCAAGTCCGGCTTTTTTGATCTCCTCCTGCATTTCCTCCCGCAGGCTGCCCTCCCCATAAAAAAGCAGTCTGTATTCGGGAAATTCCGCATGAATCCCGGCAAACGCATGAATGAGCAAAAGCGGCGCCTTCTGCGGCTCCAGACGCCCGACCGAAACGATCTCTTTTTCCGAAAATGCCCGCACGGGAACGTCCAAAAATTCCTTCCCCAGCGGATTCGGGATCACCGCACTGTTCTTTATGATATGGGTTGAAAAAGAAAAATAATCCCGCGCCTCCCGTGTCTGAAACACATACCCGTCCGCACGCCTATATAACAGCTTCATCAGCAGATGCCGCACCTTGGAGGCATACTCTTTCGCCGGATCGTTCCGCACACTGATGATCACGGGATACCCGCGCCGCGGCGATAAAGAGGTGATCAGGAAATTGGGTTCAGGCAAAAAACTGATGAGCGCACCGATCCTTCCGCCCTCATGCTCCACTTTCTTTAAGAGGGAAGCCAGCCCCTTTCTTCTTCTCGCAAATCGGACCGCCATGTTCTGCCGGTACTGTTCCGGCTTCTTATCCACATACAGCACGGTAATGTCCGGGTTTAAGTCATATTCCGGCTCCGCCGCCATGAGGCTGATGATCGTCACGCGGTATTGCTTGACAAAATGTTCATTACACATATTGCAGATCACGCGCTCCGCCCCGCCTTTTGTCAGGGAGAGCGTCAGAAAGATTAACTGTTCCATGCCGTATCCATGCCCCGCATTCTTTTGCACTCATTCATCAGTGAATAAGCCGGTCTATTCTCCGATCAGCTCTCTCACATAGTCTTTCCATTGTCCATAGATCCTATCGCCGTTTGCGATTTCTCTGATCTTTCCTGCCTCCGCACCGATCTTTTCGGCGTATTCCGGCTCGCTTAACACCTTTTCCATCGCTGCGGTCATGGCTGCGCAGTCTCCCACGGGAACAAGGCTGCCGTTTACGCCGTCCTTGATCACCATCGCCGCCCCGCCGCACGGACAATCCGTGGCGATCACCGGCATCCGCATCGCCATCGCCTCCATCAGTGCATTGGGAAGTCCCTCATAATCGGAGGACAGGACAAACAAAGCGCAGTCCGGGATCTCCTGCTCCAAACGGTCGCTGTTTCCGCAAAAAATCACGTTTTTCTCCAGATGTTCTTCGCGTATGATCCGATCCAGCGTCTCCTTGGTTCCGTCGCCGCTGTCGCTTCCGTAGAGATGCAGCTCATACTCCGGAAACTTTTCTTTCAGAGCGGCAAACGCGCGAAGTAACAGCGCCTGATTTTTCTGTGCCGCGATCCTCCCCACGTTAACAATGACTTTTTTTCTTACCACCGGCGCATCCACATGCAGATATTTCTCATTGATCGGATTCAATATGATCCGGGATTTTTTCTGCAGCTTGGGAGAAAAAAATTCCCGCGCCTCCTTTGTCTGGAACACACACCCGTCCGCGTGATAGAGAAACCGCCTGCAAAACAGCGCGTTGACCCTGCCGGCGTAATCCACCTTCGGATCATTCCTCACAGACACCAGCACGGGGCAGATCCCCTTTGCCGCCGGAACCGCACGGTAATTCGCGCTTTTCCCGAACGCGATCACAAGGTCGGGCTTTTCCTCTTTCAGCACCTTCCTTAACCGCTCTCTCCGCCTGCGGATCATCAGCAGTCGTGAAAGTACGCCCGGCGTGCCGTTCCCATCGCCGTTTCCGTCCCCGGAATCCACGCCGGCATCGATCCTTTTCACGCCATCCGGCACGGCGTATTCCACCTGCGCGGTCTCCTCCGTGACGATCTTCACACGATACCCGTCCCTTGAAAACCGCTCGGAGAGATTGACGACGACTCTCTCGGCGCCGCCCCTGGACAGATTATGAATATGAAATATGATCTTTTTTCCGTTCTCGTTATCCATGATTCTCCACAGTTCCACTTCTCACGCTGTTCTCCCCCAAAGCTTCCCCGATCAGGTAATCCTCATACCACTTAGCCAGCGTCCGAATGTCATAGCCCGCCTCGGCAATGGCTTCTCGCTGACAGAGACGTGCGTTCGGCATGTCGTCGGCATTGTTTTCGGCAAGCGACCTTGCTTTTTTTGCCCATGCCTGCGGTGTCTCGTCAATGGACTTCCACGATACAAGCCCCTTCGTCACTTCTACGTCCCTGTCCACCGCTTTTGAGAGCAGGCACGGTAAGCCTGCTGCCTGCGCCTCAATGACAGTCAGCGGCAGTCCCTCAAAGACGGACGGAAAAATAAGCACGTCCATCGCCGATAAAAATGCATCCACATCATGACGGATTCCGGTAAAGATCACCTGACTGCGGATGCCGAACTGCTCCGCCTCCTGCTGTATCTGCTCTTTTAAGTCTCCGGCTCCGATGCAAACGAACGCAGCATGGTCATCCATCCGCGCGATCTCCCGGTAGACGGACAGTAAAAAATGATGATTTTTCGATTGGATAAAGTTGCCGACATGCCCGTATACATGTCTGCCCTCCAGCGCAAACTCCTTACGGATACGGGCGCGTTTTTCCTGATCAAAGCGGAATTTATCAATATCAATGGCATTGTGGACGACGGTGCACTCCCGTTTTCCGAACATCCATATCCCTGCCTCCTTCGAGCAGGCAAATCTGCCGATCTTACCGTGTTTCATGAGCAGCTTCCCGACATAATGGAACAGCTTCTTCGGATCGGTCGTATTATGGGAATGGCAGATGGAAAACGCTCCCGCCCGTGCCGCCGCATGGACCTGCGGTGCAACCAGCGCATTCGGCGTATGCCGGATCACAACCTTGTAATGCCCATCCTTCACGATCCGGTAAAGCCCTCTCAGGTTGGCGATCGGATGTCCGGTTAAGCGCGGCAGTGTATAGAGCTTTCCGCCCATTCTCTGAATCTCCTGCTCATAATCGGCATCGCCGCTCATGTGAACGACAAAATCGAACTGAATCCTGTCACGGTCAATATTCCGATAAAGATTCATGATAAAATTTTCCATTCCTCCGGGGTGCATCGATCCGACGATATGCAGAACCCTGACAGGATATTGTTGCATAGTGACCCGCCCCTTACTTTGATAGATTTTCTTTATACCATTCAATTGCAAGCGCGATCCCACGTGCAAAATCATATTCCGGATCATAGCCCAGCAGCTTTCTCGCCTTGCTGATGTCCGCATTGGAATGCTTGATATCCCCCGCGCGGTCCGGGCCGAATTGCGGCGGAATCTCCTTGCCGAGCGCCTTGCAGAGATCATCATAAATATCGATCAGATATTCCCTGCCCCCATACGCGATATTGAACGCATTGCCCGCCGCTTCACTCGGCGCAAGGCATGCTTTTAAGTTCGCCTCGATCACATTGTCGATATAAGTAAAATCACGGGACTGCTTTCCGTCCCCGTTGATCGTCGGCGCCTCGTCGCGAAGAAGCTGGCGGATGAACTTCGGAATGACCGCCGCATAAGCGCCGTCCGGGTCCTGTCTGCGCCCAAACACATTAAAATAGCGCATGGCATACGTGTCCAGCCCGTACAGCTTGTGATACAGCTTTCCGTATTCTTCATCCACACGCTTCGTCAGCGCATAGGGAGACAGCAGATTTCCCTCCTGTCCCTCGACCTTCGGCAGTACCGGATGATCGCCGTACACAGAGGAGCTTGACGCGAACACGAATTTTTTCACACCGCTTTGTCTTGCCGCCTCCATCATATTTAAGGTTCCGCGGATATTGATCTCCTCGTATAAAAGAGGCATCTCGATGCTGCGCGGCACGCTGCCCCACGCCGCCTGATTCAATACATAATCCACACCCTCGCACGCCTTCATGCAGGTTTCCAGATCACGAATATCTCCCTTCATAAAAGAATAATTTTCTCTGTCCGAAAGGAAATCGATGTTCTCCTGCTTTCCGGTGGAAAGATTATCCAAGCATCTCACCGTATATCCCATGTCCGTCAGCGCTTCACAAAGATTTGAGCCGATAAAGCCTGCGCCTCCGGTCACAAGAAAGATGCTGTTTTGATCAAACTTTAACTCCCGATAACCCATATGGCAAACTCCTTATTTTTTAACTCTGACAATCTCCCACACGCACACCAGCCCTGCGAGATAGAACAGCGTCATATTATAGATCATATAGCGGGACAGACACATGATGGTGAGCGCCGTCGCGCATACATTTGCCGCGATCATAAGTAACACGATCGCCATCAGCCACGCGCCGTCCCTGCTTTCCTCTCTCCTAAAAAGATAACACATCAGTGCGGCCGCTACAATATAAATCAATAATGCATACCAATTCAGCGCCGGATGAATGACCGCTACCGTTCTGATAAAACCGCCGAGAACAACGTAACAATACGTTTTTAACCAGTTCCCAATACACTTTGGCAGAACTGCCTTCATATATCGTGCGGCTAACGCATCCATCTCTGACTTTATCATCTCCGCATCCGCATCCGGCAGCTTCTGTTCCATGAAGTCCTGAAGGTACTCATACAGGATATTAAATTTTATCTTATCATGACAGTCCTCGTGATGCAGTATTTTGTTTTGGATTCCGTTTCCCGCATCCGCAAAACTCATATGCTGTTCCAATATCTCGGTATCAATTTTTTCAAGTAAGGCCCGCTCTGCTTCGTCCAATTCTCTCGCCGCCAGTTCAACGTCCTCAGCATCCGTGGAATACAGCACATTTGTTAAAAGTGTCATATTTCCCCCCGTGTTGCCCTGAGCATGACCAAATACAACACTATTATACGCTCTGATTCCCGCAGCGCGGATCATAAAAGCTGCCGCCGTCATGATCACGATCAAAGAAATCCGAATCACCCGGTCGCGCATGGCGCATCCCCTCTTTCTGCATACGCCCGCGATACAGACAACCATCCAAATGGGCAGCAGAACCAGCATCTGTCCTCTTGTAAACACCGCCACAAGCGCGGTGAACCAGGAAAACAGGGCATATCTGCCCTGCCGCTCTTGGCCCAAAAACATTTTTAACAGCAATAAAAAAAACATTTGATACAGAGACAGGGTAACTCCTTCGCTAAGGATTGCATTCGTCAAAATAATTCCGGATGATGCAAATACTCCGGTCAAGAGATGCGGCGTCAGCAATACTGCCAAAGCACCGGCTGAAAACAAGCCGTTCAGCGCAAAGTATTTTGTAACATAAGAATACAGATACCCTGTCACCAGAAACGCAAACACATTCTGTGCAAAAATCACTGCTTTCAGATACACTTCCTGCCCAAAGACCGCTCGAAATCCCTTCAACAGGAGCGGATAGAACGGCTCCCTATCTATATTATCCACCATATAGGTTGCAGAATCCGGATACTCCCCCACTCCATAATAGAAACACAAAAAGCCAAAAAAGGCGCCAATGATAACCCACGCCAAAATATATCCTATATTCTCTTTTGTAATTTTCAACTTTTTTATTTTCATAGGTTTTCTGCTATAGACAGACAATAATCAATCAGTTCCGTCATGTTGGTTTCCTTTACTTTGGATAATTTTTCCCTGAAGCTCTTTATCTGTGCCATCGATTCTTTGGTTGGCGGATCCGTATTGATCGGAAATATCCTGCTATAATAATTCCCTTTTTCCTTATTTTCAATCCGCTTCGTCATAATGCCGCTTTTGCACATGACGTCCTCCAAATTATTGATATTATAAATTGGCACAATATAATCTTTCGCCCAATGACCATCAAACATTCTCCCGCTTATGTATGCCTGTTTCACTGCTTCACTGCAGTCATCCGTATCCATGATGATAAATAGTTTGAAGTTTATGAATTGTTTTTTCTTCCTATCATACTCTATTTCGTACTCCGATGCAAATTTTGGTTTCCGTCATGAATCTCCATCAGTATTTCATCGTAATCAATACTGTCGATGATCGGTATTCCTCCGAACAGCCCCTTCATATACATACGTCTTGGATTGTTGCTGCCTTGAATCCTGGGGAACTCATCGAGTGACCTGACTGTTTTATTTCCATTTAGATCGACCTGTATCACATAAGCTGATTTGATATTCATTGACTCCAAAAGTAAAGTATTATGCGTCGTAATGATCAACTGTCCTGTGATCTCATCCTCCATGGAATTTAGGATTCTATCCAATAGAAGGTCGTGAATCCCGTCGTCAATTTCATCATATACCACCACATGTCCGCAAAAAACTCCAAGGATCGACGGAATCATCTCGATGATACGCCTTGTTCCCGCAGACTCATCGAAACATCTGACACTCCTAAGCTTTCCACCGATCATTTTCTTTACTGTCAGACAATATTCCAACTGATTGTCTCTCTGCCTGATATCATAACAAACATCCTTTATATCCGCATACGTCTGTGTCAGAAAATCTCTAATGATCGCTTCCGAGCGTATCAGCTTTCCTTCCTCCTTGATCGGTATTTTCCCGGATTCCAGATCAGAAACAAGATAGTCCGTTCTATAGGAACCTGATTGGAACACAGAATCTTTCTTTTTATAATGCACCACAATCTCCTCAAACATATTCAACACGTCAATAACATGGCTGAGTACATTGCTTTTGATATAGTCTTCATTTTTCTCCCTGCATTCCTTTCTCAGAATGCTGAAAAAGGTATGTTTTCCCCAATATTTCTCGATTTCATCCTTAAAATCCTCCACGGTCTTTTTGTTTCTGAACAGTGCGCCCGCAAAATGGGTGTTTATTTTTTTCCCATCATGATCCACTTCAAAAACAATGCCGCTCTGTTTTCCCGTAAAATAATATAAGCTTTCACTTCTAAACCTTTCATCAAAAGTTATTTTGTAAACTCCTTCATGGCCATTTAACAAAAATCCGTATTCTATCGTGGTTGGTTCACTGCACTCCAGCATACGGTTTGTCAACATATATTGATCAATATAAACAAGCCGCCTCAGCGCTTCATATACCTCCTCATTCCCATCCATCCAAGGTGCCGCCTTTCGTGCATCTGCAAGTATTCTATCTAGCTTATCCGCCTGTCCCATAAATTCCATCGAATAAATAGATGTCACCAAAAAATCAATACTTGTAACAAAATTAGACTTGCCGCTCCCGTTTTCTCCGTAAACGGCAATAAATTTTTTGGCACATTTTTTCCCATTTCTGAAATGAAATATCGTATCCTTGAACGACATAAAATTCGTCAATTTAATATAAGTAAACATATCCGACTCCTCCTGCTATAAAACGATAGCACTTATACCAAGTTTTAGCAATAACTTTTTCGTATTTGCTGCTTTTTATATCATTTTATACATTGTTTACATTTATATACAAAAAAACTGATATGCAGACGATCACCAATTGTCTGCATATCAGCTTTCATCCATCCTTTGGACCTTTCACGACAAAGGAAGCCCTGCTTCCTTTATAGCCTCCAATACAAATATCCGGCAGCCTCATACGCTTTTCTGTCAAACAGCCCCTTTATATCGGAGAATACTTTTTTCGCATGCTCCCGCGCGTACATCGCGCCGATCTCTTCCATCGTCAGCCCTTCATACTGCGTGTGCGCGACCGCTAAGATCACCGCATCCATCTCCCGTATTTCGGACTGTTCCGTCATCGTGATGCCGTACTCCCGCTCCGTCTCAGCCCTGTCCGCGACCGGATCGGTAATGAGCGGCTCAATCCCGTATTCCCGCAGTTCCCGCACAATGTCAATGATCTTACTGTTGCGCGTGTCGGGACAGTTTTCCTTGAAGGTAAAGCCAAGGATCGCCACGCGCGCGCCTTTCACGGCAATATCGGCTTTGATCAGATTCTTGACAAGGCTTTCCGCCACATATTTTCCCATATCGTCGTTGATTCTTCTGCCGGATAAAATGATCTGGGAATGATAGCCGAGCTGCTCCGCCTTATAGGTCAGATAATAAGGGTCTACGCCGATACAGTGACCGCCGACAAGCCCCGGCGCAAACTTTAGGAAATTCCATTTCGTGCCCGCCGCCGTGAGGACCGCTTTCGTATCAATATTCATCTTATTAAAGATAATGGAAAGCTCGTTCATAAACGCGATATTAATATCGCGCTGGCTGTTCTCAATGACCTTTGCCGCCTCCGCGACCTTGATCGACTCCGCACGATGCACGCCCGCGTCCACAACAAGTTCATACACATGCGCCACCTCATCAAGCGTCTCCTCATCCATGCCGGATACGATCTTGGTGATCGTCTCTAAGCGGTGTACCTTATCCCCTGGATTGATGCGCTCCGGTGAATAGCCGACCTTGAAATCCACGCCGCACTGTAATCCCGATTCCTGCTCTAAGATCGGCACTGCAACCTCCTCTGTCACGCCCGGATAAACCGTGGACTCATAGACAACAATAGAGCCTTTTGCAAGGTTTCTTCCGAGTATGCGGCTTGCGCCCTCGATCGGCGTTAAGTCCGGCGTATGGTCGGCATTGACCGGCGTCGGCACCGCCACGATATAAAATTTTGCCTCGCGCAGTTTCGTTTCATCCGACGTAAACTCCACACTGCACGCTTTGATCGCTTCATCCCCCACCTCGCAGGTCGGATCGATGCCATTCTGGTATTTTGCGATTTTCTCTTTATTTAAGTCAAAACCGATCACCGGCACCTTTTTGGAAAATGCGACCGCGATCGGCATGCCGACATAACCGAGTCCGACTAATGCGATTTTTTCTTCTCCTTTTACAATCTTTTCATATAAGCTCATATTCTTCTCCTCCTCACGTTCTGCCAAATGTATGTTAGCCCAGGATCCGTTTCAGTTCTTTCAGATAGCTTTCCACGACAAAACGCCTGTCAAACTCCTGTTCCATTTTGCGCCTTGCTTCTATCCCCATCTGCTTTCGCTGCGCATAGGACATCCCCAAAAACTGCCGCACGGCGCGGATCAAATCGTCCGTGTCGCGCTCCTTTACCAGAAGTCCCGTTTTCCCATCCTCGACCGTATCCCTGCATCCCGCGCGGTCCGTCGTGATGACCGGTCTGCCGCTCGCGGCGCTCTCCAGACAGACATTAGACATTCCCTCGGGATAAAAGGACGGGTGGATCGTACACTGACTTTTTGCAAGAAACGGACGCACATCATCCTGCATTCCCTCAAACTGTAAAATACCCTGCGCCTCTAAGTCCGCGATCCGTTTCCGATAAGAATCCGGCTTATCGTCATCATCCTCGCAAAACCCCAGAATATGAAAACGCGTATTCGGATACTCCCCACGGATGACCTTCGCCATTTCCATAAACTGGTCAATGCCCTTCTCCTTTAATACACGGGAAATGAAAAGCATGGATACCGGCTCATCCTCCTCCGGATACGGCAGATACGAAAAACGCTCCAGATTGACACCGGAACCGGGCAGCTGTCTGTGTTTGCCGATCGCGATACCGCGCTTCGTAAAATACTGCTCATTCTTTTGATTTTGAAAAAACAAACAGCTTACACCGCGCATGGCATGTCTATACATTCGAATTGTCACTTTTTGAAGCAGTCCAGTTCCTTCAACTGCCGTGCCGAGACCCGTAATATTCGTAATATAGGGGATCCCAGACGAAGCCAGCGCCGAACCGCCGTAAATATTGGGCTTGATCGTATAGGTCAGCGCTACGTCCGGTTTTACCTCGTCAAGAAGCTGACGATAACGCCGCATCAGCTTCACCTCATGCAGCGGGTTCATCCCGCGCCGTTCCATTTTTGTTTCATGGAATATGCATCCCATCTTCACAAGCTTCGGGATCAATTCCCCCTCAGGCAGCGCGATATGAACCTCATAGGGCACGGCAAGCAGCGCTTCCAAAAGTTCCCTGCGAAAATTGTACAGCCCAATGTCCAGATTTGTCAAAATAAGTATTTTTTTCATGCTGCCCTTTCTCTGTTTCTTTTCCCGCTAATTATAATCTTTTCTCCGCCGCGCCGATCCGCTGCCAATCCCTAAAGCATACACACATGCCTGCTGCCGCGGCAGCCGCCACAGACAAGATCGACACCCACCAGGCGATCCGCCATGCCGCCGGCTCATGAAACCGGATTGTGATCTCTCCGGCATATCCGCCGGGAACCGTCAGCCGGACTGCCGCATTGTCGGTCGGTTCTAAGCAGAGGCGCGTCCCGGCCTCATCCTGCGCGCGATATCCTTTATAATACACGAGCGGCAGCTCCACACCAGCGCTTTCGCTCCCGTTATTGACACATTGAAGCATCAGAGTCAGTCCGTTTCGCGTAAAATCCGAAATTGTAATCGAAGCATCCGCGATCGGTTCCTCATGACAATAAAGATCCGGATCTGCTCCCTCCGGAAGATATTCCTTTGTGCTGATCCGATTTGTATCCAGCGCGGCAGTATCATAGCGGACTTGCACATCCGTCTCATTCACATAGGTCGATATGCTCCACGCCGCCGACAAAAAACCGCACAGGATCACACATGCCCAGATTGCCTGCGCCACATGCTCTTTGCACGCTTCTTTCAGCAGCATCAGACCGCAGCATACTGTCATGACTGCAAAAATCGACGCCACAGAATAAAAGCGGCTCGGATACTGGATGGAATTGACCGGCATACGGAGAAACGCAAACCGCTCCTCCAGAAAATCCCACGGAAAATATCTTGTGCCCATGACCAAAAGCACAACGGAAACAGCAAGGGTCACCTTTCCGAACCTTCGATACACCGCATCTTCTTCTTTCATCCGGGATGCGGGCACAAGCAGCAGGATCACGGCAAACAAAAACAGCCCTGCCAGCCATACCATATCGGGCGCCGTCTGGGAATTTCCGCCGTGAAACAAACTGAAAAATCCCGCGGCGGACTCCCCGTTTTTCTGAATATAATGATAAATCGCCTTCCATCCGTCTGAGGACACATAAAATCCCTCGCCCATATAATCAAAAAGCGGCACCAGAAATCCCAGATTAAACAGCAGTGAAACCGCTACCGCTTTCCCCATTGCCGCCACAGTTCTTTTTTGGAAGAAGCGGCGCACGGAAAACAGAATTGTCAACGCGATCGCGAACACCGCGATCTCTCCCGTAAGCAGGTGAGACTGGATCACTCCCGTCATTCCGACTGCCGTACAAAAAACGCACCTATGCTTTTGCGGCTCATGGTAGATCAAATAAATGCCGTAAGCCACCAGCGGCAAAAACAAATATGCGGAAAACATACCGCCCCGCGACGTCCCATAAATAAAGATCAGGCGGAAAGCCGAAAGCGTGTAGATCCCGCTGCCGACCAACGCCACACTCCTTCGGCGGAAGATTCCCTTCAAGCAGTAGTATGCGATCAGACAGGTCGCTGTATTAATACAGAACACATAACAATGGTAGGCATCCTGAACGGAGAATCCGGCAATCCGCAGAAATGCCGGAAATAACAACAGCAAATCCCCGTAAAACACGGATGTCGCATATCCGTACCCGTTCAGCCAGTTTGGCTGGATGCGGACCGGAAATTCACCCGACAGGATTCCGTCCTTTAATCCATCGATCCTCATCAAAATAAAGTTCAGATCAGTGGAAAGATTCAAAAGCCCATTCCGAAACAGCGGCGCCGACGCAAAGAAGATGATTCCCCCGAGCAGCATTCCCGTCAGCAATGTCAGGTCGGACAGCAGCTTTTTTCTCCTGCACAGACCTAAAAAAGCAATCACATCGACAATACCAAACAGAAACAGCCACAGGACGATCGAATGGATCACAGACACCATTCCTTTTGTCACCGTGATTCCCTTGATCAGCAGCGTACCGTTTCCCCCGTATACGGTCTGCACTTCAAAATCGTTTGTTTCACAGTTTACCCAAATAAAAAAACGCTTTACAGTATGATGCGCATCCAGCGTTACCCGGTCACTTTCAAGCGCATTTGCAAAATTTTCTCCGTCCTCCGTATATGCATAGCAGACATGGTTCGTTCCCGTGCTCTCATAATATACCGTGACTTCATAGATTCCCTTTTTGATCGTCGAATACGGTCCGCAGGTAAACAGCCCGGCCGCCGCGGTCTCCTCATCCGCATAATAGCCGCCTCTCGCTTCATCCACACCGCCATAAAGTCCAAAGCAGCCGCTCTGCCCATCACGAAATACCCCCCCCCGGGTATTTTTGACATCAAGATAAGCATACGTCCCCAGAAGCCCCAGTATCATAACCTGAACAAGCAGGATAACCAACCCGATCCGTTTTTCCCCTTTCGTAAGCACGTCTCTCTCCTCTCCTATGCGTCCATGATTGCTACGCAATCATGCTAAAGTGCATGCCCATTCGGGCGGGTATAATGTCTGACGACATTATACCATATCCCGATATGCCGGGAAAAAGCTTGTCTCCTTCGCGTTGTTATTGATCTCCCGCAGGCGCTCATACGCCTCCGCATCAAAAACCGCCCTTCCGATGGCAAACTGCGTATCCTCGTACCGATTAAACTGCTTTTTGAAATGATACAGCGAGTCCTCGCGGCTTCCCAGACCGCCGCCCAAATGAAACGTCTTCATGCCGATGCTGTTCCCGAAGCATGCCGCTTCGTAGAGCAGCAGATTCGTCGGCGCATAGGACTGGTACTCTTTTCGGGATGCGGACAAATGATAATGAAGCTGCCCATTCCCATACAGGATAATGGACATCGCGATCGTCTCTCCCCCAAGAAGCGCGAAAAAAACAAGCGCCTGATGCTTCATGTCGTTTAAGATGCTGTCATAAAATTCCTTATGAAAATAGTAATAACGATCCGCGCCCACTTTATCCATCGTCGCGTTGTAAATCTGCTCAAACTCCGCAAACAGGCTCTCGTCCCTGCCCCAGTAAACGCGCACGCCGCTCTTCTCCGCCTTGCGGATCAGATTTCGGTTTTTACTGGTAAGTCCTTCCCATATTTTCCCTTTCGAGGAAATATCCATACAGACAGTATGCCCCAGATCAACGACCTCATAGAGGCACTCCATATCATGTGCGTTGCCGATCACGGGATGATAGCGGTTAAACTCCGCCACAATATGATGATCGCGGCAAAAATCACGGTATGCATGTGCAAGCGCCTGCTTTTCCTCTCCTGAGGTATCCCCCTGCAAAAGAAATCCGCCATAACCGTACGGCGTCACAAAATCATAATATGCCTTTAATGCCTCGTCCGTTTCGTCCTTTGTCTGACGTACCGGCACGGGACGCTTCATCACGACATTCACAGCCTGCATGTTTTTTCCGTCATAATAGAGCAGGAACGGCTCGCCGTCCCCGTTTCTCCAAAAAGCTTTGACATATCCCGGTGTGAAATACACGTCATGCTTTGCAAACTGTCCGATCACCCGGTTCCATTCCTCTTCATGCGCCAGATCAATGACTTTCATTCCCGCCATACCACTTCTGCTCCTGTTTCTGTCGTTTACAACACTGTAACACCCAACAAAGAAATGCCTTTGGCATTTCTTTTGAAAATGACTTAGATGTTCTTAGACCGAGTATTTTCCGGTCTTAGAACATCTTCATTTTCTTTTGCGCGGATTTCCGCTAAATTTCCCTCCACGTCATCCGTCACCTCGGCAACTTCGTCGCTCTTAGCAAATACAACCTTGACAGTGCGCCACAAAATGCGCAGATCCAGCAAAAAGCTGATATGTTCCACATACTCGACATCCTTTTCGAGCCGTTTATCCCATTCGATAAAATTCCTTCCGCTCACCTGCGCCAATCCCGTCAGTCCGGGTCGGACGCTGTGACGCTTTTTCTCCCGTTCGGTATACCACGGTAGGTAGGAGACAAGCAGCGGACGCGGTCCGATCAGGCTCATGTCACCCTTAAAAATATTCCAAAGCTCCGGAAGCTCGTCAAGACTCGTCTTTCGGAGCAGTTTGCCGAATTTTGTCAGCCGCACCGAATCGGGAAGCAGCTCGCCGTGCTCATCCCGCGCATCGGTCATCGTCCGAAATTTACATAGCGTAAATATCTTTTCACGGTATCCCGGACGCTCCTGATGAAAGATCACGGGAGAGCCGAGCTTGACACGCACCAAGACCGCCACGATCAAATACACCGGACTGAGCACGATCAGTCCGATTCCCGAAAGCAATATGTCTAACAATCGCTTAACCACTCTACGATACACGCGCGATACTCCTTTTTTATCGTCTCTAACCATCCGCTGCGAAGCGCTGTTCACAACATTTATGATCATGCTTTCCCAAACAGCCCTCGCACCAGTCCGATGATCAGCTCCATATCCTCCGGCGTATTCTTAATATCGCTCGGCAGGCAGAGACCATGCTCAAAAATATGCTGTGATACACTCTCTTTCCCGCCGTCATGAGTGAAGAAATCATAATCTGCAAACACGGGCTGCAAATGCATCGGTTTCCAGATCGGGCGCGTTTCAATATTGTACTCCGCCAGCCGATCCATCACCATATCCGGCGTTACCTTACTTTCTTCACAGATCGTCATGCACGAAAGCCAGTAATTCGCCACCCCGTCAGGATTCAGCGGGTTCATCGCAATCTCCTCAATATCCGCAAATGCGTCCTTGTAACGCTCATAGATTGCTTTTTTTAAGGCGATATGCTCATCCAAATGCAGCAGCTGCCCCCTGCCGACCCCTGCCGTGATATTGCTCATGCGGTAGTTATAGCCGATCTGTGAATGCTGGTAATGCCTTGCCTTGTCACGCGCCTGTGTCGCAAAAAAACGCGCGCGCGCGATCGCCTCCTGATCGTCCGAGACAAGCATGCCGCCCCCCGACGTCGTTATGATCTTATTTCCGTTATACGAATAAATTCCGAATGCCCCGAACGTTCCCGTCTGCTTTCCTTTATAAGTCGCTCCGAGCGATTCTGCCGCGTCCTCAATATACGGTACATTATGCCGCTTACAGATTTCCATTAATTCATCAATCTTTGCGGGCGTTCCGTACAGGTAAACGGCAATGACTGCCTTTACCTGCGGATATTTCTCAAATGCGCGCGCAAGCGCCTCCGGCGACATATTCCATGTATCCGGCTCGCAGTCGATGAATACCGGTACCGCCTTCTCGTACATAATCGGATTACAGGTCGCAGAAAATGTCAGGGACGGCGCAAAAACAATATCGCCCTCCTGAACACCCGCAAGCTTTAACGCCAGATGGATCGCCGCCGTTCCTGAATCTAAGGCCGCCGCATATCCCGCTTTTGTATACGCACAGATTTCCTGCTCAAACGCATCCACATTCGGTCCGAGCGGCGCTACCCAGTTCGTATCAAACGCTTCCTGTACAAAACGCTGCTCGTCCCCATGCATAGTCGGACTTGACAGATAAACTCTCTTACGCTCTTCCCTGCTGCCCATAAAACCTTTTCCTCCCGCTCTATTCTATACAAACTCGTCTTCTTCCTTCGGCATATAGGTCGGCACGATCTCCCTCACAAGCTCTCTGATCTCCTCCGACTCCTCGTTCGCCGCATCCTTTAGACGCTTGAGCTGCTTAAAAAAGACCATCTCGTCAAACTCGATCGGCTTTCCGATATGAATGAGCCTGTTCGCCGTATCCGTCATCCCTTCCTCATTCATCAGAAGCTCCTCGTACAGCTTTTCTCCCGGCCGTAACCCCGTGAATTTGATCTTAATATCCTCGTCCACCTTGTAGCCCGAAAGACGGATCAGGTTCTTCGCCAGATCCAGAATCTTCACCGGCTCTCCCATATCAAGGACAAAAATCTCCCCGCCCTTCGCATAGACGCCTGCCTGTAAGACAAGGGATACCGCTTCGGGGATCGTCATAAAATAGCGGATAATATCGGGATGCGTCACCGTCACCGGCCCGCCCGCTTCGATCTGCTTTCGGAACAGGGGGATCACGCTTCCGTTGCTCCCGAGCACGTTGCCGAAGCGCACCGCCACAAACTCCGTATCATAATGCCTGTTAAATGTCTGAATGATCATCTCACAGATCCGCTTGGTCGCTCCCATGACATTCGTCGGGTTCACCGCCTTATCCGTTGAGATCATGACAAATTTCTTTACCCCGTTCATCGCCGCTGCCTGCGCGGTCTTCCATGTCCCGAACACATTGTTTTTTACCGCCTCATTAGGGCTGTCCTCCATTAACGGCACATGCTTGTGCGCCGCCGCATGATAGACAATATCCGGATGGTACGTCTCAAAAATGCTGCTCATGCGTGCGGTATTCCGAACGGATGCGATCAGCACAAGCAGATTCATGCGCGGATGCGCCGCGAGCAATTCCTGCTGAATGTCATAGGCGCTGTTCTCATAAATATCCACGATAATGAGCTGCTTCGGCTGATGTGTTGCGATCTGACGGCAAAGCTCGCTCCCGATGGAGCCGCCGCCGCCCGTTACGAGCACGACTTTTCCTTTCACATATTCCAAAATAGAATTCAAATCCACCCTGATCGGTTCCCTGCCGAGCAGATCCTCCACATCCACATTGCGGATCTTGCTGACATTCACCTCTCCGTTCACAAGCTGGTACATACCCGGCAGCGTGCGCAGCTTGCAGTCCGTCTCCTTACAAATATCAATGATGTCACGGATCATATGCTTCGGTACGGACGGCAGCGCAATGATGATCTCATCGATCTGATATTCTTTTGCCGCGCGGATGATCTCGTTTCTCCCGCCGACCACCTTGATTCCCTGTACATAGCGGCCCCATTTATTTTTGTCATCGTCAATGACGCATCGGATCGTCATCGTGGAATAATAGCTGCTGATGATCTCCTTCATGATGACGTTTCCGGCATCGCCCGCACCGATGATCATGACCGCCGTTCCGTTTTTGCTGTTGACCTTCCGATGCTTCGCCTCCCGTAAAAAACGATACGAAAAGCGGCTTAAAAGCGTGAACGCAAACAACACGAGCAGATAAATGAAATAATAACTTCTCGGCACATAGTGTTTTGTAAAATGCAGCCCGACACATTGAAAGAGCGCGCTCAATGCACACGCCGCTACCATGTTCTGCATTTCGGTCACACCTGCATAGGCCCAGAGACTGTGATAGAGTCTCAGCAGATAGAACGCTAAGAGCGTCGTTATGATGCCGAACGGCAGAAACCATTTCACATTATCGACAAATTGCTGCGGAATCTGTGATATACGGAACTCATAACGCATCACAAGCGGAATATAGCTCGATAACACGACTGCGATGATGTCGTATACGATCAGAAAAATACGCCGAACCAGCAATTTTGTATTCAAAATTTTATGCTTCACCTGATTCATAGGAATACAAATCCCTTTCCAAACCTGCAGCGGTCATTTCGTCTTCTAAAGAAAGTATACTCTTTTCCCGCCGCATAGTAAATAGGACAAAAAAAGATGCAAAGCCGAGCGGCAGACATTGGTTTGCGGTATATTCGAACATGCTGACAAGGATAAACGCCGCCAGCATCACAAGCGTCATAAACTGCATTTCACTGCGGTCCTTTCCCCGCCATATGAGAAAGACCGAACGCCCGAACATCCCAAACAGGATACCGAGATAAAGAAGTCCCGCAGGAATCCCGAAATCATAAGCAATCTGGAGAAACGAATTGTGCGCGTGCATCGCCTCCACACCGCCATCCGAAATTCCCATCTCCTCATGGCCGCTGAAGTTTAATCGGCTGAAATATTCCAAATAAATACCGAAACGCCCGTTTGACACATGATCCAGCGGGTTCGTTCCGCCGCTGACTTCCTCCGCATCGGGAGCAAACGTCCCTCCTGCCGAAGCGACCGTGCCAAGCTGCGTAAGGCGCATGCCTCCTGCCTCCGCCGCTTCCATGTGGATACTCCCGTTTCTTGACTTCATCCCCATTTGAGCAGTCCAGATATCCCCCATCTCCGCGGAGGAAAGCCTGTCCTCCGACATTTCCGGCGTGCCAAGGCGATTACCCCACAGACGAAACAGCGCCTCCACATTCATATAACGGGGCGAATCCGGCTTCTCTCCTTCTACGATCGTCTCGCTGAACTTCTCCTGATCGCCGAGCTTAACGGGACGGTTCACAACCGCCGGAATACATCTTGTCAGGGTATAGACTGCCGGAAGCAATAAGATCACGGTACCGAGCCCTGCCGCCAACGCAGACAGATAGGTCTTCCACCGCGGACGGTACACGATCGCCACCGCCACAAGCAGTAAAACCACCATCCCCCCAACGGCTACAAACGCGGTTCGCGCGACCGTGAGCGCCGTATATCCGAGCACGACCGCCTGCAAGAGCCATTCCTTCCATGCCGCACGCCATACGGTACCGCTTTTCTTTATTTTCATGAGCAGACGGACTATTACGACCGCCTCCACCATCACCAGATACATCCCCGTACTCGCCACCGTATGAAAGTACATCGGATAGCGGTTAAAACGATAATAGTGATAGGGTCTGAAGCAAAGGCACATCACCCACATCCACAGAAAATTGACAATGATCCCGTTCATGAAATTATGCATGAGCCTGTGCTTTTCCGCCTCGGTATAGCTGACAAGATAAAAAAGCACACAGGTCGCCGCCATTCCCACGGGCCATGATTTCCCGTGTCGGTTCACGATCATCAGCACACAGAGCACGAGAAAGCAGACCGCTGCCGGCAGGCATGTCCTCTGCCTGCCCTGCTCCCTGTAGCTGCGCAGCACAACCATAAGCACGCATCCCCACACAAACACCGCTGCCATCAGACAGCGCGCGATCTGCATCTGCTGCTCATCAACACCGTTCATATGGCAGTACACCATAGAAGCAGGAATCATCAAAAGCCCCCAGATCAGCGTCAGCGGATGAAACAAAGCTCTTACCCTGACAGACAGAAGGACACAGACGCCGAACAGCAGATACAACCAGCATGCCGCCAGATCCTGCTCCCACTGGATCACTGCGTCCGTATAACGGACCCCGGCCCAAAACAGCACGGCAAAGCTGATCGTCTGCAAATAATCCCGCCAGCGCAGCTCCGTGTTCTCCGATACCTGATCTTTGGAATGAAATGCCGCCCGATAGCAGGCATAGCCCGCCACTAACAGGATGCTCAAAACAGCAAGCGCATATACGGCAATATCCGCCGTGCCTCCTCCGAACAGACGCGCAATACACAAAAACCATGCTGCCGCAAGCACACCCGCTGCCGCTGCCGCAAAAAGCAATCCGATCAAAATCCTGCGGACTGTCTCCCAACATTTTCTTTTTTTCAACCACGAGATGAAAACGGCAATGCCCGCATACAATGCGGCGGCGGCTGTCAGAATTCCGGCGATACAGCAAAGGATACGCACCGTCGAAAACGGCTTTGTATAAACAAACCGCATCATGAGCTGCATGCCCTCACAGAGCGCGGACGCATAGGAAAGCGCGCCGCACTCTCTGATACGGAGGGTCTCCGCCTCCGCGTACGCCGCCCTTAACGTTCCCACACTCTCATAATGCACGTTGATCCCCACATAATAAACCGCTCCGGGAATGACGTCCATCTCCGGCTTGATCCGTATCTCGCCCCACCCCTCGATCTCATTAAAATAAGGCACCTCCTGATACAGGATCGCAAAATCCTGATCGTAGATCGTCACAAACACCCGGTCAAGCGCATGGATGTTCTCCACGCTGCACCCGATCGCAAGAGACGCAAGATAGTCTCCCGCGGGCATGAACTGCTGCAGCACGATCTCGTCCATCGTGACTGCTCCCGTATAATACGGCGTACCCGTGCTGCCTTCGGAAACCGCTTCGTGATAAAACACGCGAAAAGGCCATACCATGAGACACAGTACAGCCGCAACCGTCACGATCATAAATTGTAAACCCTTGTTACCCGATAACAGTCCCTTCATCCGAAGCCCCATGCTCTCCACCGGTCACTTTCTCCCTGACAACAAACTGCGGCGAACGGTTCATACTAATATACATTCTCCCGATATATTCCCCGATCAGACCAAGCATCAGCATGATCATGCCGCCGATAAACACAAGCGCCGACATCATGGAACTGAAGCCGACCGGAACCGCGGGATTGACAAACTTTTTGATCACGGTGTAAATACCGTAAAGAAATCCTGCCGCGGCAGTCAGCATGCCGATCACGGTTGCGATGCGCAGCGGCATGATCGAAAACGCAGTGAAGCCGTTAAACCAAAGCGCAAGCAGCTTTTTCATCGTATAGCCGGAGCTGCCCGCCTCGCGCTCCCTGTGCGTTACGTCCACATTAGAGATATTCTTTGTCGCGCGCAGTACCAGTCCGATGACGTAAGGATAACAGTTCTCATAGTGCAGCATATCCTCCACAATAAAGCGCCTTGCCGCAAAATAACTGGAAAGATAAAGCTCCTTCGGCTTCCCGAGCATGACCCTCGTCATCCGCTCATTGACCTTGCTTCCGAAATTGCGAAACAAGGAATGTTTTTTTTGCGAGTAGCGCGCATACACGACGTCGCTTCCGGCCTCTATTTGTTCTAACAGTTTTCCGACCTCACTTGCCGGTGTCTGCCCATCGTCGTCAAGACAGACGATGATGTCTCCCCGCACCTCATGAAAACCTGCCATCAATGCCGCATGCTGTCCGAAATTTTTGGCAAGCCCGATTCCCGTCACCCCCGGTACGTCTCTCACGATCTGCCGGATCACGTCCATCGTATCATCCGGAGAAGCGTCGTTGACAAGCACGATCTCATAGGTATACGCAGAAAGCTTTTCCATCGTGTCACAGATCTCCCGAACTACGCCGGGCAGCGTCAGCGTCGAACGATAACAGGGAATCACAAAGCTCACCATTATTTTTTTCTCATTCTTCATGGTATTTTTACCTTTCGTTAGGATTGATCGCCGCCATCAGCACGACGTCCCGAAAGCCGCCCTGCAGAAATACGTCGTCATGCAGATATGCCTCCTCTACAAACCCCGCATGCGCATAGCTTTTCCGCGCTCTGGCATTGTCCGATAATACGCGCAGCATCACGCGATGAAGAGAAAGCTCATGAAACGCGTAATCGAGTGCCAGAATTGCTGTCTCCGTACCGATCCCCTTTCCGAGCGCCGTCTCTTCCCCGATAAAAATCCCGTACTCCGCCTTGCGGTGTTCCCTGTCAATATCCCGGAAATAGACGCTTCCGACCGCGCTGCCGTCCTGTACCAGACAGATGATCATCTGTACGACATGCCCGGTCTTCACCTGCGTTTCAATCCACTGTAAATGTCCCTCATGCGTAAACAGCTCCTGTCTGATAAACCGCTCCCGCACGAAATCCTTATTTCTCCATGAGACGATCAAGTCCGTATCTTCCTCTGTCATCATCCTGAGACAGACCTTCTCCCCTCTGCGTATCCATTGCTTGTCCACTGACAGCCTCCCCTCAGTTTTCATACGCCCTCGCATGAACCCGCTGTGTGCATAAGAAATCACTGCGCCCGGTCTCATAATCAAAATACACCTTGCAGATGTAAAAGTTCCGCTCTCCGCCTGTCTCGACCATGTCCTCGTGCACCACCCTGACATCATAGCCCTTACAGCGGTAATATGCGATCATCCAATCCGTATCACGGTCAGTCCGCGTCACAAAATAAAGATTGTTCATGTACAGTAAGTCCGATTCGATATTTCCGACGCCATACCGGCTCAGCTTTTCGGCATAGATCGGACTTTTTGACGCCCAGCCTCCGCACAGCTCATAATTGCGATAGCTGTTATCCGCCGGAACCATCCGCTCGGAATATGCCACGGTGGAATAAACGTCCAACAGATAAAAATTCTCTTCATGCTCCGCAAAGTAAGCGCGCAGCCCGTCCCATTCCTCATTGACGCGCTCTCTGCGCTCCTGCTCCTGCTCCACCTCCGTAACGCCTCTCATCGCAGGAACAAGCACAAGCGCCGTGATGATGAGCGTCACCGTGACCCGCCAATATTTGCGGTATAACGGCAGATAGGGCGCACGTTTCTTCTGCCGCGGCGCATCCTCCTGCGAAAGCGCTCCGCCCGTCTTTGTCTGAAAGAGCTTCCTCCTGTAATCGGCATAAAACGCGTGCATCTGGCACAAAAGCATGGCAAACAGGATCAGAACTTCACACAGATAAAGGGAAACCGTGATCCGCTCCGGCGTCCGCCCCCGCATGATCAGATACATCCAGCTGACCGTACGCATAAATGCCAAAAGCGCCAGCTTCCACGGCACGGAATAATCCCACTGCAGCATGCCCGTTAAAAAAATAAGCAGATACAACGCGATGACAAGATACGCCCACACGCCGTCCTCGGCATGCAGCAGCCGATACAGATACTCGCGGATTCCGTCGTAAAGACTGTTCTTAAAATACGATCTTCCGAGCTCCGTACGATTATATTCCACAATGCTTTCAAGCGCATCCGCGCTCAGCGACTCATCCATGGCAAAATTATAGTTTAACAGCAGCTTTATCTCCGCCTCGTCCAGACCAAGCTGTCTATAGTATGCCCTGTTTTGTGCGTAATCAGGCGGTTCGCCCTGAAAATCATACAGTTCCGTCCGATATGCAAAAAACCGGTCAAATTCATTCCACTCGCTGCCGCTGTACGCCAAAGTATTCAAAAGCAGACCGATCCCCATTCCGACTGCGATCACAATGGGCGTTGTCAGATATTTGAGCAGATTTTCCAAGCCGAACATCGGGGTATGCGTGTGTTTTGCCCCGTGCGACCATTTCGCGATCCCCGCCGCTCCGATGAGCGGGCAGAGCAGCAGCATCATTTCCGTCCTTACATAAAATCCAAGGATCACAAGAATCATGCTGACAATATTTTTGCGGATGAACCGTCCGACCTGCTCCTCATCATCCGTCGTGCAAAAGAGAAACACGCCCGTCGCCACAAGCATTGCACAGGTAACGGAATACTGCACATAAACAAGCTCCCATAATAACAGCCCTGCAAACAGGAAGGTCTGGAACAAAAGCAGGATGCTTTTTTTCAGAAATCCGTTCGTAAAAGAGATCACGCGTTTTCCGATCAGCCAAAAGCATAGCGCATGACAGGCGCACAAAAAAATGCCGTACCATGGCAGCGCAGGCGAAAACCGATACAGGACGCTGATCAAAAAACCCACCGGATACAGCATTTGGATATTTCTTCCCTCAGGCGTCCCTGTATACGTTCCCGCGAGAATATCTTTTATCAGGACATCATCATTGAGATCATAATATAAGTCATAGAAATAGCCTGCGGCGATCGCGCACAGCAATGTCACCGCAAGCGCAAAGAGCATATCGCGGATTGTTCTTAATCTCTGCTCCTCTTTCATACGCGGTAGAACTCCTTCACCTTACCGGTAATCTCTAATACCTCCTCCGGCGTCAGCTCATAATACATCGGCAGACGCAGCAGGCGCTCACTTTCCTTTGTCGTGTAGCGGTCTTCCCCGAAAAACGTTCCGAACTGCTTTCCCGCAGGCGCAGTGTGGAGCGGTATATAATGAAATACCGCCATGATCTCGTGCTCTTCCAAAAACCGGATCAGCTCCGTACGTTCCTCAATATCCTTTACCTTAATATAATACATATGCCCGTTGCCCACGCATCCGTCCGGAATCTGCGGACATTCGATCAGTCCCCTCTCCGCGAGCGGGGCAAGCTGCTCGTCA
The DNA here is from genome assembly GCA_014804425.1 of Lachnospiraceae bacterium. Lineage (GTDB taxonomy): Bacteria > Bacillota > Clostridia > Lachnospirales > Lachnospiraceae > DLAJ01. The sequence goes on from JAAUZV010000014.1 coordinate 193,449, forward strand.
TATAGGTCAAACAGGGAACGCCGCTTCTCATTGATCTCATCTGCCATTTCGAGCTGCGCCCACAAATAGGCCGCGTTCATATCGCCCGGCAGATAGGAGGAACCGAGATTCACCCAGGTATACTTATCGACCTGCCCGCGGTAAAATTTCGCACGATTCGTTCCCTTCTCGCGCAGAATCTCCGCTTCCTCTGCAAATTTAAAATCTTTGATGAGTAATGCGCCGCCCTCGCCCATGCTGTAATTTTTGGTTTCATGAAAGCTGTAGCAGCCGAAATCACCGATCGTTCCCAACGCGCGTCCCTTATAGGTCGAGAGCACGCCCTGCGCCGCATCCTCGATCACATAAAGCTTATGCCGCGCCGCAATGTCCATGATCGTGTCCATCTCGCAGGCGATACCCGCATAATGCACCGGAACGATCGCCTTTGTTTTTTCATTCACAGCCGCCTCGATCAGCGTCTCATCGATGTTCATGGTATCGGGACGGATATCGACAAATACCGGCTTTGCGCCGCGCAGTACAAAAGCGTTCGCCGTTGAGACAAAGGTATAGGCGGGCATGATCACTTCATCGCCCGGCCCGATGTTACACAACAGCGCCGCAAGCTCCGTCGCATGCGTGCAGGATGTCGTCAGCAGGCTTTTTGCCGCTCCCGTGCGTTCCTCGAACCATGCGTCGCATTTCTTGGTAAAAGGGCCATCCCCGCAGATCTTGCGGTTCTTCGTTACGGCCTCTGTGATATATTCAATTTCTTTCCCCGTGTAGGGCGGCTTATTAAAAGGAATTCTAAAATTAGGCATGTCGAATCCGCTCCCTATGTTTCATATTTAACCTTAATATTGTATCATGTCTCATGCGTAAATACAAGCTTGGCAAGCGCTTCGGCAATGCGCCCCGCCCCGTTTCCGTCCACAAGTGCATGCATGGCATCCGCCAGCTTTTTTCGTTCGGGTGCCGCCGTAAGATGCGCAAGCACCGCGGTAAGCTGCGCGTCCGCCTCCGTCGGAAAGCTTTCCGCGCGGATATCGCCGAGATTCACGACGCCCGTTTCCCGCGCAAACGCCTCCGCCCCCATCCGCTGGTTATCCGCCAGATAATACAGGACACCCGGCAGTCCGGCCGCGCACAGCTCGTATAGTGTACTGCCTGCCGCCGCAACCGCAAGATCGCTTTCGTGCATGAGCGATGACAGGTCACTGCACCCCTCTACTACCTCAATATTTCCGTTCTGCTCCGCGAGCCGGTAGAGCTCGTCTTTTCCTTTGGCATACGGGCCGCAGACGACCAGAATCTTCGCATCGGGCAGCCGCTCCGCAAACAGCTTCGCAAACCATACGCCCGCACCGTACGGATCGGAACCGCCCGTCGTCACAAGTACTGTGCCAAGTGTTTCCCTCACGCCGGCGTCTTCCCGCCGAAAGGACGGGCGAACCGGCGCATAGCCCGGACCGAGCAGATACGTGCATCTGCCATCCCGCTTTCCGACCGGATGAACACCCGACCCTGTATCCCGATCCATCGGATAATCAAGCTGTTTTGCATAGACATTATAGTTGATCAGCATATCAACGGGATATTCCTGCTCCTTCAGATCATCCATCCAGGCAACCCGATGTCCGTTTTCTTTCAGCGTCTCCACATAATGCTTTGTTACATGATAGCTGTCCAGCACGACCGGCGCACCGTCCGCAAGCAGCGCCGGCAGCTTCCCAAGCTCCGACTCCATATTTCTGTGATCGGTGTTCAGGGTCAGGCACGGAAATCCTCTGGCAGCGATCGTCCCCTGAGACTCCTCATCCGCCGTCACAAACACGGGATTCAGTCCCCGCCCTTCACAGGCGTCGGCAATCGTCAGACAGCGCATCAGGTGCCCATAGCCGACCTGCGCGTTCGCATCCGCTCGGAAATAGATCAGCGATTTTCGCGGCACATCCGCACGAAAACGGAGAATCTCCGGATTCCCACCCGCTGCCGATCCCGTGCCCCCCGCCGCTTTTTCATACCCCGCCTTTTCAAAGCAGCGCACGGACGCGATATTTTCCGCCTTCACCTCCCCGTAGAGCTCCGTGCAGGTAAAGCATAACGCCGCAGTCCATCTTTTCGCCAGCGTCAGAAGCAGACTGCCCAGACCGTGCCCACGCCATGCAGGCGCAATGCTGTAGCTGATACGATACGCGGCGCCGTCCTGATCCCTTGTGAGTCGGAGCACGCCCGCAGGCTGCGCATCCCCACGTTCCTCATCGCATACCATGAGGATCCAATGCGGACTGTCCGTGTCCGCCTGCGTGCGCGCAAACCACGCTGTATGCTCGTCCCATGTGATCGGAGCTGACGAAAACGACTGTCTGCGCGTTTCCGCGTCATTCGCCCATGTAAACAGCAGCTCCTTATCTGCTTCTTTGACATTTCTGAAATAGCCCTTCACCTGCATCAAGCTTCCGCCGCCTCCCTGCCGCCTTCAATATGCTCCCAGGCGAGCGGCTCTCCGCGGCGGATATCGTGCGCCGCGCGTCTGCCCAATACGCTCTTATAGTATTTCGGCGCAAGCCCGTCCGAGGGGCGGATGCTGCGGATATTATCCTCGGTGAATACCTCTCCCGCACGCACATCCGCCGTCACAAAAATGCTCCTGCGGAATCTTAAGTTTTCTTTTTCCTGTCCGGCCGCGCCATAGAACACACGCCCGAGTGCTGCCTCCGTTTTCCGTACATCGCGCACCATCTGACAAAATTCCTCCGGTGTCATGGAAAAGGACGCGTCCGGATTCTCAATCTCCCGTCCGAGACAGAAATGCTTTTCGATGATGCTCCCGCCGAGCGCCACCGATGTCGCCGCACTAAACGACCCCATGGAGTGATCGGACAGCCCGACCACTGTTCCGAAGCGTTCTTTCATATCCTTGATCGTTCGTAAGTTCATCTGTTCCGGCTTTGCGGGATAAGCACTGGAACACTTTAAGAGCGCAAGTTGATGGTTTCCTTCTTGATGTATGGTCTGTATTGCTTCCTTTATTTCTTCCTCTTTTGCCATGCCAGTTGACATAATGATTGGTTTTTTCTTAGATGCAATATAAGAGATCAACGGCAGGTCTACCAATTCAAAGGATGCAATCTTATAAAACAGGATTCCCATTTCCTCCAGAAAATCTACGGAGGTGGTATCAAACGGCGTTGAGAGAAACTGGATTCCCGCTTTATCCGCTTCTTCCTTTAGAAGAGGCTGCCACTCCCATGGTGTATATGCCTTTCCGTACAGTCCGTACAGGTTTTCTCCAGCCCATGTACCGCCGTCGATGTGAAAATACGGCAGATCGCAGTCGATCGTCAACGTGTCAGGCGTATAAGTCTGTATCTTGATGCAGTCCGCTCCCGCCTCCTTCGCGGCATGAATGATCTCCTTCGCGCGCCCGATGCTTCCGGCATGGTTTGCCGACATCTCTGCAATGATGTATGCAGGATATCCTTCACCGATCACGCGGTTTTGTACGGTTATCGTCGAAGCCCGCTTTTCTTCTGTCATATGATCCTCCTTTGTGCGTGCCTTTACACCTGTTTGCATCCATTCCTTCAAATTTCATGAAGCAGCCGGTATTTCATCTCGGCGATCTTCCAGTCCTGCTCCGTATCAATATCCTGTACGGTGAGCTCGTCCATATAATACGGCGCCGTATGCGCCATGACCATAGATCGCTGTTTCAAAAAAGACGCCACCCGGATGCAATAAAATTGTCCGCAGTCATGATAGTGCGGCTCCAAATCCTGTGAGCGCATCGCCATGGATTCCTTATCCGACGGCACAAGCTCTCCATCCCTAAGCACGACACTTCTCTGCGGCGGAAACGAGAATTTCACCACGGGCAGCACGCCGTCTGCGTTTCCCGAAAGAAGGATCTCCATCGCTTCCTTTAACGCTTCCGCCGTCAAAAACGGCGCTGTCGGATAGATCACGCAGGCCGTCTCATAATAGATGCCGCGCTTTGCATATTCCTCCAACACCTCCGATACCACATCCGCCGTCGCCGCATAGTCGTTTGACGTCTGCTCGCTGCGGTAAAACGGCACCTCTGCACCGCACTCCTTCGCGATCTGCGCAATCTCCTCATCGTCCGTGGACACCATGACCGTATCGAATAACCCGCTTACAAGCGCAGCTTCAATGGAATACGACAAGATCGGTTTTCCGAGAAACAGCTTAATATTTTTGCGCGGAATCCGTTTACTGCCGCCGCGCGCGGTAATGATCGCAATAGATGACATCTGAATCCTCCCAAACTATCCTATTTTGTAGTGTTCCACGATCTTCTTCACCGCATGAATGACATCCTCCACGTCCTGATCGGTCATGGCGTAATAAAGCGGCAGGCTCAAGATTTCCTCATAAAGCTTTTCCGCATTCGGACAAAGACCCTTTCGATACCCTAGTTTTTCATAATATGGATGATAGTATACGGGAATATAATGTACATTGCAGCAAATATTCTCCGCTGCCATCGCGTCAAAAAACTGCTTTCTGCCCACCGAAAGACGCTCGGGTCGGATACGGAGAATATAGAGATGCCTTGTCGTATCGGACTCCGGGATCTCCCGCTGCACAAAAAGCTCCGGCATCGCCGAAAACGCCTCGTTATAGCGCGCGACGATCTCCTTTCTTCTTTCCTGAAATTTCGGAAGCTTGTCGAGCTGGCTGATCACGAGCGCCGCCTGAATATCCGTCATGCGGTAATTCATGCCCAATGCGATCTGCTCATAATACCATGCGCCGTCCGGCTCATGGATCAGCTGCTCCGGCTTTCTCGTAATGCCGTGGGCACGGAACAGCACCAAACGGTCGTACAGCTCCTTAGAATTTGTCAATACCGCGCCGCCCTCACCGCCCGTCACGGTCTTGACCGGATGGAAGCTGAATGTTGTCATGTCGGAAATGCTGCCGACGCCGCGCCCTTTGTAGCGCGTCCCGATCGAATGCGCACCGTCCTCGATGAGATATACTTTTCTGCCGGTCTTGGCGCCCGCTTCCCCACATACGGAAAGCAGTTCATCCAGTTCCGCGGCCTGCCCCGTATAGTCAACCGCTACCACGGCTTTCGTCGCCTCCGTCACATGCGCCCTTACGCTCTCCGGTGAAATATTATAGGTCTCCGCATTAACGTCGGCAAACACCGGCTTCGCGCCGCAGTAGAGCGCGCAGTTTGCGGATGCCGCAAAGGTGATCGGCGTTGTGATGACCTCATCCCCCGGCTCTACGCCAGCCGCCTGACATGCAATATGGAGCGCCGCTGTTCCGTTGCTGCATACGACGGCATACTCCGCCCCCGTGAGCGCACAGAGCCGCTCCTCCAATTCCGCGATCTTCGGTCCGCACGTCAAATCCTGATAACGGAGCACCTGTGTGACCGCCGCAACGTCTGCCTCGTCGATATATTGATGTCCGTAAAATAGCTTTTTCTCTCTGACCGGCGCTCCGCCGTCGATTGCCAGTTTCTCCATACCAATAACCTTCCTTTCCGTGAACAGGCATAAAACCACAAAGACATTTCGAACAGGAATCCCCTCATCGAAATGTCTTTTTAAAAACCTTCGTTCTATTTCTCCAATTCCAGATCGCGCAGACGCTCTCTGATCTGCTCTACGGACAGCCACTCGCTGTTATTGCCGGAGCTGTAGGAGAATCCCTCCTCCACCTTTTTGCCCGTCGGCTCCACCTTCTGCCGCGCATTAAATTTCGTCTGCGGGTAAACAATAAAATGTTTTTCATATTCATAGGTCGTCGCAGAGTCCTCGACCGTCACCATGATCTCATGAAGCTTTTCTCCCGGATAGATACCGATTTCCTTCGTCTTCGCGCCCGGCATCATCGCCTCCGCCAGATCAGTGATCTTAAACGACGGAATCTTGCTGATGAAGGTCTCGCCGCCCTTCGCCTCCGCTAGCGCCTTGATGACAAGCTCAACGCCCTCCGTCAAACTGATCCAGAATCTCGTCATGCGATAATCAGTGATCGTCAGCTCCGTCACGCCCTTTTTGATCATCTCGTAAAACTTCGGTATCACGGAACCACGGCTGCCCGCTACGTTTCCGTAACGTACGATGGAAAATGCAATATCCCGGTCTCCCGCATAGGCATTCGCCGCAACAAAGAGTTTGTCCGAGACGAGCTTTGTCCCGCCGTAAAGATTGACCGGATTGACCGCCTTATCCGTAGAGAGCGCAACGACTCTGCTCACATTCGTGTTTAACGCCGCCTCGATCACGTTCATGGCGCCGTTGACATTCGTTTTGATCGCCTCATTCGGATTGTACTCGCACGCGGGCACCTGCTTTAACGCCGCCGCATGGATCACGTAGTCCACACCGTTCATCGCTCGCTCCAAGCGCTGCAGATCCCTCACATCACCGATGAAATAACGGATCTTCTCGCGATACTGCGCAAATTCCTGATCCATCAGCCACTGTTTGAACTCGTCGCGCGAATAGATGATGATCTTTTTCGGCTCATAGTTCTCCAGCACATATTTGGTAAAACATTTCCCGAAGGAACCCGTTCCCCCCGTGATCAAAATTGTCTTTCCGTCAATGATATTACCTGCCATCGTTTCCTCTCATTCCGCCTTACCGGCAAGTTTTTTTCAGTATTTCCTGCACTTATCTAACTATACCAGCCAAATTTTACCACACCCGGTATAAAAAAACAACCTGCGTGCACGACTTTTCCCCTCCGGGAGTACCCGCATGACAGCGGAACCGGAGGTAAAACTGTCACCTCTCGCTGCGCCCCTCAAGGAGACCTTTCAAGCGTTCCTCCAGCCATTCGCAGCCCTTCCGCACCCTGCATACGCGAAACAGCCATGCACGGACCGCGTCGATAAGCGCGCAGCCCACATAAATCGCTGCTGCCGCTCCGATGACGGCGAACACCAGACCATACGCCGGATCGTCCGCAAACGCGGCAAAACGCCCCTCAAACAAATGCCGCCACACAAGCGGATGCGCATGGATCAGATACACACTGAACGAAAGCGGCGCGCACAGGAAAACGGCTTTTTTGACCGGATCGGAAAACCGGAATCCCGAAAATGCGACCAACAGCGCAACGCTTCCGAGCAGCATCGCAGGAGACGTGTAAACAAGCATGTTCGGCAGCGGGATTCCCACCCCATAAGCATCCGCCATCTGGATTCCCCATGCCGCAAGGACGCTCAGCGCATAGACCGCCAGCGCGGGAACCGGTTTCTTTAAGAACGGACAGCCATATTTTTTGATATACGCGCCGATCAGATAAAGCGCGATCAGCCACCACAGGCTGTATCCCTGCGCAGTGTAAAAAATATCACTCACAAACAACGCCGGCAGGACCGAAAAGATCAGGACGATGCTCACGATCAGATTTCGAAACTGCACTCTGGTCAGATGCGCGATCATACATTGCAGCGCCGGCATAAACAGCATCAGTCCGAAATATGCCGTGTAATACCAGTATTGTCCCGTCATCGCCGGAAACAGTGCGTTTTTGATCAGCGTAAAACCAAACAGCTCCGGCATGACAACATAGAACCCTGCCGTGATCAGCACCGTATAAAACAGCACGCGCAGATGTGTCTCAAACAGGCGCGCATAGCGGAAATGTCCTTCCGCGCCGACATAACCGGAGACAAGCGCATAGCTGTTGCACGCCAGGAGACAGCAGGACTCTAACAGATATGCCGCCGCATACCCCGCCGTCCGCGGTGCGGCGGACACGCCGGCAAGCACGCCGCCCTGCCCCAAAATATGCAGGACCGCCACCATCAGCATCGAAACGATCCTTAAAAGCTCCACGCCCATATTCCGTTCTTTTTTTTCTATCCCTGTCTGCATCATCCTGCCTCCTTTCGGAGCGTGACCGGATACCTGATCCGCCGGTACATNCGCAGCGCCTTATCATAGAGCGCGTACCATATCGGGTGTTTCATGTGCAGACCGATCATTTTTTTCTGCTCCGCATCGTACATCTCCTCATAATAGGGATTGTCCCTGAAATGGGGAAAATAAGCATTCATGCCGTCCCGCAGCTCTTTCAGAAACCGGATGGACGGAACGCGGATTCCCGCCATATAGGAAAACAGGGTATTCACATAATAGAGCAGGGTAAACCGTGCCTCCAATTCCGTANAGTACGGCTCATAAAAGCCTTCCCGCCTGCATCCCTCCACAAGCATTTTTGCCGTTTTCATNCGTTCATAGCACCGTTCGATCGTGACGCGGTGCACCGTGGACGCCTCATGCTGATAATAATAATACANCGGCTCGTCCACCAGTTCAAAATGGGTAAAATGCAGCATCCAAAGGGGNCCTGCACAANTANCNNCATAAAAAACATGCTCCGGAAACCGAAGATGGTATTGATCGATCACGCTTTTTTGATAGACCTTGATCACCATGCTTCCGGGCATCAGCATCCACTTACGGTATTGTTTTTCGCCGAGAATCCCCGTATGCTCCTGCATATGATTNACGATCAGNTTNCCCGGCTTCATGCTGTGCTCGGATGTGAGCTGATACTGACAGCCGACCACGTCCGCACCGGNCTGTTTCGCGCGCGCAAGCAGCTTTTCATACATATCCGGCGCNATCCAGTCATCNGAATCAATNAACCCGATCCATTCTCCGCGCGCNNGNTCAATCCCNATGTTGCGCGCACCGCCCTGCCGCTTATTTTCGGGNGAGCGGACTGCCCGCACCCGATTCGGATTCGTCTGCTCNTACCGCTTCAGGATCTCATAGGAGTNATCCGTTGAGGCATCGTCCACCGCAATGATCTCATAATCCGCNATTGTCTGCGCTAAAAGAGAATCCATGCAGTAATTCAGTTTTCCGTCGCCCGCCATATTGTATACGGGCACAATGATACTCAGCTCCACGGCACGTCCTACCTNTGTCTTACGATTTTTCCGTCTTCAACCCGGAATACCATGTCACATTTCTCTATGGTCTGCAATCTGTGTGCAATGATGAGCAGCGTCTTTTTCCCGTGCAGGCGGTTGATCGATTCCATGATCGCCGCCTCGGTGTCATTGTCAAGCGCCGAAGTCGCCTCATCCAAAATGAGCACTTCCGGGTCTTCGTACAGCGCGCGGGCNATTCCNATGCGCTGCCGCTGTCCGCCCGATATGCGGATTCCCCGCTCCCCGATGCCGGTCCTATCCCCATCCGGCAGGGAGGCGATAAACTCGGTAAGCTGCGCCTCGGAAAGCGCATGGCGGAGTTTTTCCTCATCAATCCGATCCTCCGGAATACCATATGCCACATTTTTGCGGATGTCGGCATTTAAGAGCGCGATCATCTGCGGAATATAGCCAACGTTTTTCAGCCACTCTCTGGGATGCTCGGTCACGGACACGCCGTCCGCCTCGATCGTTCCCTCTTCTAACTGCAGCAGCCCCAAGATAATATCAACGATCGTTGTNTTTCCCGCGCCNGAACCTCCGACGATGCCGACNGCCGCACCGACNGGAATNGTNANNTCNGCATGNTCGAAAATNTATTTCTCCGTGTTCGGATATTTATAGGTAATCCCTTTTAAGCAGATTTCCTTNGTGACAGGCAGCTTCTCCTTCGCCTCCACCGCGTAGGATAAGTCGATCCGTTCCGCGCTGATGTCGTCGAGCAGGTTGTCGCTCACATTTAAGAAGAACGGCTCACAGAACGAGATCTGCGTCATTTGATTATTGATCCGGCTCGCCGAGGGCATCAANCGCATCGCCGCNACCGCAAACGCCGANATCGTGGGAACCATCCCGCCGACGTCCTTTCCGCTTAACATAAGAACGAGCATATAGCCGATGATTCCGGTCATNCACACCGCCTCGATCAAAAGCTTGGGCGTGTTGGAAAACATACTGTAGGTCTCCATCGCACGGATATAGCCTTTTCCCTGTTTTAAGTATTCNCCNATAAAATACTGCTCCTTCGCATTGACCTTGACCTCTTTAATGCCGGTCACGGTCTGGGTGATCCACTCGTACATGGCAGCGCCATAGTCCTGATTCGCCTTGCCCGTGCGGTTCATGATCGGCTTAATGATCTGCTTGATGACGACAAGNGTCACGACGAGCAGCACGCAGAGCGTGATCGCCATGCCCGCATCCGTGACAAGCAGCGTCACCCCCAAAAAAGCAAACACGATAAACTCGGACGCCATCTGCAAGAGCGCTAAGATCAGTGCGTACATATTATTGATATCCGCCGTGATGCTGCGCTGGATGACCGAAGTCTCCGCGTTCAGGAAATATTCGTAATTCCGGTTGACATAGCTGCGCAGCAGGCGCTCCGCTGTCTGAAACTGATTGGTATAAACAAAATGATAAATCTGCTTATACTCCCAGAACAGAAACGCATCCTTAGCGATAAATACCACAATGAGCGCCGCCATGGACAGCACCGTAAACTGAATCCTGCCGCCGATATGCAGCGTTTCGCAAACTGACCGGATGATCGCGTTCCTCTCTATCACATCGGGCTGCATGACCGCCGACACGACCGGAATGACAAGCGAGATGCTCACCGTCTCCAAAAAGCCGGCTACGATCATCATAGCCACAAGCCCTGCCATCTGGCGCTTNTGTTTTTTATCCATTAAAAGTCGTAATTTTTTGATATCCCTAAACATGCTGCTCCCTCTGTTTCTGCGCTTCCTTCTCGCGCTGCCTTCTCATGAATCCCTCCACCATGAACGCGTGGCGCTCTTTCGGCTCATAGGCGTCCCAGATCTGCGGTCCGATATTATATTTTTCGTCGGCAAACGTGATCGCATCGAGCGCCGAGGTGATGATGGACACCGCTTTGGCGAAATGAACGCCCTCAATGAAATTTAAGACCTCGATCGGGAATTTCCCGCGGATCACGACGCACTGCGGATAATATGCCGCATAATCAATATCGTCGCGCGGATGCGGCTTGATCACTACCCGCCTGCCCGCACAATGCTCTTTTATGATCTGCCCGCACACGGCGATGCGCACGTCCTCCTCAGCCGGAAACGCCTCCGTCAAAAACAGCACGCAGTCTCCGCAGCCCGAAAGCTGCGCCGTGATCTTCTCTGCATCCGGCAGGAAGATGCGGANCATCGCCTGCTTCTGCGCGTCGGTGAGCGCGTGCTCCAACGGCTTTCGCGGCACTTCTTTATATTTTTCAAAGCGGTACGGCACAACGGAACAGTCGTTCATCTCAAAGTCCAGACAGTATTTTCCGTATCCGTTCTGGATAAAGATCAGATTCCTTGCCGCAAGATACGCTTTTAACCCGAAATGGCCCGCATTGTCCACATGCGCCGCATCAAAATTCTGGAGACAGTCCAGCCCATCCTCCACAGCATGGTAATAAATATGCTTATAGCTTAAATAATAACCGATGGGATCGGAATCGCAGAACACATAAATATCCTTATACCGCGAAAAATCAATGTTAATATAAGATTCCTGTATTTTGCCGTACTTCTTTGTGTAGATCATGCGGTTGATCATATGACGCACGATGTTATGATGATNTTTCTTATATTTCATCAGCTCGGGAAAATCCGAATCGTACCGCTCGTCAAGCNCGAGCACACGGTCAAAGATGCCCTCCGCTGCAATCCGTTCCCCCAAGTCTCCGAAATCCATATATACGCGGCTGAGCGCAAGATCCGCGCGNCCGNACCCCTCTGACTCTCTTGCAAGCGCCATCTCCTTGAGCAGCGATACATAGACATGGTACATCGTATGGCATACGTAAATACGCTGNCTTGNTTTTTGTTTNTTTTTGAGATGCCGTTCGTTCCAAAGTCCCGGTCGTATCAGCGGCGCGGCGGAACACGGTCCGTCCTTTGGCAGCGAAAGCTCTTTCGCCGACAGCACCCGTCCGCCCTCTTTCGCCTGTTCGCTGATCTGGCGGCACACAGAAAGCAGCTCCGCTGCCGCCCTCTGCGGATTCCACACATCGCGTATCGTCTCATACGCCCTGCTCCCAAACGTCCGCCGAAGCGTCCGGTCGGAAAGCAGCTGCTTCACACGCGCTTTCAAACACTCATAATCCCGGTTCGGATAGAGAAAGCCGTTCTCTCCGTCCGTCACCAGATAAGGAGAAGCGCCCGCCGCTTCATTGGCGACGACCGCACAGCCGCTGTTCATCGCCTCGTTTAAGACGGCGCCCCAGNCCTCCCTGTGATCGCTCGTAAAAAGAAAAATATCCGCCTGCTCCATGTGTTCCCGCACCTGCTCCGGCTTCATAAAGCCCGTAAAGCGCACGACGTCCGCAAGCTGTTTTTCCTGCACGATCTGTTTCAGCAGCGCTTCCTCCTCCCCGCCTCCGGCCATGACAAGTAAAAACGAAACGCCCTCCGCCTTTAAGTCCGCCGCCAGCCTCAGCGCGTCCGCCGGATGCTTCCAGTCAAGAAATCTGCCTGCCCACAGGAGCATCGGCACGGCATGTTCATTTCTTTTTGCGTGGCAGTCCTCATTTTCATAACGGAAAAGCCTCGTAAAATAGCCAAAGCGCAGCATTTTCCCCGGATATGCGCGGATCAGCCGATAATCCGAGGCAACGTACGCCCCTGCGCAGAGCAGATAGACCGGCGCCTTGCGAAAACGCGTATGATCCCGATATTTTTGTATCAGTCCGCGCGGCGTAACAAATTTCCACTGCCCTTCCTTATAGATCCGCTCGCTGTAGCGCAGCACCGGCTTATGATCCCGTAATCTCTTATGAATCCATTCCTCCTGCTCGCAGCCGCCGAACAGGACCACATCGCTCTCATCCATTAAGGTTCGCACAAATTCCGGCTGTTCATAGGAACACACAAGCCACTTAAGTCCGTCCGTCCCCCCGCCCCAGCCCATCGCGCGGCGCTCCTCCTCCATCGGCTCCGTCTGCACAAAACGATAATCTTCGCCCAGCGCATCGTACAGATACTCCGACATCGGAATCTGATGATGATTAATATAATTACTGACAAAGGTTACTTTCATGGTTGATCTCCTGATAGATCTCCAACAATCGATGATAATTCGCATCCGCATCATGCGTCACCCGCGCTCTTGCGCGCGCCGCGGCGGAAAGCCTGTCCGCAAGCTCCCTGTCCTCAAAAATCCNCGCCNCCGCCATTGCCAGCGCATTCACATTGTCCGCATGATAGAGNAGTCCTTCTTTTTCATCGGTAACAAGATCCGGCACGCCGCCGACCAGAGAGCTGACAACCGGTACGCCTAAGAGCATTGCCTCCCCTACGGAATTGGGGGAGTTTTCGATCGTTGAGGCGGACAAAAAAACATGTGCCTTCAGGTATTGCTCCTTCATCTGCTCCGCGTCCATCTGCCCGAGAAAGCATACCTGCTCCTCCATGCCGCCCTCCCGAATGAGCGACGCTAAGTACGCGCCGTAAGACGAGATCTTTAACCGGTTCATCCATCCGGTACTGCCGCGGCGCACAATGCAGTCTCCCGCCACATACAGGCGAATATCGGGATATTGCTTTTTTAATATCATAAGCGCGCGCAGTACATAATGCAGTCCTTTGATCGGATAATTTCCCTGACTGACAAACAGACTGTGCTTCTCGCAGCCCTCATAAGTCCAGCATCCGTCATAAAACGGAGCGCGCATCGTTTCGTTCATCACGTGATANTCCGCCTGCGGCGCCGCTTTCTTCGTCTCACGCCTGTCAAAGTGCGTACGCCCCGTCACATGCCCCGCAAGTGCAAGCGCCCGCGCCTCCCGCTCGCCGCGTTTCCGCATTTTTTCCTTCTGCTGCAGAAGATTGTCTTTTCTCAACAGATCGCGCAGGGTTTTACGGCGCGCCACTTTCTCCGGTACGCCGTCCAGATAGTGTTCCGCGCAAGCCGCNCACACCCCCTGTATCCCGATCAGCGTGCGCTGCGGTCTTGCAAACGCCCTGACCGCGGCATACGTATGTCCGTATTCCGTCCCGAAGCAGTGCAGAATATCCGGCTGAAAATCTTCTATGATCTCCCGCATGCGCTGTTCCAGTGCCGCGTCATAGCGCTCCTCGTGTACCGTATCCTCCGAAAAACCGTAGTAATACAGCTCCTTGCCGCTAAGTCTGCCTTTGACGCCCGGCGAGGCGTCCGGCATCCCATTTACGGGAAAACAGACGCCGAGTACGATTTCTGCTCCTGATCGTTCCNCCGCGGAAAAACTCCCGCCCTCCGCAGTCACTCCGGCTTCCGCCGCCCTCTCGCTGTCCTCCGATCCCATCCCGCTCAGCAGTCTGCCGCAAATTCCGGAAAGCCAGCCCTCCTTATTGGAAGCAGGCATGCCAAGCTCCTTCGCGATGATTGGCAGCACGATATTACAAACCCACAAAATACGCATGTTTCATCCTCTTTTTCTAAGGAAACACGGATTAAATCCGTGTTTCCCTAATGTGCGCGCCGTCGATACAGCATCCGCTTANCNCCCTGATAAATCCCCGAAAACCATCTGCTGCGCGCAAGATAGGTCCGAAGCGGCGCAAGCGTCAGAANCAGGATTGCCCGGTANCGNAGGCGTTCTTTTCGGGTCATATAAAGCGTCGTGATGGCGCGGTGCTCCTCCTTCGCCGCCGCCCGGTTTTCCTTAGACTCCGAAAATCCGCCGCCCTCATAGGAGCAGATGGTCAGCGGCACATAGACCGTCTGCGCCTTCGCCCGAAAAAAGCACCACAAAAAATGCTCATAATCCGCACGCACGCGGTAATGCGGCTCATAGGTCCGCTCCCTGCCCCGCTTATGAAGCTGCTCCGGTCTGATGAGCTCCGCAGGATAAAAACAGCTTTGATGACACGGAATATTGCGGTAACAGCCGAATGCATCCAGCTTCGGATTGCTCATGACAACACTCTGCGTCTTTCTCTCATACGTATTTCCGTAAAAGATGACCGGCATCAGCCCGCTGACCGCATTCCCGCCGCCCGATGTCCGTTCCGCTGATTCCCTGACCGCCTTCCGCACACCGGCAAGCACCTCTTTGTCATAGAGATAGTCCCCGCAGTTTAAGAACAATACATATTGCCCCCTCACCCTGCCTGCCGCCTGATTCATCGCATCGTAAATGCCGCTGTCCTTCTCCTGAAACAGGCGGATGCGGGAGTCCTCCGGCAGATGCCCGATCGAACCGTCCGTGGAACCGCCGTCCTTCACAAGAATCTCAAAATCACCGTCCGTCTGCATCCGAACGCTTTCCACGGTCCTGCCCAATTCCTCCCCTGCCTGAAAGCAGACAATGATGATCGAAAAAAACGGTTCCATCTCGTTTTTGCTCCTTTTCCCGTCAAAACACGCCTCCGGCATGCTCCGCTAAAACAGCCATGTATGATACGGTAAGAGCTTTACCAGCTCGCCATACGCCTTATACAAAAACGCCGCAAAATAGACTGCGCCGAATGCCGCCACCCCGATCACGGCAATCCGCCGTTTCTGTTTGTCCGGTATCTTTAACGCGACCCCCGGCAAAAGAAACACCTGCGTGACCGTCATATACGTTCCGATGCGCGACACCTCCGGCAGAAAGGAACCGCACAGATAGAGCAGAAGCGCCGCCGCATTTAAGCGAAAATAAAATAATAGCTGCCTGTCTTCCTTTATCGTATCCCGGTAGACGCTCAGGCAAAACAAAAGCACCAGCAGACATCTTGCAATATTGATATAGGAAGTGCCGCCTTCAAGATACATCGTATTACGGTATGTCGGGTACAAATATAAGATCACCTTCAGGTAAACATCCCCAAACACGAACCCGCTCGCCGCAAACACCGCAAGCAGCGCCGCCTGCCATATCCTCCAGCGGCAGTCCGCCAGCAGATAGACGGGCAGCACGATCAATGCGGACTTGTGTATGAGCGCGCCGAGCAGCACCATGAGGACAAACTTAGCATAGCTTTTGCGAAACAGGTACGGGATCGCACAGAGCGCAAACGCGATCGCCACATAATAACGCACGGTATTTAATGACTGATAATAATATCCGAACGCCATGAACAGGTAAAAGCTGAATACGAAGCTGCTGCTCAGGGTATATAACGCCTTCAGTGAGACAAACACGGTGATAAAGGCAAAAAACGCAAACAAAAACAGATAATTGTCCTTTCCGAACAAGGTCTGTAAGCATTTGACGAGCACATTAAAACCGCGCTCCGTCGGCACAACATATCCGTACCAGATATTATAAAAATGCTCCTCATAGCGTCCGTAATCGTTTCCGACATAATAACGCGCCGCGGAAACCGCAAACAGGAGCAGAAAAATAGCGCACAGACTGATGCGGTTTACGAACATCTGCCTGCTCATTCCCCTCGCCGGCAGCGTCTCCTGCTTGACGACAAGAAGCGCGGCCGTCGTTGTGACTAATAATAACGCGATGTATACGATCACCCTGCCGCCTCCCGCATTCCCTGCTTCATCAGTGCATACGCTTTTTTCACGGAAATCTCCGTACACATTTTCGCTTTGTTTTTTAACAGAAAACGCAGCGCCAGCGGCTTCTTCCAAAAGCCGTACAAATAATGATACAGTACCCCTCTGTCAAAAAAGAACTTCTCATTATAGCCGTGAAACCATGTGGACGGCCGCGGGATCTCCTCCCCGATCGTCACCGGCACCTTATAGACCTTCAGGCCCTTCCGGATGCAGTCGCTGATAAAGAGACTGTCCTCGCCGTTGCTGTATTTTGCGCCGCCGCCGAACAACAGCGAAAACGTGATATTTTTTTGATGCAGCTTGTCTGTCCGGACGGCAAAGCTGTAGGCGGGATAACGCCCGCAGTTGTGCCTGCCGACCCTGCCGAAGCTGTCGATGTGGTAAGTGCGGCGTTCCTCGCAGACATCCACGTTAAACAACAGCATATCCGCCGCCGGATATTTCTCAAACGCCGCAAGTATTTTCTGCTCATAGCCTTCCATGTATACAATATCCTCATCCGAAAAGACACTGATGTCCCGGTCAGCGCGCAGCAGCGCGTTGTTGCGGCTTAAGCCCACGCCTTTCTCCCGGAAGCGGTAGGCGCGGATCGTGTGACCGTCCTGCTCCCACTCCTCGTAGCCGTTTTCACCACATTGGATGATGACGATCGCATCCGAAGCGATATGCATTTGCCGCGCTAACTCCCGCGGCTCTTTATCGACCGCGGATACAAGCAGTTGTAACGTCATGCATTTACTCCCTTCCGATGGCCATAGTACAGTCTGACAAGACGCTCGTCAGCCTCCGTGATTTTCGCATGGATGACCGGGCAGTCCTGCAATTTCAGGTTGTGGAATACGCGCGGCAGCCGTTTGCTGTTCGCCCTTCCCTGCGGAACCGTGAGGATCACGCCGCCTTTCTCCCGAATATCGTCATAAACCTTCCGGTCGGCACCCAAAAGCTCCTGCATGGACAAAACCGGATACGTCCTGCCTTCACAGAGCCGCTCCTCGTTCCGCGCAAGCTCTTCACTGAGCTTCTGATCCTTGCATTCGATTCCCGCGCAGGGAACCCCGAAACGCTCCTCCAGCTCCTGCGGCAGATAAACCGCATCCTGCACGGCAAAAAGCAACAGAAGCACAAGTACCGCCGCCAGCGCAAATGCCGCGGCTCCCGTCGCCGCCGCACGCAGCATGTGATCGGCGATCTCCTCCGGCACGGCTTCCTCCGAGCGTATCACCTCAATGTGATCCAGTTTTTCCCCATCCTCCGCATAATGAATGACCGCCTGCTCAATGGCCCGCTGAAGCAGCCGGACCTCCTCCGCCTCCTTTGCCTTCACCGTCGTTGTGAGAACGCGGACGTCGGATAAAATCTCCGCCTCGACACAATCATCCACATAGCTCCTCTCATAACCTTCCGGAAGCAGGCCCATCGCATAGCCGAGGATGAGATCGGAGGAGAGCAAATCGTTCCATGTATAGCCGTTATAATAATAGTCAAAAAATGTTTTGTCCTCTATTTCCTCAAAGGTAATATAATATTGGCTCCTCGCCTCATATTCACGCCGACCGAGCGCCCGCGAATGCCAGATGCCGTACAGCGCGCCGCATAAAAGAGCCCCTGTCAGCGCTGATATAATAACAATTGGTATTTTTTTAAGCAGTAACAGGAGAACGAGCTTCAGATCAACGCCCTCACGTTCCAATTCCCGCTGATTCATTCCGATGCTGCTCCCTTCTACTTTTCCTTGGTGGAGTCTTTCATTGCCGTCGTCTGCCCCTCGTCGATGCCCTCCGTGCTCTCCGGCACAAACAGGATCTTCAACGTAAGGAGCATAAGCTTCACATCCATCCACACCGTATAATTTTCGATATAAGTTAAATCCAGTTTTAATTTATCGTATGGCGTCGTGTTATACTTCCCGTACACCTGCGCATAACCCGCAAGTCCCGCCTTCACCTTCATGCGATAGACGAACTCCGGCATCTCTTTCTTATACTGCTCAATGATCTCCGGTCTTTCCGGACGCGGACCGATGAAAGACATATCGCCCTTGAGAATATTGATGAGCTGCGGCAGCTCGTCCAGGCGAACCTTTCGTATAAATTTGCCAACAGGTGTTATTCTATCGTCGTTCTTAGAAGAAAGGCGCGCAACACCATCTTTTTCCGCATCCACCCGCATGCTGCGGAACTTCAAAATAGAAAACGGTCTCTCGCCCCGCGTACAACGGATCTGCTTATACAGAACAGGCCCTCCGTCATAAAGCTTGACCGCAAGCGCCGTAAGAAGCATGAACGGCGAGGCAAGCACAAGCAGCAGCAAAGAGCAGACCAGATCAATGCAGCGCTTGACAAAACGCTGCTCCACGGTCAGCTCATACTCCCTGATCAAAAAAATAGGCGTGTCAAAGAGATTCATCTGTTCCGCTCCCTTGACAAGTACGTCCGTGATCTTCGGCATAAAATAGATCCTGACGGAATGCGCATAACAATATTTCATCAGTCCGTTGCGTTCTTTTGCCGGAAGATCCCACAGCACGACCGCATCAAAGTTACCGGAAACGGCCTTTTCGCGGACCGCATCCAGCCCCTCCGAAATGCCGATGGTCTCTTTGATCTGGTATTTATCCTTGCGCGACTGAAATTTTCCCGTAATATCCGCCACATCCCGCTCTCCGTATATGAGCAGCAGCTTTCTCGGCGGATACAGTCTGTGATACAGCCGGTTGCACAGAAACGTCCAGCCTCCCGCAATGACAAGCTGCAGCAGCGTCATTTCGATCATGGGCGGCACGGCGACAAGCCAGTTCGCCATCAGCGAAACCTGAAAATAAGTAATGACATTGACGGCAAGCAGGGAAAAAATCTGGGAAAAGAACACATCCGTCCCCTTCAGATAACCGACCTTCGTACCGCCGTAGGTCGTGCTGAAAAACAGCAGCAGCACAAAATAAATGAGCAGTACGAGCACATGTCCTCGGAAATAGAATTTCAGGCGCAGACGCACGGGGGTATAATACACATAAAACCATGTATAGGCATACACTGCCGTCATCAGTGCCAGTCCGATCAGGGACAGTCCCAATATGATTAACCGTTTTGCCGACTCAAACTTTTTCACTAAGCTCTCCGAACCTTTCCGTTTTTATCTTTCGGGAAACGCGCAAATCCGTGTACATCCGCCGTAGGCTTTAAGGAAGCTCTGATTTCATCCGTACTTCCTTAGATACGCCTCAGCGTTGCGCGGACAGCCCATCCGCAAAAACAGCGTGCGCTGCGGAACACAGAAAACCCCTCCTGCCTCCGGTACAACGCCCAAATGCGTTTGACCGCCTCCCATTTATTGGAGGACAGCGATCTTGCCGGCCGGCGGTAGATCGTTGTCACATCATCCATTCCGTACGCCGTATGCCCGTTTCTCAGGATACGCCACCATGCGGCGGTATCCTCGCTTTTCACCTCGGGCATTTTCACCAGCTCTTTCGGAATCCGTTCCAGATCAAACAGCACCGTGGATGTAAAAATAACCGTGCGCGACAACGCCTGCTCATAGCGCAGCGTTTCGGGCACATGTACGATCTTCCCCGTTCCCTTCGCATCCGCGTCGCCGAACTCATAGGCGGTAAACACGAATCCCGCCTGCTTCTCTTTTAAGAAAGCAAGCTCTTTCGACAGCTTGTCCGGAAACCATATATCATCCGCGTCCAGATAGGCAAGATACCTTCCGTTCGCCGCGTCCACGCCGGTATTTCTCGCCCGCGCCGCGCCGCCGTTTTCTTTTTGACGGATCAGGCGGATGCGTGAATCGGCATGTGTACGCAGATATTCCTCTATCACCGCGGCGCTGTCATCTTTAGACGCATCCTCCACCAGGATCAGCTCCCAGTCCGTATAAGTCTGCGCCCGCACCATGGCAAGCGTCTGCACAATATAATCCGCCGCCTGATACACCGGGACGACAATACTGATCTGTTCTGTTACGTGCTGTAATGCTTCCATTGTGCGACGTCCTCCGCAGTATCGGTCTTAAAGCTCCTCTTTTACCAGATAGATCGGGCGCCTCTTGACCTCCATATAGGTCTTACTTAAGTATTGACCGACAATTCCAATACATAACAGCTGTACGCCGCCGAGCAGCGAAATAATGCAGACCATGGACGGCCAGCCCGATGTCGGATCCCCGAAGATCAGCGTCCGTATCACGATAACGAGGATGAGTACCAACGCCAAAAAACAAAACAGCACGCCCAATACCGAAGCGAGCGCAAGCGGCGCCGTAGAAAATGCCATGATCCCCTCAAGCGAATAGATGAACAGCTTCCAAAACGACCACTTTGTTTCGCCTTTGACGCGTTCGATATTCTCATATTCCAGCCATTTTGTCTGAAAGCCTACCCAGCCGAATATCCCCTTGGTAAAACGATTATATTCCCGCATGGACAGGATCGCGTCCACCACCTGCCTTGTCATCAGACGGTAGTCCCGCGCGCCATCCACAATCTCTGTCTTGCTGATCTTGCGCATCAGACGGTAGAACATCCTTGCAAAAAAAGAACGGATCGGCGGCTCTCCTTTTCTGCTGACCCGCCTTGTCGCCACCGCGTCATACCCCTGCTCCAGATAAGAATACATCTCGGGCAGCAGTGCGGGCGGGTCCTGTAAGTCCGCATCCATCAAAACCGCAAAATCTCCTTTTGCCTTGGACAGTCCCGCGTAAATACCGGCTTCTTTTCCGAAATTGCGCGAAAAAGAGACAAGATGCACCCGCTCATCCTGTTCATGCAGCCTGCGCACCTCTGCTACCGTACCGTCCTTAGAGCCGTCATCCACATATATGATTTCCAATTCCACGTCCTTTTCGTGAAAAAACGCTTCCTGCTTTTTCAGCTCCTCATAGAAATAGGGAACGTTCTCCTCCTCGTTGTAACATGGAACGATCACACTTAACAGCTTCATTGTCTGCCTCCCGCTGCGTCCGCTTTTGAAAAACAAATGTCCGCTTCGCGGTCGCTTGTTTTTCCCTTGTTTCCAGCCTCGCAAACCCGCGCTTACGCGCTCTTTTGTCCGGCTTTCGCCGGACGTTTGCTCGGTGTCGGCGCAGGAAAAACAAATGTCCGCTTCGCGGCCGCTTGTTTTTCCCTTGCGCCTACCATGATACCATATTTTTCCATTATCGTAAACCGCTTACCGCACGTAAACAAATACGCTCTCCGATTCATAGACGCAGGAAAGCCCCCGATTGTCTGAAAAAGACACACCGAGCGGCTCTTTTAGAACGATCAGGTTACAGCCATACGCAAGCGCAAGCTCCGCTGCCTGCTCCGCCTGAAACGGTTCCGCCTCCATGGACAGGCAGAGCCGAACCTGCTCCTCACCGTACCCGTCGCGCACATAAAAAAGCGCATTCGTCTGCCACAGATCTCTTCCATAGGCAAGCAGAATATCCGCATCATAACGCCTGACCATTTCCATCATGCTCATGGGTGCGACCAACAATGCCGTCTGACCGTCCTCCTTCAGTCTCTCCGCCTCGGACAAAATCACATCAAAAGCCCCACGCTCCGCATCATCCCACTGTGCGCCCCGTCTCCCGGTCCCGCCGCCCGCCTCATCAAACGGAAACACCGTTCCCGCAAGCGCGATCGCCGCCGCAAGAAAGAGCGCGACCAAAGCAGCATGCCGTTCCTGATTCTCCCAAATATCCGCCGCCGCATAAGCGATCACCGGAAGCACCGGAACCGTCAGTGCCGCATACACATAGCGATAAAAATTTCCCGATACCTTTTCAAACAACGCCGCTGTCAGCGGGTTCATAAAAATCAAAAGCCATACAAACAGCACAATGAGCTTCCGCCATGTTTTGTTTCCGGGTTCCTTCCCCGATGCGTCATCTCCTGCAGAGCCGTCATTTTCCACATTCACGCATACCTTCCGCGCGACGATCCTTGTCCCCGCAAGATAGAGCACAGCCGCAAATGCAAGCGCCCAGTACGCGCCGCTTCGCGTCTCCATCCGTAAAAAGGTAAGCAGGTTCTCCCAACATTCACGCATCCGTACCGCCCCCCTTCACAGCGCCCGCATGTCCCCGCACAAGCGAAATCGGCAGCGCGAGAAGCGCTATGCCGCCCGTCGCGAGAAAGATCACATGCAGGGAAAAGCCCTGATGCAGCAGGCGGAACGCATATGCCCCGTCATAGTAACCGCCAACCAGTAGTAAAAGCAGATAAAACAGCAGCATCTTCTGCCGCATCCTGTCCGACAGCCCCCACGCGCCCGCGAGCACACTGCACGCCGATATGTTCAGGGCCAGTCCCCACACAGGGATGAGACTGCAAATGAACGAATACGCATCCGCTCCCGAACATGCGCACAATACCGCATAAAACTGCGGCAGGGCGTTACACTTTGCGATCCGCGACACTCCGAAGACCAGCTCCTTGCCCGTAGCAGGATGATAGCGGTACAGCGTGCGCGTCGCAAGCGTGGTCGCCGCCTGCTCCACAGACATATCATTGCCAAAATAGGGCGTGTCTATTTCAATCAGAATCATATTGCACCCAAAGAGAATGGCGATCAGAAGCCATAGGATGAGCCGCTCCTTTTCCTCCGTCTCCCGTTTGATGTTCCGAAACGGCACGGACCACAGCGCACCGCGGACAACAAACGCGGCGGTAAGAAACAGCAGCGCACAGACAGCCACATATCCCCATTGCAAGACAGAAAAAGAAAGGGACAGACCGACAACCGCGATCTGCATCAGAAAAAATAAAATCAGCAAAGTAAAGGATCCGGTCACAAACGCGTGTGCCGCCCCTTTTCCCTGCTGATGTAAGATACATTGTATCAAACGTCCGACCGCATAGCATACGATCGAAAACACAAGTAATATCACGATACCGGAAATCACAGACCTCTTCTCCATTCCTTAAGAATCATTCTGTTTCCAGTATATCCCATCTTTTACCCAAGTGCAACTTTAACCCTGCTCCTCGCGCAGCTCCAACTGGATCGAATCCGCAATTCTTGCAATATATTCGCTGTTGGTCGGTCTGTTCTTCCCATCGGCGCAGGTATAACCGAACAACTCCTCAAAGGTCTCTTCATTGCCGCGTTCCCATGAAACCTCGATCGCATTGCGAACCGCACGTTCCACCTTTTGGTCTGTTGTCCTGAATTTCTTGGCAAGCTCGGGATACAAAAGCTTCGTAACGCTGCTGACGACCTCCATATCCTCAAGACACATCATCACCGCCTCGCGCAAATATCGAAATCCGTTCAAATGCGCGGGTACGCCGATGTCAAGCATCATCTTTGTCACCCTGCGCTCAAGGCGTATCTTTGTCTGTTCGTCCTCTACCAGCATCTGCATCGTTGTCATTTCCTGCTCCTTTCGGCGGTCTGCGCGGCGTGAAGGCGCCAATTCCTTCTGCGCCCGCAGCAATCCCGATTGTTCCTCTCATCCTTCCTACAATCGACATTTTAGCATATTCACCGACATTTTGTAAATGTTTATCTATCGCGTGAACTTACAGAAGCCTGTCCCGTTTCGCCTTTTCCTATGCCAAAAAATCAAAATAATAGGATGGCATGCTTCATTTACTGTATGGATTCTGTATCACACCACGAATAATTCTCATGGATATAGTCATTCCAGTCCTGCACCAGCTCGTCGTAGGATTTTCTCCACTGCACATTGTACTCATGATAAGAGCAGACATACTGAATGGCCGCCTCCTCCCCGTATCGGTTGATCAGATAGCCGAGGAAAGAAGCTCCACTCTCATAGGTCAGATTAGGATCATCCCACCCATTTGCATATGTCAATAAGTTTAACCAATCATGATAATCCGTTTGGATTTTCATATCGATCGGCCGTCCGATATGTTCCATATATGCGTTAACACAGGATTTCTCCCGGGGATTATAAAAATCTTCCTCATCATCGCTATTCAAACAATGGTTCCAAAAATCGTATGCATAATCATTATATAATCGGTCATAGTATCTGGCAAAACCTTCTGACTTCCATTTCGGTCCCCAATCATCACAATTCACGAACATCAGAGAATGAATATATTCATGCGACAAATGCAGCACGGTTTCCAGCCAAATTGTATGCGTATCGCCATAATAAAAAGATGACACCGGCTTTCTTCTGCTGTTTGCAAATATCACCGGCAGATCATTTTTATAGCTGTCAAAGCCGAACCACTCCTGATACTGCCCCATCTGCCTCACATTACACTCAAAAAATGCCCTGACCTCTCCATAGTCTTCATGCAGGAAATGTTCCGACACCATCGGATTCATATCCCAACCCCTGTCCTGCCAATCTTTTTCAAGATAGAAGCGTGCATACTCACTGGCCGCCGCATAATCCAAAGTCATTCCGCCATATTGATAACGAATCTGAGTCAAGCTGCATTCCACACCGTTCTCTGCATAAAACGCCTCCAGCACTTCATTCGCGCGTTCTATTCCCTCAACAGTCCCCGAATCAGACAACAGTTTCAAAAATTCCGTGTCTGAATGCGCAGACAGATACTCGTCCACAAACAGGCAGGCATTATTCTTTGCCGCTTCCACATCTTCCGGTGAACTAAACCGCACATCAAAGCACAGCAGGTTTAAGTCATACAGTTCCGTGTCGCTCATCGGCATGAAGCCGTCTGATTCCCTGTAATCCAAGCCTGCTTCTTTGCACAAATGATTCGCATACCCATATGCCAACCCATAATTTCCCCACTCACTGTATCCCGCAAGAAGAACTCCCGCAACATATTCCGCTGTATCCCAAGACTGTGTCGAAACATATAATCTGCCGTCCAAAATAGCAATACTGTCAAAGGTTTGAGGCAAAAACACAGCAATCTCTATATCCGGCAGCGTGCCACCGATGCGGCTTAGTACGCTTTCCGTCGCCGTGATGCAAGCCTGCCGCTCCTGCTCCTTGATGAATGATTCAAAATAATAGACCGCATGATCGGTCTGTGTTCTTTCCACATCCTTCCGAAAAGAAAATTCCTCCGACATCTCACCATAACGGATAATATCCTTCTCATACTCGTATCCTAACGAGACTTCACTTTCCGTATTTCCGTATTCTACAGAATTCTCATCCGCTATCAGAAGCGCAGCGCCTTGTTCCGGTTCATATCCCGCCTGTGTTTCTGATTTCTTACCCTCACCGGAGCCGCAGGCTGTCAGCACCGTCAACATGACAGCAATACCAAATAATCGCACTGTTTTTTTCATTCACACATTACCCTCTTACCACTTTTCATGAAAAGAGCAGCCCCTCCTCAGAGATACTGCTCTTTTCCTTCCGCCTTCAACTGCTCTATACCACACATCAAAACATTACGCGCATCATCCCGTTCATCTCATCATATCCCGCCTGAAAATATGCCGCCTGCTGTTCCTCCTTTGTTTTCAGATGCGGCACATAGGTATTCCAGCTCCCGCCTCCGTTTCGATCTATGGAGATGCTGATGGGATTTCCATCCTCATTCAACTGTGTCCGAAAGCAAAATGCATATTCCCGTTCTTCCGTCAGCCACTTCGCACAAGGAGCATAATACCGCCACATCAGAGTGTTTGCGATGCGATCCGCTTCCTCGGACGTATAGCCCTTCTCCGTAAGCATCCCGCTCAATTCCTCTATGACCGCTTCCATTCTGGGACTCGGCTCCGCTGTGTACGGAATCATTCCTTCCTCCACTGCACGTTCCGGATGCGGAACGAATCTCCACTCATCCTCGCCCGGTATTTCCAGATCCGCCAAAACCTCTTTGATTTTCTCCGTATCTGTAAGCCCTACTCTTGCCAGCACTCCCTGAAAATATTCCAAATCCTCTGCCCGTTCTGCTTTCGGTTTGACATGGAACACAATATCCGTGCCGATCACATTGTCGGCCCAGTAACGGTTCGTGACACTGTAATCACAAATCCGATATTCCCCCTTGTATTCCTCCACATTCTGATTGTTCAATTCGATAAAGAGACGTTCCAACAAATAAGTATTCAGGTCGCGCAGCGTCATTGGCGAACCTTGTGCGGCATCCTCCCCGTCAGTACTCTCCCAAAAACTGTTGTCATACGCATAGGGCGATTCCATTCCTCCATCCCCCGGATACAGGTAGGAAGTAAATCCACTGCCTTCCTCATCCCATACCACAAGAAAATCCACTTCGCCATGCGAAACCGTTCCCTTTAATCGCCAATACGCCCGCATAAAGCTCTCCGCAAGCGCGTTTGCCTCTTCCTCCCCTACTCCTGTATTCTGTTCCATAATGGCAGCGGCAACCGACGCTTCATCCCAGTCAATTCCTGCCGTATCTGTGATTCCGACCCTGTCCAGCATATTTTGAAAAGCAGCTGACTCCTCAATCGGTTCCCTGCGCCGCCCCGCGCGGTAATCAATCCACATCATCTGCCCGGTTCGTCCCTCCCCGTAATCGGTTGGTCCCTCCGCCCAGATCACGGAATAGCCAAGCAGGTCGCGACTGCAGGCCGGAAACATTCCCTCCAGGAAATACGCCTCTGCCTCCCGTTCTTTATCAAAAACCATTCCGGTCTCTTCATAGATGTTGATCACTTCTTCGGCAGCATCCATTCCCGCCTCAATCTCAGGTTCCTCCGCCATATTGCCTGACTGTAACTGAAATTCTCCCTGAAGTGCCAAGGTTCCTAACAGCACAATGACCGCGCTTACCATTCTTTTCTCAATGCCCATGAGCAATTTCTCTCCTATTTGAAACCATTTACACCATCTTTTCCGGCATCCTCACAACATTTATCAAATTTCCGCTTCACTCACGCTTGGCTTTCGATTCCGGTAATCAATAATTCAGATAATTAACATGATAAAATTTATAACCTTTTGATTGTAAGTATTCCCTCTTGATAGCATGATTTTTTCTATCATGCGTATGAGCGCAGACATAAACATTATTTGCATCCACGCCACAAACAAACATAACATGACCGCTACTCGCCACAACGTCTCCCGCTACCACTTCATTACTTCCACATTCAGCCCAAAAGTGCGCTTGTGTCATCGTGCCAACCAATCCGCCCACATTGACCCATGGCGTACTTTCAGGATACCATGTGCCAGTAATCGGAAATTTCCCGGCATACATACATTGGGAAACATAATTTGCGCAGTCATTTTGATGATGCCTTTCATACTCCGTATTGTAATAAGGATACACAACACTTTTTCCTCCACATAAACTACTGCCACATATAGTACAGACAGTAAAATCATTTGTTTCTGATGTATGTCCTAATGCATACACAATCGCCGCCTGTCTATTATCGCCTGAACTCATCAACGATATTAAAGCATCCTCCGCACTCGCACTTTCTTCATATACCTCCACGATACGCTGATATTGCGCCTGCATCAGAGCATAGCCATTCGCATATTGTTCCTCCTCCGTCGAAATAGGAAATGTATCTTCCACATATTCATTTCCTACTTCACGATAGACAGTAAAGCCTTGTTCCCCGTCTCCGCCTATTACCGTCTTAAAGAATAAGGTATGCGCCAACTCCACTCCTATATACGCATCCAATTCCTGAAAAGTCTGCTCCAAAAAGTAGGCGATTCCATCTGCATAGTCAGCGGTAGACGACTGGCACGCAAGCTGCTCGCTCATCGTTTCCTGCACATATGTCGCAGTTGCAATATCTTCTGTAATGCCGACCGCCGCCAGCATACCCTGATAGACTTCCAACGCTTCTACTCTTTGCTCTTTTGAAATAACATCCAGCGATATTTCCGTAAAGATTTCATTTACACTATCCCCATACCAACTATGGATATGATAATCAAGAATATCATATCCCGATTCATATTGAAGTTTTACCTGACTTAGCAGATAATGCTCAATATCCTCCATCGAAACTACACTATCCGCATCAACTCTTAAAGTCATGCTGCTCCATAAGATACTGCTCATCCATAAGATGTAAATGATTATCCACGCCACACCACGATGCATTTTCCCTTTTAGCCTATTCCTCATCTCAAGTACCTCCCCTTCTTACGAACTACATCAGCGGTTCCCTTCTCTCATATATTAGCACACCCCGTTTTTGTTTACAATTTTAATCCCACTTTTCGTCATCTTGTACAACTTAATCATTAGAGTCCTATTGATTATGCACAAAAAAAGCAGCCTCTCTTCAGAGATACTGCTCTTTTCCTTCCGCCTTCAACTGCTCCACGATATTCTTTACTTCCTGCGCCTTATCCTTATGGCAGACTAAGATTGCGTCGTCCGCCTCGACAATGATCAGATCCTCCACGCCGAGCGCCGCGATCAGCTTGCTTTTTGCATAAGATATACAGTTTTTTGTATCCAAATGCACCTGTTCGCCGTATATGACATTTCCGTCCTCATCCGGCTCATACAACGCCTGCAGCGCATCCCAGCTTCCGACGTCGTTCCACCCGAATTCGCCGATCAGCACAAGTACCTTATCGGCGCGTTCCATGATCCCATAATCAATGGATATTTTCGGGATTGTCGGATAGACTGCTTCCAGCACCTCCCGCTCCCGCGGTGTATTCATCGCCCTGCCGATCTGCTCCAGCTTTTCATAAATATCAGGCAGCAGCCGCTTGAAATAAGCAAGGATCGTCGATGCCTTCCACACAAACATGCCGCTGTTCCATAAAAAACTACCGCTCTTGACATACGCCTTCGCCGTACGGATATCCGGCTTTTCCACGAAATCGACCACATCATAATACTCGCGGTGCTTTCCCGCCTTATACTGGATATACCCGTATCCGGTTGAGGCAAACGCCGGTTTGATGCCGATCGTCACAAGTCTGCCCGTTTTCTCCGCCACTGCCACCGCACGCTTCATCACCTTCGTGTATTCCTTCGGCTGCTTGATATAATGGTCGGAAGGCAGAATACACATCACGCCGTCCCCGTGCTTTTTGATGATCTCCATTGCCGCATAACCGATGCATGCCGAGGTATTGCGCGCCGCCGGCTCGGATAAAATATGCTTCTCGTCAAGACGTCCTGCGGTCGCCTCCAACATTTTCGGTGTCTGCGCAATGTTCGTCACGACAAAAATATTCTGTTTGTCCACAAACTCCGCAAGTCTGTCCACGGTCTCATTTACCATGAGATCCGAACCGGTCAGATTTAAGAATTGTTTCGGTATATCCTGTCTTGAAAGCGGCCAGAAACGGGTACCGCCGCCGCCCGCAAGAATCACTCCGAATGTGTTCATCAAATGCTTACTTCCTTTCTTACATTCGGGCCTGCTCCACATTCTCGCAAAACCACGCGTATGCCTTTGCGACGCCTTCCTCTAGCTCTACCTTGTGCCGCCAGCCCAAACCGTGCAGCTTTGTCACATCCGTCAGCTTTCTGGGCGTTCCGTCCGGCATTTCGGTATTCCATACGATCTCGCCTTCATAGCCCACCGTTTTTTTGACAAGCTCCGCAAGCTCCTTTATCGTGAGTTCCTTGCCCGTTCCGATATTCACATGCTGTTCGCCGCTGTAATTCTCCAGCAAAAATACACAGGCATCCGCCATATCGTCCACATATAAAAATTCCCGAAGCGGCGTTCCCGTTCCCCACAGCTCGACCGTCTCTTTTCCCGCCGTCTTTGCCTCATGAAACTTGCGGATCATCGCAGGCATGACATGGGAACCCTGCAGATCGTAATTGTCATACGGTCCGTATAAATTCGTCGGCATACAGGAAATGAAGTCATCCCCGTACTGACGCTTATAAAACTTGCACATTTCCAGACCGGCTATCTTGGCAACGGCGTACGCCTCGTTTGTCTCCTCCAGCGGTCCGGTCAGCAGCGCGTCCTCCGGGATCGGCTGCGGCGCCATCTTCGGATAAATGCAGGTGCTTCCGAGAAACAGCAGTTTTTTCACCTGATATTCATGACTGCTCTGGATGACATTGCACTGAATCTGCAAATTGCTGTAAGCGAATTCCGCCGGTTTTGTATTGTTGGCATTGATGCCGCCGACCTTCGCAGCCGCAAGCACGACGACATCCGGCTTTTCACTCGCAAAAAATTCCCGCACCGCCGCCTGATCGCAAAGATCAAGCTCCCTGTGCGTTCTTCCGATCACATTCGTATATCCTTTTTCCTTCAGACTGCGGACAATGGCGCTTCCGACCAATCCGCGGTGCCCCGCCACATAAATCTTATCCGTCTTTTCCATTTTTATCCCTCATTCCGTTTTCGTATATGTCATGCGAAAAGAAATTCTTAGGCGAAATTTATTTCGCCTTGTCTTTGTTTTCCACAGGCTTAGGATTTCTCTTCGCACTGTACTCCTCACAGCTCAAACCCGCGATCGCTTTCATATCCGCATCCATCATCATTTTTACGAGCTGCTTAAAGTCCACCTTGCGTTTCCATCCGAGCTCTTTTTCCGCTTTCGCACAGTTTCCCCAAAGGAATTCGACCTCCGCCGGACGATAAAATTCGGGATTCACATCGACATAGAGCCTGCCCGTCTCTGCATCATAGCCCTTCTCGTTCACGCCCTCGCCCTCCCAGCGGATCGTGATACCGAGATTGGCGAACGCCTCCACGACAAACTCCCGTACCGTATGCGTCTCATTCGTCGCGAGCACATAATCCCCGCATTTATCCTGCTGGAGCATAAGCCACATGCCCTCGACATAATCACCTGCAAAGCCCCAGTCGCGCTTTGCATTCATATTGCCGAGAGACAGCCTTTCCTGCTTTCCCGCCATGATATTCGCCAGCGCAAGCGTGATCTTTCTTGTCACAAAATTTTCTCCGCGGCGCGGGGACTCATGATTGAACAGGATACCGTTACAGGTAAACATGTTATAAGACTCTCTGTAATTGACTGTGATCCAATAGGAGTACAGCTTTGCCACGCCGTAAGGACTTTTCGGATAAAACGGCGTCTGCTCGCTCTGCGGCGCCGTCTCCGGGATTCCGCCGAACAGCTCCGAAGTGGAAGCCTGATAATAGCGGCAGTTTCCGCCGTTGACACGGATCGCCTCCAACAGCTTCAACGTGCTTGTCCCCGTTGCGTCCGCCGTATACTCCGGCACTTCAAAGGATACGCCCACATGGGACTGCGCCGCCAGATTATACACCTCGGTCGGGCGGATCTCCCCGATAAGCCGCATCAGATTGCTCGAATCGGTAGTATCCGCAAAATGTAAGAAAAATTTCACTTTATAATATTTCGAATTGATCAAATGATCAATCCTCGCCGTGTTCGATATGCTGTGCCTGCGGATCAATCCGTGTACCTCATATCCTTTTGCCAGCAGAAATTCCGCAAGGTAAGAGCCGTCCTGTCCCGTAATGCCGGTGATCAATGCAATATTGCTCATCTGTGAGCCCTCCTCTTTCTATTCAAGATGATTCCCAAAAATAATATCATTTTGCGATTTCTTTTCAGAGTATACTATTGTATAATTATGGTATCAACCTATATTATTGCGAAAAAATTGTATTTTATTGCTATTTTTACATAGAAAGGATTTTAGATTGAAAAATCAAAGATTTTTCAATCGGCAAATTTGTGCTGACGCCCAAATTCGCGGGCTGTCGGCAACATGGAGAATTATTATGGCAAACACACGATCCGAGCGCGTCCTCGTCACCCCCTCCTCCTATGCAAAAACGCATTACCTTTACGTTCAGGAGGTCGGTTCCCTGCAAAGCTTAGAGCCCCATATCAGCAGCCGTAAGAACTTAAATTCCTATCTGTTCTTTGTCGTTCTGAGCGGACGCGGCACGCTTACCTATGAACACCAGACTAAGAGCTTAAAAAGCGGCGACTGCGCCTTTTTGGACTGCCGCAGCCCCTATGCGCACGAAAGCTCCGAGGAAGAACCGTGGCGCTTAACATGGGTTCATTTTAACGGCGCGGACGCCGCGCATTTTTATGAATCTTATTTGGATCAGGGTCATCCTTTTTTCTTCCGCCCTGTTAGTATACTTCCATTTGTGGAAACTATCAGTCAATTATATGAAATCAGCCGCGACCGGACCTTTATGAACGAGATGAACGCTCATTGTCTTTTGACGGAACTCATTTCGCAGATTTATTCGCAGCAAAATGAAAGCTTCGACACCGCGCCTGCCAAGCTGCAGCAGATTCACGAGTACATCCGGCTTCATTATGCCGAAAAGATCACGTTGGATCTTTTGTCGGAATTGTTTTTCATCAGTAAATACCATATGTCACGCGAATACCGGCAGACATACGGCATGACGCTTGTCAGCGACATTACACAGCGGCGCATCGCCCACGCAAAGTCCGCACTGCGTTTTTCCGAGCTTCCCGTCGAATCCGTCGCGGAGGAATCCGGTTTCTTAGACAGCGCTTATTTTATCCATGTGTTCAAACGCGCCGAGGGCATGACGCCGCTGCAATACCGCAAAAAATGGAAAAGTCTATGAATGCCTGTTCCGAATCCATCTGCCCGGAAGACGCTCCAGTGCTCCCAACAGAACTGCCGCCGCGGCTGAAACCGCAAGCGCCGCAAGATACCCGGGCAGATCCAGCTTCACATAGGATTTGACAAACAGAAATGCTTTTTCGTACACAAACCCGTGCACCAGCCAGATATAGGTTGACTGCATTCCCCACCACGCGAAAAAAGTCTCAAGCGCCCTCGCATGAGAGCATACGGTCAGCAGTCCGTAAATGAGCAGCGGCGTCAATAGAAAATCCGTTCTCCCGTAAGCAGGACCTGTCGCCAACGCGACCCGCAGCGCTATGACCATACCGATCAGCGCCACGGACAGACATACCGATAACCGGCTGCCCAAGCCCTGCAGCAGATGATCCGCCCGCTGATACACGCGGTAACGCGCGATCACATAGCCCACGATAAATATCATCAAAAAAGAAATTCTGAGTCCGCGTCCGGCAGCCAACAGTCCGTTCCATAACACCGGCAGCCACAGCTTCCCCACGAATATCACGATCAGACAGACTATCACAAGCGCCGCATAAAACAACCGCTTCTTTTTTGTCTCTTCCGCTCTGTCAAAGCGTGTCAGCAGCAGATCAAACAGCGGCAGCACCAAAAGCATCTTGGCATATTGCTCCACATACCACCATGCCGCATTATAGGTCGGGTTGAAGGCCGTCAGATTCCCCCAAAACAGCTCCGGTGTAAAGGGTCTTTTCAGAATTCCGAAGAAAACACACATAAAGATCAGCAGTACCAGCCAAAGCTTTCCATACAATTTCAGGATTCGCAGCAGCACACAGCGATATTCCGCAAACATTCTCCCGAAAAACCGCTCCCGCGGCTGCCGTTCCATTCCATAGTACATGCCATATCCGCTGACAAACGCAAAGATTCCCACGCAGATCTTACAAAACCACGCGATCCGCCTGACAACATCCGGCTGCATAAAAGGCAGAACCGATTCATATTCCGTCACATAGGAATACAAATGATGATACAGCATCATCCAGATTGCCACACCCTGCATGATCGCAGACTGCTTCTTTGTCATTCCATTCTCCACTTACCGTTCCTCCGAACTTCCTCTTGTTCATTCCCGCGAGCAATGAGCCAAGCGGCCGTGCTTGCACGGACAGTTGGCGAATGCCGCGAGGGTCAGATACCCCGCTGCTTGCGGCGGGGTATCTGACTCTGCCACATTCAGAGCCTCTTTATCAGAAATCACTCAGTTTGATGACCACGAACGTCTCTGTTTCTGCAACGGATGAGGATGCCGGCCAGCAGTCCATATCGGCACTGAAGCGCTCTGCTTCTGCCGTTATTTCTTTTGTCGGCATCTCATAGGAAAATCCAAGCGTCTCAAAATACCCCAAAATTCTTCCGGTATTATAATAATTGGGGGTCTCAATGGGAACGCCCTCCACATAGGCATATTCAAAAAGGGAATAGGCGAGGAAGGACGCGGCCTCCTCTTTGGTGTAACATGAGCCGTTTCCTTTCGCATCAAGATGCCCCGTAAAAACGATCGGTTTTGTGCGGGCGGTATCGCTCAAGGTATCTAACCGGTTCATCATCTGCTGCGCTGTGATCCGGTCGGCGTCCCTAATGACGTCCTGTGTATAGAACATCCGCATCACCACGGACGCCTGCGCAAAGAGCAGGATACAGCCGCAGAGAATCCAAATATACCGGAATATCTTTTTACCGGGCAGATACACGGATAAAAAATGAACCAAAAACAGCCACATCGAAGCGCATACAAACGGGAGCATGCACTGTGCGCGGTAGATCGTCGGGCTTCCCGTCACAATGGCAAGAAAAAACGGGGATGCCAATGTGGCGCAAATCCCCAGGAGCGCCGGTACACGATAGATTTTTTTAGAAATATAAAAAATCATAGCTGCTATTCCGGCGACGACGCACACGGTATAGGTGACCGGATAAAAGACGTCGGTTGCGAGAAGAACATGTTTGGCATACGCGAGCAGATTGCGAATGGTCCATGCGAGATCGCCCGAAAACCAGCCGACCTGATCCGCCAGATAGGTGGTGTCGTTAAAAAACAATGTGGCAATGATCTCATATACGGCAAAGCCCACAATAAAATGGATCATCGACCACAATACCTGTTTCTTCCTCTCTGCGGTGTCAGACTGCTCCATACAAAACAGATAGAGTACAATATAAAAACAGATCTGCAGGTTTACCATGGACTGATAAATGCCGTAGGAGCCGATATCCAAAAGAACGGCAAGCGCAAACGCCGCAGGATTTTTCTTTTTTAAAAAGAGAACAAAATAGCCCGATGATACCACGATCATCGTCATCGCAAGCACGATTTCAAAGGACTGGAAGCGAAACATATACTGGTCCGCGAGAGTCGGGAAGATTAAAAACAGGCACGTAAAGACCAGATTAACCCGGTCGCTCCCGCCGTAACCCAAGCGCGAAAATAAGAGACAGCAGCACATCCCTTCCAGCCACATTGTAATCAGGAACAGCGCCGCCGCAAAATAGGGGTTATACCAATGCATTCCGGTGAGACATTTCACCGCGATCAGTCCGAACCTGCCGATTCCTCCCCAGTTATAAAATGTGCGCGGATGATTCAGAATGACTTCCGCATCCACATAAAAATCATTGGAATATGCCGCTTTTCCATAAACAAGCAACAGCAGGGCAAATAACATCATCCCCAAAAGCCGGTGTTCTTTGATGTACAGGACAAACGCTCGAAACGGCATTGCTAAATTCTGAAATTGTTTTTTCATGGTCTGGTTATTGTTCATGTTCCTACCCCTGCGTATCGCAGGCCTTGCCCGCGATACTGCTCTAATCTGTTATGATCCCGAAAAATACGGACGTTTTGCGCCGAACATTTCCATAGTTTAAGAAAATCCATACCATCGCGCAAAACGATGGTATGGATTTCGAAAATCATGATTCAGTTTGACATATGATCACGGTAGCTTACTGTAATCCCAACTGTGACCAACTGGATACGCCAACGTACGGCGCATATTGATTCAGGCTGTCCCGATCCACCATCTGGTACACATAATAGGCAGGCTTCGGTGCGCCGGTGCTGGTTAACAGACCGTTTGCAAGTCCCTGCTGTACCTCCTCCGGAATGTCAAGCATTGCACTGTACAGTACCATCTTAATATACGGATTAGCCGCAATCAGCTTATAGGAATAAGCGATGGCTGCTGCCTGAATGTTCACGTCATTGCCGGTACCTGCGGAACTGAATCCAAGCTCAGAAATGATGATATTTCTGACCGCACCCGAACGTGTAAGGTATTGCGGCTGCTGGAAGTAATTCGTTACAACATTCATGTTGAGCGGGGTGATCATCTTCGTATTGACTGTATTATCAACCAGCTTTAATGCGCCGTATCCCGGAGCCGTCGTCCAGAAGCTGGAGTGTGTCAAAGGCACGGCATACGGATGGAAAGAAAGTCCCCAGTCGATATTTCCGGTTCTTAAGATTTCTGCGTTAAAGCCATCAATAACATCCTTACCGCGATAGGAGCTTCCGCCGTCGCAGTGCGTCCATCTCTGATCGGTACAGATATAAACATTCGCAGCGCTGTTATGGCTCTTGATCGCGTTATATGCCACACGGAACTGTGTTGCATAATCCGCTGCAAACAGCTCTACCGGAACCTCACCGGCATAATGCCAGGAATCGCTGCTGTTGACCTCGTTACCGATGACATAGCTCTGCACGGAACCAAGCTTGCCGCCGCTGTAACGATTTGCAAGGAACGACATAAATGCCGCGAACTTCTCCTCGCCTGCCTGCGTGGTCACATTGACCGAATAGTAATGCGGATTCTTACCGGTTCCCACCGCGCCGGGGTGAACCATGTCCGCAGTCCCTGCGGAAAGGCTGTTGACAACGATCATGCAGATGTCTGCATTCTGCGCATTGTAAAGGCTGACAATCGTATCCAATTCCTTTACTGCCACTGCGTTAAAGGAGTAAACCTTGCCGTTATAAGTAAAGTTAATGCCGCCGCCGTTAAAGAAGTTTGCCGTATCAACCGTCGTTCCCGCATATCCTACGCCAAGATCCGAAAGGAGATTCGCATACGGCCAGTATGCCGTGATTCCCTTCTTGTTTCCGGTAGCTTCGGAAATGCTGACCGTTGCTTTGGTAGCTGCGGCTTCCGGATTGAGAATATACATCTCGTTACTTACAGGAACAAAGCGGCCGCCGCTTTTGACGGTCACGACAAATCTTGAATAGATCTGCGAAGCTGCCGTATCCAAATTTAAGGCTGTGGAAAAATAGATACCACTCGCAGTCGCTGTGCCGACCGCACAATAATCCTGTCTGAGTCCGACCTCGGTCTCATAAGGCTTCAAAGCAAACAAATAATACTGTCCATCTTCGCCTGCAGCGCTTCCGCTTGCAGCCACTTTGACCTGATCGCCTTCGATGTAACACAGCTGGATCTGAACCGTGTTATTTGCGGCCGATACCGGAAGCTGCAGGATCATTACCGCAACGAAAGCAATGAGCAGACCTAATCCCCATTTCTTTTTCATCCTTTTTCCCTCCATAAAAATGTAATGTTGTGCCAATCTTACTCTCTACTTTTATTGCGAAGCGAGAGTATTGAAATTATATCAGATTTATTTTTTCCATGCAATATCTTTTTTTGTAAAATCAGGAAATAAAATTGGCATCTAATAGGTCAGCCACATACCCACTTCCCGGTAAACGGGAAGCGCCTGAATAAAGACCATATAGAACGAACTTCCGGCAGCGATAAAGAGCGCAAACGCGACGCCGAGATTCACCAGCGGGGCGGGCAGATGCTTTCCGCGGAAACCTGCCTGAGAGAGTGCCCGTATGCCGCAGACCGTGTAATACATAATGGGAATGAGCGCCGGCAGCATGTACCGTCCCTGATGCTGATAATTCATGGTATAGGCATAGCGGATCAGGATGATGAGCGGAAGCACTATGCACAGCGCCATATTGATATGAAAAAACAACGCTTTCCCGTTTACTTTATGCTCTTTTTTTCTGAGGAAGCCGCCGAAGCTCCACAGTCCGCCGACAAGCCCTGCACCAAACAACAGCTTATAAGAAAAATAAGTCCAGTAGTGCCCGCGGATGGATAACGAGCCGTATGCAGCGACAAAGCTGTCATACAGACATTGGAAAAACTGATTTTCTGACAGCATCTGAAAAATGCTGATGCCGCGGGCCTGATAGGTATACAGCGGGCTTGTTTCGGGAAGCGCATACAGCAATGCCAGCTGCTCCTTGGTTTTCAGACCGAGAATATCTCCGTCTAAGACAAACCATGTACGCACAA
Source organism: Lachnospiraceae bacterium (assembly GCA_014804425.1). Lineage (GTDB taxonomy): Bacteria > Bacillota > Clostridia > Lachnospirales > Lachnospiraceae > DLAJ01. Next base: position 231,676 of record JAAUZV010000014.1, read on the forward strand.
ACCACCAGCCTGCGCCGATGATGACAAGAATGCTGACCAATGCGCCGTAAGTGATCATCTTTTTGAAATCGCAGCGCCACTTCCCGTTTTCTTTTGCCACATAATAGGCGATAAAGAGCAGAACGGCAGCCAAAATATATCCGTAAGCATTATAATAAGAAAGCGCGCACAAAATGATCCCGATTGCAAGGCATATGCAGTTTTTGACACGAAAGCCCTCCTGATACCCCCATACCAATGCATGCAGGATCATCGCCGTCGCAAGCAGGCAGCAGGAATCCGTATTGATGTAGGTGTGAACAAAAAGATTTTCGGGAAGATACATGACCGCCACGCAAAAAAGCCACCGAAAACGCCGATCCGTAAAAAGGCGTTTTCCGAGCAGATACACAAACACGGCCATGATACAGCCAAAAACAATGTTGACGGATCGCCCCGCATATAAAAGAGCAAGGTCTGAATCCGTAAACAGACTGACAAAACGCATCACATAGCCTTGGATAATGTATGGCAGCGTATTATACAATCCGTAAGAAAAACCGCATCCGGTGATCCTGACTTCTTCTTCCAGACCGGTCGGAAGCGTTCCGTGGTCACAGATATACTTCGGGATCAGCATGCGGAAATATTCGTCAGGCGGGCTGACCGGAACGTCCGAAATCGTGTCAACAACGGGCTGACAGACCGCCATTGGGATCGCCATGATCAGAAATCCCGCCATATACAAAATAAAGAAAAAACGTTCCGATTGTTTTTTCACTCTGCGCCTCCATTCCTGCAAAGCGGTCAAACACCTTCCAAAGTCTCACTTTGCCAGATTTTTCCATGATCACAATAATAAAGTGATTATAACAAGCTTAACCTAACATTGCAATGCCAAAACATTGCAATGGCAAAACATTGCAATGCCAAAACATTGACTGTCGGAACCAACCGCGTTATAATAAGAATAACGCATGGTTGGAATCCGCTATTGTCCGTCATGCGGACGGCATACACAGCCTTTTGGATTCCCTCTCACAACACAGTTATGAAACACGAAAAGAGGAGACATTATGAGAAAACGGATCAACAAAAAGACAATTGCCTTGTTCCTTGGCATTTCCATGGCAGCAAGTCTCATGACCGGATGCGGCAAAGAGAAAGACACGAGTACCAGTACGGATGACAACACTCCGAACATCGTTATCCCTGCCGACTCCGACCTTGATGACACCCAGCAGCCGGATGACAATGACCTTACCGATGACGAAACCGATGACCCGGCTGAGGAAGAAACCCGCGAGGGAATGTATCGCAGCGAGCTTACCAATGAATGGATCGATGAAAGTCTGAAGGATCAGCGTCCTGTAGCGATCATGGTAGATAACGAATCCATTGCACTTCCGCATTACGGCCTGACGGAAGCGGATATTGTATATGAGCTTATGAACAGCACCGCAAACAACCGCGTGACCCGTTTAATGGCAGTTGTAAAGGACTGGGGTGCAATTGAACAGTTCGGCAGCATACGGAGCACAAGACAGACAAACATCATGCTTGCCGCGGAATGGAATGCCGTGCTTTGCCATGACGGAGGTCCTTTTTATATTGATGAATGGATCGCAAGAAAGTACTCCGCAAATTTCAGCGGCGGTTTCACGCGTGTAAACAACGGCAAGGCCTACGAGTTCACTGAATATGTCTGCGCAGGTGACTTGGAAGAGCGATTCAGCAATTCGCGTTATACGACCGAATATAATGAATATTATCCGGGACCGCATTACCTCTTTTCCAATACGGAGCTTGACCTGTCCGACCGCGAAGGCGCCATTGCCTGCACAACGGTAGATCTCGGATCCGTGTTCCCGCACAATGGTTCCAAGCTTGTCTATAACGAAGAAACAGGAACCTACGATTATTATGAATACGGCGAGGCTCACCTTGATCCGCAGCACGACAATGCACCGTTGACATTCAAGAATCTGCTGCTTCAGGATACCACGTTTGCGCAGCTTGATCCGAACGGCTATTTGATCTATAATGCGATCGACACGTCAAAGCGCTCTGCATACTACATCACAAACGGCACGGCGATCGAAGTCGTGTGGAGCAAAGCGTCCGAGTCTGCTCCGACCATTTATTATGACAAGCAGACCGGCGAACAGATCGAGATCAACACCGGAAAAACCTATGTTGCGCTGATTCCCAGCGATTCATGGAATAAGATCGATATCCAGTAGACGGGAACATTCTTTTGAAACTGAAATCGTCTTGAAATATGAAAAGGGAGCTGTTTACAGCTCCCTTTTCATATATTCCGCAATGGCGTCCTTCCAATGCGCAAACCTAAAATCCGTCGTCATGCGCAGCATATAATTGTCCAGCATCGAATATGCCGGACGTTTGGCGGGCGCCGGATATTCCGCCGTTGTAATATATTCCACCTCGGTACTTCTTCCCGCAAGCCGGTAGATCTCGGATGTAAATTCCGCCCATGAGCAGCTTCCCTCGCAGGTACCGTGAAACAGCCCGTAATTGTCCGTCGGCAGCAGATACGCGATTGCCGACGCAAGCTCGTCGGCGCTGGTCGGATTCCCGATCTGATCCTTTACCACGCGCACCTTGTCATTTGTCTCGGACAGCTTTAACATGGTGCGGACAAAATTTTTACCATCCCCGTACAGCCATGCCGTGCGGATGATAAAATAACGGCTTCCGAAATCGCGCACGAACTGTTCTCCTGCAAGCTTGCCGCTCCCGTAGGCGCTCACCGGCCCCACCGCGTCAAACTCATTCAATTCCCGGTTCTCCGTGCCCGGAAATACATAATCCGTCGATACCTGAACAAGCTTCGCGCCCGCATCTGATGCCGCGATCGCTAAGTTGCGCGGGCCAATGGCGTTAATGCGAAATGCCAGATCCTTTTCCGACTCACATTTATTGACATCGGTGTAGGCGGCGCAGTTTATGATCGCATAAGGCTTTACCTCCCGCACAAACTTTAGAACCGCATCCACGTCCGTAATATCAAGCTCACCCACATCCGTATTCACACATTCAAATTCCGTGTCCGCTTCATATCGCTTGTTCATGGCATGTCCGAGCTGTCCGTTGCACCCCGTAATGATGATCTTTTTCATGTCCGTCTATTCCTTTCTGCTTTTCTTCCCTGTTTTATTGTATCGCAACTGCTCAAACATGGCAATCCCAAGCTTTTTTAAGTAAGCAAATTCCTCGCTGTTCCTATAAAAAAGATAATACCCCAAATTCGGGATGCTCATGCAAAAAAGCACCTTCACGAGCAATGCGCCAAAGCCGCCGAACGTAAGGAGCCCGGAGAGGTACACGGTCAGCGCAAACAGCGCCGACGTAAGGATCGCCGCCTTCGCATAGCCGAAAAAATAACGGCGCGGCGACATCGAGAACGCCTGCCGGTATATGAGGTACGGATCGTACCACCATGTCGTTAAAAGCCAGCTTACGATCGTTCCCGCGATCACACCCGCAAGTCCGATATACTGAACAAGCGCGATCGAGATCACAATATTCAGAACAGCCGTCGCGACAGGCCGCACCTTTCCTTTCCAAAAAAGCCCGCAGGCATCGCGATAAATAAAGGACGTCCGCTGAAAGCCGTTGATCATAAAATAAAGCACCTGCAAAAATACAAGCTCAACGGAAAACACCCGCGATGCGCCGAAGCAGAGACGGATGAACGGATTTAAGCAGACGAACATCCCGATCCCCATCAGTGTATACGCCCAATAGCAGAGAAGCTGGATGCAGCGGAAAACGAACTCGTTATGCTCTTTCGTATCCTCCGTATAATAATTCCCGACCGTCGCAGTTACCCCGCCGAACAGCTGCATGGCCACCTGCGAGATCCCTGAGATGATCACCTGATAATTTCCGTACAACGCCACCGTTTTTACGTTGATGAATGCGGAGATCACAAGATTGTCCGTGGAATTGACGATGGTCGTGTTCATTTTGAACAGGGACATCCCCGAAACGTCCCTAAACAGGCTTTTCTTTTCATCCTTCCTAAGCTTCCGGTACTCCTTCTCCTTCAGGTAAGGATAGCGTTTATCCACCTCGCGCGCCGAGAACAGATTCACCAGTATCGCCGAAAACAGCCCGATCACCGAATAGACCATAAAATTTCGGAACAGGGCCAGAGACGTAAGCTGCGCCGCAGTGACGAGCACATTGGCTATCACATAATAAAAACGCACGATATAGAGCTTTTGATCCGCCTGCAGCAGGGTCGCCTTATACGCCCAAAACCAATAAGATACCGCTGACTGCAGGACATATAACAGATAGACTGCACGGACGTCGACAAGCTCGGTCGTCCCTGTCATCAGATACGGTAAAAAAGGAAGCAGCGCCGCGCCCAGCAAAACGACCACCCAGCCGATGACAAAATAGGCTCTGCGGAAATAATGCATGATCGCCTTGATCTTTTCCCGATCCCCGTCCGCGAGCGGCTGATACAGCCAAAAACAGACCGCCGTGGACAATCCCAATTCCGTCAGGCTCAAAATGGACAGAATATTGGTAAACAGACTGGAAATTCCCAGATATTCATCGCTCAGAAACTGAATGAATACCATGCGTCCGACGAACTGCAGCAGACCGACAAGCAATGTTCCCAACCCGCCCGCAAGCGTATTTACGATCGCTTTTTTGCTCCTCATAACCTCAGTCTCTCCCGCAGTGCGTCCTTGTACATCTTTTTCTTCTTTTCACGGCTTTTTTTCCGGATATAAGAATGAAGCTCCATCTCTCCGGCTGAATAACAGCTCAACGCCACCATTTCTTCATGTTCACTGAGCAGCGGGTCGGGAAGCTCTGCTTTGTGCAGTCCGTCCCGCGTACAGCCGAATGTCTTCTCCCATTCCACATGCTGCGATTTACAGATTTCTTCTATCGAGGACGGTGCCGTCACGAACGCGTCCTCGCAATGCTGAAATGCCGCCTCGCCCCGCTCGGTATAAAACAGCACGCTGCTGCTTCCCCGTTTGTCACTGTTTTTTCCTGTATAATTATCTCCGACGGAAATATCCGCCTGCCTGTTCAGTTTATCCGTACATCTCACGCAGCGCCGCGGCCGGAAAAAATCCTTGACGACCATGCGCTCCTTCGCACTGAGATCGGTCTGACTCCCGTCCGCAAAGGTAAAGCGCATATTGCCGGGCCAGCCGCCCGCTCTCTTGTCCCTGAAATAAATTTCCGTCAGCTGCCCGTCATGTTCAATCTTTTTTTGATGAAACAGCCTGAAATAATCATAGATCGCGTATGTCTGTGCACGGTCGCAGAACAGGCCGATGATCAGTACCCGGTCCCTGTCCTGTCCGGAAAGCTGCAAAGCCTTCAAAAGACCGTAAACGGCGCAGGCGCACCCGACATAAATACTGCGCTGATCCGGATGCGACAAAATCCCTTTTACTGCCTTTCTCTGGGACACGGGCACATAGCGGGATTTTTGTGTCGGACTTAAGTCTTCTCCCGGAAGAAATTCCCGTGTTCTCAGCTGATATTTGTCGCCGAAGCCCTCCACGAGATACGCGTTATCATATACGCCGTCCCGCAGCAGCCGCTCCACCATTGCCGTCACAACGCCCCCGCTCGTCGCGCGCAAAAGAAGCTCCTCGTCCTTCGCCTGCGCAGTCAGCGCGCCGCGCGGCGCGGCATACGGCACATCCTTCATTTCGACATTTCCGTAACAGACACGCATGCATTTTCCGCAGTGCACACATGCCGCCTCATTTATAATTGGAAAATAATAACCGTACTTGCGCTCAAAGTGGATACAATCCTGCGGACAGACCGCAGCACAGATCCTGCACGAAACGCATTCTCTGGTTTTCTCTATTGCAGAAACATTCCATCGATCCGGTTCAAACTCCCCCCGGTTCTTGGGCGGACTGATGACGTCAAACACATTTCCCCTCTGAAGCTTGGCAAGAATCTCCCTGATCTTTACCGATTCCGCCTCATAGTTCTCCTCCATGCGCGCGATCGGCTCATCCATCGCATCGGGAAGCGCCGTCCTGACATCAATTTCATAATTCTGCTGCTCAAACAATCTTAACAGCTCTTCATATTTTACCGCCCATCCCGGTACGATGCAGGGCGTTCCTTCTTTATAGGCATGCACAACAGCATGATAGCGGGACGCCACAAGATAGTCAAAACGCGCGGCGAGCGCACTGTAGGCAAAGCAGTCCGTCTCATCCTCCAACAGCACGACGCGCTTATCGTTTTGATAATACGCCTTGATACGGCGGCAGCATGCAAGATCCTGTACCGCATGCCGGATGATATATACCGTTCTCCCCATCTCCAACAGCCGATCGATCACTCTGCGGTATAGCGCGTCCATCCGCTCTTCTTTCCCGTAGCGGTCGTTCCGCACATTCGGCACAATACCGACGCTGTGCGGTGCGATATCCGGCACGCTCAGTTCCGCCCCGTCCTTGAAAGCAGTCTCATCCGTTTCCTCTCCTGCACGCGGCGCAGGCACATCCCGAAAGAGCGCTCTGCAGTCCACACCGCGGTTCGTCAGAACCAGATCCGGCGCATAATTCACCAGGCGAAAATCATAACGTCTCCTAAGCAGCTCGTAACCGGCCATTTCCCTGCAGTAAATCGCGGTCGCATTCCGGATCCAGTTGTTTATCAGATAGCGGTCCGCGAGCTTCTTCCTCCAGCCCTTCCAATCAAACGGTCCGAAGGACTGCGGCATAAAATAGAATCTGATGTGACGCTTTTTTGCCACCGCGGCACGGTATCCCGCAAGCAGATTTTCCAAAATCCCCCAGTTGGAGCCGAATGTATATCCGCTGACGTCAATGATCATATCCGTGTGCTTTCGGATATACGCCGCATCCCCGTGTCTGTCAAGCTTTCCGTAACGATGCTGCAAAAGCTTATATTTCCATCCGAACAGGCAGACGCCGTCACGGAAAAGAAAGCGGTATTTGGAAAGCTCTTCATCGCTTCTCGCGGCGTCTATATCGGACACCACAACGATTTCCTTGTTCGGATAGCGCCGTTTCACCTCATCCACCGTCACGAAGACCATCGCCTGCGCGCCCTTATTGATCAGATTCCCACCCGTGATCAGAACGTATCCCATGAAACGCCCTCCTCCATGCTTTTTCGCAATGTACACCTAACCCTTGTTTCCCTCAAAAAAGATTGTCGCATTCGCGCCAATCTTTGACTAAGGAATTTCCTATCAGTCGAGAAGCGCGGCATACAGCCGCTCGACGGCATCCGTATTATGCCGCGCGGTAAAGCATTCCTTTGCGCCGCGGTACGCTTCCACACCCATGCGCGCGATCTCCTGCGGATGCTCCAAAAAATAACGCATCCTGTCCGCCAGCGCCTCCGCGCTGCCGCTCTCAAATAAAAATCCGTTTTTCCCATGTACGATCAGCTCGGGGGTTGCCCCGCTGTCCGCGCCGATGACCGGATTGGAAGAAAGCATGGCTTCCGCCGTCACTCTCCCGAACGCCTCCATTCCGGAGCAGACAAGCTCCACATCCGTCTGTTTTCTGAGCGCCGCCATATCGGACACATAGCCCGTAAACGTGACCGTCCCCTCAGGCAGCTTCAGCGCCTCCGCTTTCAGCCGCTCCTCAAACGCCTTCGAAGACTTCAGCGCGGACGCGGCGCCCGCAACCGTCAGCCTGACACCGCTAAAACCCTGCTCACATAAGATCCGGCAGGCTTCGATCGCCAGCTCCTGATGTTTTCCCTCATGAAAATTGCCTGCGATCAGAAAGGTAACCGTCCCGCATCCGAGCCGGTCTGCCCTCCCGTCAGGATATTTCTCACAGAAAAGCTTCTCGGAAATGCCGTTATAGATCACGGTGCTGTGCGCATCCGGTATCTCCTGCTCATAATATTGCCGCAGACATTTCGAAATGAACACGATCTTTCCCGGAACGTTTATCGCGCGGCGTGCGCTCTCCCGCTTTCCCAATAAATAGATCAGGCGATAGTCCAGATCGCCGAACTCCCGAAAATGCCAGACATGCGGCAGTCCGCACATCTTTGCCGCGCGCGCGCCGACGTCGATCGCGCTGGAATTTGAATGAATCAACTTCGCCTGTCTTTTTCTCGCCAGTGAAGCAATCCGGCGTGCCGCGACCGGTTCCGTCAAATAGAGCACGCGAAATAAGAATTTCAACAGCGGATTCCATGCCTTTGGCATCATCCACCATCCGAAAAATATTTTTTTAACAAAAATCCCCTGTTCCTTCAGTGCGCGAAAGACCTGTCCCGACCGGAACGGAACAACGACCGTCACTGTATGTCCGCGGCGTTCCATATCCGATACCATCGTGACAAGGGATTTCGATGCGCCGCCCAGATTCCGTTCATGAGCCACATACAGGATGTTCATTCCGATCATCTGCCTTTCTGCCCTTCGTGTGCGTTCCGTTCTTCCTGCCCGCTCTGTCCATTGCGCTCTTCTCCCGCCCCTGCGCTCTCCAGACGCTTGATCCGTTCCTCGCAGAGCGCCACAGCCTGTACAAGCTGCTTGATCCGTTCCGACTGTCTTGACACAATGACGGTCAGTGCAAAAAGAAGACAGATGGAAAGCAAAAACGCCACCAGATACAGTGCATTGACCGGCGTCGCGATGCCGAGCAGATCGGCAAGCTTAGACAACAGCTTCGGAAAACAGTCCACGATCAGCGCCGCAAAAGAAACCGCCAGCCACGGCAGCGCATATTTCAATTCCATTCTTCTTTTGCGGATCAGGCGGATAATATACAACATGCCAAGCAGCAAAACCGCCGCGCCGATCAATTGTAATTTCACCATCGCTTCAGTATCTCCTTATATCCTCTATCAAAATGGCAAATGTTACCTTGCACATATAGTAAATGCTCTTCGAAAAGGAAATAGAGGACTTCCCGTTCTCACGCTCCCGCATTTTTACAGGCGCTTCCTCCACCCGTTTCCCCTGCCGCAGCAAGTATACAACACTCTCCGGCTCCGGATAATCCTTGGGATAATTCACGGCGAACGCCTCGATCACACTGCGGTTCGCCATCCGCATGCCCGATGTGGGGTCCGTGATCTTTTTTCCCGTCGAAACCCGGATGAGTTCCGTAAAATAGCGGATTCCCAGCCGTCTCATACCGGAGGACTGAAATCCTTCGTGCCGCAGGAACCGCGAACCGATCACCATATCCAGCTCCTCACGCACGAGCTTCTCACGCATCTGCGTCAGATAAGCGGCGTCATGCTGTCCGTCGCCGTCAAACTGCACAGCCACATCATAGCCGTTCTGCATCGCATAGCGGTAGCCTGTCTGCACCGCTCCGCCAATCCCTAAATTGACGGGCAGATTTAAGACATTCAACCCCTCCCGCCTGCATAAGTCAAGCGTGCTGTCCCGCGAGCAGTCATTGATGATGATATAATCAAAATCAGGCGCGTTTTTCTGAATATCGCGCACCGTCTTCACAATATTTTTTTCCTCGTTATACGCCGGTATCATGACAAGACTTTTCATCGGCTATTCTCCTATGCGAGCAGGGCGTTCACAAAAACTGCCGCAGCACCCGAAGCGTCCTGCACAGGTCCGTAAACCACGCAAAACGGATGTGATTCTCCCGCAGCGCGCGATGTCCCTCTTTCAATGACAACAGATACGCCGAAAGCCCGTTATTGCTCGTGCCGCCGTAATTCATGCGGATCAGGACCTCCGGGACATAGGCCAGCTTCACCTGTCCGTCCTTTAAGCAGCGCACCATCAATTCATAGTCCGCCGAAATGCGGTAATCCGTCCGGTAAACTCCGTAGCGCTCGTACACTTCACGCTTCAGATAAAACGTCGGATGCCCCGGCATCCAGCCAAACCGCAGACGCCCCTGCCCCTGCCGCCATTTCCTTACGATCTTACCGTCCCTGCAATAATCCAGATCGGCATGCACGCCGTCCGTATGTTCTTTTTCTATCGCCTCAACGAGCCTGCGCACGACATAGACTTCGGTAAATTCATCAAAACAACACCCGATGACGTCGCCCTTTGCCATGCGGATTCCCTTATTGATGGCGTCATAAATTCCGTCATCCGGCTCCGAACAGATCTTCATCCGCTCTCCGAACCACGCCTTTGCCTCCGCAAGGATCTGAGGCGTCCGATCCGTGGATGCACCGTCCACCACGATGTATTCCAGATCCGCATAATCCTGTTTTTTGACCTGCTCAATGATCCGCTCTAAATGATCGGCATCGTTATAGGTAGCCGTAATGACCGAAACCGTAAGTCCCATAAGCAAAAGCCCTCTTTGTCTTTGTCCTTTTGAGCGTCTCTATCATACCACAATTCGTCCTAATATTCAAATTTATAAGTAATACGGTACGATCCCAAGCCTCCAGTTACAGTAAAGGAGCAGCCCCGCCATGATACCAAACAGAATCTGATAATACCGCTCTTTACCCCATTTCCACACAAGCCTCCCATTTAGGAAGCATACAAAGAACGGGAACAGCATCGGCGTAAAATAACGGTTCTGAACACCGACAATGACCGGGCTTCCCACCGCGTTAAAGGACATATAAAGAACGGTCCAGACCACCGCCGACATGCCGAATACCATGACCGCAAACAGCGCTGCATAGCCTGTTTTCAGCCGGCTGCGCTGTTCCTCTTTACACCCGACAAGCGCCGCAAACGCCGCCGCACCGAAAAAAATCCACGTGCAGAGCGTACCGGGCGTGCTCAGATAAGCATACATAAGGAACTGGTCTGTTCCGGTAAACCAATCCACAATCCGTCCGAACATGGCGTGCAAAAGCTGTCCCGTGTAGGAAATCGGTGCACCGAATATATGCTTCATCTGCCCAAGCATATTGGTTCCTTCCATGCGTGTATCCCCGCCATTGGCGAGCGTAGCCATTGCCGAGCCCCCGGTGGCGGATTTTGCAAGGATCTCATAGAGCATACACAGGCAAAGGATCAGCAGGGCGCCGCGAAACAGCCACGCCGCACGCTTTGAAGGAAATTTCCCGTTTCCCCAAAACAGAAGCAGGCACCCCATCAGTATATAAACCGGCTTTGCGTAGCTGCCGATGATGAGGCAGATTAGGATTGCCGCCACATTGCGCGGACGCACCTGTGTTTTGGGTTCAAAAAACTCATTTGCCGTCAGAACCATACCCAGCAGTAAAAAGCTGTTCACACAGGCATCATAACAGAACTGCGACGCCGTAAAAATACTGTTCGGCAATAATGCGAGCACCGCGACAAGCCCTTTTGCCTGCTTTGCCGTCCGAACGGCAAAAAAGCATACCACCGTGTACATCAGCAGATTTCCCAGTTTGCTGAGCATCAGCATCACCGCGAACGGCAGCTTCAGCGTTCTTCCGGCCGCCATAAAAAGAGCCATCGGAAGATACGCGCGCCTGTCATAATGGATCATTTTGGTCTGCTGATACACTTCCGCCGTATCATAGTCATGAATCCCCTGCAAATAGGATTCTGTCAACTCCCGCTCCCAGCGGTTATTGAAATGCGGCGCACGAAGCGTCTTCAATTCCAGTACCGCTTCCGTATCATAAACCGTTCCAATATAAGAAAGATTCCATGTCTTGCTGACATGCGTCTGTTCATCATAGCTGATCTGATTCGTTCCCGTCAGCAGGATCAGATGGATTCCGATCGTCAGTGCGATCACCGCAAACGCGTATTCCGGTTTTTTCGCCACAAAGGCACGCCACAGCCATAGCCACGCCGCCAGCCCGAACAATACCCAGAAAAACAAGATCCGATACGGACTCCATTCGATAAAATTCGCCGCCGTGATCACGCCGTCCGACTCCGGCACATCGGATAAAATCAACACAAGCCCTGCCGCCTGCGTGCGCAGATTGTATACGCTCTCCTTCAGCTTCGGCGAAATCACACCCGTCCACTCTCCGGCCTCACCGCCCTGCGCATCCAATGCGATCAGCCTGTAATCCACAGCTTCTTCAAAAGAAGCCGTAATCCGCACGGTTTTTATGTAGCATTCTTCTTCCAGCTCCAAAATCGTCTCCGTGCCGCCCGCCTCAATGCGGCCCGAGGTCTCGTAATTCTTTTCGAATAATGCCTTCCGGTTAAAAAAGAACAGTTCAACCAACAGGGAAAACACAAGCGCCGCCACGATCACCGCAGGAATGCGCATTGCACGAAAATGCTGCTTTTTCCTCATTACCGCACCTCCTTCTTCTGCGTATTCCCCATCGTCAGTGCGACACAGATGAGTAAAAGGCATACGACCTTTGCGTCAAACAGCAGTGGATACGTGTCCTGCTGGGACGCATAATACATCAGCAGATCTCCGGCATAAGGTTCGTCGTTTACGACCGTAAGACATTCGCCCATGTCCCTGTCCGTCGCGACCAAAGCAGGATAGGATTCTTCCCCCCCGGCAGGCGCATAGCGGATGGCAATGATCAATTCTCCGCACAGCATCTCCTCATGGGGCAGTGCGACATAGGTATAGGACCTTCTTAAACCCGCGTTCAGCGGTGTGCTTCCCTGTCCGACATAATTCTGTTCTCCGTCCGCTGACACCTGCCATACATCCACACAGAGCACGCCTGACGGACAGCTCTCGGCTCCCCAGTCAATACAGGGCTGCACGCCGCTCACATTAACTTCTCCGACAGAGAAGGAAAAAAGCACCGTCGTCTCCGGCGTCAGGATGATATCCTGCTCCTGCTCTTCCTCCTCCAAAACCACATGATATTTTACAACCTGATATGCCGTTTTGGGAAACAGACTGCTCAACACAAAAACAAGCGCCGCCAGCGCGGCGCCTGCCCATATTCCTATTCGTTTCCTTTGTGAGATCCATTCTTTCATACGTCCGCCTTACTTTTTCCCAAGTCCCAGCCTGTTGACTGCCGAGAATATCGCGCGCACGGAAGCGCGGGTGATATTCGAGCTGACGCCTACGCCATAAGTGACCTTTCCGTCATTTGCATTCAAAAGATGAATGTATGCCGCCGCCTGTGAATTGGATCCGCTCTGCAACGCATGTTCCTCATAGTCCAGAATTTTGATCGAGATACCGAGCGTTTCCTGCAGGCCGCGCTGTACCGCGTCAAGCGGTCCGTTTCCGACTGCTGTGTAGGTCTTCTCCTCACCGTGATCCGTATAAACAACGGTCACCCGCGTATCAAACTGCGACTCGGTCTCCCCGCTTAAATCGTCCACATTCAGCTTACGGAAATGAATCGGCTCCTTTTGGTTCAAATACTCCCTGCGGAAATTTTCCATGATCAGATCAGGAGACACCTCTCCCTGCTTTTCCGAAATTTCCTGAATGACATTGGCAAATTCCCGCTGCATTCCCTTCGGCAGCTTAAATCCGAAATACGTATCCATGACAAACGCGACGCCGCCCTTGCCCGACTGGGAATTGATGCGCACGATCGGCTCATACTCCCTGCCAATATCCGCGGGATCGATCGGCAGATACGGTACCTCCCAATACGCATTCCCTCGCTCGCGCATCGCCTTGACACCCTTGTTGATCGCATCCTGATGCGAGCCGGAAAATGCCGTAAACACAAGTTTTCCTGCATACGGATGACGCGGATGGATCGGAATCTTGCAGCAGCGCTCATATATCTCAATGCTCTCATTCACATGCTCGATCTGTAATTTGGGATCTATGCCCTGCGAAAACATATTGTAGGCAAGGTTCATCACATCCACATTTCCCGTCCGCTCGCCATTTCCGAACAGTGTGCCCTCTACGCGCTCCGCCCCCGCAAGCATCGCGAGCTCCGTGGAAGCGACTCCGGTTCCCCTGTCATTGTGGGGATGTACGCTTAAAATAATACTCTCACGATTCTTAAAATGTTTATTCATCCACTCGATTCTGTCCGCATATACATTCGGCGTCGTCATCTCGACCGTGGAGGGCAGATTGATGATGATGGGATTTTCCTTTGTCGCTCCCCATGTCTCCTGCACTGCCGTACAGATCTCCAGTGCAAAATCCAGCTCCGTTCCCGTAAAGCTTTCGGGTGAATACTCAAGCAGAATCTTTCCGGGAAACTCAGCCGCATACTGTTTTACCCATTTCGTGCCCTGCACCGCGATTTGAATGATCTCCTCCCGATTCATGCCGAACACGACGTCCCGCTGTAAGGTAGAGGTCGAATTATAAATATGCACGATCGCCTGCGCGCATCCCTCAATGGACTCAAACGTGCGCTTGATCTGCTCCTCGCGGCACTGGGAGAGCACCTGCACCTTGACGTCATCGGGAATCAGTCTGCGCTCCACAAGCTGACGCAAAAAATCATACTCAATCTGGCTTGCCGCAGGAAAACCGATCTCAATCTCCTTAAATCCCAGCTTTACAAGATGCTCAAAAAACTCAATTTTCTCACCCACGACCATCGGGTCAATGAGCGCCTGATTTCCGTCTCTTAGATCAACGCTGCACCAAACGGGCGCTTTCTCAATTTCCCGGTTCGGCCATTCTCTTTCCGGATAATCGACTACCGGATTTCTCTTGTAACGCTGATAATTTAACATCCTTTTCCTACCTCCAATTTGAATTTTCCCAAACAGAAAAATCAGCCCGAAATGGTTTCGGGCTGACATCAGCTGCGGTTTTATTCTCCGAGACCGCTTTCAATCGCATTCACAAGCGTCTTTAAGGCCTCTTCCTCATCCTCACCCTCACAGGTGAACTCAATCTCATCACCACATTTTACACATGCGCCGAGCACGCTTAACACACTCTTCGCATTCGCTGTATTTTCCCGAAAGGTAAATGTAATCAACGATTTGAACTGCATAGCCTCTTTACATAGGATGCCGGCAGGTCTTAGATGTAGTCCCGTCGGATTCTTAATAACCACCTTTTGGCTTACCATAATTGTTATACCTCCACTTCTGGCTTCTTCAAAGTCGAATCGACCATAACCCCCACGATTACTGTCAATATGACTAGTATAGCATTTTCGCAAAGCATTCACAAGCTTTTCTTATCATAACCGTCTCATATCATGCTATAACATAATATTTTGAATCAGATCGGCAAGCTTCTGCGCTTCTCTCTGGATCATTGCCTGATCTTTTCCCTCGATCATCACCCGCACGAGCGGCTCCGTTCCGGAAGGCCGGATCAGCACCCTGCCCTCTCCCTCAAACGTCTCATTCAGCTTTTCGATCGCCGCCGCGATTTCGGGATATTCCATGTAGCTTTCTTTTTTATGGTTCGGAACCTTTGCATTGACAAGCGCCTGCGGCAGCACCTGCATGACCGATGACAATTCCGACAGCGGCTTCCCGGTTTCCGCAAGCACCTGTAGCAGATGCAGCGCGCTTAAGAGACCGTCCCCCGTCGTATTTTCGTCAAGGAATATAATATGCCCCGACTGCTCTCCGCCCAGATTTGCCCCGATTTCCTTCATTCTCTCAAGCACATAGCGGTCGCCCACCTTTGTCTGCTCGATCTCGATGCCGCGCTCCTTTGCCATCAGGGAAAATCCGAGATTGCTCATGACCGTTACCACGATCATATTCTTTTTGAGTTTTCCGGTATCCTTCATATGATTTCCGACGATCGCCATGATCTGATCTCCGTCCACCACTCTGCCGTTTTCATCGACTGCGAGCAGACGGTCGGCGTCGCCGTCAAACGCAAGCCCCAGCGCCGCTTTCTCATAAACAACGCGTGCCTTCAGCTCCTCTAAATGCGTGGAGCCGCAGTTTGCATTGATATTCGTGCCATCGGGATTGTTGTGGATCGCCACAATATTACCGCCAAGCTCCTTCAATGTCTCCACGGACGTATAGAATGCCGCACCCTCCGCACAGTCCACGACGATCTTCATACCGTCAAGCTTCACCGGCACAGACTGAACCGCATGATTGATATATTCCTCCCGCGCGTCCGTCCGGTACTTGATCTTTCCGACAGAGGAACCCGTCGGAAATTTGACGCCTTTCATGTCGGAGCGGATCAGACTCTCAATCTCATCCTCTAACGAATCCGGCAGCTTATAGCCGTTTCCGTCAAAAAATTTAATCCCGTTAAACTCCACCGGATTATGGGATGCAGAAATCACAACGCCCGCATCCACTTTATATTTTCTTGTCAGATAGGCGATCGCCGGCGTCGGGATCACACCGACATAGACCGCATTTGCCCCAACGGAGCAGGCACCCGCCATCAGCGCATTCGCCAACATGTCGCCCGATATTCTTGTATCGCAGCCGACCATGATCGTCGGCTTGTGGTCACGCTCCTTCGTCAGTACATAGGCTCCCGCCTGCCCAAGCTGCATCGCTAAAAGCGGCGTTAATTCCTCATTTGCAACTCCTCTTACTCCATCCGTTCCAAATAATCTCGCCATGTTACGCTATGTCCTTTCCCCGTGTCCCTATTCTTCTTCCTCCACAATCTTTTTCAGCTCAATGGACACATACAGTCTCTGCACCTGTGTCACACGCTCAGGCATCACGAATGCCGCTTCAATGGAATAAACACCATCCGCAGGCTCATAGACTCCCTGCTGCTCAAAATAACCCGAAAGATCAACCTCTCCGACAAAGCTTTGCTCATCCACGCCGGCCATGACCGTCGGTATCGCTCTCACACTGATGGAGGAGCCGCTGTAATTCACAATCGCATACTCATACCCCTCCGGCGCATTGAAAATGCGGATCTGCCCTTCCGGAATCATGACAGAGGTCGTCTCTAACGGCTCAATCCCTACCGAAACGCCCAGCAGGCCCGTGTGTTCCTCATCCGCAATGATAACGCCGCTCGGCAGATAATCATTCACAGAAATGAGCGCATTCAGGGAATCCGTCTGTCCCGTTATATTGAGCACCTCTGCCGGAATCTCAATACTTGAGATCGTATCCAGCACATTCTGTGCCCCCGCGATCGTGATCCTGTCATAGGTACCGACAATCGCTCCCGTCAGCTCATATCCTTCCGCCGGTGTACCGGAAACATGATAGGTAAACGGCACGCTCTTCGTCGCAAGGATTGAAACCTTCACTTCAACGCTTGAAATGTTAAGCTGGATACTGTCATCTTCAACCCGATTGCCGCCCGCATCATAGAGAACAATACTTGCCGTCGTGCTCACATCACTCATCATACCCGACACGTCCACAACTGCCTGTACGGAATCAATCCGATTGATCACAGACTCCGGTCCTTTTATACGCACGACCGTCTGTCCCGCCGTTACGGTTCCCGTCAGATATCCTTCCTCCGGCGTACCGATCGCGGAAATCTGGATCGGAAGCTGTTTTTGTCTGACATCTTCTATATTCAGTTTCAAAAATTCCGTATTGGATCGGATGCTGTCAATCTGATTACTGTAACGGTTGCTTGAGAGCTTGATTGTTACCATGTTCGTAACGCTGACCTCGGAGAGATCGGCAACCGCATGGATATTATCCCTGTCAAGCTGATCCAGCACGGAGCGTTTTGCCCGCACCGTCACATTGATCAAATTCGTATTGTCCAGTATCTGATACACCTTACCCTCATCGGTAATGGCGTCCGTATTCGTCAATTCGACCGGAATCCCGACAAACCTCTGCTCGTCGATCGGATCATTGATATTCATCACGATCAGCCACAAGAACGACGCACAAATGACTGACAGAAATTTCAATCCGAGATTTTGTGTTAGCCATTTTTTCATGCTTTGGCCTTTCCCTTTCTCACACGGTGCTTCTTTTCCTCGCCGCTCGGCTTATCCTGTATCATTGCGATCTTTTCTTTCACGCCGTCCGGATCCAGATCCCGATACAGCTCCCCCTTATAGGCAACGCTGACATATCCCGTCTCCTCCGAAACGACCAGCGTCAGAGAATCCGTCGCCTCGGAAATGCCGACCGCAGCGCGATGGCGTGTTCCCAGTTCCTTACTCAGATCACGGTTATCCGACAACGGAAGATAGCAGGTCGCCGATGTGACGCGTTCCCCGCGCACGATCACCGCGCCGTCGTGAAGCGGCGTATTGTGCTCAAAAATATTGATCAGCAGCTGGCTGGTTACAAGACCGTCTACCGCAATTCCCGTTCTCTCATACTCGGCAAGGGAATTCGTCTGCTCCATCACGATCAATGCGCCCGTCCTTACTCTGCCCATCTCAAAACAGGCGCGCACGATCTCGTTGACCGTACGATCCGTGTATCTGCCGGAATCCTTGCGCGTTGTTTCAAACGGAAGAACCGTGTTTAAGAAATTCTTACTGCCAAGCTGCTCCAACGCCTTGCGCAGCTCAGGCTGCATGATGATGACGACCGCGATCGCCGCCACGCTGATGACATTCTCCGCGATCCATAATATGGTCGACATATGGAAAAATGCAGCAACTCCGATAAAGACAAGTATGACAAGAACTCCTTTTAGGAATGCCCATGCTCTGGTATTCTTAATCCACACCATGATCTGGTAAACCAAAAAGGAGATGATCAGGATCTCAACAATATCCGTTGCTTTGATGTAATTGGGTATGTGTACGGCAGACAGGTATTTGTCCGCAAACGCCGTAAATCTTTCCATGCTGATCCCATCTGTTCTCTATATATTTTTGGAGGCGCTGCCGCAGGCTATCTGCGACCGCAGGTTATCTGCGGTTGATGCCACCTGTATTACCACTCTTTATCTGCTGTTGCTGTGTTCCCTGTGTGCCTCTCGTCCCCGACGGCTTTGTCTGCATGCCGCTTCTGGTAGACAAACTGCTCGTGTTTGTCTGTACACTGCCGCTGTTTGACTGCGAACTGCTGCTTTTCGCCGAAAGGCTGTCACTTTTTGGTGACATGCTGCTCTTTGTCTGTGTATGCTGCACAGGCTTTCGGGTATCCAGCTTCGTCACGGTCTTATCCGGAATCGCCACTGTCATCTTGGGAACTGCCTTAACATAATAATAATATTCATCATCTTCAAATTGTATGTGCTCGGTCCTGCTATAATCGACATTGAATACAAAAAATTGAAGAACCTTCACAATGCCGACTGCCGCAATGCTCCCCACGATCGTTCCCATAATGGAAATATTGGTGTGATATTTCAGATCACCGAACATCAGAATGACCATGCTTATCAACGCACCCGTGATCATGGCGATCGTCCAACAGTGATCTACCGGCATCCTGCGGATAATGTATACGACGATCACCGTTACGGCAAATGCCGCGACTGCCACAAGCATCGCCCTATCATGCATGATCCCGTCCAAAAAATAACGGAAACGCACGAGCGTGCCGTCCGCATCCAACGAGTTGATCGCCGGTGCGTTACGGCTGATAAAGCTTAATACATAATAGACGATCACTCCGCAGCCTACAGATACAACGGACGCCGGACTTCCCACGAGTCCCATGGAAAGCGGCATAACGACCGGAATCTTCAGTGCAAAGCAGACCGGCGTCAGAAGCACCGCAATCGTATCCTTCGGCGAAAAACGGAAATACAATAAAAACATCAGCAGATAAAGCACCAATAGTACGATCACACATTCCCATGACAGGCTGTATACATGACCGAGTGAAAATGCCGCCGCCATCACGATCACGATATTGAGCGGCAGAAACGAACACAAAAGCGCTACGATCAGTACGATCGCTGTGCTGTTAAGCTGCGTCATATAGCCCAGCCTCTTATTGACAAGGAGCAGCGAAATAAACGCCGCCGCAAATTTCAGCACAGGAACCAGATATGCCTCATATTTGCTGTAAAAGCTTTTTAGTTTTTCTTTTATGACAAGTAATGTAGCCATAACTATCCTCTCAATATGACTGTTTGTTTTTGGACTCAAGCTGATAAAGCTGCGAAAGCTGACGCAGCCTGCTCATATATGCTTTCTGCTTTTTTTTCGCTTTTCCGTATTTATAGGAATAAACGACATAGGAAATGAGCGCATATACGGCAACCGTCACAATATAAGCGATCGCCGCCTTGCGCGCAAACCCCCACAGGTCCATTTCATAAATTCCGTCTAACAATGTTTCAAAATGATATAACAAATAGATGCCGCACACTAAAAAATAGGCAATGGTCGCGCCGATAATGGACTTCAACACCTGAAGTCCGATATAATCGCCCCTGAAATAGCTTCCGATCGCGCCGTCCTTTTTTCCTTCGCCGCTTTCATAGGCCGCCATCCGCGTCATCATAATGATCCGTTCTTCGTTTAACATAGCTCTCCCGTAATAATTATCTGTCCAAGAATCTCATTTTCGGATTTTCGCGATCCTGCTTTTTCGGCTCCAGTCTCGGTGCCTCCGGCTTGCGGATCGCATTGCTTAAATCCGTTGCCATTCCCTTTTTACATTTTTCGCAGAAACGCCCTGTTTTAATCATGGCGCCGCAGTTTTCACAGCTCACGCCGATCGGGGAATCATCTGAAAACGCAAGCCGCTCCTCACGGATCCACTGCTGGATCTGTGGGATCTCCACGTCACATTCCTCAGAGACAACGTTAATCGACGCATCCTTATTGTCGCGGATAAAATTCTTTACCTCCTGAAACTTCTCCTCCTGCTTCTCCCGACAAGCCGGACAAATGTGAGGTCCCGCCACATAGTTAAAAATCCTTCCGCATTTCCTGCAATTTCTGACGTTCATACTTTCCACTCCTTCTCTAAATTCCGTTGCCGGAAGCCAATGTGATCACATAAATATCCGCTACTCCTGCTTGCTGCAGCAGTGCCCCAGCGGCATCCACGGTGCTGCCTGTGGTAAAAATATCATCAATTAATATAATTGTCTTTAATTTTACATCATTTTGTATAAATTTGAAAGCCTTTTTCAGATTTTTTTGCCGTTCTTCCCGATTCAGCTCCTTTTGCGGTACCGTATTCCGCTCCCGGACCAACGCTCCCTTCAAAACCGGAATGCCCAGACGCGCAGACAACGCCTCTGCAAAGAGCGCCGCCTGATTGTATCCCCGCTTTTTCAGCTTCGCTTTATTCAACGGGATCGGAATGAGCGCCTCGGCATGCCATGCAAGGATTTCTTCTCCCAGTACACGCACGGTCTCATCCGCATAAAAAGAAGCATACTCCTGCCTCCCTTCATATTTAAAGCGGTAAACGGACTCGCGGATATCTTCATAATAAAACAGACAGCGTCCCCTCGTAAACATATGCTTTGTCGTACTGCAGTCATGACAATAAACAAGCTGCCCGTCATGCAGCGGCTTTCCGCACTTCACACAATAAGGATCTCCCACCGTCCTAAGACGTGTGCGGCAGGGTGCGCAGATGCCGCCCGCCCTGCCGGAGAGCACTTCGTCACAGACAGGGCAACGCGCCGGATAGAGCAGCCCTATGAGTGTCTCTGAAATTCTTTTTTTCTTTTTCATTCCTCCTCTTTCCGGATCAACTCTCTCAAACGGTAGACCAGCCCCGTATGGCGCTTCTGCTCATCCACATTAGCGATCATCTGCGCGATCGTCTGCCGGCTTCCCAAAATCGTCACACAGCCGCGCGCCCTCGTGATGCCCGTATAAAGAAGATTTCGATTCAGGAGCATGCGCGGAGCGGACAAAAGCGGCATGATAATGCCCGGATACTCGCTGCCCTGCGACTTATGGATCGTGATCGCATAAGCAAGCTCCAATTCCTCCAGATTCGCGAACTCATAGTCCACGATGCGCCCCTCGTCAAACTGCACCTGCAGGATACGCGCCGTCTCATCTACGAAAACGATACGCCCCATATCGCCGTTAAAGATCCCTGTCCCCCTGTCAACGGGAATCTGATAGGCGCCGAGCACCTCCCATTCCAACTGGTAATTATTTTTGATCTGCATTACCTTGTCTCCCTCGCGGAACACGTTTTCTCCAAAAACGTATTCTTTTTTATCGGGGGATGCCGGATTTAAGTACTGCTGCAAAATACGGTTCAGGTTTTCCGCGCCGAGCGCCCCCTTGCGCATCGGTGTCAGCACCTGTATCTCAAAAGGCTGCGCGTCCACATAGGCGGGCATTTTCCCCGTGATGAGCTGGATCATATGCTTGTAGATGACATTCACCTGATCCCGTTCCAGAAAAAAGAAATCCTTGCTTCGGTTATCCAGCGCGATCTCCTTTCCCTCATGAATCCGGTGCGCATTGACAACAATGTCGCTCTCCTCCGCCTGCCGGAAGATCTTGTTTAATACGACCATCGGAAAGCAGCCGCTCTCCATCAGGTCGCGTAGCACCTGTCCCGGTCCCACACTCGGAAGCTGGTTTGCATCCCCCACCAGGATCAGCCTTGTGCCGACCGTGACCGCTTTTAACAGCGCATGAAATAAATAAATATCCACCATCGACATCTCATCAATGATGATCGCGTCCGCTTCCAGCGGATTCTCCTCATTGCGCTCAAACCGCACGCGCCGTCCCTGCTCCGAGACCGCCCCGTTCAATTCCAGCAGACGGTGGATCGTCCGCGCCTCATAGCCGGTCGTCTCCTGCATCCGCTTGGCGGCGCGTCCCGTAGGCGCGGCAAGCTGAAACTCCATTCCCTCCTTGTCAAGCAGCTCAATGATCGCCTTCGTCGTTGTCGTTTTTCCGGTTCCGGGACCGCCCGAAAGAATGAATACGCCGTTTTTCATCGCCTCCGCGACCGCACGCCGCTGCAATTCGTCCAAGGTAAGCTGCTGCTCCTCCTCGATCCGCGCAATGCTGAGATGAAGTCTCTCATCCTCCTTCGGATCTTCTCCCCCGGCGGCAAGCAGCAGATCATGCAGCATGCGTGCGCAGTCCAACTCCGTATAATAGGCGCTGCCGCCATATACTGCCGCCATACCGCCCTGATTTTTGATCACCAGTTTTTTATCCATCGCCATATTGGGAATGACCGGATCGACCGCCTCCTCCGAAAGCCCTAAAAGCTCTGCCGTCCGTGCGCGCAGGACGGGCAGCGGCAGAAAGAGATGTCCCTCCCCTCCCGCAAGCAGGAGTATGTACAGCAGTCCGCTGCGGATACGGTAGTCGGAATCCACATGAATGCCGATCTTCACCGCGATCTCATCCGCCGCCTTAAAACCGATGCCTTCCACCTCCTCGGCAAGGCGATACGGATTTTCCTGTAAGATCCCATATATTTCCGAGCCGTACTGTTGATAGATCTTGATCGCCATCGTGTTCGTGATGCCGTACTTCTGCAAAAACATCATCGCGTCGCGCGTTCCTTTTTTATCCTCAAGCTGCGCGGCAATCTCGCGCGCCTTACGCTCGCTGATCCCTTTGATCTCCGAAAGACGTTCCGGCTCCTTCTCGATGATGGTAAATGTATCCTCGCCGAAACGGGCGACAATGCGCGCCGCAAGGGATTCTCCGATCCCCTTGACCGCGCCCGAGCCAAGATAACGTTCAATGGAAAGCACATCGTCCGGCAGCATGCTCCGGTAGCTGCTTACCTTAAATTGCTTTCCGTAGATCGCATGCTTGACAAATTCTCCCTCCGCCTCGATCGTTTCCCCTTCGGAAGCGCTGTCAAACGTTCCCGTAACAGTCGTCGCCTTTCCGTCCACGACCAGCTCCAGTACTGTATAATGGTTGTCCTCATTGCGATAGATCACATGCTCCACATAGCCCTTTATCGTCTCCATGATATCCCCCATACCGCAGACCTGCCTGCGGTGCAAACAGTCCGGATGCGCGCAAAAAGGCTGCTTCAGTAAGCAGCCTTTCTCTATCCGGTTGTTCTTTTACTTCTCAATGCAAATGATTCTTACCGGTCCGCCGTAAGTCCACAGCATTACTGTCCGCGCTTCATCGCCTCGTACAGCATCTGCGCGATTCCCAGACCGCTCTTCTCAGTGGAATCAGAAGCAAGGGTGGCGATCGCCTGCTCCTTAAAGTATTCCGTCAGACTGTCGTCTCCCCCCATGGAAAAGCCGATAGAAGGCGACTTCTCATCGTCATCAAAGGAGATTGTCTTTTGCATTTCCTTAAATACCTGTTCCAGCAGATAGGATTCAAACTGCTTGCAGGCGTTCATCAGTTCTTCGTCCGTCGAATCCTTACTGATTGCGTTTGCCGCATTTTCCGTTTTCGTCGCCGAAACATCCTTCGCCATGCTCAGGTAATCATTATATCCCAGTGTAAGACCGCTCATATCCATCAGTAAACCCTCTTTTCTGCCGCACCATACTATGTAGCTTATTATTTTACACTATTAGCTCTTTAACTGATTTGCCGTCTGCATCATTTCATCCGTCGTTGTGATCGCCTTGGAATTCATCTCATAAGCACGCTGCGCGATGATCAGATTCACCATCTCATCTACAACCTTGACGTTGGATGCCTCCAAATAGCCCTGAACGATCTTGCTCTTTTTCAGCGCGTCGTTTTCCGCCTCATTCATCGCTTCTCCGCTCGCCGCCGTCTCCTGATAATATCCGCCGTCCGTCTTATACAGACCTGTCGGATTATTGAACTGATATACGCCGATCGTCATTCCGAGCTCACGCGGATTGTTTGTCTCGTCCGGGTAACAGAAGCTTCCCTGATCGGTAACCGTGATCTTGCTCACGATCATATCCGGATCGAACACGATCTCGTTCCCTTCCGTATCCAGTACCGGATAACCTTCTGCCGTACAGAGTGTCAGCCCGTCATTTCCTTCCGAAATAAAGAAATTACCGTTCCTTGTATAATAAGTGCCGCCGTCCAGTCCGCGAATGGAGAAAAAGCCCTCTCCCTCAATCGCAAACGCCGTAGGACTCGTCGATTCTCTCATCTCACCCTGCGTGAAAATGGAACTGATGGATGAATTGCGCACACCCAGACCAACCTGCGCGCTTCCCGGCTTCTCCTCACCGTTTGCGGAAGTTGTCCTCGTTTGAAGCGTCTGATACAGCAGGGACTGAAACTCTGCCACATCCGTCTTATAACCCGTCGTATTCACATTGGAAAGGTTATGTGCGATCGTGTCCACATTCAGCTGCTGGGCGATCATGCCCGTTGCCGCCGACCATAAAGAACGTACCATAATAGATTCCTCCTGTATTATCCTATAGGAAATTTCTCGACCTCAGGAGAATCCGCCTTGCGGATTCTCTGAAAGAGTTTGCGGAACGCAAACTCTTTTTTATACCTTGCCGATCTGGTTGACCGCAATATCAAGCGAACGGTCAAGCGTTGTGATCACCTTTTGGTTCGCCTCATAATTCCGCTGGATCGTGATCATATTTACCATTTCCTGAACACTTTCCACATTGGACTGCTCCAAATATCCCGAATGAACTCGCGCGTCCGCATCCTGCAGTTCTGCTCCCTCGATCGCGCGGTAATAATTCTCACCGTATTTTGCCAAATAATCATAGTCGGCAAAATCCGTGATCTGGAGCGTCGCCATCAGTTCGTCATCCTGATAGATACCCCCCATCTGATCAATGTACGTATCCTTCGTCGGGTCAAGCTGAATCCGCTCCAAACCGCCGTTCGCTGCTCTGCCGAGCACATAATCGCCGTTGTCATTGACAAGATACCCTGCCGTATTCACGGTAAAACCGCCGTCACGCGTATACAGCGTCATTGTCTCGTCACTTTTGTTCGTAAACTCAATACTGAAAAATCCGCTGCCGCTTAAGGCAAGATCATATGTATTATCGGTGTTACGGAACGCGCCCTGCGTCCAATCCGTGTAATTTTCACCGATCTTTACGCCAAGATTCATCTGTCCGATATAACTGCCGTTCCCCGGCGTCGTCACATCCTTGAGACGATATGCGAGCACGTCGGAAAACGCCTCGTTTGTCGCGCCTTCCTTCTTAAAACCGACCGTATTGACATTCGCAAGATTATTCGTCATCGTATCCATGCGCTTCTGCTGGTTTACCATTCCGGTATAGGCCGTATATAATCCTCTGAGCATGTCTGCCTCCTCACCCGTTCCTTCTCGTGTTTCCCTTTATCCTGAATAAGCCGTTTCTTAACTTTCCTCATGATAGCCTGCAAGGAACTCTACATAGCGTCCGGTTCCGATCGCAACCGCCGTCATCGGCTCCTCCGCCGTCATTGTATTGATCCCCGTCTTGTTGGCGATCAGATCCTCCAGTCCGCGCAGCAGGCTTCCGCCTCCGGTTAATACGATACCGCGATCCGCAATATCCGCCGCAAGCTCAGGCGGTGTTTTCTCAAGCACGCTGTGTATGATCTCAATGATCTGCGAGGTCGTCTCCCGAAGTGCCTCCTCCGTCTCCTCCGAGGAAACCTTAACGGTACGCGGCAGACCTGTCACCAGATTTCGGCCACGAACTTCCATATAATCTACTTCCGGACGCTTAAACGCCGTACCGATCTTGATCTTGATATCCTCCGCCGTTCTCTCGCCGATCAAAAGATTATGCTTTTTACGCATATAGCGCACGATCGCTTCATCAAAATCATCGCCCGCAACCTTAATAGATGCGCTGACGACCGTACCGCCGAGGGAAATCACGGCAATATCCGACGTTCCGCCTCCAATATCAACGATCATATTACCGCACGGCTTACTGATGTCAATACCGGCGCCGATTGCCGCCGCGATCGGCTCCTCAATAATGGAAACCTCCCGCGCGCCTGCCTGATAGGTTGCGTCCTCAACCGCTTTCTTCTCTACCTCAGTCACGCCGCTCGGCACGCACACCGCAATGCGCGGCTTGCGGAAGGTTCTTCTTCCGAGCGCTTTCTGGATAAAATACTTCATCATTTTCTCGGTGACGGTATAGTCCGAAATAACACCCTGTCTTAACGGTCTGACCGCAACGATATTTCCCGGCGTCCTTCCCAACATCAGACGCGCATCCTCACCGATTGCCTTTATCTTATTCGTGTCCCTGTCAAATGCAACAACGGACGGCTCCTTTAACACAACGCCCTTTCCCCTGATATAGACAAGAATACTCGCAGTTCCCAAGTCAATTCCGATATCCGTGTACTGCATGCTCCAAACCCCTTTCTCAACGCTCTCCTCTATTTCTATGTGAATGCTTCTTATACGCATGACCGAATGGCAAAATCTACTTTCAGCATTGCCATCTACCGTAAAAATTAAACATACGAAGCCATTATAACCCATAAGAACGCATTTTCAAAGGGGGTTTCCAAAAACTTCATAAAATTTTTTTGATCTATGCACGGACGGAACTGTTACCTGTTTCTTGTTTTCCCGACAAAGAAAGCACGCTACGTAAAGCGGTTCCGTCCGCTCTGCGTACTCGTGCCTCCATGCATCTAGGTATGTTATCGGCTGTTTCCCGATAAAAATAAAGGTCAATCCGTGCTTTTTTGCGTTTTTCTGTGATTTTCCCTTTCCAACATTTTCCGGACATAGGCTCCCGTATAAGAGCCTTCCGCCTGCGCAACCTGTTCCGGCGTTCCTCTGGCGATCACTGTTCCGCCGCCGTCTCCGCCCTCCGGCCCCATATCAATGATATAGTCGGCTGTCTTGATCACGTCCAGGTTGTGCTCGATCACGACCACGGTATTGCCGCCGTCCGCAAGGCGGTGCAGAATGTCCACCAGCTTATGCACATCCGCGAAATGCAGCCCCGTCGTCGGTTCATCCATAATATAGATCGTGTGCCCCGTATCCCGTTTGGAAAGCTCCGTCGCAAGCTTGATGCGCTGCGCCTCACCGCCTGATAAGGTTGTGGAAGGCTGTCCTAAGCGGATGTAGGAAAGACCGACGTCATAAAGCGTCTCGATCTTTCTTCGAATGGACGGTACATTTTCAAAGAAGTGCACTGCTTCCTCCACCGTCATGTCCAACACGTCATAAATACTCTTCCCTTTATATTTCACATCCAGCGTTTCTCTATTGTAGCGTTTTCCTCCGCAGACCTCGCACGGCACATACACGTCGGGAAGAAAGTGCATTTCGATTTTGATGATGCCGTCTCCGCTGCACGCCTCGCAGCGCCCGCCTTTCACGTTAAAGCTGAATCGTCCCTTGCTGTAGCCGCGCGCCTTTGCATCCGTTGTGCCGGCAAACAGATCACGGATCTGATCGAACACACCCGTATAGGTCGCCGGATTGGAGCGCGGCGTCCGTCCGATCGGCGACTGGTCGATATTGATGACCTTATCGAGCTTATCCACATGAAGGATCGTATCATGCGCACCGGCGACGGTCCTCGCACGGTTCAGCTTCTTTGCCAGATGCTTATACAGAATTTCATTGACCAGAGAACTCTTTCCCGAACCGGAAACACCTGTGACGCAGGTAAATACGCCAAGTGGAAAATCCACGTCGATATTTTTCAGGTTATGCTCTCTTGCGCCCTTGACCGTCAGAAAGCCGGTCGGCTTTCTTCTTGTCTCGGGTACGGGAATCCGTTTTGCACCGCTTAAATATTGTCCCGTTACGGATTCCTTCACTTTCATGATCTGCTCTGCCGTTCCCTGCGCTATGACCTCGCCGCCGTGCTCGCCCGCACCCGGACCGATGTCCACAATATAATCCGCCTCAAGCATCGTATCCTCGTCGTGCTCCACAACGAGCACCGAATTTCCAAGATCCCGCAGCCGCTTCAATGTGGCGAGCAGCTTATCGTTATCGCGCTGATGCAGACCGATGCTCGGCTCATCCAAAATATAGCATACGCCGACAAGCCCCGAACCGATCTGCGTTGCCAGCCGGATCCGCTGCGCCTCGCCGCCCGATAAGCTTGCCGTTGCTCTGGAAAGACTTAAGTATTCCAGTCCCACATCGACCAGAAACCGCACGCGCGCCCGGATCTCTTTCAGAATCTGATCTCCGATCAGCAGCTGCTGCCTTGTCAGTTCCATCGTCTCAAGAAATGCCGACAACGTTTTAACGGAAAGAGACGTGATCTCATAAATATTTTTGTCGCAGACCGTCACCGCAAGCGACGTCTTTTTTAAGCGCATGCCCTTGCAAAGCTTGCAGGGCGTGATCTTCATGAACGTCTCGTATTCCTGCTTCATCAAATCCGAACCGGTCTCGCGATACCGCTTCTGCATATTTTGAATCAGCCCTTCAAACGCGACCGGATACACACCCTCACCGCGCTGTCCTTTATAATGCACTTTTACCTGACGCCCGTTTGTGCCGGAAATAATGATATTCTGAACCTCGTCCGAAAGTTCTTCAAACGGTGTGTCCAGAGAAAAATGATATTCCTTTGCCAATGCGCTGAGCAGCGCGTGGGTAAAGCTTCCCTCATCCGAGCTTGACTGCCAGCCCATCGCAACGATCGCACCCTGATTCAGACTTAAAGCGCGATCCGGTATCATCAGCTCGGGATCAAACTCCATCTTATAGCCGAGTCCGAAGCAGTCAGGGCAGGCACCGAACGGATTATTGAAAGAAAAGCTCCTCGGCTCGATCTCCTCAATGCTGATCCCACAATCCGGGCAGGCAAAGCTCTGGCTGAACTGAAGCGGTTCCCCATCGATCACGTCAACCACCATCAGCCCTTCCGCCAGCTCAAGCGTATTCTCGATCGAGCTTGTCAGCCTGCTCTCAATCCCCGGCTTCACGATCAGACGATCCACAACGATCTCTATGGTGTGCTTAATGTTTTTATCCAGCTTGATCTCCTCGGAAAGCTCATACATGCTGCCGTCCAAGATCACGCGCACATAGCCGCTCCTTGCGGCGCGGGAAAGCACCTTCGCATGCTCTCCTTTTTTGCCGCGGACGACGGGCGCGAGCAATTGTATTTTTGTTCCTTCCGCAAGCCCCATGATCTGATCGCACATCTCATCGACCGTCTGCTTCCGGATCTCCCTGCCGCATTCCGGACAGTGCGGAATCCCGATGCGCGCGTAGAGCAGACGGAAATAATCATAAATTTCCGTCACGGTTCCCACCGTCGAACGCGGGTTACGGTTTGTCGATTTCTGGTCTATCGAGATCGCCGGAGAAAGTCCCTCAATCTTTTCCACGCTCGGCTTTTCCATCTGCCCCAAAAACTGTCTTGCGTAGGAGGACAACGACTCCATATAACGCCTCTGTCCTTCCGCATAGATCGTATCAAACGCCAGTGATGATTTCCCGGAGCCGGAAAGCCCCGTCAATACCACAAGCTGATTTCTCGGAATATCAA
This sequence comes from Lachnospiraceae bacterium, assembly GCA_014804425.1. GTDB lineage: Bacteria > Bacillota > Clostridia > Lachnospirales > Lachnospiraceae > DLAJ01. Next base: position 261,726 of record JAAUZV010000014.1, read on the forward strand.
TGTCAATCTGTTTCAGATTATGCTCCTTTGCTCCCCGGATTCGGATACACTCCGTCGGTGCAAGCATCTTTTTTGCTGCCATACTCTCTGTACTCCTTTATTCTGTTATTCCTCCAGCCGTTTCTTTAGCTCCATCATCTTATCGCGAAGCTCCGCCGCCGTCTCAAAATCAAGCTCCGCCGCCGCTTTCTTCATCTTCTTCTGGACTGCCGCGATCAGCTTCTCCAGTTCTTCCTTTGTCATGGATTCGGGATCTTTTTCGAAGCGCACTTCCTCCTTGGCAATCTTCTTGCTGATGCTGATCAGATCCCGCACCGCCTTGCGGATCGTCTGCGGCGTGATCCCGTGCTCCTCATTATATTTCTGCTGGATACGGCGTCTGCGCTCCGTCTCCTCGATCGCCACGCGCATGGACTCCGTGATCTGATCCGCATACATAATGACATGTCCGTCAGAATTACGTGCCGCACGTCCAATCGTCTGTATCAATGAAGTCTCCGACCTCAGAAAGCCCTCCTTATCCGCATCCAGAATCGCCACCAGTGAGATCTCGGGAATGTCCAGACCTTCCCGCAGCAGGTTGATGCCGACGAGCACGTCGAACACATCCAGCCGCATGTCCCGTATGATCTCGGCACGTTCCAACGTGTCAATATCCGAATGCAGGTATTTGACACGGACGCCGACGTCCTTCATATACTCGGTCAGATCTTCCGCCATCCGCTTTGTGAGCGTCGTCACAAGCACCTTGTTTTTGCGTTCCGTCTCCTTACGGATCTCGCCGATCAGATCGTCGATCTGCCCCTCGATCGGACGCACGAACACTTCGGGATCTAACAGTCCGGTCGGCCGGATGATCTGCTCCGTCCGCAGCAGCTCATGCTCCTGCTCGTAGACGTTCGGTGTTGCCGACACAAACAGCATCTGATCGATATGCTGCTCAAACTCCGCAAAATTCAACGGCCGGTTATCGAGCGCCGACGGCAGGCGGAACCCGTAATCAACAAGCGTTGTCTTGCGCGAACGGTCGCCCGCATACATGCCCCGGATCTGCGGGATCGTAATATGGGACTCGTCAATGATGATCAGATAGTCATCCTTAAAATAATCCATCAGACAGTGCGGCGGCTCCCCCGCCTTCGTGCCGTTCAAATGTCGTGAATAATTCTCAATGCCGGAGCAGAACCCCGTCTCGCGCAGCATCTCCACATCAAAATTCGTGCGCTCGGCAATGCGCTGCGCCTCTAACAGCTTGTCCTCCTGTTTAAAAAAAACGACCCGCTCCTTCAATTCCTCCTCGATCGCGTCGCAGGCGCGCCTGATCTTTTCCGGTGCAACAACATAATGAGAGGCAGGAAAGATCATCACATGATCCAATACTGCGAGCGACTTTCCCGTCAGCGGCTCAACCTCTGTAATGCGGTCGATCTCGTCTCCGAAAAACTCAACCCGGATCAGTGCATCCCCGCCCTGCGCGGGATTGATCTCCAGCACGTCGCCATGCACGCGGAAGCAGCTTCGGTCAAGATCCAGATCGTTTCGCTCATACTGCATGTCGATCAGCTCCCGGATAACCTGATCTCTGTCCTTCGTCATACCCGGCCGCAGGGAAACCACCATTCCCATATAATCATCAGGGCTTCCCAAACCGTAAATACACGACACACTGGCAACCACGATCACGTCCTTCCGCTCGGTCAGCGATGCGGTCGCGGACAGGCGCAGCTTGTCAATCTCCTCATTTACGGCAGAGTCCTTTGCTATATAGGTGTCCGACGACGGCACATATGCCTCCGGCTGGTAATAATCATAATAGGAGACAAAATATTCGACTGCGTTATTCGGGAAAAATTCCTTAAACTCCCCGTAAAGCTGTCCCGCAAGCGTCTTATTATGCGCAATGATCAGCGTCGGCTTATTCAATGCCTGTATGATATTCGCCATTGTAAAGGTCTTACCGGAACCGGTCACGCCGAGAAGCGTCTGGAATTGATTGCCCTGCTTAAAGCCTTCCACCAGCTCCGTGATCGCCTGCGGCTGATCGCCGGTAGGCACGTATTCCGAAACCAATTCAAAATGATCCATGAAAGTACTCCCAATCCTCACTCGTTTTAAACTCTATTGCTGCGCTCTTCTCTTCACCATTCCATCATTTTTTCACACTTCAACCATCTCGTCCTATGAGTATACCACAGCTTTTTTTTATTGTCTACACATTTGTCGAACATTTGTTCCTTCNNATTGCTCAAGACGTCCTATATTCCGTTTGACAGAAAAATGGCAGACATGATATGCTGTGCTCGTGAATAAAAATAAGAAATTACNTAAAGAAAAGAGGGCATTATGGCAGTTATTGTTTATGGAACCCATGTTTTTACAAAGCTCACAGGCTATTACGGTCAAAGAGAGGAATGTCCTGTCTGCCGCAGAATATACCAAAAAGGATATGTCAAGAATACTGTTTGGGCGCATCTGGAATACATACCGCTTTTTCCTGTAAAGAAAATATATTTCAAAATGTGTCCCGTATGCGGAAAGGGTATGGAGTTAAAGAGCAAGGNGGCGAAGGCAGAAATGGCAGTCGGTGATTACGGATACCGTCAGGCCTTTGAGCCTTATGCAAAACATGTTTTAGCAAAAAAACCGACAGGATTTATGTCCACGGATAACAGCTATGAATTTTGGATAAGAGACTTAATGACGGGAGAAGAAATACTTGTCGCTTCCGATCTCACCAAGGATCAGGTGAAACGAATCAAAAAGAGCAGAGGATATAAAAAAGTTCCGATCGTGAATGCATAGGTATGATCCCCCTTAAATAGCCAAGAAAAAATCAACGGCTATTTAAGGGGGATTTTTAACTCCTCGCACTTTTCCATTGCCAGATCATGTTTCNGCAAAGCCGCCTGCTTATACCAATATTTCGCTTTTTCCATATCCCTAGAGACACCGATGCCCTCCTCAGCTTTCACATTTCCATGCTATCAAAAAAAATAATATCATTCAAGAATTTTGTGAACATACATTCTGTCTTTGGTTGCAATATTCCTTATCTGTAATGTTACATAAACGGAACACGACCGCAAGCTGAACAGTTCAGTCAATACGGCCGTGTTCCGGCAATAAATGCTTTTCTTTTATCCTTTCTTTACACTTCAAACATCANCTCGCCGTAGGTCGGGAACGGCCACATGGATTTATCCACGATCATCTCCAGTTTATCNGCCGGANTCCGAAGCTGCTGCATGATGTTCATAACNGTNTCTTTATAGAAGAACGCCTGCTCNCTNACNTCCGTCATCGCCGANGCNTCNGCCTCCGCCTTCTTNANGNCNGAAAGCGCTTCCCTCATATCGCCGAGCAATGCCGAAGTNTCTTTTAAGAGATCCACCTGNACGGATGCGTCGCAGCCTGCGGCNTTTACGGCATTGATCGTATCTGCAAGGCTCTTTGTGTAGGACACGACTGCCGGAATGATCTGCTTGCCCGCCATATCGATCATCGTCAACGCCTCAATGTTGATGGTTTTTGCATATGTTTCATAGATGATCTCCTCACGGGACTCCAGCTCTGTCTTCGTAAAGATGCCGAACTTCTCAAACAGCTTTACCGCCTTCTCGGTTGTCAANGAGCTTGCCGCCTCGATCATGGACTTGATATTGGGCAGTCCTCTCTTCTCCGCTTCCNNNACCCACTCATCGGAATAGCCATCGCCGTTAAATACGATCCTCTGATATTTNGTCATNTATTCTTTGATCAGGTCATGCACCGCGATCTCAAAATCCTCNGCGCCCTCCAGACGGTCCGCCGCCTCNCAGAACGCCTCCGCAACGATCGCATTCAAAATNGTATTCGGGCTTGCNATGGAATCCGCNGAACCAACCATACGGAACTCAAATTTATTTCCCGTGAACGCAAACGGNGAAGTTCTGTTTCTGTCCGTTGCATCCTTCTCCAAGTTGGGCAGCGTCTTTACNCCNGTCANCAGCTTGCCGCCCTCTTTTAAGNTCTTCGCCATTCCNGTTTCCACAAGCTGTCTCACAACATCGTCAAGCTGCTCGCCGAGGAACATCGAAATGATGGCGGGCGGNGCNTCNTTCGCGCCGAGTCTGTGATCATTCCCGACGTCAGACGCGCTCTGTCTGAGCAGATCCGCATGGGTATCGACCGCCTTCATGATGCAGGCAAGCACTAACAGGAACTGAATATTCTCATTCGGGGTATCACCCGGATCTAAGAGGTTGACACCATTATCCGTCGTGATNGACCAGTTGTTGTGCTTACCCGATCCGTTCACGCCGGCATACGGCTTCTCATGCAGCAGACATCTCATGTCATGCTTATAAGCAACCCGCTTCATNGCNTCCATGACNAGCTGGTTGTGNTCNACCGCAATGTTCGCNGTCTCATANATCGGAGCNANCTCNTGCTGCGCGGGCGCCACCTCATTNTGCTGCGTCTTTGCCGTCACGCCNAGNTTCCACAGTTCGATATTTAAGTCTTTCATATAAGCGCCGACACGCTCTTTGATAACGCCGAAATAATGATCCTCCATCTCCTGCCCTTTCGGAGCCGGCGCGCCGAACAGGGTTCTTCCCGCAAACATCAGATCGGGGCGCTTCATATACAGATCTTTATCCACTAAGAAATATTCCTGCTCCGGCCCTACGGACGCCGTGACCTTCGTCGCACCTTGATTGCCGAACAGCCTTACGATACGGAGCGCCTGCTCGGAAAGCGCCTCCATGGAGCGTAAGAGCGGCGTCTTTTTATCAAGNGCCTCTCCTGTATACGAACAGAACGCCGTTGGAATACAGAGAATCGTACCGCAGCCCGATTCCTTTAAAAATGCCGGGGATGTGATGTCCCATGCCGTATANCCTCTCGCCTCAAANGTNGCGCGCAGTCCGCCNGANGGGAANGAAGAAGCATCCGGCTCTCCCTTGATCAGCTCTTTNCCCGAAAACTCCGTCAGCATTTTGCCGCTGTCATCCGGATGNGTNACAAATGCGTCATGCTTTTCCGCCGTGATACCGGTCAANGGCTGGAACCAATGCGTAAAATGCGTCGCGCCGTTCTCGACCGCCCAATCCTTCATNGCCTTGGCAACCACGTTTGCCGCCGACATGGAAAGCTCNCCGCCCTCATCNATGACCTTTTTTACTTCCTTATAGACGTCTTTCGGCAGCACCTCTTTCATCTTTCCGAGTGTAAAGACATCCGATGCAAAAATCTCCTCAACGTTCATTACTTCGCTCATAATGCTCCTCCCTTTCTCCTCAAAACAAAAAATGCCCCAAAATTGCTTTTGGAACATCATTGTTCAGGTTACCATATGTACGAAATCTTTTTCGTTTCTATTACCATAACCTAAAATNNAAAAAAATGCAAGCCCAAAGAACAAAATTTTTTCGTCCTTGATTGTACTATGACTCCGCGCCGGCGGTCAACCGTTTTTTCTGANCCGTATGAGATCATACTGCGAAGCCGGCTCGGACAACGTAAGATAAAGCACCTGCTGCGGATGCGGGCAGCTCCTGACGCTTTCCCCCTCCNCGGTTCTCATNTCAAGCACCTGCACCGGAACATTTCTTCCGTCGGGACACATCAGCTCCACCTCATCGCCGACCGCAAACTTATTTCGCTGCGTGATGCGGCACCTTCCATCCGGCAGCACCTCCTCGATCATGCCGAGGTACACGTACTCATTGATATAGGTATTATCGTCATATACCTGCGCGTCCCGCTCCGGCTTGCCGTAAAAAAATCCGGTCGTAAATTTCCGATACGTGCATTTGACNATCTCCTCCCGGTACTTTGGCAGATTCGCCCGGTAGGTATCGGGCGAAGCAAAATAGTCGTCGATCGCCATCCGGTAGGTTCGCGCCACCGTCGCCACATAAAGCGCCGTTTTCATGCGCCCTTCCACCTTAAAGCTGTCGATCCCTGCCGCGACAAGATCGGGAATATGCTCCACCATGCACAGGTCCTTAGAGTTAAACAAAAACGTGCCGCGCTCATTCTCATAAACCGGCAGATACTCGCCCGGTCTCGTCTCCTCCACCACCGCGTATTTCCAACGGCAGGGATGCGTGCATGCGCCCTGATTCGCATCCCTTCCCGTAAAATAATTACTTAACAGGCATCTGCCCGAATACGAAATGCACATCGCGCCATGAATAAAGGTTTCTATTTCCATCTCCTGCGGGATTTGGTCTCTGATCTCCCTGATCTCCGCAAGCGAAAGCTCTCTGGCGGACACGACCCTGCGCGCCCCTAAGTCCCACCAGAACCGGTACGTTCCGTAATTGGTATTATTGGCCTGCGTGGAAATATGAAGCTCTGTCTCCGGACAGATTTCCTTCGCCAGCATGAACATTCCCGGATCGGATATGATCAGCGCATCCGGCTTCAACTCTTTTAATTCCCGAAAATAATCCGCTGCCGCCGCAAGGTCGTCATTATGCGCCAGAATATTGGCAGTCACATACACCCGCACGCCGTGCGCATGCGCAAACGCGATTCCCTCCGCCATCTCCTGCATCGAAAAATTCTTTGCCTTTGCGCGCAGACCAAACACCTCTCCGCCGATATACACCGCATCCGCGCCGAATACCACGGCGGTCTTTAACACCTCAAGGCTGCCCGCCGGTATCAAAAGCTCCGGCCTGCCCGCCCGCTTCTCATTTCTCATACTCGTCTCCTATTTTTTGACGCTTAATGCCACGCCGTCACCGACCGGCAGGATCGTCGTTTCCAATTCCTCATGATGCGTCAGCACATACAGGTATTCCCGCATTCTCGCATGGATCGTCCGATTCCGTCTCGTGACCGCGTAACGGGATTCGATGACGTCCCCGTCCTGAAGCACATTGTCCGACACGAGCAGCCCGCCCGGCGCAAGCAGCCGGAGCACGTCCGGAAAAAAATGTGAATACTGCCCCTTTGCCGCATCCATAAAAATGAACTCATAGCTTCCGGTCAGTTCTTTCAAAATATCCGCCGCATCGCCCTCTAATAGCGTGATCTGTTTTTCCCTGCCGGCTCTGCGGAAATTCTCCTTTGCAAGCGGGATTCTTTTTTCATATTTCTCGATCGTCGTGATCTTCGCCTGCGGCGCCGCGTCACTCATGAGCAGCGCCGAAAACCCNATTGCCGTACCGACCTCAAGGATCTTGGCCGGCTTTGTCAGCGCTAACAGGAANCGCAAAAGCGCCTGCGTCTGTGTCCGCACGATCGGCACCGCCGTCTCATGCGCCGNCTTTTCCAATTCGTATAAAAACGCCGAATTGCCTTTATCAAGAGAATTGATAAAGGCAATCATTCTTTCATCCACAACCACTGTTAATTCCTTTCCGGCATTCCCTCGGAAATCTTCTCCAGCATCTCCTCGACCGTCATACTTGTATTCAGCTCGTATACCCCCGGCTGCTCAATCCCGTGATAATTGGATAACAGTTCCTGAAAATAAAACAGTCTGGTACTGCGGATCAGTCCCTTATCATACAGCTTCTGTCCGAGCGATCTGACATCATCCTCCTCCGTCACTGCCACGGACACGGTAACACCCTCGCCCTGACTCATCGGTTCNTCCGCAAAAATGCGATAGCCGAACGTATACGCCGATAAAGCAAGGCGGTAGATAAAGAATACCACGAGTACCATCACCGCCACTTTGATCACAAGCGCCGCGATCCCTCTGATGATCTGTTTTACGTCCATTTTGAATAACCTATTCCTTTCCAAGCGTCATGTCAAACTCCAGCTCCGCCGTGATCCGGGTATAGACATCCTGCATCATCCTGCAAAAAGAAAGCTCCGCCGCAAGAAAATCATTGACAAGCTGATTGTCCCGCAAACTCGCGCCCTCCGCCTCCAGCTGCTCCACTTCGTCAAACAGCTTATCGCTGTCCTCGGTATTTTGCAGTATAAACATCCTTCTTCGATATTCATCGATCCGCCGCTTCAGATCCGGATAAAGCTCAAGCTGCTTCCTCTCCCGCATATATTTCTGATATGTGTCCGATTCTTTTACACAGCCCACAAATGTATCCAACGCCTGCTCTAAGTTCTTCATACCTCTTTCGTCCTTTGCACGCATTTCTATATCATTCCCATGGAGAATATCTCTGTCGGCAAGAATCCGCCTTTGGCGGATTCTTCGAAAGAATTGCGCCTTGGCGCATTTCTTTTTTATTCCACATCCATAATGATCGGCAGGATCATCGGTCTGCGCTTCGTCTTTTTCCAAACGAAATCACTTAAACAGTCCTTGATCGTCGCTTTGATCTTTCCCCAATCCGTCACATTTCGATCCAGACACCGCAATACCTGAGACGACACAAGCTCCCTTGCCTCCGCCATCAGCTCATCGGATTCGCGCACATACACAAACCCGCGCGAAACAATCTCCGGTCCCGAAGCAAGCTGTCCGGAATAGGAGTCCAGCGCCATCACGACAATGATGATGCCGTCTTCCGCCAAATGCTGCCTGTCGCGCAGCACGACATTGCCGACATCCCCCACGCCGAGTCCGTCCACGAGCACCTCTCCGACCGCCACTTTTCCGGTCACGGCTGCCTCTTCTTCAGAAAGCTCAAGCACATCGCCCGAAGAAACAATAAAAATATGTTCCTTGGGAATGCCCAGCTCCATCGCAAGCTTCGCCTGCGCTTTTAAGTGCTTATATTCGCCATGCACGGGAATCGCGTATTTCGGTCTTGTCAGTGTGTAGATCAGCTTGATCTCCTCCTGACACGCGTGTCCCGACACATGCACATCCTGAAAGATCACGTCCGCTCCTTTCATCAACAGCTCATTGATCACGTTCGTGACCGCTTTCTCGTTGCCCGGAATCGGATTGGACGAAAAAATGATCGTATCATTCGGTTTGATGGATATTTTCCTGTGCGTACCGTTTGCCATACGGCTCAACGCCGCCATGCTCTCACCCTGGGACCCCGTCGTGATGATAACGGTCTGCTCGTCGGGATAATTTTTGAGCTGCTCAATATCGATCAGCGTATTCTCCGGTATATTGAGACATTCCAGCGCGGACGCCGTCTCAATGATATTCACCATGCTGCGCCCCTCCACAACGACCTTTCGGCCGAAGCGGTAAGCAGAGTTGATGATCTGCTGCACGCGGTCCACATTCGACGCAAACGTCGCAATGATAATGCGCGTGTCCTTATGCTCCTGAAAAATGGTATCGATCGTCTTCCCGACGGTCTTCTCCGACAGGGTAAAGCCCGGCCGCTCTGCGTTCGTGGAATCACACATTAACGCGAGCACGCCCTTTTTCCCGATCTCCGCAAAACGTCCTAAGTCGATCGCATCGCCGAATACCGGCGTGTAATCCACCTTAAAATCTCCCGTATGGATGATCGTCCCCGCAGGCGAATAAATCGCAAGCGCCGCCGCATCCACGATACTATGATTTGTCTTGATATACTCTACGCGGAACTGTCCTAAGTTAATGGACTGTCCGAATTTCACGACTTTGCGCTTCGTCACTTTCATCAGTTCATGCTCGCGCAGCTTGTTCTCAATGATCCCCATGGTCAGGCGCGTCGCATACACCGGCACATTGATCTCTTTTAACACATAAGGCAGCGCGCCGATATGATCCTCATGCCCGTGCGTGATCACAAAGCCCTTCACCTTATCCATATGTTCTTTTAAGTACGTCACATCCGGAATGACTAAATCAATTCCAAGCATATCATCTGCGGGAAAACTCAGTCCGCAGTCCACTACAATAATACTGTCCCCATACTCGAAGGCAGTAATGTTCATGCCGATCTGCTCCAGCCCTCCGAGCGGAATGATCCGCAGGCTTGAAGCAAGGCTTCCTTCTTTTTCCTTTCTTCTCAAAAAAATTTCCTCCACATTTCTGTTCATCCGTTCCGATCACAATCCTGTTTTGATTATAACCGGAAAACAACGTCTTTACTCATCCAGCATTCCTTCAAAAACGCCCGCGATCGCCTCAAACTCCGCATCGTCCTCCACGAACACATACAAGCTCTCCAAGTCCGTATCCTCGGAATCATCGCGCAGAATGACCGCGGTCGCTTCCTCATCTTTGCTGTCTGTCACAAGCAGATAGCTCCTGCCCGCTATCCGCGTCTGTTCTAACACATAAAATACCAGTTTTTCGCCGTTCTCGCCCTCTAATACAATCTGATTCTGTTCCATAGCTACTCCGTCGCGTCTCCGTTCTTCTTTTCCTGCATGGCGCGGCGGTCAAGATACCCCTGTAAGATCAGGACTGCCGCGATCATATCCACATAGTCGCGGCGATGCTCCCTTCGTATCCCCGCTTCCATCATTGTCTTATCAGCCGCCACCGTCGTGAGGCGCTCATCCCAATATGCCACGGGAAGCCCCGTACGCCTTTCAAGCATTTCACCGAACTCACGCGTCTTCTCGGCGCGGACTCCCTGCGTGTCGTTCATGTTCTTCGGCAGTCCGAGTACGATCTGCCCGACGCCATACTCCTCGATCAGTTCCTCGATCCGCGCACATGTCCTGCGCAGCTTATTCTCCTGCTCCCTGCGAATGATCTCCTTACCCTGCGCCGTGATGAGCAGCTCATCGCTCAATGCCACGCCCACCGTCTTAGAGCCGAAATCCAGTCCCATGATCCGCATATCAATCCCCATTCTCAAACGACCTGCAAGTTTGTGCGTAAGCGCAAATTCTTACAAAGCGAACAAGTTCGCTTTTATTTATCATCCCATCCGTTGAAGCGGATATACTGCGCCAGCATTTCCTCCACCAGCTCATCGCGCTCCACCTTCATGATCATCGTCCGGGCGTTCTTATGGCTGGTAATATAGGTCGGATCCCCCGACATAATATACCCCACGATCTGATTGACCGGATTATAGCCCTTCTCCGTCAACGCCTCATACACAGCGCGAAGAACCTCCTGCACCTGAATCTCCGGTTCTGTCTCTACCCTGAAAAATTGTGTATTTCCCAAATCTGCCATTTCGCCACTTCCTTTATCTGAGACGATCAGTGCCTGTCCCTATATTGACACCCCCACGCGTACCATACTGTTTCTATTCTACTCTACTTCCCCGAATTTTGCAATGAAACTTATCTCCCTTAATAAAATAACCTGTAACTCACCGTCCTGAAGCAGTCTTTCGCCGACTCCCCGCACGATCCGGTTCGGCTGGATTTCCCCTTCCGGCACTGCCGCCAGCACATAATCCTCCGTATGTCCGATCAGGTAGCGCACGCCCCCGATCTCCTTATACTCCTCCGTAAGGATCTCCATCGGCTGCCCGATATACTGCGCGCGGTATGCCCCGGAAAGCCGATCTGACACCGCGAGTAATTCATCGCTCCTGCGCGCTTTGACGCTGTCCGGAACCTGCCCTTCCATCACCGCGGCCGGCGTTCCCTCCCGCTTGGAATATTTGAATACATGCATCTCATAAAATCCGATGCGCTCCACATATGCCTTTGTCGCGGCAAATTCCTCCTCTGTTTCTCCCGGAAAACCGACGATCACATCCGTTGTGACCGCGGCGCGCTGAAACGCCTCCCTCAAAATCTTTACACTCTGCGCAAAGTACTCCGTGTCATAATGCCGGTTCATCCGCTTTAAGACCGCATCGCATCCGCTTTGCAGGGATAAATGAAAATGCGGGCAGAGCTTCTTACATTTCGCAAGGCGTTCGGCAAGCTCCCGTGTCACGATGCGCGGTTCTAAGGAACCAAGCCGGATACGGCATATTCCCGGAATTTCGGCAAGCTGCTCCACCAATTCCGCAAGGAAGCCCGCCTTTGCGGCATCCCGGTAATCCGCCGACCGGATTCCGAGAAAATCCAGCCCGTACGAACTCAAATGGATCCCCGTGAGCACAAGCTCTTTGCAGCCGGCATCCGCCAGCGCACGCGCCTCTGCAAGAACATGCTCCGGCTTTCTGCTTCTGACGCGTCCGCGCGCAAGCGGGATCGCGCAGTAGGTACAAAACTGGTTGCATCCGTCCTGAATCTTTAAGAATGCACGCACATGCTCCTGCGGTTTTGTCAGAACAAGCTCCTCATATTCGTACGCGTGCGCAATATCCACTACCGTATCATGTGTCGCATGAGACGCAAAATATTCCTCCAGAATACGGACGATCTGTCCTTTCCGGTTATTCCCTATGATAATATCGGCACCTAAATCCTCCGCGTGAAGAGCTGTCTGCACATAACAGCCGACCGCAACGACCACTGCCTGCGGATTCTGCTTTCTGGCGCGGTGCAGCATCTGTCTGCTTTTTCGATCCGCAATATTCGTCACCGTACAGGTATTAATGATATAAATATCCGCTTTTTGAGCAAATGGCACAATTTCATATCCATTTTCTTGTAACATTTGCCGCATAACGTCCAGTTCATAAGTATTCACCTTACAGCCAAGATTATGTAATGCTACACTTTTCATAGGAAACCTCGTTTTTTTTGTATTGTTTTATGTATTGACTTTTCCTTTTTTAGCAATTAAGATGATGATGTGGTTCAAATGACCGCGCAACCAAAAATATAAGGAGGTAATGATCAATGAAGACAGTTAAGATTTCTTTGAATTCCATTGACAAAGTAAAATCGTTCGTAAACGATATTACAAAATTCGATTATGACTTTGATTTAGTTTCCGGCAGATATGTTATCGATGCAAAATCCATCATGGGTATTTTCAGCTTAGACTTATCCAAGCCGATCGAATTAAACATCCATGCAGAAGACAACATCGACGATGTTCTTGACATCATTAAGCCGTACATGATTTAATCAATGGAACACATACACAGATATCTGTGGTAAAAAAGCAAGGTGAACGCCTTGCTTTTTTTGCACCCTTATCACGCTTCTATAGGAATCACTTCATCCGTCTCAAGCGCCGTCTGCACCAGCTCGTCGATCTTCTCCTTCAGGTTTGTCTCGTGGTCGCGGATGACCTTGAGATTGGGCTTCGTCACCGGATGCTTCGCTACAAAGATCGTGCAGCAGTCCTCAAACGGCAGGATGGACGTCTCGTAGGTATTGATCTTTTCGGCAATATCGACAATATCATTTTTATCAAAGCCGATGAGCGGACGGTATACCGGCATGCTGCACGCGTCATCCGTGCAGGCAAGGCTCGCCATCGTCTGCGATGCAACCTGTCCGATACTCTCTCCCGTCACCAGTCCTAAGCAATTGTTTTTGCCCGCAAGCGTCTCGGCAATGCGCATCATGTAACGGCGCATAATGATCGTCAGCTCGTCATGCGGACACTTTTCATAAATATAGAGCTGAATGTCGGTAAAATTGATGACATGCAGATCGATCGGTCCCGTGTAGCGTGAGATCAGCTTTGCCAAATCGACCACCTTCTGCTTGGCGCGCTCCGACGTATAGGGCGGCGCATGAAAATAAACAGCGTCGATATGCACGCCGCGCTTCGCGATCATATAGCCCGCGACCGGGGAATCAATCCCGCCTGAAAGCAGGAGCATCGCCTTTCCGTTTGTCCCGAGCGGAAGACCGCCCGGTCCCGGTATCACCTCGGAATACAAATAAATCTTCTCGCGCACCTCCACATTGAGCTGAATGTCGGGATGATGCACATCCACACGGAAATCCGGGAATGCTTCTAAGATCGCCGCGCCCAATTCCTCATTCATCTGCGGCGACTGCATCGGATAATTTTTTCTTGCGCGTCTGGCAAACACCTTGAACGTTTTATGCTTGTCCGCATATACGGTATCCATGTAGGAAAGCACATCCTTCGTCAGCTGTTCAAAACCTAAATCCTCCACATGAACAACCGGGCAGATACCCGAAACGCCGAACACGGTCTTTAAGTTGTCCACCGTCTCGTCATAATCAAATTCCGACAGCGCATCGACATAGATGCGCCCGTCCGCCTTATGCACGCGGAAGCTGCCGTCACAGCGGCGCAGCGCATATTTGATGTCACTTACCAGCGCATCCTCGAAAAGATAACGGTTCTTTCCTTTGATACCGATCTCCGCATATTTGATCAAAAAAGCTGAAAACATTGTTTTTTCTCCTTTAAAAAAGAAAATCCTAATGGTACAAAATAGACAATCCAATGCACGGCACGCTTTCGCTGCCTTCCGCTCGCCGCCGGTGCATATGGATATGTCTATTTTTCACACAAATCTCTATTCTTCGGCGTGAGACTTAGTATTTCTTAGCGAAGCGCCCACTGGCGCGAGCTCTAGAAATACTTCTCACGCTATTTCCTTGTATAGCGCCGCAGCTTCGGAATCTGCTCGTTCAACACCGCAAGCGCGTAGTCAAGCTGTTCTTTCGTGGTGTCTAAGGAAAAGCTGAAACGCACGGTCGATTCCAAAAGCTCCCGGCTGATACCGATTGCCTGAAGTGTAGCGGAAGGGGTCGATTTATGGGACGAGCAGGCGCTCCCCGCAGAAATACAGATCCCCTCGGCATCTAAGCTGTGCAGCAGCACCTCGGCACGGACACCCTTTACGGACAGGCTCACGATATGGGGCGAGCCGTCCCTGCCGCGCGGACCGTTCAGCGTCACATCGGGAATGCGCAGCACCTGCTCCGTAAAATATTCTTTATACTCATACAGACGGTCCACATCCTCATCCAGATGCGCAAAAATCCCCTCGACCGCTCTTCCGAGTCCGGCGATCCCCACGACATTCTCCGTTCCGGAACGCATACCGCCCTGCTGCCCGCCGCCAAACAGAATCGGCTTGATCTTTACTTTCTCACCGACATACAGGAAACCGATTCCCTTCGGCGCATGAATCTTATGCCCGCTCACCGACAACAGATCGATCCCGTCTTTTTTCGGATAAATGCGGCATTTTCCGTATCCCTGCACCGCATCCACATGAAACAGGGTCTGCGGGTTTTTCTGCTTAATGACCCTGCCCGCCTCCGCGATCGGCATAACGCTTCCGATTTCATTATTCGTATGCATAATGGAAACAAGGATCGTCTCCGGCGTGATCGCCGCCTCCAGCTCCTCGATACGGATACGCCCGTATGCATCCACAGGCAGGTAAGTAACGCCGTATCCGAGACTCTCTAAATAATTCATCGTCTGCAAAACAGCGGGATGCTCGATCTGCGTTGTGATCAAGTGTCTTCCCCTGCGGTAGTTCGCCATTGCCGCGCCGATGATCGCCAGATTATCCGCTTCCGTTCCTCCCGATGTAAAAAGAATCTCTTTTTCCTGTACCTTTAAGCTTTTCGCGATCTGTTCCTTCGCATAGCGGAGATACTGCTCCGCCTCCACACCTTTTGTATGCAGGCTCGACGGATTTCCGTAATCCACACGCATGACCCGATCTACAATTTCAGCAACGCTGTCAAAGCATCTCGTGGTCGCGGAATTATCAAAATAACATTTCATTTCTGTCTTCTCTCATTCCAATATATATTACTATATTCTAAGTCGTCTCTAAATGATACATGAGCCATGCCATGACAGTGAAGCCCGCCGTTTCCGTACGCAGGATACGCCTGCCCAATGTCACGGGCACGATACCCGCCGCTTTTGCCTGTTCGATCTCCGTCTCCTCAAAGCCGCCCTCCGGCCCGATCATGACCGCGATCTGTGAGCCCGGACGAATGCTGCCGATCAGCTCTCTTGTCCGTTCCATATCTGCGGCAAGCTCATAAGGGATCATTTTCACATCCGCCCCTGCCGCTTCTTTCACCGCATCAGCAAAAGAAACAACGTGACTGACCTTCGGGATCAGCGCGCGCCTGCTCTGTTTTGCCGCCGCCTCCGCAATGGCATTCCAGCGTGCCAGCTTCGACGCCTCTTTCTTCGCATCCAGCTTCACGACGCAGCGCCCCGACGCCACGGGAATGATCTCATAAACACCGAGCTCCACCGCCTTCTGTATGATGAGCTCCATTTTATCCGCTTTCGGCAGCGCCTGAAACAGACGCACCCTTGCGGGCAGCTCCACGCCGTCCTCTTTGATAAAACGGAGCACACACTCGACCTGCTCCTGATCAAACGCGCGCACCTCACAGCGGTATTCCTTCCCGTCCACACCGTTGCTGACGGCAAGCTCCTCTCCCTGCCTGATGCGCAGCACGTTCACGATATGGTTCACATCCTCCCCCGTGATCACGATGCGGCGCCTCTCCACATCGATCTGCGACGGCTTCACAAAAAAATGATACATAGATGTCTCCTTCAAACGTATCTTCGGATTTCAGGTCATTGCGAGACGCAGTCGATAATGCCTATGGTTGTACAAATATGCAAATCCATAAGCAGGACACTGTGAGACCGCCAGTACTTACATGCGGTATTTTCGCATGTTATGTACTGCTGCGGTCGAGCTGTAGCGAGAGCGTGCCTGCGTGGGATTGCATATTTGTACAACCTCAAAATGAAATCTATGCGTTCCGCAATGACCTAAATCAATTTAGGTGTCAAAAGCCTCCTATCTCACTTGCGCCGCCCGGTCACGCTCACCCACTCGCCCTGATAGGTCACTTCCACGACCTCTAAGCCTGCCGCAAGCATCGCGTCCCGCACATCCTGTTCCTTGTGGTTCTCATTGATGATGCCCGACGTGATATAATAACCGCCCGGCTTGATATACCGCGTGATCACGGGCGTCAGCGGTACGAGCACATCCGCTAAGATATTCGCGGTGACTATATCATACTGCTCATCGCCGACGCATTCCCGAAGCTTCTCATCGGTAATGAGATTCCCGATCAGCAGTTCAAACTTTGATGCGTCAATGCCGTTCGCCGAAAGATTTTCATAAACCGCCTGCTCGGCGCATGGGTCAATATCCGTGCCGGTCACACGCTGCGCCCCATACATGAGCGCAATGATGCCAAGAATACCGCTTCCCGTACCGACGTCTAAGAGCGCCGTCTCATTTGTCATATATTTTTTGATCTGGCAGATACAGAGCTGCGTCGTCTCATGCATGCCCGTTCCGAACGCCGTGCCGGGGTCGATATGCAGGACTTTTCTGTCCCTATCCTCCGGTCCCACTGCTTCCCATGACGGGATCACAAGCAGATCGTCGATATAAAATTGATGGAAATACTGTTTCCAGTTATTGATCCAGTCGATGTCCTCCGTCTCGGACAATGAGATGGTTCCCTCGCCCAGCTCCAAAAAGCCGCGAAGCTCGTCCATCTCCTGCTCGATGCGAGAAAGAAGCTCCTGCTTCGTCGTCTTTTCCCCCGAAAGAAGAAGCAGACCGTCCTCATCCGTCTCCACAAAAAACGTCACATAGGCGATCCCGTCGTCTTCCGCTGTATCAGGAAGAATGTCCACGAACATCCGCTCCTTATCCGCTGCCGTCAAAGGAACCTTGTCCTCGATCTGCGCGCCCTCAAGCCCAATGTCATAGAGCGTGCTGATCAAAATGTCCTCCGCCTCCGTCACCGTCTTGATCCTGAATGCCGTCCACTTCATCGCCGCATCCCTCCCGCTTTTTTTGCCGTCCGTTTTCCCGCAGACTGTTCTGTTACAGTATATATGGATTTTTCATAAAAAACAAGGGCGCAAACCCGAATTGTTCACGCCCCTTACCATTACCTGATCAGAAAAATTTCTTTTTCTTCTTTGTCTCTTTCTGCGTTTCCCCGCCCGCTTTCGTACCGGTTACGCGTTTGACCTCATTTAAGCTGTCGCCCGTCATGGAATCGAACTCCGTCAGCAGATCGCGCGCTTTTGCGGACAGCTTATCCGGCACCTGCACCACGAACGTGACATAATGGTTGCCTCGCTGCTCCTTATTATGGACGTTCGGCACACCCTTGCGTTTTAGGACAACGCGGGTATCTGTCTGGGTTCCCGGCTTGATCGTGTAGGCGATCCTGCTGTCAAGCGTATCGACAAGTACCTCACCGCCAAGCGCGGCGATCGCGAATGAGATCGGTACGGTCGAATAAATATCCACACCGTCGCGCTGGAAGATCGGGTGACGCATCACCTGACATTCCACAAGCACATCTCCGCGCGGCCCGCCGTTCGTTCCCGGCTCTCCCATATCGGAAATGCGGAACGCCTGCCCGTTATCAATTCCCGCCGGAATGATCGCCATGATCTTTTTGCGGATGGAATGATAACCTGAGCCGTGGCAGTCGGGACATTTGTCCTTAATGACTTTTCCCGTTCCGTTACAATCGGGACATGCCTGCACATTCCTGACCGTTCCGAAAAAGCTGTTCTGTGTGTAAACAATCTGTCCGGAGCCCTTACATTTATCACAGGTGACAGGACCGCTTCCCGGCTTCGCACCGCTTCCGTGACAGGTCTTGCACTCTTCCTTGTACGGTATCTCGATCTCTTTTTCCGCGCCGAACACCGCTTCCACAAAGCTGATGCGGATGCTCGTTCTCACATTGCGTCCGCGCATCGGTCCGTTGCCCGATCTTCCCGAACGCCGTCCACCGCCGAACAGATCGCCGAAAATATCTCCGAATATATCGCCGAAATCCGCGCCGCTGAAGTCAAAGCCGCCGAAGCCGCCTCCGCCCGCGCCGCCCTCAAACGCCGCATGCCCGAATTGATCATACTGTCTGCGCTTTTCCGGATCGCTTAAGACTGCATAAGCCTCGGACGCTTCCTTGAACTTCTTTTCCGCCTCTTTGTCACCCGGATTCATATCGGGATGATACTTTTTGGCGAGTACACGATATGCTTTTTTGATCTCTGCTTCATCGGCATTCTTGCCGACTCCAAGCACCTCGTAATAATCCCGTTTCTGTTCTGCCATATGTGTTATACCTCGCGGTAATCTCCGTCAACAACATCGTCATCCGTCTGCTCAGGCGCCGGTCCTGCGTCCGCACCCATACCACTCATGTCGGGGCCTGCCGCGCCGCCTGCCTGCTGCATATTCTCGTACATCTTTGTGAACAGGTTCTGTGCGTTGTTCATCAGCTTTTCTTTTGCCGCCTTTAACTCCGTCACCTGATCGTCCGTCATCTCATTGTCCTTGGTCTTTTCCAAGAGATCCTTGAGTGCCTGTAAGTCGCTCTCAAGCGACGCCTTCTCGTCCGCGCTGATCTTATCTCCGACCTCGCTTAACGCCTTCTCGGTCTGGAATACAAAGGAGTCCGCATCATTTCTTGTGTCGATGGCTTCCTTGCGCTTCTTATCCTGTGCCTCGTACTCCGCAGCTTCCTTCACTGCCTTATCAATATCCTCGTCGGACATATTCGAGCCCGCCGTGATCGTGATATGCTGCTCCTTGCCCGTTCCCAGATCCTTTGCAGATACATTGACGATACCGTTTGCATCAATATCAAACGTTACCTCGATCTGCGGCATACCGCGCCTTGCAGGCGGGATACCGTCTAAGCGGAACTGTCCTAAGGACTTGTTATCCTTTGCGAACTGTCTCTCACCCTGTACGACATTGATGTCAACCGCGGTCTGATTATCGGCAGCCGTCGAGAAGATCTGGCTCTTTCTCGTCGGGATCGTCGTATTTCTCTCGATCAGTCTCGTTGCAACGCCGCCCATCGTCTCAATGGAAAGGGACAGCGGCGTTACGTCAAGCAGAAGGATTTCCCCTGCCCCTGCGTCTCCGGCAAGCTTACCGCCCTGAATAGACGCGCCGAGCGCTACGCACTCATCCGGATTTAAGGACTTATTCGGCTCATGACCGGTCAACTGCTTTACCTTATCCTGTACGGCAGGAATTCTCGTGGAACCGCCGACAAGAAGCACCTTGCCGAGATCCGACGCGGTCAGTCCCGCATCCTTTAATGCGTTCTGAACCGGGATTGCCGTCTTTTCTACTAAATCATGGGTCAGCTCATCAAATTTTGCTCTTGTCAGATTCATATCAAAATGAAGCGGGCCGCTTGCATTCATGCTGATGAACGGCAGGTTGATATTCGTCTGCGTCGCGGAGGAAAGCTCCTTCTTTGCTTTCTCTGCCGCTTCCTTCAATCTCTGAAGCGCCATCTTATCCTGGGATAAGTCCACGCCGTTTGCATTCTTAAACTCCCTTACCATCCAGTCAATGACCTTCTGGTCGAAATCATCGCCGCCGAGATGCGTATCGCCATTTGTCGCAAGCACTTCGATGACACCCTCGCCAATCTCGATGATGGAGACATCAAACGTACCGCCGCCAAGATCGTATACCATGATCTTCTGCTCTTTTTCATTGTCAAGACCGTAGGCAAGCGCCGCCGCCGTCGGCTCGTTGATGATACGCTTCACATCCAGTCCCGCGATCTTGCCGGCATCCTTTGTCGCCTGACGCTGGGAGTCATTGAAATATGCAGGAACCGTGATAACGGCTTCTGTCACCTTCTCGCCAAGATAATTCTCCGCATCCGCTTTCAGTTTCTGCAGGATCATTGCCGAAATCTGCTGAGGGGAATATTTCTTTCCGTCAATATTGCGTCCGTGATCCGTACCCATATCTCTCTTGATGGATGCGATCGTATTGTCCGCATTCGTTACTGCCTGACGCTTTGCCGGCTCGCCGACCAAACGCTCGCCGTTCTTTGTGAATGCCACGACTGACGGTGTTGTTCTCGCGCCTTCCTGATTGGCGATGACCGTAGGCTTTCCGCCCTCCATCACGGCAACACAGCTATTCGTTGTTCCCAAGTCAATTCCGATTATTTTTCCCATCGTTCTCTCCTCCATTCAAATACGATCTGAAATTTCTTTGTTTTCTGTCTATAAAAATCCGTTTCCGGCTTTTTACACGATCCGTCCTGTCACAATTCCGCCCGATTGCACCCCGGCGATTCTGCGTCAGCTTCATTACCCCTCTACGGCACGACCGCCACCATACTGTGTCTGACAACGGTGTCGCGGTAAGTATAGCCCTTCTGCAGCTCCTGCGCGATCATGCCGGACTCATACTCCTCACTCTCCACCTGCATGACTGCGTTATGGAAATCAGGATTAAATTCCTTGCCGACTGCCTCGATCGGCCGCACCTCCAGTTTTTCCAATTCATTGATCAGCTGCTTATAAACCATGCTCATGCCTTCGGCGAACGGGCTGGACTTTTCTTCCTCCGAAACGCTTGCCAGACCGCGTTCAAAATTATCAACGACCGGCAGGATTTTTTCGATGACGCTTTTTGCGCCGGTCTCAAACATCGCCGTTTTTTCTTTTTCCGTCCTCTTGCGGAAATTTTCAAATTCCGCCATCTGACGTCTGACGCGATCCTCCAGTTCTTCTATCTTTTCCTGCTGTTTATCCTTTTTATCCGCCTTCTTATTCTTCTTAAAGAATTTGCCTTCTTTTTCTTTTGGCGCATCTGCATGAGAGGCATCCTCACCGTCCGCCGCAGACTCTCCGCTTACAGTCTGCTCTGTATCCGCCGATGTCTCATCAGCGCTTTCGGACTGCTCCTCATCCACAGCCTCCTCGTCGTCTACGCCGGGTTCCATATCCGCTGATGCCTCGTCAGCGCTTTGTTCGTCGTATGCCTCGCCGTCGCTTTCCGTTACCGCCTTGGCATCCTCCGATGCCTGCGCATCTGCAGTCTGCTCCTCTTTGATCCTGTCATCCTTCTTCTCTGACATGGGACTCATCTCCTTTATTGCTTTTTCTTATATATTTCTTCCAGCTGCGTCATCACCGTCTTCAGGCTGCCGACCGCTTTCTCATAATCCATGCGCTTCGGACCGATGATGCCGATCGTTCCTTTCATGCCCTCGCCCAGCTCATAGGTCGCCGTCACGACGCTGCAGTCCCTCATATGCTGCACGGGCGTCTCATCTCCGATATAAACCTTGATGCCCGTATTCTCGTCGTCCGAGAGCGTTTCCTGCACGATCTGGGTCAGCTCCTGCTTTTCCTCGAACGTCGTGATCAGCTCGCTGGCGCGCTTCTGATCGGCAAGCTCCGGATACCGGAAAATATTATTGGCGCCGCTTGTATAAATCTCAAGATCCTCATCTGACGTGATCGCACCCGCGACCGCATCGATCACATCGCCCACAATGCCGCTGTGAATCCCCGCCTGCTGCTTCATGGCAGAGATCATACCTAAACTGATCTCATTGACGGAAAGCCCGCCAAGCTGTGTATTCAAAAGAATATTGAGCTTTAAGACGGTTTCATCGGAAAGCTCTTCTTCCACCGAGAACATTTCATTCTTAATGACATTACCCTCAACCACGATCACGGCCAAGAGCTGCCCCGCATCCACCTTCGTCAACTGAATGAACTTTAACTTATTCCCAACGATCTGCGGCGCGGAGATCATGGCAGCGTAATTGGTATTCGTGGCAAGCACCCTCGCTGCCTGCTGCAAAAGCCGCTCCATCTTTTCTTCTTTTTCAAGAAGCATCTCTTTCATCTCATTGACTTCGCGTTCCTTGTCCGCCATCATGTGATCCACATACAGGCGATACCCCTTATCAGACGGAATCCGCCCCGCCGAGGTATGGGGCTGCAAGATGTATCCCAGCTCCTCTAGATCCGCCATCTCATTGCGGATGGTCGCCGAGCTCAGATTCAAGTCGGTATATTTGGAAATCGTTCTGCTTCCGACCGGCTCTCCCGTCTCAAGATAATTGCGGATGATCGCCTGCAGAATTTTCATTTTTCTTTCATCCAGTACTGCCTGCCCCAACCGTAACCACCTTCCCTTTTCCTGTTAGCACTCATTTCGATAGAGTGCTAATATCTTCATACATAAGTTATCACTTACCCTCTATATTGTCAACTCATTTTTGAAAAAATAATAATAAAAAATACATAAAAAAATACACCGCCGATACCAGCCGGTACCACGGTGTATTGATTTTATTCCTTTGTTTTAAGAAATGTGCCGAATCACACTCTCTGTTTGAACGGATTCCCCCGCAATCTCTTACAGACCAAAATTGCCCGTTACATCGCCGTTGATCACATAATAAACTGCCATGTCAGCCGGCTTTACATAGAGCTCTACGGACTTGAAATCCTTAATGTCTCTGCCGAGATCATATACCCAGACATCCTTTGCGCTCTGAACCAGAGAATCTTCCGTAAGAGAACGTCCGTCAACCTCTATCGTGATGGTGTTCTTTGCTCTTCTCTTTACGGTCTCCTTCTTCTCCGCTGCCACCTTCTTTGCTGCAGGCGCTTTCTTCTCTGTTGTCTTCTTCGTCTTGGAACCCGGCTTCCGTCCCGGTTTCTTCTTTACAACAGGTGCCTCATCCTTTACTGCTGCGGGTGCTGCTGCCTCTGCCTTTACAACTACATCCTTTTCTGCTGCCTTTTCAGTGACAGGCTTCTTTGTCTCAGCCATACTTCCTCCTTTACACATGCACTGTGCTTCCTTATCTTTTCTAACTTGCTACCTCATTGCCGAACGTTTCACGCTGGTAACAAAGCATTTGCTATGATTCATACAGTTGCACTGTATCGCATATGAAGCAAAAAGTCAAACAAAATACGCAACTTTCGTGCGTTTGTATATTTTTAGCCTTAGTTTTTCCAGATTTTTCATAATTATGCACAAAGAATTTGCCTGAAAACTTACCTGAAAATCAGGAAGAAAAGCAGCACCAGCGCGCCAAGCGCGATCCGATAGTAGCCAAAAACCTTAAAATCATGCTTTTTAATATAGTCCATCAGGAACTTCAGCACGAAAAGCGAAACGACAAACGCGACAAGCATTCCGGTCAGAAGAATCCATACCTCCTGCCCCGTAAATGCAAACCCGTACTTTACAAGCTTCAGCAGACTTGCGCCGAGCATCACCGGAATCGCCAGAAAGAACGTAAACTCCGCCGCCACGGTTCTTGACACCCCGATCATAAGTGCGCCGACTATGGTCGCCCCCGAACGGGACGTCCCCGGAAACACCGCGGCGATCAACTGAAACAGTCCGATAATAAACGCCGTCTTATAGGTCATCTGCCGCAGGCTCGTCACGACCGGGCGCACCCCGCGGTTCCGGTTTTCCACCACGATAAATGCGACGCCGAACACGATGAGCGAGAGTGCGACCACAACATAATTATAAAGGTACTTTTCCAACACATCGTCAAACAACAGTCCGACAACCGCTGCGGGAATACAGGCTGCCACGATCTGAAACCACATGATAAAAATATCTTTTTTTATGACGGGCTGCGTCCTGTCCTTCCACTGAAAGGGCCATATTTTCTGCCAAAAAAGCACAACCACCGCCATGATGGCTCCAAGCTGGATCACCACCTCAAACATGCTGTAAAATTCATCGGATACCCCAAGCGGCAACAGCTCATTTAATAAGATCATATGTCCCGTGCTGCTGATGGGAAGCCACTCCGTGATGCCCTCCACGATGCCGAATAAGATTGCTTTCAGGATTTCAAGCATAGCCGCTCCTTTCGATGGGTTGCTGACGATTATTTATATTCTTCGCGCACAAAGCGTCTGAGCGCGTCAAGGGAACGCTCCACCTTCTCCGTGTCGATGCAGTATGCCATGCGGAAATAACCCGGGCAGCCAAAGCTGTCCCCCGGCACAAGGATGAGATCATACTTCTTTGCTTTTTCGCAGAAAGAAACAGCATTCTCTTCAAGCGCTTTTGGGAAAATATAAAACGTTCCCGCGGGGCGCACAACGGTAAATCCAAGCGAGACAAGCTCGTCATACAGTATATTCCGATTGGTTTCATAGACGGACAGATCCGCCACGGCGTCCAGATTTTTAGCGACCGCGAGCTGCACCATCGCTGTCGGGCAGTTATGACCGATTCCGCGCGAAATCTGCCCGCACATCTGAATCATCAACTCTGCGTCCGGACAGGCGGGATGAACCGCCACATAACCGATCCGGTCTCCCGGCACGGATAAAGATTTCGACCAGGAATAACAGGTGATCGTATTCTCATAATAATTGGCGGGATAGGGAACGCTCTTGCCGTCAAACGCGATTTCCCGATACGGCTCGTCGGAGATCAGATAAATCTCATGTCCGTATTCCTCCTGCTTTTCATGCAGATATGCGGAAAGACGCTGCAGCGTCCGGGCCGAATAGACCACGCCCGAAGGATTATTCGGCGTATTGATGAGCACCGCCATGACCCGCTCATTCATCATGGCGTCAAACGCCTCAAAATGAATCTGAAAATCCTCTGTATGCGCAGGGACGACGCGCAGGCACGCACCGCTTAAATCCACATACGGATGGTATTCCGGGAAAAAAGGAGCAAACGTCAAAATCTCATCTCCGGGCGACGTCACCAGACGGACCGCATGCGCGATCGCACCTGCAGCGCCGCTCACCATAAAGATATGCTCTTTTTGGTAATTCATGCCAAAACGCCGGTTTAAGTTTTCCGCAACCGCCTCTCTGACGGCAGGGATCGTCAGCGTCGGGCTGTAACCGTGCAGCGCCATCGAATTTTCGTCGCGCAGCATGGCGATCAGCGTATCCGTATAGGACTGCGGCACTTCGACCGAAGGATTTCCCAGACTGTAATCAAAGACATTTTCATAACCGATCTGCTTTCCCCGCTCCGTGGCATATTCCGAAAGGCTGCGGATCACAGACTTTGCCGATAACATTTCCTGATATTTTTTTGCAAGCATCTTGATTCCTTTCCACTTTCACTGGCATTAAGCGAAATGAGATTTAGATATTTATAAGGAAACTTTCTCATTTTTTTATTGTTGACGCAATGATCTCCAGATCTCCCTGTATGCTGTACGTTCCGTAGCCCGACGGCAGAATGAAATGATCTCCCTTTTTGATAAGCTGCCCGTCTAACAGACCGCTGCCCTCGATCACGCTCATGATCAGGAACGGCTCGTCCTGCGAAAAGGTCACGGGCGCAGTCACATCCAGCTTCCATACCTTATAATAATCACATACGATCAGCGGATTCATCTGATTTTCCGGAAGTCCCGCGGGCGTCATGACACTCTCCCCCACCGGTTTTGCGGGCACGGTGATGACGTCAATGCTTTTTTCAATATGAAGCTCGCGCGGCTTCCCGTTACTCAGGCGGTCATAATCGTAGACACGATAAGTAATATCGCTGTTCTGCTGCGTTTCTAAGATCATCAACCCGCCCTTGATCGCATGCACCGTTCCGGGATCGATCTGAATGAAATCTCCTTTTTTCACGGGGATCTCGCGGATCAGCTCTCCCCAGCGCTTTTCCTCGATCATATCACGAAGCTCTTCTTTGGAGGATGCGTTGTGTCCGATCACGAGCGCTGCGTCCTCGGGGCAGTCTAGGATGTACCAGCATTCCGTCTTGCCGAGAGAGCCGTTCTCATTCTTTTTTGCATACGTGTCATCGGGATGCACCTGAATGCTTAAATCAGATTTCGCGTCAATGATCTTGATGAGGAGCGGAAAACGATCCAGCCCTGTATTTCCGAACAGCGCAGGCTCTTTCTCCCAAAGCTCGGACAGCGTCCTGCCCGCATACACGCCCTCGCGCACAACGCAGTCTCCGTTCGGATGCGCGCTGACAGCCCAGCACTCGCCCGTATCGTCGCCGGGGATCGGATATCCCCAGTCCGTCCCGAGGCGGTTTCCTCCCCAGATCATCTGCTTGAATACCGGATTCAAAAATAAAATCGGTTTTACTTCCTGATTCATACTCAAATTCCCTCCGTTTGTTCTGATCGTTTCAGCATACCAGTATGCGGAATCCTTCGCTGTCCGCTTCTGCGTCGCATAATCCACATAAATGATGCCGAACCGGTCTTTGTAGCCTTCCGACCACTCAAAATTGTCCAAAAACGTCCATAAAAAATAGCCTCTGACGTCCACGCCCTCGTCTGCCGCTCTCTGCACCTCGGACAAATACGCATCCAAAAAGGTACTGCGGTTTGTATCGTGCACGCGCCCGTCCGGTGAGACAATATCCCGATAGCAGACGCCGTTCTCCGTCACATGAATCGGCAGATGATAACGCTCATAGGCAAAACGCAGCCCCCAGTAAATACATTCCGGCGTCATCGGCCAGCCCGTTCCCGTCTGCGGCGCGCCGTATTCATAATCGAGAAACTGCGGCTCACCGTTCTCTCCCGCTTTGATATAATATCCGTTATAAATATTCGTTCCCATGAAATCGAGCGGCTGTGAGATCAGCTCCATATCCTCTTTCGTGATCTCCGGCAGCCATTTTTCGAATTTCCGGACGCCCTCCTCAGGGTATTTCCCTAAAAATACCGCATCCGAAAACCAGCCCATATTCCATGCCCAATTGTCCATATCATTATAAAAACCGAAATAGACCTTCCGCGCCGCCTCGATATCCGCAGGCGCATCCGTCTTCGGGATCGCCACGCCGCATGTCAGAGAAATGCTGACCTTGACCGGACGGCACGCATATTTTCGCAGATTGATGACCGCCTGCCCGTGTGCGCGCAGCGCGTTGTGCGCAATCTGAAAGGTCTCTGTGTAGGACATCTTTAATCCGGGGGCCTGCACGCCACGCAGGTGGGCAAGTCCGACAAAGCACTGCGGTTCGTTGAGCGTAATAAAATGCTCGACCAGATCGGAGAAACGTTCCGCAATGACCCGCGCATACTCGCCGAACCATTCGATCGACTTCTCGTTCAACCAGCCGCCCTGATTCTGGAGCGCCTGCGGCAGCTCCCAGTGATAGAGCGTCAGATACGGCGTCACGCCGTTTTTCAGCATACTCTTGATCAGCTCCCGATAAAAAAGAACGCCCTTTTCATTGACTTTTCCCGTTCCCTCCGGCAGAATCCGGCACCAATTGACCGAAAATCGATACGCCTTGATGCCGAGCGCACCCATGATCGCAAAATCATCCTCATAGCGGTGCATATGATCGCACGCGATCTCCGCACGGTGTCCGCCGTATATTTTTCCCTCGTCGGCATAGATATCCCATATGCCCTTTCCGATACCGTCCCCCGGCTCTTTTCCCTCGATCTGGTACGCGCTTGCCGCTACGCCCCAGACAAAATCCTCACGAAACATGATAACCTCTTTCTAGTGTGATACGATCAATGATATTAAGTAAAACAAGGACGCGTCATCCGCATGCGTCTGCGTCAGCGTGATCTCTACGGTATGCTTCCGGTTCTCACCATGCACGAGAAGATTCTGCATAAAAAGGCAGTCCCCCCATGTCTCGTCGAAATTGGCGTCTAAGATCACTGCGTTCGCCTCATCCCCGTCCACGACCGCCTTCGCGATCGGCGCAGGCTGCGTGATCGTCTTTCGGTACTGCACCGCAATCTCGCTTCCCTCTGCCTCAAACGTGATCTTTGCCCCCTGTTTTCCTGCCGTCCAGCCGTTACGAAACCCTTCCAACACCAGACGCTGCGGCGTCAGATCCGCCGTCCACCCGTCCAAGTCGGGCGATGCGTTATTGTTCTGCAGGCGTATGCTGTTCTGATAGTGATTGTCCGTCAGCGGCGCGGGCATTGCATTCGGCTGTGCTTCCTCTTTGGACAGCTCCGCATAGACTTTCTCCAAATAGGCAATGATCACCGATGCGACCAGCGCATGTCCCGCCGTATTCGGATGCAGGTCATCGGGTGTAATATCACGGTTCGGGATTCTGCCCGCCTCGACCTCCGCATAAATGACCGGCTTCATTGCCACACAGGGGAGATCATAATGCATTCCGACCGCCTGATGGATTTCCTGCGCCGTCTTTCCATGATCATACATGACATTATGAATGAGCGTGACCGCCGGCTTTAACGGCGCGTCATAAATCTTTCTGACAAGCCCCTCATAGGTCTCCTTGAAAAAATCATTATTTTCATCATTGACCGAAAATTCCACAAACACGACGTCCGGCCGGCTGGAAAGGAGGTCGCTCTGCGCCCTTGCCACGCCAAACTGGGAGGTGGTTCCCCCGATTCCGGCATTGACATAAGTAAACGCGGTTTTCGGGAATTTTTTTACCCACCAGTCAAAAACAAGATACGCATAGCAGGTCGTATGCGTTTCAGCGACGGCTCCCTGTGTGATGGAACCGCCCAAAAAGCCGATCGTGATGCGGTCACCGCCCTCGGCGCGCCGCATGCACTCCTTGAGCCGGTACCAGTTTCCTCTGTTTACCAAACCTTTTTCGGTCTGAATCTGATAAGCCATGTTGTATCTCCTTATTTATTTGCTTATTTTGTAAATAGTAAACCAAGTATACCATATTATGGCATAAAAGAACAGGAGAAGCTGACTCTCCTGTTCTTTTGTATCTCACGATTTCACACGTCTCAGCGGATACCAATCTCGGTATCGTTGTCCGTTACATGGCTGTGTGTCTTAATGTAATCTACGATCTCATCCAGTTTTGTAAATGCCAGTCCGACATAGCTGTCCGCGCATCCGTAATACAGCGCGATCTTACCGGATACCGGATCATGGATCGTCGCACAGGGGAAGCAGACATTCGGAACAAAGCCTCTCTCCTCATACCACTCCTCCGGTGTCAGCAGGAAATTCTCGCATCTGTAAAGCACCTTGGACGGATTATCAATATCAAGGATCGCGCCGCCGATGGAATATACAAAACCGTTGCAGGTTCCGGATACGCCGTGATAGAATAACAGCCATCCCTCGGTCGTCTCGATCGGAGCGGCGCCGCCGCCGATCTTCACGGACTCCCACCACTCGCCGCTGCGTCCCATCACATGGCGATGTCTGCCCCAGTATACCATATCCGGGCTCTCGCTCAGGAAAATGTCGCCGAACGGCGTATGTCCGCTGTCGGAAGGACGGCTTAACAGCATATACTTTCCGTTAATCTTTCTCGGAAACAGTACTGCGTTTCTGTTAAACGGAATGAACGGATTCTCCAGTCTCGTAAAGGTCTTAAAGTCGGTGGTCTTTGCCATACCGATGGAAGCCCCGTAGAAATCCTGACACCAAATGATGTAATAGGTATCTTCCACTTTCACCAGACGGGGATCATATGCATAGATCGGCATGAAATCATTGCCGTTCTCATCCTTGAACGGAATCTTCTCCTTATCAAATTCCCAATGGATCGCATCCTTGCTGTGTCCGAGATAGATATAAGGAATACCGTTTGTCTGCTCGCCGCGGAACACACCGATAAATTCATCCCCATAGGGCATAACCGCACTGTTAAAAATCCGCGCTACATTCTCCACCGGATTTCTTCCGATGATCGGATTCTCCGTGTATCTCCAGATCGGCGCTCCAACGATCCCTTCCGGTTTCTCCTGCCAAGGCACATTTTGAACCTCCGGGCAATTCAACATTTTTACTTCGCTCATACTGATTCTCCTTTTCCCTTTCTTTGATGCGCCTTTGCGCTCATTTTCTAATATCTTTCACGGAATCTCTGATTAAGAGCGTTCCGTCGATGACCTTTCTGACATTGGACGGCGCGCCGCCCTCGATCTGTCGGATCAGCAGGGAAACCGCTTCGCCCGCCATCACCTCCACATTGACCGCAACCGTTGTCAGCTTTTGATAAGTAAGATGACCGATAAACGTATAGTTATCGAAGCCGACGACGGATACATCCTCCGGCACACGCAGTCCTTTGTTCCGAAGCTGCTCTATCAGCAGGTAGGCAAGCTCATCGCAATTACATACAAATGCGGTCGGCATGTCCTCCGGCAGAGCGATCTCACTTTTAAACAGGCAGTTCTCATCCCTGTCTTCCAGCACATAATCCGCTCTCGGTTCGATACCGTGCACGAGCAGCGCCCGATAATAACCGAGATAACGATCAAGTATGGAAGCCGTTGCATGAATGCTTCCGACAAACGCGATCTTTTTATGTCCCTTATCAATACAGTATTCCGTCAGTCTGTACGCGCCGTATACATTATCCGTGACCACACTGTCGGCTTCTACTTCCCCATCATAAAAATCCAAAAGAACAAGCGGGATTCCCGTACCCTTTATCTTCTGTACATAAGCGGTCGAGAACTGTCCTAAAATGATGATGCCGTCCACCTTGCGCTCCGCCGCAACAACGGGCATCGTCATCTTTTCACGCATGTCATCTGAAATGATTTCCATAATACCCGAATAATTGCACTTTGTTAAAGCGAGGATAATATAATGATATACCTTCAGATAGAACGCGTACGAATCCGGATCTACATAATTGCTTGCAACGATCACTCCGATATTAAATTTGGAACTGTCCGAAACACTTTTCGCCTTTGACACACTGTGGCAATAGCCCATCTCATCGGCCTTCTGCTTAATGCTCCGGCGGAGCTGTTCACCGACACCGTCCTTATCCGACAGCGCCTTTGAAACAGTAACGGTGCTGACACCCAAAGCATCGGCTATGTTCTTCATCGTCACATTCTTGTTCATGCCCCACCTATGCTTCCCTCTGTATCCCTCATGGAACATACCTAATCTATCACAACATGTCTGTTATACAAATAGATACTTCTATATTAAAACAGCCGCCAAAAAAACAGCCAAAACTTTCTTTCTTATTGATAATACCACTTTTCCGCTTCCTCGCTTCCTTCCTCCGGAACAGGCATGAATTTCAACATCACATACTCCATCGGATAAGTCAGCAGGAACAAATAAACGCCCGGGATCACAAACACCGACCATGGCATCAGATACACACCGATTGCGGCAAGTACAAAAAGTACAATGATCCCAAATGTGAGCGGCAGATACTTAAACGCCGCAAATGCCGTAAATTTCAGCATTTCTAAATTTTTCTTTTCAAATCTTGATAAAAACGGACAAAAATAAACCGTAACGGAGGCGATCAAAAACGATACCAGCAGCAGCACCATGAACAGCGCGCTGTTTAACTTACTGTCATTCACCCATACATAACGGATGTCAAACACAATGACCAAAGCAGCGATCACAAACACCAGCGTCATAACCGTCGCCTGCTTCCAATTTGCTCTCCATGAGTGAAAAAATTCCTTATGGATATAACCGGTCTTATGACGCACCGACTTTGCCATCGCGTAATATGCCGCCGTTGTTGACGCGCCCGCCGTAATGATCGGAATGCATCCGAGTATCCACAAAACACCTACCCATAAAATATCACAGAGCATTCCCATAAATCTTGAAAAAAGACTATCGCTGCGAAACAAGTTTTCCCTCCCTGTTCCCTTTCAATATAGTCTGTCGCGCCGTTTCCATCCGGACATGACGCTGCATACAGATCAGCATGGTCACCGCCGCACACCACTCGGATATGCGGCGGCATCCCTGCTTTTCATTATTGCATCATAACAACCAAATCCTGATTACTTAAAGTAGCTATCCAGGGAATCCTGTATCGGCTGCTTCCATGTCTCCTGGAACTGTGCCGGAGTCATATCGCCATTCATGAGACTTACCCAGTCATTGTCCCACTCAAGACCAAAGTTATTCCAAAGGTCAAACTGATCTCTGGAACCGGTATACTCCATAACCGCGTAGTTCTCCTCGGTCATCGCGCAGTCTTCCCACCATGTCAGGTTAGAGTCACGATAGTCGGTATCACCGTGATACCAGTTTGCCCAATCCTCGAATACATGGTATACAAACTCAGGATCTTCCACACCGGTCGGGATCATCCATGCATTACCGGCTGACAGGTTACGAAGATTATTGGTATCCTGATTTCCGTGCGGTCCGATCGGCCAAGGGCACCATACAATGTCGAAGTCACAGTTAATATCTTTGTTTGCGTCAGAAATCCATGCCGCTGTCGCCCAGAATGCAATATTACCGTCAAGATACGAGTTCTGGTTAGAATCAAAATCATCAGAATTCCAAGGCTTTGCCACTCTGTCCACACTCCACATATTGTACATGAAGTCAAGTACTTCACCAACCTCCGGGCTGGAAAGTGTCTCTGTACTGGTGGATGCGATCGTCGTGCCGTTTGACATTAAAAGATTATACACGGTGAAATCCCAACGGGAGCAGTAGCCATACTGATCGATCACACCGTCACCGTTTGTATCCTGTGTCAGCTGTACCATGTACTCGCGCCACTTATCCCATGTCCACTCGCCTCTCTCATACAGATCCTCAGGATACTCAAGACCCGCATCATCCAAAATCTGCTTATTATAAGCGAGCATGTACGTATTGTAAAGCCCCGCCTCTGCGGAAACCTGCGTAAACAGATACACACTGTCATCATTCAGTCCGATATTGGTCGGCGTAAAGATCATCCGGTCGTTGCAGACATCCGCATCGGGAACGACATCCCGCAGATTTGCTGCATAACCGTTCAGTGCCGCCGCGATGCCGAAGCTTAAGTCCACCTCGTAAATATCGCAGTCCGGATGTCCTGCTAAGATGGAGGTGTTGATGGACTCTTTTACACCGTTAAAGGTCAGGTTTACAAACTCGATTCTTACATTGTACTTCTCCTCAACCTCTTTGACAACATCGAAATGAGCCTGTGCAAACTCCTCATCGGATACGCTCTGATCATCCCAGATGCTCTCATTGGTACTGTCATAGAAATGATCATACCATGTACCGATTCTGATCGTTCTTGTCTCGGCTGCCGGACCCACCGTATTACCGCCGTTAGAATTGTCCGCAGACGTATTGGTGTCGTCGTTGGCGGGTGTATTGTTATCGCTTGCCGCAGGTGTATTATTGCTATCGCTTGCCGCAGGCTTATCATCACCGCCGCCGCACGCTGTCATACCTGCAAGCATAACCACGCTGAGACCGAGCGCAAGTAATTTCTTATAAGATTTCATGCTATATAATTCCTCCTTTTATTTTTCATGAATATCATTAGGGAAACCGCAGGCGGCGATACGGTCCCGCCGCCCGACGGTTTTGTGTTACCTATTCTGCGATCTTACTGCATACCTACAGACATGCCGTAAACTTCCCAGTCATTCGCTGCCTCGCACTGTAACGTATTCAGATACTGACCAAAGTCTTCTCCAAAGTACGGTACCAACTGCTCGTAGGTATACTGAACAATACCGTCTCCTACTGCGCCGTCAACCTCGAAGGTATCCTGATTTACACCGCGCAGCCAGCCGCCCATCGGGTTTACCTGCTCGTCGCCGCAGATTGCTACAAGCCATACCGGCGTATCGCCGCTGTACTCGATATTGATCACACAGCCCGGTACAAAGAGCGCCTTCTGCTCCTCTGTCAGGTCGATACCATCCTGCGCCCAGCCGCCTGCACTTGCTGCAAAGCCGTCAATCTCTGTTACATTCTTAGCCGGAACGATCGGCTTGCCAACGCGCACGCTGTATACTTCCCAGTCATTGGCAGCTTCGCACTGTAACGTATCCAGATACTGACCGAAATCCTCACCGAAGTACGGTACCAACTGCTCATAGGTGTACTGAACCACACCGTCTCCTACCGCACCGTCGACCTCGAAGGTTTCCTGATTTACGCCGCGCAGCCAGCCGCCCATCGGGTTCGGATTCTCTTCATTACAGATTGCTACAAGCCATACCGGCGTATCGCCGCTGTACTCGATCTCGATCACGGAACCCGGTACAAAGAGCGCCTTCTGCTCCTCTGTTAAATCAATACCGTTCTGAGACCAGCCGCCTCCGCTTACCGCAAAGCCTTCAAGCTCCGTGCCGCCTACGGTTACCAGACCGCTGTCCGTACCGACTCTCATGCCGAATACTTCCCAGTCATTCGCTGCTTCACACTGTAAGGTGTTCAGATACTGACCATAGTCCTCACCAAAGAACTCTACCAGATCCTCGTAACGATACTGGATCTTGCCGTCTCCCACGTAAGCGTTCGGGATAAAGGTATTCTGATCCACACCGCGCAGCCAGCCGCCCATCGGGTTCACCTGCTCGTCTCCGCAGATCGCTACAAGCCATACCGGTGTAGCGCCGCTGTAATCGATCTCAATGACGGAGCCCGGTACAAAGAGTGCCTTCTGCTCCTCTGTCAGGTCGATACCATCCTGTGCCCAGCCGCCTGCGCTTGCCGCAAAGCCGTCGATCTCAACCACATCCTTTAATACCAGAAGGTTCGGGTCTGCTGCAGCCGCTGCAACCTCTACGACAATAGAAGTATCTGCTGCAAGCACGTTACCTGCTGCATCCTTAAAGGTAATGTTGTCGATATAAAGCGTTGACTGACTGCCGGTCTCGCTCCTGCCGTTATCCACTTCCATGGAAATGGCAAACACATCGCCTGCTGCAAAAGATACGCCGTCCGGAACCGTATAGGTTACGGTCTTCGGATTTGCTGTGTCAAGATACACGCTCCATGCCTGACCGTTCTTGCCGCCGCTGATCATGCTGTAAAGGTTTCCGGATACGGCATAGAAATTACCGTCCGCACTTACCACACCGATCGTCACATCGACCGTTGCCACATCGCCTGCCTTGTCTCCCAAAAGCTGGTCAACCGGCATTGCCACACAGGGGAATTTACCGCCCGGTACTACCTGTAATGCCTTGGAACCGTTGTAATCCACTACGGAAAGCTCCGCAGGACCGGTACCTCCTGCAATTTTGGTGTCGCAATAAGCGAAACCGCATGCACCGTCCTCGAAATCGATGCTCGCCTCAGTAGCTGCGGGGGTCACATCATCGGAAGGTGCTTCCGTCGGTGCTTCTGTCGGAGCCTCCGTCGGTGCTACGTCATCCGTCTGATTCGTATCAGACGGTGCGTCTGTTTCGGCATCATCGCCGCCGCAGCCGACCATAGCAAAGGTCATCGCTGCCGCAAGAAATAATGCTAAGAGTTTTTTTGCCTTCAACTTTTTCATCCTCCTTATTTAGTATCGTTGAATTGTTACGGGCAAAGCGTCCCGCCGTTTAACCGACAATACCGCTTCGCTCAACTCCCTCTATAAAGTATTTTTGAAGAACGACATAGATGATAACCACGGGAAGCATCACGAGCACGATACCGGCATCCAGATACAGCTGCAGAATGGCAGGATCATAGATCTTCTCATTCGTTGATATGTTTGCCGTCAGCCCCGCGATCTTCTTACTGATTATCAGATCATCGCTGATCAAAAATAACTTTCCATAAAATGTATCATTGTACTGCCATACCATGGAAAAGATCGCCACGGTAATGACAGAGGGCATTGCATTGACAAGCATGATACGGAAATAAGTGTACCATGTGCCCGCACCGTCCACAAACGCCGCCTCCTCGATCTCCTTCGGCAGTCCACGGAAAAACTGGTTGAAAATGTAGATATAAAGTCCCGAACGCAAGCCGCATCCGAACACCGTCATGATATATACCGGAATCGGCGTTGTAAGGATATTGACCGGCGCTCCTTTGATGAGACTGATAATGCCGAGCACATCAAAATTCGCAAACGTCATATACAGCGGAAGCATGATCGTGTGTGTCGGAATGACGATCATCACAACCACTAATCCAAAAAACAAGTTTTTGAGCGGAAACTTATATCTCGCAAAACCGTATCCGACCATGGAACAGATGAATACCTGGATCAACATGAGCGTAACCGAGTAAATCAGTGAATTGCTTACGGTTTTCCAGTAATCCAGATACCCGCTCGCCAACGAGTAACGCTCAAGCGTCGGCTCCTGCGGAATCATATACACCATCGGGTTATAGTTATCGGCATTGGAGAAAAAAGAACTTGTAATAATGCCAAGCACCGGACCTAAGATCACATAGCTGACACCGACGATCAATAAAAACTTCAACAAACCGATGAGAAAGCCCTTACCATTCGACTGCCAGCGCTTTCTGTCATTGGCAAACTGTGTATCCGCCTTGAGCGCCGCGTACTGCTCCTTCAGCTTTTGTACAGAAAATGCTTTTGTATTCTTTGCTGCCTTTGTTGTCTTCGCCATTTCTTTTTCCTCCTTTCTTAGTTATAGTAGAACGCACGTTTCTGTATGAACCTGCACACGATCACCAGGATCAGACAGGTGATCACGGTAGATACCAAACTCATTACAGAGCTTAATCCGTAATTATTATAGGTAAACGCCGTGTTATACGCCAGCTCGACAACATCAGAATCTGCGAAGCTGTCCACCACGGTGTAGACCACGTTTGTGATGATATGGGGCATTACCATCGGGAACGTTACCTTCCAGAATGTTTCATACCCCGTCGCGCCCTCGATCTTTGCTACCTCGTACATGGAACCCGGTATGGACTGCAATGCCGCGATAAAAATGATGATCTGTACGCCCGAGGCATTGATGATCTCACTGATCCGCTGAACCGCGCCCATAATATACTCAATGATCCCCATCGGCAGACCGAGCGAACCGAACATTTGAATATAATATTCGATGCTCACACCGCTGGAAGCCGCCTCCGCGACCTCTGCCGCCGCGTTAGACATTCCGCCGCTCATCATACTGCGCGCCAAATCCATCGCATCCGTGATCGCCTCTGAATTCAAAATAACCGGCAGGAAGAAGATGGCACGGACAAGCGTTCGTCCGCGGAATTTCTTATTGAGCAGCAGCGCCATGAACAAACTGAAAAATGTGATCAGCGGTACATCGATCAGCATATTTGCAACAGAGGTTGTCAATATCTGCTTAAACGATGCATGCGCGCGGAACGCATAAATAAAATTATCAAGCCCCGCAAACGTCAGTGTGTAACCGCCTCCCGGCTTTACCTCCAGTACGTTTAAGGAAAACTGCACCGTCATAAATAAGCTTCGTGCATAAAACCACAGGAAACCGATCAGCCATGGCATGATAAAGAGATAACCGGTAATGGCACGTTTTCTTGTGAGAGTCATTTTTCTTTTTTTCTTCTTCATCAATGAACGCCTCCCATCTCATAGCCCCGTGCCGGAACGGTCACGCCGTCCACCGTCTGGCTCGCAGTACCCGTATTCACATAGATCGTGACGCCGTTGCTGTAGGTAATCGCACGTACGCCGTTTGCGTAGATCACATGGTTCACGATCGTCGCTCCGTTCACGTGACTTAATGCTCCATTCACCTCGTCGTAAACGGCAAGCGCCTCCTGCTTCCAATTTGCATACGTGGTCGAGTAGAAACGGCTGATACCCGTGTTCTTCATCTCGTTGGAATTCTCCCACGTGAATACAAAGTGCGGCGACGCGCCCGTCTCGATCAGATTCAGAACGGTCTCCGTTCTGTCAAACGTATCGCTTAAGTTGATGACGGAACCGGAGTAATCAATACAGCCGTGTATGATCATCTCATAGAACGGAATCGTCTCGTCCACAATATAGTAATCATTATCCGTCAGCGGTGCGTTAATGATGTCATTCGCATACGCAAAGGAATAATCATTTCCCGCATTCACCATCAGCAGCTTACCGGTGTCTTCCAAGTTCTGAAGCTCTGCCTCCACGACATCCTGCGCTCCGGTACGGTCAATGACATTCGTCCGCTTTTTATCGGAATGAAGCTGATTGCCAAGATCTCTTAAGGAAATACCGCTAATGTCGTATCGGTCAATTTTATCTGCGAATTTCTCCACATAGCGTACAAGGAACTTCGGTGAAACCAGATAAAACCGATTCTCTGACCATCCTAAGCCCGATGTCTGACGCAGCGTTGACGGATTGACTAATCCGAACTCCGCAATATAACCCGCGCCGTAATATCTGGCTGTCTCATTTCCTTCGCTGTAGCGATCGGAAACTTCCGTCACGCGCTGAAACGCTACATCTGCATAGAACGTTCCGCCGTTTGCCGCAACCGCCGCGCTCAAATCTTCTAAGCCCGATCTGCCTCCCAAGCGCCACGGAACCTTGATCTTATTCAGAACGTCATGATAATATCCGCCGTTACACCAGCCCTGATAATTCATGACCTGATTGGAAATCCCGTTTGCCGCAAGGTCATTCGATATTTCAATCGCTTCGTCAAAATCGGTCATGGCGTAAAGTCCTCTGTAACGCACACCGAGGAAGAACTTGATCTTTTCAATCCCGCCAATGACGTCATAATAGAATTTGATATCCCCGTCTGCATTGTTCGGTGTCAGCACACCCTCGCTGATCAGGCGATCCCTGTAATAATTCGCCGCACCGGCATAGCCTGCGTGCTCCTCTGTCAGCATCGTATATCTGACCGTCAGATTCTGGTCATAGTAATTTTTCTCCACGATCGGCAAGTCCGCCTCGTTACCCGTCGTACCGAACATCTCTAATTTTTCGTTTCCTCTTAACACGAAAGTCGGATAAACGTAATTGTACTCATTGATCCTTCCCGAAACGCTCGCGCTCAAATATGCCATTGCGCCGCCTCTCTCGATCGTGGCAAATACGGAACTATCCTCACGGCAGATGGCAAATAACGCCATCTTGACATTCTCGGTATTCTCACGGACTGTCAACTCCGCTGCAATCGGATCAATTCCATAAACGTATTCCGAATACGGCTGCGCCGTCGTCTTTCCGTTGTTAAAATTGATAATAGACCCGGAACCGTTCGGCACAAGGAGATAGCCGGTTTCATCAAGTCCCGCCGCGCCAAGAAAACGAAGCATGGAAATACGGTAGATCGCACCACCGCCGTTCTCCTTTACC
The DNA here is from genome assembly GCA_014804425.1 of Lachnospiraceae bacterium. Lineage (GTDB taxonomy): Bacteria > Bacillota > Clostridia > Lachnospirales > Lachnospiraceae > DLAJ01. Next base: position 301,130 of record JAAUZV010000014.1, read on the forward strand.
GCACTCATCGGGATGGATACCTCAACAGCATCCCCGACCAAACGGTATTCCAGCGGGATTTCAAAGGAAATCGGGACAGCGCCGTCCACGCCCGACCCTTCCATCTCGCGGTTGTAGTCATCCTGCGTGAAACCTGCTTCCTCAAAATAACGGTTCAGCCTACGGATCTGTGACGCGCCGTTTTGTGCGGATTCCAGCAACTCCATATAATCATCCGCCACATTGCTTTCTTTATATTTCGTTCTTACGAATTTGGCCCCTTCCTCATCCAATGCGGCGCAGACCGCATCCAGTGTATCCGCGCTGATATAGATCGGCACGATACCCGTTGATGCCGTCAGATCGCCAAACGTATAAATGAAGCGCACGCCGTTTTCAATCGACTCGATCTCAAGCTGGTCTCCCTGCTCGATACAATAGCTGAAAGAATCATACGTTCCCTGTGTTCTCGCCGTATTGAAATAGTCCACGACCAGCTGGGATTTCATATAATTGGTATTGGTCTTATTCGCGATCGCATCGTCGTCTGCGTCCGGCGGATTCGTATAGATGATCTGTCCGTTGCGGGTATCCACAAAAGCAGCTTCCCCCGTCTCCGCATTCACATATAACTTCAACGTACCGTTCTGTGCGGCAAGCACCATCCCTTCCACATCAGCCGTACTTTCCGCGATCGGCGTGAACTCTTTCCCCTCCTCATAGTCATAGGAGGTAAGATAATCTCTGTAGTGGTTGTAAAAATAAAAATGTACCAGATAGTACACAAGCCATATCAGGATGACCGCAGCGACAAGGCTTACAACACTGATCAGAATTTTTTTACTTTTCCGCATCTTATGTCCTCCCCCTTACGCCCTGAAAATCAGTTCCTGATAAATACTGTAAAAGAAACTGTATACCTGATTGATAAGATCCATTAGCAACAGTACAACGAATATAATGATGAAAATTGCCACAAAGGTCAGGAAGATCGTGATCAGCGTCTTACCCAATGTATAATTGTGAACCTCCATGACCCCTATCAGCATCATGAACACCCCGTAAGCGATTCCGATTCCGATGATCATGAAATAGAACGCGCCCTCATCCGCCGCTACCGCATGGCTGAAGATCGTTCCGATATTCATGCAGACGATCATCGGGATCATCGCATAACCGAGCGCGATCGCAATATCCTTCAATCTGCCCTCGCCGTTCATCAAACAGGTGATCGACCAGTTTCCGACGCAGAACAGCAGATATAACAAAAGCACGGAAGCCAATTCGCTCAACAGATTGATGGTAAGCGGATCAATGTCATTGACAATAAAGCTCGCCGATATGCGGTTAATGGAAAAACTGATTGAAAAGAGAACGACAAGCAAAATCGCGATCGGAACACTTCCGCGTTCTCTGTGCCGAATCTCATAATATCCGTCCGCCGGATGGCTTACGGTGTAAAATGCATATTTCCATTTGTCCTTGGAAAATAATTGTTTCATCAGATAAGCCCTCCTTCCCCGTCCGCTTTACCTTTCTTTTTCTTACGCAATTTCCGATATACGACCCATGCAATGATGAGTACGACTACCACGGTCATGATCATGTTCATGTTCTTTGCCAAAAGCTCGTTTCGGTACCGTTTCCAAGCAATGGAATAATATTTCCGATTCATGCCAAGCTCTAAGTACTCCATCGCAAGACGGTTATCTCCCGCCGTTAAATATGCCTTTCCGATACCGGTATTGGCAAGCTCATTGTTTCCGTCTAACCGCAATACCTCCTCCCATTTCTCGATCGCTTCCGTCTCGTCACCGTCGAAACGCAGCCCGACTGCCTCATTGATGAGAGAACCGTATCTGGTTTCCGCAAATCTTAAGATTGCGCCGTAATATGCGTCTAATACAATGATCTCACCCTCGATCGACTCGATCGCCACCGGTACGTTGAATGTTCCTTCCTGTGAACCGAGGCCGCCGAAGATGTAGAGAAGATTTCCCTCTTTATCGTAAGTAAAGATCCTGCCGCGTCTTCTGTCCAGCAGGGAGTAAATTCCCTTATCGCGGTATACCACGTCCGTGATCTGGGACGGACCGCTGTAATCGCCGTACATACCGACCAAAATATCGCCGCCGACATTCCCGTTCTCACCCTTCTGGATGACATCCTTCCCCTGCGGGTTTAACCGTCTGACTGCCTGCACGCCCTCCGAATCAATATTGGAGGCGTAAATAAATCCGCCGTCATCCACATCGATTCCCGTAAACTCGGTCGGGATATAAAGCTGGGATTTGGAACGCTCTTCCTTGCTTGCAAGTCTCCTCCAAAACTTCTCCCACAATGTGATCTTTACTTCGATCGTTCCGAAATATCCGGTAAATTCTCCGTTGCTCTCAAATACCAAAATTCCTTCAAATGCGTTTTTCGCGATCACATAGACACGGTCTGCATAGTCCACCGTTACCTTAAGCGGAATAAACTCAAAATTATCCTCCAAAATTTCCGACTGCGGATTATCCACGATCTTGATGAACTCGCCCTCCGGCGTCAGCACGACAACTCTTCTGTTATTGGAATCCGCAATATAGAGCTCCATATTCTCGGAAACGCACACGCCATAGGGTGCGTTAAACGTATCCGCCGTGCCGTTCCTGTCAAATGTGGTAATTTCCCGTACCATCTCGGTCATATCATGATTTAAGACCACGATCCGGTTATTGCCCGTATCCGCCACATACACCAGCCCGTCAGGCGCTACGCAGAAATCCTGCGGCTCCTTAAAATCGGTCGTCCCGACGCTTAAGCCTGTGACCGAACCGTTCGGCACATACGCCGCGGGTGTGATCACAAAGTCCTCCCGGTAGTTGTAATTGTAGGTATCATACGGAAGTTCTTCCGCCTGTACTGCCTCAGCCGGTACAAGCAGGAACACGATCGCCGCAAGAAGGGCAGCGGCTATCTGATTGATCCGATTTTTCTTTTTCATAGCGCTCCCTCCCATCAATCCTTCATACCGGATGTCGTCATCGTCTCTAACACGTTACTCTGGCATGCAAGGAAGAAGATGATCGGCACCGCCGCAATAACAAAAGTAACCGCCGCGGAAGCTCCGGCTCTCGCCGTACCTCCGGCTGCAATCTGCTGTAAGGCAAACTGCATCGGCTTTAACTGCTCGTCACGCAAAAACATCGAACCGGTGTTGCCCCACATCTGCTGGAACTGGAAGATTGCCAGTGTCAGCCACGCAGGTTTGACGTTCGGCATGACGATCTTCCAAAACACCTGATACTCGCTTGCGCCGTCGAGTCTTGCCGACTCCATCAGCGATGTCGGAAGCTGTTCCATGAACTGCTTCATCAGGTAAAGTCCCATACCGTACTGACACGCCGGCAGGATCAGCGCCAAATAATTATTGTTGATGCCGAGCCAGCTGATGATCATATAGTTCGGGATCTGTGTAACCGTCCACGAGAACATCATCGAGAGCACGACCATGTTAAACAGAATGCTCTTGCCCGGGAACTCATGCTTTGCAAGCGGATATGCCGCAAGGGAAGCAAAGATGACATGCAGAACAGTTCCTGCGCCCGTAATGATGATCGTATTTAATATGTATCGTGAGAACGGTACCCACGAATCGCTCATGACCGTAAACAGGTCGGTAAAATTCTCAAACGTTGGGTTCCGCACAAATATTTTCGGCGGATACTGGAATAATTCGTCCAAGGGCTTTAAGCAGTTGTTAATGATCATGACAAGCGGCAGCGCCATAAATACACCGCAGATGCCCATGATAAAGAACAGGATGCCGTTTCCCGCGAGGGAACGGTTCAGCTTCTTTTCCCTTGGCTTAAAAAAACGATATTTCTTTTTCGTCTTCGTCGCTGTCTTTGCCACTTACTCTCCCACCCTTCTCAACAGTTTTTGTACAAGCTTGTTCGTGCCGACCATTAGCAGGAAGAGCACGGTTGCGATTGCGGAGGCATAACCCATATCAAATCGGGTGGAGCCGTAATCCAACAGGTGCGTGACGACCGTTGCACCCGCGTAGTTGACGGATGGGTTTCCGGCTAACTGAATGGAAATATCCGCAACAGCAAACGACTGTGTGATCTGCATGACCGCACCGAACATCAACTGCGGTCTCATGGACGGGAGCGTCACATACCACAGCTCCTGCCAGCGGTTCTTGACGCCGTCCAATGCCGCCGCCTCATACAGGCTCTTATCGACAGTCTGCAGACCGGCGATGAACGAAAGGAAGCCGGTACCAAGCGAGAGCCAGAGCTGTACGACGATCAGACAGGGCAGGATATACTTCGCATCCTGCATCCACAGCTTTTGTTCATTGATAATGCCGAGCTTGATGAGAATACCGTTCAAGTATCCGTATCTGTCGCTCGATAAAATGAGCTGCCATACCATATATGCGTTACCGCAGATGGACGGCGCATAAAAGATCAAGGTAAGTAATGTCCTGACTTTACTCGAAAACTCGTTGATGATCCATGCGAACATGAGGCAAAGGAAATAGCTGACCGGTCCCGTCACCACCGCGAAGATCAACGTATTCTTCAAGGATACAAGGAAAATGTCATCCTCCAGCAGCAGCTTCACATAATTGTTCCAGCCGTTGAATGTCGGCCACTCCAGCATGTTGAAGTACGTGAAGCTCAATGCGATCGATATAAGCACCGGCAGCACCGTGAACAGGAAGAACAGGATGAAATACGGCGCCATCATGATATAGCAGGATCTGTTTTTCTTAATGCGGTAGCCAAGCGTTCCTTGCTTTCTGGCTACTTCCAAAGCTTCCTTTGATGCCATTTAATTTCCCTCCCCCTCTAAGTCTACCAGTGTGATCAAATTAAATTCTTTTCGTTTATAGGTGATCTCATCGTTAATGTAGAGTACCTTATCCATCAACTCCTCACGGGGCGATGCCGTATCGGTATCCGTCGTCACCGTGTAGAATGCGTTATTGACGTTACGCCAGGAATAATAACCGCCCGGTACCTGTGGAATTCCTTTCACCCACGTGAAAGCTTCCGCCAATGCCTCATACGTATCTACTTTCCACGGCATACGCCCGAACGCCTCCTGATTTGCCGTCGCAACTCGCGCCGCAGAACCCATTAAGGACTCCATCTCGCGGTCGAACAGCGCCTGCACATCAGCGGAGGTCCACCACTTTAAGAACTCCCAGCATGCATCCGGCTGATCGGTATCCGCCATGATCAGACTCGCAAGTCCCGTACATCCGACAGAATGATCGACCGTGCCGTCCTCCTGTACAGTTCCCGGAACAATCGTGAAATCCCACAATCCCGCAATATCCGGTGCGGATACTTCTAAGTTGTTATATACGGTATAATCCGCAATGATGATCGGGCATTCGCCTGTACGGAAACGCTCTTCCACGCTCGTCGTCTTATCCAGTCCGTAATCCGTGTAATATTCGCAGTACTCCTTGAACGTATTGACTGCGATATCCGAATCGAGTGCTGAGGAAATACCGCCCTCATTGTAATACTCTCCGCCGTTCTGATAAAGAAGCATCGCGAAGATCTGCTCGGACGGCAGCATGCCGAACTCCATCTGATTCTTTGCGAGCACGGACATGATGACCTTTACATCATCCCACGTTTCCGGAATCTCCAAACCAAGCTCCGTCAAAATATCCTTGCGATAGAACATAACCGGGAATGTCTGCGTCTCAGGCAGCGCGTAGGTCGCGCCGTCAAAGGTAAACGCCGTCAGCGCACTCGGATAAAACCGCGCCGCCACCTCACTAAAATCCGAAAACTGCGTCAGGTCAAGCACGGCATTTCTCAGTCCGTAATTGACAGGGGTATCGTTACCTGTATTTAAGACCGCTCCGGCAATACCGTTCGTATTGGCAACCTGTATCGCCACATCCGGCCCCTCTCCCGCAAGCTCGGCACGCAGCAGCGTATTCATATCCACAAGCTGCACGTTCACGTTAATGCCGGTCTTGCTCGTAAAGGACTCGTCGATCAAGGCACGGATGACATTCGCCTGATCGCGTCCCGTTCCGATCCAAAGCGTGATCGGTTTGTTACCGGCGCTCTCCTCTCCCGTTGCACCGAGAGAGTTGTAATCAATCACAAAGGAATAGAACAATCTTTTAATCTCGTATACCAGCTTATCCCAAAATGAATTGGAAGAAACCTTGTTCGCCACATCCGAGGAACGGACGAAAATCCGGTCAAGCTGCAGCGGCTGGCTGATGACCTGTGTGATCCAGTTACCGCACGCCCTGACATTCGTCTTATAAGTACCGACAACTTTTACGAAACGCTCCTCATCTTTGATCAGATAATCAAGCTGGTCGCGCATCGTGATCAATACCGTTTCTTTATCGGAGGAGCCTCCCGCCGCCGCACGCAGCGCGGTGATCGCCTCGTTCAGCTGGTCGCGCACGACCGTCATCTCGTCCACCAATCCCGGCAGGGACGCGGCGATCTGATAATCGCGGTAAGTATCCGGGCTCACACCCGTGATACGGATCAGCTTTCTGTAAATTGCATTTAATTGAGATACACAGTCCTGAACCTCGGCAATGACACTGGAAAACTCGCCAAGCACAACCTCCATGCGGAGCGTGTGCCTGCCCGCCTCCAAATAGAACTGATAAGGATTTCCATTCTCATCCTCAAGCGTATCCATGCGCCAGTTGGAGGAATAGGTAAATCCGTAATCCGACATTTCTTCAAACGGCACGACGCCGTCAAGCGTGATCTTGCGCGACACATAGATACCGCGCATGAAGCTCTGTTTATCAAACATGGAAATTTCATAATAGCCCGACTCCGGCACCGTGAATTCCCACTCGATCCACTGTCCCGCGTCGCTCCAGCTCTCGCCGCCGATGCTGTTGTTAAGAAGCGCTTTTGCGCTGCTCGGCGAAACCGCCGGAGAAGACTGATCCTGCTTCGGATAAAGCATCTGGGAGGACGTCTTTGTCGCGTTCTCCGCCTGGATCATGATATTCTGCCCGCTTGTCGGCTGCGCGCCCTGCGCATCCCACGCCGCTTTCACCTCAGCGTAGCTTCTGACCGGCTCGCTGTTAGATAAGATCAGCCTGCGTAAAAGCATCGGCTCTCTCTGCGAATTGATCGTGATCGTATGTACGCCCTGCTCAAGGTAAAGCGATAACGGCTCCGTAATGTAACCGTTGTTATCATAAAGCATTGCCGTTGTCCACTCAGGAATCTCCACGGAAGTCGGCTTCATGTCATTGCCCTGCACATCCCGGTTCCACTCTACATCATAGATACCGTCCGCAAAGCTTGCCTGTGCAACATCGGTTGACCACACACGGGAAAACTCAACAAGGGAAAGTTCCCCGTAAGGAAGTTCTCCATCCACAAAGAAGCTTCTCTGAATCTCGGAATTCTTACCTTCCACGGGGTAATACTCCAAGGAAAGCTCGTAAAGCCCCGTCTCCGGCACGTCCACCTTGTATTCCACATAGGCGTTCTCCGTTGTCAGAACCGCATCGCCGCTCATTCCCTCATAGTCGGTATAAATTTCCGGAGTCATCTCCACGTCGTTTTCCATGTAGCAGCTATAGTCCCCTGCATCCACCGCAAATTCACGCTGCGGACGCGCTGCTCCGGCATGCGCTTCCAGATACTCACTGTAGCCCGGAACGGAATCGGTCACAGAATAAGTGCTGACGATTTCCTTGCATTCCTCCTGTGTCATCAGAGACTCCGCGCGAACATTGAGCGCCGCAAGCTGCACAACGCTAAAAAGCTCTGCCACCGTCAATACCGCCGCCATCCATTTCTTTTTTGTTTTCCCCTGTCTCATCTTGATACCCAGCCTTTCTATCAACTGCAAAAATCATATATGAAAATATTCATTCCGTTCATCCCTTTAGTATCAAGTAATCATAGATTACTTGATACTAAACAAAGAAGAGCTCTTCTTTGTTGCTTTTTTATTCGTAATACCATGCATCTTCATTGCCGTCGGGCTTCGGCATGTATCTTCGCAGCGCCCGTTCTATCATGAAGGTGCATACATAACACCACATCCCCGGTAAAAAAAGAATCGTCGCCATTGGCAGATAACGAAAGATCAGCCACGCAAGCAGTCCCGTTCCCGCAAGAATCAATATGGTAAATCCGATATACCGCACCGCCATGACAAACGCCAGCTTCACCATGGAGGAGAGCTTCATCGTAAACCTTGACAGCACCGGAAACAGATACACCGCAATGCCCGCCGTTACGACCATGAGCGTGATATAAATGCGGCTTAGGAACGCGCCCGTCTCCGTTCCCTGATCCAAAGCGATCAGCCGGAGATGATATAATACAAAGAACCACACCGCCAGCGCCGCTGTCAGAATGCTGCCGCTCAAAAGCGTCCGCTTAAAGGAAGCAATATATTCCGTAGTCGGATAACTCCGGTTTCTGCGGATATTTTTCATCATTGCGTAATACAGGGACGTTGTCGCCGTACCGATCGTAATGATCGGGATGCAGGATACCAGCCACAGAAGATTCAGGATGATAACCTGTCCGATCTTCGTCATAACATAAATCAATTCGCCCTCTGAACCGAGTATTTTTCGTTCGGGCTTCTTTTCGTTCCCGTCCGTCTCCCGTGTCATTTCCCCTTTGGGATCGCGATTTGTTTTATCCCTCATCCGCTATGCATCCTCCCTGATCGGGTAGGTTGTCAGATCGGGGACTTCGTCAAGCGTGATCATATGCTCATGCTCGTATACCCGCTTCAAAACATCCGCCTCCGTGTAGGTCTCGGCATACTTGTTGACCGCCCCCGGAGCCGCCACGAAATCGCCTCCCCACGTCGCGAAAAATCCCCACATGGCGCCGTCTCTGATCATAAGATCCGGATCCGGGATCGTTCCGTTCTCGGAAAGAACTACCAGTTTTTTGCCGCCCGCATAACGGTTTACCTCAAGAAACGTGGCAATCTGCGAACTGTATTGATGCTCGCCGGCATAAATATCAATGCCGACAATATCGACCACATCATCACCCGGATACCAATCGGCGTCCTGTCCGTTCCACACCCAGATGAGATTGTTCAATCCATATTCATTCGTAAATTTGTCATACATAAGGCGGTATAGTGCAATATTGGACTCCGCTTCACAGTTGCCCCACCAAAACCATCCGCCGCTCGCTTCATGAAGCGGTCTCCACAGAACCGGCACGCCCGCCTCCTGCAGTTCCTTCAACTCCACTGCGATGGCATCCATGTCTGAGAGCAGCGCTTCCATACCCGCTTCATCTTCTCCGTTCATGATCGCATCAAGATCGATGTTTGTATGCTCCTTGTAAAACGCGCTGTACCATGTGCCTGTGACATACGCCGTCGGTGCGCTCCAATGCCAGCACATTGTAACGATCGCGCCGTCCTCCCACGCCTGCTTGGCATACTCGATCGAGTTTCCTACGCTGCCGTTTGCCACGAAGGTCGGCGTATATCCCATCATATCCAAACCGACAACCGCCGGAAATTTCCCTGTTTCCTTCCAGATACAGGCTGTTTCCTTACCGTAAAGTCCCGTATCGCAATATTGACCTGTCAGAACATTCGTCCCGTAATTATCACAGAGATAACTCATCAGCCGCCTTGCACAGTCATCCGCATTCTCGTTGACCAGCTTTGCCGATACCTGATAAAACGCCTCACCCAGCTCCGGGCTTTCGTATACCGTTAATTTGTCCAATGCAATATATCCCCAGTACTTGACCACGCCGACCTCATGATCGCCGGCTTCCATATAGATGCGCTCCAATTCCGTTTCCGCAAAGGTCGCCGTCTCGCTCGCGATGTAACCGATCTCTGTTCCGTCAAGCGATACTTTATTTTCTTTGTACCCGCCAAGTTGCGCATGCGTAAATGCTAAATCATAAAAACCGTCCGTCTCAATATGTACGGTGATCGTGCAGACATCGCCGTCGTTTTCAAACCCTTCCGCGTAGCCTTCGCCCGAATATCCCTCGACGTGGCTGCCGGCTCTGACATTCCCCGTAAAGCTTCCGTCCTCCGCCTCATACTCACCGACGACAGCCCGCTGTACGGGAGCGTTTTCATCCTGCTCCTGTCCCGATGCCGCGCCGTCTTGTCCCTGGGCGTCCGTATCCGATTTCCCTGCGCCGCAGCCGGCAAGCGCCGCCGTCAGCACACAAACGATCATTAAAGCTGCTGTTCTCTTCTTCATTTCTGTTACCCGTTTTTAAGTAATATCAGCTAAATTAAGTTAAGTCCGCTCCGTTTATCAAGTAACCTCCGGCTGCTTATTAGCTAACTCAACCGTGTTTGTTAGGTTAATTTAAGCATCCCGCGCAAATCTTATTTTTTACGGCAATATGCTTTTTTCAAAAAAAACGAACATAAAAATATGCAAAATGATAGCCTCTTACCGTTACTATACTACTCTTTCCTATGCAACTTTACAAGTATTTATGTTTTTTTTCTGTCGATTTGTAAAAAATACATAAAATATGCCCTTCATTTTTTACTTAAATTGCTATTGACAATTCATTTATGGAGAATGTTGCCAGATTTCGATTATCATTTTCTCTCTTCAATAATAAAAGGAGGTTTTCCAAATTCGAACCTCCCTTTCATAAATATGGAACCGCAACCGCTCGATGCTTTCCTTTTCTGAAACGATTTCTCTTTTCTACAGCCAACCCCACTTATCAATTATCATTTTTGCAATTATATATGTTTTAGTATCTGCTGATATAAATGCCGAAAAAGCGCGCTAAGTAGCAATATCGGTCTTCTCATACGCCCTCCGCCGTTATATGCCAGAGCATTCCATTTACCCTCCCAATAGGACAGATGTGCCACACATACCGCCAAAACGCGGGAACGGCATTCGGTTTCGGCAAAACCGGCAACATCATCCTCGCGGATCAACGTGCCGTCCCACATATAATTTCCATCTCCTTTTGTAACCAGTCTGCCACTTTTCAAACGCTTCACAACCCGGTGAACCACATACCCACTCCCAGTATAAAACAGCACAATTTCACCCAAACGAGGTCTCCGCCTGGCAAAATGTATCCATAGTTTATCCCCACTGTTTAAGGCAGGTCGCATACTATCACCATTTACGGTAATCTGCAGAACCTTCTCCATCGTTTGATAAGCAGAGACCATTTTTTGTATATCCATCCGTCTTCATCCACTTTCATTGATATAACCCTCTTTGCGCACAATACATTGCATAATAATGCCCCCGTCTTCTCATCAATTCTTCATGTGTACCATCCTCAACGATCTGCCCTTTATGAAAAACCAATATGCGGTCAACAAACTGCGTAATACCCAAACGGTGTGAAATTGAGATCGTCGTTTTTCCTTCTGTCAGCTGTTGAAACCGTTTGTAAAGATCCGCTTCCGAGAACGCATCCAGCGAAGCTGCAAATTCGTCTAATATCAGAATTTTTCTTTTTTTGTCCAATAGCGCTCTTGATATTGCAAGTTTTTGCCATTGCCCTCCCGAAAACTCCAGCGAGTCCTTTTCCATAAAGCCAAGTACCGTCTCCTCTTTTTGGGGCAGCCGTTCCACAAATTCCCAGATTCCACAATCCTTAAGCGCCTTTTCGACCTCCTCCCATGCCGGTTCGTAGGAAGCTCCTAATTCAGCGTTTTCTCTGACCGTGCCCTTGTATTGCACAAAATCCTGAAATATATATCCAACCGATTCACGCCACTTTGGCAATAATTCTTTCATGTCCTGACCGCCGATCAATATGCGCCCACTCGTCGGTATATATAATCCTGCCAGCAAATTTGCAAATGTGGTTTTTCCGCTCCCATTTTCTCCTACAATAGCAACCTTCTGACCAAATGGTATATCCAGAGTAATATCCTTTAATACAGCTTCTTCCGAATGCGGATATGTAAAAGAGACTTGCTCCGTATGGATTACCGCCTTATCCCTTACATATGCGGCCGTAGTTTGAGATTCCTCACTCAGTTTCATATACTCTGCAATATCTTCTAAATGATATTGTTGATTATTTTGATTCTTATAGCATTCCACCACCTTCAGAAGCACTGACTGGATCTGCGTAACCGTCTGGTATAAAACCACATACTGCCCAAGCCCCATCTTTCCTTCAAAAGTGAAAAAGATACCCAACGCAAAGCACGCAACCTGAACCGTTCGCTTGCACATGCCAATAATACCGGCATAAAAAGTATACTTTTTTACAAGTCGGTATGTTTCCTCAAACAGTTCGTCCCGTAAGCGGACATGATAATCGTAAAAGTAAGAAAACAATCCAAAAACGCGCAATTCTTTCGCATATTCTCCTTTGTTCAGAATATCAATGATATAATGGTTTTTTCTCGTTTTTGTGCTGTTATTCATCAGTTGAAAATAGTGATAGAAATTCATTTTCCTAAAAAAGATTACATACGGTATTGAGAAAGAAATAATCAGTACCGGAAACATCCAATGTATCCGTCCAATCACAATACTCATAGAAATAATCTGTATTACATTTTTGGTAACATCAAACCAATTTGTCATCGCCCCGATCACATTTTCCGCACCGTTTTCCCGTATGCGGTATAGCAGATCGTAAAATTTGGCATTGTCGAAATTTTCAATCGCCAGAAATTCCGTCTTTTCAAATATCTGTTTTTGAAACGCAAATTTGATTTTTTCTGAAAAAGTAAAATTATATTTTTGAAAAAAACATTCTGCTATTTGATATATTATTTGAACTGCCAGAAATATAAATACCAATCCCGCTAATACCAGAAGTGAATATTCACCCGAACTGACGCTGTCAAAGAGCCTCAGCTGACATCCCGTTATAACCGCAGGAAAAATTCCGACGGCAAACATCAGAAGCACATTCGCCACGAACACCGCCGCAATCTCGCCATTCAAAAATGTCTTAAGAAGCTTCAGCTTGTCTTTATGATTCAAATGTTGGAACTGGTTCATTATAATCCTCCATGTCATACCATTGCGCCTGCGCCCTGAAAAGTTCATAATAGTTCTCACGCCTTCTCATCAGACTCTCATGGTTCCCCGTCTCCACAATTTCACCGTTTTTCATATAACATATCACATCGGCCATTCTCGCAAAGCCAATTCGATGCGATACCAAAACAACCGTCCTTCCCCGAAAACTTTCCCGAATTTCTTTCATCTGTTTCAACTCGGCAAGCGGGTCCAAACGCGCTGTCGGCTCGTCAAAAACCAACGCAAACCGATTGCCATACAACGCTCTTGCATTTGCCAGCCTTTGCCATTGTCCGCCCGAAAGCTCTTTCCCCTCCAGATCAAACAATTTTCCAAGCGTCTGCTCCAAATCACCACCAACGTCATCTAAAATATCTCCACACAGGATTTTTCGCATATGCTCTCTGATTTCCTTATTATCGCGAATCCTCTCCACATCTCCCAATCCCACGTTTTCTCTTAACGTCAAGTGATAGGAAGCATAATCTTGAAATACACATCCAAAGAATTTGTCCACCGCACACTCTTTTCCGTCTGCAAAATACTGAACCTGTCCGGAATCAGGCTTATAAAGTCCCATGATCAATTTAATTAACGTCGTTTTTCCGGAGCCATTTTCTCCCAGCAGCGCAACGACCTGACAAGGCTCAATCGCCAGCGAAACATCATTGATTCCAAATTCGCCCTTCGGATATCGAAACGATACATGGGACAGTTGGATTTCCCACGCGCCCGTCTCCCGCACAACCTCTCTCTCCGTTTCATTTTCCCGCAGATTGTCTGTTTCGACCTCATCCACAGCGTCATCAATGAATTTGCGGCATTCATCCATTCTGCAGGCAGCACCATAACCATTCGGAACAACCGAAGCAAACCAGCCCACCGATATATTTAGTCCAATCTGACACTGATACAAAAAAAACATTGTACTGAATGATATTTGTTTGTAATAGTACAATGCTATGCCCGCCATCAATATTCCCGCTTTTAATGCGTAGCCAATACATTGATACAACGCTTTTCTGCCATTCCATTTTTCAAAATGTGCATAACGCTTCTCATAAATACCCTGATAAACTCCTCTCCATTTTTTATATACTTTTGAGAAACTCCCATAAAGACGCAGCTCTTTCTGTGCTTTTCCATCCGCCATGAGCGAAGTCAAATATTCCGCTTGTCGGTTCTCGCTTTGGAGCCCGTATTCCAGCTTTGTTTCTTCTTCCGCCTCATTCATTCTGTAACAATAGGGAACCAGCGAGACAAGCAGCGCCGGAATTGTCATAACCGGAACCGTTGCCATGATCATCACCACATATACCAGCGTCTGAAAAATGGTAGCATAAAAAGAAAGATTTCCTGATATGAGATTGTGCAGATCATACCGCGCAGCGGAGACCAGCCGCTCCATGTGTTCATAATCCTCCGCCGACTCATATACATTGAGCGGCTGACTGTTCAGCCGGCGCAACACCTTTTCAAACAGCTTATTGGAAATCATATATCTTATTTTCTCATAAAAAAGCATATAAATAACATTGCCAACATCAACCAAAACAAGCGTAAGAAGCAGCAGCCCCAGCAAAGTCAGTAAATAGGCAGTAGCAGACCGACCTTCTTCCACATGGCTTAAAACCGCCTTGCTGATCAACAACTCGGCATGCGGCATTAAAAAAATGATCATGTAAAAACCCAAGATCAAGATCATCCAAATTCTTTTCTCCTTCATAGCCATTTTCAATGCCCATGTGTAATATGTTACAATCTTCTTAAAGGATTTCCATCTTGTCATGCCACCGCCCCTATCGCCCGTTTTCGGGCACAATAAACCTATCAGCTTCCGCTTCCGACTGTAAAGGTGCAACCATCACCATTGCACCCGGCATAACAGGAGCCAACATTGCTCCCGCAAGCCGACGCGCCGATAATATTGTCAATCTCCTCCTGCGTAAACACCGTTACCTCAGGTTTTTCATACTTCATAAAAATCCCTCCTTTCCATAAGTTGTTAGACATTTTACAACTATACGCTTACACTAAAAGTGCAATCCTTACCATTACAGCTGCTATAACACCCTCCAGTCTTGCTCCCGCAAGCAGAGGCATCAATAATCTCATCGATCTCCTCTTGTGTAAACACCGTTACCTCCGGCCTTTCATACTTCATAAAAATCCCTCCTTTCCGATTTTCAGTTCTATTATGACCTGCCAATTATTTTCATCAGTTCCTGGAAATCTTTACATTGTATCCGGTCAACCGAATATAGCCGCACTAATTGCACCAACTGACGACTATGATATTGAAAATCCGAAATCCACGCAGAGTTCATAAGCAGACTTTGAAATCTCTCGGTCATTTTCATCGTCCTACTCCCACATAGCTCTCCTCGTTCATAAACATGAAAAGCGCATGGCTTCAACGACTTATTCATACACTCTTTAGGGAAAACCGGATATTTTACACTCCCGTCCGAAAACAGCAGTCGATAACAATACCACGGAAAAGCGTCCGCCTTCTCTGTAACCTCAAGAAAATCCATATTTCTCAAATAAATCGGTTTCGGATAAGGCAAAAGACACCCCGTCTTCATATCCATAACGGCTAAATCATCCGCGCAAAATCGAAAGCCATGTGTACAAATATAATACGCCAGCGTAGACTTGCCCATCCCTGTAGGTGCCAAAAAAACATGCGCAGTCTCACCATCTTGTGACACAGCAGCGCCATGAAGCAGACACCACTCCGGCTTTTTCTTATCAAAAAAGTCATCATTACAAAATTCAGCAACGACGCCCATAATAACATTGCAATTCTCTGACGTGCTTCTGCTTCTATGACCACAACGCACCAATACGCTTGTTTTTTCCTTTTTTATTTCAACCTCTGTATGCAAAACCGCCGACCTTATATCCACTCCCTCTAACACATCATACAATTGAAAATAGTATTCTAAGAAAGGCATCATCGGTACATAATCGCATACAATACTAACCGCCCAATCAAGCCATTGGCAATATACTGTACGCTTCATAGGTACACCCCCTTTCAAATCGACATTTTTCTGCATAATTTCTCCGCAAACTCCCTCTTCCGCACTTTACAGAACTCATCGCACTCAAACAAATTTCCCTGATTTACCCCCAGCGCCGGACAGCCCCGTAAACAATGAATTTTATATACACAGTGTTGACACGCAGGCATAAACTCTCTCCTTAAAGAAAGCAACTCTAAAAGTTTCAGAAATCGCTCCCCTTGTATACATTCTATCAACGTTTGCTTGTAGATATTTCCCAATGCGAATTCTTCATCCACAAACATCTGGCACGGGAATACATTGCCATCATAAGTTATTTTAGGACTGACTTCTAATGGATTTTCCTCTATTGACACCAACGGACATTTATCTGTATACCCAATATCTGCAATCTCTAATCTTTCATCTTTGTACTGATTTCTATGCAGTGTATCTATATATTCTGCAATCCTATCTTCGCCGATGAACAAATCTCCATAATTTTCCTTACCTCTTCCCGTCCGGTTTAGCCATCCATACTCCACCTTTACCGCCCCTATTTCCTCGGCCAGCAAACGATATTTTTGAATACTTTGTTCCGTAAGATTATCCGTCAATACCCCTTTAATAACCACATTCCCTTCAAACCCACTCTTTTGTAGCTCTTTTATATTACTAACTGCACGTTCAAAGTTCCCCACCCCCCTGACAGCATCATGCGTATCAGAGTCAGGACCATCTAAGCTCACTTGTATATTGCAATGATATTTTATCAATTTCTGAATGACATCACGCCCAAGTAAAGTACCATTCGTGATCAATAAAAAGAACATATCCATATCATTCAGATAGTCCATTAATTCCCATATCTTTCCATATAAAAGCGGCTCGCCTCCTGATAAACTAATAAATTTGACTCCGCCTTCCCTGGCCTGACAAATAACTTCTTTTAACAGTTTTAACGGCAGTTCTTTCTCTGATGCGCCGGATGCATTATAGCAATGTTTGCATCGTAAATTACAAGAGGACGTCAGTTCGATATACAAATTTGTCATAACAAACCGTTGATTTTCAAACATCTTCCACCTCCAAAAGTACCTGGGCTTCTACCATTCGATGAATACATTCTTTACAATCTCTCTCAACGACTTCTATATCCACCGTATCTTCCAGTATCGAGTATAGCGCCTTTATCATCGCTTCCTCTGATCCCAACGTAATATGATCATATAAAAATGCTGCCGTTTCATTTAAGACAATCGTATTTCCATTTTCCTCATTTAGTAAAATCACTCCATCTTCCACCTGTTCGTTAATGCATTTTGGGTTTTTTATGTAGTACATTTTTTGTTCCCCCCCTTTACTATTCTGTAATTTTTACGTTTGTAGAGTATCCAAATGGCATCAAAATATCTTTGCCGAATTCAATTGCCTTTCCCACATAAAAATTGATATATAACGTAAATATGTAATTTACATAAGGAATCATTTTTAAGAAATCCCACGGTATACAGATTACACATCGGTACCCTTCATCGCGTAATTGTATATCAAATAAACATTCCTCTACCCTTATTCTTTTTTCGTTTAATACTCGATATACTTGATATTTATTATGATTACCCGGATTTATCTGTAGCATAATATCCTGAGACACAAAATTTAGCATGATACAGTCCCGCGCCTCATCATAATTGTCGTCTTCCAAAAAGCTACAATCACTCTCTTCTATATCAGCTATCAACACAAACGACTTGTCATTCCAATACAAACCAATATTCGCTTGCTTTTCGTGCATATTTTTACAATGTCCGCCATAAATATCATACCAATAACCACATGTTGTTGTGGTTATTTTAGTCGGAAGTACAAATACAGCTTCTCCTTTACACGTTTCGTTCAGAATCTTTCTACAATCCATCTCTTTACCATCAGCTAACATCTCCAAATGCTTTTTAGTCAAAATGATGGCTTTTTCTTTTTCTTCCTTCTTGTAAAATAGCCTATCTTCAAATTTTGAAATAATCAGGCCATCATCATAATCATGCTTCACCCTGTTAAAAAAGGAGAACTTAAACTGCTCCGAAACAAAGCCTCCGTAAATGCGTTCCGTCAGATATAACATTTCATTAACTACATTAATGGCCTTTATCTTGTTTGCATATTGAAAAAACTCCAACTCCTTATCATCTTGTCGTATCATATAATATAGTTCTCTTATATCCATTAAGTTTTTCAATGTCATCGAGTGTCGATGCTCTATCATTCTATAAGGATGCGGATAATGTCTCCACGCATGACGACAGGACAAAATGCAATGATCAAACAGCCTTGGTGCACACGCCCATTTATTCAAATCTGAATCAGACCAAAAATAGTTCAAATAGTCGGGACTCCGGTCTGCCACTTTGTGTATATCAATACATATTTCAAATCTTCCTACGGTCTTTATTGACTCCCCCACCATTTCCGCCGTTTGAAAAAATGCCTCATCCATCCCTAACTCTGTATTATGAGGCACACTTATATACCCCAACTCGTCCAATATTTTTAAGAAGCCCGCATAATTTTTGTTATCAACCGAAATGTCAACATCTAAATAATCACGTAATCCATGATAAATGGTCTTATCAAGTACATATCCCTTGAAAAAAAGCACACGAACCCCTGCGTGATCCAATGCCCGCTCGAGTTTTTTCATTTCCGTCCTATAAATCTTCTTATAAATTTCACGGTATTTCAAATATTGATAGTCTATGTGAATCTCTTCGGAAAAATATATGAAACGTTCTACATTATGACAGACGATTGTATATACATCCTGTTCTTTGGCTATTTTCATAACCATATTCCAATCCAGCGAATGTATATCCATTTTCTCTATACTGCCCCTATCTACATGGACTGCTGCCAGCGCGACAACCATTTGTTCTTCATTCGATAATTTTTGCTCCATATCTCCTCTTTATATCGTTGCAAATATAACAGTTTCAAGCAAATCTTCTCTTTTATGAGACAAAAACAGTCGGTATTCCGGTACATATTCTTTTATTTTTAACGGAATCCGAATAAAATCTTCCGCGGAATGATATACACAAATGGCCAGCTTGGGTTTATCTCTTTTAATCACATTTTGCGCCCCTAATAAAACCTCATATTCAGCACCCTCTATATCCATTTTTATATAGTCAATTTTAGATAGATGGCACTTTTCGCAATAGGCATCTATCGTCATTGCCTTCATTTTAATTCCATTTGGATTTTTTGATACGCAGCTATGGTCAAAATCCGATTTCATATATACATCCTCCTCGCTACTCCACAAACACAAATTTTCTATAACAACGTTTTTTACGTCATTTCTCTTACAATTACATCTCGCAACCCATGCATTCTGCGCATTTGCCTCAAACGCATACACCCTGCCGCAATCGCCTACCTGTTCCGAAAACCACAATGACGTTTCTCCATAAAATGCTCCCACACTTAAAACAATATCTCCCTGGCAAGGCTCGCAAATACTCTCTAACAAATATTGTTTTCTTACCCATGTGTCATACATCTCATGTTCGTTTGCATAAATATAAAATCCATGTATCTCAAATATATTTTGATAATGATTAATTTGCTTTTCCCTATCTATCGTGACCACGCAATCCGGATTACCGTATAACCTTTTCGCTATATCACCGCAGACTGCATATGCTATATTCTTCTTGATCAGCCATTCTAAGACTTCCTTTGACCTAATATCTTGTAATATTTCTTTCACTTCCTCAAACTTCTCAACATTTTGAAGATAGTATGACAAAAAAAGTATTGTTCTTTCTTTTTTTGTCCACTCAAATTTGATATTGCATAACATGTCCGCGCTTTCAGCCCGCATCATTATATCTTCTTCAGGAAAAAAATCTTTTCTATCCTGCAGATCCCAACACAATTGATCAACCGTGTATTGCGGATTCAAATAAACTTCTTCCTCTATTTTCTTCAGTACGTCCAACATTTCTTTATTCATTACTTTTTATCCGCTTTGATGTCATATTGTTATATTCATTTTTAGTTTAATACAATATTAGTTTCATGTCAATTACATTTTGGTTTATCAAAACTTTCCTTTAAGCTTTATCAAGATCAGAAAAAAGACTGTAATGCAAGCGTACAAAAAACTTGCTTTACAGTCTTTTTTCTATTCCTAAGCCTTAGGTATCTTTAGCTATTCAAAAATTCCAGATTTTTTCTGATCAGCTCGCAGCGCTGCGCCACGCACTCTACGGAGCGTCCCGGATCTTCCGGCGTGTTAAACACATAATCCATGAGCCGTTCGATCGTCGTTGTCGCCACATGCATCCTCGTATCGCTGGACGCATAGTAAATATACACATCCCCGTTGTCCTTTGCGATCGCGCCGTTCGTGAACACGACGTTGCTGACGTCGCCGACGCGCTCTTTTCCGTGCGGTCCGATCAGTAAGCCCGACGGCTCCGCAATGACCTTCGAGGGATCGTTTAAGTCTGTTGCAAACGCATAGATAACATAGCGTAAGCCTGCTGCCGTATTGCGTACGCCGTGCGCAATATGAATCCATCCCTTCGGCGTTTTGATCGGCACGGCGCCCGCACCGTTCTTTGCCTCCGTGATCGTGTGATATTTCCGCTTGCTCGTGATCCGNTCTNCTCGTCNATGATCTCCTCGTCAATGACCGCATGGGTGATGTCGTCGCATAAGCCGAAGCCGACGCCGCCGCCGGAACCGGTATCAATGAAATCATCCATCGGTCTCGTGTAGAACGCATATTTTCCGTTTACAAATTCCGGATGCAGCACGACGTTCCTCTGCTGCGGGGAATTTAAGGTTTTTAAGTTCTCAAGGCGCTCCCACTTCTTTAAATCCTTCGTTCTGACGATGCCTGCCGCCGCAACCGCCGCGGACAGATCGTTTACGGTTTTATCCTTGCTCTCCGAGCAGAACACGCCGTAAATATAGCCGTCCTCATGCTTCGTTAAGCGCATGTCGTACACATTCGTCTCCTCAGGACAGGTATCATCCANCAGGATCGGATAATCCCAGAAGTGAAAACCGTCGATCCCGTTATCGCTTTCCGCAACGCCAAAGAACGATTTGCGGTCATTTCCCTCGATCCTTGCCACCAGATAGTATTTTCCGTTTAACTCGATCGCGCCGGAATTCATGACGGCGTTGATGCCGAGCCGTTCCATAAAATACGGGTTCGTCTCCGGATTTAAGTCATAACGCCATGTCAGCGGAATATGCCCGCTCGTCAATACGGGATACTCATAACGGTCATAAATTCCGTTATAGGCATCGCTCTTTACATTTTTTCTCTCGAGAAGCTTCTTCTGCTTGGCAAGCTCCACATAATACTGCTCATGTAACATAGGGTTCCTCCTTATAGTTGATGTGAAATATGTAATTGCAAAACGCATTCACAGCGTTTATGAATGTGCAAATATACAATCCCATAAGCAGGCGCTCTGACACGGCCGGTACTTACATGCCGTATTGGGGCATGTTACGTACCGCTGCCAATGGAAGGCAGCGAAANCGTGCCTGCGCTGGATTGTATATTTGCACATCAGAAATCCTTTATGGATGCGTTTCGCAATCACGTTTACAGCTCTACGTCCAATTTTTCTGCACGCCGGATGACCTCAAAGCACATCCGTCCGTTATGATACGGACATTTCCACGGTTCCACGATCGGCTTCCTGCTCGTGGGTTTTCCCTCGATGTCCACCTCCCAAAACCACTCGGAATCCGNNCGGCTGTCGATCAGGTGCTCCTGAATGTACGCCCATTCTGCGCGCGCCGCCTCCAGATATTCTTTTTTTGACGGGTCCATCTGATAACCGTTCAAAAAACCAACAATCGTCTCCGCCTGCACCCACCAGATGCGGGAGGTATTGACAACGCCGCGCTCGCATTCGTTATGCAGNGAATGNCCGTTAAATGCNGTCTTGTANATCTGCGCCGTTAAATCCTTCGTGATCGGCGTCATTTTTTCCGCATANCGCGCTTCNCCTATGACTTCCACGCCGCGGTCGATGAGCCACGCCGTCTCAATATCGTGTCCGTAGGAGTGCAGGTCGATGAGCGTATGATACGCGCGGTCAAAAAANACCTCCTGCCGGTGCAGNTCNGGATTATACATATGNTCGGCAAAGGTATCCATGATCCATTCCAGNTTCGCTTTNACCTCNGGNTTNTGATCGACGCGGTACAGCTCCGTATAGCCCTCAAATACNTGAAGCAGCGTATTCATGGTCTTCTCGGCGATCACGCCGTTCTCGGAAAGCTTGTCGTTCTCGACCTCNTCAAANCGCAGGTTGAACGCCTCTTTATAACCGAGTTCATCCGTACAGCGTTCNTCAATGACATGAAACAGGTCATACGCCATGGCAAGCGCCTCTTTATCGCCGCTCGCTTCATAATAGGAAGAAAGCGCGTAGATCGCAAACGCCTGATTGTAGGTGTGCTTTGTCGAATCCTCCGGTTTGCCGTCATANGTCATCGACCAGAAAATTCCGCCGTTTTCCTTATCCATGCAGCANTCCCGCAGGAANTCANAGCCGTGGCGCGCTTCCTCCAGNAGNGATTCGTCCTTTAAGAGGGTATAGGCATTCGCAAAAAACCATGTGATGCGGCTGTTTAAGATGCAGCCCTTNACCGCCTGCCTGTCCACTTTTANGTCAAAATCCATGTANCCGTAATAGCCGCCATGCTCATCATCCCGCAGACGTTTCCAAAACGGAATGATCTTATTGCACAAATGCNCTTTTACCTCCTGTACCATTGCCATATNGTGTNTCCTCCTTATTTATATTGTGCTTTCGGATCATCGCAAAACACAAGCCATGTATTTTGCGCGATCACCCTGTATTTCTTCTTTAACTAACGGAGCGTGATCTCAAAAATCCTTGCCATGACAGGCTTCGGCAGATCCACGGTCAGTTCGCCCGACATCGGATTGATGTCAAAATTGCAGGGCATCTTNACCGGNTATGCNCAGCGTACCTCCACAGGCCGTTTCCCATGAAAAGCCTCCGCAAGCGGCAGCACGATACGCCCCTCATTACCGCCCCTGCGCCAAACCGCCGCATANACCTTCGCATCNGTGACAAGCGCGGAAGCAAGAAGACTGTCCCGGCTGTCCGCTGTTCCGAGCGGCCAGTACGGCAGCGCGCGCGGAATATCCGCGCGGATGGACTTATAATAGTCGATTCCTTCTTTCACCAGCGCAAAGCGCTCCGCGGAAAGCTCCGCCAAATGTCCGCTTTGATGAATCCGCAGCAGCATGGCGTTGACCATATTATAAACCGTTTCCTCTAAAATGTCAGCCCGTTCTCTGAGAGAACCTTTTTCCTCCGCCGTTCCCTCCCGCTGCGGATACGACCAGACCGCCGCCTGCTCAGGCGTCACGCCCGCCGCCGCATTCGCCGCGATCGTCGCGTAATTGATATAATCTTCCTGATCGGAGGTGGACTGGATGCTGTAACGCGAAAGCAGCGCATAATCGATGCGCAGTCCGCCGCTCCCGCAGTTCTCGATCACTAAGTCCGGATATGTTTCAAATACCTCGTCAAGCCAGTCGAGATACGCCTTCTCATGCTGCAGGAGACCGTCTCCGACGCTGTCCGCATACAGCTCCGTTCCGATGCCCGGCTCAATATTGTAATCCATCTTGATATAGCCGACGCCGTATTCGTTCACAACGCGCCCGATCACCTCATTCACATGATCGATGACTGCCGGATTGCGAAAATCAAGCTGATAACGGCTGCGGTCGTATACCCGCTTTCCGTGACGGATAAAAAACCAATCGTCCGGCACGCTCTTTGCTTTTTCACATTCGATGCCCATGACCTCCAGTTCCAGCCAGACGCCCGGAATCATTCCTTTCTTGCGGATATAGTCCGTCACCTCGCGGATGCCGTTCGGGAACCGCTCACGCGATTCCTGCCATTCGCCGACGCTGTCCCACCACAGTCCCGGCGCATACCAGCCCGCGTCGATCACGAAATATTCACAGCCCGCATCCGCCGCCGCGTCAATGAGCGGAAACTCCTTTTCGCTTGTCGGATCGCCGAACAGGCAGTTCATATAATCGTTAAAAATAACCGGCAGATTTTCATTGTCCTTGTTCGGTCTGCGTATCCGTCTGCGATATTTCGTCAGCTCCGCCATCGCCTCGTTAAAATCCGCCGACGCGACGCCGACCGCAACCGGAACGGAGCAGAAGGAATCCCCCGGCTCCAGCACCTTGTACCAATGGGACTGGATCTCGGTCGGTCCGCTCACCGCCACATAAAAATGCCGGTTCTGATCGCCGATCTCGTAGTGCCATGAACCGTTGTGCTCGATCTGCCAGTACAGCGCGCTGTCCGCCTCCTTGTTGGCAAGATAGCCCATCGGCAGATATTCCTTGGTGGACCAGTTTCCCGTGTTCGTCACTTCGATCGTCTTGCTCGTGCGCTGATACACGGTCGGCTGCGTCTGCCCGAGTCCCAAGTCCGGAAAGGAATAAGCCTTCCAATTCATTTCCTTCTGCCAGCCGTTGTGGCAGACGCGCAGCTCCAGTTTTTCATCCGTGGAGCCGTCTCCCTCTTTTTCGATGCCCGCATAATAGAAAGAAGAAAGATACTCCAAGGTCTGCGTTTCTGTTCCCTCGTTAAATACCTCGTTCCACATGCGGACGATCTGCGTGCCCTCATAAAACTGCCATGTCGTCACAACGTACGCACCCGTCTCTTTGTCCGTCTGCGTGATGACGAGCCTGCGCCCGATCTCATTGCGGGTATCCTGCATGTCCTTGTAGGTGAGCGTGTAGCCCGGCGCCGTCACGATATGCTTATTTCCGTGTTTTTCATAAGGGCGGTTATAGCCCGAAAAATTGATCTGCACAAGCTGGAACATTTCGTCGATGAACTGCGGTTCCTTGCAAAGCCTGCTAACGTCAAACTCCGCTGCCGAAAAATGCAAAAGCTTGATCTGGTCTTTGTCCGTGATACCGAATACGATATGCAGCTTCCCCTCGTCAATGTTGATGTATTGCATACAATACCCCATACCTTTCTATCATCTGTTCACAGTTCACGCTTCAACAATATGAAGCAGCTTCCCTTGATAATCGCCCCACGGATTTTGCACCTGAATGCCCGCGTACATCATCGCCTCACCAGAATAAACGCGCTCCTCGCCCTCGATGCGGTAATTCTTTTTCGGATCAAGTCCTTTTAGGCGGATGCGGCGGGAATGATAATTCGGACGCATCAAAACCTGAATAAATGTGACAAGCGCTTCTTTTTTATCCTTTGAAACAACCATGTAGCAGTCATACTTATGATTTTCGGAATAGGAGGCAAGGCGGTAATAATCGCCCGTGCGCACCAGATCGTTATAGGCATGGTACATCTTCACCTGATCAGGAATCATGCTCCGGTCTTTCTCGGGAATCTTTGTCACATCCAGCTCATAGCCGAATGTTCCCGCCAATGCGACATAGCCGCGCGTCTCAAACGGCGTCACCCTGCCGACCGTATGATTCGGACAGTCGCTGACATGCGCGCCCATCGCGGAAAGCGGATACACAAGCGCCGTCCCTTCCTGAATCTCAAGCCGCTCAATGGCGTCGGTATCGTCCGAGCACCAGATCTGCGGACTGTAATAGAGCATCCCCGCGTCAAAGCGCGCGCCGCCGCCGGAACAGTTCTCCAACAGCAGGTGCGGGAACTCCGTGATCATGCGCTCCTGAAGCTGATAAACACCGAGCATATAACGGTGGAACAGCTCGCCCTGCCTGTCCGCGTCAAGTCCAAAGCTTCCGATATCGGAAAGCTGACGGTTCATATCCCATTTCACATACTCGATATTTGCGCTGTGAAGAATTGCGGAAATGCGCCCGTACACATAATCCACGATCTCCTGACGGGATAAGTCAAGCACATATTGGTTTCTGCAAAGTCCCGCCGTTCTTCCGGGGATGGCGATCGCCCAGTCGGGATGCTCCCGATACAGATCGGAATCCGGCGAGATCATTTCCGGCTCCATCCAGATACCGAATTTCATGCCGAGGCGGTTCACCTCATCCACGAGATATTTCAAGCCGCCCGGCAGCTTTTCCTCATTGACGAACCAGTCTCCGAGAGAGGAATTGTCATCGTTTCTGTGTCCGAACCAGCCGTCGTCCATAACGAGCATCTCAATGCCCAGCTCGGACGCCTGTTTTGCGATGGCGATCAGCTTTTCGGTGTTAAAATCGAAATAGGTCGCCTCCCAGTTATTGATCAGGATCGGGCGTTTTTTATCCTTATACTCCCCGCGGATCAAATGATTGCGGAACAGATCATGGAAGCTGCGGCTCATGGCGCCGATTCCCTCCGCGGAGTAGACCATGACTGCCTCCGGCGCCTGAAAGCTTGCCTGCGGCTCTAATTTCCAGCTAAAATCGGTCGGATGGATTCCCAGCATCGCGCGCAGCGTATCAAACTGGCTGAGCGTCGTCTGCGCAAGGAAATTGCCCGAATAAACAAAGCTCATGCCGTATACCTCGCCGTGCTCGTCATCCGCATTGTGTTCCAAAAGAGCCATGAACGGATGCTCCTGATGGCTCGACTCACCGCGCACAGAAGACACGCCCTGCATGCCGAGCGCCACGCGTCTTCTGTTGATATGACGCTCCCTCGCCCAGGACCCGTGCAGGGTGATGAGGTCGAAATCCCGGTTATCCATGTCCAGGCAGGCGCTCATGACCTTTGTGAGATAAATTTCCTTCGTTCCCTCGTTGACGACCTCCACGCTTCTCGCGATCACGTCCACATCTTCAAACGCCGTGTAAGAAAGAATCACGCGCAGCTTTAAGATGCGGTCCACGCAGTGAAGCTTTAACGTCGTGCATTCTCCCTCGCCCCCGAAGGTTGCCGGAAGCCCGGCAAGCTTTTGCTTACCCGGACAGATCTCGTGCTTCTCATAGGAAAGCTGCAATGCCGTATGGCCGTCCGTGGTGCGCACGCTGATCGCGTCCTCCCGGAAATCTCCGAGTCCGTGCGTCGGATATTCCATCGGGCAGGAATCCAGAAACGATAACCGGTCGCGGTTATTTTTGCTCGGCACAAAAGGCGGTTCCTCCGTGCGCAGCAAATACGTCAGCTCATGGCTGTTTATTTTTTTGCCGTAATAGATGTGCCCGATAAAATTCTCCTCGTCAATGATGCCGATCAGATAGCTGCTGTTCGGCGTGTCCAGCTTAAATACGCGTTCCTTCTCAAAATATTGTACGCTCATGTCACCCTCCTGTTTTTTTATTCTTTTAGGCGATCGCCCATATCATTTTCTATGGAAGCACCGGCAATCCGTGTTTCCTTAATATGTGTCGCGCAGGCTCGTGATGCACAGGCGTTTTTGTACGTCCGACGCATCCGCGAAGCTGCCGCGCAGAATGTCTTTTTTTGCCATTGTGATGACACGCGGCTTCTCGCCCGTGATCCCGATGCAGTTGTCTGAAAAAAGAACGTCCGCATCCGCAAAATCAAGCGTCACAAACGGCGCATAGGCATCCGCCGTCAGCGTGATCTCATACGCTGTTTTTTCCGCATTCTCAGCAACCTCCGCCCGTACCGAAACGTCGGGCAGACGCATGTGTTTATAGGGAAGGAGCACCTCATGCTCATATTGCCGCGTCACATTTCCCTTTTCATCCGTAACCGCAAAGACCGCCTCCACGAACACGTCCTCGCGGGCATGGCGCGATGCGGCATCCACGCAGGCTTCGGGCGGTCTGCTCGTGCGGATTTCCTGTAACAGCAGGTCCGCATAGTCCTCTTTTAGCAGGCAGCATGCGGTAAACGGCTCTACGACCGCCTCCGCCGAGACCGTCCGAAGCACCTCATAGGTCATCGTCTTTAAGGACAGCTCAACCGATACCGAAACGCTGTGCTGCGATTCGTTCTGGCAATGCGCCTCCACTGGACAGGAATCGCCCTCCACTGTATTCGGACGCACAAGTGACCCCGCCACAGGCGCATAGAAACGCGCCGCCATATAGTGGAGCGGCTTCCATCTCCCGAAATAATCAATACTCGCCCATGATGCGACCGGCCAGTTGTCATTGATCTGCCAATAAAGCGTTCCCATGCACCGGCCACGGTTTCTTCGCCAATGCTCCACACCGCTCTTGACAGCGACCGCCTGTAAAACCTGCGTTACATAGAGCAGGCTGTCAAAATCCTTCGGATATCGGAAATTCCCGGAAAGATAATAGAGCATCTTTCCGTTCGCGGCATCGTTTTTCTGGTGATCTTCCATTACACGGGAGAAAATATTGCGGTCCTCCGGCCGCGTATAGCTCTCCACCGTTTTGCTGTTCGGAAACGACTGGAAACCGAATTCGGAGCAGAATCGGAAAAAATGATTCTGATAATCCGAAAACGAAAGCTGCCCGTGCCATACCGCCCAATAATGCGTATCTCCGCGGTTCGCATCATCAGGATTGTCGAAACTGCCGCCCGACGACGGGGAGGACGGCCAGTAAAAGGTCGTATCATCCGCTTCCCTTAGCGCCTTCGGCAAAATATATTCAAACATCTTAATGTAGTCTGCGCGCACATACGGTGTTTCGTTCGCAAAGCTCGGCCAGTGATACCATGCGGATTCCATCTCGTTGTTGCCGCACCATAAGCCGAGCGACGCGTGATGACGCAGGCGTACCGCGTTATCATGCGTTTCCGCCACAATATTTTTCTCAAACTCCTCCGTAAGCTCATAGGCGTTGCAGGCATACATCAGATCCTGCCACACAATGAGTCCGTAACGGTCGCAAAGCTCATAAAACGCATCGGACGGATAGTAGCCGCCGCCCCATACGCGGATCGTATTATAATTTGCTCTTTTCGCACTCGTCAGCAGCATGTCGATGCGCTGCTCGTTAATACGGGAATAAATACAGTCCTCGGGAATATAGTTAGCGCCCTTTGAGAACAGCTTTACCCCGTTTACCTGAAAGCAGAACTCGCTCCCCCACTCATCCTCGTCCTGCGAAACGGTGAGCGTCCGCAGACCGATCGTGTAATCCCGCTCGTCGATCGGCTCGGTTTTCGTGATCTGAAGCGCCGCGGCGCCGCCCGCCGCGATTCCCGCAGGCTTCAGGCTGATATGCAGTTGATAAAGGTTTTGGTCTCCGAGACCGTTCGGCCACCAAAGCCTCGGCTTTTCCACCGCAAGCTCCATCGCAAGGTGCGGATTCCCCGCCATGACGATCGCCGTCTTTGCAAGCACCTCAGTCGCGGGCAGCTTTTGCCCATTATAATAGGAAGGCGTGAGGGTCACGGACACTTTATAATTTTTTGCCTCCAGAACCTCAAGCGCCGTTTCCACCCGAAGCGTTACGATGCCGCCCTCATGCCGCTGGCGGATACGCACATCCGCAATGCGCGCCTCACTGTAACAGATCAGTTCGATGTCACGCCAGATGCCGGCATCGGGAAGCTGTGCACCCCAATCCCAGCCAAACATGGAATGCGCTTTGCGCAGATATTGGTTGCCCCGCATTCCTCCTGCCGGAATGACCGTGATCTCTTTGCCCTTTTTCGGACGATAGTTCTCTATGTANCGGAGCGTGGAAGAAAACACGACCCGGATCTCATTCTCGCCCTCGCGNAGCAGCCCGCCGACTTCAAAGCGATAGGTTCTGTGCATATCCGAGGTCGATGCGATGCTNGTCCCGTTGATGAACAGCTCGGCGAGCGTATCCAGCCCATGACAGACCAGTTCTATTTTTTCATAGGAAAGCTGTTCCGCACGGACGTTAAAATTCCTCACAAATTCGTAATCATCCCAAAACAGCTCCCGCATGCGGTACTCATTGTCCCGGTCATACGGGTCNAAAATGACTCCGGCATCCAAAAGCGCGGAAAGCACGGAGCCCGGCACCGCCGCCGGATATTCCTGNTCGTCCCCTACCCGGCGCATCCGCCATGTTCCGTTTAATGTCTCTTTGATCATCGTCTTATCATGCCTTTCCTTTTATGCTTTATTCCCATTATACACATTATTCCAGAAAAGCGAACGGATTTTTTGCATCCATGTGAATAAACTGCATGAGCAGATACGCGCAGCGCAGGGAAACCCGCTCTTCCCGCAGGATTCTCTTTGCCTCGGCGCGGTCAGCGAGCAGCACCTGAATGGATTCGGTCGCTTCTTTAAGATCTGTCCGCGGCGTGCCGGACGCATAGCCGAACACCGCCTGCGAGCTCTCATCCGTCATACCGGCCCCTAAGAAAAACGCCCTGCGGTACGCCATATCGCCGCCCTCATAGACGGTAAAGGTAAGTCCCGTCTCCTCCTTCATCTCGCGCACCGCCGCCTGCGCCGCCGTCTCGCCCGCATCGATCAGCCCGGCCGGAAGCTCGTAGAGCCATGCGTCAAGCGGATAGCGGTACTGTCTGATGAGCACGAGCTTGTCCGGTTCGTCCCGTAAGACCGGATAGATCACGATGCCTTCCGCATGCTGATCGTGGGTGAGAGCCTTAATATGATCCTGATCGTTACGGCTTGCAAAATAATAGGAAAACGGCGCTCCATTCTCCGTGAGCGCATCCATCTCATAGAGATTCAAAAAACGATTGTCCGTCTGCTTTCGTATGTCGGTGTATCTTTTCATCCATGCTCCTCTTCTTTACACAGCAGAATTTTTGAGTTTATTATAGCATCCCTTCCGGTATTTTGCTTTCTTTTTCTGATATTTCTTATTTGAATATTTTCAGAATCGAATTTTATTCTCTCTTTTATTGTTGGNATCCACTGTAATTCTATTTATATTNATTTTTAGCGAATATTATTCCTAATCGTTTNGGGATTCCTATTATATAATATTACACGGAATACGNACTATAGNGATCTATTCAGAAAAGAGGATGACCATGAGTGATTTTCAAGCCAAATACAAAACGAATTTCTGCCGGCGGCTGACACAGCTCCGGATCAATGCNGGCGTCTCAGCCCGCGATATGAGTCTCTCCCTCGGNCTAAGCGAGGGTTACATCAATAAGCTCGAAAACGAGAAAGCGCTTCCGAGCATGCATACCTTTTTCGCNATCTGCGACTATTTTGACATTACGCCGCAGGANTTTTTTGANACCGGCGAAGCGTTTCCGCTTGANATCCGGATCGCCGTCCGGGAATTGAACAAAATGAATATGGANCAGTTAGAACGCATCGTGGGCGTCNTGATGGACATCAATCACNACAAATANNAAACCGGCTGACCGCCGCAAACGAAAAAGAGCACCCCGTCCCNTGGCGGAATGCTCTTTTTCNTCCGGCGTTTTTGTGATGCCCGCCGTTTATATCCGTATGACTAACAATCGGTTCGACTGATCAATATGAATATGCCCCCGTCACAGTGATGCGTCTGCCGCTGCNGTTCTTTACATACACGCGGTAGTCTCCGGCCTCNGNGATCGTAAACTGATGTGCGACCGTATCCGTTCCCGTCACCGAGACCGCACTGCCGCCAACACGTTCCACACCGACTTCGATCTTCTGATCTTCCGGATCCGTCCACACATTGACCGTTACGACATCTCCTGCCTTCAGCGATATCGGTCCTGCCGAACCGGTAGCGATGGAGGACAAGCCCCAATTGATCGTGCCGCCCGCTCTGCCAATGTTCACAACTCCGTCTTCCATTTCAATACACCCATAGGTCGCGAATTCCTCCGCGCTTACGACGCGCTCCTCCANGGTATTGACCCAGACGTTCTCCTCATCACTTGTTACCGACCTTGTCGCTTCATACAGTCCGTCATGAAGCATNACNACNCCGTTTCCCGCCGCATATGCCGTCATGGAGCTCCCCAAGACAAACACTGCCGTCAACAGCACTGCCATCTGNTTTTTCATCTTTCCACTCCCNTCATATTGAATCATTGCTTCCACTCTCTGCTGTAATGCACTCTTTTTCTCCGTAATGCCCAGNGCNACCTCTTCNTTTTCGTCCTTCTTCTGCACCACCATGTCCAAAATAGTCGANCAGTATTCCTTATGGGAGAACGCGTCCTCCATCACCTCGCAGGTCATCTGATCGCATGCGACTTCCGTGTAGTCATTGTCGTACCTTCTCATCAGATACACAAGCGGGTTCAACGCGTGGATGAGATTCGCCGCCACAAACTCCGCTCTGAAAAACAGATCCTGACGCTTACAGTGCATCAGTTCATGCGNAAAAATGACTTCCAGCTCTCTCATGCNNAATTCAGGATTCCGGGCAGGTATGATGACCTTCTTGTGAACGATTCCCACCGTACACGGNACGCAGCTCTTCGCGGCTTCGCAANAGAACGATATGTCTATGTATNCCNAGACGCTGCTTGGTCCGTTCGAAGCANTCCAGCACATCCTGACTGCGCTCCGGCTCAGANCACCGCAGCAAATCTTTCAGATCCGGCCTTTNCCNCAAATATCGAATGAACGCCACGACCATGCCGANGCCCCAAATACATAACAGTNCGNTCGNCAGATAAAAAGTCACTGTCGATCGACCCAATNTNCTNANATGAGNNNCCGTNTCNTTCNGCCANGGNAAAAGCAGCATGTTGTCGCCCCAGCGCCACAGTACGGCGATGAACAGCACCGGAACCAGATAGAACTGTAAGCCGACACGCAGGCAGCGCGACAGCAGAACTTCTCTCCCCGTGCCCAAACACTTTCTCANCAGCAGCCACAGCAGCGAAAACACGCTTCCCGACAANGTGGTCAGCNCAAAGGCATAAANCACATAAATACTTGTCTCAGCTAAGNTCATTGATCAATTCCTTAATCTTNGCGATCTCATCATCGCGCAGTTTTCTCTTGTCGTGCAGGGCGCATAACAGATCTCCCGCATTGTTATTTCCCCAAAACTCCACGCATCTCTTGATCATCTTATCGCCGTAATCCTTCTCGCTCACGATCGGCTGATAGAAAAACGTCCGTCCGCTCCTGTAAGAAGTCAGGAAATTCTTTCTTACCAGTCTCGCCAAAAACGTGGATACCGTCTGCGGCTTCCACGCCCGCTGAAACCGTTCATTCACTCCCTTCACGATATCGGGCAAGGTCAGTTCCTCATCGGATTCCCAAATGACTTTCATTACCAATTGTTCACANTCTGTCAGATTTGTCTTGTCTTTTCCCATNTCCTCTCTCCTTATNNANGATTTNATGATTNTTTTCTATCATGATAATAGAGCCNNGTGTTCTCTATTGATCAAACNTNCCNNNATGAAACANCCNNGNATCAGGCATCCATGCCGCGATGTGCCTATANCAGCACAAANTCNGTTGACTCATACTGCCGGACCCGTTCCTCATACGCNTCCCGCATCGCCNGTTCATATACCAAATGGGGTTCGGCGGCNCCAAGCTGTCTCTGAATATACAGCGCAAAATCGGGATTTAAGATCATCAGCGGNCCGATCGTATACGTTCCCATAAACCNNCCTCTCCGCACNCCCTCCAGCTTCGTCTCCCGGTTGATGCCGTCTCCCTTTGTCACCTCATACAGAAACTCCNCGCGATTATCGCCGTAGCTNTGNGTGAACTGGCTCTTAAAGCCGACCAGCGTCATTCCCTCAAACCGTCCCATGACCGCGCTGTTATAGCGGTGGAACATATCGCGCTTTGCCGTATAATGGAACAGGCCAAGTCCCTCGATCCGGCTTTTGTCCTCATTTTCGATCGCGTCAAANAAAACCTCCATCGCNTTTCCCGTNATCAAAAANAGNACNTCNGCTTTGATCAATTCNTCGATCCGTTCCCGATANGGTCTCAGCTTNNCTATGACAAGCTCCTGCTGCCGCTCCGTCATCGGTCCCATATAGATCATGTCGGGCGTATGCGCNNCAAAGTACGGCTCCTCACTCAATGCATCCTCCACATACCGCGCTTCCGGCATGCAGAGCTTCAGATAACGGATATTCGCGTGATCTCCGTAGAGATTCGCGATCTCGGGGAACAGCGTTTCTACAACAACCTCTTTTTTTTCCTCCGAACCGGCCATTGCGCCGCTCACGCTCCTCTCTCCCTGATCAGTTCCTCAATTCTTTGGTGCAGCTTATGGGAAAGATCCGGTTTATAGCACTGATGCAGCACAAATACCTGATCCGTCCCGTCGAAGGAAAGGTAACCCGGCGCTTCCTCGTCCGTCATGCCGATCACGATCTTCTCCTCCGGAATCCCTGCCATCATCAGCCTGAGCTTCTGATCCTTTGCACGGTTTCCCGGCACGACAATGCGCTTCACAAGCGGCGTATTCAGCTTTTCGTAATCGCAGTCATACATCCATGTCATATTCTCGAGCAGCTTTTCATCGTCCAGCAAAAACAGGATTTCCTTTGTGCCCGGCTCCTTCGATAAATAATCAAACACCACGGAGCACGCCACGGGGTTATGTTCCTTTGCCATATGATCGATCACTTCAATGCCGCCGACCGTCGTCTTGTTATAACGCGTGTCCACGATATGCAGTTTGGAAAATCCGTCCCTGAGTTCATCGGGACTCATTCCCATTTCCCGAAGCAGCGTCGTTACCGCCACCTGATTATAAACATTAAAGATACTATCGCTGATGAGTTTATAGGACTGCGGCACACCGCGTTCCTTTAAGATCATCTCCTGATCCTCAAAGCGCACCTCCGCCTCATAATCCGGCACAGGCGACGCAAAACCGCAGTTGGGGCAGTGCGCTTTACCGATCTGATGATAACGCACATAATCGTAAGAGAGCTTCGCCGCGCATTTCGGACAGATCTGGCAGTCATTGATGATGTTATGACAGGTCTCCGTGTCCGAGGGCAGACGGCTGATGCTGTAATACACGCGGGGGTTGTCCGGCGCGACGCCGCTGCTGATCAGGTCGTCCGCGTTTAAGATCATCTTGGTATCCGGCTGCATATATGCCGATATGATCCCGGCAATATATTCCGCATGCGCGTTGCGCAAAATGGAATCACGGAACAGATTCGTACACACCACATAATCCGGCTTGATGAACGGATAAATATGCATGGAGCTTCGCTCATCGACCTCGATCACACCCCACTCGTTCTTAGACTTCCCTGAAAGCGTGGCATTCACGAGAAACGCACACGCCACTCCCGCCTTTGTGTTGGAGCCCTTGCGATTGTTTGCCGCGTGAATCCCCTCCGCCTCCAGCAGATCGACAAGCAGATTGGACACCGTTGTCTTTCCGTTTGTGCCCGTCACGCCGATCAGATGCTTCGGTCTCCCGACCTGTCCCATAAAATCCGGGCAGATCTGCAATGCCAGCTTTCCCGGAAAAAAGGTTGCGTTCATGCCAAGCAGTCTCTGTGTCGTATAGGCAAGCTTTCCAATGAGCATGGCGATATAAAATCTTGCTGTTCTCTTTGCCATTGCCTCTCCTCCCTGCAACATAGACTGCGCTTTTTCCGCGATTTCATTCCTTATTTTACTATTTATGGCCAAAAAAAGCAATCGCCAATTGACGTTTTCGGGAAAACGCCGAAAAACGCTTCCTTGGGCAACGTCAAAACGCCAGTCCCCGATAGCGGTTCACACACGCAAACAGTTCCTGCCTGCGCGGTCTTGCCAGTGACGCTGCGACTTCTCCCCGTCCGAACAACGCTTCCGGACCGTCCTTCTCCAAGTCCGCCTCCAGTGCATCCACAGCCTGCGCAAGCGTCCGCACCCCGTTAAACTGTTTTTCCTCCAGCGCTTTCAGCGCATAGCCGAGCGCACGCGTCTGCTCCTCGTCTTTTAACTGCTCAAGCCCGCGCAGTATCACGTTGTTCTTGGCAAGCGCCACTTCATCTTTTCCGAATGTCTTGATCTTTAGGCGCTCCTCCGAGAGAAGACGTCTGTCCGGCTTAGGACATCGTTTCGCGCTGTATGCCGGAAACTCTGCCTGCGCCGTACGGAACACCGCAAATTGTTCCGCAGCCGCTTTCGCCTGCGCCGTAATGTCCAATGGGACATATTCCTTCATCTGAACGACGGTGTCCGCCACATGAAAATACGATCCGCTGCTGCCCGCCACAAGAACGGTCGAAATCCCCCTGCTCTCGTACAGGCCGTTCACCCGCTCAATAAACGGCGTGATCGGCTCCTCCTCGCTCTTGACCACCTCCTGCATCAGACGGTCGCGGATCATGAAATTGGTCGCCGAGGTATCCTCGTCCATGAGCAGCAGCCCGCACCCGCTCTCGACCGCTTCCATCAGTCCCGCTGCCTGCGAGGTGCTCCCGCTGGCGTCCTCCGTCGTAAAATGCGTCGTGTCCTTTTTATTGGGAAGATGGCTGATGAACGGCGTGATATCAACATTTACAATGCTCCTTCCATCCTCGGCGCGCAGCTTCACCGCGCTTTCGTCCGTGATGACAAGCTCTCTGCCGTCCCCGCCGATATGGTTATAGACGCCGTCCTGAATTGCCTGTAGAACCGTCGATTTTCCGTGATAGCCTCCGCCCACAAACAACGTGACACCCTTTCGGATGCCCATACCGCTCACCCTTCCCCTGTTCGGCAGTTCAAGCTCCACTTTCAGCGATTCCGGTGAACAAAACGGTACCGCTCCCTGCAGCGGCTTGTCCGATACCCCGCTCTGTCTCGGCAGGACCGCGCCGTCCGCAATAAACGCGCACAGCCCCATCTGCGGAAGCATTCCGCGGATATACTGCTGATCCTCACAAAGCGCGATCGCCGAGGCGAGCGCCTTTTGGTCTATATTGGAAAAATAAAGACTTTTCCGTACACAGTCCGGCAGAATGCGGAACAATATTTTTTCCAGTTCGCCCGCATTCACGGAGCGCCCGTTCGCCGGAAAACCGGCTTCAAAACGCACGATGATCTTTTTCTCATCCGCGCGGCACGCCGTGCGCTCCAGCACTTCCTGCCCGCAGCGCGATACTGCAAGCAGACCGCTCTTTCCCGAACCCTTCGCAATAAAGCTGCCGCCCTTGATCTCACGCGCAAACAGCCTTGTTAAATGATCCTGAAATGTGATCCTTTTTACTTTTACCCCGATATATTCTTTCGGGAATCCCGCCTTTGCCATCGGCACATGCACCGAGAGGCGCGACGGCGCCGCAAACGGATCTCCCTGCACATGATCGATGGAAAGCACATAGCCCCCAAATTCATATTCTCCGCGCAGATCCTTGTATGCGGGATAGCCCCGATGGTCAATACTGCGCAGTTTTGCCTGTAATTCACTTGCAGTTTTCATATCAAACCTCACAAATAAGCCGGGTCTTCGTAGATCAGGTTAAGCTTCGTAAACTCTGCCCTGCAGCCGCCCACGGCATAGCAGCCGATCATGACGCCCGTAAAGCCTTCCACGACCTCGCTCGATAAATATTTTGCCTGCCCGGTGCCAAGGTATAACTCCTTTTCATCCGTTTCCACAAAAAAATGATATACGGTATTCTCACCCTTCACGATCAGCTTTGCGCTGTCTGTCGGGATCGGGAGCGCCGCCTGTATCTGCCTGATGCCGCCGATATTGAGGCGAAGGATCACCTCATAGTCCCCTGCCGCATCTGCCCGCACGCCCGCGCCTGTCTTCGAGCCCGCCGCCGTTTTGTCATTCGCGCCTGCTGCCGCCCCGCCATTCGTGTTCTCCGCGCCGCGCCGACTGATGATCGCAACCTCATAGTGCTCGTTTTCACAGGAGTACAGCGTGACGCCCGCCTCCGGCATCCGTGCGCTCTGCGCATCGCGGTAAACCCACAGCGCTTTGTCCGCCTGCCCGTCTGCCAATCCCGATGCGGCTTCCTTGTCCGACTCTGCTGCTGTTTTAGGCTGCTGCGCCGCTGTGTCTGACTCCGCCGCGGACAGTTCTTCCAATTTCAGCAGAACCGACAGGCGAAATGCAAATTCCTTCTGCCGCATGGCAAGGAATGTCGGCGACGCCACATCATCCAGTGTCTCCCCGCCGCCATACAATACCGCGCGGTCCGCCGACAGCTCGTAGCGGCTCTCGTCGGGGTGACGCAGATAGCACCAGTCAATCCCAAAATCCGTGTTTTCAAACGTATATTCTTTTTTAATCTGCTGGGAAAACGTCCCTTTCAGCTCATATTCAAAATCAGCCGTTCCGTCCGCGCCCGCATGGAACCAGCCGTCCCCGTCAAAACGCACCGGGATCAAAAACACTTCGCGCCCCAGCGTATGATACGGACGCCACATATGCATCTGACGAAATCCCAGACAAAAAATATGCCAGTCCCCGTTATCATCTTTGATCAGATCACCGTGCCCGATGCCTTGAATGATGAACGGCGCCTTGTTGCGGTTTGTCAGCACGGGGTTGTGCGCGTAATTCTCAAACGGCCCCCATACGGACGTGCCGCGGGCATAGGTGATCATATGACCGTACTCCGTACCGCCCTCCGCCGCCATCAGATAGTAGTACCCGTCGATGTGGTATAAATGCGGGCTTTCCAGAAAACGTCCGCCCGAACCTTTCCAGATACATTTGCTTTCCGAAAGCTTTTTGCCCGACGCAATATCGATCTCACACTGGGTCACGCCTCCCACGCCCGCATCATCGCAGCCGTTGCTCATAAAATATACATGACCGTCCTCAAAATAGAGCGACGGATCGATGCCGCCCTGTGCAACATAGACCGGATCGGACCATTCCTTGTAAATATCATCCGTATAAACATAAAAATTCTGATGCGTGGTATCATTGGTCGTCACCATATAAAAACGTCCCTCATGATACCGGATGGTCGGCGCAAAAACGCCTCCGGAGCTTCCGATATTCTCAAGCATGACCTGACTTTTGCGTGTCAGCACATAACCGAGCTGCTTCCAGTTGACCAGATCCTCGCTCTCAAACAGCGGGACACCCGGAAAATACTGAAACGAACTGCACACCATATAATATTTGCCGTTTGCGGCACATACGCTCGGATCCGGATAAAAACCGGATATGACGGGATTCTTGTATTTCATCTGACCGCTCCTTCTATCGGAAACTCTTAACCCAATTGATCAAAGAATCGTGATATACATTATCATAAACATCCTGCCTCATTCTGTCGGTCACATTGCCGTTCTTTTCCATGATGGCAAGGATCGCCTCTTGAAGTCCGGCAATCTTTCCCCGCTCAAACGCTTCGTCACAGGCGCGGTTCATCGCCTCATGCGCCTCGTCCTTCGCCGTTTCCGCGGCATCCGCTTCCATCTTCACTCGGCCTGCCGCCGTATCCGTCCCCGCGGTATTTTCATCTGCCTTATCTTCACACGTGCCGGCACATGCCCCTGCAGCGTCCGATTCCGTTTTCAATTCACACCACGGCTCCACGCAGCTTTCTCCGGTAAAATTTGCGCCCGTCACCGGTTCGCACGTCTCTGCGGAAGCTTCGCTCTCCTGCGCATCCGATCCGGAAATACCGTCCGCATTTGTCAGCCAGATCTCTCCCGCATTTGCCCTGACATTGACGCAGATCGTCCCGTTTACCGCGGAAACCTTTTGTCCCGACAGCGCGCCGACAAATTCCGTGCCGCTTCCGCACGGAACCGTCATCACATAATCACTGTCATCATTGTTGACCGTGACAATGGCGGTATCATTCTGCGTATTTCTTGAAAAAGCATACTGCCTGTTTGTCAGCAGCAATTGCTGATAATCGCCGTAGGACAGCGCTTTCGAAGCCTGCCTGATCTTTCCGAGCGCCGCTGTCAGCTTCGTGCACGCGTTATTTGTCAGCGCATCCTTGTAATCGTCAAGCGCAATCGCCGGTCGAAGCGATGCGTCGGAGAAT
This sequence comes from Lachnospiraceae bacterium, assembly GCA_014804425.1. GTDB lineage: Bacteria > Bacillota > Clostridia > Lachnospirales > Lachnospiraceae > DLAJ01. The sequence goes on from JAAUZV010000014.1 coordinate 340,927, forward strand.
TTTTCTTTTTTCCCTTCTATTCCGAACTCCGAGCCGTAATAAACGCTCGGCACGCCGGGCAGCGTATAGAGCAGCACATGTACAGGCGCATAATGCGCCTTGTTCATCAGCTTTGTGTAAATGCGCTCCACGTCATGATTATCCACAAAATTGTAAAGCTTCAGCCCGTCGGGACGGTTTCCTCCCATCCCGTACAGACGCGTCACCGTATGTGCGATCTCAAAATAATTATGGTCGTTATGTCCCGAATAAAGCGCCTTGTGCAAATGGTAATTCGTTACGGAATGGAGCGTCCCCTCGTTTACCCAGCGGGTATAATCCCCGTGGATGACCTCGCCCATCAGCCAGAATTCCGGCTTTACCTCATTCGCAACGCCGCGCAGCGCACGCATAAATTCAAAATCCAACACATCCGCCGCATCTAAGCGGATTCCGTCAACGTCAAATTCCTTCACCCAGAAACGGATCACGTCACAGATATAATCCCTCACCGCCGGATTTCTTTGATTGAGCTTGACAAGCAGATTGTAGCCGCCCCAATTATCATAAGAAAATCCGTCGTTATACTCGTTGTTCCCCCCAAAATTCACGTTGCAGAACCAGTCCTTATACGCAGAATTTTCCCGATTCTGCTTCACGTCCCGGAATGCAAAGAAATCACGTCCGACATGGTTGAACACGCCGTCAAAAATGACCTTGATCCCCTGCTCATGGCAAGCCTTCACAAACGCCGTCAAGTCCCCGTTATCGCCGAGCCTGCTGTCGAGCTTCTTATAGTCCGTCGTCTCATAGCCGTGTCCCACAGACTCAAACAGCGGTCCGATATACAGCGCGTTACACCCGATCTTTCTGCAATGTTCGATCCACGGTGTCAGCGTATTGAGCCGATGCACGACCTCCCCGTACGGATTCTCCGTCGGCGCTCCCGTAAGTCCCAACGGATAAATGTGATAAAATACCGCCTCATCATACCATGCCATGTTTCTGCCTCCTCAAGTTTTGATTTTGGGATTTTCCATGCCTTATTCCTGCCTTATGTATCGGATATTGGATTCAAGGCCGGGAATCCCGATTTTATTCATGATCATATACGATCTGCCCCATTCTCATAGAGACATCCCGTTCCGAACACACTTCAACGATCCCGCGCATCCGCTCATCCATCAGGTGATACATCGTCCGCTTCTCCCAACAGATGCCCTCTAAATATTCCCTCTGCTTTTCAGAAAGCTTATGAAGCGCAAAACTGTCCTCTTCTGAAATCAATCCGAAGTTGCACGCAACATAGGCACACTCTCCACTCGCCGCCGGTTCCTGCTGTTTTTCCACACGGCGAAAGCTTTTTTTTCCGTATTTTCCTTCCTCCTGCACATAAGTATACGCCGGCTGTTTACATCCACCGGGTTTGTTTCGAAGCAGAATCCCTTCCTCCAACAAATATCTTGTGTATGCCTGTCGTACCCGTTCATAGGATATCGGAAAACTTAAACGTTCATGAATCTCTTTCGCCGTATAGCCAAGATGCGCGAGATGGCGGATCGCACCTCCGCACGCCACCTCAAAAGTAAAATCGGATAACGCCCGCCCAAACACCTGATTCTCACCGTTTTGCCCGTCCATTCCACCGCACCATCCAGTCATCCGCCGTTTTTTGCTCTATCAGGGTCTTTTCCATCCCAAAAGAGTTTTCTGCGAAAACTCTTTTTTTAGTTTACCAAAAAAGATGCCTGCACGCAAGTCCGCCGACAAGAGATCCGAAATTACTGCGTAAAAACAAAAAACCACCTATGATGGGCCGGGCGTTTTCCACACGTTCCTCAAGATCAGCAAGGGCTGTGCAATTTCATGCAACAGCCCCTGTTGATCACTTACTTTAATAACTGACTAATTTTTGCTTCATACTCATCCTTGGAGATAATTCCCATTTGGAGCTGCATCTCAATCTTTCGAATCTGCTCATGATTATCAAGCTTCTTCTGTATTACAGCAACCTTCTCATCATATTCTTCCCGCGAAATGATCTCCATCGAAAGCGCTTTATCAAGTTTATTTTTCTCAGCTTCAAATTCCTCCTGCGCTTTCCTCCACTGCCTTTGTTCTTCTTCTTTTCTTGCGTTCAATGTTTTCTCTGCAATCTCCTCCTCAATCTCAGCAAGTTTTTCGAGATCCGGTCTCATTGCTTCCATGATTTCCGAAACATCAAAAGCCTCATCTGCATTTGTCCCGGAAATATATGCAACATATCTTTTACCAATTTCCGCATAAGATTCCATTAATCTTTTTTCAACCACAGATTTCTGGACCTTTATACCCGCCAGTTTGCTTTGCTCCTTTGAAGCGGCATAAATGGAATTGCCAAAATTCTTTGCCGAATCAAATACATTTCCTCCCACTTCTTTTACCGCTTTTGTTGTTTTCTCAAACATGTTCATCACAGTTCCTCCCATTCTTATTATATTTTTCCTGAGCTACCGTATCACCTTCGGAACTTCTATATATGAAACCACCTTTTCCTCCGGTGTAAAGCTCCAATCCACATTCTTTCCGAGCAATTTGTTCAAAGCAATATTCGGAATATTAATGTTCTCCGCCAAACATGCCATTTGCAGTCCGCCGGACATTCTGGTGTTGATTTCCAGAAGATAGGGAATGCCCTCGCTTACCTTAAACTGAATATTGCATGGATATTGCAATTGAATCCGATTCATAATGCAACGGGTCATTTTAAGAATATCTTCATCAAATAAAATCCTCTCATGTCTGGCCGAACCCTTATATCTTGGAATCGCAATAAGACCCGAGGCCGTATTTAAACAATCAACACTTATTTCATTTCCCGGAAGATATGGCATCACCATTAAATCATCAAATCGTCCTGCCTCTTTAAGCGCATTCACATAATCATCAAGGAGCATTTCCGCCCCGGGATAAATCCGCAGGCGTTTCCACTTATCAGCATGATCAATGATCCTCCTATAACTCATTGCTCCTTCATCTTTAACAAATTTAACGCATATCTGCTCGCTTCTCTCTTTCATTTTTGTATACGCATCTTCAAATTCCTCTACCGTGTTGACCACGGCATATTGCGGAATAGAAATCTCTCTGCACTCTTTCAAGTAGTCATAAGTAGCGGCCTTGTCATTCAGCAGCTTCATGATGGAATAATCATCCACCATCACCTTTACTCCGATCTCTTGAAATCTTTGCACGTTTTGGCTGATTTCAACCATTTTCCTTCTGGGAACGAACACATCCACTTTATGCTCTTTACAGAAATCAAGGCAGTATTGAATATATTCTTCCCCATCCGTCAATGCATCCTGATACCACTCATCACACACCTTTTGAATGACCGAATCAATCTGTTTATTACTTGAAATCACATAGACCCGTTCTTCCGCATCTTGTTTCATAAGTTCTATCAAGCCATATACAGTGCTAAACCAATGATTGAACCATACTCTGACCATTTTTCAAACTCCTATGCATCAGCAATCTTTTTGATTATTCCGCAGCATTTATAATGTTTCAGCGGATAATATTCCACAGGAACACGCTTCTCCTCTGCCAGCCTCACTAAATGTTCAAGCTGGGGATTGTCCTTATACTGTACATCAATTAAAACTTTCCACGGAACGCGCCTCAGTAATACCCGAGTGGCTTCTCCGATTCCGGGTTTGATCAAATTGATATCCTCTACTCCAAAGGCCTCTCCTATTTTCCTTACCTCATCTATGCCCTTACCAGTTAACGCGACAGCATCATCCGTGTTTTCCATACGGAATTCTCTTTCGATCGTATCGATAAACTCATACGAAAGATCTGCGCTCTTTAATTCTCCATAATAAACTGCCCCGTGAAAATCGTCTTTTCCTATAATATCATTTCTTAAAAAAGTACGACTTACCAGTCCGGATACCGTACTGTTCAGGCAGGAACTCGGAATCAAAATATCCTCATGTGTTCCGCATAGCTCCGTCACATTAGCCGGATCCGCTGCCACTGCGATTTCCGAAGAGACTCCGGCATAGACTGCAATATCCTTTTTCAGCTCATTCAGAATGGCGCCTTTCCCGATCCAGCCATCTACGAATAACAGCTGCTCCGGTTTATAATGGCTCAGCAAATATTTCATGGCATTATCATCAATACCCCGTCCCCTTATTATGGATATCGAGTAGTGCGGAACTTCTATTGCATATTTTTTCTTTATGTATCTTTTTAACAGGATTCCGATCGGTGTTCCGGCCCGGGCCAGAGAAACAAGTACAACACCCTTCCCTCTGTGCTTCATCACCTTATCGGCAAGATTCCCTATCGCATTCGCAACCGGACGTGCGTAATGAATTAGTGCGTCTTTATACACCTGCATGTATTTTTCTGTCGGCACATACTCTATGGGCAGCATTTCGCTATAATGTTTTCCCGATTGAATCAGTTTTTCCCTTTCCTCAGTCGGTTGCGGTTCAACCAGACCGGTAATATCTTTCAGAAGAAGAATCACATCTTCCTCAGAATAGGAGCTTCTCAAATCAGCACCACCTTATCAATGTAATATTTTTATTATGTGCACTAAGGGCATTGACTAATGTATACAGTCCGATCGTCTCTCTTTCAGGCGAATCTGTAATGATAAACACGCTGTCATACCCGTCAATATCATATAAAAATGTTCTTCTCTGACCATCATATAAACTTATTAATTCATATCTACTGTGAAGCGGATATTCATTTTCCATGCTAACTGCTATCGGACTCCTTGTCGTTGCATGACATAATACGGCATTTCCGGTTTCTTCTAATTTTCTTCCAATAAACAAAGCAGGATACATAAATTCTTCCGTTCCCACTACCAGCAGTTTTTTTCGTGAAAGATTCCCTATCATCCCAGCTACTGCATCCCACAGATCATTACATGCCTTTTCATATTGAACTGCATCCACCAGCCTGCGTGTATCCATCCTGCCAGGCACTGATATCACAGATATATCCTGTCCTTTTTTCGTATTGCATCCGCAATACTTCCCATTTCCCATATAAGTTCCTGCGATATGGCTATATTGACTGTGGTCCGTTTTTAGCAGATAATGAAGCCTGATTCCTCTCTGTTCATACATTTGTAAATTTTCTTCTGACATCCCGTTCAACAATGATGCAACAGAAAACTTCAATCGACCCGGATACAACTTTTCTAAAATCTGTATGATGTTGAGAATGGTTTTTCCTGTGGTAACCTCATCCTCGATAAACACAATATTTTCAATATTCTCAACCGCTAAATCAATGTCATCCTTCACCAGTTTTTGTTCTGTTGCATGACTGTGCTCCTCTGAAAAAAACAAATATTCAACGTCCGTTATGATCTCTCTTGTTGTTTGGATATATTTTGTGCCGAGCGACACGGCTGCCTGCGCGCCGATTGCCGTCGCTGTTTCGGCAAATCCTATCAAAAGAGTCTTCTCCTTAACATATTCATATCTAATAAGATCGGCTAAATTCGAAAAGAGCTTCAAAGCAGCTGTGGGACTGACAGGTATATGTTTTCCTTGCAGCGGATTGACCACCAGATACTTCCTTTTTGTGTTGTTTTCTCTCTTAGCGATTCTGACTAAATCATTTTCAACATATTCCACACACGCATCCTCACTTAAATTTTATTTTTGACGCCCCTTAAGACTAAAGTATATACTACACATCTGACATTTTCAATAAGCATTCCTTGGGCAGAAACTTATTTTTCCGCTTCTTTTATTTCCAAACACGTTCTAAGAAAGGATTCTGAAAACAGTGTTTTTTCCCCCGCTTCCCTTACCTCAAAATCTATATGATATTGTTCTGCAAACCCATGTGGTGCCAGTCCGATATCTGCTTCTTTCAGCATAGATATATCAAACTCGCTATCCCCTGCCGCTATCACCAGATCAGGATTCATATCATTCTTAAAGCGTCTTATCGCCATTCCCTTGCTAAGCTTTCTTGGAACCACATACACCTTGGCTCCATTGTGGAATACATTAACCTTGGTAATGTCTAATTTCTTTATCAAATCATCAACCACCTTCTCCGGCTCATTGCATTTCGTAAAAACAAATAGATCTTCTATAAACCGCAGCTCAAATATGCGCCTCGGGTCATCCCGCAGGGATTTCATTGATTTTTGAAGTTCCACTATGCTTTCTTGGACCATCTCCACCGAATCCCGATACCATTGATCATCACTCACACCATTTTTCAGTAAGATACCGCCATTGCACACAAGCGCATACGGAAAAGCTCCCACCCCCAGATCGATTCTTTTATATTGTTCGGCCGTTCTGGTAGATGTCGGCACAATAAGCATTTTTTCGGTTAGTCTCTTTAAATATTCAAATGTTTTTTCGGTTACATATGAGATTTCGCGCCCGTGATACCATTCGACGCATCGCTTCGGCATTTTCATATCATGTTTATAGGAATATATAATCGTATTATCTAAGTCTGCATGTAAAATGATCATTGTTTCACCCCAAAAGTGGTACAGCATCCGACACGCTGTACCACTTTTAATCTTTAAGCTATTTTATTTTCTCACAATTGTCTTTCTGATCAGATCAACCGGGATGATCAGAATTGCAAGTGCCATCGACGTAAGCAACGCTTTTGCATTCAATGTTGTGGTGCTGAATACGCTGCCGCCAAACTCAATCATAACTGTCTGGAGAATAAAGATCGCTCCCATGACCAAAATGAAATTCTTATTTTCTCCAATATGCTCAAATAAATTGTATTTCTCAGATCTTGTATTTAAGCTGTTAAAAATAATTGAATAAATGAAAAAGGCAAACATAAACGTCTTTTTATATAATTCCGGATCTGCATGCCCTGCGGGAGTAACAAAATCGGTAATCCCCGCAACATTTTCAAGGATTAGAATGGATCCTAATGTAATAAATATAGCGCTCGTACCAATTGCCGATTTAATATATGCGGTCAAAATGTTATCTGTTCTCTTTGCCGGCTGATCCTTCATGTACCGGTCGAGGATCGGCTCACCTCCAAATGCCATTGCGGCAAGTGTATCCATAATAAGATTGATCCACAGAATCTGTACGATTGAAAACGGTTCGGTCCATCCAAGTATCGGTGCAATAATATTCATCAACAACGTGCTGATATTCACAGTAAGCTGGAAAATTAAAAACTTACCAACCGACTTTGCCATCGTTCTACTATTCAGCACGCAGTCTTTGATTGACGTCAGACTGTTGTTCAGAATCACAACATCTCCCGCCTCCTGAGCAACGGCAGTGCCGTCTCCCATTGCAAATCCGATATCCGCCTGCTTCAACGCGGGAGCATCGTTTACACCATCTCCAGTCATACCACATACATTGTCAAGCTGCTGTGAAATAGAAACCAGCCTCTTCTTATCAAGCGGTTTCGCTCTGCTTACCACCCGAAGCTTCGAAAGAACTTTTTTCAGTTCCTCATCCGACATCCGGTCTAACTGCTCATGCGTTAATACAACATCCTCTTTTTCATTTTTAAGAATACCTGCCTCTTTTGCTATCGCAACCGCGGTTTCTTCCGCATCTCCGGTAACCATTACGACCTGTATTCCTGCATCATTCAGGATTTCAACCGTCTCGATCGCATCTGCCCTCACATTATCTCTCAGGCAGAGAATTGCCATTAGAACCGTTTTCTTTTCATCAATTTTCGCAACAGATAAAAGTTTCATGGTCCGCTTAGCCTGTGCGATCATCTGTTCTTCAACCGCTTTTTTCTCAGCACTTGTAAACTCTTTTTCTTCACCGTCCGGAAGCATGTAATGCGTCACTTTATCGATAATATTTTCTGTTGCACCCTTCCAATACATCAGACCATTCTTTAAGGTTACCGTCGCGCATTTCTTCTCCGAATCGAAGCCACCGATTTCCATTACTTTGTCCGGATCATTCTTGGAATCATCATATCCGTTTTCCAAAGCATATGTCAAAAGCGCCCTATCCATATTGTTACTGCCGATAGACTTTCCTTCCGACACTTTTGCCAAGTTATTCAATGTGATTGCTTCTATAAATTCTCTATTCTGGATAGAATCAACAACTTTTCCGCTGCCAATAATGAATTCCACCAAAGACAGATTTCCCTGTGTGATTGTTCCTGTCTTATCGCTGAACAAAACATTCATATATGCCGAATCCGAAAACGCTGCCTTATGGCTCACGAGAATATTTTTCTTATACATGGATTCCGTATTCATAGACTGCACTAAGCTGTTCATCATCGGCAGTCCTTCCGGTACAGCCATAATCACGATAGAAGCCATAAGCATAACTGCCTCGGCGATCAGCAAAAGCACTGATACGACCGTAATTGCTCCGTCTGCCCGAAACAATGTCAATCCGACATGTAAAACACCTGCGATCGCGGCTGCGGATACGCCAAGCTTGCCGATTCCCGCGGCTACCACTTCCAGTTTTAAACTGGATGTATCTTTTCTCTCATCTTCCTCCTCATCATCGGTAAGTGCTTTATTAATTTTTCCAAGCTCAGACTCGTCACCGATGACGGTTGCAACCATATATCCTTCTCCGGATGTCACGACAGACCCCATGAACACCTTGCACTCGGACGAATAATCAGTTGATTCTGCCGCTTCCATATCTTTTGCCGCTGTTTTTGTTTCGTCCCTTGATTCACCGTTTAAAGCTGCCTGCGATACCTTAATGTTCCCATCAAAAAGAAGACCATCTACGGGGACCTTATCTCCTGCCTGAATAAGAATGGTATCCCCCTTGACAATCTCTCTTGTAAGGATGTTTAACAGCTTTCCGTTTCGGATTACTTTAGCGAATGTCTTGTTATATTCTTCCTGTAAAGCTTCGCTTCTTGAGCTGTTCCTATACTCCGACAACGTGCTGAATCCCGTCGCCAGCGCAATCGCAAGAATAATACTAATGATTTCAATGATATCATTCTCTCCCGCTAACGCAGGAACAAATGCTCCTAAAACTGCTATGACAATTTTCATTATCAAGGCCGCACATAATACCTTGATCCAAATATCATCAAATGCTCCAATGAACATAGACCATAAAGATTCAGATTCTTTTTTGGCTAATTCATTCGTACCATACTTTGCTTCACTATCTTTGACTTGAGAATCTGATAATCCCCTCATCAATTCCTCTTTGTTCATCATAGTCATACGTATTTTGTGACCTCCTCAAAATTGCATCATTTATAAAAGAGGAACTATCTGCAGATAGCCCCCCTAATATTTTACTGCATTGCGGCAAGTTTTAAACATATCTCCTGCAAAGTTGTCCGAGCTCAGAATCATTGGTACCCTGACCGATCGCACTAAACTTCCATTCTCCATTATGCCTGTATACCTCGCCAAAAATCATTGCCGTCATGCCGGAGTAATTTTCTGTTAAATTGTATTTACACATCTCATTGTTGTTTCTGGCATCAACCAAACGAATAAATGCATTTTGAATGAGACCAAAGTGCTGGTTCCTCTGTAGCGCCTCGTAAATATTCACAACGAACACAATCCTATCATAATTGCCGGGAACGGATGCAAGATCGATCACGATCTGCTCATCATCACCATCTCCTGCACCGGTAAGATTATCTCCCATGTGCTGCACAGTTCCCGATCTGTGACGAAGGTTGCCGAAGTAAACCAGATCTTCACCATCTACAAATTTCCCATTTCGCAGCAAAATTGCTGAGGCATCACAGTCAATCGGCCGCGGCTTCGGAGCAAAAAACCCCCCTTTTGCCTGCTGAACCTCGTCCCAGCCAAGACCGACAATAATTTTTCCTAATCCCGCATTGTCTTTAGACAGACTTACTTTCTGCCCTTTCTGTAAGCTTATCGACATTTTTATCCTCCTATTTACTTCCTGCTCTCCATCTCAGGCCCCAATGGAACGCTTGATCAAGCTCCATATGACCGGGATAGAACTGTACAATTTTTTCTACGCTGAACGTCTGATCGTTTTGATTTTCCAACAGAGCCAAAGCACACATCTTATATGCCGAATTATAGGAGTCCATTTGTACAATGATATCCTCTGCCCCGGGATATTTAATCGTGACAATGCCATCTGCCTGTTGCCAGTTAGCTACGCCTTCATATATAAATGTATAAACAAGAATACGCTTGATCTCTGTAATCTTATTTCCATTTATGCGAAGATTCTCTCCTGCAACCGCTGCTCCGGTCCTATCATCCCCATCAAGCGACACGAACGGTGGCTGGTTTAATGCACCAAACGCATTGCCAAGCGCCTGAACACTGCCCTTTCTCCCATCCTTCAATTCATAGAGACATCCTAAATCCAAGTCTATCCCCTGGTTACCGCCGAATAATCCCGCCAAAAATCCCTGTTTTGCAGGCCTCGCATTCCAATTAAGATTCACCAATATTTCCCCAAGACCTGCAGGTGATTTTTTTTCCAGACTCACTTTCTGTCCTTTTTGCAAATTAATAGCCATTAGTCCTCTCCTTATTCAACATCTATTCCATAATTATTGCACAGAGCTGCTAAACCGCCCTGATACCCACTGCCGATCGCATTAAACTTCCATTCGTCACCATTCTTATATAGCTCACCGAATACTGCGGCTGTTTCAATGGAAAAATCTTCGCCCAGATCATATCTCATCATTTCTTCTCCGGTAGCTTCATTATAAATTCGAACAAATGCATTATTCACCTGTCCAAAATTCTGATGTCTTGCCTCTGCCTCATAGATCGTAACCGAAAAGGCTATCTTAACTATATTGGCAGGAATTTTTGAAAGGTCAATCTTTATTTGTTCATCATCACCATCTCCAATACCTGTAAGGTTATCACCAAGATGCTGAACCGCTCCCGAGGGATGCGTAAGATTACCAAAATAAATAAAATCATTTTGATTTGATACCTTCCCCGTATCTGTAAGCAGAAACGCAGCGGCATCCAAGTCAAAATCGCCACCGGTATCAAAACCATTCACATCCCAGCCAAGCCCGATCACAACCTTGTTAAGACCAGGATTTCCTTTTGTCAAACTTACTTTCTGCCCTTTTTGTAAACTCACCGGCATAATAACACCTCCTACGCCACTTGAATTCCGTAATGTCCGCAAAGCGCCGCAAGACCGCCCTGGAATCCACTGCCGATTGCATTAAATTTCCACTCTCCGTTATTTCTGTAGAGTTCTCCTACCACGACCGCCGTCTCAATGGAAAAATCCTCTCCGAGATCATATCTGATGAGTTCGGTCCCATTAGACTCATCCACAAGTCGGATAAATGCATTTGACACCTGACCAAAATTCTGACGTCTTCCCTCTGCCTCATAGATTGTAACAGTAAAAGCAATCTTTTCAATACTGGACGGAACCTGAGAGAGATCGATCTGAATCTGCTCATCATCCCCGTCTCCGGCTCCTGTGAGGTTATCTCCCATGTGTTTCACCGCGCCGCTTGTATGCTCCAAATTACCATAGAACACAAATTCCTTCTCGCTTGGACACTTACCGTCAGCTCCAAGCATAAATGCAGCCGCATCAAGATCAAAATCGCTGCCGGAATCGAATGCATTGACATCCCACCCAAGTCCTACCATTATGTTTTTAAGTCCCGGATTCCCTTTCGTTAAATCTACCTTTTGTCCTTTTGATAAATTGATTGGCATAGCATTACCCTCCTATATTTTTATTTATTTTATTGTTACTGCTAACAACCTATCTCTTTTTCGGCGGCATATGATACTGTCTGTTGAAATCTTCCTTGATTGCTTCCAATCTTGCCCGATCTTCAGTACGTTTCTTTCTTGCATCTTCCTGAATCCTTTTGGTTTCCTCAATACCGTTCGTGATCGTTCTCCATGTCGATTCAAGCGTTTCCACCTGAATGGAGCTCCCGGATGCGAGCCTTGCCGTCGTTTTTGACACCTCGACAGTATTCTGCGCATTCTTGATGAGCATTTCATTTGTCTTTTTATCCAATTCAGCCATGGATTCAGCCTGAATTCTTTGTCTCTTGAGCAGGATCGCCTGCGCCAGCGCCTGCTTAAATACCGGCAATGTTACGATAAATGCAGAATTAATCTTTCTGACTAAGTTATAGTTGCTGAATTCCATTGTCTTGATCATCGGAATTGACTGCATCGCAACATTTTCTGCCGTTCTAAGATCCTGCGTCCTCTGTTCCATCATCATCAGGGCCTGATTAAGATTTGTCAGTTCAAATTGTATAGACTGATCCCCTGTTGTCTCCATATCCCGATTTCTTTGCTCGATATATGCCTCTATTTCCTTGCATGCCTGCTCGCCGGCAAGAATATACTTTACCAGTTCATGATAATAATTAACACTGGAATCAAACATCATCGAAAGTTTTCTGTTTGATTGCTTGATCTCTGATTCATATCCTTTCAGTTGTACATAAATCTTATCGACTTCTTCCCCCATCGTATGATACTTGGCGAGAATTTTATCCAGCTGCTTCTTAAGTTTGCCAAACAGCTTACCAAACAATCCCGGATTATCTTTAATCTCATTGATGTCAAACTTATCCATAATCTTGGCCAGCGTCTTGAGCAGCTCGCTCGTATCATCCAGCTGTGACATATTCATGCCATTCAAAACCACGTCCGATGTCTTTGAAATTTCCTCCGCAACCTCAGCACCAAAAGATACGATTGTATCCATATTTCCTATTTCAATCGTACTGACGATCCGATCAACTTCCTCTGAATTTTCGAGTTTGGCGTTCATTTGCTGTCTGTCTGCCGCTATATCATACTGTTCCACAACAGCAAGTTCCTCTTTCTTTTCTGAAATTACAACGGTTGAAGTGGCTGTAGTTGTTGATCTGCTAAAATCAAGTCCCATATCAATTCCCTCTCTTAAAAATTTTATCACGCCATGTATGTCGTGTTTTATTCAATGAAATACTATTCAGGTCAGGGACTTGCAAATCATATTTATACTCCCCTATCTGGTGTTCTTCCATCAGTTTCTTATTAAAATATTTTTCAACGCTCTGATAACCCGTCGGCACAAAAAATACAATATCAAAACCAATCAGATTCAAAAAGGCTACTAAGATTGTATCCTCCAGCGAAATCACCGTTTCAGATGTGTTTATATAGATTAATTTCGGGTTCCTCTTAGTAAAATCAAACTTCTGTATCACTCTGATAATATCTTTGGGAAGATTCAAAACCTGTGCGATCGCTGTATATTCTGTTCCGTTCTCCCCAATCCCTCTGATCAGCCTCTGATCGATCATACATTGGAGTTTATCCAACATAAAATCCTGCATATCCTCCCTTAAAATACCGTAGGGATACTTCGGATGATTTTTTATCTTGCTTTTTTGAAGCTTTCCATTCTTATAAAACTCCGCCGCGTATGCTTTCATCGGATTTGGTGCCGTTGACTGAATATAGGGAGCACTTTTTATCACCGTTGTATCAGATGTAACCAATTCCTTTACCGAAACCCAATAGGAATCGACCAAGCCATCTTTAACGCCGGATACCTTTGCAAATATCACAGGTATATTGACAACACCGTCTATTGTACTAAAACTGGGTCTGTACTTTAACTCTTGATCCCACAATATCCGAATTTCTTCATACATGGTCTGCAAACTGATCACATTGGCTTTTCCGTATTGCTGATTTCTATACATCCCCGTATCCTGATAGATCAGCGTATCCAGATCCCTTTCTGCATGATATGCCGCTGTCCCTATTCTAACCTGTGAATTGTCCTCCGGATATCTGTTCAGGGAAAGACTTTCTGTATAGTTCACTTCATATAGCAGCTGATCCGTTAAGCAGCACTTTACATTAAGGTTTGGACAGAGAATCAGCACATCCACCGGTAATCTGCTCAAAAGACTCATAAAAGCGGCTTCATTATCATTTTTACAGCCGCCCATGTATATAAAGCAGCCGACCTCCGGCATTTTCCAATTAGAAAATAACTGTGACATATACCTTCTAAGCCAACAGAGCAAATATACCGCTTTATTTGTCAGCTTATTCAAATTGGTGCCATCTTTCTTTGACTCTGCTAAGATCACATCAACAAAAGCCGTGATCATTATGCGCTGCAATTCTATATTTGCCGTATATTTTATATTGCCGGTAAGATCCAATATCATCTGATCCTGCTTCGTGTAATTATTTCGCTTTATTCCGGCTATTTCCTCCGATGTCGGTCTGGGAATTTCCTCATTCACAATAACCAGCCTGCGTTTTGCATTCTTTAGTTCCTGCTGAAGCTGAAATAATTCATTTGAATAAACCAGCCGATCTTCTACTCCATTGATCCGGCAAAAGCAATTATAAAAGAATCCGGCATCATTCCCCCTCATTGCGATATTCTCACGAATATCATCCAAACCAGTTCCTTTAATCCAGGCATTCGTACAGTTATTTATTTGCGGACGAACCCCATACAATCGTTCGTTATTCATCGTTTCCCGGATTTCATCACGTACTTTTTTTAATGAGTAATCCTGCGGGAACGCCCTCATTCCGCTTATTGAAAGATCGTCAGAATGTGTTGAGCCGGAGTCCACCTTCAAATATTCCTGATCACCCCGATACTGTAATAATACAACATCGCAGCCTGCATTCGATAATATGGATATCAGCATCAACTCATAGTGACTGATATTGCCCTCATAAAGAATCTTCGGGATACTATTTTCTCCCAGCTGATTCACAATTCTTTCGAACTTGTAGTATAACCAACACATAAACTTTATGTAGGCATTTTTTAACATATTCTCTGTCTTTCCTGTCTTTTGCATAAAAGTCAAAGAATCAAATAGAGAATCCGCTACATTTTTCCGTTGAAGGTTATTCATCCTCGGCAGCCATTTTTTAAGGCTTGAAGTTATGAATTCCAAATTCATATGGAATTCCATGCCCATTATCTCGCTGTAATATGCAAGATTTTTCTCATCCGGATTCGGAATTTTTCCTTCAATAACAACGCCGTTTTTTCTTGCCACCTCATAATATTTCTTAATAAACTCTCCGATTTCCTCCGAATATCCGTTAATCCTATAAAAATATACCCCTTTATTCTGTCTACTATCAAGTTCAACAAAATAATCACTAAGGTTTCGAATCTTTTTATGTTCTAACATAGAGCATTCTCACCCTCAATATCTATTCATTTTGTTCTTATTCATGATAAATCCCAAGCTCGAACCAACGACTCCTCCTACAATATGAGTGAGATTCGCCACATTGTCCTGAACAAAAATACCATAATATACTTGTTCTCCAATGTAAAGCAACGCTACCAGCAGAAAAGTAACAGGTACTTCTCCCTCCCTAAAGCCGGCAAATGAAGATAATAATATCAGTGCAAACACCACCCCGCTGGCACCCAGCATCTGAAACCGCGGGAAAAACACGAAATGAATAATTCCAGTGATCAAAGCCGTGGCAAGAATAACAAACAAAATATTCGCTGAACCGTATTTTTCTTCCAAGAGAGAACCAACCACCAGAAACATCATAATATTACCCATAAAGTGTTCCCATCCTGCATGACCTAATACATGTCCAAAAAATCTAATATATGTAAGCGGACTTAACAACGATGATCTATATACACTAAAAAAACTGTTTGTAGATGCGCCGCCCGTAATCTTATCAAGTATCATAACAAGAAAACAAGCAATCGTAAATCCTAAGATCACCGGAGAATTGAACGACACGCGTACCTTTTTCCCATTGGACTTCATACTATTTTCCCTTCTTTTTTTTAATTGCATCACAAGGGAATTGTACCCTATTCGCTTATACATTTCAAGATAATTCGATCACTTTTCACACTTTTCACATGCAAAACGTCCTATCCTACAAACCCTTTCGTAAACATTAAAATATCCTCATATCCCACCGCAAGGTTAATATTCTGACCACTGTCAATACCTGCCGTACTGATTCCGATCACCTCTCCATATACATTCAATACTGCTCCGCCCGAACTTCCCGGTGAGATCGGAGCAGTAAATTGTATCATGTCAGTGTCCCTTATATTTCTAAATCCGGATATGATTCCATCCGAAACGGAATTAAACAGCCCTAACGGACTACCGATTGCTACTACCTTCTGACCTCTGACAAGCTTCTTTCTCCCATCATATATGGTTAGGGGGGTCAATTTTCTGTCAATTCTGATCACAGCCATATCGAGCACAGAGTTATATTTAATCACCTGATCTGATCGATATGCCGTTTCATCGTCCTCAATTCTTACGGAATAAGATCTCCCTCTGGCCACAACATGATGATTTGTGAGTATGTATCCACTCTTACCGATCATGATTCCCGATCCCGTTCCAATAACCTCCCCCGTTTCATCATGAACCGCGATCATTACAATAGACGATGCCATTTGAGCCAGCTCTTCAAAGGACTTTTCCATGCGGACGTCCTTCTGACCTGCCGACACCACCGTTGAATTCTGTCTTTGGGGTCTGTTTTTGCTGACCCGCTCAGGAATGATCACCTTCACAGCTTCTCTTTCGTCTGTTATCCGGACTGCAGCCTCTGTTTTTTGGTCCTTTTCCCGCGTATCCGGAACATATAAAGTATACTGATCGAGCTTCGTATTTCCAAACTCACCGAGTATCATTGTTTTTGACAATTTTTTCATCTGATCCGCAGCAGCAATGTCACCTCTGTTTTCCAAAAGTAATACATCGCACCCAAGCATTGACAAAAAATACCCAAATAAATACTCCTGCTCTTTTATTACATTTTCTAAAACTACTTTTATACATGACTTTTCATTCCAATCAGCAAAGCATGCACCTGCCTTATCCTCCAGCCAAAAAAGCATCTTGATTCCCATATTTCTAAGCATGGAATCAGATGCATTATTTTTGCATTCCTTATAAACCGACTCAATTTTCAATAGCGCATTTGATACTGTCTCATTTAGTAGATCATTGTTCTTTGCCACTGCCAGCGCAAGAACACCCCTCTGTTTCCAATCATCATATATTACAGAATAGGTATGTATCTCATCCTCGCTGCTCAAATTTGACAGAGCATTGATTCTGATATAGTCAAGCCGCCCTTTCGCGATTTCCATCCCCATTCTTTTATCTATCTCGTGTATTTTTTCTGAATATTGAGCGCATTCACCCAGCGCTCTGACAAAATACACGTCTCTGATGTTGTTATTATATCCTCCCCTTATACTAAAAAAAGTGTCAATCGAAGCTATATCCATCACATTATGCCTATATGTAATTTTCCCAGTCATCATCCTGCACCTTCCTTTGAATGCTCCATTTTACTTTCTATTTTATCATAATAATTTTCTAATTTCCATTTGTATTTATTTTTACATGTGCTATAATCCATTTGCATGCATAAATTACCATCGGAAAGAGGAACCGCTTTGAAAGACAACAAACTATATTACAGCGTTGGCGCGTTGCTGTATTCCCCTGCCAACAGAAAAAGCATTGTAGATTCTATTGTATCTGAAAAACTCGGCACAAAATTTTCACTCGCCCTCTGCTTAGAAGATACCATAAATGATCATTTTGTAAAAGAAGCCGAGCAAATCCTGATCGAATCTATCACACAAATCTACACGCGTCATCAAATACAGCCGTTTTACATGCCCAATATTTTTGTAAGAGTCCGAGATGCCGAGCAAATCACCCGCCTGACCGACGCTTTTGGAAAAGGCATGGAAATCGTAACCGGTTATATCGTACCGAAATTTACTACCGATAATGCCGAAAAATACATACAAGCACTGATAAAAGCTAACGAAACCGCAGCAAAAAACGTTTATATGATGCCAATCTATGAAACTCCTTCCATCATCGATTTAAGAGCAAGGTTAGATATTTTATACGACCTCAAGGACACACTGTCAAAGGTCGAAAAAAATATTCTGAATATTCGGGTCGGCGGAAATGATCTGTGTCATATTTTCGGTTTTAGAAGGCATTCAAATGAATCCATTCACAGAATCAGGCCGATTGCAGATATTTTCTCGGACATCATTACTGTATACGGCACGGATTACGTTGTTTCCGGTCCTGTTTGGGAATACTATGCCGGAGCTGACTGGGAACAAGGATTAATTCAAGAAATCCACGACGATAAACTTTGCGGCTTTACCGGCAAAACCGTCATTCATCCGAATCAAATCGCGGTTGTGAATGAAGCATATAAAGTTACCCAAAGTGATTTTGATGATGCCCAGGCAATCTTAAACTGGAATCAGAATTCAAACGCCTATGTCTCCGGAAACCTTGCAAAAGAACGAATGAATGAATATAAGACCCATAGTAATTGGGCACGGCAGACTATCTATCTGGCAGAATCTTTCGGAATAAAAAAATGAAAAAGAATGGCGCGGATGCGCCACTCTTTTTTACTCCTCCATGAGCATGGAGACCGGCTCGATTTTCCGGATCTTGACGGAAGAAAGAAAGGAGGCGGCAAGCGCGACAAGCACGATACCCACAATCGAAATAAGCATCCATATGGGCGGCACCGACATATCCACTTGTTTGATGCCGCAGAACGACATCACGATGACGACAAACGGACTAAACAGAAAGCCGCTGCATACCGCTCCCAAAACGGCACCCGCCGCAATGACCGGCACATTCATGAGCATAGTCTGCACGATCAGCTGCGCCGTCGTAAATCCAAGGGCTTTCCAAACGCCGAAATTCCTTCGTTCCTTGATCAGCTTTGACTTGATGAGCAGCACCTCCACGAGCACGACCACAAACAGCGTGATCAGCACAAATACGACGCAGATCGCCGCCATGACAAACACGATCATTTTCATCGTATTCGCGACCTGCTTCGCGGAATCCGTGACCGTCAGATTCGGAAAATGCGCAAGGATCCGTTCGGACATCTCCGCGACAGTCACACCTTCCTCCAGATAGCAGAAGACCTGCACCAGTTCCACCGAGTTAATCAGGCGCTTTGCGCCTGCCTCACACATCATTGCTTTTAAGCCCATATTATTCATTTTTTGATCGATACCGCTGACTACATAGGAAAGCCGCTCCCCGCCCCCTGTCACATAAACGGTATCGCCCGGCTCCACATGAAGCCGCTTTGCAATACTTGTCGTCAGCACGATCTCATTCTCATATTTCGGCAGACGACCCTGTACAAGCATCTCGCTATGGAGCGCCTCGGGATCGCGCCAGTAGTCGCAGGTCACTTCGGTCTCGGCGTCCGCGCTTTCGATGTGGACGGACGTATTACCGTAATACAGCACGCTCTCGATACCGTCCCACTGCGCAAGCTCTTCACCCGCCTGTTCCACTCCGTCCCCCGTAACCACAATATCTCCTGCCTCCGCACCGACGATTTTTAGCAGCGTATCCGTGCGGACCGCAAAGTTTTCATACAGACCAAAGCCCATGCACACGGAAAAGGAAAGCAATGTGACAATACAAAGTACCGATAAGGTCTTTCCTTTTTCACCAAAGAGATGTTTGCCCGCAAGCACAAACGCTCCCGGCAGTCTGCTCTTTTCAAAAGGAAACGGATTACGCTTAAAATTATGTGTCGAAATCCCGCCCCGAAGCGCATCCAATACCGGCGTCCTCCGATAGGCACGTCCGCAAAGCCATGCTACGCCGGTGACAATGATCATCAGCGCTGCAACTGTCACAAGCGCCGCCCCGGTATGGAATTTCTGATTCCATCCAAGACCGAGCATCATCCCCTGGATACTGCCGATCAGACCGCTCCCTAAGGTGCCGAACAGGACGCCCGTTATGGATGCCAAAAAAGAAAGGAACGCCATTTCCAGCATGACCGAGCTCTGAAGCTGCCTTGTCGTATAGCCTGCCGCCTGCAAAATTCCCGTGTTTTTGCGGTTCATTTCCAAAAAGTTATATACACTGAATCGAACAATGATGAGTGCAACCGCAATGAGCAGCAGGGAAAACACAAGCATGACACCCATACTGATTTTTGACAGGATCGCCACGCCGCCCCTCATGGTCCTCCAGTTCATGCCCAGATTGATCGAATTCCCGAGTTCCGGTATTTCCGCCATCAGAATCTGTGATATTTTGTGATCAAAGTCAATGCTGTCCTCTCCTGCCCGCAGCCGGACTTTATAGCATATGCTGTCCTGTCCCTCACGCGCCGCATCATTATCTTTTTGCATCTCCTTATACCGCGCGCTGCTGATATAGCAGCTATACGCACTTACATTCAACGGCGTGGCAAACAGCGGATCCTGCACAAAGCCCGCCACAAGAAATTCCCACTCCGTCTCCCCGATCAAAAGATAAAACGGATCGCCCACCGCATACCCGCCCGCCGCTTTCAGGTAATAGGGGAGCAGGATACTGTCCTCGCCCACGGTCACATGCTCACCGCCCGCCAGCGTGCAGATCGTGCGCCCCTCCTCGATCCTGCCGAAAATGAACATGCTGCTCTGCTGCGACTCCTCCTCTTTTCCTTTCCGATAATCGGCACTGACAAAAAACAGACATTCGGATGCCTCGTATTCCACGACCTCCTCCTGCGATCTGAAAATATCCGATATCCGGTCGCCCCCCTGACTTGTAATATAGATCAGATCCGCCGTATGCGCACGCTCATAGGCCGCATCCAGCGTACCGTCTAAGCCCGCGAAGACGGACACACTCACATAGAGAAACAGCGCCGCAAGCGCGATTAAAAAATACAATACCACGACGTCCCTTTTTTTCTTTTTGATATTGTTCCATATAATAAACCATAACGCCTCCATGCCTACCACCCCATTTCCTGCAAAAACCCGCGCAATGCGGCGTGCCGCTTCTCGTCCCCGCTCTCGTATACGCCGAGATTCAGTTCTCCCGTGATCACGCCGTCCTTTAAGTACAGAACGCGGTTTCCACGTCTCGCCGACTTCATATCGTGCGTCACCATCACAATGCTCTGTCCCTTACGGTGCAGTTCCGTAAAAAGATTCAGTACATGCTCGGCATTCTGCGAATTGAGCGCACCTGTCGGCTCGTCGGCAAATAAGATCTCCGGCTCGTTAATGATGCCGCGGACGACTGCGACGCGCTGCTGTTCTCCGCCTGAAAGCTGCGTCGGAAATTTGTGAAACGACTGCTCCTCGACACCAACCTGCTTTAGCAGCTCCTTTGCGCGCTCCGCAACTGCATGACGATTTTTCCCGACCAAAAGCCCGCACACAATAATATTGTCAAGCACGCTCATCGTATCATTCAGATAATTCTGCTGGAACACAAAGCCGCAATGTCTGCGCCGGAACACGGCAAGCGCGTCGTTACTGAGATGAGATATTTCTTCCCCCTGATAGGAAATGCTTCCGAGCGTCGGCCGGTCCATTCCCGAAAGCGCGTAAAGCAGCGTGCTCTTTCCCGAACCGGAATTTCCCATAATGACAGTGAAATCTCCTTGTTCCACCGAAAGATTTAAGTTTTTTAACACATGCTGCTGCACGCTCTCATTGGAAAAGGTCTTACATAAATCTTTTGCTGTTAAAATGCTGCTCATATGAATCCTCCCTGCTGCCAATAGGCCGCGATTCCTGTCTTACTTAACCCTTGTCTCATTGTAACAGCATTTTCTTCCAAAGTCTTAACCTATTTCCTGTCCGTTTCTTAACTGATTCTTAAATGTTAATGTTTTTTACGCAGACCAATTTGTTTTTATTTCTCCAAGTCCCTTGAATTTACTGGATATTTTGTACTTCGTTTTTTTTCGCTTTAAAAATTTTTATATGTACTTATTGCTTTCTAAAGCGGTGTCGTTTAAACTATGCGTAGGGTCTTCTCCTTTGTTATTGTTTTGGCTTAGACACCTTAATTTTAACAAATTTGAAATCCTGTTTCCATGCAATTGGCTTTACTTATCAGGTGAAGTTTAAAAGTACAGAAAATACCGGCATTTGACAGCCTTTCTCCCTAATCGCATAAGCGGTTTTCTTAAAACTTTACGCATATAATGTTCTCGCAAAAGGAGGCATTGCATGTCCACCAAATGTACTGTATATATTGATGAAGCCGGAGACTTGGGCATAAACAGGGGAACGCAATGGTTTGTTCTCACCGCTGTAATCATAAACAAGGAATCCGAACCATATATTAGAAGCATCCTAAAATCTATCAAAAGAGAACTAAACCTCGATAATATTCATTTTCGGAAACTTCGGAATTTTGAGCAACGAGCATATGTTATAAACAAAATTTGTGATTCACAATTTGAATACATAAACATTATATTAGATACCTCAAAGCTGGATATAAACAAACTAAAAGCCGATAAACGCACATTCACAGAAAAACCAAGTGTCATTCTATACAACCATGCTTGTCGATGTTTGATTGAAAGAGCATCATGGTTACTTCGAGATACCAATCGTACAGGAGAGATTGTATTATCAAGTCGGGGAACGTCCAGAGATGCCGAGTTAATTGACTATATAAATGACAAGCTTCTAAATTATTCTGAGAACGAGATTTCTAATCAGTTCTCCGGCATTTACAGTAAAACTGCTGAATCATGGGATATGCTTCAATTGGCAGATATTTGTGCCACTTCCATGTTTTACTACCATGAAATTAACACCTATGGATTTTTACTACCATGTCATGCAATGAAATTACAAAAATATCTTTATCAGAGACGCGGTTCGATAGACAAGTATGGAATAAAATATTATTCTGATGAAATGAGACCAGACAATAAATATTTCACAGATCATATGGTTTGCAAATAAAAAGAAAAAGAACCCCCGGCACGACTACCACATGTCAAGCATGCTGGTGATTTCACCCTCGTGTTATCCGGCGACGTTCTTCTTCTGTATTATTATAATACGTTAAATATATTTATATGTCAACAAATAGTGACACTCTATCGGGAAAATCCCCTGTTTTTCAGTCTTTCATGAATGCGTTTCTTAATTGATTCTTAAATAGGTTGATCAGCTTATCTGATGCCCCTTAAAACCGCGGCCGGCAAAGTACGAGCAAATGCAGGTAACGATCAGTGCAAATACCGGTAAGAAAATATACGGGGGGATTACCAGCCCGAATATTTCATATTGATATTCAAGCATCACATGCCAGAATGTGAACATCCCTATGGGCAGGAGATTTGTCAGGCAGGATACCCAGGCAGGCGCTCCTAAGGGAACATTGATAAATAAAGGAATGATCAGCAGCGCGATCATGATCACAATGGTGTTGAACGGCAGCTTCAGCTTTGCAGAAAAAAGTGCGGTGATCGCCGCAAACATGATGCAGCCCGCAAACATACATATAAAATAAAACAACGCGGCCTGCCCGATCGTGATCGGGTATGGAAAAACACCAACCACCAATTCCAACGATCCGTCTGCTCCGTTCGCACCCCAGACAATAAACGACTCGATCAGGCTTATGACCGATAACAGCGTGATCAGCACCGCCGAGGCCGAAAACGCAGTGAACAATTTTGCGCCGATCACAAGCCCCTTGCCATGCTTTGAGGAAAGTATCAGACTGTCTGCGCCGCTTGTGTACTCATCAGAAAAAATTCCCGAGACCATTACCGCTATCGCCGCACCCACCATGACCGCAGTTGTAAACATGATTGTAATAAATCTGTAATATCCGCCCCAATACTCATAGGTCAGAGCCGCGGGAGAGTTGTTCAGACACGTTTGCCGATATCTGCGCACATTTTCACTTCCCGCACCGTTCATCATTTCCTGCTCCATATTTTGGCGGCGCACAGCGTCAAACTGCTCCGCCTGCTCGCGGGTCAGGTTCTGAAATTCCTCAACACCGCTCAGATGAAACGTGATGCGTACGATACCGTAAATTTCGCTGTATTTCATCGCATGATTCCGATATTCCGATGTGCCGGTGTAATCTCCGCCTTCAAGCGGTACATTTTTGTAAGCCTCAACCGCCTCCATGATCAAATCGGCGTCTATGATCCTGCCCGAAAGCGCCTCGCCGTTCCGACGCTCTCTCATTTCCTCCTCATATCTTGAAACAGCGACCTCAGCACCGTTCTCGTCCGTGTAGTAATATGTTCCTATAAGCGTACCGAAAACGCTGAGTGCCCCGACAATCATCGCAAACGCAAGCACGATCACGGTGCGTTTTCTGCACAGGATTTTCCTCAATTCAAACCTTACCAATTCAAAAAACAGATTCATATCGCACATCCCTCCGTCATT
Organism: Lachnospiraceae bacterium; assembly: GCA_014804425.1. GTDB lineage: Bacteria > Bacillota > Clostridia > Lachnospirales > Lachnospiraceae > DLAJ01. Next base: position 365,157 of record JAAUZV010000014.1, read on the forward strand.
TCCTCGTTAAAATAATACAGGTACAGATCCTCCAAAGTCGCCTGCGCATTTTCAGCGTTCCCGCAGGGCTTTTTATCACTGACAAGGCGAAGAAATACACTGCCGTTCTCATTTCTTGTATTGATGATCGGATATTTCAAGCTGAGCTCATCGGCGGTTTTTGCGGAAACAATACACTCCCAGACCTTGCCGCCTATGACCGAAATAATTTCATCAAGCGATCCTTCATGAATAAGCTGTCCGCTTTTCATCACAAGGATCGTGTTGGCGATATGCTCGATATCTGACACGATATGCGTCGATAAAAGTATGATCCTGTCCGCACCCATGCGGGAAATCATATTGCGGAACTTCACTCGTTCTTTCGGATCAAGTCCCGCAGTCGGCTCGTCGAGTATCAGTATTTGCGGATCGTTCAGCATTGCCTGCGCGATACCGAGCCGCTGCTTCATACCGCCCGAAAATATTTTTATTTTCTTCCGGGCCTCATTTTTCAGTGAAACCATCTCCAGCAGCTCGGCGGTCCTTGCTTTCGCCCTGCTTTTGGGAATGCCCTTTAACGCGGCAATATACATCATAAAATCCTGCGCGGTAAATTCCGGATAATATCCGAAATTTTGCGGAAGATATCCGAGCATATCGCGGTATTCCTCCCGTGAAACATCAATCCCATTGTATGAGATATTCCCCGATGTCGGCTTGGATAATCCGCACATCATTCGCATTAACGTTGTTTTTCCCGCTCCGTTCGCGCCCAGAAGTCCGTATACGCCGTTGTGAAGCGTAGTCGATATTCTGTCACAGGCAATTTTGCTGCCGTAATTTTTTGTCACACGGTCAATGATTAATTCCATAACATTCATCCCTTCCATTCATTATTTTCCTGATCTGAATCATGATCACGATCACACCGCCTGCACACAGCATGGTGCATAAGGTGTTTACAAAGCGTGTGTCCAAAAGAACTCCGCCCAATAGAAAAATACCCGTCAAGCTAACGCCGAGCGCTGCCGCAACGTTCATGTATACGCACTCCAAACCTGTGACCTTATCCAAAACAACAAGAGATATTCCGTTGACTGTGATATAAGGAGTTAAAATATACAAAGCTGCTTTCATCATGCCAAGCGGCGAGAAAAAACCAAGAATGACCGCTATCGCTGATATGACCGCGAAATTACATACACCCAGAATGATCATTCGCGCGCCGATAAGCTGCGGCAGGGAATATCTGCACCCCGCCTCGATCTCCGACATTCCGAACATATCGGATCGCGAAATTTCCATTGCCGTCATCAATGCCAAAAACGGGATAAGCGTCGATATGATCCACACAAGATACTTTTCGTTTTGTGGAATCATGTACACCGCGCCGATCACGATCAACAGCACTGCCGCCGAGAAAAGCCATACTCTTTTGCGGATATAGCATATCTGCGACAAAATAAATTCCGAATAGGACAGCTTAGGATATCGTATAGACCTGATAAACTTGTCCTTGTTTCTGGGCTCGGGCGGTGTGCAAGCGCTTCGCAGAGCCTCCTTAATTTTCATACTACAACACTCCCTCCATCAGTTTTTTCAATTCTTTTAAGGCAGCTTTCTCAAGACGATATACCGCAAATCTTGAAATTCCCGCGACGCATGCGGTTTCATTCACCGACAACTCGCCGATGTACCGCATAACAATAATCTCACGCTGCCGCTCGTCAAGCTTTTCGAGCGCGCCTCGGACAGCTACTTTGATCTCTCTCTGCTCCGCGAAATCATCCACAGGATAATCCTCGGTCAGATCCAAAGCCTGCTTTCGCCGGAAGTGATCGACACACAGGTTCTTTGCGATCGTGTACAGATAAGCCATATCCTGGCCGCGGCGTATTTTTGACTGCTGCCCGAAATATTTGAGAAAGGTTTCCTGCGTGATATCCTCGGCAACAAAAGAATTTCTCACTTTATAAAAGCAGAAACGGTATATTTTGTCATAAATGTCAGCCAGATCATTCACCGCTTACAACCTCCTCTCATCATGTATAACGTTTTAGCCGTGCAAAATGTGCGGCATTTTCAGGTCTGATTTGTGAACCTCATGATTCATCATACAAAAAAATCGCTGAAGCCGCACGCCCTCAGCGATTTTTCTTACGAATAAATTGGGGTTCCTCCACCCTTTACTCCACAAAATAAAGATACACATCCTCCAGATTCGGCCGCACCTCATGGACCTCTCCGATATCCGGCCGGATATCGGAAACCACGCGCAGACATACCTTGTCTGCGGTCAGCACAACGTTGGCAATTTTGAAGCTCGCTCCCTCATACTCCTTCCGCTCCTTAGGCGTCACCAACGCCTCAAATACCTTATGCTCCATCTCCAAAAGCAGCTCCTGCGGCGTTCCCTGCCGTACTACCCTTCCGGATTTCATGATCAGGATTTCCTTTGAAATAGATTCCACATCCGATACCACATGCGTGGCAAGCAAAACGATTTTATCCTTGGATATGTCACTGATAAAATTTCGGATCCGGATACGCTCCTTCGGGTCAAGTCCTGCCGTCGGCTCGTCCATGATCAGGATTTTCGGGTCATTCAGCAATGCCTGTGCGATCAGGATACGCTGCTTCATGCCGCCGGAATAAGATTTCAGCTTCTTATAGCGGTCCCCTTGCAGGTTTACCACCGCCAGGATCCGCTCGATCGTCTCTTTTGTATCCTTCCTGCCAAGTCCCTTTAACGCTGCCATATACCACAAAAACTTCTCTCCGGTAAAATCATCATAAACGCCCTGCTGCTGCGGCATATAACCGAGCAGGCTCCGATAAGCTGTTCCCATTTTCTTTATGGAAGCCCCGTCCAATGTAATGCTTCCGGAATCGGCATCCAGATTCTCCGTGATCATATTCATCAACGTACTCTTCCCCGCACCATTCGGTCCAAGCAGTCCGTACACCCCCGGCGTAAAATCCGCGTGAAAATCGTTTACCGCATAAGTCTTCCCTTTATTATAGCTCTTTGTGATCCCTTCCAATTTCAGTTCCATCTTATCTCCTGTCGTCCTCCGTTATCAAAAACACACTTCCAAATCCCCTTCTGCCTGCAAGTCATCCCTTACCGCTCAAACCCTGCAAGGAACATCATGGTAAAGTCCCACTTAAAATGATAAAGAATGAGAGCCGTCAAGCCCAAAACACCAATTCCGGTAAAGATCGCCACCATCTCATTTTTCATTACCCCTGCAAGCTTCTTCCCGAACAGACTGACCGCAAAAAAGCTGCAGGCCTTCAGGATAAATACGCACGCTGCCATGACCCCCAACGCCATACCGCTTGTAAAATCCTGCGTAGTAAAGTCACAGAGCTTCTGCTTTGCCGTCAAAAAATGATCGATCCGGTCATAACGCAAAAACAGCAGCGACTCCACAAGCAGAAAAAGAACACCGGTACAGATTGCCGAGAAGCATGCCTTACTTTTTTCAAGCCGCCTCCTTCCGTTCCTGGTTGACCGTATCAACACCGGCATCTCCTTCCTATCATCCACGCTCACGATGCTGACTGCGAAAAACAGCGCCGCTGCCGTCCCAATAAACCAAAACACAATGTCCGTGCCGCTATCCTTCCATAATTCTGTATATGCAAGCTCATCCAGTAAATACTTATCCCCGATATCCCCCGGCTTTGCCTCCAGTAAGGCAAGCTGCCTTTGCACCAAAGCAAACCCTCTTTCGTGCATCGCAAGCTCCGCCGCGTATATCTGCTTCATGGTTTCGTCCGTCTCCGGCGAAAACGCCGCCTGCCTGAGTTCCTCCAAACACGACTCCTCCACTTCCATATACGCATACGTCCCTTCCGTGATCCGCCCTTGCAGATTCTGCAAATACACATGGTACGCTGCGACTTCTACATCCCCGTAATATTTTACGGCAAAGACACCGGAGAGCTCAGAAAGCCACCAAAGAAATAACACGACGCATACAATCCCCTTTTTCTGCTGTATCATTACCTTGTAAAATTCGTAATAAACCAGACTCAGATGCCGGTCAAAACGCCCCGTCTGCTGCCTGAGCCATTGTAAAAAAACCTCTACCCGGCTCTCCGTCCTTATCTGACAGGTCCTATGGAACGCAAAGATTCCCGCCGCGGACAGAACAATGATAAACGCGGCGGCCGTCAGCAAAGCAAGCAGATTTTTTCCTACCGGATATTCCAATAGGTTCAGGTTGTAATATTCTCCCAGCACCTGTCCCATATCCCAGCAATAAAACGGATTAATGGTCTTGATTCCTCCAAATACGCCACTGATAGAAAAAACTCTGCTGAAAAAGTATTCCGCCCCCAAGATCACAGCCAAAAAGACCGCCGCTGAAATTTCATTTTTCAATACCATACCGACACAGAACAAAATACAGGTAAACACGACGGCGATCAGCACCCGGATCAGCATCATTGCCGCAAATGCTCCCGCAACGGTCAGCATATAGGTGCAGTTTCGAAAAAGCGGTACTGACTGGATCATCCTGCCCATGTCCCCGTAGCCATACATCCACCCAAACGCCAAAATCGTGCTGCACTCCAAAAGCACCGTAAATGCTGCTGCCGAAATGACCATAGCGGCCAGCTTTGCGGCAGCCAGCGGCATATGACCCTTCCTGCTGCATTTCAGCAGTAAGAGCAGATTCTGATCCCGCTCCCGAAAAAGGACATAGTAACCTTGAACCGCCAGAAATAGGAGTACAAACAGAATGCCGCCGCCATATCCTGCCGCCGCATTCACGCCGTAGCAACCATCAGCCTTTAAGACAATGCCCGAAAAGGGTGCAAAATCAAGCACGCTCTTCACCAGATTTCGATATACATAGCTCTCTTTATTTTGGAACAGAGACGCCTCCCGCATCCTGTCGGCACGCGATTCCATTTCATCAATAAAATCAGGATAAGCCGCCAGATATGCCTCCTGCGCCTCCTGCCCCTGCCGGTAATAACCGTCGGCATCCGCCGACTCATCCCCTGCCAGAAAAGCGCGGTAAATTTCCCCCTGTCTATGGATGTAAAAATATTCCTCCGTATTTTTCTCATACGCATAGATCAGGAACAGGTTGCCTGCCAAAAGCAATAGGGACATGAGGACTGCCAGCTTCTTTTTCCAGAGCTTCACGAGCTCATACGTTACCATTCTCATATCAATCTCCGCCATACGGGATGACGGTCACGGCAAATTCACCGCCCCCATAACTGCCGATCCCGCTTTTATCCCACCGCAATACGCCCCATTTTCCCGGCTCCTGCGCATCATCATACAATAAATACATCTCTTCCGCATTTCCCATTCTCGGGGCATCGATCACACGGCTTTGCACTTCAGGCGGCAGGGCAAACGAATCCACGAGGTCAAGCTGACTGTCATAAACCCAAAAGGTGCTTTTTTCTTTGTCGTAATCGCAATATCCAAGATTAAGCGATGTCAGGAATACCATTAATGCATCTGTTTTGATCAGATATTGCCCATCGCTGTAATAGTTGTATCCCATGATATCCTGCAGATAAACTTCCGCATCCGAGCCATCCAGATTGGCAATATAGACCGTTTCCTGCCTGAAATAATCATCGTCATACCCTGTTACTACCTCAAACAATATTTTATCCTGCCAAAATTTAATGTCGCTGACCTGCTCCTCCTCCTGCATGCCCGGAACCCCTAATTCCTTAAGCTCCCGCCTTTCCATATCATAGACAAAGCCCGTGACGAACATTTGGTAGCTGCTGTCCGCTTCCATCATTTTCACTCCATTAAACATAAAGTACAGATAATTCCCAAAGCATTTCATGTGCGCGATAACCGGCTGGATCACTTCCTCACTGCTGACGGTATAAATCGCTTCCGGACGCGGCGCTGCCTTTGTCAAATCCATGGCATACAGGGTAACGATCTCTATCAGCTCCGTTTCTCCTTCCTCCTCCTTTTCCAAGAATTTCTGCTCGGCATAATAAAATACGTCCCTATGTACAATCCACCGGACAATGCGCCTGTCATCCTCCCACTGAGAAACCTTTTCTTTCTTTGAACCGTCCGCCGATATCCGATACAGCGTCAGCGTATCTCCGTGATCATACCAGGCGACTCCATCAAGGCAATATACATATCCGTTACAGTAAGCGATCCCCCTGCTGTTATCATTGTCATTTTCCACATAGGCATTGCAGCTCTCTTTCCGGCTCTGCTCCGTCTCCTTGTCGTGCAGGCAGTCAACCCGGCTGCAGAGAGGCATAATTTCTCCCAATGATTCATCCAGATAATAAATATAATCTCCATGCCGGAGGTAATATCCCTCTTCACCCTGCTGAATGTTCATATATTCTCCCGCGCTGTCCATCTGCATATATTGGAAGTCGCTGCCCTCAATATAAGTATCCGGCAGCTTTTCTTTTCCGCAGCCTGTTAAGCCAAGAAGAAATACGATTGTAAGCAAACACAAGATTCCTTTTTTCATGAATGACCCCTCCTGTCCCTCTACTCTATATACTTTTCAACCTCTTGAAATCTGACAATATGTGCAAGTTTTTTCTTTCTGACACAAAAAAGCACCCAAACCGTTTCCGGCTTAGATGCTGTGCTTTGCTGCCTTTATTTGATTGTTTCATTTACTTTCCGCTTTTCTCTTTGCTTCTTTTTGTCTTTTACACTTTTTTCAGGGAAAGCTCCACAACAAAGCCTCCCTCCTGCCAAAAATGAATTTCTCCGTACATCCGCTCCATAAACAGCTTTGCCAGATACAGCCCGAGCCCCGAACCGCTCTTTCCCTTCGCGTTGCTCCCCCGGTAAAATTTCTCGCCGAGCAGGACAAGCTCATCCGTCTCCACACCCGCGCCCCCGTCCCGAATCCGAATCCCGAGACTTTGATCCGTCTCAAAAAATAGGATCGTCACGGGCGTACCCGCATATTTCCACGAATTGCTGACAACATTATCAATGACCTGACGAAGCCTGAGCCTGTCCATCCACACAAGGCAGTGCGGCACATCCCCCTCTATATGAATCTCGCTGTAATCCTGTAATTCCTCAAACATCTCGCGGATACACGGGGACTGCTCCTCCGCCGGCTCCACTTTCAGAACCTCCAGCTCCTCTAAGCTTGCCTGAAACAGATTGTTCGCCAGCGCATCCACCATGCCCGCCTTCGCATGAATGACCGCAACCTTTGCTTTTGTATCGGGATTCTGTTCCTTGACCTGTAATACCTCGCAGGTTGCCCGGATCGTGGCGATCGGCGTCTTAATATCGTGCGACAGCTCTGCGACCAGCTCCCTTTTACTGCGGTTCGCCTGATACTCGCTCTCCTTCGCCCGCTTCAATTCCTCGCGCATCAGGTCGAAGCTTTCCGTAAATGCGCCGAAATACTGGCGTTTCCGCATCGGCAGCGGAAAATCAAGATTTCCCTTTGCGATCTGCCTCGCAAATGTCTGCAATTGCGTAAACGGGCGGATAAAGCGCACATAGAAAACGCCGAACAATAACAGACCGCCGGCCAAGAGAATCCCCCACATGATCAGCATGCGCCTGTATAAAACCCGCTCCATGCTCCGATAACGTTGCTCGGACACATTCCAAACGATCTTACCGGCGCACTCCTCCCACTTCAGATCCATGATGAGCGCCTCATTTTGATATGCTCCGCCCAACGCGATCTCGTAATCCTCGTCCGAAAAAAGAAGGATACGGCCGCCGTATTCCTGTTCGATACGCTCCCGATCCTCCCCCTGCTTAAGCGCCTGTTCCGCCAGCATGCGCTGCTCGTTATAAAAAACCATGTCTCTGCCTTCCGCATCCGTTTGCTCAAAACCGTATCCGATGAACAGTAACAGCAAAAGCATGACCGCCAGATAACAGAAAAGCCAATACCGCAGCTTTGTCATGAAATTTCCTCTCCCTAAATGCGCCTTTCCGGCGAACATCTATCTTTATCATCCTTCCAGCATATATCCCGTTCCCCAGATTGTTTTGATGAGCCTGGGTTCGGACGGATCCTCCTCCAGCTTTTCCCGCAGCCTCCTGATATGAACGTTCAAGGTGCCGTCACTGTAAAACGCATCGCCCCACACCGAAAGAAACAACTGCTCCTTCGTCACGATCGTTCCGCGGTGTTCATATAAGCATTTGAGCAGTGCAAACTCCTTCGCCTTTAAAGGAATCTCCTGCTCCGCCGCGCCGCTCTGCGCACCTGTCCTATTCTTTTTCAGGTATACGCACAGCTTTTCCTCCGCAAGGCGGAGCGGAGCGTCCTGCTGCCCCGCGTCCGCGCCGCCGTTCATCGCTCCTCCGTTCACCGCTTTTATTCCATCCATCCTGCCGGTTTCCTGTTGCAGCGCTTCTCTCTTCACACTCTCCGCGGCGCGTCTTCCCGCCTCCATGCGCTTTAAGACAACCTGTACCTTCGCAAGCAGCACGCTCAAAGAATAGGGCTTTTTGATATAATCATCCCCGCCGATGTTTAAGGCGATCAGCACATCACTGTCGCTGTCGCGCGCACTGATGAATAAGATAGGAATATCTAAGGTTTCCCTTATTTTTTTACACAGAGAAAAGCCACTCTCATTCACAAGATTAATGTCAAGCAGAATGAGCCCCGCCGTGTTTTCGGCTAAAAAAGCAAGGCACTCCTGCGCCGACTCCACATACTTGCAGCTTACGCCGAACATCTCAAAATACTCGCAGGTCATCTGCGCAAGTTCCACCTCATCGTCCACGATCAGACATTGCACATCCATGCCGGTTCTCCTTTTTCTATGCCTGCTCCATCTCCTGCAATTCGGTCTCGGTCTCCATCATCCGCTCCAACAGCGTCTCCTGTAAATGCTCCTCGCCGTCTAACTGCTCCTGCAGCTCCATCAGCTTCTGATAGTCCGAGGCAAGCTCCGGCTCCATCAGACGCAAAGACAGCTCCGCCGCCCGCGCCTCGCTCTCCTCAAGCTGCTTCTCGTACTTTTCCAACTGCTTTTTGAGCCGGGACAGAACTTTTCCCGGGTTATAATATGTTTTTTTGTCAAATACATCGTCCAGCGTCGGATTCTTAGCGGCATTCCCGCTGCCGTTCATCCCTGACGCACCCTGTCCTGCCTGCGCACCGCTTCCGTTTATCCCGGCCGCGCCCGCGCTCTCTCCGGCGGTATTCTTTTTTTCCTGCGCAGCAGTTCCGTTCTCCCGTACGGTATCCTTCACGATACCGCTCATGCGCTTCTGTTTTTCCTCTAAATATTCCTCGTAGCCGCCCCGATACTGCCGCACCTCGCCCAAGTCAAACTCCAGCACGCCCGTTGCGATCCGGCTGACAAAATAGCGGTCGTGTGAAACAAACAGGATCGTCCCCGGGAAATCGCCCAGCATTTTTTCCAGCGCATCCTTGCCCGCCATATCCATATGGTTGGTCGGCTCATCCAAAATGAGCAGATTCGGCTTGCGGTAAAACATCTTGCAAAGCTCTAAGCGCACCTTCTCCCCGCCGGAGAGCTGCCCCATCTGCTTCATGACATCCTCCCCCGAAAAAAGAAATGCACCAAGCGCGCCCCGCACCTGCTCGCGCAAAAGCTTCGGATATTCCTCCCAAAAATTATCCAATATCGTCTGCTCCGGCGGCGCATCCTTCATGACCGCCTCCTGCTGGTCAAAATACCCCCACTCCACATTGTGACCGAATGAGAATCTCCCCGAAAGCGGTGGGATCAGCCCGACAAGCGTTTTGAGCAGCGTCGATTTTCCGATGCCGTTCTCCCCGAGGATCGCCAGCTTTTGCCCCTTTTCCAATAAAAAAGAAACCTCCGCAAGCTCTTTGTCGTAACCGATCTTTAGGTTCTTGACATTCAACACTTCCGTATAGCTTTCGATACGCGGCAGAAACATGGCGCGGAAGGTTTTCGTGTCAAACCGCCTCGGCTTCTCGATCTTCACCATATGTTCGATCGCCATCTGCTTGGAATGCGCGGACGCCACCTTTGTCGGCGTGTTCTTCCACTTTTCGATCCACTCCGTCAGACGCTTGATCTCCTTCTGCTGCGCCTCATAATCCTTCTCCTGCTTTTGCAGATCTTCCTCTTTGCGCTTCATGAACGCGCTGTAATTGCCCGGATAACGCTTGATGCGGTGATACTCGATCTCATAGGTCACGTCGATCACGCGGTCTAAGAACATGCGGTCATGCGACACAATAACGACAGCCTTGTCATATTTTTGCAGATAGCCCTCCAGCCATTCGATCGTCTGCAGGTCAAGGTGGTTGGTCGGCTCGTCCAAGAGCATGATGTCCGGCCTTGAGAGCAGCAGCTTTATAAACGCGATCTTCGTCTGCTGTCCGCCCGAAAAGCTCCCGATCGGACGCTGTAAGTCCGCAAGCGCAAAGCCGAACTGCTGAAACATGATCTCCATGTCCCTGCGCCAGCTATATCCTCTGAGCGCCTCCATCCGCCTTTGCAGCGCATTGTATTCGCCGAGCAGCCGCCGTTGTTCTTCGCTCTGCGGCTCTGCGCTCTGTTCCTCTGCGTCCTGCCGCCCTGTGTTCTGCGGCTCTGCGTCCTGCCGCCCGTCAGCTTCCTCCTCACTGCCGTTTCCGTGCGCCGTGCCGCTCTCCAATTGACACTCGATCTCTTTCATGCGCGCCTCGCAGGCGAACACCGCGGCGAAGGTTTTCTTGATCTCCTCCTCCACGCTTAGCTCCGCGTCCGGAAAGCTGATCTGATGCAGGAAGCCGATCTCCTGCTTTCCCGCCGTCGTAATGCCGCACGTCTCGTCGCTGTCCAAATTGTTCATGGTAATGTCGCCGTTGATCAGCTTTAGGAGCGTTGTCTTCCCGCAGCCGTTCCGTCCGACCACCGCAATTTTTTCATGGTCGTGAATCTCAAAATTTACATCCTCTATAATCGTGTCCGCGCCGTACTGCACCAGCGCATGCCGTATCTGATACCTCATGATGTGCTTCCTCTTTATGCCAAAGATAACAAAATGAGCGGTACCCCGCCGTTTTGGCAAATGTATCGCTCATTTTACATTACTGTGATAATTGTCCGATTACTTTACAGTCACGGATGTGATATGCGGATTCACGCCCTCATACCAGTATAAGAAGCCTTCCATATCGACTACATCGCCGATCTGCAGATTCTTGACTGCCGCGTAAACATCCGTCGTGTTATCACACAGATAGGACTCTACCGTAAACGTATAGGTCTGTCCGTTTAAGGAAACATTGAAGTACAGATCGTCGCCGTCCGTACCGGAATTGTCCCACTTATACATGAATGCAGCGCCGTTGCCCGCATCCTCCACGGTCATCCCCTTGAACGATACAAATTCATTTTGATGCGCGATCAGGTCATCCGATCCGAGCATGCTCGTTACGTCAAGCGCCGATGCAACATAATTGCCATCCTCGATCTCGAACGTTGCGTCAATAATCTCAACCTCGCCCGACCACTCTGCCTTATAGCCCGTTACCTTGATCTTCGTACCCGGCGTCAGCTTATCATAATCCGCCTCGGAGCAAGCCATCTCGTAAATAAAATATGCGCCGTCCTTATCCTGCGTATAAATCGTCGCCTTATTATCCCACCAAGCCTGCTTTGCCTGCACATAAGTCTCTACGACGACCTGCGCGTCCACTGCCGCAGCCACGTACTCCGCATAGGTCATGACACCCTCGGACTTTACATCGCTTCCTGCACCACCCTTTCCACCGCAGCCTGCGAGCGCAAGCATCAGGGAAAACGTCAAAATCAATGCCACACTTTTTTTCATTTTTTTCTCTCCTCTTTTTCTTTATGCGCGGAAGCCCCCTTCAGAGCTCCCATCAACAATCACACGTTGACATTGTACTCAACAATCGCAAAGAAATCAATAGCTTTCTTTTGAAATCAATAGCTTTTCTGCTTTTTTGCCTGCAAAATGACATAAAGTATGATCAAAATCCATACGACCGCCAGCGAAACAAGCAGAACGACCGCCGTTTTCGGAAGCGGACCTAAGTCTGTTTTTCCCGTCGCGGACGATCCGCCCTGATCTAAGCGGTACAGCGATGTCGTGTCGGCATAGAGCTTCTCCATAAACGCCTCATCCACGGTCTGTCCCCTCCTGACCGCCTTCACCGTCTCCTCGACCAACTGCCCTGCGGCATTGCGCAAGGATGCCGAGCCGTTAAACACCGGCGTAACAAAAGTATTGTCAATATTGTCAATCAGCAGCTTTGCCGCCTTGATCTTGATGTCATAGTGCAGGGCGTTGTCCTCGCCGCCCCTCGCCAGATAGTCCGTATACTCCGCCGCGTTCTGCGCCCTCGTCGTCACGGGGATATAGCCCTCCGTCTCGGCATACGCGATCTGCACGTCGTTCGTCAGAAGATACTGCGCAAACAGCCACGACGCCAATACCTCCTGCGGGTCGGACTTGTTAAATAAGCACACGGACGGTCCCTGTGAGATCATCTGCGGCGCACCCGTGTCAAACTGCGGAACCGTCATGACCGCGGTCTCAAACTGCGCCAGTTTCTCATCGCTGATATCCCGAAGCGGCGCGTCCGTTCCCATCCATGTCGCGCCCGCCGTGGAATCGACCGCAAAAATACACTGTCCCGCATTGAGGAAGTTGGCGGGATAACTCGAAATCTTAAATGTGGAAAACGCTTTGCTCTTTCCATGCTCCGCGATCGTATAGAGAAGCGCCTTCGTCGTATCGCTAAAAAGGAGGATGTCCCCCTCGTCCGTGGAATAGTCGCCGCCCGTCTGCCATAGCATCTGGATCATCATGTTATCCGTGGATTTGTAGATAAACGGGATCAGCACGTTCTGTCCGTTGACGACGTAATTTCCGTCCGCGTCCGTCGCCATGGCCGCCTCGGATACCTCCCACACAAAATCCCATGTCAGCACATCGGGCAGCGTATAGCCCAGCGCTTCCACATAGGTTTTATTCACATAGCATGCCTCGGTGGAACGCATGAACGGAATTGCGTAATAGTGCCCGTCAAACGCGCCCTCCTCCAAAAAACGGGGAATGACCTCGCTCTGTGCCACCGCGTCAAAGCGCACCTCGCTCCCTCCGAGACCATAACGTTCATCAGCAAACAGCTCATCCAGGGGAACCACGACATTTGTTCCCGTCAGATAGGTTGCGATGTGATCCGGATAGGTGATACAGACATTCGGCGTCGTATTTGTGGAAATGTTCGTAATGACGTCATTATAGATCATTCCATAATCCGTATACAGACGCAGATTCACCTTAATATTCGGATACAGCTGTTCAAACTCAGCGATCGCCCGCTCATAAATGTCCGTCTGTGTCTTGTTCGTATCGTTTTTTGCCCAAAACGTGATCGTATAGTTCCTTGAGGTGTCGAATTCCTCCGGCATCCCGAACGGGTCAAGCCCCTTCGACCCGTGACAGCCCGCAAGCAGCGCGGCGGATGCAAAAAGCAGACATAACAGCAAAAAACGAACGGTCTTTCTTTTTTTCGTCACCCTTTTGTCCCCCCTCTTGATACGCCCGCCATGATTTTTTCACGGAAAATGAGAAACAGCACGATGAGCGGCAGCGAGATCACAACGACCGCCGCCATCATTGCGGGGATATTTTCACGGCCGAAGCCGTTCTCCCGGATCTCCTGAATGCCGTTCGACACCAGGAAATAGCGCTCGTCATCGGTGATGAGGCGCGGCCATACATAGGAATTCCAGCACTCGATCACCTTTAAGATCACGATCGTAATGAGCGTCGGGCGGCAGATCGGCACCATCACCTTACACAGATACTTTAAGTCGGAGGTACCGTCCACTTTCGCCGCATAATAAAGCGAGTCCGGCACCTGCGCAAAATTCTCTTTTAGCAGGTAAATATAAAAAACGGATGTGACGGACGGTAAGATCAGTCCCAAAAACGAATTGCGCATGTTCATGTTTGTGATCGTCGCAAAGTTCGTGATGATGACAAGCTCGTTCGGTATCATCATCAGCGCCAGAAACAGCGTGAACACAAGATTTTTTCCCCGAAAGTCCAGGCGTGCAAACGCGAACGCCGCCAATGTGATGACCACCATCATGATCGCGGTCGTCGCCACTGTAAAAATAAACGTGTTGAGCAGGTATCTGCCGAGCGGAACGGCGCTGAACGCATCCGCATAATTCTGAAGCGTCGGCGACAGGGTAATGAATTGCGGAATATATTCCGAATTGTACGCTCCGTAGCTTTTGATGCTCGTCAGCAGCATCCAGTAAAAAGGAAACAGCACGATGAGCGCCCACAAGGTGAGCAGAATATAGGTGATCGTACGAACGCCTTTTTTGCGCCGCGCCGCCGTGCGCTCGACCTCCTGATAAGTATCCGTTTTTGCCATGGAAGGATTCCTCCTTTTTGCAGTCAGTTTCTTGAGGCATTGATCAATTGTACGTCGTGTGCTTACTGCTGATGAGCAGGTTGATACAGGTGATCGTCAAAACGATCACAAACAGTATGATCGCCGCGGCTGAGGCGTACGACGGATAACCGCCGCTGTCCCCGTAAAGCATGTCGTACACATATCCGACGATCGTATTCATTCCCGCCGCGTTTAAGTTCGTCCCGAACAACGCGACGGCGTCGCTGTATTCCTTGAACGCGCCAATAAAGCCCGTGATGACAAGATAAAAGATCGTGGGCGAGATCATCGGCAGCGTGATCTTTCTAAAAATACGCGCGCCTGACGTGCCATCCACTTTTGCCGCGTTGTAATAGCTCTGATCCACGGATAAGAGCGCACTGGTGAGGAGCAGGATCTTAAACGGCATAACGACCCATATGATATAGAAACACATGACAAACATTTTCGCCCAGTACGGTCCGGAAATAAAATCGACCGACTCCCCGCCGAACCAATGAATGAGCAGGTTCACAAGTCCGTCCGTGTACTCCGTCTTTTTGAACAGGATCATAAAGACGAGCCCGACGGCAAGCGTATTCGTCACATACGGCAGAAAATAAACCGTCTGAAAAAGCCTGCGAAGCGGTTTGATGGAGCTTAATCCCACGGAGATCAAAAGCGCGATGCCCGTTGAGAGCGGCACGGTAATGACCACCATGAGGAAGGTATTTTTTACCGCCTGCAAAAAATACGTATCATGCAGAACATACGCAAAATTATAACCACCGGTTCCCTGATACGTCTGCGACGCAAAATTATAGCTCTCCTCAAACGAATACACAAATACGTCGATGAGCGGATATACCATAAAGCATCCCAAAAACAAAATAGCGGGCAGCAGATACAGCCAACCCTTAGCCTTATTTTTTTCCATACGATTCCTCATTCCTGTTTTGGTTTATCCCCATACTTGATGTGGTAAACCAAATCCTTGATTTTTCCGATGTTCATATACAGTGTATCCTCGCTGATGTGCTTTTTTGCAAGCTCGGACAAAATCCGCGGCTTGGCGGACGCGTCGATCGTGATCGTATCGATGAGCTGTGACATCGGTATTCGTTCATTTTCCAGTATTTTTTCAAGAGAGCACTCGTCCCGCCCCCAGAGCAGGAACAAGCCCTTCTGCATATATAGCCGGTCGAACTGCTGCGTCGCATCCACAAAGATCGGCATATCAACGCCCTCGTTCCCCATGAGCGTCGATTCCTTATCTATGTATTTTTGCAGCCATTCATACAGAAATTTATTATTCCGGATGACCTCGCTGGAAAGCTTTCTTCTTTCCCTGAGCGCCTGCTCATATTTACTCTTATTAAAAATGAACACCTTGCCGTCGTTTTCCGCGTACCGCCCCTTGGCGTCATGGCAGGCAAAAAACAACGCCACGTCAAAGGAATAGGAAAAATCCAGCATTCTCGTCGGAAGTGCAAAATGCTGCGCGATCTCGATACAGGTCAGCTCATCAAAATTAAACAATTGTTTCATTTCATCAACAAAGCGGAACATCTGACTGTCCGCAATGTGAATGTGGTCTCCGCGAAGCCCTGACGGGATCAGCACAAACTCGCTGTTAGCCTGCCCGCGAAACACGATGACGTCGCCCCGCCCATCCAACTTTTCGATATATTCATCATAGGAACTGATCTTTGACATTTTCGTCTGCCTTCCTAAGTATTAAAATAAATCCGTTCTCCCGTCTCTTTCTGAAACAGAAGCACCTTACTCGGTTTTAACGCAAAACGGACGTCCTTCGCATCCGTGTCCACCTTGTTCTCCGCGTTGATGATGGAGCGGATCGCCTTGCTCTGCGCATGCGGATTCGTCGAGACGACGCTGATGTCGCGTCCCATGACCTCCACGCCCGTCAGCGTACAGCATAATGCGCCGTTCTCTTTTAAGAGAAAGCCCTCGGGACGGATGCCGACGTCCACCGCCCCGTCCGCCGCGCCCGGAACAGGCAGTACGGCGTCGTCACCGATATAGAGCGTTCCCGCTTTCACCTCGCCGTCAAAGAGATTGACCGGCGGCGTTCCTAAAAATTTCGCAACAAATAGATTGACCGGATCGTCATACACATCCTGCGGCTTTCCGATCTGCTGCACTTCGCCGTCCTTCATAACGACGATCACATCGGAAATGCTCATCGCTTCCTCCTGATCATGCGTCACAAACACGGTCGTAATGCCCGTCTCCCGCTGAATGCGCCGGATTTCCTCCCGCGTCTGTAAGCGCAGGCGCGCATCGAGATTCGAAAGCGGCTCGTCCAGCAAGAGCACCTTCGGCATCTTCACCATCGCACGCGCGATCGCAACGCGCTGCTGCTGACCGCCGGAAAGCTCGCTCGGCTTTCTGTCCATCAATTCCTCGATCTGCACGAGCTTTGCCGCCTCATATGCTTTGTCCTGCATCTGCTGCTTCGTGAGCTTGTCCTCACCTTTGAGGTTTTCCAACGGGAACGTGATATTCTGTCTGACTGTTAAATGCGGATAGAGTGCATAATTTTGGAATACCACACCGACGCCCCTGTTTTCGGGCGGTAAGTCTGTCACATCGTCCTCGCCGAAAAAGATTTTACCGCTCGTCGGCTTCTGCAGTCCGCATATCATAAAAAGCGTCGTACTTTTTCCGCAGCCCGAGGGTCCGAGCAGCCCGACGAGCTTCCCGTCCGGAATCTCAAATGTAAAATCATCCACTGCAACGACCTCGCCGCCCGCTTTTTTATTGCGGTTTGGAAATTTTTTTGTCAAATGTTGTAATACTACCTTCATAACCGATACTCATGCCTTTCTGCTGCCCGCAAATCCGGTCTTCTTTTTCCGACACGCGCTCTTTTACGCTCTCGCACGCCGGATTCCTGCATCCTCATTATAGTGTGCCTCCCCGGTAAAAACAAGAGAAAAAATCGCCGCAGAGTGCTTTCCATCGCTTTATTTTACCAAAACGCGGTAATTTCTACCCCTTAAAACGCATTTTCTATTTGATTTTCTTGCGATTTGCTACTATAATATGCGTACCGAGTACTTACAGGACTCCGAGGGAGGTTTTGCGTATGAAGAACCGACGACACAAACGCAAGGAATCCTATTCCGTACTTTTTGTCTCCAACATAGACAGACGCAATCGGCGCTTTCGCATTGCACGCTCTACGCTGCATCTGCTGTTTGTTCTCGTTTTCACGATCTTTGCTGCTGCCGGCTGGCTCAGCTATCAGGCGCTGACTCAGGTACAGCACGAGAGCGGATTGCGGCAAAAGCTTCGTGAACAACAGCTTGCGGAAGAACGGCTCGTTTCGGAATGGGAAGACGAAAAAGACAATTGGGCACAGGAAAAACAGGCATTGGAAGATGAGCTGGCTACAGTCCGCTCAGATTTGGACGCGCGGGAGCAGGAGCTGCAGGCGATCGCAGATGCCGAGCGGGAAGCGGCGGAAGCAGCGGAACGCGAAGCGGCTGAGGCATTGGTTCCCACTTTATATCCATCCTCCGGTGTAGGAGTGATCACTTCCACCTTTTCTGACGAACACCCGTACACCTCATTTACCGTGGAGGCAGGGACTGATGTAATCGCAGCCGGCAACGGCACAGTCAGGTCGATCAGTTCGGATGACACCTACCGCTACATGATCGAGATCGTGCATGAAAGCGGCTATACGACCTACTATCTCTACCGTCAGAATGCCGAATTGAAAGTGGAAGAGGGTGCACAGGTAAATAAAGGAGATTCCCTGCTCACGCTCACTTCAGAGGGCACGGAATTAGACTATGGAGTACTGTTTGGAGACGAATGGATCGATCCGCTCTCCATTATGGACACTAAGGGCTAAAAAATGAGCTTCGCTCATTTCAGAGTTTCCTTTGGAAACTCTTTCGGAAAATCGTACATTAACACAGGCATCGCAAAATGCAATGCACTAAAGGGAGGAACAAATTTATGAGAAAAAAAAATACTGAGGTTGGAAAAACACAGACAATCGGCACCCTGATCGGCGCCGGAGCCGTTTTTGACGGAAACATCAACGCCCCCGAAACCATCCGCATTGACGGCAGCTTAAACGGCGACTGTACATGTAAAGAAAATGTCATACTCGGCACGGACGGCGTGATCATCGGCAACATATCCGCACTGAATGTCACGCTCTCAGGCAGGGTGACGGGCGATATTCACGTACAGGGCAGGCTGGAGCTTTTCTCCACTGCAAAGGTCACCGGCAATGTTACCGCGCGCTCTTTGATCGTGGACGAGGATGCATGCTTTGACGGCAAGTGTACCATGACGACCGCGCAGGCGGATCCGTCAACCAAACCCTTTGACCGCAAAAAGGCAAAGGCAGCAGAGCAGGAAGATATTTCCGCTGCGGAATAAAAAAGAACGCGTACAAAAATTCCTATACATAAAAAAACAGACTGATCTATTACAATGTTGTATCGGATCGGTCTGTTTTTTATGGAAATACTGGTTCAATCAGTATTTCTATCGATTTTACTTAGAGAAACGCTTATTAAACCGCATCCCCAGACAGGATATCCCGCACAGCTTCCCATACGCTCTCCGCAATCTCCTCCTGCGGACGGTTTCCGTCAATGATCACGCAGCGCTCCTCATCTTCCAGCATCTGAAACGCTTTCCTGTAATTTTCCCGCACGAGCTTCAGTCTTTCTTTTGTCTCAAACAGCTCCACATGGCGGCGATTCTTTGCGATCCTCTCCAATGCGACGTCCGGATCAATGTCAATGAACAGATTCACCGCAGGCCGCAGGATCGCGCTGCTTGGCTTATTGGCCTGAATGACCCAGTCCATCGGCATATCCACACTGTTGTAGGCATAAGAGGAAAAATAGTATCTGTCCGTGATCACGGTCGTGCCGGATTCCACTTTCGCAGCGATCCCGTCCGCTTCGTTTAATAAATGATCTAAACGATCCGCGACAAATAACCCCGCGATCACACGGTTGTCCGTCCGAAACTCCCCTTTCAAAATTTGCCGGATCAGCGCCCCGATCGGCGAAGCGGTCGGTTCCATCGTCAGCTCGCAGCAGATGCCTTCTTTTTTCAGCCGTTCGTAAAGATATGCCGCCTGCGTGCTCTTTCCGCTCCCGTCAATGCCCTCTAAGGCGATCAGGCAGCCCCGCCCTGTGTTTTCCCTGCTATCCGTAACCTTCCCCATATGTGTTTCGTTCTCCTGCTATTCTTTGTCGGAACATTTTTTCATGCAGCATCTGCACTGTTCCATGTATTTCATTATAACGTATGACCGGAAAATCTACCACAGTTATTTTTTCCTGTCATGAACAGCATAAAAATAACTCTGACAGGAATTGTCATCCAAATGTAAAATATGGTAAAATAGGGTCATATCGGAGAGGAGAGTTACTCGAACTATGAATATTCAGATGCAAACAGGCGGCGTTTTCATTCTATTGCTGCTGCTTTATTTCTATAAACGCCAGCATACCATCGGGCTGTATACCGGAAGACTCTTTTTGCGTGCGCTTTACATTACGATCACTTGTCTGATTTTGGATATTTTATCGATCGTTCTCATCGTCAATCAGGCGCGGCTCCCAATGTGGCTGGTAAAAACCGAATGCAAGGCGTATCTCGTCTCCCTCATCTCTACCGGTTATATCGCGTTTGCCTACGCAAGCGCCGATATTCATCATTTAGTCAGGGCGGACAAGTTTACCCGCAGATTGGGGGGTGTTGTCACCGCGATCGGCATCCTGATCTTTGCGCTTCCCATTTCTACTTATTATGACGGTCACAATGTTGTATACACACACGGTCTGGCGTGCTCCGCCACCTATGCGGGCGCGCTGCTCTTAATTTTGGCAACGCTGCTCAAGATTTTTCTGCACGGAAAAACAATGAATCCCAAACGCCGCAGCGCCATCCGTCTGTGGCTGCTGATATGGATTGCGGCTGCTCTGACCCAATTCTTAAACAGCAAGCTTTTGTTGGTCGGTTTCGCGAGCGTTATGGGAATGGTCATCTTATTTTTTGAACTTGAAAATCCTGAGATTTACATTGACAGAAGCACCGGGTTTTTTAACAGCTATGCCTTTGTTGAATTTATCAAACAGCGCTACCACATGGACATTGACTGCTGCGGCATCCTTCTTTCCCTTGAAAATGTGCATGTCATCAACAATATGACACCTGCCAAAATGGAAGAAGCCATGGCGGAGATCGTACAGTTTATCCGCCGGATTCCGGGGGTCAGGGTGTTCAAGACGGATGACCGGGAGTTTTCTCTGGAATTTGAAGAAAAAGAGGCGCTCTATCACGCCTGCGGCATCATTTACGATCGTTTTCGGCACAGTTGGCTTACGGACCGCGCCGACACGGAGCCGGTATTTTTACAACCGAATTACATTCTCATCCCCTCCTGCAAGGTAGCAGAAAATGCAGAGGAAATGCTCAGCGTTCTCAAATATTTCCGTTCCCACTGTGCGGAGCCATCGGAGGATTCCGTCGTAACGATAGATGAAGACAGTGTGACAAAACGACGCGAGCATGACGAAATGCTCGGCACGCTTGTGCGCGCCATAAAGGAAGACCGGATTGAGGTGTTTTATCAGCCCATTTACTCCACAAAAGAAAAGAAATTCGTATCCGCAGAGGCATTGGCGCGCATCCGCAGGGAAGACGGCAGCATCATCCCGCCGGGGCTTTTCATCCCCATCGCGGAGGAGACCGGGCTTATCAGCGAGGTCGGCGAGATCATGTTCGACAAAACCTGCCGTTTTATTAAAGAGCAGAATCTGAACGACTACGGCATTCAATATATTGAGGCAAACCTCTCTGTCATACAGTGCGACAGCGAGGCTCTCGCAAACACGTACATCAGTATTATGCAAAAACATCATATCGCTCCCGAATCCATCAATCTGGAGATCACGGAATCCGCATCGATCAACACGCGAAAGACGCTGCTTGAAAACATGCGGCGTTTGATCGATTACGGCGTGTCCTTTTCGCTGGATGATTTCGGAAGCGGGCAGTCAAACTTAAACTACATCGTGGACATGCCGGTCCGGATCGTGAAATTCGACCGCGATATGACGCAGTCATACTTTAAGGGTGAAAAGGCAAAGTTCGTCCTGCGCGCCGCCATGAACATGATCCACGATATGCACTTGAAGGTCGTCTCGGAGGGCGTGGAGACAAAAGAGCAGCTGACCGTGCTTGAGGAGCTGGGTATCGACTATATCCAGGGCTACTATTTCTCAAAGCCTCTGGAAGCGCAGGCATTTATTGATTTTATTAAAAAAGAAAATTTCCGGTGACAGTTCTCTCTGCCGCCGGAAGTCTTGCTGCCGCCGGCATTTCCGCCATCACCGGAAATTCAACACCCAGCGGTTCTCGCTCTGATAATAGATCAGCCATACGCGCATCTTTTGTTCCCTCACCACGATCTCACAGTCAAATTCGATAAAGGGCGTGCCTGCATATCGTTTTTTCTCAGCGGAATGCACTATGATCGGTCTGATGGTCCGGCACATTCCGTCCTCGTCTTTTAGCTTCAGCATCAGTGGTATCAGCCTTCCGGTACTGGTAAACCAGCACTCACAGGCAACCTCCTGCTGCCTCCCGCGTATCTGCCCCTTATGCCCGTCCCGATGCTCTTTTTCTGCCCCGAATGCCATCGCGCACCTCCTATTCCGGTTTCATTCCGGTGTAGTCCGCCTCTCTCTTTTCCCTTGAGATCCCTCCGCTCATATGGTCAATCGGCTGATTTAAAAAGGCCGCCCTCATCAGCGCATCCGCGCCGAACCGTTCCCGAACAGCGTCCACCGCCGTATCCAGCCGTGTCAGCTTTTCATAGTCCGTCCCGTCAAACAGGCTCATCTGCCTTGTAGTGTTTTCTCTGCATACACCGGCGGTATGCACACCCAGATGCCGAATCGGACTCCCATCCCAAAGCTCATCAAACAGCCCGCACGCCGCCTGATAAATCTCCATAGTGATATTGGTGAAGACCGGCATCGCACGCTGATGCGAGCAGTAGGAAAAATCCGTTCCTTTGATCCCTACGGCAACCACGCCAATCTGCACGCCATCCGCGCGAAGCCTTGCCGCCACCGTTTCCGACAGCGCCAGCAGCACTTTTTGGGCTGTCGGCGCATCCGTCACGTCAAACGGAATCGTCGTACTGTTCCCGTAGCCTTTGTTTGCCGGAGCCTGCTTCAGCACCGGGGAGGAGTCCAGCCCGTTCGCAAACGCCCACACGATCTCTCCCTGCTTTTTGAGTATGCTCTTGATATAGTCCGGATCTGCCTGCGCAAGCTCCCCGATCGTCCGAATTCCGACAGAAAAGAGTTTTTTCGCGGTCGCCCTTCCCACAAAGAACAGCTCCGACACGGAAAGCGGCCACATTTTCCTCTGTATTTCCGACCTCCACAGTGTATGCACCTTATCCGGCTTCCGAAAATCAGATGCCATCTTCGCGAGCAGCTTGTTTTCCGACACCCCGACATTTACCGTAAATCCCAATTCCCGATGAATCCGATCCTTTATCATTTCCGCAGTCCGCTCCGGCTCCCCGAACAGATGGCAGGTCTGCGTCATATCTACAAATGCCTCGTCAATGCTGTACTGCTCCACGGTGTCCGAGTATTCCCGCAACATCTCCATCAGTGCCGCGGAGCAGCGTTCATACAGGTTATAGTTCGGCGCGGCAAGCATGAGCCCCGGACATTTTCTTTTTGCCTCCGGGATGCTCTCGCCCGTCTGTATGCCATAGCGCTTCGCCGGTATGGACTTGGCAAGGATAATGCCGCGGCGCAGACTTGCATCCCCGGCTACCGCAGAAGGAATCTCGCGAAGATCCACTGTCCCGCCTTTATGATACAAACGATAAACAGCCTCCCAACTAAGGAAGGCTGCATTCACATCAATATGAAATATCACCGATTTCAAACGTGTGTTCACCTCCTGTGTGACACATTGTAGCAAACATACGTTCTGTATTCAACCGGTATTTTTTTCCATGCGCTTAAAAGAGCATCCGCTTGGCTTCATTCATCTGCAAAAATATTTTCATAGTCCTGAAGCTGATGATATATCGCGTCCACATAAACGGTCGAACCTTCTATCCGATAAAGCATCAGATAACGGTGCCACAAATGGATGACACGGTATTCATCCTTTTTTAGCAGAGGATGAGAACAGGGTTTGAAACTTTCGGCAGCTTTTGAAAGCTGATTCCGTGTTTCCATAACATCCTGCCACACATTACGGGCTGCCTGATCATTCAGCAGCGTATACTGCAAATAATCAACATAGCTGTTCAGTTGGGACAATGCTTTTGGTGAGATCATTACATCAAATAAATCCATGCTGTTTTCCCATTCTGCCTAAGGCGTCCTCCATGTTCAATCCCTGTCCTGCAGCAATCTGCTGACGTGATTCGGCAAGGTCGGAATAAACCTGCCCCTGACCGACCGGGACAAATGGATTGGCTGGTTTTCTGGCGTTGAACAACTGCCGTGTAAATTCCAAAACCTTGATTCTTGCCTCTTCCGGCATGGCTTCCAACATGGAAACCGTTGCATCCAAAGTGCTCATGGGAAATCCTCCTCTCATGATCGAACCAATCGGAAACACATTTCTTGCTATGAATGAATTATACCCGAAAAAGGCTTGCAGTTCAACATAAACAAGAACAGCAAGCACACATTGTATGTACAACCGGTATTTTTTCCATGCGCTTAAAAGAGCGTCATCTGCTCATAGTCCGTCGTGCGCTCTAAAAGACAGGGTTGTTTTTCCAGCAGAT
Source organism: Lachnospiraceae bacterium (assembly GCA_014804425.1). Lineage (GTDB taxonomy): Bacteria > Bacillota > Clostridia > Lachnospirales > Lachnospiraceae > DLAJ01. Next base: position 389,361 of record JAAUZV010000014.1, read on the forward strand.
TTTTCGTCCGCTCCCCGTCCCATATCCAATCCGCGATCTCATCCGGCTCCAAAATGAGCGGCATGCGGTCATGCACCGGTTCCATGGATGCATTCGCCGCCGTCGTCAGGATGACAAACCGGTCGCCATCCTCATAACGCCGAAAACATCCCGCCATAAAAAGTACAGGCGAATCGGTTCTGCGAAAACGATATTTTTCTTTTTTGTGATTCCACTCATAAAAGCCCGCCGCCGGAATCACAATGCGATGGTTTTTTATCCCCTCCCGAAAGGTCGGTTTCTCCATCGCAGTTTCACTCCGGGCATTAAAAATAACCTGTCCTTTTTTGCCGTTTCCCTTCGGCGAATATCCCGGCAGCCCCCAGCGCAGCATGCGGCAATCCAAGGTTCTGTATCCCGCGGTATCCATCCCTGCGCCGAGCACGGGCGCAAGTGCCGCAGGGTAAATATCTCCCGCCTTCCCAATCCCTGCCGTAATGTCCTCTTTGCCTTCATTCCAAGGGTTCTGCTCCTGCGCAATTCCTGCCCCCTGTTCCTGCTTTGCTTCCTGCGCAGTCCGCTGTGCGCGCAGTTTTCCATCCACCCAGCGAATGACTTTTTCAATTTCTCTTGCCGTATCGTCCTCCATATAGTAGCGTCCGCACATATCTGACTCTCCTGCATCTCTGCTTTATAATTTCAATTCGGTAAATCATTTGCAGAAGCCTAACTCATTTCCGTCCGGATCGGCTATTGTAAATTTTCTCGTCCCCCAAGGAGTATCATAAATCGGTTCAATAACAGTTACTTTATCTTTCAGTTGTTTCCAAAATAAATCTACTTCTTCCACTTCAAAATTTATTCTGCCACCATTATATATTTTTCCGTTCTCCGCAAGTCCAATAGCAAAACATGCTCCTACACCTTTGAAATCATAATAATTTGGATTTTCTTCGGGATAGCAACTGTCTATCTCAAATCCTAAAACTTCCGTGTACCATTTCAACGATTTTTCAATATCACTTACCCCGATTTTTATATGTGTTAAATTTGTTTTCATCTTTATCCACCTTACAATAGCAATATAATATTTCCATCAATATCTTTAAATACAAGTTCTTGTCCGCCCCAATCTGCCGTATGTGGCGGGTCAATATTGATTCCTTTTGACTTAATTTCCTCATATGTTTTATGCACATCATCAGTTTCTAAAACGACAGTAACAAATCCCGCAGTAGACTTGCCCCAGTTATTTTCATTCCACACACAGACCGTTCCCCCTTGTTCAGGGTCTCCGATATACCAGCCGTCATAATTATTATCCTCGACAAACACAGGTGCACCAATAGTTCTGTAAAAATTCGCTAATGCTTCTGGGTCTTTTGATGATATGTTTATGCACTTAAAATTTTTTATCATTTTACTTCCTCCTTCATTTTCCTCCAGTTTTACAAAAAATGCCAGTTTGTTATTGCAATTATAACCTATTATTAACGGGTACACAATTCCGAAAAAGGAATAAAACATTAATTGATTTTCCCGCATGTCAATACTTTTTACAGCGCGCTTTTGATCGGATGCCTGATGACAGTTTTGAGCCGTTCCGGCGCCACCTTTCTTGCGTCGCTTAAATAAATCTCATGATGATAACGGCTTTCCGTAATGTCGAGCTCGTAACCCTGCTCCTCCATAAAATCATGCATCAGGCGGACCGTTTTCGGCTCATCGTCATATGCGCCGATATGCATACATTGCACGCACAGTCCCTCATCGTAGGTCAGCCATTCCACTTTTGAAAAATCTGCTTTCTTCTTCCGCTCGGCTTCCCCGATTGCCCAGTTAAAATCTGCTTTTGTCACAAAATCGGGCAGTCTGATCACGGAGATAAATTGAAAATTTTCTTTATGGGCATAATCGATTCCCTTTACGCCGTCCTGCCACCAAAAGCCCTCCAGCGGCGGAACAACATAGTCAAAATATCCCTCGATCCGGTGATCGCCCATTTTGCTCATTTTAATCGTAAACGCGATCGCGTAGAGCAGTCCGATGGACTGTTTGTACTCGCTTCCTTCTTCATTCGGATCGCCGCTGCCGCGGACCGCCAGATAATTCATAGGCGGTATTTCCACAATGCCCGGTTTATTCTTTGGCATGTAAAACTCTTTATATTCTTTTTTATAATCAAACGCCATATGCTTTCCTTCCTCTCACATTTTCGACCCGCTGACGGATATTGTCTTCAAATTCCTCGTCCGACATGGACGGGTCTTTGGTGTTTCTCCAAATATCGCACGGAAGGTTCTGACAGCCGCCGCAGCTTTTCTGCTTTTTTTGATTAACCGAGCATTCATAAATGGGGCAGGCCTGTCCCTCCGGCGCGTGAAATACTTTTCCGGCACTCTCGTTACAGCCCTTGCACATCGACCCGTAACAGCCGCATTCGCTGCATTTTGTACCACAGCAGCTCAGCGTCTCAGGCGTAATTTTGCTGCAAGCCGCGCCCCCCAATATCTCCTTCTGCTTTTTTTGGCTCAGTCCGCCAAGCACCAGCTGATACGATTTATCCAACATATCTTTCAACAGCTCATCCGGCACTGCGCCGTCCGGCTTTACGGAATTCCAATGCACTTTATTCATATAAAATCCGGGAACGATGTCCTCATATTGCTGTCGGAGAAAAGACCCCTCCACCGGTTCCAGTTTCAATGTGATATAGTAGGGTTCATCGTTTTCCCCCATGCAGACGGCCGCAAACATCTTGCCGCCGATCTGATAGCGAAGCCAATTCCAATCCTTCTGCAAATCCTTCGTCACTCCCGGTTTGCTCAACAAAAATTCATCGATCCATGTATATTTCATCTTCATCCCCCATTCCCTCCATTCTTACTCCATCTATGCGTTTAAATAAATGCACAACGTATCCTATTTCTCTTCATTGCTTGCCTGCGCCGGTTACCCCCGGAACCACCGCTGTTCTTTACTGCCGTCTCCATCGCTTTATCACTTGGAAACCGCTACTCCCCGTGCGAATCATATCTCCTGCGCATCCGTTCAAAACACGCGATGAGCTCCGCTCGGATCTCCTCCGGTTCCAAAAGCTCCGCTTTTTCCCGAAACGTCATGAGCCACGTGATCAGGTTTTCCCTGTTTGTATAATCCGCCTGAAAAAGCAGCTTCCCGTCCTTCGTTTCCCGAAAACATTGCGTCCCGAACTCTTCGACCAGTCTCCATTTGCATTCCGGCTCAAAAAGCGCCTTCACCTTAATCCCGCCGGGAAAGATACCCTCATCATTTAAATCCGGCACATCTGCTTTCCTCTTTACAAACACCTCCTCCGACACGCGCACATCCTCCATGCGGTTTAGCTTAAACAGCCGGAAATCCTCCCGCATTTTACACCAGCCCCACACATACCAGTTTGACCAGCGAAAGATCAGATAATACGGTTCGATGCGCCGGACGGATTCGCCGCTCGGAGAATAGTAGGTAAACAGCAGTTCTTTTTTCACATCAATCGCGGCGCGTATCAATTCAATCTTTGGCGCAAGTGATTCTTTATACCATGAAGACAGATCGATCAGCACCGACTGATTTCCGACCAAAAAATCAGACGATCCCACCGATAATTTTTCCATCAATTGTCCATACCGATTGGTTCCGTTTACACTGTCCAAGCTGCGAAGCCCCGCGAGAATATCCTGCATCTCCGCGTGATTCACCAGTGTCCGGTCAATCTTATAGTTGTCCATAATCGAGATGCCGCCGCCCGCTCCCTGCCTCGTCACAATCGGAATGCCGGCTTTGCAAAGGTCTTCGATATCCCGGTTGATCGTCCGTCTGGAAACCTCAAACTTCTCCGCCAGGTCAGGCGCGGTCACCGTATCCTTTTGCAGCAATATGGACAAAATTCCGATCAGTCTGTCTATTTTCATGGCGGCCCTCCCGCATGCCGCGACTTTCTCTCACGGCACATTGCTTTTATTTCCGCTTCTGTCCCCGCTTCACACTATCATAGAGCGCGAAACATGACAGCTGTGTGTCATGTTTGGATTAAAAAATAAAATCAATATTCCTTTGTGATCTCCCCCGCAGAAATACCGTACCTGCTCAAAAAGACTTCTTTATCCCGCTCGTCCCGGATCAGCATGATCTCCTCAAATTTTCCGGTATGAAGATTCTTAAATCCGGCAACCTGCTCTCCCGTGCAGATGCTGACGCGGATAACCGGCTTTACATTCTCTTTGTCATAGTATTCCACTTGAGGCTTCTTTTTTCCGAACATGCCCTTCCTCCTTTTTCTGCGATGCATCCGTGCCGACTATAGCATGCCGATGATCGTAAATACCACGTCCGCTCCGTTTCCCACGAAATTGACGAGGAAATGCGCCGTCATCGGGATAAAGACATTCTTGGTTTTTACATAGGAAACGCTGAGCGGCAGCGCCCAGAGCATCGTGAGAAAAATCCCCCACGGTGTCAGGGAATGCTCCGCCGCATAAAGAAGCATGCTGAAAACCACGGTCGCCGCCATCACATTTTTATTTTCCGTCACAATCAGATTTTTCCGATAAAAGGTCTCCTCCACAACGGGCGGCAGAACAATCGTCGAAATGGCAAACAATACGAGTTTGAACCAATTGTCACGCCTTAATCCGATCATTCCCGTATCCCATTGCGGAAACGTGCTTTCCAATATCATGGTTGCCGCAAACGCCAGCATAAAAAAGAATACGGTGATCCCCACAGGCTTCCAAAACGCTTTTCCGCCTTTTAAATTTTTTCCCCACTCCTTTGCCGAGAAATCCTTTACCGCGACGAAATACAGGAGCAGCACAAAATAAAACAGAAAATTCGTATAAATAAAATACTCCGCCGGAATCACAAAACACGAAATAATAAAAGCAATTTCTACCGCCAGCGGAAAAAGATTTTTCTTCCAATACGCGTTCATTTTTCTCTCCTTCATCACCGTTTCCATCGTCCGCACCGCTTTTCTCTGCCGGACCATCTCCTAGCGCGAAATCCGCACCGCCAGCTCCAGCGCGATCATGGCGATCCGGTCTTTTTCTTCCAGTTTGGAATGATTGCTTAAACTCCGCACATCCCATTCCTCGGCATCCAGATTGTCCGCCGCGTAGAAAAACTGCACCAAATCTTTTTCCCGAAACTGCGCGACCGCCGCGTCCGCCGAGCATTCCATGTCCACACAAATACAGCCCTGCTCTTTTCTCCGCCTGATCTTTTCCGGCGTCTCACGGTAAATCGCATCTGTCGTCCATGTTTTTCCTACCGTATAGTTCACCTGAAGTTCGTCCAGCATTCCGGTGAACACTTCCAGATATTTCCTATTTACGTCGATCTCATCCGATGCAGGCGCATAATGGTAGCTTGTTCCCTCATCCCTCACCGCGCAATCAGGAATGATGACAGAGCAGTCGTCGATGCTTTTATCAAGCACACCGCAGGTTCCGAAAATGATCGCTTTCTTCACACCCATCATATATACATCTTCCAACATCGCCACACTTGTCGGCGCTCCGACGTCAATCATAAACAGCGCAATATCCGTGCCCTTGTAAACTGCCTTGTAAACCGGTTTCACACCATTAGCAGTACATGTCTCTGCAATGATCTTTGCATCCAGTTCCCCGACCATTCTCTCAAATGTCATACAGGAGTAACAGGCGACTGCCACCTCGGGCATGCCCTCCACCGGCGTGATAATATCTTCCGGATTGATAAATGCTTTTTTTATTGGATCAAATTCTGTTAAGATCATGGTTCTATTCCCTCCTGTACTTCTCACGCTATTTTCTCAGCAGTACATGATGAAGGAACGCAATGCTCCGATATTCTTCTATATCGGAAACCCGCTGCTCCAAACGCATCATCTTTTGCTGCCATTCTTCTTCCTTCTGTATGTCCTGATTCTGCTGCAAATCCCAAAACGTCCGCATACCCAGAATCTTTTCGATCCGCAGCTTTGGCGCCCATTTGATCAGATCCTCATCCTCGTAATAATGAATTTCCCCAAACTGGGGACTCACGCCGCATGCTCCGTCCAGCAATTCATTCGCATGTTCAAAATTGTTCAGCAGTACCGTCATCTGCATGACGCGCCCCGGACGGTTATGCTTCAATACGGAAAGAAGTCCGTCTTTTTTTAACAGTCGTTGAAATTCCATTAAGATTTCCGCGCGCTCTGCGGCATATTCCAGCACATTATGACAAAAAATCACATCAAACGATTCGTCCTCATATCGGGACAATAATTTGAAATCCCCGCAGATCTGCTCCACATCTTCATACGGATTCTCCGCAAGTGTCTGCGCATTCGGCTCTATCGCGATCACAGTATTATCCTTTGCATAATGTGCGCCCATCACGCCGTTTCCGCAGCCGAACTCCAAAATCCGTTTTCCCGAAAATTCCCCGAGCTGCTCCCATGTCAGTTTTTTCTGAAGCTGTTCCCATATCCTCAATTCATGTATGTTCATACTAACCTCCAATCCTTCTCCCCAAATACCGGTTCACCTTTTTTCTGTAATCCAGATAGGCTTCTCCAAACGTCCGAACGAGAAAATCTTCCTCCACATTCACGATCTGCAAATGGAACATCAGACCTGCAAATACCGATACCGCAAGCAGAACCCAGTTAAAAAACATCAGCACGATCCCTATGTAAACAAGGTCAAAGCCAAGGAACGCAGGATTGCGGCTGATCTGATAAATACCGCCTGTGACAAGCTCCGTGCGCTCCGTCTCGGAGACGCCCGCACGCCAACTGTCCCGCATCGTCACCACCGCCAAAATAAAAACCAACACCCCGCAGCTTCCGATCAGCACGCCCGCGATTCTTGCCCATAGCGGAAGGGGCGATGTGTCCAAAATAATACTGACAACCTCCGCGGCAGGTACGAGAAGTGACGCGATTTTCATTGTAATCTCAATGCGCTTCACAAGCCCTGTCTTCCCTTTTCCCATCTGATTAGTCTGTATGCCTTTTTTTCTCTGCGATATCATTTTTGTAAAATAGCATCCGTAAAATGCCAGTAATATCACGATCGCCGTGATCTGAAAGCCTATAGTCATTGTTTTGCCCTTTCAATCCGTTTCCTTTTTGCATAAGAGCTTGTAGCATGCATATGTATAATCCTTAAAAGAATGGATGTCCTTTAGCAATCCTTTTTTCAATTGATCGGCCGTATGGAGCGCAAGATCAAATTGCTCCTGCGAGATGTCTTTTTGCCGCAGCGCTTCTTCCAGTTCATCCATGTCATCCACTTTGATCTCGCCGTTCGGATAAACCACCAGATCCAAGTACAGATCGTCAAACCACGGCATACCGTCCGCATCCGTTCCCTGACCCGCGATCATATCAATGTACCATACAATGATATCGCTTTTTTCATTCATCATGGCAGTGATACAATAAAAATCATTCTGCGGCAAAATACTTAGCCATTTAATCCCCCCATCGCAGACCACGATCTCTTCCCCGTTGAATTTCCATTTCTGCACTTCACTTACCTGTCGAATGTCGATCAGACCGAGATATCCCTCAAAGAAGTCCCCCGTCACTCTTTTGCCGGTCATCTTTTTCGACAAAATGCATTTCCATTCATCATAGGATAATCTGCATCTTTTCATAGGTATACTCCTCCTTGCCATTTCCTTTTTCTGTGTTCCCGACAAAATTTCAGTTTATGAAGCTGCTTCATTCTCCAATATTCAAAAAAGCAGCTTTAACTCAATCTCTCCGTTACTGACAACGCCGGTCGGCTCAAATCCCAGCTTTTCATAGACATGCGCCGCAATGTGATTTTCGGGTGCGCAGTTCAGGAGCAAAAAATCATATTTCCCGGATTCCCTTGCCATGCGAATGATCTCTTGAATGGCCTGTGTTCCATAGCTCTGATTCTGATGCTCCGGCGGAAACATGATCCTCCATATGATCAGGCAGCGTTCTTCCAAATCCTCATCCAGCATCATAAAACCGACCGGTACGCCGTCATCGCAGATCGCAAACGGGTACACATCGCCCGCATCCCGATACAGCCACGCCTGCGCAAGAGAATACGCGTTTGACGCTACAAAATGCTCCTCGGGCGGACGCTTCATTTGGATGACCGCATCAAAATTCTCTTCCGTTATCGCTTCAAAATGAATCATGGTTTTCTTTTTCCTCCTCCATCCGCAGTAAAATCAATCTCGTACCGTTTCCCCTGCGAAAAAAGAACACCGTCCGTCAGCCGCACACAGAGGATGACCGTGTTTTCATCTTCAAAATTGTTATGCCCGTTATCAATCCACTCTGCAAAGGCCGTCCGCAATTTTCCGGCAATGTCCTCATTCTCCGCCCTGCCGAAATAACCGAGACTGACTGCCTTTCCATGCGCGGTAAACCATTCTCCCGCAATCGCCGCATTCGGATTTTTTTCGATCTGCTTCATTTTGTCGGAAAGCGCATACGTGATCGTATAAAACGCCCCGTCCTCATAAAATCCGTCCACATTGCGGACGCTGGGCATCTCGCCGTCTAACGTCGCCAATGCGATGATATTGTCTTTTCCGAACCGTTCTTCCATGATCTTTTTTGTTTCCTGATTCAGCTTTTCCATTTTGTATATTCCTTTCGCCCTGCATCCGTTAATCCCGCGCCATTTGTATTTACTCAAATATCTTTTCGAAAACAAATAACGCGATTGGCTTCCTCAAACCCCATTGCCAAATGAAATTTAAGGCTGTTTACATTGTCTAGCTCACAATCACTTGCAAATTCAGAACAGTTTTTTCCTTTTGCCCACTTTTCGCATTCCTGCAGCAATTCTTTTGCATAGCCCTTATGGCGAAATTCTTCCTGAACAAAGATTCCTTCTAAATAACCGACCGGTGACGTCTCCGTTCCTTCGACATAATCACGCCTGAGCTGACACTGTGCAAATCCGATGGGCTTATCCTCCTCATACCAAATAAAGCAAGCCGCATCCTCGCTTTCAATCAATTCTGCAAATTCGGACTCCAGCCCCGATACGGTATTGTCTTCCCACATCTGAATCGCCAATTTTGCCAAGGTTAACGCATCTGCTTGTTCTGCCTGTTTTATCATTCTAATCCTCCTTCAATTGGGATTTGATTATTTTGTTCCCATCCGTGAGTATATTTTTTTCAATCCAATCTGCCACACCATCCTCATCATTTGATAATGTGACACAATCTGCAGCAGCCTTAACCTCCGCCACAGCATTGGATACAGCAACTCCTCTGCCGCAGATTTGGAGCATTTCCATATCATTACGATCATCGCCAAAAGATACAATCTCACTTAGCGGGATATTCAACAACTTGGCCAATTCGTGAATTGCCTGTATCTTACCCGCCGTTTCCGGTAGGAACGCATACCAATTCTCTCCCCGATAGCCCTGCAGACGGCAGTGATTCTTTTTTGCAATTTCTGCGGCCATATCACTGTCGGAAAGCTCTGCTACAATTTTATTTATTTGACAGCGCAAAGACTCACGATAATCATAAAAAACTGCTTTATGCAATTTTTCAGATTCTGCTATATGATGACTGTTCCAAAAAACCTGGCGACCTGCTGCCACAGTGATTTCAGTATTTGGATTCTTTTCCAGCAAATCCTGTATGATCTGATTCGCATCATTAAGATCCATGCTGCAGCTATAAATTTGCTCCCCGCGCTGATGAATCAGTGTTCCATCTGTTGTGATTTCATAATCCGGCTGGATTTCTTCTATGTAACGTTCTGCCCCTATCCAGTATCGCGCGGTAGCAATCACAATCAGAATTCCGCGATTCTGACATTCTTTTAAAATCTGCTTTGTATACTCTGATATGCTGCCATCCGAACGAAGCAGCGTATGATCAAGATCTGTCAAAATCATTTTGATACTCATTATTGAAATGCCCCCTTCATTGCTGTAAGTACGTGATTTTTCAAGTAATTTTTAATACGCTATCATACTCCGGTTTTCGTGTCAAGCAATATTGGGGGGCGACTATGATTTATAAATGTTTCAATACCTGTTCCATGTTTTCTCTATGAGGAATGATAATTTCGATATCCACTTCCGGATGAGCGCCCACATATGCCGTGAGCATTTCCATCAAATTGTCTTTTGACTCCATATAATCATTGATGATCACTTCATCGCTGAAACCCAGTCGTTTCAAGATCATAGCGGATACAACGCCGGTACGATCCTTTCCTGCCGTACAAAAATACAGTACGTTCGTTTCCGCATTCATGATCGTGTCGATGATCTTTTCCATTTTTTCATCTATCATCTGTCGATATACCACATGAAGATGTGCCAGTGATTTGGGCGTATCGCCACCGCCGGTAACTGGAAGATGAAAATACTGAAAATCGTCCCGATCGTTCAGACAGCACGGTTTTCTGATAAGCTCTTCCTCCGACCTTAAATCCACGATCGTTGTTACATGATGATCCAGCAGCCACTGAATTTCTGTATCGGTCAATTTTTCCGGGACATCGCTCCTGATATATCGCATCGTGCCTGTCGGCAGCATCCGTGTGTTCCTTGTCGATTGCAATAAAGAACTCATGTGAACCATCCTCCTACTAATCCGGCTTCACAATCACCTAATCCTTACTTGTCACCCGCCGTACAATCCCACAATCCGCCCGTAACATTCCTTTTCATCCGCGAATCCCGACAGTCCGCCGATCTGGCTGAACGTTCCGATCAGCGGCATGTTCTCAAATGCCGTTCCTTTCAATTCTTTGACTGCTGCTTCAACAAACTTGTCGGCAAAAATCACCTTGATATCTCTGCCAAAATAGCTTTCAACCTGATAAGCAACCAAATCGGTAAGCCCGCTTGCATTGTGCATATCCGCGACCAGCACCTGTGCTTCGATGAGCCGGTCTTCCCGTTCTGCTAAATCATTTGCAGACAGTGCCCCTTCTATTGCAGACTTCATCTTTTCATCAATGGGCAGTTTGCCAAATGCAGTTCCAAACCACTTACTATACGGCGCATAAGTATCCTGATACAAAAAACATAACCGCATCAGGCGTTCCGCCATCCTGGCGCAAATGATCCGTGAACCGATCTCGTCCCCGCATGCGCCGCAGCGTTTCATAAAAGCCTGCTCCGATGCGATACATTCCCAATTGGAGGCGATCAGATACCGCTTCACGTCTTTCGGATAGTATTTCAGCTTGGAGATTGTCCCGGCACAATTTAGCTGATCGACAAAGAATTTCCCCGAGACCAATGACAACAATCTGTGTTCCGAAAACGCAAGCCACTCGAGCGGACTGATATGATCCAAGTCGGACTTTCCGATCTGTTCCGTCAAATACTCCTCAAATGTATAAATGAAGATCAGCGGATTTACTTTGCCTTCGCTGATCAATTTGGGATGCTGCACACCGCAATCGTTTGGATCGGGTTCCGTGAAATTCACGCTGTAACCCTCGTATGTATAGGGGAGCTTTTCGGATAATACCGAAAGGATGTCATTCTTTTTTATCAGATCTTCTTTTTTTAAAAAAAGATAAAACCGCGGCCCCCACATGTGGTCTGTCGATACGGTGTCATCATACCCTAACACATCGGAACCATAACCGATCAGCCCTGCTGAATATCTTAATTCGGGGAAGTTTTCATCGAGAATCGCTTTAGCGCAATCGTTGAAAAAGCCTTCACACAGTTTCAGGCCTTTGATTTCTTTACTTTCTTTTTGTTTTTGCAAGATCAGTCTTTCTGTTTCTTTTCTGACTGTTTCTTTATGTTCCATATGGTTTTCGCTCCTCATCGGGTGGTATGCTGTTGTAACCCTGCGATACTTTTTTTTATAATTCTCTTTATATAATTATTATTCATTGACGGTTAAATAATAAAAAGTTTTCCCACCCCTTTTTCTGTGATTATTCCAATCTTCTTCTATAGATTTCTTTACATTTATCGAATCCGCAAAATCATTTCCCCGTTTCTTACAATGTTCAGCCAATAACTCATCGCTGATATCCAAATAGATTACTACATCGCAATCTACAATAATTGTAGTAAACAACGGATGACCAACTTTTACTGATATTTTTTCATAAACCAGTTTATCTATAAAGTCACCAATTTCATTTGTCCATGGTTTTTGGCTGATAAAATCTGCTTCCTCTTTGGTTAATTGCGGCCATAATTCATCATCCAAATCTACACAATGGGGAATTTGTTTTAACAAGGTTGTCTTCCCACAACATGTTGTTCCCAAAACACAAATTCGCTCCTTTTTATGTTTCTCAAAAATTGCATTTAGTGCATTGATTGTTTCTTGGGCAGATGTTTGTATTGACATGCAGAAATCCTCCTAAATTTATATTCTGGTTCATAGATACATGGAAAGCGCTTTTTGATTGGCTGTTGGATAAAGCGGAAGTTTTTTACAGCAAATAAAACAGTTCGCTAATATGCTTAATATGATAATCTGCATATTTGATAATTGTTTTGTTCTGCTCCTCGTTTTTCGTTTCAAGCATTTCAGAAAAAACAGTACCCATACCTGCCTCCTTTGCACCGCATAATTCATTTGAACCGCCGTCGCCAACAAACAGACAGTCCTCCGGAGATACATCCAAACGCTGCATTGCTAACTCATAAATCTGTCTATCAGGCTTTAACAATCCAACGTCACACGAAAAGATGGCATCATCAAAATACGGATATAACGGTGATTGCTTCCAATATTTACAATCAATGCAGTCCGCATTACTTATTAGCCCTAATTTGATATCCTCTGCTTTTAATTTTTGTAAAACGTCTAATATTTCTTTTGATACCATTTTTAGGGCATTTTGCATTCTCTTTTCACGAGCATTCAAAACTTGCTGTTTTTGAACAACACTAACCTCAAACGGCATAAGAGACACGATCTTATCTATTATTTCTGTTTCATTTTTAACGAAACCCAAAGCCCTTTCGCGGTATAAAATATCATTTTCGGCGTACTGTTCCCACTCTCCAACAGACAAGTTTAATATGTCAAATTCATTATTTATTTTTCCGTATGCCGGAACGATCAATGTAAAAAACAGATCAAAGTATATCGCCTTTATCATTTTTCTCCTCAATTTCGCTATGTTTAGAATCAGTATCAGCTATTTTCAGGAAATATCATTTTAGCGAGTGTCATTTTGACATCATCTTCCGATAATTCGGGATTTATCGTTCTTTTTCAGCCAATAGCGCATAAAATGTTGCCCACGCACTTGGTTTTCCTACTTTTTCCTTTGGCAACCAAGACTTCGTAAGTGTACCAGACAGGATTACCCGCCCTATATCATCTTTTGCTGAATTCAAATAATTCCAACCGGCTGCAGTTGCAGGATCATTTCCGTACCCAAGTGAGGAAATCGTTTCCATAATATTTTGAATTCCCATTCGCATCGGTTCAAACGGATAGAATACATCTGAATTCCGTGAGCCTTCTTTTTCACTATCCCCGAGTATTAATTTATCCATATTATCCCGTCTGAATAATAAATTTCTGCTCAGAAAATAACAAATTAACTCCTGCTCTATATCGAGAATGATTCCCTTTTTGCGGCAACATGAACATAATCTTAACGCATAATAATCTGCTTTATAACAACTTTTGGGAATATGCTTTAGTCTGCCTTTTCGTCTCTCGCAAAGAAAACCTCCGTCAGGTAAGCGATTATCACGCAACAGCGCAAATATTTTCTGCACGTCCGGATTTTCACCAAATCCAAGGGCAACCATTGCCTGTAATAGCATGAATGCTTCGCAGCCGAAGTCAAAGCCTGCCCGAATTCTGTCCATCGCTACTTCGAACCATTCGGACGGCATCATGGATTGATTCAAACCACATTCTGCCAGAGCATTGATATAATATGCATACCACAAACCTTTTACCTTATACCAATCGGCGGGCAGTTTTGACACGATCCATGTGAATGCTTCAACCGGATCATCCTCCTGTCCAAGTAATTCTATTTTTGTCCTATGTTGTACCGCCGGATTTTCTGTCTCCAACAACCAGGTAAGTGCGTCATCTGCCATACAGATTTTCTCCTCTAATTCCAATTTGTTAAACAAGTATAATATGAAATTGCTTTTCTACAGCCGCTTTACCATTTTATATTCGTCTGCGTATGTTCCGTCCGTATAGCGCAATGCATTCGGCAGGGTCCCTGTCACTTCAAATCCAAAACTCTGATACATGGAAAGCGCTTTTTGATTGGCTGTGACCACATCCAGTTCAATCTGCGTGACTTCTTTTTCCCTACACCATTTGATGCATTCCTCCATCATCTTTCCGCCGATTCCTAAGCCTTGATAATCTTTCAGGATCACAAACGCCACCTCAGCTCTATGCCTGTATCTCTGATATCGCCGCACAAGTCCCACGGAGCATTGACCTACCAGCCTACCCTCGTATTCTGCCACAAACCATGTACTGTCAGTATCGGCTAAAACACTTTCAATGACCGCTTCTTCTCGTTCTACGATCGTGCAGAACTCACCCGGGTTGCGCGCCAAAAACAAGGTCTCCGTATCGGCAGTGGAAATAATGGAGACGATGGCCTGCGCATCCTTGGTGGTTGGTTTTCTGATAGTGACGGATTTTCCGTTTTTGAGGGTGTAAAGCATGTCGGGGCTCCTTTCGTGGTGGGATTATGTAAGTGATTATTTTTTATTCTCACAAAATTTGTGAATGATGTCAAGTAGCGTGGATGTTAATATTAAAGTCTTAACTATCTGATACTACTAAGAAATATTCCTCTATTTGACTAAATTTATAAAAACATGTTGAAATACGCATGTAGGTGGGATATAATATGTAAAGGATAATTTGAGATTATCGATAGACGAATGGCAGATGCATCTTATGCAAGCTTATCCATTAATCTATAGCTATTCGTTAGATTTGTGACAATGAATCCGGCAATCACTACTTTCAGAGGTACACTATGAGAAATAATTATTCAAGAGAACAAACGAAAGAAGCTTTAAGAAATCTGGAACAAAACTTACCGGATCAGGATGTACAAAACGGTGCAATATTCCAAATAGCAAACGGCGCGGAAATATCTCAGGACTACAGCGGAAAAAGCCTTAAACGTATCAATATCAATGATTGTTGTTTTAACAGATCAATTTTCAAAGCGGTTGCTGCCGTAGGAGCAAAATTTTCAAATGTTGATTTTCAGAGGTGTGATTTCAGTGCCTCTAATTTTCAATATTGCTATTTTGATAATGTTGTATTTACGGATAACTCATTTGCGTCAGGTGCTAATTTTAGTCATAGCATATTCATTGAGTGTGACTTTAACAAAATCAATGTGCAAGAATGTACGTTTTTTGATTGCCAATTTCATCAATGTATTTTTACATCCGGAAATATAAAATTGATCACTTTAGAAAATTCCATGTTTTATCATTGTATTATTGACAGCCTGAACTTAGCCCATCTTAATCTAGAATATACGCAGATTGCCGAAATATCAATGACTGATGTAACTTTGCCGCCATACCAGATAGCATATATTATCGGAGGACTACCTTATCTTTTTACTACGGACGACAGCATATTTGTCTATACTGACAGGGGGGCGCGTAACAGTTGCGGAATATAAAAAACAGATACATAATCTGATTATATATTATCATTCACAGCATGATTTTTTTCCTCTGGCGAATATCATGATCGGTCTGGGTGAATATGAGGAGGCATGGGGCTATATACGGCAGGGCATAATAGAATCTTTTGATTATTTTGACTTTAGGATGGTCAAGCATTACTGTAAGTTAGCGATTTCATGTGAGTTTTTTTCGCATACTAAGTTAAAGGTTCTATATGACCTTATTGCGGATCTTTCCTATAAAAAAGAACTCGGTATAAAAGAGCTGCATTCTTATTTTATTAATATAGGAGAAATCAGGGAGCTACTATTAAACACGGCGGAGAACAAGGAACGTGTTGAATTTGTTATTAAAACAACTATTGATAAAGATGATTTGGAAGGTATAAATAAACTGCATAACCGAATCAACTGTATCTTGCGAGAGTGCTGTTCAGCAGAACATATTGATTCTATTGAACTACGGCATAATTCGCCCTATGAGGTGCTTGTCACATGCGTTGATACGGTGCCATCCATTTTGACACTTATTCCGGCAATTTACGGACTACTGATGGTGGGCGGAAAAACTTTAGATTTATATCAAAAATTTGAAGAGATACGCAGAACACATCAACAGAATTCTCTGCATAAATATGATAAGCGATTAAAAGAATTAGAAATAATGGCGAAAGAGCAAGAGATGGCAGCGCAAAAGAAAAGGTCCCAATTAGATACCTTAGGGATTGCAACCATCTCTGAAATTCAGCATAGTGTAATATGTAACACTTTGCGCATTGCGGACAGCATACCGCCGGAGTTTTTGCATTCTAAATACAAAAAAAACTAATAGTATGAAAACTATTGCTCTGTATAACTAAGCGTATTATTTTGGCATTCTACACAATCCGGTCCTAAAATCAAAGAATGTTGATGTGCGATATCTTGACAGTTTTTATATAAAGAAAATAATTCTACGGTTGGAGGAGGGTTTTTGTCTTCCAAAGGAGTGCCCTTTAAGGGACGGAATATTGATATAATTGGTTCCACCCCTTTTTCGCATAATGTTTTTATTCCTTGCAGAAAGGTATCCCATGAATCAAACCCATAAATTAGCAGGCTTCGAACGTTTCCTGTATTTCCCCATATTTTTACAGCCTCTGCAAAAACAGAGAAATAATTTTGCGCGGTTATCTTCCCCTTCCCCGGCATTATCTGTAACGCATATGTCCTGTCGAATATTTCCATATTAAACGCAACTTCTGTAATTCCGGCATTATACAGATTGGTCAGTGTTTTTGTAGTCGAGGGCGGAATACTCATAAGATATATTCTTTTGTCGCTTTTTGAACGGATATATGAAGCAATCTCCGTTATGATGTTCCACCCTCCCTGAAGCGAATATGTTCCTCCGCCTATAAGGAAGTGTCTGAATGAAATTGTTTCCAAACAATAATCAATCGTTTCTTTGATATCTTCAATATTATATGAAGAATTTTGTTCCGGTAGATTACAAAATTTACAAGCTATATCTAACTTTTTAAAAACACAGACCGGCGCAGGATTGATCCTGATTCGATCATTAGCTAGATTGATTATATTATCAAAAGGAACTCCTGAAGCAGTCTTTTTATCCAGTAACAGTTCCGGAACATAACTGATTTCAACGTTGGATATATAATTCCCATTATACGATAAAAAGAGGGTTCCGTTTGCATATTCAATGAAGAATGGACTGAATGTACAAAACTTGCAATCAAGAGGCACATTGATATATAGAGATTCAAAAATAACAATATCAATGGCATCAAATACAGCTTTTCGTATGGTACCACATTTTCCGGCATATTCGAGAGCTTTGGGGGTAAGATTTACACCATGATTCAACAAAGCAATCTTTACATTTGGTTTATACATCATAGAGCTTGACTGCATATAAGGAGTGATATCTTCTGTATATATATTAGGATGTAGCAATAACTTGTCTTGAGAAATACTGCTTATATTGGTGTTGAAAATACATCGAAAAAGGTAAATATTTTCTTGGACCGGCAAGGCTGTATTGGGTTCAAAGCCATCTTCTTGGACTTTAAATACTTCTTGTGAATTTATTATTTTAGGAATTCTGTTGGCATGGATATTATTTGTCATATAGGTATAGTTACTATAAGGAACGGAAAATTCAACAATGTCTTTCAAATGACATTCTTCAAAAGAAAGAATATGTAATTCCTGCAGTGATGCCTGTTGTGTGGTTTTCATTGCCATATTTAGTAACTGAGAAGAAGCCTGAAATCTCGGATTGATTTCCATAAAATATAAATTCTCATCTTTCAGCAAAAAGTCAATTCCCATAACTCCTCTGTAGCCTTGTGTCTGAAGGTATTTGCCAATAGAAATGGATGTATCTTTGACCTTGCGCTGCATTTGGGAATCCACGGAGGTATAACATATATAATCCGCACCAAAATAAAGCAGTCGTCTGTCAATTTCACTTATGATTTGAACTGACGGCGGGAAAAAGAGTATATTATTTGAACTTATTATTATATGTGCGTTAACAGACAGTCCGTCTTTAATATATGGAGAAACTAAATACCGTTTATCCTGCTCAATAAAATCCAAAGGTTCAGATTCCCTTATATGAAATGTACCTTCGCCACCAGAAGAAAAGTTATCTTGTATAACAAAATCTTCTGACTTAAAATAGTTTCGGATATTATTGTATACACACTCCTTTCCGGACAGGGTTACAAATGGAGTAGGTGTAACTACTTGTTGTAAAATGCGACGACATCTCGCCTTGTCATTTAACTGTGTCAGCAACTCGCGGTTGTTCACGCATATAGAGTGAGCAGCAATTTCGCAATCAAAGTCATACACTAAAGATGCGTTATAAAACAGAAAATTCACAGATTCATCCATATGTATGAGTTTTTTCAGTTCTGCTTGAATAAAGGCATCACAAGCCACATTAGGTTCATTATGATTGATTCTGAATGCATTTGACTGACAAAAAGATCTGTTATTTCCCCTATTACTCCCATATATTGTTACAGATCCAGTAAATATAGATCCGAGCTCCTCAATGTCAGACTCTCTTGGTCCTACCCAATATAATTTGTTCATAGATTACACCTATATTTTCTTATATTTTTTTTTAAATTTTTTATGGCTTGTTTTCTTTTGAATACATATACTCATTAAATCTACCAAATGGATAAAATCATTAAACAAAAGGTCATATCCCTTGATTTTCCGTTCATCGTAAACAAATTGTTTAAGTGAATTTAAAATTTCAAACATTTCTTTTGGAGTTAAGTAAATGAATATTTCAAAATCATATATTTCATATTCTAGTCCTTTAGCAAAACTCTCAAAATGAGTTAAAAGTGTTAATATTTTTTTGCAAAATTCTGAATCACCATGTATTTTATCCGAATCAAATAGATTCTCCTTTGTCATTTTGATATATTCTTCACGTGTATCATATACTTTACTAAATAAATCAATATACAGAGAAAGTGTTTCACTGCGTTTTTTCCTTGTTGCTTCTCGCTTGTATTGATAAATTGCCCAAAGAACACCTATTAAAGTGGCTAAAGGGGTTACAATAGCCATACATAAAGAGATTATATCAAACATATATGCTCCTTTCTTTTGTATCTCATTGTTATTCCATGTAATTTGCCGGATTCATTGTCACAAATCTAACGAATAGCTATAGATTAATGGATAAGCTTGCATAAGATGCATCTGCCATTCGTCTATCGATAATCTCAAATTATCCTCCATTCACCTCCATCAAATTCCTCGGATGCTTGCGCACCAAAATATCCTTCTGCTTTGCGTTTGACACATGCGTATAAATCTCCGTTGTACTGATGGAGCTGTGCCCAAGCATCCTCTGGATATAGCGAATATCGACGTCCTGCTCCAATAAAAGTGTGGCAAAAGAATGCCGGAACATATGCGGCGTGATATGTTGCGTGATGCCCGCAAGCTCTGCATAATGATTAATCATAAAACGGACTGACTGATCGGATAGCTTATGCTGTAACCGATTCACAAAAAAATAACCGCAAACCTCTATGTCCTCTCTAAATGTCTCCCGATATTGCATCAATGCAGAGATTACCTCCCGATTACCAAGCTGGATCATCCGCTCTTTTGCGCCTTTTCCGTATATCAAAATATTATTGCTCTCAAGGTCTATATCCGAGGGTTTTAACGAACACAACTCCGATATTCGCATTCCGGTTGCAAACAACAACTCCATTACGGCAGTATCCCTGATGCAGCATCGCCGCTGATATTCTGATTTTGCCTGTTCTTTTTGTGTGTAGATGGCAGAGAGAAATGCCTGTATCGAATGAAAGGGAATGGTCTTTGGCAAGAGCTTCGCCTCCCGAAAACGAATGTCCAGCTTCGCAAACGGATTTTCATGCAATATTTCTTTATATTCCATGTAATGAAAAAAGGCTTTTAAGCTTGCGATCTTCCGCTTGACGGTTTTCGGTTTATACTGTTTGTGCAGACAGGTGATAAAATTATCCACTGCATTTTTGGAGAAACAATCAGATACCCCGGCACAAAAATCCTCATACTGCTTTAAGTCAATCCGATAAGCCTTCAATGTCTTGGAATCCAACCGCTTCCGATAATGACAATATTCCAAATATTCCCTCATGCAACAATGTAACGTATTCATAGTCAGACACGCTCCTCTTTTGTTTTTTTAATCATTATGCAATTGCGCACGCGGGTTGTCTATCAGATTTCTTTCCCGATCAAATCATCCGAAGCAAGCTACAAGATATTTGACCTTCGCGGCATTTGACGAATGTCCGTGCAGGCGCGGTCGCTATGCTCATTACTCGCAGAAATATATTTTGCAGTTTATCAATACTGTTATAGAAATATGA
This sequence comes from Lachnospiraceae bacterium, assembly GCA_014804425.1. Classification (GTDB taxonomy): domain Bacteria; phylum Bacillota; class Clostridia; order Lachnospirales; family Lachnospiraceae; genus DLAJ01. The sequence continues at coordinate 409,896 of JAAUZV010000014.1, forward strand.
ACGTGAGTATGCTATGATTTTATGAAACAGACCAAATGAACAGAGGCTTATCATGGAACTGAACATCAATTCACCCGCATATTTTTCCGAACACTATGGCGTCGATGATGACGTTTATCGGTATTGCCAAAGATTATATCATTTTTTTCTGGACAGGCAATACAGTGATTCTTTATCTACCATTGGGCTCATGCCGACAGCCGCACCGGAAGAATTATACGCCGCCGGACAATGGAAAGAATCGGTTCGTTTCATCGACCATGCCACCTGTGCGATCATCCATATCCGGCTTGATTTTGACCGCTATTATCATGCTGACAGCGCGGAAAAAATTGCGTTAATGAGGGATACGATATTAAGAGCCGTGACAAAAATCAAGTCTAAAAGTAAGTTTGATCTCGAAAGATTTGAAAACGATTTACGAAGCATTCTCTGACAATATAAAAAAGAGTTCCTCTAACGTGTAAATCTTTCGAAGAATTTCCTATAAGCTAAGAAATTACCAAGCGCAATCACTTATTCAACAACGAATGGAAAGGAACCGATGCTATGGAATCCCGGAAAGAACAAACATGGCAGCATGAAGTAACCGGTGTCGATGGAGATACAAACCTATTTGGCGTCAATATCTTTAAGTACAAATGGAAACCGACTCATGAATCCGTTACGGTCCATGACCCCTTATATGGTCAGGAATACAAGTTTCCCATTTATACCGTTCAGATTCATGGCGAGCAGCATACATTTGCCGCCGGAGAATTCAGCAATTGTGTCTGGGGCTTTTTCACCCCGAATAATCGGAAAGGATAAACACAGCATGGAATACAAAGAAAACACCTTATCTTATGAAGACTACGCGAAGCTGCGCGAAAGTGTCAGATGGCTCAACTTTTCAAAGGAGCAATCAGAAAATGCGATCCGAAACAGTCTGTATATCGCAACCGCGGTTGAAAATAATGAGACGATCGCCATGGGCAGATTAATCGGTGACGGACAATATGATCTGATCGCGGATGTCATCGTGCGCCCTGATTTTCAAAAACAAAAAATCGGTACCACGATTCTGAATATGCTGATAACCTATGTATCCGACCACACACCCGCTGGCGGCAGGTCAAGTATTCAGCTCATTGCGGAGCCGGGAAAAGAACCGTTTTACGAATCTCTCGGTTTCAAAAAAATACCGCACGAATACTGCGGCTGCGGTATGAGAAAAATTATTCGGAGAGAATGACGTTGCTATTAACCCTCAATACCGCTCAGAGAGGTACCGAAAATGGATCTGAATGAACTGAAAAAGATCAAGAACGATGCAGAACTCGTAAACGCTGTTTATCAGTTCTTTGATGAAAAATCCAGATTAAACTGCAGTAATGCAGCCAGCGTTGAGTTTACAACTACGGTTACATATATTGAAAAATATCTAAAACAGGGCATGAAAATCCTTGATCTGGGAGCAGGTGCCGGGGAATACAGTCTTTATTTTGCAAATAAGGGATACCACGTGAATGCGGTTGAACTTGCGGATAAAAACGTGGCGGATTTCCGTGAAAAGATAACTGACGATCTTACGATTGATCTCAGACAGGGAAACGCTCTCAACCTATCCGATTTTGAGGATGAAACGTTTGATATTGTCCTGTTATTCGGTCCACTTTATCATTTGCACGACGAAAAGGATCGGAACACGGCAATTAGGGAAGTGAAACGAGTATTGAAAAAAGACGGTACCCTGTTTGTCGCTTTCATTAATAATGACATGCTCCACTACACGGAATGGGGCTATGACCCGAATTATCTTCTGACCGGTGAATATGATAAGGAAACGTTCAAGACAGTTGATTTTCCATTTGTATTTTTTAATCTAGATCAATGTCGTGAAATGCTCGCCCGGAATGATCTTAAAATTCTTCACGAGATCGCCTCAGACGGCATGAGTGAATTATTGGAGGAGCGAATCAATCGGCTTGATGATGCCGGATATGCGCAATATTTGAAACTGCACCTCTTTTATTGTGAAAAGCCGGAGCATCTAGGAAAGACAAATCATTTTCTCTTTGTGGCAAAAAAACTCTTGACTTCAACGTAACGTGATATGGTATTCTTCAATCAAGAGGAGTTGATTCCCATGCGCACCACAAGCCAAGTTGCGAAATTAACCAACGTCAGTGTACGCACATTGCAGTATTATGACGAAATCGGGCTGCTCAAGCCAAGCGAAACAACGCCGTCCGGTTACCGCCTGTACAATGACGAAGCGCTGCAGACATTACAGCAGATTCTTTTTTTCAAAGAATTGGGCTTCAAGCTGAAGGACATCCGGGACATATTGCAAAAGCCTGACTTTGACCGAATTGCCGCTTTTAAAAAACAAAAAGAACTGCTCCTGTTAAAACGCAACCGTACAGACCGACTGATACAGCTCCTTGACCGTTTAGAGAAAGGAGAAAACTGTATGAGTTTCAAGGAATTTGACTTATCCGATTACATTCACGCGCTGGAGGAGTTCAAGAACCACAATACCAATGAGGTGATCAAATACTGGGGCAGTGTAGAGAATTATGATCTGTTTATTCAAAAAATTAAGGACGACGAACCGAACGTCGCTAAACTCGCCATCAAACAATTCGGCAGCGTGGAAGCATATACCGCGGCAATGAAAGAAAATCTGGCTCATTTTTCAGAGATCATGGAGAAACGGCTTTCCGAAATCCCCGAAGAAATGAAGCAGGATCTTTTTGTGAAATTGGCCGTCAATAAGAATAGGGACGTTTCCTCAGATGAGGTGCTGCACATCGTTCAGGAGATCATCGCCCGCGCACACGGAAACGCCCCATCCGAATTAGTCGGCAGTTCAGACAATTATTGCCATACAATCATTGGCCTCTATTCTAATGACTATTTGAGATCCGTTTTCGACACCAAAAACGGAGCCGGTTCTGCGGAATATGTTGCGGAAGCGTTTCGATGCTATTTACAGCATAACAATCTCTAACCCAAACAATCTTCATGCCACGGCGAGGGACATTATGAATCCTCATAATGTCCCTTGCATGATGCTATAATAACCGCTCCATCTTTTTCTCTATAAACGATTCGATTTACTTCATCAATACGCCTGCTCCACCACCCGCTTAAATTATTTTTTAATGGTTCCGGCTTACCGATGCCTTCGTAGCAATTCCTTTGTATCTCTTTGATGAGAGCATTAATCCTCGAGTAATTCATGCTCAGCAAGAACCGATTTTCCTGATTCAATATCGCCTATTACCTTTTTCAAATAAGACATATTACTTTCTGAATAAAACGGATCTAACGATACATCAAACGGAATTCTTTTCTCTCTTGTCATTTTTTTTGCAAAAATAGTAAATGCGGTTGTCATGCTTAATCCTAAATCTTTGCAGATTTCTTCCATATTCTTTTTTAATTCTTCATCCATCCGAAAATTAATCATTGCCTGTGCCATAATCACCGCTCCTTCTTTTTTACCCTTCCATTTTATCACTCGGTTCTGTATCTGTAAAGCATCTGTTCGTCTTTTGCTTTACAATATTGTTCTAAATTTCCCCCTGCTCCACAGCCACATCGGCGTGTGAATGTCAATCGGAACATATTCCGTACCGCGCAACAGCTCATTCCATCTATTCGCAACGATTTGCTGAACATCCGCTCTTTTTGCCTCTTCCGCACTGATCACACCCAGCCTCTCACTTGCCTGGATGACATGCGTATCCGGCGCCACGGTAATATGTTCGCGGTCCACAAATTTTGCATCGGTATACTGCTCCATCACATACAGCCAGTAGTTGCATATTTTACTGCCGCCCAAATAAGGAAATGCTTTTTTATTCCTGCTTATGGATTCTTTTATGGCAGATACTTCATAATTCATCGCCGAGAAAAATTTTCGGACATCCCCGCCGTATTTGTCGTGAAACGTGGCACAAAGCGTTTTCCAAATGACCGGCTGCTTATTCGGCTGCAATGCGACCTTATATTGAACCAGCACATCTTTCAAATCGGCTTCCGACATCCGCAATACATGTCCGCAGTCAAAAATCTCCGGCACATCCTTGTATAACCGATTGGCGCACTCCCATAAAACATACGAATTTCTTTGATAATTCAACGCCATCGGCAACGTAAAATACAAATAATTTTCTTTCGAAGCTCTGTCAAGACCGGGATTTTCATGTTCCGGCATTTTGATGATCCATGCCCCTTTCTCAGCCTGTAAATTTGTACTGTCAGGCACTAATTCACGTTTGAAAGAATTGCATTCTTTCAGCCTTTCGCCACCGAGCAGGCCGTCCCGATATGCCGCCATCAGCTTATGCACTTTTGATAGGATAAGGTCTTTGCTGTCCAATTGGATATTCCTTTCCGCTGTATCATTTGTGATCGGTTCTTTCATTGGAGCGCGCTTGGCTCATAGCTGGCGGAAATAAATGATGTTTCTGTCCGGATCGTAAAAGCTCATATTGACCGCTCCCCATGGTCGGACCGTGGGTCCTTCAATCACTTCCGCACCCAGATTCAAAACCTTCCTATATTCTTTTTCAATATCATCAACGGTAAACGCCAGACAAATGTTTTGGTTTGCATTATTTTTGATTGAGCCATCGTTATAGACTGTCAGCATTGTTTCCTCATTAATCAGTGCTTGATGCACTTCATCCTCGCTCTGATTATCAATCTCCAGCAACTGCTTATAGAAATTTGCAAGTCTTACGACATCATTTGTCAGCAGACTGACTTCTCCGATTTTCATAAGTTCCTCCTTTCAGGTTATGTAAAAGCCGTGCAAGCCACATTATTTATACTCCATACTCCTCCACAAACTTCTGCAGTCGCTCCGCAAATCTCCCTATATGCAAGCCATCCACAAACGAATGATGCGCCTGCACGGAAACGGGCATAATGAGCCTTCCGTCTCTTTCCACATACTTCCCCCAATCAAACAAGGGTGTGGCGTTATCTTTTTTCCCCGCGTTCGTGTGTGAAATATGCGTATACGTTACCCATGGCATGGGCGAACACTGAAACACATCATTACCCAATGGTCCCGTAAAATATTCGGTCTGTTCCCTTGCTGCTTTCGTCGCCAGCTCCACATATTCCTGCATGGTTTCCAGCATCGGGACATTGACTACCTTAAATAATTCCGTGTCCTGGTCCAAATAAGTAAATGCCGTATCGATCTTGTCAAACAATACAACCTGACCGTCCACGAAACGATACCGGAATTCCTCTATTTCATTTGCGCACCTGCACACGGCATATACCATCGCGATTGTAAAAGAATAACCCTGTGCTCTGATCTTCTTATAAAAATCAGTAATATCCAGCTCAAAGGTTACACAAAACGCCGGTTCGACACTATTTCGAAACACCATGCAGTGCATTGCTCTTTTCCATGTTTTTTCATCAATGATTTGATATGAATTTGCCATGTGAACTTTCCTCCCTCACAATAAGTATTGCTATCATTTTCTTCTTATCTTTCTACGCCCAATCGGAACGAGCCGCCACCCACAGCGGGCAGCGGCTCATTTCCTTATTTTTTCGCGACGATCAAATAACGATGAATGGTTCCTTCCACTTTTCCGTCTTTTTCAATCATCTCCTGCATTTTCAACAGCCGCTCAAAACATCGCTCGACCGAAAAATCCGGAAATTCCCATTCAATGATATGCGCAAACCAAACGAATGCGCCCACGTCATAGAACGTGATCGGACGGTAGGCTTCTTCCGCCTGCATAATCTGAAAACCTGCCTCTTCAAAGTGCTTCCGCTGCTTTGCAAGATTCAGGCCCGGAAATGGCTTGTCTATTCCGGGCAATACCATTTCCACTAAATCCCTATCATTATCTTCGCCAACCTGTTCTGTAATAAACACACCATTCTGCCGCAGTAACCGAAATATTTCTCTTGCGTCAAAATCACCATGCCGGTTGATCATCAAGTCAAATGCCCCATCGTCAAATGGGATGTTCGCCGGATCATTGCATTCCTTGAAGTTTATCCCCAGTGGAAGTAATGTTTCCGAACACAATTTCACATTGGGCGGATACCCTTCCGTTGCGGATGTTTTGTCATATGGGTGATGTAAGGATAGTAAAAACTCGCCGCCGCCCGTATCATAATCCAGTATGTCCAAGTGGCTTTTTAAGTGACTTCTGACAATCTTTTCATAATCCCACGGCAGATCACTTTCCTCTTCGTATCTCCCATTAATATGCGAAAAATCCCAACCCTGAATATGCGCTATTTCTTCTTCCCGCTTCCAAATGGTTTTTAATTGATCTCTATTCATATAAATCCTCTATTCTTACATAGCCCCCCGTATTTCCATTGATTGCCCTACATCCTACCACAGTCACTTGACGAATTCAATCCAATTTCCTCGCCTTCATGCAAAACGAGATTGGCAGCATTTGTGCTTTTTTCGTTTTTGCATCCGCGTCCTCTGCGGCGTGCAGGGACTCGTCATCCGTTTCCTCCACCAGCTGTTCAATCGCAAAACCCGCCTTCGCCAGCGCATTGATATAGGTTGACATTTTTCTGTTGCAAAGAATGACCTCACTGTCATGCACCGGCATTTTGAACCAGGATTCGTCGTAATAGCTTTTTGTCATGACCAGCTTATCATCTTCAAATACGTCCTTCCTCTCGTCGCACGACCATCCCACACAATAATTCAATGTATGATGCCAGCTGAAGATGAAAATACCATCCTTTTTCAGATAAGAGGCGATATGATCAAACGTTCCCTGCAGATCCGTTGTCCATCCGATCCCGTAGATGGAATAAACATAATCAAAATATTCCTTCGGCACATCGAGTTCCGCTTCCATTTTGGAGCAGATCAGCTTTGCCGAATATCCGCTCTCCTTTAACAGCCTCGCGGCGTTATCAAGCTGCTTCTGCGACAGATCGACGCCCCATAACTCGCCCGCGCCCTTCTCGGCATGATACTTCAAAGAATGCCCGCTGCCGCAGCATATTTCCAACAGCCTCTTGCCCGTAACGTCCCCAAACAGATGCAGCTCATCCTCTGTCGGAAACCGAACTCCATATACGGGGAGCGCAGTTGTCCCAAACCACAGATCGGCATGTTCATTCCAGTACGCCTTATTGCCTTCAATAATCTCATTTTTCTCCATACGCCCATTGCTCCCCATAGTTCTACAGCCCTTCGGAACCTACCTGATCTCCTCTCTCTCGTGCTCGCCTTATCTTCGTTGCTCTACGCTGTTTCATGGGTATCCATGCAGAGCCCGCTTTCCTCAGCTCCGCAATCCAATCCCCTTCAACACCTCATTGGTCGTCCTTCCGTCATAGCGGTATTTCAATTCCTGTCCGCTAAACGGCAGCGCCGCCCCGCCCGCAAGCTTGATCATCTGATAGTTGACCCGAAGCCTGACTGCATTTCGGAGGATGGATTCTCTCACGGACGGTTTTGCGATCTTTTCCGCATCAAAAAGAATCTGTTCCAGTGTACCAAACTCCCGAAGCAGCGCGGCCGCCGTTTTTGCACCAACCTTTTCCGCACCCTTAATGTTGTCCGCCGTATCGCCCACAAGCGATTTCCAATCCGCATATTGCCCCGGCATAATATCGAATTTCTCCTTGATATATTCCGGCGTACAGATTATTGTTTTTTCGCCGCGATACCGAAGCACGGACACCTTGTCCGTGATAAGCTGAAAAAAATCACTGTCAAACGATGCGATCACGACCTCCTCATTCTGACCGAATGACAGCGCATAACCGGCGATCAGATCGTCCGCCTCGCAGTCCATCGTTTCTATGTACCTGATCCCAAGGAAATCCAGCGCTTTATATACATCCGGCAGTTGGGAAAACGGATTTTCTTCCTCACATACCGTACTATAATCCGGCCTGTTCGCTTTGTAAGCGGAGTCCAGCCCACATCGGGGATTTTCATGCTCGCCATCAAATATGACAGCCAAATGCGTAGGATTCACCCTGCGGATGATTTTTAACATGGCGCCCACAAAGCCGAGTGTCCCCTGAATCGCTTTTCCCTGCTCGTTTACGATTCTTGCAGGCATACCGAAAAACATTTGAAACAACAGGTTGCTTCCGTCAATGAGTAACAGTCTGTCCAATCGTTTCCCCTTTCAGTCCCAATCTACCGCTCTGCTGTAATCCATTGTCTTACATGCAATTCTCTTTTTTATTTCGCATGACTCTCATAGATTCTGTAGCACACATAACTGAAAAAGCTCCCCAACAGCCCCGTACACAGAAACATCACCGCCATGCCGCTTCCCGCGCCTTTCCCGACGAGCAATTGAAGCGCAGAAACCACACCGTATTCCGCCGCCATAAACGGTTCGAACACATAGTCGGCCAAAAATCCTCCCAATAAGATGCCAACCGGAACCGTGCAGAACTGAATGGCATTTCTCACCGCAAATACCCGGCCCTGCATTTCCGTCGGTACCGTACGATAAAAAATGACATTCTGACCCGCATTGATAAACGGAATCGGCAGACTTGCCATCAGTCCCGCAAATGACCACGGGACAACGCCGCGCCCCATACCCATCAGCAGATCGCCCAATAAAAAAGACAACATTGCGGAAAAATAAATCATCTTCACGCTATTCTTTGAGAACTTCCCCGCGGCAACCAAAATTCCGCCTGCAATACCGCCTATTCCCATCACCGCATTTACGATCCCGAGCGTCAGCGAATCATCTCCGCTCCTTGCCAGGATCATGGGCGACAGAATATTCTCATAGGTAAGCCTCGAGAAAAAATTGATTAACGCCATCGTAATGATGATCGTGAAAATCGCCTTCTGCCGCATCAGATAGCGAAACCCTTCCGCACATCCTTCGAGGATTGATTTTTTATCGTCTTTTAACCGCTCGTCTTCGGGAATCTGTATCAGCAACAGCAGCACCGCAAATGCGAAAATAAAACTTGACAGATCAACCACTAATACCACCGTTAAACCGCCAAACGCAAATAGCGACGCGGAAAGCACCGGCGCCAGCACCATGATCAGATTACTCGAAAAAGAGTTCATTCCGCTCACCTGGGCAAGCTTCTCCTCCGGCACCATTTTTCCTACCGCCACCGCGGACGCGGGTTCTTGGAACGCGTTCATCAGCCCGATCACAAAATTGACCATATAGATATGGTAAATCCGCAGCCCCCCGGACATGCTTAAAAAGAGTACTGCCACGGAACATGCCGCCGCGATCGTATCCGATACCAGCATGATCCTTTTTTTGCTGTGGCTGTCAACAAATGCTCCCGCTGCCAGACTCACTAAAATGTAAGGTACATAGTTAAAAAAGGACATCAAAGAAACCGCCATCGCAGAATGGCTCTGTGAATACGCCCACAGGATCAACGCAAACCCCGTGAGCTGACTTCCAAGCTGCGATACTGCCTGACTTAACCAAAAAACAATATATCTTTTATAATTATGATTCATCGAATTTCTCTCCTTATAGTTATTTTCTCATGTTTCCGGTTCCCTATAAGTACAAAATCCGATGCGGGCAATGAAGATTCTCTTACTTTTCCCTCTGCACAAGGATTGCCCGACGATCAGACCTTGTACAGAGATCGATGCTTAAGTCAATGCGCATATGGCACAGCATTTGTGCATCCCTCCTTATCTCTTATCCCACAAGCAAAATTACCCACACAATGTATCTGCGATTCACGATCGCTTCTTATCAATTATTATGAATCCTGATCGGCAAAAAAGCAAGGGCAGATATCCTATCCGCTGTCACAATGACCGGATGTTGATTTAAAGTGTCATAAATCTTTCTTACTTTTCCGCTATAGATTGGTTCCGCCATCCGCGGTATGAGATTTTAAGCAGTCAAAAAGCTTTTCTCTCTCCGCTTTCGGAAGAAAATTTAGTTGCATCCGCTTACTGTTTACCTTCTCTAATCCTTTCAACAAGCGGTAATTTTCCTTTGTGAAATTCCTTATATGCCATTTCCAGATTCTCATGTTTTTTTGCATCAAACGGATCCTTTTTTAAATCATCATAATTATCTGAATAGTTTTTGAATTTGCTACACATATTATTATATTCATTACTATCAGTGATCTTCCTATTACTCGCTTCGGCATCAAGGTGGTTCTTTTGTTTTTTCGCAGCACAAAATTTAATTTCTTCCACTCTCTTCTTTTCACTGATTAAAATATTATTCTGCCTTTTTTGATAGTAATATGCTCCTCCGAATGAGGCAGCCCCCAAAATAGCACCGCTGAGCAAGCCACCAATGGCGCCAAGAATTGGAAATGTCACCAAACCGGTCAGCCCCGACACAGCAGCTCCTACCCACGCAGCACTCTTCATTTTAGGTTCCGACACTTGCTTAACCTCGCTGTCTAGAGGTTCTTCATTTTTGCCTGCATTTCCGGTAAAGTCATGTTTCCATCTTTCTATTTTCTTGCCTTTCATATGCTCCACATGCGTATGTAAAGAAAGAAGGTTGTTATTGTCCTTTGTGTCAGGGATATCGGAACTATAAAAAGTTGCCTTTTTAGATTCCTGATCCACTGCACCAGCAATGCCATAGACCGCCAAAGAAGGATATTTTTCCCTTAATCGTCCCAGCTTATGCATCCGTTTTGCAAGGGAAAGTTCATTCATTGTAGCATTCTTTAAATGAACACCAATCTGTGCCTCCTGATTCTTTTGTGATATTTGGAAACTGCTGGCCGCGCTCCCGTCGTCCGATATCTGTTTTTGTGACATTCGATCAAATTTGGCAGCCGCTATCGGGTCAAGATTGTTGCCAATTTTTCTATTCGTAGGCTTATCGCCACATCTTAAATTGGCGTAGGAACTGTTTAATACGCTTAATAGCTCATTGGATTTTTTTTCGAGAGTCTGGACATCCATCGGATTGGTATCAAAAATAGTTTCATTTATTTGTTTTGCCACATCCTGCTGATTCTGTATTTTGGGAGCCAGATTCAGCATTTCATGAATATCAAACTGATACCCGGCCGAAGGAATGATTGCCTTGATCAACTGCTGCATATCCGCTTTCTTTCCGCGGTCCAAGTCAAATGTGTTCCTTGTGTTTGGTTGAGGCTTATCCCTGTTCACTGCAACAGCACCATTCAAAATCTCTTTCATACTGCTTTGAATCGTTGCAAAAGGAATGATATGTGCGATGGAGTCTCCTTTATAAAGACTTTTGACTGGGTCTCGAAACTCATGTCTTTCTTTATTTATACCTATCTTTGGTACATTTTCACCCTTTTTGAGTTCGACTGTGATTTTGCGCTGTACAATGTTTGACATCGAAGCGCTGCCCCGGACATGATAAGCGCCTCTGTCATCAAATGCCAAGTAAGATGTATCAGGATTACCGCCATTCACACGAGACATAATCGTATTCCAAACAGGCTCAACCTGTTTTGAGTCAGCTTTTTTATGTGGATTACTATCCTTATGCGCTTTTGGGATTTCTTCCAATGCATGCATCGCTTTTCCTCCTGCTCTGAATTAGCCCCATCATGATTCAGTATAAGGATTAGTTCTTAACAAAAACTTAACGCATACGAATCGATATAATCATTTAACTGGTCCGCCAGACTTTACCTCCCCTAAAAGCTCCATTGCAAATTCTCTACTGACATCATAACACTTTTCCTACGTAAAATCCTCGATATGAACTACATTTTCCCGCCCCTCCATATCCATAAAAAAAGCAGCCGTCCAAGCCATACTTCTATAGCTTAGACGACCGCTTTTGAAATCCATTCTATAAACTCTCTAGCAACCCCACGTCTGTCTCCGAACGCTTCTCGCGCTTATACCTCGTACACAACATCCTCTAAGGATACGATCGGGAAGTCAACCTTGTCGCTCAGCATCTCCTCAATCTCATCAAATGCAAAGATTGCGCTGACAACAATTGCGTCAACCTCTTCATAATCGTCCTCAGGATCAATGACATCCAGCTCGGAGTAGGTGCTTGCCGCATTTTTGTCAACTGCATATTTTACGGTTACGGAAGTACCCTTCAGCTCGTCATACAGACGGTTTCCCATCTCTCCCATACCATAGATGGCAATCGTCTTATAACCGTTGTCCGTGAAATACTTCTCTAAGGATTTACCCTCCTGCTTTAATACCAGCCACTGATTGAGCATGTTGTAATAGCCCTTAAACTTGTCAACCTTCTCTGCCTTCTGTGCAACCTGCTTGTTTCCCAAATAAGAGCTTCCCGCAAATCCCGCGATCGCTCCGGCTATTGTTGAGAATACTGCTATGCCGCCTTTTTTCATTTTTGTAACCACCTTTCATTATTGATATAAATTTTTTCTAACCATATTGTACACTATATAGGAACTGATTTCACTCATTTTTTGCAATTTTAATTATTTTTTATAATAATGAAATTTCCTTCATTTCTGCTTGAGCGCCTGACGATATTTTTCCAGCATAAAATCCGCATACTTCTGCGGAGAATGCATCTCTCGTATCCTCTCAAGACTCCTGCGCCCCTTTTTAGCGATTTCCTCAGGATGATTGAATATCTCCTCAAAAATTCCGATCAGGCATCTGAGGTTATTTTCCTGTTTCTCTTTACTGCTCATCGCCGGATCAATGCGGTAGACATATCCGTATTCCTCGCCGTTGATCTCCGAAAATGCCCTGATATCGCTCGTGATCACGGGACAGCCGCTCGCTTGAAATTCCAGACACGCATATCCATAACTGTCCGCGTACGACGGCAATACCCCTACATGACTCTCCGCACACAGCTTCAACACTCTCCTGTTAGACAGCTTGTTATACAGTGTGATCCAGTCACGATTCTCGTGAATCAGCTTCATGGCCTGACGGTAATCTTCTTTTGTGTATTGTGGCTCCCGTTCAGGGAAAACAAGAAAATCGCTCACGATCGTCAGGTGAAAATCATAGTCCTTGCGGAATTTTGCAAGTGCCTCAACCGCTTCCTTTCCTCCCTTAAACCAAAAGCCCGTCCCAACAAAAATGAATTCGATCTTTTTTAAGATCGTTTCATTCTTCTCCTGTATCATGCTTTCCGTCACGATCTCTGCCTGAGGCGGATGAACCACTTCCGTCTTTTTCATAATATCATCATAATATTCTTCCGCATATCTTTTGATATAAGCCTGCTCTATCTCATAGGCCGAGCGCGATATCGGAAAAAGACCTTTGCAATGATCCTTGGCTAACAGCTCACAGTTATATTTTAACCACCACTTATTGACCGGTTTATCCAGATCGACCTTCAATCTTTTAGGCAGCCTTGTCTCGTAAGAAGAAAACCATGGCAGCTTCATATCACAAACACCGTTAAAATTATGGATCAGATCACATTTCGGCGTCCCGACGGGATGATAATAAAACCCTTTTCTATTCGGAAACAGATCCTTGCGAAATGTATCCAGACTGCAAACCAGGTTTAACATCCAATCGTCTTTCGACCGGTCGATTGGTATATATTGAACTTTTCCGACATTTTCCTTTTGGACAATCAGCCTTTGCTCTGCATAGGTTTGATCCCAGTACCCCACTTTTATCATATTCATTCCATCCTTGCTCATCCTGCAGATTGAAATATAAACACAAATTTGTTTATTCCGATCTTTAATCTTTCATTTTTTCAGCAATTATAACAATACTTTCCATATTTTCATAAACAGTCCTTTATTGTACTCATATCCTGCAAAATGCTGAAGGTCTCTTTCCGTCTCCAGCAGATTACTGTACGGATCAACATATACTTTTGTGAGGCTGTCGTCATGGATTTTTGACACATGCTCGCACATGGCAAGACAGACTGCATCCTGTCCGTCATTCATCCCGGCCTGCGCTGCTACCCGGTATTCCGGATACTGCCCACGCATTTCCTCCACACAGTCCGCCACGATTGTCACTTCGGCGGACGGATTATTTTTTTTCACGCACTTGGCGATGTCCTGCAGCAGCTTATAATCCCCGTTAAACTCGATCGTGATCTTTGTCTTTCCCTTGATCAGGTTCTCCAGACGATTCTCAACCTGATCCTTCGGGAGGATCACGCCTTCATCCGCCCTTCCCGTATGACCATGAACCGCATCATCAAATAGATGCGTCATCACGCTGATCTGATTTGTCTTCCCCTTGTAATAGCAGCCATACATCGTCTGAAACAAATTTTCCAGCAAGGTTTCCATCGCGGCATCCCTCTTATCCTGCGGTGTATACCTCGCAAAAAAACGAATTCTGTTTCGCCAGAAATAATAAGTAGAAAAATACGTATCCCCGGAATTGGTCCCCATATCATGCAGCACCTTCGCCTGTCGGTACGCCGCAACCCGATACCCCGCAAGCTTTGCCTTATAGCACCATTCCATGTCGTCCCAATAAATAAAGTTTTCTTCCGGGAGCAGCCCGATCTTATCGATCACCTCATCCCGGACCATCAGCGAACAGGCGGGAACATAATCGCAATCCTGCACCTCCGGAATATCCTCATTGTCTAAATGGTCTTTATAATAAGGAACATGTGTGCATTTTTCAAAATCCAGCCGCGCTCCAAGCTCCTGAAGCCGCTCCGGATGCTGCATGCGGCAAATCTTGGAGCCGACGATCCCCACATCATGATGATCTTCTAAAAAACAAAGCAGATTTTCGATATTATGCTCATCCATCACAATATCATTATCCACACACATGTAATAGGGGTATCCCTTCTGTCTTGCCGCGCGGAGTCCCGTATTGAATCCCCCGCTGCCGCCGAGGTTTTCCTCGTTCTGAATCAGGATGACCCTGTCGCCATATGCCGCTTTCACCGCGTCCGCGCTGCCGTCCGTCGAGGCATTATCCACCACATAGACGTCAAAGTCCTTCCTGCTTGAATCCAGTACAGATTGGATGCACGATAGCACAAATTGCTTTTTATTATAATTGCAAATAACAATACCGACTTTTTTATCCATGCGCTGCCCCCTACTCTTACCGCCAATGCAGTATGAACTTATCCCTTTTTCCTGCCCTCGGCCGTCAGCCCCAGCAGATGATCCACATACGCTTCCACACTGCACTTTTTCCTGGCGGATTCACACGCTGTCTTTCCCATCTGTCCAAGCTTTTCTCTATGCCGGTCAAGATATGCAATTTTTTCCGCCATGGCATCCAGATCACCGATTTCACAAATATACCCTATGTCCTCCTCGACAAACTCCTCGCTTCCGGCGACTTTCGTTACGATCGGAACACATCCGTACCCCATCGCCTCCAGCATAGACAGACCAACACCCTCGTATTCGGACAGATTAATAAAAATATCCTGCCCGCTCCAAAAACGATTCATCTCTTCCCTTGGAATATAGCCTGTCAGGGACACAAACTGCGCGTACCCCTTTTCCGTGATATGGTTTTGAATCCTATCGCGCAGAGCTCCGCTTCCGGCAATCTGCATGCGGAAATGAACCTTGCGTTCCATCAGTCTGTCCATCAATTCCGGCAGTAAATCCGCCCTCTTCTGACTTTTCGACAACCTCGCCGCGTACCCGATCCGAAGCGGCTGACTTTCGTCAAACGCATAGTCCCGCTCTATGCCTGCATCATATTTTACCGGACTCTCTTTATAATGCACCTTCTCTGGCGCGATTTGATAATCTTCGACCAGGCTCCGATTAATATCCCTGCTCACTCCCATACAGGCATTGATCTCATCTTCAAATTTCTTCACGATTCCAAAGAGCCTTGGCAGATCATTATGTACCACCTCTATCAGCTCCCGAACAGCAGCTCCATTCTGCCTTTTCACAATCGCCGCTGCAAGCATCGTCATGCTCTGCCAGGAATCAATGACCACGCAGGGCGCATTTTCCATGATCACATGGACCGTATCCCGCAAGCCGCTGCAATATTCCCGCCCCCGCATATTCAGATAATAGGTGTCTTTCTGAAACCGTTCCGGCGCAGGCTGGGAGCTCTGATTGGTCAGAATCTTGATCCCGTATCCCCTTTTTCTTAACTCGTCCGCTACCGTATAGGTCCAGCTCTCCACTCCGCCCTGGTATAACCCGAGATCCGTGCCGAATAAAAACGTCGGCCTTTTACCGCTGTCAACCGGATGCCCGGAAAGATCGGAATACATCTTTTCGCTTTGTTCGAGGTATTGATGCATGAACACCTCTTTGCCAACCACGCGGCTTCCCATCCCCATATCGGTGAGCTGCTCCCTGATCTCGCTCTCCCAGGTGCTTGCGATCACAATCCTGCTTTCGTCATCCTGTAAGGAATCCGGCGGAATCACCGGAATCCCGTCCAGCATGGTACCCCACTTATCCTTGCCGTTATCCGTAAAGGCCTTGACCGGAATACCGAAATCATTCAGCATCCACTTCACGATCTTCCCGCCGGTTCCCGCGCCAAATAGTATAACCGGATCCATCGCTTTCCTCCTCTATTATGGTTCCTGTCTACGTCCAATCCTGTCTGCCGTCAATCGCCGCACAAAAGCTCTTTCTTACACAGCACAAACAATTCCTTGGTCTGCTCAAAGCTGCTGGCATAGATAAAATCTTTTGCCGTGTAGATCAGGTTGCACCACGGATCGATATAGCAGTCCTTTTCCATGTCCGGTGACAACTTAAAAATATGCTCGCACATGACCAGATGCGCCGCAAATCTCTCCGGCTCATAGCGCTCCGTGACCTCACAGTCCGGATACTGTGTTGTCAGCTCTTTCGCCTGCTCAGGGCAGTCTGCCGCGGAAATCGCGATCTGCATATCCGGCAGGGTTTTCCGTATGTTTTTGACGATATTTCCGATCCCCTCAAAGCTTCCGCTAAATCGGATCAGCACGCTTTCTTTTCCCGATAATGCCTGTTCCAGCCGGTTCGTCACGGCAGGTCGCGGCAGAACTCTTCCTTCTTTCGCCTTTCCCCTTACTCCGTGTACGGCGTCGTCAAAGGCATACATGAGCGTCCGTATGATATTCGTCTCACCCTTTAAGTTCACGCTGTAAATCATTCGGAACATTTCTGTCAGCAGACTTTCCGCAAAACGTTCCCTGTCCTCCGGCGGAAGAAACTGTCTGAAAAAATGAATCCGATTCCGCCACATATAGTAATGAATAAAGGTATTTCCCGCATTCCTGCCCCCGGCCTTATGCCACACCTTCGACTTTCCGTAGGACGCGACCTTATAGCCTGCCTGCCGGAACCGATACCCCCATTCCATATCATCCCAATAAATAAAATTATCCTCCGGCATGATTCCGACCTTCCTGACCGCATCCACCCGCGCCATCAGAGAGCAGGCGGGAACATAATCGCCGTATACCACCTCCGGGAGCTGCCCCGCGTCCACGCAATTTTTATGCTGATCCTGCTGAATAAAGGTATCAAAGCGGATGATCCCGCCGAAATTCCAGATCTTATCCGGCTCGTCCATAAAGTACGCCTTGCTGCCTACCACCGCCGTATCCTCGTGCTCCTCCAGAAAACGGCGCAGCGCGCTGACTGCATCGGGCGCAAATACAATATCGTTATCCACGCACATCAAGTATTTGTAATCGCCTTCCAGCACTTTTCTGAGTCCTGTGTTGAATCCGCCGGAGCCGCCCAGATTTTCCTGATTTACCAAAAGCGTTACGCGATCCCCGAATTGTTCTTTGATCAGTTTTACAGAATCGTCCTGCGATGCGTTGTCCACGACGTAGACGTCAAAATCGTCCGTATCAGAAGCAAATAAGGATTCCAGACATTTGAGCACAAAGTCCTGTTTATTGTAATTGCATATGACAATCCCGATTTCTTTTTCCATCCTCTTTCTCCTTCATGATCTCCAACGTTTGCTTTAATCCGGCCTCCATATCATATTCCATCCGAACGCCAAGCTCTAGGAGCTTCTGATTATCAAGCACCGCGTGCATAATGCCGGAATTTCCTCTGCGCTCTGACTCCGTCTGCTGTTCATATTTTACGCCGCTTCCCGCATAGCTGCCGAGGATTTCCGCAAGCCCGCGGATTGTCACGACGGATTTCTCGTTTGATACATTGTACGCTTCCCCCGGCGCGCCCCGAAAAAGAATCGTAAACAGTGCCGCCGCTGCATCCGCCACATAACAGTAAGACCGCTTTTGAAGTCCTTCGCTTTTTAGCACGATTTCCTCCCGATCCAATGCTTTCTGAAGGAACTGAAAAATCACTCTGTTTTCACCCGTTGTCATGGTCGGTCCATAGATATGGCACAGTCTTGCAATGCATACCGGAACCTGATATTCAGATGCCGCGCTGACGCACATCGTCTCCGCTGCCCGTTTCGAAATACCGTAACAGTTTCTGACATTCAGGCTGTCAAGCAGCCCCGTCATTGTCTCTGAGATCGGAATATCCTCCGGCAGCTCCATCTTTCCGTATGCCTCCCCGCTGGACAGGTATAGGATTTTTGTGGTTTTTGTCCGCTTTGCATATTCTAAGAGCCAGTGCATTCCTAATACATTCGCATTCATCACGCCGAGCGGGTCTGTGACAAAGCTGTTCGGGTCTCCCTTGCTTGCGGCGTGGATAATATAGTCCATGGATTCCGGCGCATCCTGCGGCAACAGGCCGGAAGCACTCTGTGCGCGCCGCTTGAAAGACTCCGGCAGAAGCGGTTCTGAAATATCCTGCACAATGAGATGTAAATATTCTTTTTCCAAATACTCACCGAATACTTCTTTCGCGCGCGCCTCATTGCGGCACAGCACCCAGATACCGATATGCGCTCCCAAATGCTCGTTTCTGAAGAGTAACACATCGACAAGACAGGAACCGATCAAGCCGGTTCCTCCCGTGATCAAAATATTTTTCTGTTCGAGTTCCTCCCACGAAAAGACGGACTCATTTATTTTTTTTAAATCCTCCTGATACAGGGCGCTTTCCAGCATCATGTCCTCCATTCGTGCAGTGTGATCTACTTCATCCAGTCATCCTTTTTTGAGTGCAGCAGCGCCTTGAATATCTCAATGTCCTCCGCCGTTGTCAATTTCAGATTTTTCTCCGATCCGGTTGAAAAATAAATCTGTTCTCCAAGCTCGATCATGAGCGTACAGGTCGCAATGGATTCCTTAATTCCCCGCCTTGCCGCCTCCTCGTGCGCCCACACCAGTTTTTTCAGCGGAAACGCCTGCGGCGTCTGCGTCCTTGCAAGGCGGTCTCTCGGTATCATTTCCGTGGAGCTGTTTTTATCATCCGTCAAAAGCATCGCCTCCGCGCACGGAATCACCGTGATCGCGGAACCGTGACGCATGCAGCAGCTGATATTCTCCGAAATGATCTCCTGCGATACCATCGGACGGATCGCATCATGAATGATCACCAGATCTTCCGCGTCGCAGACTTCTTTTAATCCCATCACGCCGTTCCGAAGGGATTCCTGTCCATTTTCTCCACCTGGAAAAATCCATTGCAGCTTCGTGATATTAAACTGCTTTGCGTATGCCCTTAAAATCTCCTCCCAGCCCTGCAGACATACGACCGCGATCGCATCTACGTTCGGATGCTTCTGAAACGCTTCCAGCGTATATACAATGACAGGTCTGTCATTTACGTTGATAAACTGTTTCGGGATATCCTGCTTCATTCTCTGCCCGCTTCCGCCGGCGATCAGCATTGCAACATTCATAACCGCTCCTATCCGCCCGCCTTCTCGGGCATTTCCGGTACCTTACTCCCTAATATCCTTGATCTTTCGAATCAACCGCTCACACGATCTGCCGTCCGTCTTCGCAAACATCCGCTTACGCGAGACATGGCGCTGCTCTTTATGGGTATCCTCTTTCAGCACCTCACAGATCCCCTCCATAAGTTCCTCCATCGTCGTCGCTTTCCGCTCCGGCATGTATTCGTCCTGATCAATATAGCATTCTCTCGTATGCTCCGTATATTCCTCCCAGTCATAGCAAAAAGTCAGAACCGGACGGTCTAACAGCATAAAGTCGGTATATACGGAGGAGTAATCCGTGATAAGCAGATCGCTCTCGCCCAGAAACGAATACACGTCGATCTCCGCCTCCGCATTCACGATATTCCGATAATGAAGCTTCTCCATCTCCTTCTTGATTTTCGACTTCGGGTGAAGCTTCATGACAAGGAACAGGTTCTCTTTTTCTAAAAAACGATCCAGCGCCCCCGGATCCAGCACGGTAAGCAGCTTTGTCTCCGACTCCCTAAACGTCGGCATATAGGTGAGGATCCGACAGCCGCTCTTTCGCCGGGCGGATATGAGCTTCAAAAGCTCACGTTCTTCTTTCGTATAAAGATTGCGAATCTGACACTCCTCAAAAGGAAACAGAATATCATTTCTCGGATACCCCTCCACGATGATGTGCTTTTCATCTGTGTGAAACGCCGATATAAAGATTTCCTTCATGGCCGGTGAGGTCGCCAGCGTATAGTGACTCGGCTTTTCATCCGACAGCCGCCGCGGAAAGGTCTTCCATCTCTCCCACAGATTCTTGGGGTGGCGCACGGTGTCAAAGCGGTTATCATAGTTCGTACGCTTATTGCCGGAGCCGTGCCACAGATTGACCTTGACTGCGCCGCCGGACTGCCAAAAGTTAATATCCTTGGAATAATTGTCAAAAATATAAACTTTTGCCCGCAGCGCATACCAGATCCCCTTCAACGAATGGTACGCATACGCCTCATAACCATTGGCATTCAGGAATCGTATCACCTCTTTATTGTGGCTGATCCAGATCGGCCGCAGCCCGTTTTCCGCCCGATGCTGACATGCGTATAAGTACAAATATCTGGGATTTTCCGAAAATCTTCTTCCAAAGGTGCTTCCAAACAGCCAAATGTTCTTATCTCTGGGCATCAAAAAAGACAGCCAATATACCGGAAGGAGAAGCAATTGTCCCCAATATTTGATTCCGTTGACCGCCTTACGTTTCATCCATATGTATCCTCCGTGATCTCTTGTCATTAAGCGCTCCCCGCTTAAATAGAACCGAGAACCCATCTCGGTATGTTTTATTTTATATCGGCAGATTCGTGCTTTTTTGTTAGGTTGAACGGAAAGGTTTCCGTCTCGTATTCCGTTTTGCTTGAAGACTCATTTCCTCTGCGCCCCGCACTTTGACAAAATCCATTTCACGACCCGGCGGTACCACGGTTCGCACGCATTTCCCTCCATGCAGCCCGCGGCTTTCGGCTCCGCTTTTGGGGCTTCTTCTTTTACAATCTCCATACCCTTATTTTGACCGTCACGCAGTTCCACGGCTTCTGCGTCCGGCTCCGCCTTACTCAGCAAGTGCTTTTCCCACGAATAGCCCTCCACGTAACGCAGAATCTGTGTCAGATTTTTCCCTTCCAGATTCTGCCTGTGGTACCCTTCCGTTATGTAGCGTTCCGTTTCGCTTGTTTTCACATAATTATTATGCCACAGGCTCAAATGATCCGTCTGCAATCCTTTGACGATCCAATGGTCGTGCGCGCATTCGATCTGCATCTCATCCAGCGCGGCGGCATGGAATTTCATTCCCGCCTCCATGACGCAATGTTCGATCTTTCCGATACTGACCTGATGATTCTTGAATATCCGGTCGCAGACCGGCGCCTGCTTTCCATTCGGCGCGCACGCCTTTTTGAAATAAATCTGCCGTTTGCAGTACAGACACATTTCTTTTCCGTCCGGTATATCCTCTGAAGCGCAGAACTGCTCCGCCGCGATCTCTTTTGTGAGCGGACAGTCTTTATCGTGAAAGTACCGTCCGTCTTCCGCATAATAAAAATTCATTTTCGGATTGTCCAACAGGCTTTGTCTCCTGCTTTGCTTTTGCCGCTCCTCCTCCGTGGGCTGCCTGCCCTGATACCGGACGACGTCATTTTTTATGTACGGCGTGCTCCCATTCCGAAACAGATTGTCAAGCACAACAATATCCTCCGGCTTCGTAATGTCGCACGGAATCCCTTTCGCTCCGGCAATGCGGATTCCCAGCATCACGCTTTTTTTCAGATGCTTCCACGCACTGTTAAAGCTGGCTTCCGTAAAGTAGACATTCCCGCTCTCCGTATCAAGCGTCGCCGTCACGCAGCACAGAAAATGCTCCTTTCTGAAATTCGTGATGACCAATCCGCACGGTTTCAGCGCATCCTTCACGTTGGAATATCCCTCAACCTGCTTTAGCTTTTTGGCATACAGGATCAGTTTTCTGTTTATCAAGTCTTCTCCCCACAAAAAATGCTCCGCGTTAACGCGCATCGCAACTTCTTCCAGCCGGTTGGAATAGAACTCTTTTTCACTTGCAAGATTCATGCCGTTACGTATCACCCAATCATCCAATATTTGATGGGATCTCTCCTTTCTCTCATGTTCTTACGGGCAGTTCCATCTCTGCCGTTTATCCATGTGAAGCATACTTGTATTGATTTTTCTTGTTTTTATATCATTATACTATCTATTTATGTCAAAAAAAGACTTTTTCAATAAATTTTTGCTTTTCTGCCATAACACGATTTTTCTTTGTATACAAAAAACCATTCTCCGAGACTGATCCTGGAAAATGGTTTTGATAAGTTCAAACAATAGCTCTTTTTTATTTCCGTCACATGGCCGCAGTCATCCGTTTCACATCGGTAAATCAGCGGATCATGGTTCCTTCCGGTACAATGTCATCCACAAAGATTACCTGACATCCGCACGCGTTATTTGTCGCTGCCATCAGCATTCCTTCACTGGTTACGCCTGTGATTCTGGTGGGCTCAAGATTTGCTATCACAATGATCTTCTTACCGACCAGTTCCTCCGGTGTATAATATGCCTTAATGGAAGAAACGATCGTACGTTCTTTGATTCCGTCAAATAACGTCAATTTGTAACAGCTGTGCGATTTTCTGATCTCCTGGCACTTTAACACCTTACATACTCTCAGATCCATCTGGTTAAACACATCCAGATTGATCTGATCCTTCACAGGCTCTACCGGGTCAGGATCGCCGTATTCCACCTTCTTCTCTTCTTTTTCAGGTTCTTTATTTAACTCAGATAAAGGAACCTTTTCTTCTTCCGTCTTATCAGCAGAAAAATCAAGCAGATGAACAAAGCGATCTTTATCAATCGCATACAGGAACAGATACAGTCTTGGTCCTTTCTCTTTGTTCAACAATAACTTATACACCGTTTTGAAGAATTCTCCCTGAAGCTTCCGCAGTTCGGGCGTGTCTGCTCCGTATACCATTTTGGTGATCTCATACAACTGGAAGTTCAGCTCATCCAGCGTATAGTTCTCATTCATCAGATAATCATGCAGCAGTGCAATTTCCTTCTTCTGTTCTTCGTTTAACTGATCATAGACTTCCCAGTTACGGTACGGAACCAGCTTGTTGGCATTCTCAGGAGAGCAGTTTTCCAGCCAATATTTTGCCAGTTCCAGTCTTTCTTCAAAATCAGCATATTTGAATGGCTGTCCGATCTTTTCAAACACGGTCTCAAGCATCGGAACATTGAAATCAACGATGGAACCCAGCTGAACCAGAAGCGACATCGGAACCGTCTTGATCGGCTTGTCTGTCAGCAGGCAGCTCTCCATGATAGATTTCACATGATCATCCGCTTCTCCCTTGCTATACTGATCATACTGTTTATCAAATTCGAAATACTGGCGCAGGATTCCATCATCAAAACACAGGTCAAATGCCTTGTTTGTTTCGACTCTCGCATATAACCACAACAGAATTTCCGGCTGGTAAATCTTCAGAAGGGTTTCAGGCGTCATATTCAATCCTGAAGAACCGGACATTTTTCCTGTTGTTCCTCTGATGCCGATAAACTCATATCCCTTGAAAATCGGAGCCTGGAAGCCGAAAATCTTTTCAGCAATAACTCTGCTCGTATCAAAAGAACCTCCGGGCGCAGCATGGTCTTTTCCGCCGGGCTCAAAATCCACATTCTCATACATCCATCTCATCGGCCAGTCGATTTTCCATGCCAGCTTACAGTCGGTGTCCGTATGGAAATCAAATGTACCATGATGGCCGCATTTACACTCATATTCCGCTTTCTTCTCCGCATCAGAGTATGACACGATCTTTGTTGTATCCCTATGGCACTCGCTGCAGTAGATGCTTACGGGATAATAGGCTTCCTTTTCTCCCTCTACAGCATCCTGTGTACGAAAGCTGTCCAAAATGTCAAAGATTTCTGCTCTCTTATCCAAAGCCTTTATAATGCTCTCGCGGTAGCAGCCGGAACGATACATGTCTGCCTGATGGCGATAATCCAATTTGATACCGAATTTATCAATGGACGCTTCAAATTCTTTCTCAAAATATTCCGCATAGGTGGCATGCTCTGTCTCAAAAGGGTTGGGAACATCCACATACGGATATCCGATATATTTTTCAAAATCTTCCGCAACCTTTGCCACATTTACGGGCACCTTACGCATCCGATCGTATTCATCCCATGAAAAAAGCAGCCTTGCTTTCTTCCCTTTTCTTTCCAATGCTCTTACAACAAACAAACTGGTTGCAATATCCCGGAAGTTACCAATATGAATAGACCCGGAAGGGCTGATTCCGGCAGCACATACATATTCTTCTTTATTGGGGTTTCTTTTTATGATTTCCTCTGCAATCAAATCTGACCAATGCATATTCTAAAATCTCCTGCCCTGATTTATGTGTAAAAGAAATGCCGGAGGCATTTCTTTGAAAGAACGCGCAGCGTTCTTTTTTATTGATTGGACTTATCAATATCCAGGATCTTATAATTTACCACGCCCATCTGGGTGTCAACGCTGACATTGTCTCCTATTTTTGCGCCCAGAAGCGCTTTCCCGACCGGTGATTCGTTGGAAATCTTCCCCTTTAAGCTGTTGGCCTCGCTCGAGCCGACAATCTTATATTCCAGCTCCTCATTATATTCCAAATCCAGAATGCGCACCTTACATCCGATGCTGACCTTATCTAAATCCACTTCGTCCTCGATCACGACCTCGGCGTTTTTCAGGATTTTTTCCAGTTCTTCGATTCTTGCCTCAATGTCGCGCTGCTCATCCTTCGCCGCATCATACTCCGCATTCTCGGACAGATCTCCCTGCTCACGCGCTTCCTTGATCTTCTGCGCAACTTCCTTTCTTCTGACCACTTTCAGATTGTGAAGCTCATCCTCGTACTTACGCAGTCCCTCATACGTTAAAATGTTCTTTTTCCCTTCCATTCCGATATCCTTCTTCCCTTTTCCAAAATAATAAATCCGGCTTACATCATATCGCCGTATTACAAAAGCGCGTGTATCATATCACATTTACCATATTGTGTCAAGAAGCTTTTCAAGCGCCGCGTAGCTCGTGACCTCATTGACCGCGCGCCGCATCGCGGCGGAATTCGGGTATCCTGCCGTGTACCACGCCACATGCTTACGCATTTCGCGCACACCGATATATTCTCCCTTTTCTTCAAGAAGCATACCGGCATGACGCAGCATCATGCGTTTGACTTCACCGCGGTCGGGCTTTTCAACGCGTTCCTCCGCAAGCCCCTGCGCGATCTGCGTAAAGATCCACGGATTCCCCCGCGCGGCCCGGCCGACCATCACGCCGTCGCAGCCCGTCTCTTCCAACATTCTTTTCGCAGACGCCGCATCCGTCACATCGCCGTTTCCGATGACCGGAATGCGCAAAGCCTGCTTCACGGCGCGGATGCATGTGAGGTCCGCCTCTCCCGCGTAATATTGTTCCCTCGTCCTGCCGTGCACTGTGACCGCCGCCGCGCCGGACTCCTGTGCAATCCGCGCGATCTCTGCCGCGTTTTCATGCGCTTCGTCAAAGCCGCGCCGGATTTTTACCGTGACCGGCTTAACTGTCGAACGCGCCACCGCCTCAATGATCTTTCCCGCCAATAGAGGATTTTTCATCAACGCGCTTCCCTCGCCGTTATTGACGATCTTCGGCACGGGACAGCCCATGTTGATATCGAGCACCGCAAACGGACGCTCCTCAATCTGTTTTGCCATTTCACCCATCAGCTCCGGCTCCGAACCGAACAATTGCAGGGATACAAGCCCCTCCTTCTCAGAGATGTGCAGCAGCTCCTCGGTATTCTTATTGTGATAAGAGAGCGCCTTTGCGGAGATCATTTCCATACACACCATGCCCGCCCCCTGCTCCGCGCACAGAACACGGAACGGTAAGTCCGTCACGCCCGCCATCGGCGCAAGTATGATATTATTCGGAAGCGTTACATTCCCGATCTTCAACTGCATGGCTTCATTCCCCCTGCGCATTCAGCTCCGCCGTAATGTCCTCATGCAGCACGGCCGCCCTGTAATACAGGCTGAGCGACTCAAACAGCTCCTTGCGCTTGCGCCGCACCTCGCTGACTAACAGCCCGCTCCCGATGTCATCGTAGAGATAATCCTCCTCCGCCGCCTCGGTCTTCATCGTCACGCTGCCGTCCTCTTCGAAGCCGATCGTGAAAATGCCGCCGACCTCCTCAGTAAACAACACACAGATAATGTGCAGCTCCTCCTGTATGGACTGCGGCAGCTTCTCAAACTTTTTGTTAAAATAATATTTTTTATCATAGGCGTTCGCCCCGCATAAAACTGTTCGCGACTCGCTCATATCTTCCCTCTCATTTTATACATAGCCATACAGTCCGCGCACGGAAACCTCACCCGCATAGACCTCACAGCGTGTTCCGTCCGCATTTTCGACGATCAGTTCCCCGTTCTTTGTGATTCCCTTTGAAGTCCCCACATACTCGCCCTTCGGGTCTAACACGCGCACCTCTTTTCCCATGCCCGCAAGATGCGCCTCGTATTGTTCCCTGACGGCGGACAGATCATACGTCTGTAAGAACTGTTCATAATATTGTTCAAAAAAGAACATCACGCGCGCGATGAGCTGTGCGCGCGAATTTGTCCGCCCCGTCTCACGCAGCACGGAAGTGGCGATCTCATCCACTTCCTTCGGAAATCCTTTTTGATTCACATTAATGCCCGTGCCGATGACAACATGGTGGATATATCCCGGCTCCGCACTCATTTCCGTCAGGATGCCGCATACCTTATGTCCGTTTAACACAACATCGTTCGGCCATTTGATCTGTACCGACTGATCTTCACAGACCTCCTCCAATGCCGCCGCGACAGCCAATGCCATTAGCAGCGTCACACGGGAAGCATATTCCGGCGAGAACTGCGGTTTCAGCAGCAGCGTCATGTAGATTGCCTGCCCGCTGTCCTCCGACTCCCATCCTTTTCCCCGTCTGCCGCGCCCCATCGTCTGGGTATCCGCAACCACAAGCGCGCCGTGCGGCGCACCCTCCTCCGCAAGACGCTTCGCGTCAATATTCGTAGAGCCTGTTTCTCCGTAGGAATACACCGTCCTGCCCGCCCATGCAGTCGTAAGCCGGCTTGTGACCTCCTCTGCGGAGATTACGTCGGGCGCGCTTTTTAAGCAGTAGCCCCGGTTCGGAACCGCCTCGATCTCATAGCCTTCCGCTTTCAATTGATTGATGATCTTCCAGACAGCCGTGCGTGATACACCGAAGCGTTCGCACAGCTCCTGCCCGGACACATAGCTCCCGCCGCGCAGGAGCTTCAGGATCTGCGTCTTTTTTGTTTCTTCCATTTCCTAATCCCCGTCATGCCAAATATGGCGTTATCATCTGCGAAGATTTTCTTCTCACACTAAAACGCGCCGAGTGTCGCCGCCATGACCGCCTTGATCGTGTGCATGCGGTTTTCCGCCTCCTCAAACACATGGGAGCGCGCGGACTCAAACACCTCGTCCGTCACTTCCATTTCGGTCAGGCCGTATTTTTCATGGATTTCCTTTCCGATCTTCGTGTCCAGATCATGAAACGCAGGAAGGCAATGCAAAAACACCGCTTTCTCTCCCGCATGATCCATGACCTCACTTGTCACGCGATACGGCGTTAAATCGCGGATACGTTCCTCCCATACGCTGTCCGGCTCGCCCATGGACACCCATACATCGGTGCAGATCACGTCCGCGCCTTTTGTTCCTTCCTTGACATCCGAGGTCAGCGTGACCGTTCCGCCGCTCTCCTTCGCGTATTCCCTGCACTGTGCCACAAGCGCCTCGTCCGGAAAATACTTCTCCGGCGCGCACGCCGTAAAATGCAGTCCGAGCTTTGCGCATACGATCATCAGCGAATTTCCCATGTTATAACGGGCGTCACCCATATACACCAGTTTTAAGCCCGCAAGATGCCCGAACAGCTCACGGACCGTCAGCATATCGGCAAGCATCTGCGTCGGATGATACTCGTTCGTCAGTCCGTTCCAGACCGGAACACCCGCATGGGCGGCAAGCTCCTCCACGATCGTCTGCTCGAAGCCCCGATACTCAATCCCCTCATACATGGAGCCGAGCACGCGCGCCGTATCCTTAATGCTTTCCTTTTTCCCGATCTGCGAGCCCGACGGATCTAAATAAGTCGTTCCCATGCCGAGGTCATGCGCCGCCACCTCAAATGAGCAGCGCGTCCGCGTACTGGTCTTCTCAAAAATGAGCGCCACGTTTTTTCCGCGCAGCACATCGACCGGGATTCCTTTTTTCTTTTTTTCCTTTAATTCCGCCGCCAAATCCAGCAGATAAGTGATCTCCTGCGGCGTAAAATCCATTAACGTTAAAAAATGACGTCCTTTTAAGCTGATCGTTTCACTCATGCGAATCCTCCATGCCTTTCCATAACCTGCGAAGTGAACTTGTTTACTTTTGAAAACAATTGTGCAGAAAAAAGAGCCGCGCTGCGCGCAGCTCTTTCGAAGTATCACTTGCGTGATTCTTTCAGGATGAATATTTCCTATCAGATGCACAACGTATCGCCAAACGCTCCCGTAAGCTTATTTCGTAATGACCTCCTTAAAGGTCGTAGCAAGCCCTGCGATTCCCTGTAAATCGGACGGAATGATGATCTTGGTCGCCTGCCCGTTCGCCGCTTTCTCAAACGCCTCTAAGCTCTTTAACTGCAACACCTTATCATCCATACCAGATTCCTTTAAGAAACGGATACCGTCCGCCGTTGCCTGCTGCACTCTCAAAATGGCCTCCGCCTGACCTTCCGCCTCACGGATCATTTTCTCTTTCTGTGCCTCTGCGCGGAGGATGGCTGCCTGCTTCTCTGCTTCCGCCTCAAGAATCGCCGCCTCTTTCTTACCTTCCGCAACGGTCACGCTTGCTTTTTTCTCACCTTCCGCTCTCGTAACCGCTTCACGGCGCTCACGCTCCGCCTTCATCTGTCTCTCCATCGCATTCTGGATCTCTGCGGGAGGAATGATATTCTTTAACTCGACACGCGTAACCTTAATACCCCACGGGTCAGTCGCCACATCCAAAGACGCACGCATTTTCGTGTTGATCGTCTCACGCGATGTCAGTGTCTGGTCAAGCTCTAAGTCACCGATGATGTTACGCAGCGTCGTCGCCGTCAGATTCTCGATCGCCATGATCGGGTTCTCCACGCCGTATGCGAACAGTCTCGGATCGGTGATCATGAAAAATACGACCGTATCGATCCGCATCGTAACGTTATCCTTCGTGATAACGGGCTGCGGCGCAAAGTCCACAACCTGCTCTTTTAACAGGACTCTCTTTGCAACCTTATCGATCAGCGGCATTTTGAAGTGAATGCCTACAGGCCATGTTCCCTGATAAGCGCCGAGACGCTCCACAACAAACGCCTGTGCCTGCGGAACGATCTTTACGCAGGATGCAAGGATCATAATGAGTAATACAAGTACAACAAGAAGTGCGATAATTCCCGGATTATTCATAACTGTTCCCTTTCCGCTTACCCGCCTTCGGGTAAGTCCTTTTCGATTTTGATTGCATGTAAGCCCCCCGGCTTTTCTGTAATGCTGACGTACGCAGACCTGTCTGCTTCCTATTTCGGCTCCACGATCAGCTTCACGCCGCTTACCTGCCTGACAACGACCACCATGCCAACCGGAAGTCTCATGCCCTCGTAGAGCGTACGGGCCGACCATTCCTGTCCGCCGACCTTAACCTCGCCGATCCCCTCAAGATTATTGATCTCACTTGTCACGATCGCCTGCATGCCGATCATGCTCTCCACATTCGTCCGCACCCGGTCCTTATTGAAATAGCGGACGGCAAGCGGTCTTGTAAACCACAAAAGCACCAGAGAGACCACAAAAAACAGGATGATCTGAAGCCACAGGGGCGCCGAAAAGGCAGCTGCGACCGCTGCGATCAGACTTCCGCCCGCAAACCAGATCGTCGTCAACGCCATCGACACAAGCTCGACCACGATAAATACAGCGAGCGCTATCAGCCATATGACAGTCAAATTCATAACCATTCCCCTTTCTTCTGTTCTGTGTGTATTATCTTACACCATTTTGAAAAAAAAAGAAACCCTCCTGCCTAGAGTTTCTTTCTTTTTTCATATCGTTCAGCCGCGCCATTCGCAAAGGCGCCTCTGGCGCTTTACCAAAACGCATGATCGCCGATGATCAGATCGCTGCTGCGGATGGTCTTTACATTAAAATGAAGCACATCGCCGACATTGCTGACGCCGCTCATCGCCTCGATCGCCGCCTGGGTACACGAATCCGGCACACCGCGCTGCAGCGCTTTCGCCACTCTGCCCGTCATGGCAGGCGTAAACTGTCCCGGCGCATAAATAACGCCCGATATTGTATTAGGGTACGCCGGATGCTTCACGCGGTTCATCACGACCGCGCCGACCGCAAGCTGTCCCTCATACGTCTGATTGCCCGCCTCACACCAGATCAACGCCGCTAAAAGCTGCAGATCACTGTAGTTCGCCTCGACATTAGCCTGCTCCTCGCTGAGCGCCGCCCTGCGGGCTGCCGCATCCTCCTGTGCCCTGCGTCTTGCTTCCGCCTCAGCCGCTTCGCGCTCCGAGATCTCCTCCATGGTCTCTCCCGTCGCGCATAACAGATCTACCGTTACATATTGGGCGGACACATAGCCCTCGCTCCCGTCATAAGCGACCTTGAGCCATTCGCCCATATCTTCATAAATATCGACAATATCCCCCTCGGCAAGCAGCGCGTAAATACCCGCATCCGTAGACGCCGCCTTGCGGATGCGCAGTCCGCTCTCATTTACCGTTGCCGTCCATCTTCCTACCTGCGCCAACGCTTCCTGCGCTTCCTCATCAAATAACAGATAATCGTTCTTCGCCCATCCGACAACGCTGCCCGAACGAAGAAGCGTCCATCCGTCACCCTCCTCTAAAATCTCACCGTAACAGTCCGCATACAGCCTGCCGATGATCGGTGCATCCTCGCTTGCCGATGCCCGGACATTCAGTGTGCTCTGCACATTTGTCATAACAAATGCGTTTTGACTCTCTGCGGCATCCGCCGCCTCCGGTCCATCTGCCGACGCCTGTTCCTGCGCTGCTTCTAAAGACGCCTGCGTCCCCCTCGTCTCTATGCCGGACGGGGTCCCCTGCGCTCCTCCTGCTTCGGAGTTTAATGAAAGCTCCGTATCCAAGATCAGTGCCACACCGGCGCTCAGCGCATCTGTATCCAGCATCAGCTCAGCTCCCGCCTGCAGCGCATCCACATGTTCGGTGCCGCCCGCCATGACTGTTCTCGTTGAAGCGGCTACATACGCCAAGATCACAACAACCGCCATGATCATCGCAGCCGCGCGGGACAGTCTTCCGCCTGTTGCTCCCTTCATATGAAACCTCCGTGTGATTTGTGTTTTCCGTATCGAAATCTTTGTGCGTTTTTTACTTTCCCTTACAAGTTTATTGCTTTCTTGTGTCAAATATTACGATTTTATTAAATAATGTTACGGCACATATAATAACAAAGCAGGATACTTTTGTCAAGTTCCCTGCCCTCGTTAAAATTTCACACAATTTCTATTTCTTTTATGGTTATTTCATACAACTTCTACAGAAGTCAACTCGCGAATATGACAAAAAAATAATTTCCATATCGTCCGGCCATCCTGTCGGACAATCCATTCTCCGCCTGATCTACAGCCGCTTTGACTTTTCCACACAGGCTGTCAGCGCCTCCACGACTGCGCTACGCATTCCTTGACGCTCCAGCACTCGCACGCCTTCGATCGTTGTCCCGGCAGGCGAGCAGACCATATCCTTCAGTTCTGCGGGATGCTTCCCCGTCTCCAGGATCAGCTTTGCCGTTCCCAAGACTGTCTGCGCCGCAAATTCATATGCCTGCGCCCTCGGCATACCGCCGAGCACCGCCGCATCCGCCATCGCCTCCACAAACATGCACACATAGGCGGGCGCGCTTCCCGCTACCGCACCAACCGTATCCATCAGACGCTCCGGCACCTCGACCGCCCTTCCGAACGAGGAAAGGAGCTTTTCTGCCAGCATCTTATCCTCATCCGTCGCCTGCAAGTTATAACAAACACCCGTGCAGCCCTCGCCGACAAGCGCCGGCGTATTCGGCATACACCTTACCAGACGGAGCGTTTTTCCGAATTCCTGCTCGATATAAGCGGTCGTTTTGCCTGCCGCAATGGAAATAACAAGTGTTTTTTCATCGACACGGTCCTTCACCTGCGCGATCACCTGTGGAAACATCTGAGGCTTGACCGCTAAAAAGAGAATGTCCGACTCCTCTGCCACACGACAATTGTCCGGTGTCGTCTCAATCCCGAAACGTTCCGATACCGCATCCAGCGTTTTTGCGGTCGCCGCCGAACCGATCAGTTCTTCCGGCTTAACCACCTGTTTTTCCAGCATGCCGCCAATGATCGCTTTCGCCATATTGCCAAGTCCGATAAAACCGATTTTCATATACTTCCTTCCTTTCTGTTTTGCATTCCGTATCTTAGGAACGCCTCTGGCGTGCAGCTTCATACAGCAGGATTCCCGCTGCCATCGCCGCATTTAAGGATTCCACATGTCCCGCCATTGGAATCGTAACGCAGCGATTTGCCCGCTTCACGGTCTCCTCCCGCAATCCGTTTCCCTCATTTCCGATCAAAAAAGCACACGGCTCCCGGTAGTCCGGTTCATCATAGACACATGCGCCGTCTCCCGGACAGGCCGCATAGGTACGCACCCCTGCTGCCGCAAGCTGTTCCAGCGCCTCCCCCAGATCATCCGTCACGACAAACGGCACCCGGTATACGGAGCCCATCGTGGAGCGGATCGTCTTCGGACTGTAAATGTCCGCCGTATCCCGCGTCATGATCACACCGGATACGCCCGCACCCTCCGCCGTTCTGAGCATCGTGCCGAGATTTCCCGGGTCCTGTATCTGTTCCAGCACAAGAAGCAGCTGCGCCCTGCCGCTTTCCATTTTTAATAACGTATGTAATTTATAGTGAGACTGTTTTACCACCGTCAAAATGCCCTGCGGCGTTTTTGTATCGCTGATCTTGCGGAACACCTCGCTGCTCACAAGCTCGCAGGAAAGCGCATCCAGTTTTTCCCGCATGGCGGCATCCGCCGTATGATAACAGGATTCCTCCGCGTAAACCACCACGATCCGGTCCTCCGGCGCCTCCATAAACAGCTTTCGCCCCTCCGCCAGAAACACATCCGCCTCGGCGCGCGCTTTCGCCTTTGCAGAAAGCTCCGCAAGCTCCTTTACTTTTTTATTCGCCGTACTGGTGATCATATAAGCCCCCATTCTTACACAGCAAACCGAACTTGTCCGGTTGAGCGAACTTGTTCGGTTAAGCGAACTTGTTCGGTTAAGCGAACTTGTTCGGTTAAGCGAACTTGTTCGGTTAAGCGAACTTGTTCGGTTAAGCGAACTTGTTCGGTTTATTCCCCACCCGCTAAAAAAGGGTTTGCGCCCGGCAAACCCTTTCCGTGATGTTCCCTTCCACCAAAAATTGAGACGCGCAAGCCGGATCATCCCGTTACTGTGCAAGTACGCGGCTCACCTCATACTGATACTCTGAAATATCCTTTTTCATCGCCAGCGCTTCCTCAATATCGAAATCCCGAAATTCTCCGTTCTTATAGCCGACAACGCGGTTGCTCTTACCCTGACAGAGAATATCCGCCGCATAAGCGCCCATGACCGATGCGTAGAAACGATCCTTACAGGTCGGATTACCGCCACGCTGCATGTAGCCTAAGATCGTCGCTCTCGTCTCAATGCCCGTCGCCGCCTCAATGCGCCTTGCCATGGACGTGGAATGTCCGATGCCCTCGGCATTGATGATAATGTGATGCGTCTTCCCGCGCTTTCTGTTCGCGATGATATTATTAATGATACTTTGCTCGTTATAATCGTATTTCTCCGGAAGAAGAATATCCTCCGCGCCGTTTGCAACGCCGCACCATAAAGCAATATAACCCGCATTGCGTCCCATGACCTCAATGATGCTGCACCGCTCATGGGAGGATGAGGTATCACGCACCTTATCGATCGCGCTCATTGCCGTATTGACTGCCGTATCAAAGCCGATCGTATAATCCGTGCAGGCAATATCCAAGTCGATCGTTCCGGGAAGTCCCACGGTGTTGATCCCGTGGCGCGCAATCTGCTGCGCTCCCCGATAAGAACCGTCTCCCCCGATCACGACAAGCCCGTCAATCCCGTGTTTGCGGCATATCTCCGCGCCTTTCTCCTGTCCCTCCTCCGTTCGGAACTCAGAGCAGCGCGCGGTTCCGAGAATCGTTCCGCCGCGTTGGATAATATCCGAGACAGAGTGCCGATCCATGTCAATGATCTCTTCGTTCAAAAGCCCCTGATAGCCTTTCTTGATTCCCTTTACCGAGACGCCGTTTGCAAGCGCTTTTCTCACGACGGAACGGATTGCCGCATTCATACCGGGCGCATCCCCGCCGCTCGTCAATACACCGATTGTCTTGATCTGATTCGCCATCGTTCTACCATGCCCTTTCCGTCGTCCGTTTTATCTTTTATCTATTGAAGTCATTTTAATCTATTTTGAAACATTTTTCAATACAGGCGGACATAAAAATGTGCAGGAGTTCTTTATCTATATAGGAAATTTCCCAGTCCCAGAAGAATTCGCCTTTGGCGAATTCTTCGAAAGAATGGCGCAAGGCGCCATTCTTTTATAGCCGGCTTAAGTCCACCCTCTGACTGTAGCTGAGCTTCACGTTCTCCTCCCCGAACGCATCCGCAAGCCGTTTCAGCAGATCCGCATCGGTACGAACCTTCCAGTTCGCGTCCAGTTCTTTTTTCGCGCGAATATCTTCTATATAAATAATAACGCCGTCCTTCCCCTCCTGCTCCCACAGCAGCGACTTTAACGTATCCTCGGAAGCTTGATAAACCTCCTTCGTCGGAAACTTGATCCACACATTCCGCGGAATATCCTCAAAAAACACGATGCGCTCGCAGATGAGCTTGGCGTCCTTATCCTCCTCCGCGGAAACCCGCCCCGTGACGAACACCTTTGCGTCCTCGATCAGCTTTGCGGAATTATGCTCATAATCACGCGGAAAAATCACAACTTCGATCGTACCGACCAAATCCTCCAGCGTGATAAACGCCATCACCTTATCGTTTTTTGTATATTTGATCTTTTTATCCGCGATCATGCCGCCCGCCGTGACCTTCTGGCCATCCTTCAGCGCAGCCTCTCCCGTCTCCTCATCCAAATAAAAATCCGATGTTTTGACCGAACTGTAGCGCTCCCACAGCGCCTTATCCTGCTCTAACGGATGCCCGCTGACGTAGACGCCGAGCACCTCTTTCTCAAAGGCAAGCAGCATATCCTGTCCATACTCACCCACGTCCGGCAGGGTGATTTCAAACGCCTCGCGGCTTTCCTCGCCGACAAGGTCAAATAAAGACATCTGTCCCGCCATATGATTTTTTTTGTCCTGATGCAGAGAGTCCAAAATCTGCACATACACGCACATAAACTGCTTGCGCGTACCGCCCAGACTGTCGAACGCGCCTGCCTTAATGAAATTTTCGATGGCGCGCTTATTCATCTCGCATCCGGCGTCGCTCATCCTCGTCAGGAAATCCTCGATGCTTTTGAATTTACCGCCGCGCTCACGCTCCTTCACAACCGCCTCAATGACCGGCCTGCCGACGCTCTTGATCGCCGTCAGCGCATAACGGATCTTGTTCTCGGAAACGGAGAAGCCGCCGCTCCCCTCGTTGATATCGGGGGGCAGGATCTCAATACCCATACTGCGCGACACCAGAATATACTCACACGCTTTGCCCGGATTATCGATCACAGAAGTGAGGAGCGCCGCCATGAACTCGATCGGATAATAATGCTTTAAGTATGCCGTCTGATATGCGACGACCGCATAGCACGCTGCATGGGACTTATTGAACGCATACTTTGCGAAGTCCATCATCGTATCGTAAATCTGACTGGCAACCTCCGGCGCGATGCCTGCCGCCTCACAGCCGGGCACGCCTTCCTCCTTGTTGCCGTAAACAAAGTTCTTGCGCTCCTGCTCCATCACATATTGCTTCTTTTTACTCATGGCACGGCGCACAAGATCACTCCGCCCGAGCGTATAGCCGCCTAAGTCGCGCACGATCTGCATAACCTGCTCCTGATAGACAATACAGCCGTATGTCGCCTCCAAGATCGGCTTTAACTGCGGACAGGCATAGGTGATCTCATCCACATGATCTTTTCCGTAAATATACTTCGGGATAAAGTCCATCGGTCCCGGGCGATAAAGGGAAATCCCCGCGATAATATCCTCCAGACTGCGCGGCTTTAACTCCTTCATGAAGCTTTTCATGCCCCCGCTCTCTATCTGAAAAATACCGTCCGTCCGTCCCGTTCCGATCTCTTCAAATACCGCTTTATCATCATAATCCAGCTCATTCATCGAAAGCGTGATGCCCCGCGTCTGTTCGACATTGCGCACCGCATCCTGAATGACCGTCAGCGTCCGCAGACCTAAGAAGTCCATCTTCAAAAGACCAAGCTGCTCGATGGTCGTCATCGTAAACTGGGTCGTGATCTCTCCCTCGGCCCCTCTCGAAAGCGGCACAAACTCCTCCGCGGGACGCTGGCAGATCACAACGCCCGCCGCATGAATGGAAGTATGGCGCGGCAATCCTTCCAAGCGCTTTGCCATGTCGATCAGCTCATGCACCTGCGCGTCACTCTCATAGAGCGTGCGAAGCTCGGGATTGACCTCAAGCGCGCGGGAAAGCGTGATGTTTAACTCATACGGTATCATTTTGGCAATATTGTCCACAAAGGCATACGGCAGATCCATCACACGCCCGACGTCGCGGATGACACCCTTCGCCGCCAGCGTACCGAACGTCACGATCTGGACTACCTTATCCGCACCGTATTTCGCGGTCACATAATCAATGACCTCCTGCCGGCGCTCATAACAGAAATCCACATCAATATCCGGCATGGACACACGCTCCGGATTTAAGAAACGTTCAAATAACAATTGATATTTAATCGGATCAATGTCCGTGATATGCAGACAATATGATACAATGGAGCCTGCCGCGGAGCCTCGTCCCGGCCCGACCGCGATCCCGTGTTCTCTGGCGTAATTGATATAGTCCCAGACGATCAAAAAATAATCGACATAGCCCATGTTCCGTATGACGTCCAGCTCATAGGAGAGCCGCTCGGAAAGCCCTTCCCCGCCCTGCGGGTAACGCTCCTTCATGCCTCTGTTGCAAAGTTCGTTTAAGTAGCTCCACGAATCATACCCCTCCGGCACGTCAAAATGCGGCAGCTTCGTCACACCGAACTCGATCGTCACGTCACAGCGGTCCGCGATGCGCTGCGTGTTCTCAAGCGCCTCGACAGCGTAGGGGAACACCATTTTCATCTCGTCCTCGCTCTTCACGTAATACTGTCCGCCCTCGTAGCGCATGCGATCCTCGTCCGCAAGCTTCTTGCCCGTCTGTAAGCAGAGCAGGATGTCATGCGGCTTTACATCGTCCGCGTAGGTATAATGCACATCGTTCGTCGCCACAAGCGGGATGCCGAGCTCCTTCGACATCGCCATCAGCGCCATATTCACGGTCTGCTGCGTCGGAATCCCGTGATCCTGCAGCTCCAGAAAATAATTTCCCTTGCCGAAGATTGCCTCATAGCGCAGCGCTGTTTTTTTCGCTTCCTCGATCAGTCCCTTGGCTATGTTGCGCTGCACCTCCCCCGCAAGGCAGGCGGAAAGCGCGATGATGCCCTCATGAAATTCCTCAAGCAGCTCCATATCCACGCGTGGTTTATAATAGTATCCTTCCGTAAATCCGCGGGATACGATCTTCATCAGGTTTGCATAACCCGTGTTATTTTCTGCAAGCAGCACCAAATGGTAATAGCGGTCGTCGGAAACATGTGTCTCTTTTTCAAAACGCGAGCCCGGTGCGACATAGACCTCACAGCCGAGGATCGGCTTAATGCCCGCCTCCGTCGCCTCACGGTAAAAATCGATCACGCCGTACATGACGCCGTGATCCGTGATCGCCGCCGCATTCATGCCAAGCTCTTTCACGCGCTTCACGTATTCCTTGATCTTATTTGAACCGTCCAAAAGACTATACTCGGTATGGACATGTAGATGTGCGAACGACATGCGCGCCTCCTTTGTGTTCTTGACCGCCATGAGTGCCTGCAGCACAGGAAAATCATTGCGTGGTATACCAATCTCATTTCCGTTCAGTATAACATAATTTGAGACAGAAAAAAAGAGTTCCCGTCAGCGGCAACCCGGATATCCCCCGTATACGCTCACGCAGAAATTTTGTGCCGGTCATGTTCCGCATGATTCTCCCCGCATCAAAAAGCATTCATAGAGAAAGGGGGATACCTTTTGGCATCTCCCCCTCTCCGTTTCCCATATCGCAAAATCACACGCTCTGTGATTGGCTGATCCGCATCCAAAGCGCTTACTTTGCAACGATCGCATAAGCACCGAGTCCGGCATTGACCGCAAAAGTGACCGTGTCCGGATCTGTATCCAAATCTTCAAGAACCGTTATCACCCCGCCCTCCTGTACGCAAAGCACGGAATAGGTTAGGGATGTATCCGCCGATCTCGGCAGACCGGCCACAAACGCAATATTTCCGTCCGACAGTGTCACCCATTTACCATCTTCTCTGGCTCCCAGTTCAATATACAGGCATGCGGTAATGTCCGCTCCCATCGCATCCGCCGCCGCATGAATACTCGCCATGGCATTCACACTTTTGTTCGGATCAACGTCATAAATAATAATTGCCGGTGTCTGCTCTTGCGTTAATCCAAGTGCCGTCCTTACATCCGCCTCCGATGTACTGACTGCCGTGCCGAGCACGCCCGTCGCACCATACACTCCTCCGACAGAGGTTTTTATCTCTGTACCTGCTACACTTACAAGGGCGTTTTCAACCTTGGTCATTCTCTGTTCAAAGGTTGGCGTCGGTGTCGGTGCCGCTGTCGATGCCCCGCTCGCAACTACCGGGGCGCTTTCCGACGAATCAGCTCCCGTTAACGGTGTCGGTGTCGCTGTCGGTGTCGGCGTCGCTGTCGGCGTCGGCTCGGGGGTCTCTGTCGGATCATCGTTCGTTGTCATCACCCCTTCCGGCTGTTCATTGTCTGTGCCCGTTGCACACACCAGCAATGTAGAAGCTATCACCATTGTTGCCGCAAACATTACAGCCACCGCTTTTTTCATTGTTCCAAACTTCATTCTCTTTCTCCTCCTGCCTACTATTTGGGGACGATACATCCTTCCGTCTCAAAACCGGCGCGATTATCATAAAGGATAGCCGCAGCAAAAGCATCCCCGCAAAAAAGATATGTCTGTTGCCGTCTTATGTATTCCCATCCGCACCAACATTGCGAATTTCCGTTTTATTTTATGCTCTTTTTCGGTAATATTGGGTCATGCTCTCTTCTATTTCGCTTTTTTCATTCAGTCCCGGCAGAAAAGCAGCGGAATGATGACAAAAAAATCGCTGTCAGCTCTGCGCTGACAGCGATATCTCTTTTGGATATTTATTGATTACAAATATTTCTTTAACACATCGACCTTATCAAGCTGCTCCCACGGCAGATTTAAGTCGTTTCGCCCGAAGTGTCCGTACGCCGCGGTCTGCTTGTAAATCGGTCTGCGCAGATCGAGCATTTTGATGATGCCCGCAGGTCTTAAATCAAAATTGTCGCGGATGATACCGACCAGCTTCTCCGAGCTTACTTTTCCCGTGCCGAACGTATCGATCATGACGGATGTCGGCTCCGCTACACCGATCGCGTAGGATAACTGAATCTCGCACTTATCGGCAAGTCCCGCCGCCACGATATTTTTTGCGACATAGCGCGCCGCATACGCCGCGGAACGATCGACCTTCGTGCAGTCCTTCCCCGAAAATGCACCGCCGCCGTGTCTTGCGTAGCCGCCGTAGGTATCCACAATGATCTTGCGTCCCGTCAGACCTGCATCGCCGTGCGGTCCGCCGATCACAAAGCGTCCCGTCGGATTGATAAAGTATTTCGTATTCTCATCGATCAGTTCCTTCGGAAGCACCGGATCAAACACATACTTTTTGATGTCCTCATGAATCTGCTCCTGAGAAACCTCCTCGTCGTGCTGTGTGGATAACACAACCGCCTCTAAGCGGATCGGCTTATTATTTTCATCATATTCCACGGAGACCTGACTCTTGCCGTCCGGTCTTAAATAAGAAAGCGTCCCGTCCTTTCTCACCTTGGTAAGCTGTAATGCCAGCTTGTGCGCAAGTGAGATCGGGTACGGCATATATTCCTCAGTCTCGTTTGTCGCATAGCCGAACATCATACCCTGATCGCCCGCGCCGATCGCTGCAAGCTGCTCGTCGGACATTTTCGCCTCTCTTGCCTCCAGCGCCTTGTCTACACCCATCGCAATATCGGGAGACTGTTTGTCCAGTGCGACCATGACCGCGCAGGTATTCCCGTCAAATCCTGTCTTTGCATCATCATAACCGATCTCGTTCACCGTTTTTCTGACGATCGCCGGAATGTCCAGATTTGCCTTTGTCGTGATCTCGCCCGTAACAAGCACAAACCCTGTACATGCGGCCGTCTCACAGGCAACGCGGCTCATCGGATCCTGCTCCATGCAGGCGTCTAAGATGGCGTCGGAAACCGCATCGCAGACTTTGTCGGGATGTCCCTCCGTAACGGATTCGGACGTAAATAAGTGTTTTTCCATGATTGGTTCCTCCTTCTTTATTACAAAAAAATAAGTCCGCAGCTAAGCGGACCTGACATCACAGATAATCAAATCCTCTTATTGTTCGATCAACCGCAGATGATGTGCGGTCAACAATATTCGCTCAGGTTGGCACCTTCCGGTTATGGGGTTGCCGTGGCTTCACAGATCCTATGTATCTCCACCACTCCGAATAAGAGAATATTCCCCGTAAAACGAGGGGTTCAATATGGAATTTTCCTATCTGCTATTAACATACATCAAACGTCTGTCCATGTCAATGGATTTGATTGACAATATTGTAAAAAAATTTTATAATTTTACTATCACTATTGTTACTTTTGACCGAAGGGAGGTACGCTATGAAAAGACTGAGCACGCAGGAATTAG
Organism: Lachnospiraceae bacterium; assembly: GCA_014804425.1. Lineage (GTDB taxonomy): Bacteria > Bacillota > Clostridia > Lachnospirales > Lachnospiraceae > DLAJ01. The sequence goes on from JAAUZV010000014.1 coordinate 451,411, forward strand.
TCCCGGGAATGGTCACGGCGGAGGACGTCTATAGCTACAGCGATCAACTGATCCTTCCCAAAGGACTTACCTTAACAGACAAAACCATTACAAAGCTTGAATTTTACTCCATCCTCTCTATCCGTATTGAGGATGATCGGAATGAATCATTAGGGAGCCCGTCTCCCAGCCTTTCCGTTTCCGAGCATGTGCAGAGCAGCCCGGAATTTCAGGCATTCAAGCGCTATTTTGATGAATCCTTGGCCGGCTTCAAAAGCAGTCTGAACGATATTGTTGAGAACAACGCACCGATCGATACGGACGCTATGCTGGAACAGGCATTATCCCTGGTTCAGACCAAAAAGGCTTCCTTCAACGTATTTACCATGCTGCAAAGTATGCGCTCCTACGATGATCAGACCTATGCACATTCCATGAACGTCGCCCTGATCTGCAATATTTTTGCCCGGTGGCTTCTTTTTTCACAGGAGGATATTGAGCTGGCGACGCTGTGCGGCATGCTGCATGACATCGGCAAACTCGTCATTCCCGATTTTATCATTAAAAAGCCTGCGAGACTGACTGAGCAAGAGTATTCCATCATTAAAACGCATCCGTATGAAGGCTATAAGATCCTGCGCGCGCAGAACGTGAATGAGCATGTCTGCAACGCCGCATTAATGCATCACGAGCGCTGTGACGGTACCGGTTATCCGCTCGGACTCGTCGGCAATAAGATCGACAAATTCGCAAAGATCGTTTCCATCGCTGACGTATATGACGCCATGACAAGCGCGCGTATCTACCGCGGTCCGCTCTGCCCGTTTGAGGTGATCGATATTCTCGTTTCCGAGGGACTGCAGAAATATGACCCCGGCTATTATATGACTTTTATGAACAATGTCGTAACAACCTACCTGTTAAACCGCGTCCGCCTAAGCGACGGCAGGGAGGGCGAGGTTGTCTTCATCAATCCGAACAACCCTGCACGGCCGACCGTACGCGTGGGAGATACCTTTGTAGATCTCTTCAAAGAGACGGAGCTGTCCATTGTAAAGATTGTATAAAAAAGATTTGCGCGCGGCGCAAATCTTTCAAAGAATTCGCCTTTGGCGAATTCTTTCGGGACTGAGGAATTTCCTATAAGTTAAAAAAGAACGCTGCGCGTTCTTTCGAAGAATCGCTAAAGCGATTCTTCTAGGACTGAGAAAATTCCTGTTTAGTAAAAAAAGAGTGCATAGCACTCTTTTTTTATTTTTCTGTCTCTATCACAGACATCCTCCGCCTCATCTCAATTTCCCGTGCTATAATACCGCTTCACGCTTACTCGCCAGAACAGATAGGCAGCGGCGTATACAACGATCCCCACAAACGGCGCGATATAAATATAAATCACAGGATAATCAGCCATATCCTCTTTGCGCAAAAGATACTGCGCCGGAAAGTAATTGACGAATGCAAACGGGACAACATAGATCAAGATCCCCTGTATCAGCTTGTGATATATACTGATCGGATAACCTGCAAATTTTCGCATATTCCAATAAAAAATATCACGGATACTGTTAGTCTCCACAAAGTAGAAGCACAAAGACGAAAAAATAATGAACATACCGCCCTGTATCAGGATTCCACCGATGATCGCGCCGATATAATACAGGATCGTGACAAAGTCCCAATGAATCCCAACCCTGCCTGCCGATATGACAAACAGAAGGATTCCCAGTGTCCCGTGTCCTGCGGACGCGATCAGGTCGGCATTATTCAAGATCAGCTGTAACAGCAGGCTTCTTGGTCTGACGAGAAGCCGGTCAAATCTTCCCTCCCTGATCGTATCCGAAAACCGCCTCAAATCCGCAAACAGGGATACCACAAACGCATAGGTCAAAAAAAGAATACTATACAAAAACAGCATTTCATTGACATTCCAGTCGTTAATCCTGTCAAACTTGAGCAATGCCAAATAAATCGCGATAATATTTGCGGATTCCCTGATGAATACCGCAAGTGTGGCAACCAGCGAATCTACCCGGTATTGCATCCTCGTATGGATACTCATCTTCAATGATTGGAGTACAACCCTGATCTCACCCATCTCGCTTAACCTCCCTGCACCACAAGCTTTTTTACGCCTCTTTTCCAAAACAGGTTTGCTATGATCCCCAGAATCACAATCCAAAGTATCTGAACCGCAATGCCCGAAAGGATTTCCGACCCGCTCAGCTCGCCGAGATAAATCCTCACCGGCGTAAAATAAATGGACTCAAACGGCGTAAAAGAAATGATTTTTCTAAGCGCTGCCGGCATAAACCATAACGGCAGTAACGTTCCCGCCATAATATTGACAAATACATTTTTGATCGTTATGATTCCCCACACACTAAAAAGCCAAAAGCTCCATGTCTGGATCATAAAGCTGATCAGCCACAGGATCAGATAACCGAATGCCACGCTGATAAACATCGCAATCAGACCGGGTGCGCTTTTCGGGGGACACAATTTCGTGTGCAGCATTGTAAAAAGCAGCGCTGGCAGGAAATGAAAAACCAGCTTAAATACCCCTTCGCCGATATTCTCCGCCAGCATCCGCAGCAGGAAGCTGACCGGTTTCAAAAATTCATTCGTGATGCTTCCGTCATGAATTTTATGTTCCAAAAACATTTCATTAAAATCAAATGCATTTGACAGTCCCAGTGTAATGACAAAGCTCGTGGCTACCATGCGGTAAGAGATTCCGTCCACCTCCGCCGCGCCGCCATATAGCGCTTTATAGATGCACAGGTAGACCACGATCGTGATCGCCGTATTGACAATTCCCATGAAAAAATCTAATCTGTACGCCATTTTATCCTGAAATTTCTTGACGGCAAATTCCACATACGCTCTCATACATTGCCCCTCCATGCTTTCGCAAATCCGTGCGGAGAATGCAATGCGAATTTGTTTGCTTTGCATTCTCCTGTGTGAGAAAGGTTCCGCTTAAGCGGAACCGTAGAAAATCTTCGCGAAACGGCCCTTGCCGTGAGCGTTAGATTTTCTTCTCACACTGTCTCCTTTGCTGTCGGATCATCCAGAACAAGCCTTCCCTCGTAAATGTCGCGGATGATCCCGTCTATTTCCGGTTCACAGATGGAAATATCCTTGATATTTTTTTGTGCAAAGAGATTTTCCATCACGGTATTCATAGGTGTCTCGCTGATATCAAAGGTCCGCGTCTCCTTCTCATCATTTTCAAGCAGTATTTCGACGGTCTTGGAATTGGCATATTTATTTTTGATCTGATCAATGCTTCCGTCATAGATCTTTTTTCCCTTATCAATGATGATCAGTCGGTCACAGACCTTCTCGATATCCTGCATATCATGCGTGGTGAACAGGATGGTTGTCTGTTCTTTTTCATTGATATACCGGATAAATTCCCGTATTTTTTCTTTTGCCACCACATCCAGTCCGATCGTCGGCTCATCCAAAAATACAATTTCCGGTGAATGGAGGAGTGCGGCAACAATATCCCCCCGCATCCGCTGTCCCAGCGATAGCTGCCTGACGGGCTGGTTGATAAAATCCTCCATCTCCAGCAGCTTCGAAAACAGGCTGAGGTTTTTTTCATATTTCTCCTGCGGGATTCTGTAAATGAATTTCATCAATTCAAAGCTTTCAATCAACGGCAGATCCCAGTTCAGCTGCGTTTTCTGCCCGAAAACAACACCGATATGTTTCACATACTGCTTTCGCTGCTTATACGGAATGTAGCCTCTGATCGTTACATCCCCCGCATCCGGATACAGGATGCCGGAAAGAATTTTGATCGTCGTGGATTTCCCCGCTCCGTTCGGGCCGATGAATCCGACGATCTCGCCCCGTTTGATCGAAAAGCTCACCGTGTCAACCGCTTTTTTGATCTCATAGCTTCTGTTAAAAAGATATTTCAGCGAAGCGGTCATGCCTTTCCCGCGTTTTGCGATCCTATAATATTTTTTGATGTCCCCTACCTCTATGATGTTTTCCATTCGCGCCCTCCGTATATCTTCTTGATCGTACCTTCTAAATCCGGTTCATACAAACGAATATCACCGATCTTGCTTTTTTTCATCAGATGCTTCAAAATCTGGGTGGTTTCTATTTTTTGTTTATCATAGTCAATTGTGATCCGGTCAGACTCAATCCGGTATTTTTCCAAAGGAAGGTCTTCCAGATCGGGAAGCCCTTCCACAATCCTGACCTCCATCCGGTAATAGGGTGAAAACTCGCATATCATACGCTCTGCTTTCCCGTCAAAAATGATCTCACCCTCATGGAGCAAGATCACCCGATCGCAAAGCTTTTCCACCTCCGCAAGATGGTTGCTTGTGTAAATGATGGTCGCTTGTTTTTCTTTCCCGTCGGCTTCAAAAAACTGTATGATCTTATGCTTTATGGAAACATCCACACCGATCAATACTTCATCAAGCAGTAATATCTGAGGCTCTGCAAGAAGAGCATATACCAGCTCGCATCTCATCCGCTCCCCGAGTGACAGATTTCCCGGTCTTAGATCCATAAACGCTCCGGTTTCAAAAATTTCCTGAAGCTGTTCCAGTCTTCGTGCAAATACGTGCGGATCGATCTGATACATGCTCATGCAGTTTTGAAGCGAAGCCTTTACCGTAAGCTCCTCCCATAATTGAGATCTCGTTCCCGATAAGTATACCAGTTCCCGAAGGGACTGATGATCTTCTATGATGCTTTCCTTTCCGCCGGTTCTGATAAATCCGGCATCCGGCTTTATCACTCCCGCTATAACATTCAGCAGCGTCGTCTTTCCTGCGCCGTTTAATCCGATCAATCCCACATGTTCTTTTTTCGCAACATGAAGGGATATGTTTTTTAACACGCTTTTATTTTTGAACGTTTTCGATACATCCTTTAATACGATCAGAAGCATTCACCGCCTTTTGCAAATTCTTCCCGACTGCGAAATCACTATACGAAAAAAAATCCCGCACGTCAACGAGTGCGGGATAAACAACCTTTATTCAGGGACAAACCGTGTTCCCGTTACTTTCACACCGCGAACGGGAATTGTTATCCCAGCATCACGCTTACAATGAACATGCCGCCTTTCTCATAAATATCCATATCTCCCTCATACTTCTGAACAATTGCCTTCATCTGCTTCATACCATATCCATGCCCCGGCTCTTCCTTGGAGGATGCCAATTCCGGATTCTCTCTTAAAACAGAATGGTCAATGCTGTTCTTAACCGTTATCATGTCAAAGCCTTTCTTGGATGCGATGTCCACTTCCAGTTTTGGTGAATCGGAATCCAGCGCGCCGTTTACTGCATTGTCCAGCATATTATTCAGCAAGGAGGAAAAGTCCACGCTATCCATATAGGAAAACGGAAGATTTTCGATCTCGGCTTTGATCTCTATGCCCTTTTCTTTTGCCAGAGAGAGCTTCGTGTTGATGATATGACTTAACAGGGAATTGCCGACATTGACATAGGTATACATCCTGTTTAACTTGTCCAGAATCTCTCCCGCATACTGTTTGGCTTCTTCTGTTCTGTTTTCTTCCAGATACGAGAGAATCACCATCGTATGATTTTTCATATCGTGCTTTAACAGCCCGATCTGCTGTTGTATCCTCCGTATCTCGCCATCCATTTCCTGCTGTTTATCATAAGCATGCTCCATATCTGACAATCTCTTTTCCATATCCAGATTGTCCGCCACATACCGCGTGAGCAGCCTGTCCTGCTCCTCCTGTTTTGCTTTATCCTTCCGTTTTCTTTTGACTTCCTTCATCAACAATACTGCCAGTACGATGATGATTGCCACAAGAATGATCTCCATATGCTTCACGCTTTCCGAAGTATTTCCAGAATCTTTTTTCTTACCTCTTTTTCATAGCTCCTGCCAACAGGGAGCGCAACGCACTCCTCTCCGGCTCTCAATAAGATTTCATTATTGCTCATTTTTTCAATATATTCCGCATGGATCAGATAACCTTTATGGCATCGGATAAATCCCTTTCCCTGAAGCTCATTTTCCATATTTGTCATTGTCTCTCTGACGCGGATCGTATCCTCTCTGCGTCTTAACACAAGATAATTTTTTTCCGCCTCTACATAAATAATGTCTTTGATGCGCACCCGGATCAGCTCCTGACCCTTTCGGATCACTACCTCCTGCTTGTTTGCAAGTAATTCTTTTTGGACCCGCTTTCCCACTTCATCCATTTCCTGATCCATATGCGTTTTTCGGATAAATCCAAACGGTCTGTACGCAAAAGTCTGATACACTAATGCATCGTGACTCGTTATGAAGATCAGGATTGTCGGCAGACCCTGCTCCTTGATATATTCCGCGATCTCCATCCCGTTATGATAGGGCATATCGATATCTAAAAACAATACGTCTATCGTTTCCCTTTGCAGGTATTCCATCAATTCTCTCGGATCATCAATACCGGTATATCGTGCCGATATGTCATTTTCATCAAAACAATTCCGAACCTTTTTTAAGATTTGATCCAGGATTTCTTTTTCATCATCACATACTACGATATGGTACATTTTTGTCTCCTGTCATCTGAAAAGAGTGCATAGCACTCTTTTTTTACTTTGTAAAGACAAACTCTTTCAGTTCAAACAGGCATCGGTTCCGAAAAGGTTCTCCCGTCCAGTCAGACGGATACTCTGTCAAAATCCGAAAAAACAGACTGTGTCTTCCGGTTACCGCCTTCACCCTTTCCGTGACCGCGCCGCTTTCTCTGCCGATCTTAAGCCGCCCGATCTCCTCCCCATCCTTTCCGTCGAGCAGCACCTGCAGAATACTGTCACAGCCCATACCATTGATATTTACGGAAAGCTCCATCGTTCTGCTGCCGAAATCGTCTCCGAAATCAAAGTATTTATATCCGATCACGCATCCTTCCGTCACATTTGTCACAACACGCTCAAATACATTTTTCTCGGTCACAAACGCACCGCCCTCCAGCACACAGGCGATTTCTGCCGGCGTGATCTCATACGGATTCAGGGCATCTTCAAATCCCAAAGACGTCATCTCCACCGCGGGAATCGTTCCGTCCGAAAGAATCTCAATCTTCTCGACACAGGCACGCCGGGACATAATGGTACCGTTGGTCATCCGATGGTAAAAAACATACCACTGCCCGTTGATCTGCGCAACAGAGCCATGATTGTTTCCGCCCGGATATTCCACCCCATTATCTATGATATATCCCCGATAAGTAAACGGTCCCGTCGGGCTGTCCGAAGTGGCATACGCAAGCCTGCTGCCGCGCTTCGGCGAATAGATGAGATAGTAGGTATCCCCGATCTTTCTTGGCGAGCACGCTTCATAAAACAGCGCGTCCGTCTCCGTGAATCCCCCTTCCTCCCGTTTCTCGCAGGGAATGATATGCTCGATGCAGCTCCCGTCAATGACCTCATACATACTGCCGCTGTCGATCTGCGCCATAAAAGAACGTTCAAATCCGCAGTATATGTACGTTCTGCCATCATCATCCACCAGTACTCCCGGATCGATAAACCAGCCGTTGCAGCAGATTTCGTCAGAAATCGTATAGTGATACTTATTCAACAGCCGAAACGGTCCCTCCGGTTTGTCGCTCACCGCGACACAGCCTATGGAACCTATGATATAGGCGTAAAGATAATATTTTCCGTCCTTTTCCACAACATCCGGCGCATAGAGATAGTGGGAACGGTCTGTCCAATCCGTATCAGACTCATGATCAAAAGTCTGCTGCGTGCGAAAGATGTCGCCGTGGCACACCCACTGATTCAGATGATCAAGCGGCGCGCTCCAGCATTTTAACACATGATCGCAAAATTTCACTGATCCCGCATTGTCGTGCGAACCATAGATATAGATTCTGTCACCGAACACTCTCGGCTCGCCGTCCGGAATGTATTCCCAGAGCGGCAGATATGGATTTGGCATGGATGTCCTCCTTTTATATATTGAAAGAACTGCCGCAAAACGGCAGTCCCTTTTATCCGACTTTTAATTGAAATTTTTTGAGCTGTGTTTCATCGGACACACGCTCAATCTGCGCGCCGAGTGCCTGAAGCTTATATTCCAGATCCTCATAACCGCGCTCAATGTATTGGATCTCGTCGAGCGTTGAAAATCCGTCCGCCGCAAGCGCCGCAATAACAAGCGCCGCCCCTGCCCGAAGATCGGGAACTGTCATTCCCGCCCCAAGGTATTTGGAAACGCCGTCAATGATCGCCATCGTGCTCTCTACCTTGATCTCCGCTCCCATCTTTGTGAGCTCGTCAACATACTTGAAGCGGTTCTCAAAAATACTCTCCGATACGATGCTCGTTCCCTGTGCCAAACCGAGCACCGCCACAATCTGCGGCTGCATATCCGTCGGAAAACCGGGATACGGAAGCGTCTTCACCTGTGTGTTGTGCAGCCGTTTTGCCGCCACAACTCTGACTGCATCGTCCGATTCCTCAACCTCACAGCCAATCTCTATCAGCTTTGCCGTGATCGATTCCAAATGCTTCGGAATCACATTTTTTACTGTTACATCACCCTTTGTCGCCGCAGCCGCCATCATGAACGTTCCCGCCTCTATTTGATCGGGAATGATCATATACTCGGTTTTATGTAGCTTCGTTACGCCCTTGATCCGAATGACGTCCGTTCCTGCGCCCTTGATATTGGCGCCCATGGAGTTCAAAAAGTTCGCCAGATCGACCACATGCGGTTCCTTCGCCGCGTTCTCAATGATGGTCTTGCCTTCCGCCATGCTTGCCGCCATCATCACATTGATGGTCGCTCCGACCGATACTTTATCCATGAAGATATGGTTTCCGGTCAGGTGCTTTGCCTCCGCCACGATCGCGCCGTGAACGATGCGCACATCTGCGCCCAGCGCTTTAAATCCCTTGATATGCTGATCGATCGCGCGGACACCGATATTGCATCCGCCCGGAAGCGGGACTTCCGCATGCTTGTATTTGCCGAGAAGCGCGCCGATCAAATAATAGGAGGCGCGGATCTTCTTCATATACTCGTCTTCAATTACTAAATTGTGAATCTGTGAACCGTTTATCTTAACAGTGTGTCTGTCGATCCGGGTAATGACAGCCCCGACGCTCGACATTGCCTGCATCAGTACATTCGTATCCCTGACATCCGGTACATTCTCTATCAAAACTGTTTCGTCCGTCATGATGGATGCCGCCAAAATCGCAAGCGCCGCATTTTTGGCTCCTCCGATCTCGACTTCGCCCACAAGGGGTGTGCCGCCTTTTACTGCGTATTGATCCATAACGCACCTCATCTATATTTCTAATCTATGCATATCATTATTATATGCAGGAAACGACTCATCCTACACTCTAATCAACCATGTTGACAACAACCCGCGCATGCGGGTGCCGGCGCAACAACGGTAAGGCGACCTATCGCAGAGCTCTACATACAATATATGGTATGAGCATACCATATATTGTAACTGTCCGTTCACCTATGCGCTTATTATAGCGCAGATGTTCCCTCGTGTAAATCAGAACTTTTGAACAAAGTCAGAGAGAAGTTTGCCAATTTTATGCACAGTTAGTCCAAATACGGCCGCGGATCGACCTGGACTCCGTTGATCAGCATTTCAAAGTGCAGGTGCGGTCCCGTACTTCTTCCTGTATTGCCCGAGTAAGCAATCGCCTGCCCTTGCACGACATACTGTCCCGGACTGACGATCACCCTGCTGCAATGCCCGTATCTTGTCTGCCTGCCGTCGGGATGATTGATATAAACCACATAACCGTAACCGCTCGCCCAGCCTGCTCTCGCAACCGTTCCCGACGAAGACGCCATGACCGTGGTTCCGATCGGCACCGCCCAGTCAACGCCCTTATGATTCGTCGAAGCGCCCTTTGTCGGCGCGGTGCGCCCGCCGAAGCCCGAGGTAAGGCGTCCGCCGTAGATCGGCTTGATATAAGACGGAGGAATGATCGTTCCGCGCTCAACGATCTTCGGTACCGCTTCGAGCGTCACCTCCTGCATGAGAATCTCCCTGCCAAGCTCCTCGGTATTTTTGTAGCTGATACTCGCCACGACCTTACGGTGTCCCTGGGAAGGCTCCTGCAGCGTCACCTGCTGGGTCGTATACCAGCTGTCATTATCAATATAGATAATGTCCGCATCATAATCTTCCTCATAATACCTCTGCTCGCTCCAAAGAACGGACAATGACGGCTCCGGCACGGTAATGATCAGCTCGTCATCAATATGAAGGATCGAGTTTTGATCTCTGAGCGTGTCCGGATTCATCGCGATCAGTTCTTCCATCGGAAGATCAAATTTCATGGATATTTCCGAAAGCGTATCCCCCGGCTGGATCGTGTATATCTGCTGCACTTCCTGATTCTCCGTGATCAGTGCGATCGCCGTATCAAGATCGGTGAGCTCGTCCTGCGGCAGATATGCCTCCACGACCTCAATATCCTCGTTATATGTCATACCGGAAATACCGAGATCGAAATCTTCAAATGTCTGCTCCTCAAATTCCTCCTCACGGTTCATCGCTTCCTCAAGAAACCATTCCACACCGGCTACAGTCAGGAACTCTTCCTCCTCCTGCTCTTCTCCGGCCGTCTCGTCCTGCTTCGCCGTACTTGTGATCACGGGTGTCAGCACATTCAGCTCTCGCTCCGGGTCTAAGACAAGCGATAATGTATAGGCGTTCTCCTCATCATATTTGCGTAGCGCCGCATCCAGTAGACTGTACACCTCATCCGTGCTTGCCAGATTGACGGTCGTCTCATTGACCTTCACGGTATAGGAACGCTGCATAGTTTCCTGTCTTGTCCTTTTCAGCGCGTCGTAAATCCTCGCACGGACGGTTCCCTCGTCGTCCACCATGCCGATGTAAACTTCTTCGCCGACAATCTCTACATCCGCATTCATAAAAACAAGCTCGGACGAGTTCGAGGACATAACAATAGAACGGCGCGCATCCCGGATAAAGCGGTCCACCTTTTCTTCGGCGTCCACCGTTCCGACCAGTTCCCCGTTTACGGTTACGGTAAAAAAATTATTCCCTGTGCTCTGCAATTTGGTATAATAGGGTAAGAACAGCGCATTCACGGCAAGTGCGAACCAAATCGTCTTGATATAGGTAAAGCGCAGTCTTTTATAATATTTTGTAATCAGTCTCATTCTGTTTTCCAAAGATAACGCTGCACCCGGATGGCGCAGTCTTCATCATCTTTCGTTTTTAATTGTAACATTTTTGTAATAAATACATTCTAGCAATATTTTGCCCGCTTGTAAAGTAAAATGCGGCGGAAAGGAAGGACATGGACAATATTTTTTTCCATATTGACGTCAATTCAGCCTTTTTAAGCTGGACCTCGGTTGAAAACCTAAAAACGGGCGCCGGTATTGATCTGCGCGAAATCCCCTCCATCATCGGCGGCGATTCCTCCAAACGCCACGGCATCGTCCTTGCCAAATCCATTCCCGCAAAAAAATACCACGTCGAGACAGCGGAACCGATCGGCAGCGCCTTAAAAAAATGTCCCTCACTCGTGATCGCCCCGCCGGACCATGCCATGTATCACCGCTATTCCCAGGCGCTGATGGCGCATCTTTCTTCTTTTTGTCCGGATTTGGAGCAGGTCAGCATTGACGAATGCTATATGGATTATACGCCGATTGCCTCTCATTATGCATCCCCTGTCGCCGCTGCCACACTGATCAAGGATTCCGTGTATGAAAAACTCGGCTTTACCGTCAATATCGGTATTTCCGACCGCAAAGTGCTTGCCAAAATGGCATCCGATTTTCGCAAGCCCAATCTCGTACACACCCTGTTCTGCTCCGAGATTGCCGGGAAGCTATGGCCGCTTCCCATATCGCGCCTGTTTCTGTGCGGGCGCTCCAGTACGGAAACGCTTAAAAAGCTCGGCATCGTCACGATCGGCGATCTCGCCGCCGCGGACCCCGCTATTGTGACCGCGCACTTGAAAAGCCACGGTCAGACGCTCTGGAACTACGCGAACGGTATCGACGATTCCGAGGTCGTCACGCAGGAAGCGGAGGCAAAGGGCATCGGAAATTCAACCACGCTCTCTGCGGATGTCACCGACGAAGCCGCGGCGCGCCGCGTTTTGTTATCGCTCGCGGAATCCGTTGCCGCAAGACTGCGCGAGGCACAGAAACGCGCGCTCTGTGTGACCGTCGAGATCAAATATGCTTCTTTTTTATCCGTGTCGCACCAGACCATGCTCGATACCTCCACCGACAGCACGAATTTCATCTACGAAACCTCCTGCCGGCTTTTTCGCGAACTGTGGAACGGAGAACCGATACGTCTGCTCGGTATCCGCACCGCCAAGCTGTGCGCGGCGGACGATCCCGTACAGCTCAGCCTGTCCGACCTTGCCCTGGATACCGGCAACCCCCTCCGCACAAGCGGGCACTGCGATTCCGCATCCGCCCTCACGCAGGCACATCCTTCCGCACGGACGGATACCTCCGCCGTCCTCGCACAGACGGACGATCCCCTTTCCGGTGCGCGGGCAGAAAAATATCAAAAGCTCGACAAGGCGCTTGACAGCATCCGAAGCCGCTACGGAAACGCTTCCGTTGTGCGTGGCTCGCTTTATCAGCCGCAGCAGCATCGGAATTCCTCCGAACAAAAAAAAGAATTGTAAACACAATTCTTTTTTCATGTACAAAAATTATCAGACACCCTTTTTTACGCTGAACCCAAATTTGCCAAGTGCCGCTCCAAGCTCATGATAAGTGCCGTGTGAATAGACGATTGGCTCTGCCTGTTCTAAATGAAACGCGTTTTTTTCATCCATATACGCGTCGTCCACGAGCACCGCCGCTACCGTGCCGATAAACATGTCGTGCGTTCCGAGCGCAAGCTTATTTGTCACTTTGCACTCGATGTTAACGGGACTTTCCTTTACATAGGGCGCACGCACCTTCGTGCCCGTTACGGGCGTTAAACCCGCACCCTCCCATTTATTCTCATCCCGCCCGCTCCGCACGCCGCAATAATCCGCCGCGCGGGCCAGCTGCTTCGTCGTCAGATTGACGACAAATTCTCCCGTCTCCTCTATCATATGGTAGGAATAGCGCTCAGGCCGTACAGAAACGGATACCATAGGCGGATCGGAGCAGACCGTCCCTACCCAGCTCGCTGTAAACAGATTAGGGTTTCCGTTCTTATCCGCGACGCTGATCAGCACGGCCGGAATCGGATAGAGCATATTGCCCGGCTTCCATAATTGTTTCCCCACGGTCCTTACGGCTCCTTTCTGTCTGAGTGACTCATAAGCACAACATTTCCATCAGAACGTCGGCAGAAGATTGAAGATTGACGCAGCCCAGATCCCGATATTGGCAAGCGCCGCGATCAATGTCACGATTGCGATTGTCTTTAATCCCGCCACGTTCTTTTCGGTTCTTGCAAGCTGCTCCTTCATCTCTATCTGAGATGCCGCGATCGCCTCCGCCAGCTTCTTATTTTCATCTACGACCGCTGCCTGCACGTTACGGTATACCTTAACGTTTTCTTTATGTACATGGTCGGTCAGCTCTTCCTTCACCGCATTCAGCCGTTCCTCAAATCCCTCCGGCTTTTCGCTGGCGAGCCTCTCCGCAATCTCATCCAGTGTCGGATATCTGTCCAATTTTGATGCGATTCCTTCAAATGCCGTGCGGTAATTCAGCTTCTCTGCAATCTCGTCCGATGTCGGCTGCTGCTCCAGCTTTGCCGCAATCTCATTCAACTTCTCGCTGGTGTCAAGCCTTGCGATCAGTTCCTCGGATACCGAGGACTTCTCCAGCTTCTCCACGATCTGTTCCAGCTCCGCGCGCGTGTTTAATCTGTTCTCTAACGCATCCAGCCGCTCCATCGTCTCAAGCTTTGCCATGGTGAGCTGCTTTGTCTGGGTAATCAGCTTCTGCGACAGGTCTTCCAGCTGCTCGCCGGTCACGCCCTGCGCTGCCGCTCCCTCCGCCTGCCCGCTCTGATCCTGTGCGTCCGCATACGCTTTTATCTTAGCGTTTCCGGCATCGATCATTGCCTGTAAATTATCCGCCAATTCTAAATTCTTGAGATTCAGCTTACGAATCTCCTGTATTCTCGTATCATATTCGGCAACCTGCACGCGAAGACGCTCCAGTTCCTTTTCCTCCGCCGCCGCATTCGCCTTGATCATATCCTGTGCCGTAAATTTGTGTGCAATTTTATCCATAAAGCTATCCATGTTTTCCACCCAGACCCTTTCTTCCTCTTTTCATGTACCCCACAAATGTCCGCCTGTTTTTCTTATGTGCCTATTATTATAACATACAGTTTTGATTCTCTCAAGCTCTTTCGATTTTGTGCAACCTGCACTACTTTTCTTTCCATTTTTTGGATGTTTTATAAATATTAACCAATAATTCACGATTCGTTCATGATTTGTTCATAATCTATCGCTATACTAAAATTAATTCAAGAAGTTGCTTATATCATGATTTTCATTATTTTTTTCATAATAAGCCTGAGTGCCGAAAGGTACTCAGGCACTCCTCATTTTAGGGGGTAAATAAAAAGAAGGAGTGTTGCGCCATAACCGGAATCTTGTTATTTTGCAACGCTCCCATCCAATAGATTCATTTATCAATTCGTACAAAAATCTTCATTCGCACTTATGGCTGCTTTGGCCGGATGCATCATTCTGTTATCTGACCCACATTCCCCAGTTGCTATTCCATTCCCAACCGGCGTCAATCAATGCCTGTTCCTGCGGAGATACCTTCTTTTTCGGTGTCTGTTCCGGCTCGCCTGCACTCTCTGTTTCCGTCTGATTTTCAGTCACGCTTCCGCCGCCGATCACACTTCCATCCGTATAATAAGCAATTCTTCCCTCTGTTCTGCCGTTGTTCAAATAATGGCTGTAGAGCGCCTCCGCATCATACCCGAACGCCGCCTTCAAATCTAAATAGTCATCCGCATAGCGCACATAATCAAACTCTGCTGCCGAAACACTGCTGTAAGCGATCCGCTGCTCCGAAATGCCGCATGTCACATAATGGTTGTAGAGCGCTTCCGCATCATATCCGAACGCCGCCTTCAGATCCAAATAGTCATCCGCATAACGCACATAATCAAAGTTCTCTCTCGTGATCGTCTCACTCGCAGACACATTCATGGGCAGGCACGCCGCCGTAAAAAGGAATCCCGCCAGCCCTGCTACAGCCACGCCCTTCATCCCCTTAACGATCCTGTTCCCTCGTTCTCTTCTTTTCATCCCTTAGTACCCTTCCTTTCGATAAACGTTCAGGAATCACCTGTATGTTACAGATTCATTGTAATTACTCCTCAAGCAGGTTGTCAATCCTTTTATAAAAGAGCAACTTACAAGAGCTTACGCAAGCAACTTACACGGGCAGCTTACAGCAAAATCAAAGCCGCTCCTAGTCCTGCTCTTCTATTTTTCTGACTTCCTCGTTAAGGGAAAGCATCTTCGCATCCAGCTCCGAAACCATACGCGCGCATTCCATCAGCTCACGCTCGATCGTTTCCGGTGTCTCCCCCTCAAATTTGTAATGAATCTTATGCTCCAGGCTCGCCCAAAAATCCATCGCAACCGTTCGGATCTGAATTTCCACTTTCGTATCAACGATCCTGTCCGACAGATTGATCGGCACGGTGACAAGCATGTGATAGCTCTGATAGCCGTTCGGCTTCGGATTTGTAAAGTAATCCTTGATCCCAATGACCTTCAGATCGCTCTGGCGCTCGATCATTTTCGCGATCTGTGCAATATCTGACGTAAAGGAACAGATCACGCGGATCCCCGCAATGTCATTCACATGCTCGATCATATTTTCGATCGTCGAATCATATCCGTTGCGCTTCAACTTCTTAACGATACTCTCCGATGTCTTGATCCTCGACTTGATATGCTCGATCGGATTATACTTATGTACGTGCTGAAATTCATCATTCAGGATCTCCAGCTTTGTTCCGATTTCTTTCAATGCCGATTGGTAGACAAGCTGCACTTCTTTCCACTTATCCACCTCGCTGTTTGCACTAGGCCAAAATTCCATTTCCACTCCCCCAATCCAAGCTTACACTCAGGCTGTCGTTTTTGTGCTAAATTCTGTAATCATTATACCATATTTCGGAAAAAATGTACATTTTTCACAAATATTTAATGGTTTATTTACAAATACTACATTTTATCGCTATACTTTATATTTATCAGACGTATCTTGATCAAACAAAGTTGAAAGGAACTCGCAATGTTTCGTTTATGGGCAAAAATATGGAAAGAAAATCATATGCTCCGCGATACCGTGATCATTGACGATCGCGAGGATACGCGGACACACAAGGTTTTTCGCGCGCTTGACGAAGTCTGCATCCGTTTTGACCTCGGCAAACCGATCTGGCTCGACAGCAACATCCGCGAATTCCAGCAGCATGCCAAGACCCGCTTCCGACAGGACAGTTTTATCGAGCAGATTCCGTTTGATTATTTGGAGTTCCAGATCATCGAAGAAGATTGATATCGCCCACACAATTACTAATTTACGCAGAATCCCCAGAAAACATTCCAAAACGCAGGTAAAAAATCCTGCAAGCGCAGGCAGAAAGCCTGCGTTTTTTTATACATAACAACAGGAAACACATAAAGCATGTGATTGATTGCTCATTTTTATATTGACACGCCCCATTGCATGTTGTAATATAGGTATGCCGCAACATAGTTTTGTTTACTATGTTATAAAGTTTTATAAAGCGGTTTATACTATGAGCAGCTTCCTTTGTTTTTTCATATCTGCATATATGTCTTGCTGACAGATTCGCAGATTCTACATTTATTTATAGGAAAGAAGGGATATTTTATGACAATTACGATCCGTGAACCCGGAAGTGCCATCACACATCTGATCGCTATGGTCTTCGCTTCCATTGCAGCAACACCGCTCCTGATCAAAGCAAGTATGTCTGCGGACTCCCGTCATCTTTTGGCGATGACGGTCTTCATACTCAGCATGGTGCTTCTGTACGGCGCAAGCACGCTATATCATTCCGTTAATGTCGGCGGCAGGCTTCTCCGCATATTCCGCAAGCTGGATCACATGATGATCTTTGTGCTGATCGCCGGCTCCTATACGCCTGTATGCCTGATCGTTCTTGGCGGACAGCTCGGATATCTGCTCCTTGCCGTCGTATGGGGTATCGCACTCGCCGGCATGATCGTCAAGGCATGCTGGATTACCTGTCCGAAATGGTTTTCCTCCATCCTGTATATTTCCATGGGCTGGGTGTGCCTCTTTGTATTCGGACAGCTCATCCATACGCTTCCTCTTGCCGCTTTTTTATGGCTGCTCGCAGGCGGATTGATCTATACGGCGGGGGGCGTTATTTATGCGCTGAAGCTTTCCGTATTTAACGCAAAGCATGCGTATTTCGGTTCCCACGAGGTATTCCATCTGTTTGTCATGGCAGGAAGCGTCTGTCATTTTATCTTTATGTATTGTTTTGTGGCATAAAAAAGAATGGCGCAGAGCGCCATTCTTTCAAAAGAAATGCTTCCGGCATTTCTTTTTTATTCCTCATATCCGTTCGGGTTATTACTCTGCCATCTCCAGGAGTCCTCGCACATCTCGCGGATACCGTACTCCGCGGTCCAGCCGAGTTCTTCTTTCGCAAGCGACGCATCAGCATAGCAGGTGGCAATGTCCCCCGCGCGCCTCGGCTTGATCTCATAGGGAATCTTCACGCCGTTCGCTTCCTCAAAATTCTTTACAATATCCAGAACGCTGTAGCCGACGCCCGTACCGAGGTTGTAAATCTTTAAGCCCGCTTTTTCCTCGACCTTCTTTACCGCTTTCACATGACCCTTCGCCAGATCCACAACGTGGATATAATCTCTCACCCCGGTTCCATCCGGCGTATCGTAATCATTTCCGAACACACCGAGCTGTTTCAGCTTGCCGACCGCGACCTGCGTGATGTAGGGCATCAGATTGTTCGGAATGCCGTTCGGATTCTCGCCGATCGTTCCGCTCTTATGCGCGCCGATCGGATTGAAATAACGAAGCAGGATGACGTTCCACTCCGGATCCGCCTTCTGCATATCGCTTAAAATCTGCTCCAGCATGGATTTGGTCCAGCCGTACGGATTGGTACATTGTCCTTTCGGGCACTGTTCCGTGATCGGGATCACCGCCGGATTGCCGTACACGGTTGCCGAAGATGAAAAAATGATGTTTTTGCAGCCATGCTTTCTCATCACGTCCACAAGCGTGAGTGTTCCGGCAATGTTGTTATTGTAATATTCCCACGGCTTTTGTACGGATTCTCCGACCGCCTTTAAGCCCGCGAAATGTATGCAGCAGTCAATTGCTTCTTTTGCAAAAATTTCTTCCAGCGCCTCACGGTCTAAAATATCCGCCTTGTAAAAAGGAACTGCCTTTCCCGTAATTTTTTCCACACGCTTCAGGGACTTCTCGCTGGAATTACTCAGATTATCCAGCACAACAACCTCATACCCCGCATTCTGCAGCTCCACTACCGTATGGCTTCCGATATAACCCGCACCGCCCGTTACTAAAATCGACATACCCCATCCTCCTTATTTTTCATCAGAGGCGTTACTCCCAGAGTTTTTCAGGATATACGCCCTCATCCTTCAGATTCTGTATGGATTCCACAACAAAGGGTTTATCCTCCTTATAGGTGACGCCGAACCACTTGTCCTTCGAGGGCAGCACTTCCACCGTCGCTTTCCCCGCCTGAAGCAGTCTGTCTACCTCGATCGGCAAAAAGCACTCGGATTTTAAGGGATTGACCGGCACTTCCTCGGCAAAAAACCTTTGAAGCGCCTGCTCCAGCTCGCCTAAAATGCTCGGCATAAAGCCCCACATATTCATGGATACGAGCGTTTCCATCGGAATCGGCACATAGGTCTCTCCGTCGTCCTCCGTGTACGCCGCACCGCCGTGCATCTTGACGATCTTCGTGCGCTCCGCGATGTTGACAAGAAATCCGTTCTGGTCCGTGATGCAGCAGCCGCGCGCCACGGAACCGTTATCCGTCAGCGTGTTGCCAAGCTCATAGCCCACCATCGCATAGCGGTACTTCTCGCCGTCCTCATGCGTCGTCAGAAAATCGTACAGCGTCTGGAATGCGCTCTGTCCATAATAATCATCCGAATTGATCACCGCAAACGGTCCGTCGATCGCATCCTTGCAGCATAGAATCGCATGTGCGGTTCCCCAAGGCTTCATACGTCCCTCAGGAATGACAACGCCCGCGGGAACATTGCTAAGCTCCTGAAATACATATTCGACCTCGATATACTTGCTGACCGTGTCGCCGATGCAGGAACGAAAATCCGCCTCATTCTCTTTTTTAATAATGAAAATGACCTTTCGGAATCCCGCCCTGACCGCATCGTAGATTGAAAAGTCAATGATCTTATTTCCATGCTTATCAATCGGATCGATCTGCTTTAGCCCTCCGTACCTGCTGCCCATTCCGGCTGCAAGTATTACCAATGTTGGTTTCTCCATATTTCCCTCCTAGTTTAACGTAAGATTTTTGCTTTCTGCAAGACACGAATGTTACGATAACCTGTCAAAATGTTGTATCTGTATCGCTGCCGCTCAAAATGCCGCGTACGGATGCTGCACCGCCGGAACCCCCTATGCCGTGCTCTCATCCTTTCCGCGCCATTTTTTAAGCGCGCGCACGAGTGCCGCATAAATCTTATCCAGTCCGACCGCCAGCGCGTAAATATACCCCACGCAGCTTATAAACAGGAGCAGCGTGTTGGAACCGCTCATTGTAACGCCCGAAAAATTCGGAAGATATTTATACATGAATACATGATGCAGCAAAAAATACGCATACGAGTGTCTGCCGACCGTGCTGATCAGACTCCTTACCCGCTCCGACTTTATCCATTCCGCAGCCTCCATCAGGATCAGATAGACCGATACCGATATGGCAAAGATCACATGATAGGCGTTAAACCGATAGCCTGTCTTTTCCACCGCAATTACAACGATGAAAAGCACGACGCCGACTGCCGCCGCAATCCTTCTGCCGATTTTTACCGCCCGCTGCTTCGGACTCCTTCGCAGCATCTCGATCATCATGCCGAGCACAAAATACATGCTGCACATGATCGGGTTTTTCTCCGGCACCATCGGAAAGGGATTATAATATATCAATACCACGCTCAACGCAAAAAATACGACGGGTAAGATATATTTACACTTGCACATCACGAGCCGGTACAGCGGAAACAGAATATAGAGTATCACGATCACACCCAAAAACCACTCACCGATCATATAAAATGTCGGGATCCAATCATTAAAATACCCGTCCATCGCAATCACCGACAGCAGGAAATGAAGCTTCGGTCCGCCCGGCATGGATTTCACCCGATAAAAGAAATCGAGGAATGCAAACAGATACGCAAGCCAAAACAGCGGATAGAGTCCGAAGAACCTTTTTTTGTAAAATTCCTTCAGTGAAAAGTTTTCCCCGTAGCGATAGATCAATGCCGCGCCGGACACCATAAAAAAGCACGACACCGCGATCGGTCCCCACACAATATGCACGATCCCCTGATAAAACTCCACGTCCGCGTTGATCCCAAACGTTTTTACCGCAACCGAAAAATGAAATGACGTCACCATCAAAAAGCAGACGATGCGGATCAGATCAAGATATAACACCCGTTCTTTTTTCATTTTCGACCTTTTGCCCCTTTCAAAACCTGCGGAGCCGCAATGTCTCGCGTAAACAGCCCTTCGCCCCGCACGAAATAAGTATAACACATTTTTCGCACACTGTCACTCGGATGTGCTATAATCAAACGTAGGTGAGGTGATAGATTGAAAAATCAAAGATTTTTCAATCAGCAAGCAAGAATGGAGAATTTTTATGATCAGAGAAAACGTAATGCAGGTACATGCACATATCGCTGCCGCCTGTGCGCGGTGCGGACGTGAGCCGTCCGAGGTAACGCTCGTTGCGGTCAGCAAGACAAAACCGCTCTCCATGATCGAGGAATGCGTTGCAGCGGGAGAACGGATCTTCGGCGAAAACTATGTGCAGGAGCTGACGGAAAAATATGCACAATGTAACGCCAACGTCACATGGCATATGATCGGGCATTTGCAGCGCAACAAGGTCAAATATATCATAGACAAAACCGCGCTCATTCATTCCGTCGATTCCCTGCGTCTTGCCGCGCAGATCGAATCGGAGGCCGCCAAAAAAGAACTGACCGTGGATATTCTTCTCGAAGTCAACATCGCGGAAGAAGACTCCAAGTGGGGCTTTACCGCCGCCGAGGCGCCGGACGCCGTCGCGCGCATCGCCGCGGATTGTCCTCATGTGCGCGTGCGCGGATTCATGACTTCCGCTCCCTACACGGACACGCCTGAAAGCAACCGTGTGCACTTCCGCCGTCTGCATGCTCTTTTTACAAGCATACAGGAAGCCCCGCCAAAGGCTGCCGACGGAAATCCGGTCTGCTTTGACACACTCTCCATGGGTATGACGGGTGACTATGAAGTCGCGATCGAGGAGGGCGCAACGATGGTGCGCGTCGGCACGGGCATTTTCGGCGAGCGCAGCTATCCCTGACCGCAGCCTGCGATCTGCTTACGCATCCGGATTCTGCTTATGATATTCGGCAAATACATCCAGAATCTCCTTGTACAGCCGGTTTCCTTTCTCCTGTTGAAAATGCTTGACTAATGCGATATTTAATTTTTGCTTATCCGAAGACTTCACAACATAATCATAGATAAACTTATAGCTTCCGGCCTCCAGCCCTTCTTCCTTAACCGCCTTGCGGATTTTCTTTCTCATGCTCTCGGGCAGGGACGGTTTCTCGGCTTTTTTCTGATCGGACGCCTTTTTTCCGGATGCCTTCTGATCGGACGGATCGGACGCCTCCTTGCTGGATGCCTTCGACGTTGATGACGTCTTACCGGAAGCCTTTTGCTTCGACTGCCTGCTGCCGCTTACGGGCCGATCAGCCTGCATCGGTTCGGGAGCCGGATTCTTCTGCATATCCGCATGCTCGCCTCCCGCCGCCTGCACGCCCTTGCCCGCGTCTGACTGCGCCGCTGTCTGCGTCACCGCTTTTTGCTTTTGCAGCGATTCGCAGCGCGTGATCGCAATCTGCTTATTTGTCTTTCTCCAAAATTCGATACAGCTGTCGTATCCCTTATCCTTACTGATAATATAGTATACGCGCTCCTGCCCGCTTCCGATCAGGTATCCGAGATAGGTGACAAGCTGAAAATCCAGATAATTTTTTGCCACACGCTCCGTCTTCGTGTAGGTGACATCCGCCTTTGCCTTTGTCAGCTCCACATGCTTGTCAAACGCGATCGAGCCGGTCCGCGTCCCATAAAAAACAATGACCTTATCCTTTGCGGACAGCTCCTCCAAGCCCAATAACCCTGCCAGTCCCGTATTTTCCAAGTCAACCAGATAGGTTGCCATCCGTTCCCCCTCCTTTTTGTACCGCCTGCCTATCCCATTCCGGTACCCTGCGGCATGCCTTACAACCGCACCTCTCTGCCGTGTTTATAAACCCTTTGCAGCTCCCAATCATCGTTTACCACGAGCAGATCCGCTTTTTTTCCGACCGCAATGCTTCCGTAATCGGCGTCGATGCCGAGTGCCGCCGCCGGATTGCTTGTCGCGGCGCGCACCGCCGCCTCAGCCGGAACCCCCATACGGATCGCCGTCACCATGCAGTCATACAGATTGGTCACGCTCCCCGCGATCGTACCGTCCGAAAGCACTGCCCGTTTTCCGCGCACCGTGACCGCCTGACCGCCAAGCTCATACATACCGTCCGGCATTCCCGCCGCCATCATGCTGTCGCTGATCAGGATGACATGCTCCTCCCCGAACAGCCGGAACGTCATACGCACCGCGCACGCATCCACATGCACGCCGTCGCTGATCAATTCCACATCCGCGCCGTGATCAAACGCCGCGCCGATCACTCCCGGCTCCCTGTGCGAAAACGGCGGCATCGCGTTAAACAGATGCGTCACCTGCTTTGCCCCCGTTTGCATCGCCCGGGCACATGCAGCATAGTCCGCCGTCGTATGCGCCACTGAAAAGCGAAATTGCTCCGCGCACGCTTCCATACACGCGATCGCCCCCTTCTGCTCAGGCGCGATTGCTACGATCCTGATCAGCCCTTCCGCCTTCGCGTTCAGTCCGCGCAGCAGCTCTATGTCCGGAAGCCGCAGATATGCACTGTTCTGCGCGCCTTTTTTGGCTTCCGATAAAAAGGGACCTTCCAGATAAATCCCTTTTAAGCACTCGCTTTCCTTCGCATATGCCGCCGCCTCTGCGCAGATCTTACGCAGCCGTTCTTCCGGCAATGTCATTGTCGCGGGCGATATGACCGTGATTCCGTGGCAGAGCTCGTACCGCTCAATGGCTTCAAACGCCTCCTTGGTCCCTTCACAAAAATCATGTCCCGCGCAGCCGTGAAAATGAAGATCCACAAGTCCCGGCAAAATAGTAGCGCCCTGCACATCCACCGTTTCCGCGTCATGCAGGCGCGCTTCCTCCACCGTCTCTTTCTGCGGAACAATCCGCTCTATAATGCTATTTCGGAGCAGAAGGTTCCGCTTGCAAAACCCCTGCTCCGCAATATATACATTTCCGCCCAAAAGCCACATAAAATGTTTTTCCCTTCCGCGGCATTTCTCCCGCAGTCCTATCGGATGACCTCCGCAATGGTATCAAGCACTTCGTCCCTGCTGAACGGCTTTACGATAAATTTCGACGCACCGAGCTTGATCGCCTCTATTACCTTCTGCTGCTGTCCCGCTGCCGTGATCATCACAACATTGGCCGCCGGATCAAGTTCTTTTATTCTGCGCAGCGCCTCAACACCGTCCATTACGGGCATCGTAATATCCAGCGAGATCATATCGGGATGGTATTTCTGATAGACTTCGATCGCTTCCTCCCCGTTTTCCGCCTCGCAAACGACCGTATAGCCCGCCTTCTCCACCAGCACGCGCAGTGCATGGCGGATCAGCATAGAATCATCCACGATAATGATCGTGCCCTTACTGTTCTCCGTCACCGCGCTTCCCGCCTGCTTTGCAACCTGTTTCTTATACGGCACGGTTCCCGGAACAATGTCCTCATTGACCGAAATAAACAATTCCAGTAACTTGCCTTTCAGATAAATCGGCACGATATAGCCCTTACCCTTCATCTGCTGCGATTCATGGGCAAACGGCGACTCCATATCGATAAAGATTCCTTTTTCGCTCAAACCGGAAGCAAACAATCCGCTGCATATGTTTGCAAACTCACCGATCACGTCATACGCAATGTCCTTTTTGCGCCTCGCCTGCTCACCTGCATAGCCCGTTGCCAGCGTGTAAAGCCCCTCGTCATCCTCTTTTCCCACAAAGGCGAGCCAAACCTGATAGTCCCCGTTAATCTTCTGTCCCACGAGCGCATGATACTCATAATCCTCCACACGGCGAATCCTGTCTATATAAAAATCCATCGTGATAAAACGCGCGATATTCCTCAAAACGAGCGCCGTCACATCTGTCACAAACGGCTTCGCCGCAAACGCGAATACCGGAACGATCGCATCAATATCATCTTTCTTGAGCGCTTTCATGTCCTGATCTGAAAAGCCCTTGGTTTCCTGAAAACGCGAGAGATAGGCGTCGATCTCCGAAACCGGAACACAATTCTTCTCAACAAGTATCTGAAGGAACTTCATGAACGCATTGCCCTGCTGGTCTAAGAGCTCCATGAGCTGCTTCCCCGTCAGATAACCCTTCTCCAATGCAATATCGCCAAAGCGCTTATCCTGCTGCGCCTGCAGATGATGGATTTCCTCTACCTGCTCGTTCGTCAGATAACCGGCTGCCACGGCGATCGTTCCCAGCTTTGCCCGCGCATCCGTCTGCTCCGCTAATACGCTATCCATCATATCCTTTGTAATCACGTTTTGTTCGAGCAAAAACGCGCCAAATAACTGACTAAACATATTGGCACCTTCCCCCTTTGCGGTTTTATTCTGACGCCCCGCATCGCGGCGTCCCTGTTTATTTTTACATTGTACTATAAAACATCCCGAATTTGAAGCTATTTTTGTTAAAATCAGGGAATTTATTTGTCATTGCACCCAATCCGATGTATAATTGTTACAAGCAACATCAAATTATTTCAAAAGGAGCAGGATTCAGATGGATATCAAAGAGCAAATTACAAGCACAGTAGAAAAGATCACAAAGGACAAGACGCTGATGGCGCAGTTTCAAAAAGATCCCGTCAAGACGGTGGAAAACGTGATGGGCGTCGATCTCCCCGATGATACGGTGAAGAAGATCGTGGACGGCGTAAAGTCCAAGATCAACGTCGATAAGGTTTCCGATGCGCTCGACGGCATCAAGAAGCTGTTTTAGACCGTAGGATTTCCTATCGTAAAAAAGCATGACCGTGCAGTCACAATTTGGAACTGCACGGTCTTTAATCTTTCCGACTTGCATTATTTTTATAGATATGGTATAAACTAATTAAGTAAAGACCATCTCCTGCCCCCATTTGTCCCGGTTCATTGAATCGGTTGACCGGGCGGGAAGATGGTCTTTCTTATTTCCTACCATATACCTTCTGTATTTCTTTGTTCTTCATTATCACAATCTTATCAATAAACCGTGTATGTCTTGAAAAGTAAAGCGCTTCTATCTGTTTTCTGATTTCATCATCCGATAGCGGACAATCTGTAACACTAAAAATAAAGCTTGAAGCTTGTTTCCTTTTTTTCGACACCACATTGTAAAACAAGTCTTTGCTTCTCCCGGTTGGTGATTTCAAGTCAAACCGCTCACCATCTATCAAATAATCCGGGGTCTGTACACCTTGCGGAACCATTATCTGCGGCACAAATTCAACGTATTTCCCATCCACCTTGTATGTCGTGCCATTGACCGCATATTCTTGCCTTTCGATAACGCTTCCTTTTATTCCTGCACATTTTGTCCATTCATTTGTAATATCCATGAAATCTATTTTATCACTTAGACCCACTTCCTGCAATCCCGGCGTGTCACCGACTACAAAAGCCTGCTTCCGCCGTCGCGGGCGCACTTGAGTATGGTCCTGTCATGACAAATTCCATGACAAAAAAATATAAAACAGCCCTTTTACTGTATAATTATAGGTTATAAGAAGATACATAAAAATACCGCAAAACCACTGATTTCACAAGAAATCCTCCGGTTTTGCGGCATTTTTCGTTCATGGAGTATACGGGATTCGAACCCGTGGCCTCAACATTGCGGATGTTGCGCGCTCCCAGCTGCGCTAATACCCCATCTGCGACGACTCTATTATACTACTTCATTTCTATTCTGAAAAGTAGAAAAATAAATTTTTCTCAAAATATTTGTCCGTAAATAGCAATATCTCATTTCAAAATTGTGTTCCTGGCGCAAATAGATTATAATAAAACCTATCTGATTTTACACGAGAGGGAACGATGCATATGATGATAATCAGAGATTACCAAAAAGCCGACTGGGATTCCATCGAGCGCATCCACGACCGCGCCAGAAAAATCGAGTTATGTCTCGCCGGACTGAGCGATGCCTTTCTCCCCCTGCGCGTCGCGGCTGAGCGCGAGGGCTTATTTGATTATCCGGGCTTATTCGTTGCCGAGCGTGAGGAACAGGTCGTTGGTTTTACCGCCTGCACAGAAGATGAACTGGCGTGGCTCTATGTAGATCCACCAAGCATGCGCAAAGGAATCGGTCGCAGCCTTGCCGCACATGC
Organism: Lachnospiraceae bacterium; assembly: GCA_014804425.1. Taxonomy (GTDB): domain Bacteria; phylum Bacillota; class Clostridia; order Lachnospirales; family Lachnospiraceae; genus DLAJ01. The sequence continues at coordinate 478,253 of JAAUZV010000014.1, forward strand.
AATGACTCAATTCCCGGGAATCCGATACATTGAAGTATTGAAAGGAAACAATCCGGCGATCGCTCTATATAAAAGCCTTGGTTTTCGGGCAACCGGCATTGAAAAGGGAAACATGCCCGGAAATGAGTGCTATTCGGTTGAGGTCTGCACTTTCAGTCGTTAAATGCTCTTTTTTCACAGCCTCCTCTCATAATAATCCGTATACGTCTTTCCGTCGTCCCCGCCGACCAGAACTTCCTCAGACCGGACAAAGCCCGCCTTCTCCACCGCGCATCTGCGCTCTGACGCAAAGGGCGGAACCTTGGTCGCCGCCATGCGGCAGCCGAAGCCCTTAAATGCGTCGGGCACGATCAGGGATAAAATCTCCGTAATCCACTCCTCACGCTCGTGATCGCTTTTCAAATCTAAACGAAGCAGACCGCAGTCATTAAAATAGTCCTGCGCTTCGCGGTTAAACAATTCGATCGTTCCGACGGCGCGTCCGATCTGCTTGTCAATGATCGCCCAGCGCACGAACCATTTTTCACGATATGCCTGCTGCCAGAATTCCACGGCGCTTTTCATCCGCTCGGGCGATGTGTAATGGAAGTCATCACCGTTGCAATTGTCGCTGTTAAAGAACGGCACCGCCTGCTCATCGGAATACACCGATAGCAGATCGTCCGCATCCGCCGCCTCGATCAGCCTTAGCAAAACCTTTTCGCTTTCATAGACAGGACATGTTTCATAGGGATCTCTCATAAAGTACACCTCCGTTTTTTTAGCTTGCTTTTTTCCATGTACTCATTGTAGCACAGCAACTACGACAACGGCATGTCATCGTTTTTGGTATAAAGAAACAATTTCTTCCGCCGACGTCAGCAATTGTCTGCGAATATGTTCCGGTGATAGGACCTCCGCCTGATCGCCAAGGGACAGCAGCGTTCCGAGCCAGAACTGTTCGTTTTCCACCACCGTTGCCCTGATCAGCACATCGCCGTTCGGAAATTCCTCCTCGACCTTCCCTTTCAGATACTCAATGACCCGCGTTCTCACCGATTCCCTGCATTGGATGAGGATTTCCGTGTACCGGCGGGAATCTGTCTTGTCGATCATGGATAAAATCGCGTCTGCCGATGCGTGTTCTTTTGTAAAGGGCATATCTGTCATGTGAAGCCCGCTCATCCGCACAAGCTTATATGTCCGGTAATCCTGTTTGACCTTAGAATAGGCGAGAAGATACCATGCATACCATCGGTACAGGACCGCAATCGGCTCTACGCTGTGCGTGCGCGTCTCCCTGTTATTATTCGTATAGGTAAACTCCACCGTACGCTTTTCCGCCACGGCAGCCTGCAGCAGACGCAGCGCTTCCTGCTCCCCCTCCTGCAATACAGAAAAATCCAAAACCATCCCGTTCCCGGTAGCGCCCCCTTTCGACGCATGAATGATTTTTTCCGTCAGCTGTTTCGCTTTTCTGTCACCGGTCGCTGAAACCAGACCCTGAAGAGCCGTCAGAATATAGGAGTAGTCGTCCGGGGTAGCAAAACCGTGATCGAGCCGGTACGTTTCAGAAATCTCATAACCACCGGAGGCTCCGGTCGTCGCAATGACGGGAATTCCTGCCATGCAAAGAGAATCGATGTCCCGCTGGATCGTCCGCTGCGACACTTCAAAATGCTTAGCCAATTCGTTTGCGGACGTTCTTCCGTGATTTAAAAGGTACACCGTGACCGCATACAGGCGCTCGATTTTCATTTGCTTATATCCTCCCAGACGTGTGTATTGCCATTCCTACTGTTGCAGGATAGCAAAAGAACTATGACACCATTATGTCATAGTTCTTTTTTAGAATCAATCTTTTCGGATCGCCTCCGTGCGGATGATGAATTTCACGCTTGAATCCACGCCTTCAGGCGCTCCGCTGAACGTCCGATAGGATTCCCCCGCATCCATGACGGCGTTAAGTCTTTCCGAAAATTCCACGAGATTGCCGTTATCCATGCTGGAAAATACTGCTGCCAGTTCCTGAATGCCCTCCTCGTCAAACTGCCTCATTCCGTTACAGAGCGTCCTGCTGCCGTCCTCTAACAGATTCGCTCCGTCGCCCAAGGCCGTCAGACCGTCGTAAAGCGTCCATGCGCCCTGATTTGCAGTATCAATACCGCCGCTTAAATCATTCGCTCCCTGCACGAGCGTCATCATATCGCCTGCATTTGCCGCAAGTCCGTCGTAGATGCCACTTAAAGTTGCAAGGTAGGTCAACTCATTCTGTGTCATGCCCTGTGCCTGCATCACGCTTGCGATTGCCTGCTCCTTCGACATGCCGTAGCCTGCCATCATCTGTCCGACCGCCTGCTCAAACTGTGCATAGCCGTCATGTGCCGGCTTGAGCTGTACCATCATGTCATTCAGCGTTTCTGCAAGCTGCCCGACGCCTCCCGCAACCGCCTTTCCGCCGTCAGAGAGCTGCTGCATTCCCGCTGCCAGCGCATAAGCTCCCTCTTGGGCGCTCGCCGCCCCCTCTGCCAAATCCTGCGCACCTGCCGCAAGCTGTTCACTGCCGTCCACAAGCTGCCTTGAACTGTCGGACAACAGCGTCATTGCATCCTCCAAGGTATCAAGCTGCCCGGACACACCGCTTAAATCAATGTCTGCGCCAAGGTCGATATCAGAAAACAGATTCGGAAGAATCATGCTCAGGGTCATTTCAAGCTCAAAGTTCACAACATCTGCTTCAATCTCCAAATAGTCGGGCGCATCCACATTGACCGCTCCCGTACCCGCGCCGTTTTCGGCAAGTGTTTCCCTTGTCTCCTCACTGAGATTGAGGTTCTCGGCAAGTCCCGGAAACGCAACCCCAATGATGATTGCGTTATTCCCCTCGGTAAGAATCTTTCCGCTGGATACCGTGATACTTGAGAAATGCTCCAGCGGCAGGATTGCACCGCTGATCACCGCAAACGGTACATAAACCTCCGTCTCTTCCCCGCCGATCACCGTCGTCTGCTTCGCGCGGTTCTCATAGTCAAAACGAATTACAACGTGCCCGCTTTTTCCTGCAAGCTCCTCCGGTTTGATCTCCACGCCGTCCAGATAATAAGTCATTGTCAAACCGATCGGCAGTTCCGCATCCGTTGTTCCCTGATAGAAAATATCCGAACCCTCCGCCTGCCATGTGATCGCATTGCCGCTTCCGGCCGTATAGGTCTGTGTTCCCTTCACGTTCTCAATGTCTGTCAAAGTGGTCTCATCCTCAAGAACCTGCGCGCCCTCGCCGTTCTTCAATTGATTGCTCACAATGATATTTCTTGTTGTTCCGTCTGCTCCGGCGATCACATAAACGGTCTCATCCTTGCCTGACTCTGCGCTGTGGGAAATGATCTGCTGGCCGAATGCCTCCGTCAGCACTTCCTCAGTCGCTTCTTCTTTTTCCGCCGCACTTACTTTATCCACATGAAGATCATTGATCAATACCGTGCCGACACATCCGGTCACGGTCACAACTGCCGCCGTAACAGCAACACCTTTTATCCAATTTCCACGTTTCATCCGTTTCATCTCACATCATCCTTTCTCTATGAATTCTGCAGCTCGCCAACGACTCTGTCTTTTTTCTCCCTTTTCTTGCGGAAGCCCATACTGGTATGACAGATCAGTCCGTCAAAGATCAGGAACATGCTCGGCAGCACGAGCAATACGACTGCCATACTGATCAGCGCGCCTCTCGCCATCAGCATACACAGAGCGCTGATCATATCTATATTACTGTAAAGACCGACGCCAAAGGTTGCTGCGAAAAAGCTCAGCGCACTGACGATCACCGATTGAATCGACTGGCTGTGCGCTGAAAATACCGCTTCTTTTTTATCCTTGCCCTCATAGCGCGCATCCTTATATTTATTTGTCATCAAGATCGCATAATCGACTGTCGCGCCGAGCTGGATCGTTCCGATGACAATGGAAGCGATAAACGGCAACGTCGTCTTTGTATAATACGGAATACCCATATTGATGAAGATCGCGAACTCGATGACCGCCACCAAGATGACCGGCAGCGAGATCGACTTGAACACAAGCAGGATGAGTAAAAAGATCACCCCGATGGATACGATCGATACCGTCTGGAAATCATGGTTAGTAATGGAAATCAGATCCTTGGTGCAGGACGCCTCTCCGATCACCATGCCGGCTGCGTCATAACGCTTCACAATATCCACAAGTGCATCACATTGATCATTTACTTCATCCGTTGCCACCGCGTATTCCGATCCGATCATCATCATCTCGTACCGGTCATTTGCGACCTCACCCGTCAATGACTCCGGAAGGATTTCCTTCGGAATGGTCGGTCCGAGCAGTGCGCTTAAACCGAGTACATTCTTGACGCCGTCCACTTCTTTGATCTCTGACAGCATCCGGTCCATATCGCTGGTCTTCATATGAGAATCAACTAAAATGATATGTGTGCTTCCCATTTCAAATGTTTCATCCAATTTATCATTCGCCATGATGCTGGGCAGACCCTTTGGCAGCGTACCTGCCAGATCATAGTATACCTCGGTGCGGGTGTATCCGATCGTAGCCGGAACCCAGATCAGTGCAAACAGGACTGCCAATATGATGTAATGCTTCGTCACGAACTTCGTTACGATCGTGAATTTCGGTAAAAGCTGCTTGTGGCTCGTGCGCTCCAGCGCCTTATCAAACAGTAAGATCATGGACGGCAGGACGGTCACACAGCAGATCACGCCGATCACAACGCCCTTCGCCATAACGATACCCAGATCCAGACCGAGCGTGAAGCTCATGAAGCACAGCGAAATGAATCCGGCAACCGTTGTCAAAGAACTTCCCATGACGGAGGTAATGGAGTTTCCGATCGCATGTGCCATCGCGTCATATTTATCTGTCGGATTGTTTGCTTTTTCCGCCTTATAGCTGTGCCACAGGAAAATGGAATAATCCATCGTCACACCTAATTGCAGTACCGCGCTCAGCGCTTTCGTTACATAGGAGATCTCTCCCCAGAAGATATTCGTTCCTAAATTGTAGACGATCGCGATTCCGATACTCAACAGGAAGAACAATGGTATCAGGAAGGAGTCCATCGTCAGCGACAATACGACCAGCGCTAAGATCACTGCGATCACCACATAAACCGGAACTTCCTTGTCGGACAGATTCTTGATATCCGTGACAACCGCGCTCATTCCGCTGATAAAGCAGCGCTCATCCGCAATACTTCGGATCTCCTCGATCGCGTCCATCGTCTCATCTGCAGACATCGTTGTGTCAAACAGGATTGCCATCATCGTACAGTCCGCATCCCCGTTATAGAACGCTTCCCTGATCGAATCCGGCAGAATGCTGATTGGGATGGAAATGTCTGCGATATCATCATACCAAATGACGTTTTTGACATGATCCACAGCCTCCATCTTCTCCTCCAGTATACTGATCTCTCTCGGCGTCATGCCGTCCAACACACAGATGGAGAACGCACCCGTTCCGAACTCATCGACAAGAATGTCCTGTCCCTCCATCGTCTCAATGTCTTCGGGAAGATACGAGAGAATGTCATAATTGACTCTCGTGTTGACATACCCGATTCCCGCCGGAATCAGCAGCAGCAGACTCAAGACAAAAATGACATATCTGCATTTTACGATTCCCTTTCCAAGCTTATACATCGTCTCATCCGCTCCTTTCATTTTGGAAAACCTGATCGTTCTTCCCTGCGGCTCCTTGCCTCCGCAGGCGTTTTTGTTTCTGTGTGGAGCAGTATACGCAATCTTTTCACGAAAAAAAATATGCAAAAAAAGAGAACTGTCTTCAAGAAAAAGACAATTCTCATTTTCTGTTAGTCCATTTTATACAAAATCGCCATTTTGTATTTGTGCAAGATGATGCAGATTACTTGCACAATTCTCTACAGGATTCTTCGTACCGCATTCCTGCTCATTACTGCATCGCCTCGATCATATCCTTCATGGAATGCGTCAACAGAAACTCATAGATATCCGCCATATCCGAGGGCGAAACATCCGAATCCTCGTTCAGCCAGCGCATGACAATGAAGGTGAGGGAATGGGCATAATAGTCTGCCAGGTTCTCCATCGTTAGGAATTTCTTCATGAGCGGATTGCCCGTTTCCGCCCTCCCGCGCGTCTCCTCCATCATATACTCATAAAGCAGACTCTTAATGCATTCCTTCGTGATCGACTGAAAGGAATTCTGCCCCTCCAACCTGCTCGCTTTGTGGTAAAATTCGCGTTCCTTTGAGAGATTGGTAAAAATGATCGTGATCGCCGCATTGATCATTCCGCTTTTGATCAACGGCATCATCGGCTCTAAGATTTCTGTGCGGATGATGTACTCCAAGAGTTCGTATTTATCCTGAAAATGGTTATAAAAAGTCGGTCTGATCACGCCGGCTCCGTCCGTGATATCCTTGATCGTGATTTTTTCAATCGGCATGCGGAGGGTAAGCTCCTTAAAGCTCTCCGCCAGCCGCAGATCCATCTCGCTTTTTGTCTGCATAGTTACCCGCCTTAACACTTAGAATGTCCCCTGCCGTTCGTGGGGACGACACAAAAAGTATTTTAGCGTAAAACCGAACGTTTGACAATGCGGGCGGCTGTTTTTTGTTCCCGAATTTCTTACTTTTTTATAAAAAAAGAACCAACTCGGATTTTGTCAAAACAACCGGAATCCTGTTTGACGCGCTTGTACTTTCCTATTTAATGTGATAAACTTTGTTATATTTTTACACAAGCGCGGCGAACGAACCGCGGAGGAGGCAGGAATGAGCAAACAGACGGACAACTATTTGGCGCTGGCACCGGCATTGGGATTACGTTACGATCCCTTGAATCAGGTGCTGTACGGTCAAAGGAACGGCTATGATATCCTCATTTACGCAGCAAATCCCGGACAGCCCTATCTGCTGACCATACATACCGGGGCAAGAAATATGTTCGGTGCGAATCTTACCAAGGAACAGACCAAAGAGCTGACCAAATCTGTAAAACCCATCCTCACATGCCTGCAGAACGGCAATGACATTGTGATAACGGTAAATGCTGCGACAGGCGCCAAGGTCTCTTTCGAGAAGCTGACCGCAAACACAGGGGAAGCGCTAAACGCATTGACCTCCTTCCTGTACGGAAAGGGATTTGCCCCCTGCTGTAGTATTTGCGGAATGCAAAAATTTGTTGCGCCCCACGAGCTGGAAGGGAGATATTATCACCTATGCCCGGATTGTGAGACATCCATGCGCACAAGGATCGCTGCACCGAAGCCGCAGAAACAGGAGAATGTCATCGGCGGCATTGTAGGCGCACTGCTCGGCTCCCTGATCGGCGTCTTCTGTATTGTGCTGCTCTCGCAGCTGGGCTATGTAGCGGCGTTCTCCGGGGTTGCCATGGCCATAGGCGTGCTGGCCGGCTATGAGAAGCTGGGCGGTAAACTGACCAAAAAAGGCATTGTCATCAGCATTGTGATCATGCTGGGCATGACGTTTGCCGGAAATCAGCTTGACTGGGCAATCTCCCTCTACACCAAAGGCGGCGGTTCTAAGTTAGGTCTTACGATTTTTGACTGTTTTCGAATGGTTCCCTGGGCCATTTCCAACGGAGTGATCAAGAAAAGCACTTACATATTTAACCTTGTCCTGATCTACCTGTTTTTGTTGGTGGGCGCGATTCCGACGATCAACGCCAAGATCAAGGATAAGCAGAAGATCGGCCGCATGGTGAGAATCGGTTCCGTCGGCCCGTTCAACAACAACAGCAGCAACTATATGCAGTAAAAACTTTCCGCAAACAGAAAAATACCGATGCAGAATATTTTCTGCACCGGTATTTTGAATAAACAGTCTGATTGCTTTATCAGCGTTTCCTTAAAAATCACGAATTTCCGCGAGCGCGGGCAGCGCATTTCCGTCATAATCAAACAACGCCTGATTTGCCCACTCATTACCGCAGGGTCCCTTATCGCCGATATAGGCAAGCGATTCCGGTGTTGCCCAGCCGGAACCGGGTACGGGAATCCATGCGGGCTCCCAATAGAAAAATCCTTTTCCCCTGCCGTTCGGAACGTCCCGGATGACCTGCATGACTTCCTTCATAAACTTCCGCTGTCCCTCGGGTGTCATCGGATACGGTACTTTCTCGGCAAGCTCCGCTTTCGTCGCCATGCCCTTGCGCTCCTCATCCGCAAGTTTTTCGTACGCCTGATAGTCTTCCATCGTATATCCCATGGACACCTCGGCAACGATCACATCCTTTTGATAACGTTCGGAAATGTCTTTCATATTATCGGCAAGACCCGAAAGAGGGCCGTGCCAGAACGGATAATAGGATAATCCGATGATATCGAAATCCTCACCACGCTCCATATAATGGTCGAACCAATCCCGATACAGCGCGTTATTGCCGCCGTTATCCAAATGGATCATGACCGGAAGGTTTGCGTCTACCGCGCGCGCGGCACGGATCCCCGCGCTGATAAACCGCGCGATATTGTCGTAAGCGGGCATTTTCGCGTTCGGCCACAACAGTCCGTTCGTCACCTCGTTTCCGATCTGGATCATCGTCGGAAATGCGTTTTCTTTTTTCAGTGTAAGCAGCACCCTGCACGTATAGTCATACACTGCCTGCTCCAGCTGGTCGTCGTCATAACCCGCCCACGCCTTCGGCTTGATCTGCTTCCCCGGGTCTGTCCAAAAATCACTGTAATGCAGGTCAAGAAGAAACTGCATACCCTGTGCAAGCGCACGCTTCGCAATTCTTACGGTCACGGCAAGGTCATTTGTCCCCGCGCCGTAAGGTTTCTTTGTCTCCGAATAGGGATCGTTCCACAGACGCAGACGCACAGCGTTTGTCCCGTAGCGTTTCAGGATGGAGAACAGCTCGCCCTCCTGCCCGTTGTCATAAAATCTTCCCCCACACCGCTCAACTTCCTCGATGGTGGAGACATCCATTCCTTTGATAAATTCTGCCATAAGCCCTCTAGTCCTCAAATTCTGTGATTCTGTCGGCGATTCTGCCATAACGGAATCTGGCCAGCTCGTTCTTTTTTAATACGTCCTCTTCCGTGCCGTGATACTGGCAGCGGATACAGTAGTATTCTTTTTTATCGCGGTCGTAAAACATATCAATATCAAGGTCTCGCATAAAGCAGGACGGACACCGGTAATTTAATTTGCCTTTTCCAGATTGAGCCATGTCGTAAATACCTCCTTATCAGAAATTTCCGTTTGATAGCCTAACGTGAACATCGGGGAGAATGCATAGCCCTCCTTCACATAGCCGGATGCCTTGTCGCAATCGGTGCTGAGCGATACACGCGTCTCGATCTGCGGCACTACCGCCGTTACGCGCTCTGCGCCCGCAAGGGAAGCCTCCCTGCACTTGTATGCGTAATCAATCGTTTCCTTTTCAGCGCCCTTTTCGATGCTGAGGGTAATGCCGGTCATGTCCTCGGAATACTCCGTTGTTCCGTAGCATGCCACCATATACTCGTTTAAATCCACTTTTGCATTCGGATCGCTCATGGAAAGCACCTTGCGCTCGATACCGATGCGCGAGCTGCCCTCTTCAAATAACAGCCTTGTCTGAAGCTTCATGGTCAGGTCGGCAAACTCAATTTCCACCGGATCGAGCGTCAGGATTCGGGTCTGTCCTTCCTCTGAAAAATGCGCCTTCGTGCGGCAGAGACATAAGTCCACTTCCTCGCCGTTGTAAGTTAACTTTGCGCTTCTGACCGTTCCTTCGCCGGCATAGTGCGTAAAGTATCCGGCGCGGTATTTTTCCTGCATCAGGAACGGGTAGGACGCGTCGGTCACATGCTTTGTCCCGATGCCGACCGGCCAATTGAGCTTCGCCGCATAAGGTCTGAGGTCAACGATCGCGCCGCCCTGATCCATATTGACGCATGCACGCATATACGGATCGCAATACCAGAACAGCTGCTTGTCCGAACCGTAAAGAATATCTTTCCAAAGCGCACACTCCGGCTCGGTATAGCGTCTGTTCTCACGATACCAGTCCGCGAATTCCGCCATCGTCATATCGCTTAATTTTCCTTCTTTTTTCAGCTTGCCGTAATAAGCGCAGCCATCCTCGTAGGATTTGAGCAGCAGCTCATAGGGCGCCTCCCAGCGTCCCATCTTGTTCATCCAGCCGGGTCCTACGAACATCATGTTGTACGCATAGCCGTTATTGAACTTTGCTAAATGACGATACTGGTCGATCAGATTATATAAATACGGGAACTCCCATGTTTCCGTATCATAGATCATACCGCGCAGTACGTTCTGCGGATGCGTACCGAAATTGGAGCCGTTGCCGTCATAGCAAGCGAGCAGATCGCGGGATAAATGCGGGATCGCCACGATGCCGGAATCCTCCGCCTCATTCGCAGCAGGCGCATGCGTATTCTGCTTACTCGGAATCCACGGCGCCCACGGACCGCCGTCCATGAAGGTGTACCACGAGTTGTTGCAGGTGTGATATGCTTTCGGTCCTTCCTCCCAGCATGTCGCAACCGCACATTTCACCATTGGATATTTTTCTTTGATATAATTCGTCAGCTCCGCGTCCATGTAATAGGAGCCTGTTGACTCAGGATAAAAACCGAAGCGCTCATGGAATTTGCCGAACACATCGTCTACGATGGATTTCTTGTCCTCCATCGAGAACATCCAGATACAAAAATCCTTTGTCTTGTATTTCTCACGGAACTCCTTGCACGGAAGTCCTAAGAGCGTCAGCGCGATCTCGTCGCCGTACTGCTCATGATCCGCCTTTGCCAGTTCCACTGCCTCATCATTAAAAAGAGAAGCGTACGTCATCTGGATCGTTGTCTTCAATCCGTTCTTATGCGCAATTGCCTGCTGTGTCTTGAAAATGTCGAGAGACTCCGTCAAAAGCGCCTTTCTCCCGATGTCTTCCTCTTTCCCGTGTCCGGTTACTTTTTCGGCATACTCCGGCACCATCTCGGGACGATGAATGATGTTGACGATAAATTTCTCCATGTCTGCCTCCTTATGATATGACTTTCTGTATTATCTCCATAACAGCAGGCCCGACGGCTGAGCCGTTATGTTGTATTCCGCCGCTATTGCGCACCTTGATCCGCTTGGTTGCGCAACCGGTTGTCCTCTTTTCCATAGTCTACCAAAGCGCCGTTTCCTTGTCAATTATTATCCGTCCGGCTTTTTCACTGATTTTGCGACGACTTCTTTGTACATTTTTCCCAAATTGCGCAGATCGGGATGCGGCGCCGATCACTTCATCCATCCGGCGCCGGCATTCCATGCTTTTCCGACCTGCTCACCGGACACATAGTATCCATGCTGGAATTGATCAAAGATCAGTGCATCCAATTTTACGGGATCCACTTTTCCATTCTCCGCAAGTACGCTTTCTTCGGCCGCAGTATTTACAATTTTTCCTACGATACAATAGAAGCTCTCTGTTTCCACAACCTCTGCAAGTGTGCACTCCATCACCACCGGGAATTCCTCGATGATCGGTGCATCTACATGAACACTTTTTGCCGCCGTATAGCCGGTTCTTTCAAATTTGTCAGGCATCTTGTTTCCTGTGGCTATCCCGAAGAAATCAGCCACATCCATATGCGCCCGGTCTGCAATGCTTACCGTAAACGCTTTTCTCTTCAGCAGATTTTGGGTCGTCTTATGCTCTTCATCAATAAATAATGCGATTCTGTCTTCATTGCAGATCATCCCCCATGCAGCATTCATCACATTTACTTTGTCTTCCTCCCCATATGCGGCCACCATCAGAACCGGCATAGGATAAACAGCCTGAACCACTCCTAAATCTTTCTTCATCTCATTTTTCCTCCATTTTCGTTGTTTTCATTCTTCTATGCTTAAACAGAGAAAGTTTCTATATTAATATTTAGCTCAATTAACTGTCCCTTGGGTACCGGAATCATATTGTTGATATTGACTCAAATATTTTATGTAAGAATCCTTCACTCCATATATTCTTATGTTATTTTTCATAAAACTCCTTCGTACGCGAGCAAAAACATTCTTTAAATGCCGCATTATCCGACAGAAAAGGCAGAGACTCAAGTAGTCCCTGCCATCTGCTAACCCGCTCATTTAAGGGCTGTGCATCACCCACTTATAACTCGCTCATTTATAAGGCTGTGCATCACCTACTACATTTAGTATACACGATTTTTCTCTAAAAACAACTTCTTTTATAAAATTTTTCTTCTTTTTAAATCTCTTCATACTGCAGCAATCGCAATCACTCTATCCACCTAATGAATCCATCTGTATTCTCTGCTGCTTCCATAGCTTTATCGTAGCTTTCATACTGTCCGGCAGACGCATTGATCCTATCCGGGTTCAGTATGTCGCTAAAATAAACAGTAAAACATAAACCCTTTTTATCATTGGCTATTTGAGGATCATCTTCATAATCCCCCGTCCCATAGAAGGTGTCCCCGGCACAAATATAAATATCATAATTTGTTGTTCCCCCATAAATGCCGATCCCCTTTTTCCGAATTGAAGGTTTGATTTCTTCAACCGTCATATTGAATCCCTTTCCAATTTTACAATGGCTGATTTTCGGAAAATCGCCCGCTCCTCTTTACTTCGTCGATTCCTTCAGCACCACCTCATACTTAAGCAGCGTTTTCTTAGAAACCTCTTTTCCCTCAAGATGGTCGAGCAGCGTCCTGCACGTTACCGTGCCGAGCGCCGCCGCATCAAAATGAAGCGAGGTGATGGCGGGAAGATTGTTCTCTAACAACGGACTGTTATAAAAAGATGCCACCCGCATATCCTCCGGCACGCTGACGCGATTTTTTTTCAGGGTGTTCAACACTTGGCAGCAGATGGAATCGTCCATACAAAGAATACATTCCGCGCCTTTTTTCACGAACTCTGCGACCATCCGCTCCAGCATCGGCCCGTTGTCTGCATCCAGACAGATCAAAGAGGAATCCACGGGCAGCTCCTGCTCTTCAAACGCATCCAGATAGCCCTGAAGCCGCGTATTCGTAATGACGATCTCCCTGCTGCCGCCGATCAGCGCAACCTTATGAAGTCCTTTCATCAACAGCACAGAGGTCAGCTCCCTGCACGCCTCCCTGTGATCATGGTCAATCTGAATCAAATCGGCATCCGACGACGTTCCGATCACCACGAACGGCATTTGGCGCTGCTTGAGATACGCCGCGGGCGCATCCTCTACCAGCGTCCGGCTTAAAATGATCCCATCCACTTTATTGTTTAACACCAGCCGTTCCAACTGCGTAAGATCATGATCGCAGATCATGGACACGACCATATCATAGTCCGCCGCCGCAGCAGCCTCGCTGATCCCGAGCATACATTGCTGAAAAAAGGATGAATCTACAAAATTATGATTTCCCGGCAGGATCAGCCCGATGTTATACGTCTTGTTTTGCGCAAGCCCTTTTGCGATCACATTCGGCTTATAATCATGCTCCTCGATATAGCGCAGCACACGTTCCTTCGTGTCGCTCCCGATGCGGCCTTTCCCGGAGATCACACGGGAAACCGTCGTCTTGGAAACCCCGAGCGCTTCCGCCACATCGGCGATCGTCATCTTCTTTAATCCCTGCTTCTCCTTTTCCATCGTCATTTTGTACCTCCGGACAGCATATGATTTGTCTATTCCGTACATTTCTTTTTATTTCATGATATGCTATAATGCAATTGCGCAATCGGTTGTTCAATCGATACCGATCGTCATTCTTATGATAACAATGTTCTTTTTTATCGTCAATCCTATTTGTACCGGACAAGAAAGGAATAGGACAGCATGAAAACAGATCAGATTTATTACGGCGCCGCCTACTACGACGAATATATGCCCTGTGACCGTATCCGTGAGGATATGCGCATGCTGCGCGAGGCGGGTATGAACGTCATCCGCATTGCGGAATCCACATGGGCGACCATGGAGCCGCACGACGGCGTGTTTGACTTCACGCACCTTGACCGTATGCTTGAAGCGTCCGCCGCGGAAGGCATTAAGGTCATTATCGGCACGCCGACCTACGCGATTCCCGCATGGATGGCGGCGCGTTATCCTGACATTCTCGCCGTGACGCGCGGCGGACAGGAGATTTACGGCAGACGGCAGAACATGGATATCACAAGCCCTGATTATCTGCGCCATGCCGAGCGCATTATCAGACGCATGCTTGCACACATCAAGGATGTGAAACATATCATAGGCTTTCAGCTTGACAATGAGACAAAAGCCTACGATACGCGCGGTCCCCGCGTGCAGGCGATGTTTGCTTCTTATTTGAAAGAGCAGTTTCACGATGATCTGGACGCCTTAAACGACCACTTCGGTTTTAATTACTGGAGCAACCGTATCAGCGCATGGGAGGATCTCCCGAATGTGACCGGCACCATCAACGGAAGCTTTGACGCGGAATTTCGGAAGTTCCAACGAAAGCTTGCCGCCGATTTCCTGAAATGGCAGGCGGCAATCGTTGAGGAATACCGCCGCCCCGACCAGTTTATCACACAGAATTTTGATTTCGACTGGCGCGGCAGCTCTTTTGGTCTGCAGCCCGATATCGATCAGTTATCCGCCGCAAAAGCCCTCACGGTCGCCGGCGTTGATATTTATCACAAAAGCGCCGCTGAACTGGACGGCGCGGTGATCAGCATGGGCGGCGCGATCGGACGCAGCCTGAAAAAAAGCAATTATCTCGTATTGGAGACAGAGGCGCAGGGAAATCCGGGCTGGCTTCCCTATCGGGGACAGCTCAGGCTTCAGGCATACAGCCATCTCGCCAGTGGTTCGAATTCCGTCATGTACTGGCACTGGCACTCCATACATAATGCCATCGAAACGTACTGGAAGGGTGTGCTCAGCCACAACCTGAAGCGCGGCGCCGTCTATGATGAGGTCTGCACGATCGGACATGAATTTGCCTTGATCGGCGAGAAGATTAAAAATCTAAAAAAAGAAAACCGCGTCGCATTCCTCTTAAGTCATGAAGCGCTGACCGGCTTGCAGGAGTTCCCGATCAGTACGACCCTGCAATATAACGAGATTTTCCGCTGGCTCTTTGACGCGCTTTACCGATTAAATATCGAGGCGGATGTGATCTATGAGCCGGACGTTTGTCAGGAGGACTGCACGGACTCTTATGATACGATTTTTGTGCCCGCGCTGTATTCTGTCAGGGAGGAGACGCTTTCGGCGCTGCGCCGCTTTACCGAGCGGGGCGGACAGCTCATCGCCACATTCAAGTCCTTTTTCAGCGACGAGTACCTGAAAGTCTTCCATGACGATCAGCCGCACGGCATGACGGATGTGTTCGGCATGACCTATGACCGTTTTACAATACCAACAAAGGAAACGATCACGTTCCAGGCAGGCGCATCTCAGATGATGTCAACGCCGACGGACGCGGTTCCATCGATGACCGTTCCCGTTTTCGAATGGATGGAGCTTTTAGAGCCTGACGGCGCAGAGACGCTTGCCGCCTATGAAACCGCTCATTGGGGCGAATGTGCCGCGATCACGAGAAATCAGTTCGGCAAGGGCACGGCGGTTTATATCGGCTGCTATTTTGACGCCGGAATCCTCGAGAAGCTGCTTGCCTCTCTCATGGGTGTGCGCGGCTTTGACACAGAAGGTTTTCATTTTCCGCTCATCCGCAAGTGCGGGATCAATGACGACGGAGACCGCATTGTTTATCTGTTCAATTATTCGGATGCTCCGGTCTCCTATACATATCACGGAGCGGGCGCAAACGCGCTGCTCTCCGACCACGCGGTCACGGACGGCGAGACACTCACGCTTGGGCCCTGGGATGTGATAATCCTTAAAGAAAATGCCGTATCGTAACCATATAACAAGGATAAGTTATAATGAATCAAAAAATAAAAAGGGAGGATTTTTTATGAAACACAAAAAACACGGTTCTACATGGCTGGTCTGCCTGCTTTGCACCGCCCTGCTGATCGGCGGGTGTGGAAAGGGTTCGGGGGACACGGACGGAAACGACAATCCGAACGACTCCGTCGATACAGACACCGCCAACAATCCGGTTGAGGACAACGCTTCGGAAAATGCCGGCTCAAAAACCCCGAGCGTCCAGCTTCCGGATTACAGTGACGTTACCGCGCTCGATCGTCCGTCGGAAATTTTTGTGGAAAAGGTTGACAATCTCGTCGATGATTTTTGGTTCGGCGTGGATGTCTCCTCTGTCATGTCCGAGGAAGAAAGCGGTGTCGTCTATTACAACGAGGACGGTGAGGAGCAGGATATTTTCCGCACACTCAAGGAGAACGGCGTCAATGCCGTCCGTATCCGCGTTTGGAATGACCCGTGGGATGCGAATGGAAATTCCTATGGCGGCGGTCACAATGACTTAGCGACTGCGATCGCCATCGGACAGCGCGCGACCTCTTACGGCATGGAGGTATTGATCGACTTCCATTATTCTGACTTTTGGGCGGATCCGTCTAAGCAGATGGTACCGAAGGCTTGGGCGGAAATGAGCACCGAAGAAAAAGCGGATGCGCTCTATACCTACACGAAAGAGTCCTTAAACGCCCTGCTCGATGCAGGTGTGAACGTAACGGCTGTCCAGATTGGGAATGAGACGACCACCGGTATCAGCGGCGTTAAGAACTGGGATGGCCGGACAAAGCTGTTTCAGGCGGGCTGCACTGCGGTGCGTGAGGTTTCTGCAGAATGGGGACAGGAAATGCTGATCGCGCTTCATTTTACAAATCCCGAAAACAGCGCGGATTATCTGAAATTTGCGCAAATCCTTGACAGTGTTTCCGTTGACTACGATATTTTTGCAAGCTCCTATTATCCGTATTGGCACGGCACGCTTGAAAATCTGACTTCCGTGCTCGGCGAGATTGCAACCACCTACAATAAAAAGGTCATGGTTGCGGAAGTCTCCTATACTTATACGATGGAAAACGGTGATTATTCCGGCAACAGCTTATCCGAGGAATCCGTCTGCGAGCTTCCTTATTCGATCTCGGTACAGGGACAGGCGGACTGCGTACGCGACGTTGTCGCTGCGGTTGCCGCGACAGGCGATTGCGGCATCGGTGTGTTCTATTGGGAGCCTGCATGGATTCCTGTTCCGGGAAATTCCTATGAGGAATGCTCCGTCCTTTGGGAAGCACACGGTTCAGGCTGGGCATCAAGCTACGCCACGGAATACGACCCGGATGATGCCGGCATTTATTATGGCGGCAGCTCTTGGGACAATCAGGCACTCTTTGATTTTACCGGTCATCCGCTTGCTTCCCTCAGCGTGTTCCGCTACCTTCGCACAGGTGCAGCAACGGACTTAAGAGCAGATTCTGTACCTCCGTGCGACATCACATTCCGCATCGGCGATGAAATCGTGCTTCCCGAGACTGTGCCCGTTAATTATAACGACGGCAGCACGGCGGAAAATCCCGTTACATGGAATGAAGCGGAAGCAGAGCAGGCTGTTACAGGCGGCATCGGTAATTACACCGTATCGGGAACCGTGACCGTTGATGGCGAAACGTTCCCTGCCACATGCAATGTTCATGTGCTTGACTTAAATTATTTGGATAATTACAGCTTTGAGGACGAGGATCTGTCCATGTGGAACATCACCAATATTGATGATGTGACTGATGAAGTTTTTGTTATTGACAAGTCCACGGATGCCGTGACCGGTACACATTCGCTTCATTTTTATTCCACGCAGGATGTTGACTTTACCGTTGAGCAGACAGTCACCGGTTTAGCGCCCGGCACTTACTACTTCCAGATCACGCTGCACGGCGGGGATGCACGGACGCAGGATATGTACCTCTATGCGATCGCTGACGGAGAAACTTATACGGAGCCGACGGATGTGGACGGTTGGAGCAATTATCGTTCTCCGCGCATTGCCGCGATCACAACAACGGATGGCACGATCACCGTTGGCGCGCATATCACGAGCAGCTCCGGTTCATGGGGTAATTTGGACGATTTCATTTTAGCGCCGGTGAGTGAATAAGCAGTGTGATATTTGCTATGGCATATAAAGAGCCGGGAAATACCCTAAGGTATTTCCCGGCTTATTTTCTATCTCCCTTTATATTCCTCATACCGCTTCCTATTCAACCGAAACGTCAAACCGTCGTAGCGCTCCCCCCGCACCATGCGAATTCCTTCTTTCCTGTCGCATTCTTCAAACCCCATTTTTTCGGCAATATGTATCATTCTTTGATTGCCCGACCATGTCTGCGTATAAATTTCTTTTACGCCATGCCCCAGAAGATAATCAATAAATAAGGTAAGTGCCTGTCTGCCGAACCCTTTTCCTCTCGCTTCCCCATCCGGTATATCAATTCCGACCGTACAGTGCCCTTCATCCTCCGTATAGCAATATGCATCGTCGATGTCATAAGCATTCACCCAGCCGATATAACGATTTTCTTCTTTTACGACAATTTGAAAAGAGTATCTCATGGCATCGGGCGAAAGGCTTTGACATCGCTCCGCCCAGCCCTGCATCGTATGAATATACTCCTCTAACTCCACACTTTTTTCTTCTGCCGTAAGCCCCTCATATTCCCATGGCGCGTCCCATAACTGCCACTCCGTCTCATTTTGTTCCCAATCAATTCGCTTTTCAATATCAGATTGTAAAAAATCCCTTAAGATCAAATCATCATTTTCTAACATATGCGTACCCTTCCCCATCAAAGATATTGCCCCGCCTGAACCTTCCACATCGCTGCATATTTACCGCCGTTTGCAAGCAGCTTCACATGACTTCCTTCCTCGATGATCCTGCCGTTTTCCAGCATATAGATCCGGTCGGCGATTCTGGTCGTAGAGAGGCGGTGAGAGATGAACACGACCGATTTGTGTTCCGCTGCGGAAAGCATCGAATGATTGAGATGATACTCAGCGATCGGATCAAGCGCGGAAGACGGCTCATCCAAAATGATCAAATTGGCGTCCTTGTAAAACACCCTCGCTACCGCCAGCTTTTGCGCTTCTCCGCCCGACAGATTCACGCCGTCATCCTCAAATTCCGTCGTCAGGTTGGTGGAAAGTCCGTTCTGCAGCGTTTCCAGACGTTCGGAAAAACCGCTTTTCTCTATGGCAGCCCGAACCGCTTCATCGGCTCCTTTTTCCGCAAAATCAAGCAGTACATTCTCCTTTACGGTTGCGGCAAAAATTTTGAAATCCTGAAAGACCGTTCCGATCTTTCGGCGGTATTCCTCCACATCATATTCCTTGATATTTACACCGTCTAAAAGAATTTCCCCCTCATTCGGATCATACAGACGCATGATCAATTTGATCAGTGTGGTTTTTCCCGCGCCATTATAGCCGACGATCGCAATTTTGCTGTACGGGTCTATTTTCATACTGATATTTTTCAGAATATATCCGTCGTGATCATTGTATCCAAACGACACGTTTTTCAGTTCGATCTCCGTCGGCATTTCGGGCAGCATGCGGTTTTCTTTGCTGATGATCTTCGGTTCGATATTCAGGAAATTCCGCATTTTTTCCACATACAGGCCGATCTCCTGCATTTGCGGATAAATACCGGAAAACCGATTCATGTTATTTTTCATTCTGTTGACGGCTCCTCTCATTACCGCAACATTGCTGTAGGAAATCCGGTGAAGGACTACCGCGCTGTATACAAGATAGATCATATACACAACGTCAATAAGGAAGCTGTTGCAGAGATAATCTTTACAAAACTGCTGCCAGAAACGCTTTCCCGCATGCTTCCTGTCGATGGCAAGGGTACTGTCGTTCGTTTCATCAAAATCCCTTAACATCAAATCCGAAACCTCGGTGTTCAGCCGCACTTCTTTCGCGTAATCATTCAGATAAAACACACGATTTACATATCCAAGCTTACGCTCATAAGGATTCTTCTCGTTTCGAATGTCGAATTTCAGCCGGTTTAACGCCTTGCCCGCCCAAAGAGAAGCGATAAAGGAAACCGCAACAAACAAAAAAGAAACCGGATCATTCCCGATAAAAAATGCGCCCGAAAGAAGGATGGCGGTAATACCCGTGAATATACTTGATAGTACGCCGAACATCCTGTCTGCCTGATTTTCCGCCTCGGAAACCGACAGCACATAATCGTTATAAAATTCCGGGTCATCATAACATGCAAGATCAATTTCCTTCGCCTTTTGAAACATCATTTCCTTAATCGCCTGTTTGATCTTCGGCTCGCTTTTCATTTGAATCTTCTGATAAAGAAACGCGTTAAAGAGCAATCCGAGGACGACAAAGAGGAGCAGACAGACAAGAAAAACTGCCGCGTCCTGAAACGGTCTGCCAAATTCCGCACATTCCAAAACATAATTCAGTCCAAATGTAAATTCCATAAATATCACAAATTCGTTTCTGATATGCTCTATGATCATCAGGATGATACAGGCAGGGGCCGCCTTGAAGCAAAGCTTAAAAAGAAACCAATTGTCTGCAAGAACGCTCTTGAAACCTTGTTTTTTCATGCCCGTGCCTCCTCTTTATAATTTTCATCCGCAAGATAATTCTGCGCCTGTTTTGTGAACATTTCGCAGTACTTTCCGTTTTGCTCCATGAGCTCCCGGTGGCTTCCCTGCTCGATCACCGTACCGTTTTCCAGCATGAATACCATATCCGCGTCCTTTACCGAAGAAAGCCTGTGGGAAATAAACAGCGTGATATGCCCCTTGCTTTCATCCATAATGCCCTTGTAAAGATCATATTCCGCAATGGGGTCGAGCGCGCTGGAGGGTTCGTCAAATACCTTCACGGAGGCATTCTGTGCAAAGGCTCTCGCCACAACAATCTTTTGCTGTTCTCCGCCCGATAACACCGCCCCGTCGCGATCAAATTCTTTTGTCATCATCGTGTTCATGCCGCCCGGCAACGATTGGATCTTATCCCAGACGCCCGCACAGCGAAGCGCGCGCTCCGCGGTCTCGTCCGGATTTTCAAATTGTGCGCCCATGAGCACATTGTCCCTGACCGACATTGCCATGACCTTGTAATCCTGAAACGCCGCCGAAAATAATTTTCTGTATGATTTCAGATTGTATTCCCTGATATTTACGCCGTTCACAAGAATCTCGCCGCTCGTCGGATCGTAAAGCCGAAAAAGCAGCTTGATGATCGTCGATTTCCCTGCGCCGTTATGACCGACCAGCGCACAGACTTTATCGCCCTCGATCCGAAACGACAGATTCCGAATCACGGGATTGTCATTTTTATACGCAAAGCAGACATTCCTAAATTCAATCGAATGCACTTTTTCTTCCGGAATCATCCCGTCCTGATCTTCGGGAATCGCTTCCCTGTATTCCATAAATGTGCGGAAGTATTCAAGAAACTGACCGTTTTTCATCGCTTCCATAAAATCATTGAACATCCCGATCAGAATCCACGACGACGTGGACATGGCGGTAAACATGATCGCAAGCTCCGCAAGCCCCATTGTTTTTGATACGATCGTCCGATATGCGGCATAAATCATGATTCCCTCAAAAACAAGCGCAAACGTCGTAACGTTCTGCGCCCACGAGTAAAAGATTGCTTTTCCCGCGTACTTGTCCGCGACCTCAGCCTTCCCTTCAACCGACTCACGATAGCGCTTCATCATCAAATCGTGGATGTTGGAATAGCGAATTTCCTTTGCATATTCCGCAAGATGCATGACACGGTTGACGTACTCCGCCTTGCGGTTGTTTTTCACATTATCTTCATAACGGCCGCCCCAGATTTTATTCATCAGACCGCCAAAGAAAAAATTACCGATAATGGGAGAGATCACGAACAGAACGGAATAGGGATCTATCAGAAACATGGACGAAAATGCCACTGCAGCCGCAATCACACCGAAGATCACCTGAAAGAAAAAATTCACCGAATTCGTCATTTTTTGCGCGGAGCCGTCCAGCGCCGTCGTGTATCTATTATAGAAATCAGCGTCTTCGAAGCAGCGCAGCTCCACGTTTCTCGCTTTTGCATACAGCTTGCGGTAAAGACTGCGATAAATCTCATTATCCGTATATGGGATCACAACCGAATTCAGATAGCTTTCGTACATCGCAAATAGACTGAACACGACAAAACAGATTCCGATAAAGCCGAGGATCGTCTGAAACGGCGCCTCGGTTTCAATCGCATTGATCACATACCGCAGAAAAAAGATGCTCATAAAAATCCATTCGACATATCCCACGATCGCATGCACCGCCGTATGTATCACGCGCTTTTTGCTGATACCCCACACGGTTTTTACCGCATAGGCATTGTTGGCGAACACTCTCGCTTTCCTTTTTTTGTTCCTGCTCATTGGTATCCCCCGTATCAAATTCTTTTATTCGGCTACGCCCCCAGCCGTGATTTTTTATTTAACATGTACCCGCTCACGGCGCCGAGCATGCCGCCGACAATATGCCCCATATGGGAGATATTGTCCTTGACGGCAATACCCTCATAAACCTGCTGCCCGATAAAAATCACCGTGACCAGAATGAACGTCAGCGGAATCTCGCCCTCCTCAAATCCGGTAAAAGAAGCAAGCAGAATAAACGCAAACACAACGCCGCTCGCCCCCAGCAGACCAATATGCGGAAAGAAAATATAATTGATCAGCGCAGGGACAAACGCCGTGATCACGATCACCTCAAGCAGTTCCTTCGAACCGTGTTTTTCCTCCAGCATCGGTCCGAGCAGCAATAGATACGACGCGTTCCCGATAAAATGACTCCAGCCCGCATGTCCAAAGACATGGGTAAAAAACCGAAGATAGGTGAGCGGATTCACCAGCGAGGAATGATAGGTCATAAATAGTAACCGCGTACTTCCCCCCGATGTGATGATGCCAAGCAGCGTTACAACAAAACAAATTGCCACAAATCCTAACGTGATCGGTGCATTAAAACTGATCTTAAATTTTTTCTTCATCCATATGTCCCTCCAATATAAAAATAGAAAACGATAACATAAAACATTATAACACAAAACATATGGAATATGGAGTTTTTTGCTTCATCGCAAGTCGGATGATCCGTATTTTTTGTTTTGCGCTTTCTTTTGTTTATTGAACTTTGCGATATTCTTATTGCGCTGCTGTTTTTGCCGCAGGAAAGCAGATTTGTCATCCGAATATTTTGCCTCGGCTTTCAGTTTCCTATAGCTCTCCCAGCGTTCACGGGATAATTCGCCGTTTGCAATCGCCTCCTTGATCGCACAGCCCGGTTCTGTCTGATGCTTACAATCGCTGAATTTGCATTTTCCCAGGTATTGTTCGATTTCGGAAAATGCTTCACCCAGCCCAATGGAAACATCCCACATCCCGAGTTCACGCATGCCGGGCGTATCAATGATCATTGCACCGTTTTTCAGCATGATCATCTGCCGATGAGTTGTGGTGTGCCGTCCTTTACTGTCATCTTCACGAATCCCGTTAACCGTCATGATCTCTTCTCCTGCAAGCGCATTCACAAGGCTCGATTTTCCCACTCCGGATGAGCCGAGAAACACAATTGTTTTCCCCGGCATCATGTAGTCCGCCAGCATAGTAAGACCTGCTCCGGTTTTTGAGCTTACAGCATAGACAGGCACACCCACTGCTAAACATTCCACGGTTGAGATATACGGTTCATACTCATCCACGAGATCCGCTTTTGTCAATACGACAACCGGAATCGCTCCTGACTGCCATGCCAAAGTCAGGTACCGTTCCAGACGCTTTGCGTTGAAATCCTGATTCAATGACTGCATGATAAATACATAATCAAAATTTGCTGCAACCGCCTGCTCGCCCCGCCCCGGTGTAGGGTCTCTGCGGGAGAAAAATGTCCTTCGGGGCAGTGTTCTGATAATTTGACTGTCACCGCCTGAGATGTAGTTTATCATAACAAAATCCCCGGTCGTCGGAAACTCTTCGAAGCCGACAAAATATTCTTTTGTTTTCAGCCTTCCGTATGTTTCTCCATACTCACAGACCAGCGCATATCGCTCTTTATGAACTGCGGTAATTCTTGCCGGGATACCCTGCGTATCCTCCGGCGTCATGTTTGGAATCCATCCATAATCTCTCAAATCCAATTCTAAAATCCTCCCATAATAATCTTTATTTTTCTCTTGTTAACTCGCTTTTTCTTTTATTTTCTTTTTCTCATAGATAAGCTTCCAAGTCTATGTCATCCCCTCGGCCTAAAATCATGAAT
>JAAUZV010000015.1 GCA_014804425.1 Lachnospiraceae bacterium
ATTCTTTGATGGCATTCCGGGTCTGGGAAATGAAACGGGTAACGACGGTATTTAAGGAGAGCCACTTGGTAATGCTCTGTGCAGCCTGTGACATCTGTCCTTTGAAGGCTGCACCAAGTCCCAGCAGGGAGTTCTCTGTGTTTTTGATCTTTTTGTTTGCGTTATTGAGGCTGCTGTCTAATACACCGGTTATTTTGACCTGTGACAGCTGTTTTTGGAGTTTCTTGAGATCTGAGTTGATCTGTGCGGCTGATTTTTTTGTATCTAAGCCAAGTACGATTTTTCCATCAATTTGATTAGACAATGTTCCACCAACCTTTCTTTTTTATATAATCATCGAAAAAAATCGCTGTAGGCGCAGAGCTTACAGCGATTTTTTAGATAATGGGTTAGGCTTCCTGATGTTCCGAATGGATGATTTCGGCCAACTTCTGCGCGACCTCGCTTTTTAACTCCTCTTCAGGAACGTCTTTTAAGGCGGCACAGAGCTTTTGGATCAGTGTAAGGGTTCCGCGCTGGTCCTCCATTACGGACAGGATGGCGCCGTAAAGCATTGCCTTGATTTTCCACTCGTTTCTTTTCATTCTTAAATAATTCATCATGATGATTACCTCCGTTATTCTTATATTTGAAGTGTAGCAAGGACATTTTACTGAGTACTATGTACTGCATGTTTGCTCAGGGCGTCTGCCCGGTTAATTTTTGTTTGTATGCCTCATTGATCAGCTCCATGGATATTTCGACTTCTCCGTTTTCGAGACCGTTTTCCGCTAAGATTCTTTCATACTTTTCATACACGTGGATACAGTGCTGGAAGCTGTCTTTATTGCATGGTTTTCCCTCAGATACGATGGTCGCAAAATTATTGATTTCCCAACGCATGTCATCGATCTCTTTTTCTAGGAACATCTGAGTGAGTTTTTTGATATCGTTTGAGATTTCTTCATCCTGACGGTCGGAACGTTCGGTGTCCTGCTTCTGTTTTTCCTGTAGGGCGGCAAGCGTTTGGGAAGTCCGGATCAACAATTCGTGTTCTTCCCGACCGACACGCATCCATTTGGTTTCGAGTCCGAGCTTTTGCGCAATCCATTCAAAAAGAGAAACAATGGTCTTGACGCCGATCAGGATCACGGACACGGCGATCAGTAATGACGAGAAATTGATCTGCGTTAATTCGATGATTTCATTCATAAGCAAACCGTTATCCTTTTTTTGTTGTGATCTGTTCGACTGTCTGTTTTACCTTATCAAAGCCTACCATGGACGTTAAGCCGCTTGCGAGCCCCATCAGGATCATGTGAATGACATGATCTGCGGTAAAGGAAACGCCGGTCATCCGATAATAAACGGCAGTTCCTGCGCTGCCGACGATCAGGGCGGCTATCAGCGCAAGGAGATTATAGGAGAAGTTCGCCCGATCGGAAATGAGGTTTTTGACGCCCTCGGTCACAAGACCGCTCAATGCGGCAAAAGCAGACAATAAAATAAAAAATACAGTGATATTCATGATTGTATTTCCTCCATTCGTAGTGGTTAGTGGTAGGGGTGAGCGTGCCTATGGAGCATTCATAAACATTTTCGGTTCTCTTTTATTCCATAAAGCACATAATGCCTGTAATAGAGAGGCAGGTTGTCGCCGAATGCATTCTGAAGATCGGCATGGTAGCTCTGATATTTGCGGACATTAAAATACGCGTTTGCATTGCGTCCCTCTTTCATGCCGTAGGTGTAAAAATGCTGAAAAAGCTTTGTGGCGTTCATGCCGAATGCCTGCTCTAGATCACGATAGGTATTGTGATAGAATACGGGATCGAAGACCGGCGAATAGTCCACATTTTGATAAAGATAATTTGGCTTAGACTGTTTCTGTGGAGCGGACGAAGCGGAAGTACTTTGCACGGGAGTCTGCTCAGCGCTGGATAATTTTTGATTCACCTGCTTTGCGATATCGCTGTGCTTTTCGTATAAATAATTACCGGGACAGCTTTTATTTGCAAACCATCGGTGAACGGTCATGTTCTGCTTGTCCACCTGGCCGACAAGGGACTTGTCCGCCCGCCATTTTAATTCCTTGATATGATTCCTCTTGCAAATATCTGTGACCAGTTCGATCAGCGCCGTCATTGCCTTATCCGATACATGCCAGTCGGGAGCGCCGCCGTCATTGGCGACCTCGATCGTTACGGCGCGATGATCGTTTGCCGGATTGGAAGAACACCATGAGCGGTCTTTTTCCTCCACATATAAAGCGATTCGCCCGTCGCTTCCGATCCCGTAATTGGAAGAGGCCTGCCTGCTTGGCTGCGCAAACAGATTTCCGCAGGATTCCACGGAAAGGTTTCCTGCCATACAATGAATGGTGATCGTATCGATGCTGTGGTTTCTCGGACTGGTCCTGTTGGGACTGATTTTTGTATACTTGATCAGTGGACTGTTAGAATGTACCATTGTAAGATCACTTCCTTTGTTGTCGTAGGTTGTCAGGTTATATTTGCTGATGACGTTCATCAAATTTTCGACGTATTGGAGACTTGTTGCATAGCCGTCTTTTTTGATGTTTTCAAGATAGGTTTTCGGATCGGTCACGCCCTTGAGATCAGAATAATTCGGGATGTTGATAAAATCGAAATAGCCCAGTACACCGTTTTCCATCGTGGAGAATTTCATCCATTGCATCGCGGATGAAGTGTAGGAGCCATCCTTGTTCTGTTCACTGCCGATCTTGTGATAAATTCCGCAGGCGGTGGGGCATCTGCCCGCCCTGTATTTGAGACCGAAATAATTATGGGCATTTCGGGCAAGCTCAGAAGTGCCGGAAGCGGATTCCAAAATCGCCTGAGCGATGATGGGAGAGCACACCCTGATTCCGTATGTGGGTGCAAAAGTCTGGATATAGGCAGCAATTTGTTCAATAAATCCGATGAGAAACACCTCCTTCTAATCGTGTGTGAAATGATCAGGTTTCCAGTGTGTTCATGCGTCTGAGCGTTGTTACACATTGTTTTAGCTGCGCACAGACCGCATCCAGTTCTTTTTTGGTTTCTTTTCCCGAAAACGTCAAACGGATGCAGCTGTGAACATCATCCTCGTCCATGCCGATCGCTAAGAGCGCGGCGGAGGCGGATAAATTCCTGCTGTTGCAGGCGGAACCGGTCGAAACATGGATTCCGTTCATGGTAAGCAGGATCATCAGGGACTCGCCTTCCACACCTTTAAAACAAAGGTACAGATTATGCGGCAGTCTGTCTTTGGATGGGATCGGAGCGCCGACCGGATAGCAGTCGGGGATATTTTTTGTGACGAATTCATAGACATAGTCTCTGGATTTGGATGTGACGGATGAATAATCATAATCAGCAGCCGCTTTTCCTAAAGAAGCAATTCCCAAAACATTCTCCGTTCCGCCGATCAGCCCGCGTTCCTGCGTGCCGTAGATCAAAGGCGTTAATGTCAAATGCGCATGCTTCCACAACACGCCGACCCCTTTGAGGGCGCGCAGCTTGTGTCCGCTGAAGGTGAGAATATCCACATCGTGTTTCCAGAGACTCATATCGATCGGAAAGGACGGGAGGTAGCCGGTTGCATCGACGACCAGAATGCCGTGATGGCGGTGGACGACGGAACCGATCTCCCGCACATTTTGTATTGTTCCGATTTCCGAGCTGGCGGCTTCAATGCAGACAAGCGGCTTCAGGTTGGTGTGCTGTGTGAGAAGTTTGTCTAAATAAGAAAGGTCGATCCTGCCGACCGGAGTTACTTGTAAGGGCGTATGACAGAGACACGACGCACATGCTTTTTGCATGGATTTGTGGGCGGTCGGAGAGCAGAAGACCTCGTACGGATTGACCTGTGGATTTTCGGAGGTCAATCCCTTGACGGCCAGAGTGTTTGCGGCTGAACCGGACGGCGTAAATGTGATGTCATCCGGGGTTGCATGAATAAAATCCGCGACGGACTGCCGCGCTTCCGATAAAAGCTGTCTGACCGGTTTTCCGGCTGAGTGAAGAGAGGAGGGATTGCCGTATAAATCCAGTAAAGAGGTCAGATATGCTTTCATCGGATCGGACAGCGGCGTGGCCGCGGCAAGATCTAAGTATAGGTTCATTTGTGATTCCTCTTGGATGTTAGTATGATATTGGAAATTTCATATGGATCAAAATGAGATCATAAAGATAAAAAAGTTCCATCAACCAATGTTGACGGAACTGCCTAAATGAGAAATGCTTATTTATTGTTTTCTTTTTCTGCTTCATGCAATATATATTGCGATGCGTAATCAAAAAAAGTGATACCTTTTTGTAAAAAGCGAAAGGCATAACCGGCTAAACCGATAAAAAGGAATAAGCAGATGATAAAAAGTATTGTTACCAAAGATTCCATGTTGTCGCCTCCTCCATTGTATAAAAATTTATTGATTGATTCTGGTTCTTATCCTCTTTATGCAAAATTATACAATGAAGGAGACTGTGATTCAATTGTTATTTTCCAAATCCGGCTCCCCACGGTGGTAGAGATCAATCATATCGTAAAGGTCGCAGAGCTTATCATAAATCTGTTCGAGCCAAGAATTAGAAGCTGCCGTATTATCATCAATATCGCCGAGCGTACCCGATATTTCAGCGAGTGCCTTAGAGAATGCTGCCTGCATTTGCGAAAGCATTGCCTCGATGTTGTCTCCGTTTGCGGAGGACTGCATCATAACATCCTTTATCGCATCCGTAATCTGACTGTAGTCTGCATTGGGATTGATAGTGACGTCACCGCCCTTGTATCCGGAGTTAAATTGATAGTAGTCTGCCTGTCCGGTAACCCATGATTTGTATGAATTCACGTTTTTGAATACGGGAACGTATGCGGGGGCATCCGTATTACAGCCGCGGACCAATAGAGTATCAGGAGGCACATTGGTAGTGAACAAAACACCTTCGCGATTAAACGGATAGGTAAGCTGATACTCTGCAGGATAGTTCCATATCTTGGAAGAAGCATCTTCAATCGTAGCACTATCATTTAATGCCATCGCGTGAGTAATCGCGGGATAGTCTGTTTGTGTACCGTCTTGGGTATATATAATTAAACGACTCAGGCGACCTGCTGTTGAACTTTCAGTTCCCCAAATGGAAGTCCAGTAGGAGACCGCAGGTACAAAACTGCTCCAGGGAAATGTGCCTGGCGTATTTTGAATGAAAACAAAGTTGTCAATGGACTGGAAAGAAATAGCGTTTTTGTACGAGTAATCTTGTGAAGTTTCACGATATTGCCTGCCGGAGACCACGCTCAAAGGCACATTATCAGTCCATGAACGGAACTGATAGTAGCCTGTTACGGTGGAGAAAAAATTTGCGGAGACAGCATCCGAGCTGATCGTAGGAATCCAAACTACTTCCACAATTTCGGGCGTCTCTTGCAAATATTCTTCAAAAAGATCTTTCAGCAGCTGTACCGATTCCTCAGAAAACGTGATTGTCTGATCCTCGTTTTCTGTGAAGATAATCGCATCAATTGCTTCCTGCTTGACAATGTAAAATTGTTGAATACGTTCGTGACTGACCACAGTGCCTGTATTAGTAAGCAGTGCATCTATAATACTAATAGTATCGGAGATACCGCCAATAGTGTCTCCGATAGATGCATGAGCGCTTTGGTAGTATGAATGGAAGACGGTTAAAAAGATTACGATAAAAGATAGAATAAAAATAGCTATTTTTTTGCTGGTTTTTAACATAGATTAATAACTCCTTTCATTGTTTTTTACAATCACGATTCGTAATGCCAATTTTTGTTTTCGGACGGTCCGTCAAAATACCCGTTAAGTTTCCTGTTATAATATCTGGTGATTTTCGGCTTAACCCAAATTTTAGGCTTACAAACGATCGTATCGTAAGTGCGGATTTTTTTTTCGGGAATATATTGACATTCCAAGCTGAACCCGTCCATTAATTTGATGACGGTATGTTCGGATGGGGTGGTTGCGGATAGGCAGTCAAAGATCAATTCTTCCGCCGTATCAAACATTTTCCGTACCGTTGCCGGATTGATATCCGTCCTGTCTGCAATTTGATTTACCAGCTTTTCCTGCGTCATGATCATCGTATCACACACCTTTCAAGGAATATCCGCCATGTCAGACCCCGCGCGATAGGTCCATGCCCTTATACGCACAAAGAAAAGTCCATGGCGGATGGTTTATTTGTTTTTTGATTATCCGGATTCGTCCACTCAGCATGGGCGGCAGGATGTGTCGTCAGTCGGTCTGAATCTGTTTCAATTTTTTCTTTTCAGATAATTCATGCGGTTGATCCTGCTCCGGGATGCTTTTTGACATTGCGGGCAGCGGATTCGCTTAGCGGTGGCAGGAATCTCCAGCCATTCTCCGCAGTCGATGCATTGCATGCCCTTTGTTTTTGGTACATGCAGATTCCTTTCTAAATGCGCGGCGATGTATTGACCGTAGCAGAACCATAATAATTGCTTGTACCGTTTGTTTTTGCCGTACAAATATTCCACGAGCATGTCGGAGATTGTTTCATCAGGGTACCCGAAGCGGCGAAACGCTTCTCTGATTTTACCGGCGCTGTATCGGAGGTTATCCGCATCCTGATCTGAACGGTTCATGATATAGCGGTACTGTCTGTTTAATGTGTTATAGAGATCGGACACCTCACTGGGGCAGACTGTTTTTCCGTCCCGCATCATTGTCTGATAGTTGATTTCCGGAAGCTTCATGCCACGGGTGTTGATCGGTTTGTTCGGTATTTTGTCATAGATCCGGTTGACAAAGCTCTCATTGCGGGATGTAAGCTGTGACGCTTCCTTATCTTTTGCAAACGCAAAAAAGGCAGGAAGCTTTGCACTCGTAAATTTGGAAATCTGCGCTTTGATCTCGGGCGGAAATTCCGGTTTATATAAGGTTTTGGCGTAGTCGATCACGAAGTTATTCTGACAGCACAACCGTTTGACACAATCAATCGCATCCTGCTTTTCCTTGTCGGAACCGGAAAGAAATACGTCGGAATTCCATATCTTTGCGATATGATTACTGTAAGTTCCGATATTGCCGCCCGTGAATGCGGCGTGCAGACCGTCGTAGACCGTCCGGTCATTTAATTCGGCGGGTTCTGCTTTCTGCATATGATAATAGAGCGGCACGACTCCGCGCATATTCCGTTCCGCAACCGCAATAAAATCCTGATCGGCAACGACGAGTGATTTATCTCCGTCCACGTCATACATCAAAAGCTTTGAGATCAGGTCGTGGGTGCTGGCGTAAATGCCGTTTGTGCAAAACCACTCGCTGAGAAGACCGGCACGTTCGCCGTACCCCTCATATGCGATATTATGCCGGATCGCATGCTCCTTATATAAATGGGGACTTCGCAGACAGTCCAGTTTTTCATGGCGCCGAAACAGACGGCAGAATACCTCCTGATCGGCGAGCAGCCCATCGGGATTTTCGATATGTCCGAACCAATATTCGCATGCCGCATAATAATCGGGAAGTAAAAATGTATATTTCCCGTTCACCTCCAGCTTTCCGCTCCGGTATTTTTTTAAAAGACTATTCTTTACCTCGCGAATGACATCCTTTGCATAGGTATCGCCAAGCAGCGCGGGATAGAGTTTGACCGCTTTTTGAAAAGGAGTCGGATTCGTGTTGTACGGTGTGATGCCGAGAACCTCCATCATGGTTTCCTTGGAATTGCAAAGATTACGGATACGCTCTGCCGAACGGCGGATGATCAGGTCGATTTCTTCGTCCGTAATGTCCGTGAGCGTCTGGAGCATCTGATAGTTGAGCTTTGCATTTGGGAACCGGTCTTCTTCGACATTACACGTTCCTGCGCTGCAATGATAGGTTTTGAATGCGTTCTTGTATTCCTCCCATGAATCATAATATCGGTACATTTTGAACTGGCTTTTTGTAAAAATGATCCGAATATCCTCTTTTAAAATGTCGTGCTTTGTGCCGTATACATCGGCGATGACGGGAGAGTAGTGATGGACCTCCACAAAACGCCGGAAATCAAATACGCCCAGCAATCCCTTGATCCAAGGAGCGCGGAACATGAAATTTTTTTCGGAAACGGAGGGCAGGACCATTCCGGCGCCGTCCGTATGAGGAATGGGAATCCTGTCCGTTTTCCGCGTGATCGAATAGTCCGTCTCATCCACGAAGTCAAAGGTACCGTACACATTGGTCTCAAAGTCGTCGATCACGATCGAACGGTCAATATCGAAATCCTTCCATTCGTCGGTTGCAGAATTGGAAAGTGCCATATAGGCTAAATGCTTATTTACGTTATTTCCGCCCTTCGCGTTGATTTTTTCGATCGTAAGTCCGCACATCATGTTTTTTTCAATTCGTTTCCAGACAGATTCCTTGAGGAACAATGCTTTTTTCTTGCGGATCTGTCCGGCTGACGAAGTAAAATAGCGATAGGATTCACCGCGGTAGATAAATCCGAAAAAAGCAAGATCCTTAAATACGTCAAAATGGTAGACCTGAACTAAGATGCAGGCATCTGTCAATTCATCCTGACCGATTCCGATTGTTCTGCTGAGTGCGGACTCAAATGCCGAGATGACATTGGTGTCGTTTAAGCAGTCCTCCTTGAGCGTACGGATGTGATCCTTGCCGTGTGTCAATTCGTTCTGTCTTACTTTGTCAGCTAAAAGAGTGAGGAGCTGTTCCTTTGATTCTTTTGCTTTTTTTCTTTTATGTGTGTTCAGCTGCAGCAAATGCTGATATTGGGAAATGGCAGGAGCAGACGAAGCGGTCAGTTCCACATGCGTTGCCTTTCCTTTTTTGAGGTTTTTGATGTCGTCTGCCGTATAGCCAAGCTGTTTCAGATGCTTTTCCAGTTCTGCCAGCCTGTTTTGTACATCATTCCGTTCCATGCGGTATTTACAATTTCTATCATGGTAGTATTTTTCATGATTACTATAAAAATGTCCGGTATCAACAGCGTAGAAATGATATTGTTTATTCAGCAATGAGGCTGCCTCCTTTTTATGAGATCGTTACAGGTCGTTTCGGAACGCATATATACGGTTACGCAGGAGTTGTTCTTTCTGCATTAGCATGGATCTGCCGCATTTCACAGCGCACCGCCTGTCTGGATTCGATGTTTCGTCTGCACTGTTCATCAAATTTGAGGTCTTGTATGATCCGATTGGCGATGGAAGAACCGTAAATCGGATGCCGTTTCCTGTGATCCGTGTTGAAATCCGCCGGATAAATGATCCCGCCGAAGGTGGAATGATCTGTGTTTCCGTTACTTGTTTTGTCCATTGTGATTGTCATTATTTTTTCGTCCTTTCGTTTGTGATGATTGCCGTTTGATCCATACTTCTCTGTTTTGCAGAACGTTTTTGGCAAAATCGTAATGAAGGAGGTTTTCCGCATCTTGGAGCGCTGATTTTGTCTGTCCTGTTTAATGGACATAAAAAAAGATAGGATAGGAGTACTGACATGGGGCGCGGACTTGTTCGGATTTCGTCTGCCGCATCGGAACTTCAAAAAATATTCGAAAGTGATATTGACAAAATCGAACATATGTTCTATACTTGCCATTGTAGAGTACTTCATCAGGAAGAAACCGATGGATGAAGATTCTGCGGATCACAGATTGATAAATACAGAGAATACGTAAGAGGAATGGGAAAATGGAAGAGATACTGACGGCTTATTATGCGGACAACGCAAAAAAACTTCATAAGATCGTGGATCAGTTATTAGTAAAATTCGGCGGTCTCTCAGACAAGGATAAGGATGATTTTTATTCGCTGGCGAACGAAGTATTTGTAGATGTTATGAGACGATATGATCATACCCAGCCGTTCGAAGCGTTTTTGTATGCCTGTCTGGGCAATCGGATCAAGACGGAAATGACGAGAAGAAACCGAAAAAGGCGGGGGGCGGACAGCATGACCGTTTCCATTGACACACCGATCAATGAAGAAGGAACGGTCACGCTGGGTGATGTGATCGCAGATGACATTACGATTGAACGGGAAGTCTTCGAGAAAAATGAAGAGGGGTACAGTAGGAGAGTGCGCGCATATCTGAGCAGGTTGTCGAAGCTGCAAAAGGAAATACTGAGACTTCATATAGACGGGTTCCTTCCGAATGAGATCAAGGAAGAACTGCATATCAATGAGAAGCAATACGCAGACTGTTATGCGGCGATTCATTCGTACAGAAATGTTTCGGTATTATTTTAGGCAAACGCTGATTGGATCAGCGCTTTCTTAGACATCGGACATGCAGGAATGAGGCGGCATTCGGTCAGATTGGGAAAGCAGAGTCCGGAAGCAGTCGATTGATGGGAGGGATTTCGTATGGCAAGACCAAGAAAGCAGACGTATACGATGGACATGTATTTGAAGAAAAACAAGAAAGGCGATATTGACAATAATGCCGATGTGCAGAGAAATTTTGTGTGGAATAATGAGCAGATCAACGAGTTGATCGTTACGGTGCTTACGGATGATTATATTCCGCCCATCATTCTTGGAGAGGAAGCAAATTCAAAATTGCATATCGTGGACGGCGGATGCAGGACGGCAGCATTGAGAAA
The DNA here is from genome assembly GCA_014804425.1 of Lachnospiraceae bacterium. Taxonomy (GTDB): domain Bacteria; phylum Bacillota; class Clostridia; order Lachnospirales; family Lachnospiraceae; genus DLAJ01. The sequence continues at coordinate 10,581 of JAAUZV010000015.1, forward strand.
ATTCAGAGAAGGAAATTATAAGATTACGTCCTCCATCGAAAACTCCATGATTCCTTATAAGAAGAAGGTGACAGATCAAAGCGGCTGTGTCACGCATGAAGACGCCGTCTGCGATATCAAAGGCAAAACCTATGAGAAGCTGCCGGAGGAACTCAAAGAAAAATTCGATGAATACCAGATTGAGACGGTGATCCATGAATATTGTGACAGTCATAAGATTTCGAGGTATATCAAGCGCTATAATAATCATGTGCCGATGAACACCGATCAGAAGGCGTTCACTTATCTTGAACGTTTTGCAAGCCGCATTCATAAGATTTTACAGAGCAGATTTTTTGTGGAATGTACCGCTTATTCAGAAAATGACAGGACAAAAGGAGGCGTTGAGAGAATTGTTGTCGAGACGATCATGTGCATGAATCATTTTGACAAATGGAATAAACAGCCGAGAATCCTTTGTCAATATTTGAATGAGCATGCGTCGGACGAGGAATTTGACCGGCTGGAGGAACATCTGCACAGACTGGAGCATGTGATCACGGATGATATTAAGGATCTATTTGATAAAAAGGACTCGTTCATCTTTTTAACGTTATTTGACCGGTTTACGAAGCTGGGAATGGAGGATGTGAGGTTTGCAGATTTTTTGAGAGAGTTTAAGAGCAAACTCAGAGGAACAAAAAGAAATGCAAACGGACTCTTGTTTGACGAGATCAAAAAGAATAACAGTACCAAGGATAAGCCGGTCATTGCCGAGAAATTGGCAATGTTGGAAGGCTTCATGCGAAAGTTTTTACGAAACGGAACAGGTAAGAAGGAAATCCGTACGAACAAGTCGCCCATAACGGCAAAAGAAATCATCAGAGAGGATGTTGACAGCGGTGTGGATGATCAGGATATGGAGCTGTACGAAATACTGGCTAATGATATTTCGGAGGTGATCGAGGATATTGACTCGGTTTTTTTAGCCGACCGGAACAGACCGTCATTTGTTGCATTGGTCGGTTATGCGGTACAACAGGATACGGACGGATTCTTAAAGAAATGGCTGCCGGAATTTGAGAGAACAAAAAACTTAATTCCGGATCAAAAACAGAATTATCTGGCGATGAAAAAGGAATTTAACCGATTTGTTGCCAATATCAACAGGATGAGTGCATAGGCATAGAAAAACCAAGAATTAGGGGTTGTCTTTGTCAAAATGATGTGATAGTATTGTTATTGATACATAATACCGATAGGAATACTAGGAAAAGAAGAGGAAACGATACATGCCAGAGAGAAACCTTGATTTTGACCGCATCATTGACAGAAAAGGTACGAGATCACTGAAATATGATTTTGCCGTAAGGCGTGGCATGCCGGAGGATATTCTGCCATTGTGGGTAGCAGACATGGATTTTCGGACGTCCTCTTACATTGAGGATGCGCTGGCAGAGCGGGTACAGCACGGAATCTTTGGTTACAGCGACGTCCAGACGCCCTATTTTGAGATTGTAAGAGATTGGATGAAAAGACACCACAACTGGGAGACACAGGAGCAATGGATCGTAAAAACGCCCGGAGTCGTCTTTGCGATCGCGATGGCGGTCAAAGCCTATACCGAGCCGGGAGACTGCGTACTTCTTCAGCCGCCCGTGTATTACCCGTTTTCCGAAGTAATCAAAGATAATGGGAGGACCGTGGTAAACAATGTCTTATATTTAGGCGATGATAACCGTTACCATATTGATTTTGACGATTTTGAAAAGAAGATCGTGGAGAACCGGGTGAAACTGTTTTTTCTGTGTAATCCCCACAATCCGGTCGGTAGAGTATGGAGCAGGGAGGAACTGACAAGACTGGGCGACCTCTGCGTGAAGCATCATGTGATCGTGATCAGTGATGAGATCCATCATGATTTTATCTTTCAGGGAGAGCATATTGTCTTTGCAGGACTGAAAAAGGAATATGAGGACATCAGTATAACCTGTACTTCGCCGAGCAAAACGTTTAATCTTGCAGGCATGGTACTTTCAAACATTTTTATCCCGAACCATGGACTAAGGCATCAGTTTTACAGACAGATGGATGCGGCGGGCATCAGTCAGCTCGGCGTCATGGGACTGGTGGCGTGCGAGGCGGCATACAGGGACGGGGAGGAATGGTATCAGGCAATGCGGTCCTATGTGGCGGATAATATTGCATTTACCCGAAAATATGTGGAAGAAAACATATATGGCGTCCGCATGATCGAGCATGAGGGGACCTATCTTGTCTGGCTGGATTGCAGAGAGACCGGATTGAGCGCGGAAGAACTGGATGAACGCATCATTCATCAGGCGAAGCTGTGGCTTGACAGCGGAAAAATATTCGGAGAGTGCGGGAGAGGATTTCAAAGGGTGAATGTCGCATGTCCGCGCAGCGTGCTGGCACAAGCGTTGGAACGGCTGAAGAATGCGCTTATATAGAGACAATCCCGCAGAACCTGATCTGACAGGAAAACACAAAAATTGTAAAGTATCGAAAAGAAATGTATTTCAACTCTAAAAGTTGCGGTTTCGGAGTCGGAGGATTCCTGTTATAATGCAAATATGAGACTGTTTTATTTGAGGAGGAGCATATGAGCAAAGGAACATGGAAGAGAAGAACATTATGTCTGCTCGGCGTCATGCTGCTTGGCATAGGAATGCTTGCGGGCTGCGGCGGCGAAAAGACGAAAAAGGGCGAGATGCGTACAGAGCTGACATCCTTGGAATTCGTTGATCTGTTGGGAAACGGAATCAATCTGGGCAATACGATGGAGGCGTATGGCCATACAACGCTTGGAACGAATGCGGAGGTTTCCGCCTATGAGACGTGTTGGGGTGTGCCGGAGACGACGCAGGAAATGGTCACGGGCATGCATGAGGCGGGATTTGACACGCTCCGTGTTCCGGTGGCATGGACCAATATGATGGATTACGAGAACGGGGACTATACCATCAATGAGGCGTATTTAGACCGCGTCGAGGAAATCATTAATTACGCGCTTGCGGCGGATATGTATGTCATTGTCAACGACCATTGGGACGGAGGCTGGTGGGGCATGTTCGGTTCCGCGACACAGGAGACAAGGGATCAGGCGATGGAGATGTATATTTCCATGTGGACGCAGATTGCGGAGCGTTACAAGAATTTCTCCGATCACTTGATCTTTGAATCGGCAAACGAGGAACTGGGAAACCGCTTAAACGATACGGACGTAGCAAAGGATTCGGGAGCGCTTTCTCCCGACGAATGCTATGAGACGGCAAACCGGATTAATCAGAACTTTGTGGATACGGTCCGTGCGACGGGCGGGAACAACGAGCATCGGTTTCTGCTGATCGCGGGATACAATACGGACATTGCCATGACCTGTGACAGCCGCTTTACCATGCCGACGGATGAGATGAACATGGATAATCCGAAGCTGTTATTGTCAGTTCATTATTATGATCCGTCCGGCTACTGCATCAATACGAGCTTGCCGACATGGGGCAGTACGCAGGATTATGAGGAGCAGAACGAGAAGCTGTCCATGCTGGAGAAATTTACTTCGCAGGGCTACGGTGTGATCATCGGTGAGTACGGCGTGCTGATCGAGCAGACCAACCAATTAAAAGAAAATACCCTGGACTATTTGACCAATTTCCTTTCGAACTGCGATTATTACGGTTACTGCCCGGTATTGTGGGATTGCAATAATATGTATAACCGGAATAACTGCGTCATCATCGACAGTGAGGTTGCGGCGCTGTATACAACCCACAGCTATGCGGCGCAGGAATCCATGAGTAAAGATGAGATCCGACAGAATGCGCAGACTGTCATGGCGGAAGCGCTTGCTGCGTCCGAGCCGGCAGCAGGGCTTGCCGATGATGAGGCGATGGCATGGATCATGTATAACAGCAGTGACTGGTCGCTGATGTACAGCGTCGGCGATGTTTATAAGCCGGATGATAAGACCGAAGGAATCGTTGCAACGGATGTAGAAATCACAGGAGAGGGGACGTATACGGTCGGTCTGGACTTTACGGGAACGGCGGCAGGCTATGCGGACAGCGTTGTATTTGCAGCGCTTGCGATCGGAAACGGAGAAACTTTATATCCGGGATATATTATCAATATCCGGGAAATCCTCATAAACGGCGAGCCGTATCAGATGAAGGGCAAGCCATACACTGCAAGTGATGACGGAACCTGTACGCGTACGAATCTCTATAATGCATGGGTGACGTCAGTTCCGGAGGAGGCGCGTACCATTGACGGAAGTCTGACTGCGGCAACCCCCTGCCTGTTGGATGCAGAAACGCTGGGACATGTTGAGACGATTGAAGTAACGTTCTCTTATAAAGCAGGGAACTGATCGGATAGGGAATATTCAACGATAGCAGGAGCACCACAGCATAACGAAATAGGTTATGCTATGATGCTCCTGTTTTATGCAGAGATAGGAATTGAAGATCAGGCGATCAGCGTTTCCCTAAGGGATCGGATCAATGGTATTGCTGATTGTGTATCGATCATATTGATTATATGCGGCGATCGTGATCGTGTCGCTTGCGCTTTGAAGCGGAAGCGTGACAATGGCGGGACCGCCGCCGTACTGGATCAGCGCAGACCACGTTCTGCCTTGATTGAGCGAATACGAAAAATATTTGATGCTGCTGTTGCTGTCTAAGGCATTGATCACAACGGTTGCAGTCTTTGCGGATGCATCCGCGGAGACGGGCGCAACGATGGCATAGTCAGGCGGGGTAGTGTCCGGATCACGGCGTACCGGCGTTTCGCAGGGCACGCGCTCATAATCGGAGAAGTCTAAACCGAGCGCTTTGGAGGAAAGACCGAAATACATTGCAATGGAGATCGCGTCCTGATAGGCCATTTGCTGCAATATCTCGGGAGAAACATAGTTATCGTAATCATAGCTGTTGTCAATATGACAGTGCTCGATGATGCAGCTTGGGATGCCGTAGGAGGTACACATGCGGATCACGCCGTAGTAATCGGTGCCTTTAGAGTTCAAGCGGGTTTTACAGCCGCGGCTGTAGATACCGAGCTGTGAGCTCATATTGGATAGAAGAATATTGGCGAATTGATAACCCCTCGTATAGTATTCGCCGAACGCGGATACCCAGACCTCGCTGCCGTAAAGCGCATGAGAATCCGACGCATTAAAATGAATACTATAAAAGAAATCGGCGTTCACGTCGCGGGCAAGCTTCGCCCTGTCTTCAAGAGTAACTTTGACGTCGTCCGTCCGTGTGAGATATATGGTGATCCCCTCAAATTGAGATAAATAATATCCGGTCATCAGCGCGACGGAGAGATCAATATCTTTTTCAAAAATACCGTTGTAAGCAGCGCCCTCCGATTCGCCGCCGTGTCCCGGATCTAACACCACGACGACAGGCTCTTTCGCGTCTGCACAGATGGGTGTGACAAGAACGCTCATGCACAGGATGGCGCACAGTATGACGGATACGGACCGAAAAAAGGGCCGTTTCATGGAAAGAATACGCATTTGTAAGGTTTGCATAGACAAAATCCTTTCTGCTTTGGTAGAATAGGGTTAGCGTGGTTATATTTTCTAATGCTGATAATATCAGTATAGCGAAAAGAAGCCGACATGACAATGGAAAATGGAGGAATTTGCGAATGGGAGAGCAGGCGATCAGACCGGAGTATCTGAAAAAAGCGGAGGAGTTCAGAACCGGTTTCGGCAAGAGTGACGCCGCGCGGGATGCGGGACTGAAACGGCCGCAGAGCGTGGCGTGGGAAAATGATCTAAGTTACGGAGCGCATGGGACATGGAGCCTGATGGATATTTATTATCCGAAAGGAACAGAGGGCCTTTTACCGACGATCATTTCCGTGCATGGCGGCGGCTGGGTATACGGGACGAAAGAAGTTTATCAGTTTTATTGCTGCAGCCTTGCCGAGCGCGGCTTTACCGTTGTGAATTTTAATTACAGACTCGCGCCCGAGCATCCGTTTCCGGCGGCGCTTGAGGATGTCAATGCCGTGTTTTCATGGATCAAAGAACACGGAGAAGCGCATCATATTCAGACGGACTGCCTGTTTGCGGTAGGAGATTCCGCAGGCGCCCAGCTCTTAAGCCAATATGCGGCGATGCTGACGAACGCTTCGTTTGCGGAGCTGTATCGTAAGCAGTACGGCTTTTCTTTCCCCGACGTTCATCTGCGCGCTGTTGCCTTAAACTGCGGACGTTATGACATGGATGCGAAGGGTGATGCCGAGATGGAGCTTGTGATCAGCACGTATTTTTGCAGTGAGCCGTCCCCATATGTAGCGATTACCGATACGAAAAAATATCTGACCGGTCAGTATCCCCCGGCATTTGTCATGACCGCATATCATGATTATCTGCGGGAAGAAGCGGAGCCGATGACAGAAGCGCTGCATCGTGCGGGCGTGGAGGCGGAATGCCATATATACGGCAGCAGGGATGACGAGCGGATCGGGCATGTGTTCCATTGCGACATGAATTTGGAAGAAGCGAAGCGGTGCAACGATGAGGAGTGTGAATTTTTCAAGAGACATACCGTTTGAGATGACTCCTGCGCATGGTATCGAAAAACGCTTCAAAAATTCCGCTGTTGCCTATTGACTTTTTCACAGCGGTCACGTTATAATAACACTCGCAGGTTTCCTATCGGAACCACAATATAAAGCGGGGTGTGGCTCAGTTTGGCTAGAGCGCTATCTTAGGGAGGTAGAGGCCGCGTGTTCGAATCACGTCACTCCGATCAAAAATCGGCAGGTTTCGATTAAGAAGCCTGTCGATTTTATATATCATGAGGAAGCCTCATTTTATTAAAGTCTGCGGTTGTGTAACATAGACAAATTTGTTACAATAAGTCTGCGTAAGATAAATGATCACCAGTGCAAAAGGATATGAGAAGTATGGAAGAAAAACGAAATATGTGGATAACAGTATATGCACACGGCAGAAAACGGGTACTTTGTCTGGTGCTGTGCTTTTTAGTTTTCTTATCAAACCTTACGACGGCAAGTGCGGAGCAGTCTGACAATAACAGGACGGTGAAAGCGGGTGTCTTCTATTTTGACGGCTATCATATGGAAGATGAGGACGGTCACCTGATCGGATATGGTATGGAATTTCTAAACCTTGTCTCCCAATACTCCCATCTGAATTTTTCGTTCGTCGGGTATGACCGATCCTGGGAGGATATGCTTGCCATGCTGGACAGCGGCGAAATCGATGTGGTGACGTCCGCCCGAAAAACGCCGGAGCGGGAAGAAAAATATGCCTTCTCGGTCCCTATCGGAAGAAACAGCACAATCCTGTCCATTCGGGCTGACAACACCAAACTGCACTCCGGCGACTATGCCGCCTATGACGGCATCACGGTGGGTGTTCTGACCGGAAGCAGCCAGAATCAGAGTCTGGCAGAGTTTGCCGGGGAAAACGGTTTCTCCTACCGGATCAGGGAGTACACGGATTCAGGCCTTTTGGCGGAGGATCTGCAGAACGGAACCATTGATGCGATCCTTTCCAGCAACCTTAGAAGAACGGAGAACGAAAAAACGCTGGATACCATCGAAACGGACTATTTTTATGCCATTGTCCGAAAAGAGGATACGGAGCTGCTGGAGGAGATTAATTATGCCATTGACCAGATGAACATCAACGAGGGGGACTGGTCAAACGTTCTGTATTACAAATATTACGGCAACAGTTCTCCCACGACGCTCTCCTTTACGGAGCGCGAGCTGGCTTATATCCGGGATGTGGCGGAAGGACGCAAACAGATCACCGTCACTTCCATGGGCGACCGAAAGCCCTACTCCTATGTGGAGNACGGCGAATTNAAGGGNATTTTGCCGGACTACTTTGCGGANCTGATGGAGATGGCAGGGNTGCCNTATGAGANCGTCGTGCCNAGTGACCGGGCGGAGTANTACGAACTTGCGACCANCGATGGTGTGGANGTCGTNATTGACTGGCGGCAGGATCAGATGAAGANNGATGNGNTCGNNCGNAACGGATTTTATACAAANGCNTANCTAANTACCGGAATCGCACTGGTGACCCGCAAGGATTTCAGCGGNGAGATAGNCACNTTGGCGGTNACGGACCTTCAGGGNGACATNGCCATTGAGCAGGACATGATCGGGAACGCNGCAGTTCTGAACTGNNAGACTAGNGANAATGCNNTGCAGGCNGTNTTGGACGGAAAGGCGGATGCCNCTTATGTGTACACNTACACGGCGCAGTTCTTTGTGAACAACGATCCCACGGCGTCGCTGCAGTACAGNATCGTCAATTCCATGANCTTNGANTTTNAGNTGTACGTCAGGANCAGCTGCGANCATGANCTCATTACGATCCTGAACAAGTGCATCGGCCAGATGCCGGATGATGCCATGGGCCGGTTCATCACAATGTACACCGCCAATACGCCCGGCAATGTGTCCTTTAGTGAGTATATGCGTGCAAATCCGCAGCTGCTGGTCGGATTAGCGTTGCTGGCAGCCGCGATCATCTGCGTGATCAGCGCCCTCTGTCTGCGGTCGCGCTGGAACAAAAAGCTTCTCCGCACTACAGAGCTTGCGAACCAGACCCTGGAGCAGCAGCTGGCGATTGTCAACGCCCTGAGCCGAGATTATATCAACGTCTACGGTGTCAACTCCAGAACGACTTCCGTACGGCCGGTGAAGATATCGGGCTATGCAGCCGCCGGACTGGAGCAGGATTCTGTGGGCGAGGCTCTTTATGATGATGTCCTGACAGACTATATCAACTACCGTGTCATCCCCGAGGATCGGCAATATCTGTCTGAGGCGCTTGCGCTGGATACGGTTGCAGAGAGGCTGAAGGAAGGTACAGAATATTCCGGAAGTTATCGTGTGCTGGTGAACGATGGCATACATACCTATCAGTTCACCTGCGCAGCTCATTCGTCAACGGACGGGAGCAGCTGGGATCTGGACGGATTTTTCCTGATGGGATTNCGGAACATCGACGATATCGTCCGCAGGGAGCAGGAGCAGAAGGCGGTCTTAGAAACTGCTTTGGCGGAAGCGCAGCGCGCTAACATCGCGAAAACGACGTTCCTGAACAATATGTCCCATGATATCCGGACGCCAATGAACGCGATCATCGGCTTTACCTCTCTGGCTGTGTCCCATATTGACAATCAGGAACAGGTGAACGGGTATCTCGGGAAGATTCTTACCTCCAGCAAACATCTGCTCAGNCTGATCAATGACATATTGGACATGAGCCGTATCGAAAGCGGTAAGGTCAAGATCGAGGAAAACGAAGCAAGACTGCCGGAGATCATGCACGACCTGAAAACGATCGTGCAGGCNGACGTCAAGTCAAAGCANCTCTCCTTCCATGTTGATACACTGGACGTTGAGAATGAGACTATTATCTGTGATAAGCTCCGCCTGAATCAGGTTCTGCTGAATATTCTGAGTAACGCTATGAAATACACCGGGCCCGGCGGGACAGTCAGCGTCCGCATCATCCAGACGGACGACGCGCCGGAGGGATACGCCTCCTATCAGTTCCGCATCAAGGATACGGGTATCGGTATGAGCAAGGAGTTTCAGGAGCATCTGTTTGAACCCTTTGAAAGGGAACAGACCACCACCGTCAGCGGAATTCAGGGGACAGGACTGGGGCTTGCCATTACGAAGAATATCGTTGACATGATGAATGGGACGATCACTGTGACAAGCGAGGAGGGGAAAGGATCGGAATTTGTGGTATCCTTCTGCTTCCGCGTCAAAGACGATACGGAAGATGTGGAGCATATCGAGAAGCTCGCGGGTCTGCGNGCACTGGTGATAGATGACGATACCCATACCTGTACCAGTGTGAGCAAGATGCTTTCCTCCATCGGCATGAGCGCCGACTGGGCGACGCGGGGAGAGGAGGCNGTTATCCGGGCGGAGTTTGCCNNGGAGCAGAACGAGCCNTTCCGTGTGTTCCTGATCGACTGGCTGCTNCCGGANNTCAACGGTGTNGAGNNNGNGCGGCGGCTGCGCAGNNTNGTTGGGGAGGAAGCCCAAATCATCATCATGACCGCATATGACTGGACCGACATCGAGTCGGAGGCGAGAGAGGCGGGCGTTACGGCATTCTGTTCCAAACCGCTGTTCTTGTCAGAAATCAGCGAAATCCTGACGGCGCCGTACCGAGAGAGCGAAGAGACAGAAGAACAGGATACGCATTCACAGCTCCTTGTCGGCAAAAAGATACTTTTGGTAGAAGATAATGAATTGAACCAGGAAATTGCCAAAACGGTGTTGGAGGAGATCGGAATAGTCGTCGATACGGCGGATGATGGGACTGAGGCCGTCGAGGCCATACAGACGGCGCAGGCCGGCACCTATGACCTGATCCTGATGGATGTGCAGATGCCGGTGATGGACGGCTATACGGCCGCCCGGACCATCCGCGCCATGGAGGACCCCGACAAAGCGGGGATTCCCATTGTAGCAATGACGGCCAATGCTTTTGAGGAGGATCGGCAGCGGGCGTTCGACGCGGGGATGAACGGTCACGTGCCGAAACCGATCGACATTCCAAAGCTGCTGGAAACCTTGGAGACAATTCTGGCGGAAGAAAGATAGCCGTTTTGTAAATCCTCATAAATGCTGATCGAGTCAGTGTTTATGAGGATTTTTTTGGCTTTGTCTGCTGGCGTATTCTTTGTTTTCTCTATCGGTGCAGAACGTGAATTAGTAAAATTTACATGGCGAAAATATGCTATACAGAAGCCTGGATTTTTGATAAAATAAAAAGGATTCTACAGGATGATTGACAGGTGGTTGACGAAAGGGTCCGGATTCGGAAGGAGTGTGACGGATACAGTGGAAAAGGTATTATTGGTCGGTATGGAATTGCATGGAGACGACAATTTTCAGATGGCGATGGAGGAGCTTGCAAGTCTTGCTGAGGCGTGCGGCAAGGAGCCGGCCGGTGTCATCACACAGGCATTGGACGCGGTCAATAAGCCGTTTTATATCGGCCCCGGGAAAGTGCAGGAAGTCAAGGAAACGGCGCAGGAGCTGGGCGTAGAGGAGATCATTTTTGACAATACGCTCTCTCCGTTGCAGATTCGGAACCTGCAAAAAGAGATCGGTCTGCCGGTAAAAGACAGGACGGCCCTTATTTTAGATATTTTCCGCGATAGGGCGCGCTCCAAAGAGGCGATGCTGCAGGTGGAAACCGCAAGTCTCCAATATATGCTGCCGCGTCTTGCCGGTCTGCACGATGCGCTCGGCAGGCAGGGCGGAACGACCGGGAGCATGAGTAACCGTGGTGCGGGTGAAAAAAAGATTGAACTGGATAAACGGAAGCTGGAGCATCGGCTGACTGAGTTAAAGCGGGAGCTGAAGGAAATCGAAAAACAGCGCGGCACACAGCGGAAAAGGCGGACGCAGTCAGGCATTCCGCGGGTGGCGCTCGTCGGTTATACAAACGCCGGAAAATCCACGCTGTTAAACGCGCTGGTGGAATACAGCGGGCAGGGAGAGGAGAAAAAGGTCGGCGAACAGGATATGCTGTTTGCCACGCTTGATACGACGGTGCGGCAGATCGCGCCGGAGGGCTGTCATACGATGCTGGTATCGGATACGGTCGGATTTATCAGCAGGCTGCCGCATCAGCTGGTGGAGGCGTTTCACTCCACACTGGAGGAGGCATTGGAGGCCGATTTGCTGATACAGGTGGTTGACTGTTCCGACGAACATCATAAGGAGCATGTGAAGGTGACGAACGAAACCTTAAAGCAGCTTGGCGCAGGGGATATTCCGATGATCTATGTCTACAACAAGGCGGATAAAGCGGAGGGTGCGCCGCAGGAACTTCCCTATGTATCGGGGAACCGCATTACGATGAGCGCGGCAAAACGCAGCGGTCTGCGGGAGCTTTTGGCACTCATTGAGGAACAGCTCGCAGCGCGCTATCGGGAATGCGATATGGTGATCCCGTATCGCGAATCGGCGCTCGTGCCTTATTTTCAGCAGCAGGGTTCCGTGAAAGCGCTGGCATATGAGGAGGACGGAACAAGGCTGCATCTGATCTGTCCGGTCAGGGATTACGTAAAATACGGGCAATACCTTGCAAGATAAAAAAAGAACGCTTCGCGTTCTTTCGAAGAATCCGCATAGCGGATTCTTCTAGGACTGCGAAATTTTCTATAAGTTAAAAAAGAATGGCGCAGAGCGCCATTCTTTTGAAGAATTTGCGTTCGCAAATTCTTCTGGGATTAAGAAAATTCCTATAAGTTTAGAAGGGAGTGATATCGGAATGGTCACGATTTTTGACGGAATTGCCAAGATGACAAAAGAGCAGCTTTGCTACGAAGTGGCGCTGCTTGAACAGATCACGGTCTTAGGATATGCGAGAACGGCGGCAGGGATGGCGAAGAGAACATCCGTCCGGCTCGCAAACCGTGTGACGAAGCGCATCACGAATAAACAATTTTCCGAACCGGAGGCGCCGACGCTCGCCGGGCAGATCGCAATCTCACAGGAGAGCCTGATGCGCAAGGACGTGGAGGAATTGAAGCGGCTTTTGAAGGGAAATCTTTGCAAGCGCTTAGAGTCGCTCGGAGAGAAGAATGCGTCGGCAATGACCGAGGAACGCCTGTCCGTGCTTCTCATCGCAAAAGCGGGAGAGGCGGTAACGGACGTGCCGGATGCGGTCATGACGCTGCGCAAGGCGGAGCTGATCGCGGATAAAAACAAGAGGCTGAAACCGGAAGATTTTGAGGATACGCTTTTGCCGGGAAAACTGGACAGGGAAGTGCTCGCGCATGCGGTTGCGGCAGCGGTGCGCGCTTATGATGAGAAGCTGGCTCCGACGTTATCCTCGCTGCCGGATTATCGTGCGGGAGAGGCGCTCTTACGCTATCTGGATGAGGAGGAGCGCCTGCAGACGCTGCTTGCCGAGCATGCCGAATGGAAAAATGAGCAGACGAGTCTGACGAATGCCGCGCGGATGTGCGAGGATAAAATGCGGACGCAGGAGAGTCAGAAGCGTTCCCTAAAGGAAAAGGAGGACGCGCTACTCGCGAAAGAAGGCTCGCCGGCAGAGAAGGATACCTACGAATCCATGCTCGCAGAGACAAGGTCGCTCATGGAGGACTGTGCGCGCAGGCAGGAAGAATTTGAGGAAGAATATCAGGCAAAAAAAGAAGAGCTTCGCCGTCTGGAGCAAAAAAACACCGAAGGGGAGCAGGAGCTGAAGGAACTGTTACGTTCCCGTACGGAGCGGCTGAACGAAAAATGGAAAGAGGCTTATCCGCGCTGTGAATTCAGGGATGGGGTTGCCGAGACCGCTGCGCGCGAATTCTGTTATGATGAGCTGATCGCGATGGAGGAGGCGCTTGCGGAGCTTTGCCTCGCTGAAAATGCGGAGAATCTGGATGAACCGGTAACGGAGAAGAAGGAATATTGCTCCTGTACCTTTTATGCGCAGACCGGCTATGCGGGAAGGATCGCGTATCGGGTTCAGGACGAAAAGATTCTTATTTTACAGGTGCAAAAGAGTCGGAGCAAGAAAAAAGAAGGGGTATAGATGAAGCGTTTTTTTCAGAAAAAAAGACGTTGGGTTATGGTAATGATCTGGGTACTTACGATCGCGCTCAATGTTACCGCATGGCTGTGCGCGCCGTTTTGTGACTGGTATACGGCGCATGTGTTTCCGATATGGCTGAATACATACGGCAGGTTTAGCGGTCTGTTTTCCGTTTCGATCGGGGAATGGATGCTGTATCTGGCGGCGGTGCTTGTGCTGCTTTCTCTCGTGCTGTGGATCGTGTGGCTGCCCGTCTATGTTGTCCGGCGGTGCAGAACCGACGGACAACGACAGAGCAGAAGCGGTTTTGACCGGTTCGTCCTTCGTTTTTATCAGGCGGGGGCGTGGATCGTTACGGTCGTCTGTCTGATCATGACGCTGAACTGCCTGATCCTATATCACTGTACGCCGCTTCAGGAGAGCGGGAAGCAGTATGACTTAGAGGAATTGATCGCGTTACGGGAGCGCATTGTCACAAACTGCAACCGCCTGTCGGAGCAGATGCAGCGTGATGAGCGCGGTGAGATCGTATATGACGGCGATATGAAAAAACGGGCGGTTCAGGCGATGCATGCGCTTGCCGAGCGGGAAGGGATTCCCAGACTTCGCGGCTACTATTCCGAGCCGAAGCCCCTGTACGCGTCATGGTTTTTCTGCCAGCAGCATATGTGCGGCTATTACTTTCCGTTTTCGCTGGAAGCAAACTATAACGACATGATGTATATCATGAATTTTCCGTATACGATGTGCCACGAGCTTTCCCATCTGAAGGGCTACATATACGAAAACGAGGCAAATTACCTTGCGTATCTGGCATGTGTGGAGAGCGGGGATAAGGTGTTTGAGTACAGCGGTTACCTAAATGTCATGTACTATGTGGAACGGGATCTGATCGATGCGCTTAAGCAGCGCGGGGAGATGGCACGCTATGACAGCCTAACGCCGGTGAAGGAACAGGTCCATCTTGACAATGTCTATGTGACGGACGAACAGTGGGAGCGGGTACTGACACAATCCCCGCTCGATACGCAGCTTGTCTCGGATGTGACGGATACGTTTCTTGAGGCGAATCTCACGGTCAATGGCGTTTCAGACGGTGTCGTCAGCTACAGCCGCGTTGTCGGGCTGCTGCTGTCATACTACCATGACAGCGAAGACTGAGGGAACACGGATCAAATCAACGTTTCCCTAATGCAAGGATGCCGCAATTACCAAAGGAATGAGGAGAACAAAAGAGGATGATCATCAAAGAGGAAATTTATCTGCGCCGCGTCATTGTCCATATTATGGATGCCAATGCGGGAATGGCAGTGCTGTCGGACAAAGAGATGGACTACGGGGCGGATTTCGCGGAGTTCATCAAGGAGCATATCGCGCGCGTGGATTCGGGTGACGAGTGCAAGGAATGTGAATTTTATAAGGAGCAGTCGGAGATTTATCAGATGCTCTGCGACTATCGGGATGAGGATTTTGTAGAGGTCAGCAAGGCGATCGCGTCACAGCTCTATGAAATCTTATCGGCAAACGTGGACATTCCTTCCGCGGATTTTTTTGTCGTGCGTTTCGGCAGCAGGGAGCATGAATATCTGGCGCTCCTGAAAATGAACTACAAGGAATCCTACACGCACCGGACGATGCCGGGGGAAGACGGCAACAGCAATGAGATCTTTTTATACAAATCGTTGCTGCCGACGCAGTCGCAGCGTGTCTCGGAGGCGGCGATCATCGACCTTGGAGATCATTCCGTGCGCCTTGTGGAAAAGAAATATGAGGTGAACGGGGAAAAGACGAATTATTTTTCCTATCTGTTCTTAAAATGCGCGGCGCATATGTCACATAAGACGAAGCTTGCGATTGTTACGCGCGCAGTGGAGAGCGTGCAGAACGAGGCGTTCGACGAGGAGCGGCAATACGAGGAGCATATGCGGGCGAAAAGCATCATCAACGAGACGCTCTCAGAGCAGGGCAGCTTTGCGGTGGAGGAGATCGCGCAGAAGATTTTTGAGGAGACGCCGACCTTGATCGACAGCTTTGAGGAGCGGATGGAAAAATATGACATGGTAAAGGAAACCGTGTGCCCGCAGAGTGAAAAAACGATCCGAAAATATGAAAAGCAATGCCTGATGACGGATACTGGAATTGAGATCAAAATTCCGATGGAGCAGTACCGCGATCCGGGCAGCGTGGAGTTTATCACGAATGAGGACGGGACGGTGTCTGTCTATATAAAAAATATCGGACATCTGACCGCAAAGTTTTAAAAAAGCTTGGTGCAAAAATTTGATGAACAAACGCAGGAGGTGTGGGATGAGACTTAAGCAGGATCAAAACAGGTTACTGATCTTAGACGGGGCAAGTCAGGTGTGGATTGAGCCGTGGGGAGCAAACGCGCTCCGCGTGCGCATGACAAAGGAAGCGCAGATGGATGCGCACGACTACGCGCTCACGGAACGCGTGGAGGAGATCACGCCGACGATCACATTTGAGGAAGTGGATGTCACTGACCCGTGGTACGCGGGGGAGGAATGGAAAAAATACCATCAGACGGGGACGATAGCCAAGATCACGAACGGAAAGATCACGGCAAAGGTCAATCCCGAGGGATGGATTTCTTTTTTTAACCAAAAGGGAGAGCTGTTGACGGAGGAGTATTGGAGAAACCGCAACCGCATCAACCGATACAGCGTTTCCCTGCGCGTGGACGCAAGGGAATTAAAGCCTATCATGAGTACGAACGATTTTGAGCTGACGGCGCGTTTCGAGGCGTTTGACGATGAGAAGATCTTCGGTATGGGGCAGTATCAGGAAAAGAATCTGAACAAGAAAGGCGCGTCCCTGGAGCTGGCGCACAGAAACGGGCAGTCCAGCGTGCCGTTTATGGTATCGAGCCGTGGTTACGGTTTCCTTTGGAACAATCCGGCGATCGGAACGGCGGTGTTTGCCACGAATAAGACGGAGTGGCATGCGGTGAGCACGAAAAAGATGGATTATTATATCACGGCGGGCGACACGATCGCGGAGATCGAGGAGCAGTACAGCGCCGTGACCGGACGCACGCCGATGATGCCGGAATACGGGCTCGGTTACTGGCAGTGCAAGCTGCGCTACCGCACGCAGGAAGAGATTCTTGCGGTCGCGAGGGAGCATAAACGGCGTGGTCTGCCGATGGATGCGATCGTTGTGGACTTTTTCCACTGGACGAGACAGGGTGACTTCAAATTTGAGCCGCGTGACTGGCCGGATCCTGAGGCAATGGTAAAAGAGTTAAAGGAGCTTGGCATCGAGACGGTCGTATCGGTCTGGCCGACGATCGACGAGAAAAGCGAAAATTTCGGCGAGATGTCGGACAAGGGTTATCTGGTGCGCGCCGACCGCGGAAATCAGAATCATATGACATGGATGGGCAATACGGTGTTTTATGACGCGACCCATCCGGGCGCGCAGCAATTTGTCTGGGCGAAATGCAAAGAGAATTATTATCAAAAGGGAATCCGCGTATTCTGGCTGGATGAGGCGGAGCCGGAATACGGGCCGTATGATTTTGATAATTATCGTTACTATGCGGGGCCGGCGGCGCAGTGCTCCAACGTGTATCCGGTCGGATACATCAAAGGATTTTATGACGGATTAAAAGCGGAAGGCGAAACGGATATTTTGAGCCTTGTGCGCTGTGCGTGGGCGGGAAGCCAGAAATACGGCGCACTCACATGGTCGGGCGATATTTATTCCTCGTTCCGTTCCATGAGGGAGCAGCTTCAGGCAGGCTTAAACATGGCGCTTGCGGGCATCCCGTGGTGGTGCTCCGATATCGGCGGCTTTATGGGCGGGGATATTTCCGATCCGGCGTTTAAGGAGCTGCTCGTCAGATGGTTTGCATGGGGATGCTTTTGTCCGGTATTCCGCATGCACGGAGAGCGCTCTCCGTGGTATGAGCGGGAGCAGGAATTTATTAACGGCGTGCGCCAATTGACTTCCGGGCAGGATAACGAGGTGTGGAGCTTCGGGGAGGATAACTATGAGATCTTAAAGAGCTACCTCATGATCCGTGAAAACCTGCGCCCGTATATCCGCGAATGCATGCGCGCCGCGCATGAGACGGGAGCGCCCGTGATGCGTCCTCTTTTCTATGATTTTCAGGCGGATAAAGAGGCGTGGAACGTGGAGGATGCCTATATGTTCGGACCGGATCTCTTAGTCGCGCCCGTGATGGACGCCGGTGTGCGGACACGCGAAGTCTATCTTCCGGCGGGCTGCCGGTGGACGGAGGCAAAAACAAAAACCGTTTATGAAGGCGGGCAGGTCGTGACAGCCGAAGCGCCGCTTGCGGTCATTCCCGTATTTATCAGGGAAGGAAAAGAATATCAGATTTATGATTGATGTGATTTATCCGCGATCCGTTTATGGGAGAGAAGTTTGAGAAGACGGAAAGAGAAACCAAGTGTGGAGGAGCTTGACATGGATGCAGCGCAGGCAAACGACTATATAAAGAATCATCAGGTGGACAGCAGCGAAAAGCCGGTCTTTCATGTGACGCCGCCGGTCGGCTGGATGAACGATCCGAACGGATTTTCCGTGTATGGCGGGAAGCTTCATCTTTTTTTTCAATTTTACCCATATGATACGAAGTGGGGGCCCATGCACTGGGGGCATGTGACGTCTAAGGATATGGTAAGCTGGGAACAGGAGCCTGTTGCATTGGCGCCGGATGAGGAATACGACCGGATCGGCTGTTTTTCCGGGAGCGCGATGGAAGCGGACGGAAAGCATGTGCTGGCGTATACCGGAGTCAGACGCGGAACGGACCAAAATGGGAATGAGACGGATTTGCAGAACCAGTGTCTTGCGGTGGGCGACGGGATTTTTTATGAGAAAAAAGGACTGATCATCAGCGGCGAAAATCTGCCGGAGGGCTTTAGCCGGACGGATTTCAGAGATCCGAAAATATGGAAAGAGGGCGATGTGTATTATCTGGCTGCCGGTAATTGCAATGAACACGGCGACGGGCAGGTTGTGTTATTTTCTTCCGCCGATCTGAAGCAATGGAGCTATCTGGGCGTGTTGGCAGGCGGGGATCAAACGTTTTACGGAACATGGGAATGCCCTGATTTTTTTACGTTGAACGACAGGGACGTACTCATCTGTTCTCCGCAGAACTTAAAAGCGCAGAAATATGAATTTCATAACGGACATAATAATGTGTATTTTCTCGGTACCTATGACAAAGAGCAGCATCGGTTTTACAAGAACGAGCCGCATTCATTAGACTATGGGTTTGATTTTTATGCGGCGCAGACCACGGAATTACCGGACGGGAGGAGAGTTCTGATCGCATGGATGCAGTCGTGGCATACCAATCTCATTCCTGCGGGGCAGAAATGGCATGGGATGATGACGGTACCGAGAGAGCTGACGATCAAGGAAGACCGCATCCTGCAAACGCCGGTCAGGGAGCTGGAACGATATCGGAGCAATGAGGTATCCTATCGGGGAGTCGAGGTCACAGGGAGCAGGAGTCTGCCCGGAATAAACGGCAGGGTCATGGATATGACCGTGGAGATCACGGAGGGCGATTTTCGGGAATTTACCATTGATGTGGCAAATAATGAAGAATATACGACCACGTTTACCTATCATCGGGATAAAAAGTTACTGGAGACGGACCGCACCTATTCCGGTCTGCGCAGCGATATGGTCTGCCACCGAATGATGGAGGTGGAGGCGGCGGACAAAAGATTGAAACTGCGCTTTATCATGGATCGATATTCGATCGAATTATTTGTGGGAGACGGGGAAAAAGTGAGCACCACCGTGATCTATACGCCGAAGGAAGCCGATCGGGTTTTATTTGCGTGCGACGGTACGGCAAAGCTCGATGTGGTAAAATATGATATCGCCGCAAAGTGAAAGCAAGCGCCGCAAAGGAAAAGTAAGCTGCGCCCGACGCTTCAGGCGAGTGCAAGGAATAATCGGAACAACAGGCTGCCGTCCGGCAGCAGGCATTCGGGATGCCACTGTACGCCGATGATGGGGAGCGTGCGGTGCAAAACCGCTTCGGGACAGTCGTCAAATGCAAGCTGGACTGTCTCCAAGCCGCTGCCGATACGGTCAAGCGCCTGATGGTGGCGGCTGTTGACAAGAAGCGACGCACCGTAAAGCGCCTCCAGCATACTCCCCTCGCGGAGTGTGGTGCTGTGAAAACGGTCAAAAACGAGAGTGTCGGCGGGGGCGGTTTCACAAAGGCAGGAAGCGGGAAGAGAGTCAGAGAACGAAAATCCGTCTGCTGCATGACGGCATTTCAGATGCACGGCACTGTGCGGATAATGTCCGATCTGCTGTCGTAAGCTGCCGCCAAATGCAAGATTGATGAGATGCATGCCCTTGTCTATGCCAAGTACGGGACGCCCGGCACGCCGATAATGCTCCAGCGCGGATAATTGCAGAAGATCCTCCTCAAGGCAGACATTGCGGGAGCCGTTATTTTTTTGCCCGTAAAGCTGTGGCGTACAATCTCTGTCACCGGGCAGGAGCAGTCCGTCACAGAGGGGCAACAGACTGTCCTCACACCGGATGATACGAAAGGAGCAGTGCAGGAACGTAAGCATGTTGATATAGTCTGAGAGGTTTTGATGAAGGCTGACAATGGCAATTTGTTTCAAAGGAGAACCACCCGAACTGCTTCCTTGCTATTAAGATATGTGCGGCAGCCGGATACGTGCTTTTCCTTTAACGTTGACAAAAAAAGAAGGAAGCCATTTGCCGAAATCTGTCGCAAATGAGCGAATCCGGCATAGAATAATACAAAATATCGTTGGAGAAATGTTATGTATCTGTTATTCGGATGCATGCTTGCAATCGTTCTGTTATCCCTTCTTTTTTGTCAGTACCGAAGAAAAAAAGCATATAAAAGGCTATGCGCTATGCCCTGCGAAGAAAGGCTTCAGACCTTGGAGACGATCGTTTCGCCGTTTGGCTATTGCTATGACGTGTCGCAGAACTGTTTTTCCACGACCATAGATGCGCCGCAGCGCGCCTTTGGCTATACGGCGTTATTTGATCGCTATGCGCCGCAGTTTGACATGGTTTTTGACTATCTGCCGGTCTATTTTGACTATCGTGAAAGAACATGGCTCATCGAATTCTGGAAAGGACAATACGGCGTCAATTTGGGCTGTGAAGTCGGCATATATAAGGCGGACGGGCTGATCGCGTCTCTTTCCAGAAAAACGGCGCTCTTTCACAGCGTGGGGGATGATGAGCTGCTGCCGATGTCCGTCCGTCTGTATCACAGAGGAACGTTACTTGCGGAAAAGCGTGAACGCCACTGGTGGCTGACCGCGTTTCGTGTGGGAGCTTATTGCGAGCCGCGCGACTTAGAGGTTCAGGTGGGGATCACCTTTCCGAACGCCGAAATGCTGCAAGCCTTTGTCAGGGCGCTGCGTGAGTGCGGGAATGTGGAATATGCGGTTTGGGGGCAGCAGATCCAGATCCTGTTTTGTAAGGGAATATCTGATCAAAATTCGTTCTGGCGAGGAATGCGCTGCCGCTATGTGAAATGGAAAAATATAATATTATGTAAACTTGTTGTGCGCATGACAAAACCGTTTACCTGCGGGATGGATCGTGTGCTTGCTCTTTATTTTTGCCTGCCGCGCCTTGTCCGGCGTGTTTTCTGCCAGAGAAAGCGGGAGCGCTGCTGTAAGAAAAGCTGCCGATGCTGCTGCAGGGGCGGCCGCCCGTGCGGAGAAAACCGCAGCGGCAGCGTAGAACGTGATCGTCGATGCGGGAGGTCGTGCAGGAAGCGATGAAAACAGGATGTGAGAGAAGACTGGATAAAAGCTTCCAGAATGCACCTGTACTTGCGCTGTATCCGGGTTCAAGGATCGTACTGTTCAGCGACTGCCATCGCGGCGTCGGAAATACAAACGATAATTTTTTAAAAAATCAAAATCTTTATATGGCGGCGCTCCGCCACTATTACGAAAGAGGCTTTTTGTATATAGAGCTCGGCGATGGCGATGAGCTGTGGGAAAACCGCAGCTTTGACGCCATTTATGAGATTCACGAGGATGTATTTTCCGTGCTTTCTCTTTTTGCAAAAGAAAAACGCTTATATCTTCTTTACGGAAATCATGACCATGAGATGAAAAACGATCGCAGGATGCCCCATCACGCCGGTGTCATATTAAAGCTGTGCGGATGCACAGAACAGGGATCGGGCGGGAGTCCGCACTGCTTAGAGCTGTATCTGACGCACGGCAATCAGGCGGATTTCTTAAATTCCACGTTGTGGCGGCTTTCCCGTTTTCTTGTCCGCTATTTGTGGAAACCGTTAGAGCAGCTCGGCGTACTGGATCCGACCAGCGCGGCAAAAAATTATCAGTGCAGGGAGAGGAGCGAAAAGCGCCTGTCCCATTGGGCGGTGAAGCATCAATGCTATTTGATCACCGGGCACACGCACCGTCCGGTGCTTGGCAATTCCGAGACGCGCTATTTTAACACCGGAAGCTGTGTGCATCCATGCTCCGTTACCTGCATAGAGATTGAGAACTGTGAGATTTCTTTGGTCAAATGGCGCGTTGAAGTAAGAGCGGACAATACGTTGTACGTGGTGAGAGAGCGCCTTGCGGGGCCTCTTTCGATGCGGGAATTGTAGGGGCTGTCAAAAAATCAGGCGTATGTTATACGATATCCGTATATTCAGAGAAAAGGCGGAGGGCATTATGAGTCAGGTGCTTCGCGTTGCGAGGGCGGCGCTTCATAGGTGGGAGGAACCGTGCATATCGGGGAGGCGCGGCTCGGGAGCGATCTTTTTTTCGGGCTGCGTGCTCCGTTGCGTATTCTGCCAGAACAGACAGATCTCGGCGGAGGGCTGCGGAAAAACCATAACGCCGGGTACACTTGCCGAAATCATGCTCTCCCTTCAAAAACAGGGTGCGCACAATATCAATCTGGTGACGCCCACCCATTTTACGGAAGGAATCCGCAGCGCCCTGATCCTTGCAAAGGAGCGCGGGCTTGATTTGCCGGTTGTTTATAACTGCGGCGGTTATGAGGAGATTCGGGCGCTTCGGACGCTGGAGGGACTGGTCGATGTGTGGCTGCCGGATTTTAAGTATCTAAGCGCGGAGCTTTCCTCACGTTACAGCCAAAAAGCGGATTATCCGGAGCGGGCAAAGGCAGCGCTTGCAGAGATGGTGCGGCAGGCAGGGACATGCAGATATGACGAAGACGGGCTGATGACAGCGGGCGTACTTGTGCGGCATCTGGTGCTGCCGGGGCATACGAAAGAGGCAAAGGCAGTGCTGCGTTTTCTTTTTGACGAATACGGAAACCGGATCGCGTACAGCATTTTAAGTCAGTATACGCCCATGCCGTATGTGGCGGCGCATGCGCCCGAATTAAACCGCAGACTCACAAAGAGAGAGTATGAGCGCGTTGCGGCGTACGCGATGGCGATCGGCATTGAGAACGGCTATCTGCAGGAGGGGGAGGCGGCAAAAGAAAGCTTCATCCCGGCGTTTGACGGGACGGGTGTGCAAAACGGGACTGAGTGACGGGATTTTTGCCTGAAAGAACCGTGAAATGTCATGAACAGCCTATTGCCATATGGAAAAAAAGCGATTATAATAGGATTAAATATAATGGTTGGTTCAAAACGAGCCGATATATAAAATGACAGGGCATGGAAGCCCGAAATGTTGCGTAAAAANGAGGCGCAGGATCAAAGGAGTGAGGGATATGTCAGTTTATATGAACACAAATTATTCAAGCTTATTTTCAAATCTTTCCGGCAGCAGCAGTTCAAGCGGGGGGAGCAATTTCCTCGGGATTAATCTTGCAGAATATGCTTCGATCAAGAGCGGTGCTTACGGCAAGGCGCTGAAAGCGTATTATGCGAAGAATAGTACGTCAAAGTCGGGCAGTACTTCGAATGACAATAAGACGAAGGAGACCAACAGCAGCAAGCTTCAGAAGGACACTGCAAAGCAGGCGCTTTCCGAGATCAAGAATGATGCGAGCGATCTGTATTCCGCAGCGAACAAGCTGACGACGACAGGTACCAAGTCCTTATTTAACAAGAAAAACATTACGACAACCAATGAGGACGGCACCAAGACGACAAAAAATGATTATGACAGGGATGCAATCTATTCCGCAGTAAAGAATTTTGCTAAGGAATACAATGCACTGATCGATTCCGCAAGCAGTGATGCGGCGGGCACAAGCACATCGAGAACACTTTCCAGCATGATGAGTCTGACGGATGTGTTTAAGAATCAGCTTGAGAAGGTTGGTATTACGGTTGATAGCAGCGGTAAGCTCTCGGTGGATGAGGAAGAGTTCAAGAAAGCGGATATGCTGAAGGTGAAAGGATTGTTTAACGGCGCCAACTCTTATGCAAGCAATGTCGGCGGTTATGCATCGACGATCGGTTCCAGTGCATCCTCTGACTTAAATTACGGCAAGACCTATACTTCATCAGGTTCCTACAGTTCGTTTGAGAGCGGTTTGAGCTATAACGGTTATTTCTAAACATAGCGTATAATTCATTTTGACAGTGTGTAGGATGTAAGATTTTTGCTTCGTTACTGCAGGCAGGTCTGCAGTATATGGCTATATCATAGTGTGAGAAAGTTCCGGAAATGTGCAGTTTCCGGAACTTTTTTGCGACTGATAATCCCGACCATGAGCGGAAGGCACGGGCTTTGATATACGGGAATGGAAATATCATCTTTCCTGTGGTACAATGAGAGCAATTCTGTATAAACATTGAAGGAAAAAAGGAATCTGTAATGAATAAGGTGCTACGGAAAAAAGATATCATATTGTCAATCGGGCGGGTGTCGGCTGTTATGCTGTCGATATTCTTTCTGCTGTCGGCGCTTTCCGGCTGTGCGGCAAAGGGGAGGGAGGCCGGAACAAATCCGCCNGAGGAGGTGGGACAACCGGAGGGAGCAGAAGAACCGCAAGTAGTAAAGCCGCTCAAAGAAACAAGACGATCCGAGGATGAGGATTTATCCGGGATGGAAGAAGGCACTGCTGATGTGCCGCTTCAGGGAACTCCTGAAGATTTGGCTGATGTCACGCCCCATGGGATTCCTGAAGATTTGGCTGATGTCACATTCCAAGAGATTCCTGAAGAATGGGAGATGGTGGACAGTTTTCTTATTTATCCGCTTAGGGCTTATCGTGCACCGGAGGAGTCGGGCGGAGTGTATGGGAACTATCGCCGTACATCGCTGTACACGGTCCTGCAGGATACGGGAGAAATCGTGCGGTTTCGCAGTATGTTCTTTTGGCTTGAAGATGGAATTGTGGAAATCTGGGATGAAATGCAGGATGAGCTGATATTTGCATCTAAGGCCGTCCTGAAAGAGGACGGTGAGCCGGAAAATGGGGACTATTACGATCACATATTACGGCATGGAGGGTGGTCTGAGATTCCATGTGATGTTTTCGGTAAAATTATCTATGCGGGAGAAGACTATTCTCTTCATGGGGTGGAATATGCGGGAAAAGAGGAATTTTTGGAAGCGATGGGCTTCGCGGGGGAAGAGCCTTTTTATGCATGTGACGGGGATATGTGGGGACATTCTGCGCTGGAGCTGTATTATGACGAGTACTCAGGGAGGGGCTGTGGTCTATCCTATGTGTATAACATGAGTTATGAAGGAGAGCTGATGCCTGAGGCCGTTTATGGGTGGAGTTTTGATCATGTGGGGCATGATGAGTTTGTGCATGACCCATACCTGCTTGAGATGATAGGCGGCGGAACGGGAAAGAGTTTTCAGGACTATACGGAAACCTATCAGTACCGGACGGATGGCAGACTGAGGCGTTTTTTAACCGAGGGGATGATGGATCATGAGAGCGGGGCGGCAATGACGACACTGCTGGAACTCCGATATGAGTACCGCGATGACGGGAGTCTGGCAGTCCGCTATTACCATCATAACCATTTGGTACGGTCAAGTACCGATATGATCATAAACAGTTATTATGACGGACTGGAGCGTCTTATGTATGAGTACCACTATGTCACGCACGGTTCAGTGGAACACTATTATATCTATCGGAATGGCAGCAGTCGTCCGGCGTATTGCCTCATTCTAGACAGTTACGGCACCTATGGGGTACAGCTGATCGAATATGAAAACTGAGAGTGGTTTCTTAGTATGTAGAGAAAGGGAACGGATATGATATTCGGGAAACATATTAACAGATATTATTTGAAGTATGCCGGCTGGCTCATCATGGGACTGATGTCGCTGGTCGTTGTGGATTATCTGCAGCTGGAGATTCCTGAGCTGTACCGTTTGGTGATCAACGGCATGAACGGCGGCGGCGTCAGTGTGGAGGGGGTACAGAAAGCGTTTGACATGGACTTTCTTTTAGACGGTATCTGCATGCCAATGACAGGGATCATTATCGCGATGGTTTTCGGACGCTTCTTGTGGCGGGTATGCTTTTTTGGCGCTGCGGTGCGTCTGGAGTCTGATCTGCGCAACCGGATGTTTGATCATGCCAAGGACTTGAGCCGGGAATATTATCAGGTCAATAAGGTAGGAAATCTGATGAGTCTGTTTACCAATGATCTGGATACCGTGCAGGAGTGCTTCGGCTGGGGTGTTCTGATGTTTTTTGACGCGCTGCTCTTAGGCGTGCTGGCAGTGATGAAAATGTGGCGGATGGATTCAGTCCTGACTGTGTTGTCTTTGATTCCCATGGCTTTTTTGCTGGCAGCGGCAACGATCATCGGAAAACAGATGATGAAAAAGTGGGACATCCGGCAGGAGGCGTTTTCGAAGCTTTCGGATTTTTCTCAAGAGAGCTTTTCCGGCATTGCAGTGATCAAGGCCTTTGTCAAGGAGGCAAGGGAGCTGATGGCGTTTCGAAAGCTGAATGAGGAGAATGAGAAAGCCAACATGGATCACACCAGGTCTTCCGTTCTGCTCAGGATCATGGTGACGATGTTTGTAGAGAGCGTTATCTGCGTGATCTTGGGCTACGGCGGTTATCTTGTGTACCGGGGCAGATTCAATGCCGGACAGCTGGTGGAGTTCATCGGCTATTTCAACGCGGTTATCTGGCCGATCATGGCGGTTTCCGAGCTGATCGATATGACTTCGCGGGGCAAGGCATCTTTGGAGCGCTTAAGTGAGCTGCTGGACGCGGAAATCGATGTGAAGGACAGAGACGGCGTAAAGGAACTGATAAACGTTCGTGGAGATATCGAGTTTCGGAATCTGACATTCCGCTATCCGGGCGGTGAATATGATGCGCTGAAAAACGTGTCATTCAACATAAAGGCAGGGGAAAACGTGGGACTGGTGGGCAAAACCGGTTCCGGCAAGACGACGCTGGTGGACTTGATCGTGCGTACCTATCAGGTGCCGGACGGCACATTGTTCGTTGACGGGCAGGATGTGAATGATGTCAGGATTCGCGATCTGAGAGAAAACTGCGCTTACGTACCGCAGGACAATTTCCTGTTTTCCGATACCATTGAACGCAATATTGCTTTCGGGATGGATACCTATAGTAGAGAGGCCGTTGCGGAGGCGGCCGTGCTTGCCGATGTGGACAGCAATATCAGGGAGTTTCAGCAGGGCTACGATACCATGTTAGGCGAGCGGGGCGTTACGGTCTCCGGTGGTCAGAAGCAGAGGATTTCCATTGCCCGGGCGCTGATGAAGGACGCGCCGATCCTGATTTTGGATGATTCCGTATCCGCCGTGGATACCAAGACCGAGGCGGCGATCCTCGAAAATCTGAGGAAGACCAGACGGGGAAAGACGACCATTTTGATCGCACATCGCGTTTCTACCATTGAGAAGATGGATCAGATCTTATTCCTTGAGGAAGGAGAACTGCTGGCGGCGGGAACGCATGAGCAATTATATGCGGACTGTCCGGAATACCGCAAGATGGTGGAGCTTCAGAAGCTGGAGGAGGAAGGAGATGGCGGTAATGAATGAGTATTTACCCGTTTTGATCGTAGGTGCGATCATTGGCACCTTTACAATTGTATTCCTGCTGGCTTACGGGGCGCTGCGGAAGGTCAAAGAGGATCCCGAGCTGGATCGGAATATGCCGGATAAGGAAATTATCGGGCGGCTGCTGCGCTATGCGAAGCCTTACTGGAAAAGCTTTGTGCTGGTATTTTTTGTCATGGCGTTTTCCATTGTGTATGATCTGTTGTCCCCGCTGATCATCGGACGGATTCAGGGGCTGATCAAAAATGATTTTGCCTTGGAGCAGCTGTATGTCATGGTTGGGGCGTATGCGGGGATTCTGATCGTGTCCTTGATCTGCACCTATTTACAGGCGATGATCTTACAGAAAACAGGGCAGAAGATTTTATCCCAGATACGGCTGGATGTGTTTACGCATATTGAAAAGCTCAGTCATGAGCAGCTGAACAATATTCCCGTGGGGAAACTGGTGACCAGAGCGGTCAACGATCCGAACGCCATTTCTTATATGTTCACAAATATTTTGGTGACATTGGCAAAGAACGCTATGGTCATCGTGGGCGTGCTGGGCGCCATGCTCATGCTCAATTATGCGCTGACTTTGATGGTACTGTGTTTTGTACCGTTTGTGGTGCTGTTTACCGTAATCTTCCGGCAGTTTTCCCGCCGGGTGCACCGACAGGTCAACAACGCGACCACGGACATCAATACCTACCTGTCCGAAAATTTGTCCGGCATGAAGATCACGCAGATCTTCAACCGGGAGGAGCAGAAGCAGAAGGACTTTTTAACCCGCAGCCGGAATCTGCAAAAAGCCAAACTCAACAGGATGTTTGTCTTTGGTATTTTTCAGCCCATGGTTTATATGATCTACATTTCCTCGAATCTCTGCCTGTTCTATTTTGGAGCGAAGGGCTATATCAAGGACATCCATTATTTCGGACAGGTGATCGACAGCAGCGTTATGGTGTCCTTTTATATGTATATCTCGCGGTTTTTTAACCCCATTCAGACGCTGGCGGAGCAGTTTGATATGCTGCAGCGTTCCTTTGCCGCGGCGGAAAAAATCTTCACGATCCTGGATATGGAGCCGGAGGTGGTTGACGAGCCGGATGCGATGGAGCTGCCCAAGCTTCAGGGGGAGATCGAGTTTCGGGATGTGTGGTTTTGCTATAAACCGGGGGAGTGGGTGTTAAAAGGTGTCAGCTTCCATGTGGAGCCGAAACAGACGGTTGCGTTTGTCGGCGCTACCGGTTCCGGAAAGACCACGATCCTCAGCCTGATCTGCCGCAATTATGAGATTCAAAAGGGTCAGATCCTCATAGACGGCATTGATATTCGGAAAATCAAAATATCTTCCCTGAGGCGCCACTTTGGGCAGATGCTTCAGGATGTGTTCCTGTTCTCCGGTGATATCCGCAGCAACATTCTGCTGCGCAAGGAAGGGGTAACTGATGAGGAAGTGTGGGAGGCATGCCGCTATGTCAATGCGGACGCATTCATCGGCAAGCTGGAGCATGGTCTGGATGAAGTCGTGCGGGAGCGGGGCAATAATTTTTCCGCCGGTCAGCGGCAGCTCCTTTCCTTTGCGCGCACGATCATTCACAAGCCTGCAGTCATGATCCTCGATGAGGCGACCGCAAACATTGATACGGAAACGGAGCTTCTGATTCAGGACAGTCTGGAAAAAATGAAGAATATCGGTACGATGCTGATCGTAGCGCACAGGCTTTCCACGATCCAGCATGCAGATAATATCATCCTTTTGTCCCACGGTGAGATTGTGGAGCAGGGCAGCCATCAACAGCTTCTGCATCAAAAAGGACGGTATTATGACCTTTACACGCTGCAATATCATAAGCAGCGGCTCAGCTCGTGAGCGGTTGATTGACCGGGTCGTAGAAGCAAATAGTAGTAGTGGGAGAACATAAAAGAAGATCCTAGAAGAAAATAGGAGAAAAGAACTAGAAAAAAATCAATAAAATTTATTGACATTTTGCAGGAAAACGGGTATGATATTAGTTGCGCGCAGGAATGGCGGAATTGGCAGACGCGCAGGCTTCAGGTGCCTGTTGTAGCAATACAGTGAGGGTTCAAGTCCCTTTTCCTGCATATGCGGAAGTGTCGGAACTGGCAGACGAGCAAGACTAAGGATCTTGTGATAGCAATATCGTGTGGGTTCAAGTCCCATCTTCCGCAGTAAATAAAGTGGTATAGATCAAGGAAGAAAACATTGATCTATACCNCTTTTTGTTTTTTGAAGAAAGGTGTATAACATGAGTTATCACTGGAATAAAGAATTTTTAGATTTTCATAATAGAAAAATATAAAATAGAAAAAGAAAGATTCGACCGATNCGGTGTGTACGCTTATACGCAGCGGGTACTTGCTTATAACTCGAATAAGATTGAGGGTAGTACCTTGACTGAGGAACAGACGGCATCTTTATTTAATAATGGAACGTTACCAAAGTCAGATGATTATTACAGAGCAAAAGATGTTGAGGAAATGAATGGACATTTTCTCATGTTCAATAAGAAGGAGCAGCAGTTTTATCTGGGGAAGTGTAAATATTTTATGTAATGCCACCAAAAGATTTCAATCGTGCTGACAGTTTGTGAGGAAAATACGTTAGTCAAAGTATTTTCCTCGTCGTCATTAAGCCCGTTATTTATAGGGAACTACATTACCGACATTGAAAATGTGGTAGTTATCCGTCTTTCGCTCTGTCATCATACTCATAAGAGCGCCTGTAAAATGTGATTTCAAATGGAAATCATAAAGAACAATCGCCGTATTCACCCTGCGTTTTAACTTGCTCCTAAATTTTGCCTTTAAAACCTCAATGATTTTATGTCCATAAGGGAAATCTACAAATAATTCTTCTGCGTTATTTGACTTTTTTTCAAAAAATCTGATTTCGATATGGCCGCTGAATTTACCATCCAGATGGAGTTCATCCATAAAACGTTTTGGGATTCCGGCTTCTAATTTCATAAAGTCCTCTGCTTCCTGTCTGGACGCAAAATTGGCTCCCCAAACTTCAAGACAGTTTTTATCCATAAATGCACGACCTCCCTAAAAAATAATGATATTATAATCCTAGATCAATTCGAATTTGTCTTATTACATTATTTTACTTTATATAGAGCGATCGCACAATACAAAACAGCTTTTCTGATCATGAAATATTCTCAATTGAAAACATCGTTACACCCATTCACAAAGTAATTTCCTTATGTTTTTCAGTGTCAGAAGAATTGTGTCATGCGATTATGACCGTAAATTCTGCAAATGAATAAACCAGCCCCATATGTGGAAAAATAAGCATTATTTTTTCATGGAGGCAGGCATATGAATGGTTCCTTTTATGGTTGGTATNTGAAATGTCAGACTGANACACAGACGTTAGCGGTCATACCTGCCGTTCATCGCACAGGGAGAAAACGCATTTGTTCGATTCAGATCATTACGGATCATGACGCTTTTACCGTAANGTTNNNTTCAGATGCATTTCAACGGACNAAACGAAATATTTTCATCGGGGAGAACCGATTCGGTAAAGACGGGATTCATTTGGCAATACGCACATCGCAGCTGACCGTTAAGGGAAACTTGCATTTTGGACCGCTTCACCCGCTGAAATATGATATTATGGGACCGTTTGCATTCGTGCCGTTTATGGAATGCCGCCANAGTGTGTGGAGTATGCGGCATGCGGTTCGTGGAAATGTGTATNTCAACGGACAAAAATATTCTTTTCNCAATGCATGGGGATACTGGGAAGGAGACCGGGGCCGATCCTTTCCGAAAGAGTATCTCTGGACGCAATGCTGTTTTTCCGACGGGGCTATNATGNTNTCNGTGGCGGATATCCCNNTGGCAGGCATTCATTTTACCGGTGTGATNGGCGNCATATTATGGCAGGGAAAAGAGTACAGAATNGCTACTTATNTGGGAGCCAGGGCGGTTCAAATNCAAAACAATAGGGTNCGGGTGAGACAGGGAAATCTCAAATTGGACGTTCGNCTGCTGGAAGCNTCGGAATGTCCNCTTAAGGCTCCGACAAAGGGGGATATGGTNAGGACAATTCACGAAAGTGCATCCTGTCGGGCGTTCTATCNATTTNGCAAAANGGNCNGTACNCTTTTTGCCTTTGAAACAGACAGGGCTTCTTTTGAATTTGAATACAGATAATATTTTGTTCAACAAATTGAATTTTTGTTCTAAATAATTTATTATTAATAGAAGGAATCATTATAACAAGTACATGTATGCGGCTTCAAGATATGAGAGGAGATAACAGTTATGGATAAAATTTTGAATACTGCGAGTTATGGGATCTGTGTATTTTCATTGGAGGTTCTGCAGGATTTTTTAAAGAAAAAAAGGGTTCGAAGCAAAAAACTTCTGGAGAGATTTCAAAAGGATAAGGAATTTTATTTGGATGCGCTAAGGGAAGGCATTTGGGTTCCTTTTGCACAAATAAATTCCATAGGATATGTCATTAAATTGGACGGTTACGATGCGCCATTTGATGATGCATGGGAGCTGAAAATGGAGTATGACGGATTCAATATTGAAATTAAGGATGGTCTGTGGATTTCCAGTACTGGTTCCTTTTACACATTTAACGCGAATGAATATGGCGGAGACGAGGGTACATACAAAACGCCATATGGCATCATACATTATTATTTCGGAACGGATAGATCGTATCAGACATTAGATGGGAACAGACTATACACGGATTTTAAATATGACGTCCCTTCCGGGAAGTATCTGCTGTCTGTGAAAGGATATGCACGGAAGCAGGCATTAGAGAGACCGAATTCCAACTATGGATTCATCTTTTCTCTTGTGAAAGTAGATGCGTTTGACGGCTTTAAGAATCCGAGGGAAGAAATATACGATTTCAATGTGGCGAATATGGGATGATCTATTCTTTACTGTTCATAATGCATGGTAAAACGGGACTCCGAATGGGGGTCTCGTTTTTTTGAGGGCGATTTTTTCTTTTGGGACGCAATTTCATTTTTTTCCGTCTAATAGTTATCAAGCACAAAGGAGGTGGTTGCGATAGAAGAGCTCGTAATACTTGCAAAAAAGCGGGACGCGGATGCATTTACCAAACTGATGCAAACCCAAATGCAGAATATGTATAAAACTGCAAGGGCACTGCTTGAAAATGACGAAGATGCTGCGGATGCCATTTCAGACGCCATTCTTGCCTGTTGGGAAAAGTTGGATCAATTAAAAAATGCCGAGTATTTCCGAACATGGATGACAAGGATTCTGATCAACAAATGCAATGATATTTTGCGAAAGAAAAAAGACTTGTACTTCATGGGGGATGAGCCCCGTGAAATCCCGTTTTCACCACAGGAATATGACAACGTGGAGTGGCTGGAAACCGTAAAAGGACTGGACAAAAAATATCGGATGATCCTGATACTCTATTATGTAAATGGATTAAAAACAACGGATATCAGTAAGGTTCTTCATATTCCGGTCAGCACGGTGCGCACCAGACTTTCCAGGGCAAGAGACCAGCTTGCCCTACTGTATCAATTTGAAGCATGAGGAGGATCAATAGGATGAAAACAAATGAAACAATCGCATATTTGCAAAAAGACATTGTAATTCCCGCTATCGTGCAGCAAAAAGCGGATCTTGCATTTGCGCAGATTAGGAATGAGCATGTGAATACTTATCGAGAATCTGGCAGTAAGATCAGACGAAAAGCTGCATGGGTATCCATTGCCGCCGCAACGCTGATGCTGGGAACCATGAGCGTATTTGCGGCAGCCCATTTCCCTTGGGGACAGGGGATGACAGAACGGCTTCATGCAACCGAAACACAAAAACAATTTTTAGAGGAAACGCAGATTGCAAATCCGGTTAATATTGTCACGACGGAAAACGACATTACCATCACCGCACTTCATACGATCACGGACGGTCGATTTGCCCGTTTGGCTTTCAAGGTGGAGGGATATGAACTGGATGAGGGGATAGAGCCCTGGTTTGAACAGGTGGTGGTTACCTTTGACGACCCGCACCTGCATAATTGGAGTGGGCTGGGAATGCATTTTTTTGACGGCTTCAGTTTGGATAGCAATAGCTTTACTTATGTAGATGGCACTCCGATCAAAGAACGGTCTGACGGCAGCCTTATACCAAGGTACATTGCCGATGACGGAAGCATGGAATATGATATGCTATTGATGACGAATTCCGACTCTCTCATAGGAAAATCCATACATGTAGAATTCCATAATCTTGGAATTTATGACGCAACCGAACATCAATTTATTCCCAATATCGAAGGAACCTGGACGTTCGACTTTTCTTTGGACGGCTGTGATCAGACGACATCATATGAAATGTCAGAAGTATTGGAGGGCAGCGGTGCAACCGTAACGCATGCAGAAATCTCACCGATTTCCCTTTATGTCACCTATGAAATGCCAAGGCAGATGATAGAAAGGGAGGTAGTGGAAGAGAACGGTGAAATATCCAAAATCACGACGACTGCAGATGCACCGCAGATCATAGGTGTGCGCTTAAAAGACGGCACGCTGCTCACGGAGATTGTTTCGGGCGGCCAGTATGGCTATTGCGGCTTCTTGACCGACACGTATCAGGCAGCCTTTTCGACCAATCATATTATAGACCCCGAACAGGTCGATGCGCTGCTCTTTATCAAATCCTACCCGGAGGGTAATGAACCTCTAACAGAAGAAAATTTGTATATCGTTCCTTTGCCCTGATAGAATCCGGAGCCGTTGATATAGGATCTGTGCGGGTGAGAGAAGGCATTAACAGAGATGTTAATGCCTTTTTCTTTTTCTGATCAGAGTGGGGGACAAAACAGGTTTTGATCAGAAAGAAAAAGCACATGATAATCCGCATGCCAAGCCACACAGTTTATTTTGCAATTGCATGAAAGTGTGCTATAATGAGCGCAAAGAAAAAACAAGCGGCCGCGAAGCGGGCATTTGTTTTTTCTGCGCGATTACCGAGCAAATGTCCGATGAAATCGGACGAAGAGCGCGATAGCGCGAGTTTGCGAGGCTTATATTGAAAAACAAGCGGCCGCGAAAAGCAGTACGGCAGGAGGTACCTATGCAGTTAGACGATTTGTTTTTGAAAGCATGCCAGAACGGACAGAAAAGCGTAGTGATCACCTTTTTGAAAAAGGGCGGGATCAACGTCGATAAGAGGGATCAGCAGGGCTTTACGCCGCTTCATTACGCATGTAAAAAAGGAGCGAGGGATATTGTTAAGCTTTTACTTGAAAATAACGCAGATGTGAATATGGCATCGAATGCAAGCGTGACACCGCTTCATTTTGCGGCATCGTTAGGCAATCAGGAGATCATACAGTGTCTTTTGGATGCGGGAGCCGACGTCAATGCCACGGACAAGGACGGAAAGAGTATTTTGATATACAGCATACTGGCCAAAAAAGTGGAGGCGGCAAAGTATCTGATCGGCAAGGGAGCGGATGCTTCCATTAAGGATAACGAGAACAGAACGGCAGTTGATTATGCCAATGCACTCGGATTACCGTATTTTATTGCGGATGTGTCCGTGGACTCTGCGGGAGAGACGGATGCTTATGGAAATACACCCCTTCACCAGTCCTGTTTTAACGGGCAGAGCGAGGTTGTAAAAGTGATGCTGGCGAAAGGGAATGTGGATGTCAATGCGGTCAATAATGCGGGAGAAACGCCGCTGTTTACGGCTGTGGAACGGGATAATATCTATGTTTCCGAGCTGCTATTAAATGCCGGTGCATTGCCGGACAAGAATACGAATGAGGGGGTTAGTCCGCTTCATGCGGCGGCTGCCAATGGAAATGAGCATATGGTCGATCTGCTGATCAGGCATAACGCCGACATTAACGGTCGGGCGAAGGGCGGTGAAACCGCGCTGATCATCGCGGCAGAAAAGGGATTAAATAATGTCGTATCAACGCTGTTGGAAAAGGGCGCGGATGTCACCTGCACCGATGAATTCGAGCATACAGCGCTTTACTATGCAACGGAGAACGGCTTTAACGAAATTGTGGAGCTGCTGCTCATGGCAGGAGCGGAAGCGTAGTTTTCCATATTACGCGCATGGCGGAAGTGAAGAGACAGGAGGATTACGATGAATCTGATCATTGAAGAAGCAAAAAAAATGCTGTCAGGGGAAAAATCGGCGACATTGCAGGAGATGGCAAAACAGATTGAACACGTGGTTTTTTGTTCCTACAGTGAACAGGAGGCAAAGGAGGCGCTGGAGGTTTCTTTGGGGCTTTTTCAGAAGCTGGCGGAACAGGTCGATCAGGATGATGATGAAGAGATGGAATCCGTATTCCAAGTGATTGATAAGCTTCTGAAAAATGATAAAGAAGCAAGGGCGTTAGATATTTTGACAGAGGCGGGAATCAGCCTTACCGAGCCAAGGTATTACCAGCGCGAAATGACGAATTTCAGGGATCATATTTTAAGATGGGCGTTCAGTATCGACGCGCTTGAGAAACTGTCCGGACTGGGCGTTGACTTAGACGAGGCGCTGATCAAGGGGAAGACACCGGCATTTATCTTGGCTGACAGAAANCGCATGATGTTCTTTGGGGGAGATAATCCGGAAGANGAGTTTGCAAAAGCGGTCGCATATTTCAGCACGGAATCGATCGAGGCGCTGAATATGGACGGAACNTCNGCAGCCCATACCGCCATCCGGCATAATCACTATGAAATGGTGGAGGCGATGATCAAAAAGGGAATCGACGTCAACATCACGGAGGATCAGCCCAAGGTGATGGGGACAACACTTTTACATACGGCCTGCGAATACGGATTTCCGAAGATCGTACAAATGCTGATGGACGCAGGAGCTGACGATACCATGAAAAATGTAGAAGACGAGACGGCGGCGCATATCGCAGTTTCCGAAAAAATCCGCTTCAAGAAGATCGAGGATGGGGAGAGAGCTCAGATGCTGCGGGCACTCAAGAATATTGATATTGCGGGCAAAAAAGGAAAAACACCCCTGCTTCTCGTGCAGGGCACCAATCATACGATCACACCGTCCCTTGCCCTGACNCCGGTTTTGATCGAGATGGGGGCGGATGTCAACCATGTGGATGAGGACGGAAATACCGCGCTGCTGCTTCAGGCGGACAATTACTGCTTTAAGGATACAATGAAGGCGCTGATCAAAGCGGGAGCGGATATCAATGCGAGAAATAAATACGGCAATACGCCGCTTCACTTAACGCTGACAAGCGGAAATTGCGAGATCGCGAGACTGCTCATCAAAAAGGGTGCAGATTATAACGTAGCCAACGAAAAAAGAGTTACGCCCGTACAGATTGCCGTAGAAAAAGGCTATGATGAGGTTTTGGCGGTCATGGAATTGTAATTGAGAGAGGGGCAGAGCATGGAAGGTGCATTTGGCTGATCCTCAAATCGGAGAGAATCAGCCATGCCCGACTTGACAGTACCCGATGCTTTGTGTTATGTTTATTCAAGATAGAAAAAGGTCTTGAGGCCTTGCATCATAAAACAGAAAGGTGGCTTACGTGTGTTGATTTGTGTTTTTCGTCGTATCCGCATACAGGGGCGATAAAAAAGCAGATGAATAATCCCGATGGGATTTTTTTGCGTGCAATTAGAAATCAACACAGGGTTGCCAAAAGACAGGACAAGGACGAAATTGTGCTGTCAATATGAGTGATGACCAAAAGAAGGCTTACAGATGGAGCCTTTATGATCGCATGGTGTTGCAATGTCAGCAGGAAAATTCCGTTTATGGAAATTCCTGCTTTTTTATTGCCCTTTTTGTGGAAAAACGGGCGGTTTGTCATACAAGCCGTGAGGAAAGCACAGAAAGGAGACGCACGATGCAAAAAGGCAGGAAGAACGACAGACAGGAATATAGAGGAGCAGAGAGCCGGAAAAGAGGGGCGGCAGATAGAAACAGAAATACAGGAAAAAGCAGAAATACAGCAAANAGCGGAGGTACGGAAAAAAGCAGAATTCNGGCATCGGTTTCNCAGAATTTTATCACNGANCAAAAACTGATCCGCAGGNTCATCCGTCTGAGCGGAATCNGCAAAGAAGATACCGTCCTTGAGATNGGAACGGGAAANGGGCATTTGACAGAAGCGCTGTGCAGGGAGGCAGGATATGTGCATTCCGTGGAAATTGACCGCAGACTGTATGAGAGCGCGGGAAGCCGGCTGGCGAAGCAGACGAATCTGACATTGATCCATGGCGATTTTTTACAATATCATCTGCCTGCGAAGGGGGATTATCTGGTGTTTGCCAATATCCCGTTTTTTATCACCACGCAGATCGTCGAAAAGCTGACTTCTGCGGTCAATCCGCCGAAAGATATTTGGCTGGTCATGGAAAAAGGAGCCGCCAAGCGGTTTATGGGAATGCCGGAAGAAACGCAGAGATCGCTGTTGCTCAAGGTTCATTGGGATATGGAGGTGCGGTATCATTTTCGCAGAGAAGACTTTCATCCCATGCCTTCGGTTGATACGGTTTTGCTTCATTTTTCGTTAAAACCGGTCCCTGACTTAGGGAAAAAAGAGTTTGACGCCTTCCGCAGGTTTGTTGCGTATTCAATGAAGTACGGTATCTGCGGTAAAAGGGGACTGCTCACCAACAGACAGGCAGAAGCGGCCTTAAAGCAGGCGGGACTGCCGCATGCCCATGAGGACGGCGTGACTCTGTACATCCAGTGGCTCTGCCTGTTTCGATGCTGGCGGAACGAAAATAGACGAAAACACTGAAAATGCTTTTCTTATGTTCGAGAAAAGATTATAATGAAAAAAGAGTAGGTTTCGGACAAGGGGGGGCTACATATGACAAATACAAAGCAGGGAATGCCGAACACACAGAGCGTGGGAAAAGGGATCTCTTTTCACAGTATCATTACGAAGATGATCGCGGCATTTATGGCGCTGATCCTGATGATCGTAATCTTGGGAACGGTATCCTATCTGGTAGCGAAACGTACGGTTACGGATGAGGCAAAAACATCGCTTGTGGATACGGTCTCGGCGAAGGGGAGTTATCTCGAACTTGGATTACAGCAGGTGGAAGAACGGATGCTCGAGCTGATGACGTTGAATGAGACGGTGACCTATTACTTAAATCCGAATCTTGACATAAATAAAATGACTGAGGANCAGATGANCGCAAAAGGGGTTGTGCAGTCCAGAATACTGAGCCTGCAGACAATNTCGGATTTTGTNTACCATGTCTATCTGATCAGCGATCACATGACGGGCTTATCGACGACGCCCGCTGTTATGACNTCGGATCTNTATGANGTGTTTACGGAGTCCGCAGACGGCGCGGTCATTGCGTCAGCTTCGGGCAATTACGGATATATGGG
The DNA here is from genome assembly GCA_014804425.1 of Lachnospiraceae bacterium. GTDB lineage: Bacteria > Bacillota > Clostridia > Lachnospirales > Lachnospiraceae > DLAJ01. Next base: position 49,551 of record JAAUZV010000015.1, read on the forward strand.
AGCGCATCCGACGCTGGAGGCGCGTGTTTTNGAAAAGCTGAATACATTNGAAAGCGGGGATTTTGCGATCAGCTTATGGCGCAAGATCAATATCCGCGGGAATCTCATCTTAGTGGTNGATATTAACAGAGATGTGGTTTATGAAGCGTTGGCAGAGCTTGATAACGGTGNGGGAAGCTATACGGTNTTNATTGCGCCCGANGGAAACGAGACGGTTTACTGCGGGACGGATGGNGGAAAAACAGCGGCGGACGGAGCNGTNCCGGTNTTCAGTGAGCTTGCGGTTTATCAGAGCGCNATGAACGCCGANNCGCCNGANGGTTATAGTGAGACGAGTTGGAACGGCAGAAAGTATCTGTTTGCNTATTCCAAAATCGGCGAAACGGGAGCCATGCTTGCGACGCTTGTGCCGACAAGCCTGTTTTTNGANTCTGCNAAGACGATACAGCGCATNACGTTTTTGATCGTGCTTGTGGCNTTTGCGGCGGCGGTTGTCATGTGNATCATGCTTTCAAGNACGCTGAGNANGGGNGTATCCAATATCACGGGNCCGCTCGNACGCGCGGCGCAGGGTGATTTTACGGTCGATCTGCANGTGAAACGAAAAGATGAATTCGGGCAAATATCTTCCAGTATNGAGGAGATGATCACGAGCATCAGAAAACTGATCGCGGGCGTGAANCAGGTGATGGGNACCGTGACGGATGCGTCAGGNCTCGTCGGTGACAATACGGATCGNCTGATCGTTTCCAGCAATGAGATTTCCCTTGCAATCGGNGAGATNGAGCATGGCGTNACGCAGCAGGCNCAGGATTCCCAAAACTGCGTACANCACATTCANANGCTNTCCGATCAGATCCGNACGGTATATGAGTATACGGATGAGATNACGCGGGTTTCCGAGGATGCAAACCGCACGATCACAGACGGTATGAAGGTNATTGANGACCTGAGCATCAAGTCAAAGGCAACGGAGGATATTACCGGAGCGATCCATCAGGATATTATGTCGCTGAGCGAGCAGACAAAGTCGATCGGCGATTTTGCGAATATCATCAACGATATTGCGTCACAGACCAATCTGCTGTCCCTGAACGCCTCCATTGAGGCGGCGCGCGCAGGAGAAGCCGGAAGAGGATTTGCGGTCGTTGCGGAGGAGATACGAAAGCTTGCCGACCAGTCGCTGGAAGCAGCGAAGCAGATCGGAGACATCGTGGAACGGATTCAGAGGCAGACAGGCGAGACCGTGGACTCCGTGAACCGGGCGAACGAGATTGTCGCTTCACAGAGCGATTCCCTGCAGCACACTTTGGATGCATTCCATAATGTCAATTCGCGCGTCGGCATGATGGTCGGAGATCTTTCAAAGATCACGGAGGGCATGGAGCTGATCGAGAACACGAAAACGGAAGCAGTCAATGTGATCATGAATATCTCCGCCGTATCTGAGCAGACAAGCGCAAATTCGCAGCAGGTGGAGGGCAATGCGAGACGGCAGAAAGAGGCGGTAGAGGAATTGCAAAAGACCGTGCATCTGTTACAGGCAGGGGCAGAACAGCTTGATGAGGCGGTCAGCCATTTAAGAGTGGAGTGAGAGTAAAAAAAGATAAGATTCCGAAAGCGCGGGACATGGTCATGCATCCCGCGCTTTTTTGATGAATGAGATGTTCGTGGAGCTTATTTTGGAGTCGTGGCTGCAGAGCGCAGGATCGCGGCACAGGACAGGATGTTATAAACGGAATGGGCGATGATACAACAGAGGACGGAATCTGTTGTGAGACAGAGCAGCCCTAACACCATGCCGCACAGAAATGCGGATAAGCTCTGCACCATGTTGAAATGCAAAATGGCAAAAAGGATGGAGGATAAAAGCAGTGCGGCAGCAGTACCGTAACGGGGGACCAGGCCGTTTAACAGAAATCCCCGCATTAAGATTTCTTCTATAAATGGCGCAAGCAGACAAACATGGATGAAGCTAGCGGCAGAGGAATCCGTTAGGCGCTGAATCGCTTCCTGATACCCTTTTTCACTTTGAGGAAACAGGGACTCGAATACCCGGTCTAATCCTCTGTCTAATACGATAAATAATAAAATGGAACAGCAGACTGCCAATAAAAAGCCTGATAAAGTAAAATGGGAAAAAATATGCAGCTCATATCCTGTTTTGCCGAGCAGTATCAGAAAAACGCAGATACAAAACGCGACTGCGATCAGGTTGGCTATGTCGGAATGTTTTTGGAAAACCTTTCTCCAGACAGCAATATCCATAAAAGTATAAAAAAGCATGAAAACGAAATAAAGACCGACCCATAAGAGGGAACTGCCTATCGAAATACTGAATTCGCTCATAACCTGTCAAACTCCTTCAGGATCAGCCGGCTGCGCAAAGTGCGATCACAACGACTTCTATGATCAGGCGGATGACATGATGAGAAATATGGACTTGATTTTGCCGGATTCCGTTGATGAGCGCGCCGATCGAGATTGCGGCCATTCCGATCATTCCGACCACCAATAAGATGATCGCATGCCGGTTCCAAAAGTAATTCAAAAAACTGTACGCCAAAACCAATAAACTGCCGCCTGCGATGAAGGCGGAGGAAATGCTTTTTTTGTTTCCCTTTATGACTGCCAATATCATGATGCAGGCATAGAGGACTGCCAAAATCGTTCCGCAGATTTTCATGTGAAATCCTCCTATGATTTTTTATAAAAATGATTTAATGCAAAGAGTGTGGGGCCGGGTCATCCTTTTGATATTCCAGAATATCGCCGGGCTGACAGTCAAGGGCTTCACATATCGCTTCCAAAGTGGAAAAGCGGACTGCGCTGATTTTTCCGGTCTTCATTTTCGATAGGTTTACGTTTGCGACACCCACCTTCTCTGACAATTCTTTTAACGATATTTTTCTGTCTGCCATAACCCGATCCAGCCGCATAATAATAGGCATACTGTCACCTCACAAAGTTTCATCTGATGCTTGCTGCAGATCGCAGCCATAACGAAAAATAAAAGAAATACAATAAAGGATCAGACCGCTCAGCAGACCGATGGCATTGATACGCCAAGTCAGTTCTCCGATCGTATAATAATCCACCAGCGCGTCGGAATAGCTTCCGACAATGCTTAAGACGATCGTGATACATGCAATGATTTGGATTCGGGTAGTATTTTTGCGAGTGAACGGAGTGCATCCGCCTTGAAGATCATGAAAAATACCATGAACAAAGAGGATGGCAATCAGGATCAACAGGGCGTCAATGAGCATGAACACAAACATGATCAGCAGTGGACGCGGCGCAATTTCTAATATGGTTCCGTTGTTTGCGGTAACCTGAAATGCGGCAAGAAAAGAGGCTTTTGTATGTTCGGCAGAAAATAGTAAAATGCCGATTGCTGTAAGCGCCAACAGGGAAATTATAGTCAATAGGACCAGCCCGATTTTAAGAAGGATGACAATATAACGGCTTGTACTTTGAATCTTTAATTGATGCGGAGACATTGCTGCATTCCTTTCTTGAATGGTTTTGTTTTCTGATTATCGAGATCTTATCATGAAAATAAATGAATGTCAATAAAAAATTAACGTTTATCGTAAAAACCGAATGCCGCAAACCGATTTAAGGATTGTTTAATAATTTCTATGCTACAATGAAATCACAAAGTGAAAGGAGCAGCGGAAATGTATTTACAAATACTGAAAAAAGACCTTAAACGCAAAAAGGCGATGAACGTGATTTTGCTTATATTTATCATACTTGCGTCAATGTTCGTATCGTCGGGCGTAAATAACATCATAAGCGTTACAACGGCACTTGACGATTATCTTGAAATGGCAGACGCGCCCGATTATCTCGTGATAACAATGAATAAATCAGGCGCGGTGGATATTGACGGGATTTTGAATGCCGCCCCTTCGGTGGAAAGCTTCGGCAAGGAAAGGGTGCTGTATATGGAAGCCGATGATATCACCTTTCATATCCTACTTGAGGATGACAGCAAAATCGTCGCAAACTCGAATGTTCTTCAGAGTGACGGGGATATGTCCATGAATTATATTCTTGACGACGGCGGTATTCTTGAATCGGTAAGGAGCGGCGAGTTTTATATGACGGCGGGGCTGGCGGAGGATATCGGACTTGAGATTGGGGATCAAATGACTGTGGAGCTCGGCGGTGTAAGCTGTGTGTTTACGTTCGCGGGCAGCGTCAGGGATGCGGTTCTTGGCTCAAACGGAATCTCCTTACAGCGGTGTATCATCAGTGCCGGGGACTTTGAAAAATTCATCTCCGCGGAAGATGTCGAGAATTTTTACGGCGGTGAGATGGTTTACATACATACCTCGGATGTGGAAAAAATGTGCACCGAAATCAAGCCGCTGATCGACAGTGCCTTTTTCGCAGCGGACAAAGCGCTGATCAAATCTTCTTATGTTTTTGATATGATGGTGGTCGGTATCCTCCTTGTGGTGAGCCTTATTTTTATCGCCGTCGCGTTTGTGATCCTGCGGTTTACCATTGCTTTCACGCTCTCCGAGGAGTTCCGCGAGATCGGTGTTATGAAAGCCATCGGTATCCGCAATCGAAAGATCAGAGGTTTGTACCTTGCAAAATACATGGCGCTTTCCGTGATCGGTGCGGTGATCGGTCTCGTGCTCAGCTTTCCTTTCGGTGAAATGCTGATACGCCTTTCCTCAAAATCCATTATTATAAACAATCAGAACGCGGCTTTTGGCAATGTCCTTTGCGCGGTGCTCATGGTGGTTGTCATCATGCTGTTCTGCTACGGCTGTACGGGAAAGGTCGGGAAAATGTCGCCTATTGACGCTGTGCGAAACGGTCAGACGGGTGAGCGGTTCCGCAAAAAGAGCATCATGAGCCTTGGGAGATCAAAGCTTCCCGCAACACCGTTTCTCGCGCTGAACGATATCGTAAGCAGCCCGAAACGCTTCGGCATCATTACCCTTGCTTTTTTCCTTTGCCTGTCCCTGCTGCTGATTCTTTCAACAACGGTTTCCACCATGAAAAGCGGTACGCTCTTTAATGTCTTCGGTCTTGCGGACTTCGACATATCAGCAATGTGCGGGGCAAGTGAGTTTATGACGGAGGACGGACACGAAAAGCTGAAAGAATACCTCTCGGATATGGAGGAAAATCTCGCGGAGAACCATATGCCCGCACGCTGTATGCAGGAAATCGAGTTCAAGCTGGCCGTGTCACACGGTGAAAACGAGAGCAGCATTTTCATCTATCAGGGCACAGGAACGACCGCGGATATGTATGAGTACATCGAGGGCACGCCGCCGCAGTCTGCGGGTGAGGCTGCACTGACCCGTCTTGCCGCCAATAAGCTGAACGCGAATATCGGCGATACGATCACAATAAAGACCATCGACGGCGACAAGGAAGTTATGATAACGGCGATCTTTCAGTCCATGCTCAATATGGGTGAGGGTGTGCGGCTGCACGAGGACGAGGAGATCAATTATATTCAGGGGCAGAGCGTGATCTTCACACTGATCAAATTCACAGACGTCTCCGATCAAAAGGAAATCGCCCGCCGTATGGAAAGAATTCAGGAACTTTATCCCGAATTTAACGGCATTAAGAACCGCGCCGAATATGTAGCGGATCTGCTTGTAGTTACGGATACGATGGATACGGTAAAACAAATGGTCGCTGTGCTCACGATCGTTTTAGCGGCGCTGATTACCGTGCTTATGGAACGCTCCTTTATCATTAAGGAGCAGGGCGAAATTGCGCTTATGAAAGCGATAGGCATACGAAACAGAAAAATCTACGCTTACCATACCCTGCGCTTTGTTTTCGTCGGAGGTATGACGATAATTGCAGCGGAACTTTTCGCCCTGCCGCTTACACATCTTTTCATTGATCCGATTTTTAAAATGATGGGTATGGAGATTGCTGCCCGTTATGTGATCAGCCCGTTTGAAATGTTCCTTGTTTTCCCGCTGGTTCTTCTTGCTGCGACAACGACAAGCGCATATCTCACCTCGCTGCATACCAAAAAAATAAAGTCCTTGGCCACGGCTAATATCGAATAAGAAAGGAAATCTGATATGAATATTCTCGAAGTAAAAGACCTCTGCAAAACGTATATCGTAAACAAGCGGCAGAACAATGTACTGAAAAACATAAATTTTACGATTGGTGAGGGAGAAATGGTCGCTGTTATGGGACCGTCGGGCTCCGGAAAATCCACGTTGCTGTACGCAGTTTCGGGCATGGATGATCTTACCGCAGGGGAGGTGAACTTTTGTGGGAAAAATATTGCCCGGATGGGTGAAAGAGAGCTTGCAGACCTGCGCCTTGACGAAATGGGTTTCATTTTTCAGCAGATGTATATGCTGAAAAACCTCACAATATTGGATAATATCATACTTCCCGCGACGCAATCCAAGAAGCTGCGTGAACCACGCAAGGAAACGGCGCGGCGCGGTCAGGATTTCATGCGCAAGCTCGGTATTATCGACATTGCAGACAACGACATCAACGAGGTTTCGGGCGGTCAGCTTCAGCGAGCGTGCATCTGCCGAAGTATGATAAACGACCCGAAAATGATTTTTGCGGACGAGCCTACAGGGGCTTTGAACCGCACTTCCTCCGACGAGGTAATGGGAGAGCTTGCGAAATTAAATGCTGAGGGAGCGACGATTATGCTCGTCACTCACGACGTTAAGGTTGCGTCGAAATGTACAAGAGTCATGTACATTGTTGACGGAAACATAAGGGGAGAGTATGATTTAAACAACTGCTCCACACAGATGAGAGAACGGGAGCGCGCATTGAATAACTGGCTCCTGGAGTTAGGCTGGTAATATGGATATTCTAATTGTTGAGGACAACAAGGAGCTTGCCGATCTGCTGTGTGATTTTCTCCGTGCGGAGAATTATACGGTATCGGCGGTTCAAACAGCCGAAAAGGCCTTGCTGCTGTACGAAAAATACGGCGCAAGGCTTGTTGTGCTTGATATCATGCTGCCCGATCAGGACGGATTTTGTGTTTTGGAAAAAATCCGAAGGTCAAGCAATACGCCCGTACTGATTGTGAGTGCGAAAACGGAAAAGGAGGACAAGCTGAACGGACTGAATCTCGGTGCAGACGACTATATTGAAAAGCCATATGATATCGATATCATGCTCGCAAAAATAAGCGGGATTTTTAAGCGGCGGTACGCGCTTGACGAAATTACCGACGGCAATATACGCATAAATAAGGCAAGCCGTACCGTTTACAAAAATGACAAAGAATTGGAAATGACTGCGAAGGAATTTGAGCTGCTTCTGCTTTTGATGGAGAATAAGGGCAGGGCTTTAAGCAAGGAATACATTTTCGGACAGGTCTGGGGCAGCGACAGCTTTTCAGAACAACAGACACTGACGGTACACATAAAATGGCTGCGGCAGAAAATAGAGGACGCCCCCAAAAATCCTAAAAAAATAGTTACTGTATGGGGAGTGGGTTATAAATATGAAAGCGTTTAACAGAATTTTCTCGGCAGTTGCGGTTGCCGTGATCCTATTGTTTGCTGTCGTGAATATGATTCTTGCTGCCGAAGGGACCGACGGCGGCAGACGATACCGCGTAGAGATAAGCCGCCTTGTTCGTGAAATAGAAGCGAATGGTTCTGTCGATATTTCGGAATGTGAGTATGTAACAAATATTGAGCGATACGGAGAAAATTTTTACAGCACGGACAGCGACTATGTGATCTGTGAAATAAACGGAGAACTTTATCGTTTCGATTACAATACAAACGGCTGCTCCGAAAAAACGCACCTTACAGGAATCGTAAATGGCGTTCTCAGCGTTATGGCGATTTTAGTCGTCACGGTTATGTCTTATATAAAATTCGCAATTCTTGCACCCTTTGAACGTCTGAGCGACATTCCCTACGAGCTTTCAAAGGGTAATCTCACCGCGCCGATAAAAGAAACGAAAAACCGTTTCTTCGGAAAATTTCTTTGGGGAATTGAGATTCTCCGTGAAAATATCGAACAGCAAAAGCAGCGCGAACTGGAAATGCAGAAAGAAAAGAAAACATTGCTGTTATCGCTCTCGCACGATATGAAAACGCCGCTTTCCGCGATAAAATTGTACTCTGCAGCACTGTCGAAAAATTTGTATCTGGACGCGGAAAAGCAGCACAAGATCGCTGAAAATATCAACGAAAAAGCGGACGAGATCGAGGGCTATGTTTCGCAGATCATAACGGCTTCAAGAGAGGATTTCCTTAGCTTTGAAGTGAATATGGGTGAGTTTTATCTTTCGGAGCTTATCGAAAAAATCACGGGATATTATAGGGAAAAACTGGCGCTTATCAAAACAGAGCTTATTATCGGAGAATATAAAAATTGTCTGCTTTCGGGGGATTTGAGCAGGAGCGTTGAAGTGTTGCAAAACGTTATGGAAAATTCCCTCAAGTACGGCGACGGCAGACGCGTGGAATTGATTTTTCCCGAGGACGACGAATGCGTCCAAATTGCGATTATGAACGGCGGTTGTACGCTCGGCAAGGACGATTTGCCACATATTTTTGAGAGCTTTTGGCGCGGTGCAAATGCGGAAAACATTCGCGGCAGCGGGCTGGGTCTCTACATTTGCAGACAGCTTATGCACAGGATGAACGGGGAGATTTTTGCGAAGATCGACGATGACATCATCACCGTCACCGCGGTTTTCACAAGAGCGTGAATTACATCCATGAATAAAATTTGTAGAATTACATGTATGCTTGTGGTAGAATAATATCGTTGGATTTAACAAGCTTATTTGAAAGTGAGATGAATGATATGGATAAGGATTTATGCGTTTCTGATTATGGTATCTGTTTGTTTTCGGTGGAAGTATTACAAGAATTTTTAAAGAAAGAAAAAATCAGGTCTAAAAAAATTTTAGAAAAATTTCAAAAAGACAAGAAATTATACTTAACTACACAGAAAGAAGGTGTGTGGTTTCCTGTTGTACAAATAAATTCCGGGCATTATGTTATTAAATTAAATGGTTATGATGAACCTTTTAGTGATGAATGGGAGCAAAAGTTGGAATATGATGGATTTAACATTGAAATTAAAGACTCCCTCTGGATTTCTTCCATTAGTAAATTTCATAAATTTGACGCAAATGGATTTTGCGGGGATGAAATCTCGTATCAGACATATGATGGTGTGACCTTATATTCAGCTTTTAAATATGATGTTCCATCGGGAAAATATTTATTGGGTATAAAAGGGTATACGCGAAAACAGCCATTAGACCGTTCTAATCCAAATTACGGATTTGCATTTTCGCTTGTTAAAGTAGAGGAATTTGATGGGTTTAAAAACCCAAGAGAAAGCGATGATTATGAATTTAATATAGGCTGGCTTACAAAGTCAAAAGAAGCAATGATATATTGGTTTTCGGAAGCGGGAGGAAGAAAAGAATCTCTGGCAGAAGAGGAATACTATCCAACGATAGAACTGGAAGATGGAAGCACCCCAAAGCTTGTAATAAAATTTGATAGGAAAAATCCCACGCAAGACAAAATGTCAGATAATTGCAGAGTGGATTATGTTCTTCACCATACAAAATATCCTGTACTTTCCAGTGATACAGAATTTATTATATGTGATGAAATTCGAAAAGGAAGTAAAAAGACACTTCAAAAAGTAGGAAGATTGGTAATTAAATAAGATAAAGATAAAAATTTATTTAGCTTTATTCTGAATCCGTGAAATTGGTTGCTGGTGTAAAAGAAGTGATTAATATTCAAGTAAGTAACTAAATATTTTTATCTAAGGTAGCGATTTATCTTAACAGAAAATCAGCTGCCTTATTATTTTCAATAACTATTATTACAGCAAGGAAAGAACGAGGTATCATGCAAACCCAACAATCCGGTGAAATAAGCATATGAATCTGGTATGATGATAATGCTTGCGCAACGCAAGACTTCATTGCTTGCTGTTCCACGAAAAATTTGATAGCATAACAGCGAAAGGAGAGGTTATTTTGTACGAAAAACAGACAAATGCAACAATAGGAAAACAAATACGTCTTTTGCGAAAACAATCTGGAATGACGCAGGAAGATTTGGCAAAGGAATTAAATGTTACCCGGCAGGCATTATCAAATTGGGAAAGAGATGTCAATTCGCCGGTATTGGTATTTTCTTTATTGGTGGTTTTATAACGATGTCAGGTATCGGCTGGGTAGCATCATTGGTTGGAGGAACATGTTTTTTCCTTGTGTTTGGCTTGCTGTGTCATGCGCTTATTACACTGATACGAAAGGACAAATGTTAAATTCTCAGTAACTATTCGATAATTTGAATTTTGAGGAGTGATTATCTATGGATTATTTGGATTTAACGGATAAATTCTTACAAGACGCGCAAAAAGTAATGAGCTATAATCCCGATATTCCATTCCAGTACCGAATATTAGGAAAACTAAACTTTGACGACGATCTTTATAACGCAAAGAGATTTATTGAAGCCAACAAAGACCTTTTTCAGGATGAGTATGAATACTTAATTCTTGAATCCGCAGTCGAGCTTTGTCTTGATATTGTGATAGATGAGAATGGGGTAGTTTACAATGTTTCCGATGATATTCCCAAGGGACATATTTATAAGCCCGCCCCAATTGAAATGGAATATATTGAGTATTTACTTCAAAACGGTGCTAATCCGCATCTTCCCGAACATTTCAATCAATATGAACATATTAAAGAAATGGAAGATGATTGTTCTCAGCAAATCGGTGTTAAATTTGATTTGTCAGATGTAAAAAAATTGTTTGATAAATACTGCTAACTTTCGGCTTGTTGGGCTGAGAAATAGAAGTTTGGAAAAATAAAGGTGGCGTACAGGCACAGAATATGTTGGAGGGGTAAGATGGTAATAGAATTAAAGTATTCCGGCACAAACACATATCTTATTCGGGGTACGAATGGCAGCATCCTTTTTGATACGGGATGGGCGGGTTCTTTTCCGCAGTTCTGCAGGGCACTTGGTGAGGCAGGGGCAACGGCGCAGGAAATCCGGTACCTGTTTATTTCCCATTTCCATCCGGATCACATGGGAATCGCACAGGAGATTGCCGGCTGCGGTGCGAGAATCGTGGTGGCTGATGTGCAGCGGGCGCATATCCACGAGCCGGACAGGGTGTTTGCAAAGGAGGGGAACCGCTTTTATCTGCCGATTGCGGATGAGGATATCCGGGTTATTTCCTGCGGGGAGAGCCGTCTGCTTTTGAAGGAATGCGGGATTGCAGGGGAAGTGGTACATACGCCGGGGCATAGCGAGGACAGCATTACTTTATGTCTGGATGAGGGACTGTTGTTTGTGGGTGATTTGAATCCACTGTATGAATTGGATATCCATAGGGGAACGCAAATTGAGGACAGTTGGAACAAATTACTGGTGTTAAATCCCATTAAGGTGTACTATGGCCATGCGAAAGCGGTGGAGTTAAGCAGGGAGCGGGGGACGCCGAAAAAAGAGTCCGGACATTCTAAAGATATGTTCCGGCTTGTGAAAAAGATTATGAAATACATAGACAAGGGTTATACGATGGAGGATATTGGGCGGGCAACGGGCGCGGACAAAGTATTCTTGGAGGATGTGGCGCGAATGTATCTGACACACCGGGGTATAAGCGTACAGGGAATTTTGGACAGAATTGAGATTAAAGGGAAATAACCCATGCGGGGCGATGGAGGTACGGGCATCTGGAACGTGTATTGCTGTAGGTGACGGGGAATAAGCGGGAAAAAATCAAAGGTGTATTATCAAACATCTTGACAAACATACCAACAGTATGATAATATGGATACATACCAAAAGTATGTTAAGAAGGTGAGGAAATATGGCGAGAAATAAGCATCCGGAGGAAACCGTTAATTTAATATTGGATGTTGCCTTTCGATTATTTATGGAGAAAGGGTATGAGTATACCTCTATTCAAGATATTATTGATCATTTAGGCGGACTCAGCAAAGGAGCTATCTATCATCATTTTAAATCCAAAGAGGATATATTGGTTGCCGTTACAGACAGAATGACAGCGGAATCCAATAAATCGCTTGCGGTTATCCGTGACCGTTCCGACATTAGCGGAAAAGAAAAGCTAAAGATGATTTTTAAGGAATCCATCTGTCGCCCCGTGCAGGATGAAATCTTTGCTGTAGCTCCTAACTTTAGCAACAATCCCAAACTTCTTTTCAGCCTTTTACATGATACAATGGATGAAGTTGCTCCAAATTATATTTTGCCAATCATGAAACAGGGAGTTTCTGATGGCTCCATTCAGACAGATTATCCGGAGCAGTTATCAGAGTTGATTATACTTTTAGTAAATGTATGGATGAACCCTATGATATTTGATAATTCGGAGGAAGAAACTTATCGCAAATTCATGGTGTTTAGCCAAATGATGCAAGGTTTTGGCCTGGATATCGTAGATGAAGAGATGATTGAGAGAATTCAGGAACTGACAACCATTTATCGAAAGAACAAATAGTAATCTGCCCTGAAACATGAGCAGATAAATTTTAAGTTATTTACATACCGACTGGCGGTATTAAAAGGAGATATTATGCAGACAGTTTTAGATGTAAAATCTGTTGAAAAGAGCTATGGACAAACGCAAGTGATAAATCATTGCAGCTTTAAAATTCAAGCGGGAGAAATATATGGGCTTTTAGGTATCAACGGTGCAGGAAAAACGACTTTGATGAAGATGATACTTGGATTGCAACAGACCAATAATGGTAGCATTTATGTTTTGGGTCAAGAGGTGAGTGGCAGCCCGGAGTATTTATCGAATGTTGGAAGTGTCATAGAAACTCCTGCTTTTTATGAACACTTAAGTGCGAGTGAGCTTTTAGCCATGCACTTATGTTATATGAAGAAAAAAGCGAACATAGCAGAAATATTACAGTTGGTAGGTCTGGAGAATGTAAACCAAAAACCAATCGCTCAATATTCCCTTGGCATGAAGCAAAGACTCGGACTGGCAAGGGCGATTATCCATCAACCGAACCTGTTAATTCTGGACGAACCTCTTAACGGTCTTGACCCGATTGCAATTACGGAAATGAGAGAGCTTATGAAAAAACTGACAAGAGATGGAATGTCAATTTTGTTGTCAAGCCATATAATCGAAGAAATCAAACATACGGCGGATAGAGTGGGTATTCTTTCGGGTGGTTATATCAAACAGGAATTTTCAGTGGCAGAAAAAATGGCAGAATGCGGAGAGCGTTTTGAAGATTATGTGATAGGTCTTATGAAGGGGAATTGATATGAATTTATACATACTTGAAATGAAGAAAATACGATTTTCTACTTATTTATGGGCAATATTGGGGATATTTGCAAGTTTACTGGCACTTGGCATATTATTTCTTTTCATCTTTCAGATAGAAAAGGGACAAAGCGGCATCCCGGAAGAAGTTGAGTTATTCGCAAATTGGAATGGTCTATTAGCGCTCACAACTGCTTTGGCGTTTGTCTGCTTTAGTGTCTTGTCAGCCGTTATAGCAGCGAAAGTGGTTGTCAGCGAATATTGTGGAAGAAATGCAATTGTCTTATTGAGCTATCCCGTAAAGCGAAAGGCACTCCTTGAAACCAAGTGTCTGCTTGTTTGCGGCATTACAACGATTTCCGCATTTATCAGCAATATATTTGTTGTAGGCATTATGTATGTCATATCTCATATTTTTGGAATTGTGCCGCAAATGAATACACGACATTTTGTACTTACTGCTCTGATTTCCAGTATTTTAATGGGCATCTCATCTTCAGCAGTTGGTATTATCTCCACTGCTGTTGGATGGAAAAAACGCTCAGGAATTGCAACAATCGTATGTTCCTTAATTATTGTGTGTGTTTTGACCAATTTCATCACAGTTTCTCCGAGAAACATTATCTGGGTAATGTTGGCAATCAGTACGGTTTTCTTTGTAATTGCTATTGTTATATATCATATTCTGGCAAACAGAATAGAAAAAATGGAGGTTTAGAGAATGAATCAAAAACTATTTTCGAAAGATTTTACATTAGTTGTTATCGGTCAGATTATTTCACTGTTCGGTAATGCTACAATAAGATTTGCGTTACCGCTATACTTATTAAATTTGACAGGATCGTCAGCGCTTTACGGAACGGTTATGGCTTGTGCCTTTATTCCTGCCATCCTGCTGTCACCCATAGGAGGGATTGTTGCAGACAGGGTAAACAAAAGGAATGTTATGGTAATATTGGATTTCTTTACGGCAGTTCTTATTTTGGCGTTTTCCATGCTTATGAATGGAGTGAATCTCATCCTCTTGCTGACGGTCACATTAATGCTTCTCTATGGTATCGCGGGGGCATATCAGCCATCCGTGCAGGCCAGTATCCCTGCTTTGGTACATCCGGATAATTTTATGGCAGCAAATTCTATTATCAATACAATAAGCTCTTTTGCATCCTTGATCGGTCCTGTGCTTGGGGGTGTTTTATATAGCGCATATGGATTAGAACCGGTATTGTGGGTTTGTATGATATGCTTTATTCTGTCAGCAGTTATGGAAATTTTCATTAAAATCCCGTTTGTAAAACAGACTTCGGATGGTGGAATATTGAGGACAGCAAAGACTGATTTTTCGGAAAGTATTCGGTTTATCCGAAAAGAGAAACCAGTCGTTGGAAAAGCACTTCTTGTCATCTGCGGAATTAATTTATTCTTATCAGCAATGATTATTGTTGCTCTGCCCTATCTGGTGACAGAAGTATTAAATTTAGAAGCGGCACAGGCAAACAGACTGTATGGCTTTGCTGAGGGTGCATTGGCGGCAGGCGGATTAGCAGGCGGTATCGGCGCAGGTGTTTTTGCAAATAAACTGGCAATTCAAAAATCGGGTAATCTGCTAATAGCTTGTGCCGTGTGTGTATTTCCTATTGGCGCGGCTTTGATACTGTTTTCATCCGGAATCATGAATTATATCGTTATAACAGCATGCTGTTTCGCAATTATGGTGTTTTCGACTGTCTTTACCGTACAGGCAATGTCTTTTGTCCAAGCGGAAACCCCGCAATATTTAATCGGAAAGGTTATTGCGGTCATTCTTACTGTCGCCATGTGTGCACAGCCATTGGGTAACGCATTATATGGTGTCCTGTTTGAAATCTGTAAAGGGTTTGAATATACTGTTGTTTTATTTTCAGGCGTTGTGTCGCTTATCATTGCCATTAGCACAAGAAATATTTTCAGCAAACTCACTTAAAAAATATAAAGAGACCTCAAACACGATAAAGCCCCCCAAAAACAGACGCTGGTATTTTAGTGTAGGAAATAGTCTTTTTATGCCACATGGTTACAGAATCAAAAGGAAGTAGCCGATATAACAAATAAGAAATTGGATGCCTGCGGNAGGGGACAAAAAGAATGGCTGTTGTCAAAAAGGATAATGAGAAAGCGGTGGCAACGCTGCGGTTCCCTTTCGTTGAGGGAAGTGTGCTCATAGCGGTGGATACGCTCATCTATGTGGANACCGACCGACACAGAAACCTGTTTCATACGGCGGATCGGACCTACAGCATTTACCGAAAACTGGATGAGATTGAGCGGCAGCTGGACGGACTCGGTTTTGTGCGGGCTCACCGGAGCTTTCTTGTCAATATGCGCTACATCCGGCGCATCAGCAGTTATGTCTGCTATCTGAATACGGGGGAGCAGATTTCCGTACCGAAGCCGCGTTATCCCTATGTGAAAAAGCAATTTGAACTGTTTTTATCTAAGGCAGGAGAGACAGAAGACGTGAAGGAGATGGAAGCATGACATTGGACAGTATGCAGGATCGGATACAGTACCAAGGCGTATGGGCGAACAGGGCGAAGATGTCAAATGCCGCACGGACGAATGCGGCGGGAGGCGGGGATTTTTCGGATTCCCTTACACAGGCGCAGGGCGCGGGAAAGAAGCGCGCAGACGCCATGGGAGGCAAAGCGGAGCAGGATTTGGAGATAGAGCCGGATACGCGCACGCTTCGTCAAAAGATGCAGGACATCATTGCCAAACTGAATGAAAAGGTTCGAAGCGGTGAGACCGCACCCAGCTTTCAGATCGGGGCACAGTCCTTTACGATCGAGGAATGGGACCGGATGATAGAGCGGCTTGATGCCGTGCAGGAGGAGATGCGGGAGCAGCAGCGCGCAAAGCGGGGAGAACGTTTGAAAGAAGAAGCGCAGAAGGGCATTGCAGATGCGGAGTGGATGGACAACCGNTATGCGGAGGACGGCGTGATACAAAAAGACGACGATGTCCTGACGGTGGAGGAGCAGTTAGAGCGGATTTTAATGGATATGGACGATCCCGATGCCGAGGCGAAAGCGGCGGAGGATACCGATGGGAATGTGCCGGGGATGGAGGAACGCGAGAACGTCGTTTAGGGATCGGTATNGGTTTTATAGAAGGATGATTCAGGAAGTGGTATAGGAAAGCTAAAGAGCGGCACATCGGTGTGGCTCTTTTTTCTTGGAAAGGTAATCCGCAATTCTGGGAATATTTGCCTTTGCCGATTTATCTTATGGCACCTTTTTGCATCACGGGCATAAGTGTGGTATTATAATAATGAATGCGTCACAATGCAGAACAATTATGTCCGGTAAAAACATCCTGTGGCTGGAGGTTTGCAATGAAGAAAAAATGGTGGCTTTTATCTGCTTNNGCNNGTGCTGCGCTGTTTAGCGGGTATCGCTATNTGAGNAACAGGCATCACACATTGATGAGCGAAGCGGGGGAACAGACNTCTTTACGGGTAAAAAATAAAAATGCNGCGGTTTGGGCNGAATACCCCAGACCGCAGATGAAACGTGCGGACTGGATGAGCTTAAACGGCGTATGGAGCTGTAACGGTCAAATGATCGTTGTGCCGTTTCCGCCACAGTCCAAGCTGTCGGGCTATCGCGGTCGNGTCGGNGCGCGGCTTNCCTATCAGCGTTCGTTTACGCTGCCGAAACAATTTGAAGGAAAACGGATCCTGCTGCATTTTGGCGCCGTCGATCAGGTGGCGGAGGTCTATGTCAATGAGCAGAGGATGGCGCGGCATGANGGCGGGTATNTGGCNTGGACGGTNGATATTACGGAGGCGGTACGGCANGGANAGGAAAATGAGCTGCGCGTGATGGTCACGGATACGCTTTCTCATGATTATCCGTACGGCAAACAGCGTAAAAAACGCGGCGGCATGTGGTATACGCCGGTCAGCGNCATTTGNCAGAGCGTCTGGATCGANGCGGTACCGGATGTNTACATCCGTTCCATGCAAATGAAACCCGACCGGACGGGAATCCGGCTCAGCGTGAACATACAGGATGACGGTGCGGATGCCGATATTCCCATTACCGTCAGGGTGACGCTGTCAAACGGAACGGTCCGTGTATATCAGGAATGTCTGAACAGGCAGACGCTTGCGCAGAGCGGGATGCGCATTGAACTTGCGGGGACGCCCTGTGCGGACGGGCATGCTTACACGCCGCGGCTGTGGAGTCCGGATTCGCCGCACCTGTATCCGATGAGTGTGACCGTCGGGGAAGATACGGTTGAGAGTTATTTTGCCCTGCGCACGATCGAGATCCGTGAGATTCAGGGCGTACAGCGCGTCTGCTTAAACGGAGAGCCGGTTTTTTTACACGGCGTGCTGGATCAGGGCTATTTCCCGGAGGGAATCTATCTGCCCGGTGAGGAGCGTGAATATGAGCGGGATATCCTGCGGATGAAAGAGCTGGGTATCCGGATGCTGCGTAAGCATATCAAAATAGAGCCGGAATGCTTTTATCATTACTGCGATCTGCATGGAATGCTCGTGATGCAGGATATGGTAAACAGCGGAGATTATTCTTTTGTCAGAGACACGGCGCTGCCGATGCTCGGCATGGTGAAGGCGGACGATAAAAAGCGCGGCGGCAGCCCGCGGCGGAAAATGATCTTTGAACAGCATATGAAAGATACGCTGCTGCAGCTTTATGATCACCCCTGCATCATCGCCTATACGATCTTTAATGAGGGCTGGGGGCAGTTTGAAAGCGACCGCATGTATGAGACGGCCCGCAGCGTGGATGACAGCCGCCTGTACGATGCGACGTCGGGCTGGTTTCGTCAGACGCTCAGCGATTTTGAGAGCAGGCATGTGTATTTTAAGACGATCAGGCTTCCGAAAACAGAGCGGCCGCTGATCGTTTCCGAGTGCGGCGGCTATGCCTATACGCTGAAAAAGCATCGTTACAGTCACGTCGGGCATTATGGCTACGGAGAGTGCCGGAGCCGAAAAGAACTGACGGACCGGATTGTCAATATGTATGAAAAAATGATCCTGCCCGCCATTGCGGACGGCGCATGTGGCTGTGTCTATACGCAGCTCAGCGATGTGGAGGAGGAGACGAACGGTTTTTATACCTATGACCGCAAAGTCTGCAAGGTGGACGCGGAACGGATGCGGGAGATTGCCGGGCGGATTGCGGACGCGATGAGCGTGATTCATCCGGTGGATTAATAAATGAAAAGGAGGTCTTTATGAAAGAATTTGTTGGATTCAAGCATGGCGTGAACCTTGGCGGCTGGCTTTCGCAGTCGGATTACGCACACGAGCATCTCGAAAACTTTATAAAGGAGGAGGATATAGAAAAAATCGCATCATGGGGCTGCGACCATGTGCGCCTGCCGTTTGATTATAATATCATGCTCGGCGAGGACATGTCCGTGCGTTCGGATGCGTTCACCTATCTTGACCACTGCGTGGAGTGGTGCGAAAAGTACGGATTAAATATCATCCTCGACCTGCATAAGACGCCGGGATTCTCGTTTGACAAGGGCGAGCAGGAGAGCGGTTTCTTTGAAAACGGAAAGTATCAGGATATTTTTATCACAATGTGGTGTGAAATTGCCAAGCATTACGCGGATAAAGCGGACCATATTGCGTTCGAGCTGCTCAACGAGATTACCGAACAAAAATATGCGGCGATCTGGAATGGGATTGCGATGCGGACGATACGCGAGGTTCGTCGGTTTGCTCCCCAAAATCCCGTGTTGATCGGCGGTATTTACAACAACAGCATTTTTGGTCTTACCTTGCTTGAAAAACCGGATGACGACAATATCGTATTTAATTTCCATTATTATAATCCGCTTGTATTTACGCATCAAAAAGCGTATTGGATTGACGAGATGAGCCCTGACTGTGAGATCGATTATCCCGATTCCAAAGAAGTCTATTATCGTAAAACGCTCGATAATCTGGATAAGGGTCTGGCATACGCATTGGCGGATTTCCCGGGAGAGCGGATCGACAAATCTTATATGGAGTGGGAAATGCAGACTGCGGCCGATGTAGCAGAAAAGATGGATGTGCCGATTTACTGCGGCGAGTACGGCGTCATTGAACGTATTCCGGACGAGCGGCTCTTGCGCTGGTATGCGGATATTTCCGCCGTTTTTGATAAGTTCGGAATCGGCAGGGCAGCATGGACATACCGCGAGAAGGATTTTGGGATCACCGATCCCTGCCGGAGCGAGATCATGGATAAGATCATAACATATCTATAAATAAAAAACAGCCTGTCGAATGAATATTCGACAGGCTGTTTTTTATTAGGAAATTTCTTTACCCCTGAAGAATTTGCGGACGCAAATTCTTCGAAAGAACGCAAAGAATGTGAAACATTCTTTTGCGTTCTTTTTTATACTGCCTCATGGAACGTTCTGCTGATGACGTCTGCCTGCTGTTCCGGCGTAAGCTTAATGAAATTGACCGCATAACCGGATACGCGGATGGTGAGCTGCGGATAATTCTCCGGATGCTTCTGTGCGTCGAGCAGCGTATCTCTGTTCAAAACATTGACATTCAGATGATGTCCGCCCTTTGTTGCGTAACCATCCAATAAATTAACAAGATTATCTACCTGTGCCGTATTTGTCTCCATACCTATGATCCTCCTTTTATAATCAAAAATAGTAATCGTTATTGTTATTAATATCATATCACATATTCTTATGATGTCCATAGCAAAAAAGAAAATTCTTGTATTTTTTTTCATACAAAATGATGCTGTCATATTTTATATGGGGGTTCATATACTTTGGTGTGAGGGTTGCACCCTTCGCAGGCGATTGAAAGGTATGAGGTACATAATGGATCAGGAACAGGAATTTTTAGGGCTTTTTCCGGATACGATGCGGCCCGGTTTTCGGAACGTGGCGACAAGGCTTAAGCAGATTCAGGAGATACGGCTTCGGGTTGGGAGGCCGGTTATTATTTATGCACACGGCAGGGAATATTTTTTGTCCGGGGATGGGGAGTTTCTCTATCAGGCGGATCGGGCGCTCTGTCCGGATAAGTTCTATATGGACAGGCTTTTTGCACATTTATGCGGCTATTCCGTGTATGCGTATGAGGATGAGATCAGGCAGGGATTTTTAACCGTCGTGGGCGGACACCGGATCGGGCTTGGCGGAGAAGTCGTGTGCAGGGAGCATGAGCCGGTCTCCATGAAAAACGTGAATGCGATGAACATCCGCATCGCGCATCAGATCAAGGGCGCGGCGTACGGTGTGATGCCGCAGCTGTTTCAGGGGGAAGAGTTCTTAAACACATTGATTATTTCGCCGCCCGGCAGCGGAAAAACGACACTGCTGCGGGACATGATCCGCTGTCTTTCGGATGGATGCTGCGGACATGCGGGAATGACGGTGGGCGTCGTGGACGAGCGCAGCGAGATCGGCGGGAGCTGTCTGGGCGTGCTTCAGAACGATCTCGGCATGCGGACGGATCTGCTTGACGCCTGTCCGAAGGCGGAGGGGATGTTTTTGCTGTTACGGAGCATGAATCCGCGTGTGATCGCCGTGGATGAGATCGGGGGAAAAGAGGATGCAGAAGCGATCGGACAGGCAAGCCGGTGCGGCTGCAAGATCATTGCGACCGTGCACGGCAATGACGTCCGGCAGCTTTTGGAGCGCAAGTACATAGGAACGCTGCTTGCGGACGGATTGTTTGAGCGTTACATATTGCTCAAGGGTTCTGCAAGACCGGGCGTCATCTCCGAGGTGCTTGACAAATCGTTTGCGCCGATGAACGGCGCTGTTTCGGAAGGAGGGAGCGGCGGATGAAATGGGTGGGTGCGCTGCTGCTCACGCTCGGCACGACCGGACTGGGTGTTTTCTATAAAAGAGCAGGGTATGAGCGGATCAGGGAACTGGAGCGGATGATTTGGTTTTTTTATTATTTGGAGAGCGAGATCGTCTATCATAAGGCGGAGCTTGTTTGGATATGCCGGCGCGGCGGGGAGCGTCAGAAGGGCGCGGCGGGACAGCTGTTATCCGCGGTCGCGAGCCGCATGGAAAACGGCGAGGGAGCCGTGTTTGAGAGGATATGGCGGGAGGAGAGCGAAGCGCTTCTCGGGAAATGTCCTTTGCGGGAAGAGGACATTGCGGACATACGGGAATTTGCGGCGCAGGAATTTGCCGACAGCCGCATGCAGCTTGTACAGGCGGCATTTTGCAGGGAGAAGCTGGAGGAAAAAAGAAAACGTCTGTCAGAGGAGGCGGTTTCGAAAAGCAGGATCTATGTGTGCATGGGTGCGATGGGCGGACTTGTGATCAGCATTGTTCTTTTATGACGACATGGGAACGGGGACAGTAAGGAAAGCGTATGGAGATCAGTATCATATTCAAGATTGCGGCAGTCGGGATTCTTGTGACAATTTTAGGTCAGGTGCTCAAGCACAGCGGTCGGGACGAACATGCCTTTTTGGTCGGATTGGCAGGGCTTATCTTGGTGCTGACATGGATCGTTCCTTATATTTATGAACTGTTCCAGACGGTGCAGGAACTGTTTGCATTGTAAGGCATAGGGGCGGAGAGAAACGATGGACATTGCAAAAATCGTGCTGCTTTCGCTTGCGGGAATTTTCCTCGGCGTGCAGCTAAGGGGCAGCAGGCAGGAATTTTCTTTTTACATCGGCATTGTCCTTAGCATGATCATTTTCGGTGCGGGGATGGATAAGCTTTCAGCGGTGCTTTCGGAAATTTCGCAGCTGAAAGGGTTTATGGGAGATCAGTACAGTTATTTCAGCATTCTGTTAAAAGTCATTGGGATCACATACCTGTGCGAGTTTGCCTGCTCTGTCTGTAAGGACGCCGGATTTTCGTCCGTGGCCGGACAGATCGAGATTTTCGGAAAGCTGACCGTACTGTTAGCAGGAATGCCGGTCATTCTTGCGGTCATTCAGACGATACAGGAGTTTGCGCTGTAAGCCGAAAACGGAGGCGGTAGTGTGAAAAATAAATTTTTCAAAAACGAACTAGTTCGTTTTGCAAATATTGTGCTTACGCCCAAATTCGCAGACTTCGGTAAGAATGGAGAATTTATATGGATATGACGGTTGATTTTACGCAAAGTCTCGGACTGGAGGAACTGTCCGAGCGGATCGGCGGGGTCTTTGGGGGAAGCGATCTCTCATTTTTTGATCTGGTACTGAACGCGTTAAAGGGGGAGAACGGATTAAGCTTAAAATGGATCTTTAGCAGCGTGCGGCAGGCGGTGGGTGCGGAGGCGGCGGATTATAAGATGATCTTTGCGAGCATCCTGATCATCGGTATTTTTTCAGCGGTCTTTGCGCAGTTCGGACAACTTTTCGAGAGCAGACAGGTTGCGGATATCAGCTATGACATTGCATTTTTGCTGATGGTAATGGTACTCTTAAAAATCATGCAGAAGGGGATGGACATCGCGCAGGAAAGTCTTTTGACGATCGCCGATTTTTCAAAGCTTCTGGTGCCGACCTATTGCCTTTCCGTCGGCTTCGCTGCAGGCTCGGCAACCGCGATCGCCTTCTATGAACTGGCGCTGATCGTGATTTATCTGATCGAAAATCTGCTCTTAGTCGCCGTTATGCCGATGATTTATGTGTATACGCTTTTGTCCGTCATGAGCGGCATCAGCTCGGACGGCAGGCTGGACGGGATTCTTGCATTCACAAAAAAAGGCATCAGCTTCGTGCTCAAATGCTGCGTGACGGTAATCTCGGGCATCGGTCTTTTGCAGGGCATGATCACACCGGTCATAGACAGTGTCAGTACGGGCGCGCTGCAAAAACTGGTGTCTGTCATTCCCGGTATCGGCGGTTTTGTGAACACGGCGTCGGATGTCGTATACGGCTCAGCGGTTTTGGTAAAAAATGCGGTGGGGGTCGCGGGCATCCTGCTGTTACTGCTTTTATGCGCCATGCCGCTGTTGAAGCTGCTTTTGCTGGCGCTGTCCTTAAAAGCGGCGGCGGCGATCTCCGGTGTGGTCGCCGATGCGCGTATGAGCCGCTGTGTGGAGCAGGTGTCGGAGGGGAGCGTACTGCTGCTGCGGACACTGACCTGTGCGATGGCGTTATTTATTGTGACGGTCGCGGTCATTGCCGTGACAACAAACCGGGGATTTTAGTTGGGGGGAATACGATGCTGGATCTGATTCGGACAGCGGGTGTTTTTATGATCATTGCGCAGACCCTGTATCACTTTGTGAGCGGGAGTAAATATGCTCGTTATGTACGTCTGCTCATACGGATTATGACGCTCGCGGTTTTGATCGTGCCGCTGCTCGATCTGATCAAAAGCGGTGCGAAGGAGGACTTCGGAGAGAGGCTTGAACAGTTTGAACAGGAGTACGAGGCGATTTTACAGGGTGCCCAATATACGGGAGAGACGCTTGTGGAGGAGCGGATCGAACAGGTAACGGCGCAGGAGCTTATGGCGGCGGTCGATCCCGTGCTCGCGCCATACGGCTATGAGACGGTTTCCGTATATGCCGATGAGAGCGGTCTTCAATTTGCGCTTCGTTATTTTGAGGGAAGGGAGGAGGGCGAGATCGGCGTACGTCCGGTCCGGGAGATCCAAATCCGGGTTGGAGAACCGGAGGGTGAAGAGAATGAAGAACGGGCGGGACAGGCAGGAAAAAAAGATGCGGAGTCGGAGCTTGCCGGCGTGATCGCGGCATATCTGCGGGTGGAACGGGAGTGGGTGGAGGTGAGCATCGTTGAATAGGATATCGGAAAAAATAAGAACGCTCTTAAAAGGGCAGAAATTCGGGAAGGACAGCCTGCTCATTTTGATCTTGGCAGGGCTTTTGCTTTTAGTCATTGCATGGCCGACCAAATCTCCCGCTGCAAAAAATGAGAATGAGCCGGTAAAGTACATTCAATTGGACAGGGAGAACGCTACACTGAATGCATCCGCAGGGGAAGCCGATGCGGCGGACTATGAGAGAGAGCTGGAGGAACGGCTGGAGAAGCTGCTTCAGGAGATGGACGGCGTCGGCGCGGTGCGGGTCATGATCACGTTTGCCGCATCGGGAGAGGAGATTACCTTAAAGGATGTGGTGAAGTCGGATACGGACACGACGGAGGCGGACAGCGGGGGCGGAGTGCGGATCGTCAATGAGAGCGCCATGGAAGAGGAGACGGTGTATGTGACGGACGCGGATGGGAGACGGACGCCCTTTATCGTGCGGACGACGAAGCCGGAGGTCATCGGTGTGGCAGTCATTGCCGAGGGCGGAGGGAATCCGGAGGTACAGAAAAATATAACTGCGGTCATTCAGTCATTATTCAGAATTGAAGCGAATAGAATTATTGTAACCAAAATGAAAGTATAGCAAAAGGGGGAGGAACTTGAAAAAGATACTTAGACGTAATCAGGTAATGATCACAGCGTTGGCAATGATGATCGTTATTGCCGGATATCTTCATTTTGCAGGAAGCCAGGTGGACACAGACGATTTGATCAGTAAGGATGCGGATGCGATGGAAACATCCTCCGTCAGCGTGGACGGCTTTGTCGAATATGATGCCGACACGATGGAGGAGCTGTCCGCGGCGGATCTCGCCGACATCTCGGATGAGGATATCGAGCTGGGTGCGGCAGGAAGCCTGACGGACATCGAGAGTCTGGATACCGATTATGCCGCGGCGGAGGATGACTATCTGAATGAGTTGGCAGAGGTTTCTTCGGCAGGACTTGATGAGGAGCAGGCGGAGATGTTCTCCGAGGAAATGACGGTTGATGAGATTCCGGGTGAAGCGGTCTACACCTCCACGACGGCGGTAACGTCTTTATCTGCGGCCCGTCTGCAAAAAGAGCAGACACGTGCAAGGAACAAGGAGATCATGTTAGAGATCATTAACAATGTCAATATCGGCGATGAGCAGAAACAGGCGGCCATTGACAGCATGATCGAGGCGGCGGATATTGCCGAGAGAGAGTCGGCAGCGGAAATTCTCTTAGAGGCGAAAGGGTATCAGGAGGCAGTCGTGAGCATTACGGGCGATCAGGTGGATGTGCTTGTATACGGCACGATGCTGACGGAGGCACAGTGCGCGCAGATCGAGGATATTGTTAAGCGCAAGACGGGAATCGACGCGGCCAATATCATTATCACGCCGGTGGCACTTTCGCAATAGCCAAAACATAGAGAGTGTGATATACTTTACATAACGGACAATAAGGCAGGGATTGCATATGAAAAGAGTATTTTTGATCGTACTGGACAGTTTTGGGATTGGGGAAATGGAGGATGCGGCGCAGTTTGGAGATGCGGGGACGA
Organism: Lachnospiraceae bacterium; assembly: GCA_014804425.1. Taxonomy (GTDB): domain Bacteria; phylum Bacillota; class Clostridia; order Lachnospirales; family Lachnospiraceae; genus DLAJ01. The sequence goes on from JAAUZV010000015.1 coordinate 75,184, forward strand.
ATACCCTGCGTTCCGTATCCTCCAGTTCCTTTTTTAGACTGCCCAATCTCAAGCGTCTGGGATTGTTTGACTTAGACGGCGTTGATTATTTGGAAGGAACGGGAGCGCCCAAGGCGCGGATTGCCAGAATGAAGGAGCGTTCCATGGGAAAGGATACGACGATCGGACATTGGGAGATCGCGGGCGTGTGGTCGATGAAGCCGCTGCCCACCTATCCGAATGGTTTTCCCGAGGAGGTGCTCGCCGAATTTTCCAAGCGTACGGGCAGGGGCGTTCTGTGCAATCGCCCCTATTCCGGGACGGAGGTCATTCAGGTATACGGCGATGAACATGTAAGGACGGGTGACCTGATCGTCTATACTTCTGCGGACAGTGTGTTCCAGATTGCGGCGCATGAAAGTGTTGTGCCGGTGGAGCAGTTATATGAATATTGTCGGACAGCCCGGGAAATTCTGAAAGGAGAGCATGGAGTAGGCAGGGTCATTGCCCGCCCGTTTATCGGGGAGAGCGGGCATTATGAGCGTACGCCGCGCAGACATGATTTTTCGCTGGAACCGCCGGAAAAGACGATGCTTGACCGGCTCACCGAGCAGGGAAAGGATGTCATTGCGGTCGGTAAGATCTGGGATATTTTTGCGGGCCGCGGCATGACGGAACATGTATATACGACGGGAAATGCCGACGGGATGGATAAGACGCTTTCTTATCTTTCACGTGATTTTGAAGGCTTGTGCTTTATTAATCTGGTCGATTATGATATGCTGTACGGGCACCGAAATGATATTGACGGTTATGCAAAAGCGCTGTCGGCGTTTGACTTATGGCTGCCGAAACTGCTTGACGGTTTAAGGAGCGAGGATGTGCTGATGATCACGGCAGATCATGGCTGCGATCCGGGATATACCGTCTCCACGGACCATTCCAGAGAGCACACGCCGTTTCTCATGTACGGAAAATCGGTTACTCCGGCAAACTTGGGCACGCGGGAGAGCTTTGCGGATATCGCGGCGACGGTGCTTGCTTATTTCGGAATCCCGTATGACGGGCACGGCAGCTCCATGCTGTGAGAAGCCGGCGGCGCAGGGATGCCGCAGATAAAATATAGATAAAGAGGAAAGAAACATGGCAGATCATACCAAAGAAATTAATAAAAGAAGAACCTTTGCGATCATTTCCCATCCGGATGCGGGAAAGACGACGCTGACAGAGAAGTTTCTCCTATACGGGGGAGCCATTAACTTGGCGGGAAGCGTGAAGGGAAAGGCGACGGCGCGGCATGCGGTATCCGACTGGATGGAGATCGAGAAGGAACGTGGTATTTCCGTCACGTCCTCCGTACTGCAATTTGAGTACGGCGGATGCTGCGTCAATATTTTGGACACGCCCGGCCATCAGGATTTTTCGGAGGATACGTACCGTACGCTGATGGCGGCAGATTCCGCGGTCATGGTGATCGACGGAGGCAAGGGTGTTGAGGCGCAGACAAGAAAATTGTTTAAGGTGTGCGTTATGCGCAAGATTCCGATTTTTACGTTCATCAATAAGATGGACAGGGATGCGAACGATACCTTTGATCTTTTGGATGAGATTGAAAAGGAGCTTGGCATCGCGACCTGTCCGATGAACTGGCCGATCGGGTGCGGGAAGAACTTTAAGGGCGTGTACGACAGGCAGGAAAAATGCGTCATCACTTACTCGGATACCGAGAAGGGGACGAAGGAAGGACTTTCAACCAAAATTCCGATGGAAGATAAGGAAGCGCTGCTTTCTCATATCGGCGAGGCGTTTATGGAGCAGCTCGACGGAGAGATTGAGCTGCTTGACGGGGCGAGCGCGGAATTTGATTTAGAGAAAGTCAGAAGCGGGGATCTGACGCCGGTCTTTTTCGGATCGGCGCTGACGAATTTCGGCGTGGAGATTTTTTTACAGCACTTTTTACAGATGGCGACGCCGCCGCTTCCGCGCAGGGCGGATATCGGTCTGATCGAACCGACTGAGCGGGAATTTTCCGCCTTTGTGTTTAAGATACAGGCAAATATGAATAAGGCGCACCGGGACAGGATCGCATTTATGCGTATCTGCTCGGGCAGGTTCGACGCGAATGCGGAGGTAAAGCATGTGCAGGGCGGCAGAGTCATGAGGCTTTCGCAGCCGCAGCAGATCATGGCGGATGAGCGGAAGATTTTGTCGGAGGCATATGCGGGGGATATCATCGGCGTATTTGATCCCGGTATTTTTTCCATCGGCGATACGGTCTGCATGCCGAAGGAGCAATTCTGCTTTGAGGGAATCCCGACGTTTGCACCGGAGCATTTCGCGCGTGTCAGACAGCTTGACACGATGAAGCGCAAGCAGTTTGTCAAGGGCATCACGCAGATTGCGCAGGAAGGCGCGATCCAGATCTTTCAGGAGTTTAACACGGGCATGGAGGAGATCATTGTCGGCGTTGTCGGCGTGCTGCAGTTTGACGTGCTCAAATACCGTCTGGAGAATGAGTATAATGTGGAGATCCGTTTAGAGAATCTGCCGTATGAGCATATCCGGTGGATCGAGAATACGGATATTGATCTAAAAACGCTGACGGGGACGTCGGATATGAAGAAGATCAAGGATTTGAAGGACAGACCGCTGCTTTTGTTTGTCAATGAGTGGAGCGTCGGGATGACGCTGGAGCGCAACAAAGGGCTGATTCTTTCGGAATTCGGGCGCAGTTAGGATGCCGCGGCTGCGCGGTTCCGGGGAAGCGGCCGGTCATGTAGGTCATCTTTCAGATTCTTTTTACGTACAGATTGAGTCGGGATGTGATGAAAATGCTGTCTTATCAAATAAAAAGAATAGGTCTGACAGGGATGCTCATTGGCGTCCTGCTGATTTCCGGCTGTGCGGATGGGTTCCGTGACCGTCAAAGCAGGGAGGAGCCCGCGGGAGGGCAGCCGCTGTCCCATGGCGCAGATGCGCAGGGAGAGACGCCCGCACCCGTGACAGAATGGACGACGGACTTGACGGGGCAGGAAGAACCGACAGGAGAAGAAAATGACGGGCAGGAGGCGGACGGCGGCTATTATTACGGGACGCTGACGGACGACGGGCAGCGGATGATGTATATGCAGATGCTTGACAGCATGCGTCAGATGGGACAGGATGAGGAGTTAGCCTGTCGGGATGAGGATCTGATTTACCGGATCTTCTGCGCTGTGCTTGCCGATCATCCCGAATTGTTTTATGTGACGGGCTATACCTATGCGAGAGTCACACAGGATGGGGAGATCATGCACATGCGGTTTTCCGCATCCTACTCCATGTCGCAGGCGGAGGTCGCACGATGCAAAAGCGGTATCGACGAATATGTGGAGACATGTCTTTCCTATCTGCCCGCCGGGCAGGATGACTATGCCAAGATCCGTTACCTGTATGAATATGTGATCTGCAATACGGAATACGATCTTCAGGCACCGGAGAATCAAAATATCTGCTCGGTATTTTTATACGGGCGCTCCGTATGTCAGGGGTATGCGAAGGCGTTCCAGTATTTGTGCATGAGGGCAGGGATCGACGCGGCGCTCGTGACCGGACGGATCAAAGAATCCGGATACGGACATGCGTGGAATTTAGTGCGTTCAAACGGGGCATACTACTATGTAGACGCAACATGGGGAGACGCCTCTTATACGATGGACGGGGGCGCGGCGTCAAGCGGGCTGCCGGATGTCAATTACGAGTATTTATGTGTCACGACGGAGCAGATCGAACGGACGCATGAGATCGATATGTCCGTTGCGCAGATGCCATATTGTACGGCGACGGACGATAATTATTATGTGCGCGGACATGCATTTTTTTCTTCGTTTGATGAAGGAGCGCTCGATGCGTTTTTTGCAAATCGTGTCGGGAAGTATGTGACATTCCGCTGTGAGACGGCGGATGTATACAGCGCCTATTATGAATATCTGATCGGTCAGGAGCACATTTTTGACTATATGGATTCGGATGCAGGAGTATCCTATTCCGATAACGAGGAGACGCTGACATTTGGGTTCTGGCTGCCCGAAAGCCTGTAGCGTTCCCGTCAGAAGGAAAGAACGTTTCTAATGCATAAAACTTTGTGAAAAAACTTTGTTTTTTTTCAATCTATACATCTTTTGATTAATTTGCTATAATACATGTAACTGTTTGGAGACGGAGAGACCATCCAAAGGAGGTTAATCATATGGATAAGGATATGGAAAAGGGAACCTATGTGCTTCAGGAAGATAATAACATGGGAACGGTCAAGATCGCAGATGACGTAGTTGCGATGATCGCCGGGCTTGCGGCTTCTGAGGTCGAGGGTGTGTCCGCCATGGTCGGCAATATCACGAATGAGCTGATGAGCAAGGTTGGCATGACAAAACTGACAAAGGGCGTGAAGGTGGAGATCACCGGCAGGGAGGTACGGGCCGATATTGCGGTTATGCTCGAATACGGCTATAATATTCCCGCGACATCCCAGAAGGTACAGGAGAAAGTCAAGGCGGCGATCGAAAATATGACCGGACTCACGGTGTCCGACGTCAATATCAGGATTGCCGGTGTCAATATGCAAAAGAGCAAATAAGCAATTATTCATAAGCAAACGCGCAGGGGACACGCTTAGCGTGTCTTTTGTAAGTTAAGGAGTCATCAATGAGCAGACGAGAGCTGAGAGAGCGGATTTTTTTATTGCTGTTCCGCGTGGAATTTAACCGCATGGAGGATATGCCCGAGCAGATTCAACTGTTTTTTTCGCAGGAGGAGAGCGAAAGTACGGAGGAGGAGAAGCGTTATATTTCGGGGAAATACGGGAATATTGCCGCAAAGCTTCCTGAAATTGACGCCCTCATCAACGAGCGGGCAAAGGGATGGAGCGTGGAGCGCATGGGCAAGGTGGACATCACGATCATCCGTCTTGCGGTCTATGAGATCTGCTATGACGACGACATTCCGACGGGCGTAGCGATCAATGAAGCGGTGGAGCTGGCAAAGAAATTCGGGCAGGATGAGTCCGCAGGCTTTGTCAACGGCGTGCTTGCCAAGTTCGCATAGGTGGGAGAGCGCATATGGCGAATCGCAGAACGGTTCCGGAAGAAAATATATATACGGTGGCAAAGGTCAATTCCTATATCCGCAACATGTTTGTGCAGGATTTTATGCTGAATGCGATCCATGTGCGCGGCGAGGTCAGTAATTGTAAATATCATACGTCGGGGCATATTTATTTTACGCTGAAGGACAAAAGCGGGGCGATCGCCTGCGTGATGTTTGCGGGAAACAGAGAAACCGGGCTTACCTTTCGGATGCAGGAGGGGCAGCAGGTCGTTGTTTCGGGAAATATTGACGTCTATGAACGCGACGGAAAGTACCAGCTTTATGCAAAGAGGATCCGGCCGGACGGAGAAGGCGATCTGTACGCGCGCTTTATGGCGTTAAAAGAAGAATTGGAAGAAATGGGGATGTTTGCCCCGGAATATAAGCAGCCGATTCCAAAGTATAGCAGGACAATCGGTGTCGTGACCGCATCGACGGGAGCTGCCGTGCGGGATATTATTCATATTGCGAGGCGGCGCAATCCCTATATTCAGATCATTCTTTATCCTGCCATCGTGCAGGGCGAACAGGCGGCGGCGAGCATTGTGGAAGGAATCCACGCGCTCGAGCGCTTAGGCGTGGATGTGATGATCGTCGGGCGCGGAGGCGGTTCCATCGAGGATCTGTGGGCGTTTAATGAGCGTGAGGTCGTGCAGGCAGTGTTTGACTGCACGGTTCCGATCATCTCGGCAGTCGGGCATGAGACGGACACGACGCTGACGGATTATGCGGCGGATTTACGCGCGCCGACGCCGTCCGCGGCGGCGGAGCTGGCCGTGTACGAACAGGCATTATTGGACGAGCGGATACTTGGCGCGGCGGATGCGCTGGACGGGCGCATGCGCGCTGTACTGGATAAAAAAAGGATTCAGACGGAAAACTATATTTTGCGCATGCAGAGGGGCAATCCGCTTCATCGCGTGAGGGAGCAGCAGAACCGCCTGATTTTTTTGGAGGATCGTTTAAGCGCGGCAATGGAAAAGCGCATAGAGGCAGTCCGCCATCGGTTTCTTTTGTATGTGGAGCGCTTGCAAGGATTATCGCCGCTGGAAAAGCTCAGTCAGGGCTATGCGTATGTTTCCGATGAAAACGGAAATACACTCCGCTCCGTCGATCAGGTGGAGGCGGGCGGCAGGATTCATGTGTATTTGCAGGACGGCGTTGCAGAAGCGCAGGTGACAGGAGTCCAAAAGAGTCAGTAGAAGGAACAAGAATTTCCGCAGGAAATATTTTTGCGTAGGAAAGGGCGCGCGGCGATCATGGCAGAACGAAAGCAGGACAGGAAACAGCAGGAACAGGATAGTACGAAGCGGCAGGTATCGTGCAGCATTGAGGAGACGTTTATGCGCATCGATGAGCTGATCACGCAGCTGGAGTCGCCCGAGATCGGTCTGGAGGATTCTTTTCAGGCGTATGAGGAGGGAATGAAGCTCTTAAAGGCGTGCAACGAACAGATCGACAGGGTGGAGAAGAAAGTGCTTGTCCTAAGCGGAGACGGAGGCTTTGATGAACTGGGAGAGTGAACAGGAAGAAAAAATACGCAGGCTTGAGGAGCTGATCACATCCTATCTTCCGAAAGAAGAAGGCTATCAGCGTACGGCTTCCGAGGCGATGAATTACAGTATTCTGGCAGGCGGAAAAAGAATTCGCCCGCTGATGATGTATGAAACCTATCAGATGTATGCAAAGGACGGGGATGCGGCACAGCTTGGGGACAGGCTTATCGCACCGTTTCTGGCTGCGATCGAGATGATACACACGTATTCCCTTGTGCATGACGATCTGCCTGCAATGGACAACGATGAATACCGCAGGGGCAGAAAGACAACCCATGTCGTATACGGGGAGGCGATGGCAATCCTTGCGGGCGACGGACTGCTGACGCATGCGTTTTATACGGCGGCAAGAGCGTTTGCGGCGGTTGACGATACTGAATGTAAGATAGACCGGGCGCAGGCGGATATGCTTCGCGGGCGGATCGGCAGAGCGGTCGGCATATTGGCGGAAAAGGCGGGCATAGACGGTATGCTCGGCGGACAGTGCGTGGATGTGGAAGCGGAGAAGCGCGGAGACACCGTGACGATGGAGCAGCTTCTCTTCATTCATGAAAAGAAGACGGCGGCGCTCATTCAGTCGGCGCTGATGATCGGTGCGGTTCTGGCGGGTGCGCCGCAAAAAGATATTGACCGTTTGGAGCAGGCGGGACGGCATGTGGGAGTTGCATTTCAGATACGGGATGACATTCTTGATGTGGAGGGCTCGCTGGAGGAGCTTGGCAAGCAGACGGGCTCCGATGCCAAAAACGAGAAGGCAACCTATGTCACGCTTGCCGGTATGGAACAGGCGAAGCGGGATGTGGAGCGTATTTCCGAAGCGGCGCTTACGGAGCTTGCCGGATTAAGTGTAACAAATGATTTTTTGGCAGAACTCGTCAGAAGAATGGTGTACCGGACAAACTGAGATCGCCTTCAAACGACTGATCAGCGCAATGCCGCGGCTTTATCTGCGGTATGCAGGAGTATAAGCATGTATTTAGAAGAGATTAAGCAGGCAAATGACATCAAAAAAATAGACAGATCGGAGCTGCCCGAACTGGCGGAGGAAATTCGTGATTTTCTGATTGAAAAGATCAGTGTGACGGGCGGACATCTCGGTTCGAATCTCGGCGTGGTGGAACTGACGATGGCGCTGCATCTCGCGCTTGATCTTCCCGAGGACAAGATTGTTTGGGATGTCGGTCACCAGTCCTATACCCATAAGCTTTTAACCGGCAGAAAGGAAGGCTTTGAGTCGCTTAGAAAGTACGGCGGCATGAGCGGGTTCCCCAAGCGCAAGGAGAGCGACTGCGACTGTTTCGACACGGGGCACAGCTCCACTTCGATCTCAGCGGGATTGGGATTGGTCAAGGCGCGCGACTTGCAGCATAAAAACGATGTGATCGTCTCGGTCATCGGGGACGGTTCCCTGACGGGCGGTATGGCGTATGAGGCACTCAATAATGCGGCGAAGCTGGAGACCAATTTTATCATTATATTAAATGATAATAACATGTCCATATCGGAGAATGTCGGCGGCATGAACCGGTATCTGAGCAGTATCCGTACGGCGCAGTCGTACTTAAACCTCAAGGAGGATGTATACAATAAGCTGCGTGCGGGGAAGCACGGCAACGCTTACGTTGCGGCGATCCGGCGTGCCAAGAGCAGTCTGAAGCATCTGGTCGTTCCCGGTATGCTTTTTGAGGACATGGGACTGACTTACTTAGGACCGGTTGACGGGCATAATATCATGGGGATGGTTCGTGCGATCAATGACGCGAAGCGCTTCAAAAAGGCGGTGCTCATCCATGTTCTGACACAAAAAGGAAAGGGCTATGAGCCTGCACAGAAGCATCCCGCGAGGTTTCATGGCGCGGAGCCGTTTTTTGTGGAAACGGGATTACCGCGCAATCCGAGGAATAAGGCGAATTATACGGATATTTTTTCTACGGTCATGTGCAAATTGGGGGAGCGGAATGAAAATGTTGTCGCCATTACGGCGGCGATGCCGGACGGCACGGGCTTAAAGCGGTTTCGCAACAAATATCCGGAACGTTTTTTTGACGTCGGGATCGCGGAGGAGCATGCGGTGACATTTGCGGCGGGATTGGCGGCGGGCGGAATGCGTCCGATCGTCGCGATCTATTCTTCTTTTTTACAGAGAGCTTACGATCAGATCCTGCATGATGTGTGCATTCAAAATCTGCCGGTCGTTTTTGCCATAGACCGGGCGGGGCTTGTGGGCAGCGACGGCGAGACGCATCAGGGGATCTTCGATCTTTCCTACCTCTCGTCCATTCCCAACATGCACATTATGGCGCCCAAAAATAAATGGGAGCTTTCCGATATGATGAAATTTGCGGTCGGCTTTGACGCGCCGATTGCGCTGCGATACCCGCGCGGCGAGGCGTATGACGGGCTGGAGGAATATCGCGCGTCGATCGAATACGGAAAAGCGGAGATCATCTGCGAGGAGCAGGAGATTGCGCTGCTGGCGGTCGGCAGCATGGTAAAGACTGCGGTCGCGGTGCGCGAGCTGCTGAAAAAGGAAGGGCACGGGGTCAGCCTTGTAAACGCCCGTTTTGTCAAGCCGATCGATGAGGAACTGCTCACGCATCTGGCGAAGACCCATCTGTATATCGTGACGATGGAAGAAAATGTTGCAAGCGGCGGATTCGGGGAGCGCGTCAGGGAGTTTCTTTCGGATTGCCCGCACGCGCAGGCACAGGTGCTGTCAATTGCCATTCCCGATGCTTATGTGGAGCACGGAAATGTGGAGCAGTTAAAAAAGGAGATCGGTCTGGATGCGGAGTCGATCGCAGAGCGGATCCGTTCGCAGGTCGTGTGAGAAGATAGGGGTGTAACACTTGAAGGAACGGCTGGATGTGCTTCTCGTAAAGCAGGGACTTGCGCAGTCGCGCGAGAAGGCAAAGCTTGTCATCATGGCAGGGGATGTGTTTGTAAACGGACAGCGCGAGGATAAGGCGGGAACACTGTTTGATGAAGAAAAAAGCACGATCGAGGTGCGCGGCGCGGTCATGCCCTATGTCGGCAGAGGCGGACTGAAGCTGGAGAAGGCGCTTTTGGTGTTTCCGATTCACGTAGATGGAATGGTATGCATGGATATTGGCGCATCCACGGGCGGTTTTACGGACTGCATGCTGCAAAACGGCGCGGCAAAGGTGTATGCGGTGGATGTGGGGCACGGACAGCTTGCGTGGAAGCTACGTAATGACGGGCGTGTCGTCTGCATGGAAAAAACAAATTTCCGTTATATGGTACGGGAGGACATTGACGACGATCTTGATTTTGCGGCATGCGATGTTTCCTTTATCTCATTGACCAAAATTTTGGGGCCCGCGTGGCAGCTCTTAAAGCCGCAGGCGTTTATGGTCTGCCTGATCAAGCCGCAGTTTGAGGCTGGCAGGGAGCAGGTCGGAAAAAAAGGCGTCGTGCGGGATGCGGCGGTACATAAGGAAGTCATCATGCGGATTCTTTCGTTTGCCCAAAGCGTCGGTTTTGCGGTACGGGGACTGGATTATTCGCCCATCAAGGGACCGGAAGGGAATATCGAGTATCTTGCTTTTTTACAAAAGTGCGGGGAAACGGCATCGGATGCCGGAAATGACTCAGATCAGAGCAGGACGGCGGACTTAGAGGGGCAGACGATGGCAAATGCCGCAGAGGATATCGTGCGCAGGGCGCATGATGAATTGGACGGGAAACAGGAATGAGGCGATTTTATCTGATCACAAACCGCATGAAGGATGCGGACTTAAAAACGACGAATTGGATACGCGAGGAACTGCAAAGAAGAGGCGCTGACTGTACCGTACATGTGCAGGAGGAGAACGCCGGATGCTATTATACGGATAGCAGGGAAATTCCGACAGGGTGCGAATGCATCATGGTACTCGGCGGTGACGGCACGCTGCTGGAGGCGGCGCGCGACACGGTCGATCTGGACATTCCGCTGATCGGTGTGAATCTGGGAACGCTCGGTTATCTGGCGGAGGTGGATCGGGAGAATCTTTCAGGCGCGCTGAAACGGCTGTGTGAAGGTGATTATACGATCGAACGCCGCATGATGCTGGAGGGGCAGATCACAGGGGAATCAGACTGCCGCCGCAGCTACGCACTGAATGACATTGTTGTTTCGAGAAGCGGTTCCCTGCAAATGCTCCATTTTCATATTTTTGTGAACGGACATTTTCTGAAGGGCTACAGTGCGGATGGTATCATTGTATCGACGCCGACCGGATCAACCGGCTATAACATGTCGGCGGGCGGACCGATCGTGGAACCGTCGGCGAAGCTGATGGTGATCACGCCCATTTGTCCGCATACCTTAAATACGCGCAGCATCGTGCTCTCGCCGGACGACGAGATTGAGATCGTGCTTCTGCCTGCCCGCGACGGGCGGACGCAGCAGGTAGAGGCGGATTTTGACGGCGCGCACGGTATGGCGCTTGCGGCGGGCGACCACATGCGGATCATCCGCTCCGAGCGGACGACCGCGATCGTTAAATTAAGCGACGCGGGATTTCTTGAGGTGCTGCACCGCAAGATGAAAGAAGAAGGGGGCGCGTTGTAAATGATGTCGAAGCTGAAGCGACAGGAAATGCTGCTTACGCTGATCGAAAAACAGGATATCGGGACGCAGGAGGAGCTTGCGGAAGCATTGTGCCGCGCGGGGTTTGCGGTCACGCAGGCAACGGTCTCGCGCGACATCAGGGAACTGAAGCTGACGAAGCTGACCGATCGGAACGGTGTGCAGAAATACTATGCGCCCAAAGAGCAGGAGGCAGTACGGGAAGATAAATATATCCGGGTGCTGCGCGAAGGAATGCTTTCCATGGACTGCGCGCAGAATATTCTTGTCGTAAAGACGGTTTCCGGCATGGCGATGGCAGTCGCCGCCGCCATTGACGCGATGCAGCTTGAAGAAATCGTTGGGAGTATCGCAGGGGACGATACGATCATGGCTGCCGTGCGCACCGCGGAGGACGCTCATATCGTGATGGAAAAGATCAGGTCGGTCTGCAAGCCGTAAGCGGACGGCCATTAGCAGAGGCGGAAAAGAGAGAGACGCCCTGCCCGGAGAGACATAGGGAGTATCGGAATGTTACTGAGTTTACATGTGAAAAATCTTGCCCTTATTGACGAGGCGGAGATTGAATTTGCCAAAGGCCTGAATATTTTGAGCGGTGAGACGGGCGCGGGAAAATCCATCCTGCTCGGATCCATCAATCTGGCGCTGGGGGCGAAAGCGGATAAGGACTGTATCAGAAGCGGAGAGGAACAGGCGGTCATCGAGATGATATTTCAGCTTGAGAACGATGCGCAGCGCCGCCGTCTGGAAGAATTGGAGCTGACGGCGGAGGACGACGACATTGTGATCGTACAGCGGCGGATCTCGGAGAAACGCTCTGTCTGCAAGGTCTGCGGGGAGACCGTGACGGCCAAGCAGCTTGCACAGCTTGCTGAGGTATTGCTGCATATTCATGGTCAGAGGGATAATCAGCTTTTGCTTCATGAAAAAGAGCAGCGGGCATACCTTGACGGCTATGCGGGAGCAGAGATGCAGCGTCTGTCAGAGCAGGTGCGGGAAGCGTACCGGACCTATTGTGCATGCAGCGAAGAGGAACTTCAGGTGCGGGAAAAAGAGCATGCGGGCGAGCGGGAGATCGCGCTGGCGCAGTTTGAAGTTTCCGAGATCGAACAGGCTTCTCTTACCGAAGGAGAGGATGAGGAATTAGAGCGCCGTTATCATAAAATGCTGAACGGAAAAAAAATCATGGAGCATGTGCAGCGCGTGTACGGCATGACGGGGGACGGCGATTCCCAGAGTGCAAGCATGCTCATCGGCGCGGCGGCAATGGAAATGAGAAGCGTAGCGGCATTGGATGAAGAAGCGTCCGGCTTAGAGGAACAGCTTGTGAATATTGATGCGCTGCTCAGTGATTTTAACAGAGAGCTTTCCGATTATATTTCCGATATGGAATTTGATGAGCGGGAGTTTCAAGAAGTAGAGACGCGCCTTGATCTGATCAATCATTTGAAAAGTAAATATCATGTTGACTCGATTGGTCAAATACGGGAATATTTGGAGAAGCAGCAGGCGTATTTGGAGCAGATGAGCGATTTTGACGCCTATAAGAAGCGCGTGCGTGAAAAACTGATGCAGTCGGAGAAAGAGCTGCGCGCGCTTTGCGCACGGGTGTCCGCTCTACGTAAAAAAACGGCGGAGAAGCTTGCAAAGGAGCTGAGTATCGCGCTTCAGGATCTGAATTTTCTGAAGGCAGGCGTGCAGATTGACGTAGTGCCGGATGAGGAGCATTATACCGCTGACGGATATGACCGGGTGACCTTTAAGCTGTCCTTAAATCCGGGAGAGCCGTATAAGCCGCTTTCCACAGTGGCAAGCGGCGGTGAGCTTTCGAGGATCATGCTTGCGCTGAAAACGCTGAAGGCGGATAAGGAGGGCATTGACGCCATGATCTTTGATGAGATTGACGCCGGTATCAGCGGCAAAACGGCGTGGCTCGTTTCAGAGAAGCTCGGCGCGCTTGCAAAGAACAGTCAGGTCATTTGTATCACGCATCTTCCGCAGATCGCGGCGATGGCAGATACCCATTTTGTCATTTCCAAGGAGACGAAGGAGGGAAGAACGGCAACGCGCATTTATCCGGTTGAGGAGCAGGCGCTCTTAGAAGAACTGGCAAGAATGCTCGGCGGCGACCAGATCACGGAGGCGGCGCTTACCAACGCTGCGGAGATGAAACGGATGGCGCAGGAGGTCAAGCAGTAAGAAAAACGTTGTTTTTCAGAAATATTTGCCATCAAAAAATAGAAACTGTATCCATAAAATAAAAATATCGCTACATACTAAGAGAGACTTATGAGTCTCTCTTTTTTTGCGCGATGAGCAGAGAAGCAAAGCGATCTTTGGGAGCCTGCCGTGCTCGCACGAGCAGGCGTGGAAAAATTGCTTTGCGGCGAGCAACGCGAGCCTGAAATGCGAAGCATTTCAAGTCTGCGTAAGTAAGAAACGAGAGTCAGAAAGGCTTGGGTAGCAATATGGAAATGACTAATGCGGTCAATGAAAGACACCGGAGATCCTATCGGATCTTTTTATGGATGATCTTATTTTTTTCAGTGGGAACTATCTGCGCGATCCTGCTCGTGGACATTTATCAGACGGTGCCGGATACGATATACTTAAAAGCCGGAGAGGAGTCGGAAATCTCCTTTAACGTGCCGTTGTCGGGAGAGATCATTATGATTTCAGGCGGAAACAGACGTGCGCGTGAGGTCTTACAGGAGCTTGACGGACAGGAGAGTGCAGTGGGGACGGCGCGCTCTGGCGGTGTGAACGAAGAACTGATCAGTGATACGGCGGGGAGCGGCGTGGCGGACTTAGGCGGCTTGGCAGAAAGCGGCTGGGATGCCGGGGGACAACTGCCTGACGATTCGGCAGAGAGCAGCGAAGCGGATGCGGAAAGCATCATCGGCCGCGTGCCGATCAATCTGTCCGCAAATGTGACCTTTGTTGCTAATGCGGAAAACAGCTACCGCGCGGAGCTGAAGCTGTTCGGTATCATTCCGTTTAAGACGGTGCAGATCGAAGTGATTGACGAGTCCATGGTGTATCCTGCCGGACTGCCGATCGGCATTTATGTCAAGATTCCGGGCGTTTTGGTGATCGGTACGAGCAATTTCATTGATGAGCTGGGAAATGTCGTGATGCCCGCCGAACATGTGCTGCGAGTGGGGGATTATATTTTGACGGTAAACGGGACGCCCGTAACCGGTAAAAGTGATTTTGTCTCACGGGTGGCGCAGTCGAACGGCGAGGTCATGGTCATGACAATCGAGCGCGGGGGTGAGCAGTTTGACGTGGCGGTGCGCCCGGTGCGCAATCAGGACAGAGAGTATAAGATCGGCATATGGATCAAGGACAGTGCACAGGGCATTGGTACATTGACGTATGTGGATGCGGACGGGGAGTTTGGCGCGCTCGGACACGGCGTCAGCGACAGCGATATCGGCGTGATGCTTGAGCTTGGCGAAGGCGCGCTTTATCGCACGGATATTATCGGTATCACAAAAGGAAAAAGAGGAGTTCCGGGAGAACTGACGGGGATCATCCGTTATACGGACAGCAATCGTTTAGGCATCGTGACGGAAAACACTTCTGCGGGGATTCACGGAGAGGTGAATGCCAAGCTCATGGAGCAGATCGATTCCGCTCCGGTCGAGATTGGCTTAAAGCAGGATGTCAGCGTCGGACCCGCACAAATATATTGTAATATTGACGGGACGGCAAAATATTACGACATAGAGATCATTGGTCTGGATTATGACAGTCAGAACGTGAATAAGGGCATCACCATTCAAGTGACGGACAGGCGGCTGATCGCCCTGACGGGCGGCATCGTGCAGGGCATGAGCGGCAGTCCGATCATTCAGAACGGCAGGCTTGTCGGAGCGGTAACGCATGTGCTTGTCAATGATTCCACACGGGGCTATGGAATCTTTATTGAAGAGATGCTGAAGTGACAGGAATGGTCGTCCTATATAGAATTTGTTCGTCGGATACTAACGGGATACTTGAGTTGAATTGCTTTTCATTGACTGATAGGAATTTCCCCACGTTTCCATAGCCTCAAGAATCGGGCGCATGGTCTCACCCAATTCTGAAAGGGCATATTCCACTCTTGGCGGCACTTCTGCATACACAGTGCGGGTGATCAGCCCATCCGCTTCCATAGAACGCAGGCTGTCGGTCAGCACCTTTTGGCTGATACCGTCCAAATTTTTCTGCAATTCATTAAATCGCCACGGCCGGACCAGAAGATTCCGGATGATCAATAGCTTCCATTTATTTCCAATCAGCTGGACAGTTGTGGCCACCGGGCATTCAGGCTGCAATTCAGCTTTTGTTTTCATGTCGCACCTCCATTACTTCAAAAAAGAATGTTACACTCTGATTGTACTATAGCATCCCATAAAATGCAATAGACGGAAATATCTACATCATTGTCGGAACCGGGAAACAGCGTAAATTTCCAAAGGTTACAAAAAGGTGCGTATCCCCATAAAATAGTGCGTACTTGTCTGACAGAAAAATAACAGTATGATTATTTTTAAGGGAAAAAGCTCCCTAAATATGGAAAGGAGGACTTTTTTATGGCACTTACGAATCTTGCCGGATGGACTGAGGAAAATACTGCATCCGCGTGCGGAGCTGCTTGCGGTGCTTCTGACAAGCCTGCTGAGACGCCTGCGGCATGCGGAGCTTCCGACAAGCCTGCTGAGGCTCCTGCAGCCTGCGGCGCTTCTGACAAGCCGGAGGAAAAGCCCGCGGCCTGCGGCTCTGCCTGTGGTGCTGGCGACAAGTAATCAACAGCCATCCCAAAAGATGTTTCCGGTGAGAATGCGCTCGCCGGGAACATTCGAATGCTGCTCGGTATAACCGATTTCAGATAAAGTGAGGAAAAAGCATGAAACAATATTTTTCTGAAGCGAAGCAATACTTTGCTTTTCAATGGCATATCACAGATGAGTGTGACCAACGATGCAGACATTGTTACATATTCTCAGAGGATCAATGCAAGAAACCGGATGCTATGACATGGGCGCAGATGCAGGATACTTTCTATAACTGTATGGACTTCTGCGAAATGTATCACCGCCTGCCGTACTTTTATATTACAGGCGGAGATCCGATTCTGCATCCGGATTTTTGGAAACTGCTTGCGCTTCTGAAAACACAGGATATCCCTTTTACGATTCTCGGCAATCCATTCCATCTAAACGATGAAGTGTGTCAAAAGCTAAAGGAATACGGCTGTCAAAAATATCAGCTCTCCCTTGACGGTATGCGGGAAACGCACGATTGGTTTCGGAAACAGGGTTCCTTTGACACGACCTTAGAAAAAATTGCCTGTATCAAAAGAGCAGGTATCAGGAGCGTGGTAATGACAACTGTTTCCGGCAAAAACATGGAGGAAATACCCGCCGTGATCGACACAGTGGCCGCCCATAAAGCGGATGTGTTTGCTTTTGCACGTTATTGTCCGACCGGTGAGGAAAAAGATACAGGGATAGAGCCGCTGCGTTATCGGGAACTGCTCGCGGCCTGTGATAAAAAATTCAAAGAGCTGGAAGCGGCAGGCTGCGAAACCTACTTCAATAAAAAAGATCATCTTTGGACGCTGTACGAGTATGAAACAGGGGCATTTCGCATTCCCGAAACTGCTCAGGAGGGGATGATCTACGGCGGCTGTAACTGCGGCAACTGCCATTTGACAATTCTGCCGACCGGTGATATTTATGCCTGCCGCCGGGTGCAAAACAGCCGCGTGGCCAATGTCTTTGAGGATAGGATTGCCGATGTCTGGGTCTGCGAGATGGAAGCGTATCGGGAATATGACAAATTTAAGAAATGCAGCAAATGTGAATTGAAGGCATGGTGCCGGGGCTGCCCGGCTGTTGCCTGCGGAACATATGGGGATTTTTATGACGCTGATCCACAATGCTGGAAGGAGGTTACATGATGGAACTTTTGGAACTGATGAAACATCGTCGCTCGATTCGCAAATATCGGGAGCAACAGATCCCAAGGTCGGACTTGGAAAAAATCATAGAAGCCGGAACCTATGCGCCAAATGCCGGAGGCGGTCAGCGCAGTATCATTGTGGGCATCCGTGATCAGGAGCTGGCGGAGAAGATCGGCAGATTGAATCTGGCCCGATTTGACAGGAGCAGGCTGTCGGGCAGCTATGTTTCAAAAGAACAGCCGAGCGTCATTGATGATCCGCGTATGAAAAGCGGGTTTTACGGCGCACCTGCGGTCTGCATTGTTTTTGCACAGAAGGATTTTCTTTACAGTATTCCGGACGCCTTTTGCTGTGCAGAGAACATGGTGCTGATGGCATCGGAGATGGGAATTTCTTCTTGTATTATCGCAAGGGGTGAGGAAACCTTTGATAATGAAATGGGCGGAGCGCTCCTGCAGGAATGGGAGATCCCCTCAAATTATATTGCCCGCTGTTTTGTTCTTTTGGGGTATTGCGACGGGGAATATCCGCAGGCAAAACCGAGGAAAGAGAACCGAAGCAGGATCATTGAATAAAACAGACAAACAGATATGTTTCATGTAACCTCTCACGCGACATCATCCTGTAAAAAATCACTTACAGGATGGTGTATTTTTTCTTTCCGCCGTGCGATAATGATGACATGCAGCTGCGATGACAACATGACAACCGTTACAAAGAATCGCTGCGGCGGTCGGCATGCGAAAGTCCGCGGCAGCACCCGGCGAAAAGCGGGAAGCGTGAAAGGAGAACAGGAATGAGCTTAGGAAAAAACATTCAGTATTTGCGGAAGCAAAAGAAGATCACACAGGAAAAGCTGGCGGATGAAATGGCCGTTTCCCGGCAGACAGTATCGAGATGGGAGGCGGACGAGATCGTTCCCGAATTAAATAATCTTGTCTTATTGAGCGATCTGTTTTCCTGCAAATTAGATACGCTCATTCGGGAGAATCTCACGGATGACAAACATATTTATTCCGAGATTACGATCAAAACCGTTAAGGGATTTCGCATGGCAAGGTATGTGATGGTGACGCCGAATCCGGAGGATGATGTGAACGCCTACATGGAGCATTGGGCAAAAAGATCGGGTCTGCTTGAAAGCGCGCCAGACGCCATGCAGATCGGCTGGGATTTTCCGTTTGTTTCCACCGAATTGCAGAACCGGTTCGGTTTAAGAGGCTATGTGTCCGCCTATGTGCTGCCCGACGGATTTACGACCGACTGTCCCGGTGTGGAATATCACGATCAGATTGACGCGGATTATGCGGTGATCACGATATACGATCCGTTTGCCGCTGCATTTGAGCGGATTCCGAACGCTTACAAAAAAATCATGGCACATTTGGAGGTAAACGGATTTCAGGAAAGGATGAATGACAATATCCTCGCCTGCTTCGAGCATGTATACGAAAAGGACGGCATGACGTGTATGGATGTCTATGTTCATGTGGACAGTGTTTCCAAGACGGCGGTGTACACGATCTTTTCGTAGAAGAGGTAGATAAATCAACTATTTATCATAAATGAACTTGCCGGTTATTGAAAGACAGGAGGATTGTGATGAAACTGATCAAACAAACAACCTTTTCCGCCTGCGGTCAGGCCTGTATTGCGATGATCGCAGATAAACCGATCGAGACTGTCATACGGGACATGGGAACGGACGGTCCGACAAGCATCGGGCAGCTCATCGAGATTCTTGACCAATACGGGATTCCCCATGCAGAGAAGAACGTGCGGATATCAAAGAAAAATCCGCAGCCTGCCCCGTTTTCCATCCTTACCGTTCATACGAATGCGGGTTATACGCATTGGACCCTGTTGTATCAGGGAACCTATTATGATCCGGAATTCGGATTGATCGAGGGAGAATACCCACACGGTAAGATTACCTCATTTTTAGGGATTTACGCGGAGCGCGGATGATGTTTCGGCATTGTACCGCAGATGAAAATAGAGTATAATTGCATTGGATCACTGGGATTTGTAAAGGAGACATAATGACGGACAGATCACAGCGTGTCGGTTAGCGAATCAAAGCGTTTGAGGATCAAGAAGCCGGAGGCATCCACATGAAGAATTGTCGATTATTATTGTTTGACCTGGATGGTACGCTGCTTCGCAGCGATAAGACGATCTCGAAACGAACCCTGCATGCGTTACGACAATGCAGACAAAAGGGAATCCTGATCGGCGTGTCCACATCGAGGGGCAGGCAGAATGCACTTGGCTTTATCGAGGAGCTGCAGCCGGACGTTTTGATCACGAGCGGCGGCGCATTGGCGGAATATCAGGGAGAATCTCTTTACAGGGCGGAGTTTACGGAAGAAGAGACAAAGGCTCTGATTGTAAGCGCAAGGCGGATATGCGGTGCGGACTGTGAGATCACTGTTGACACCATCGACCGACATTACTGGAATTATAAGATCGACCCAAAGAAGCAGGATGTAAGCTGGGGGGACAGCGTTTATACGGATTTTGAGAATTTTGAACAATGCGCCTTGAAAATCTGCGTGGAGATACCGGATGACGAACAGGCAAAGCGCTTGCGGGAGCATCTGACAGATTGTGACTGCGCCCGTTTTTCGGACGGCTTTTGGTATAAATTTACGAAACAGTCTGTGACAAAGGAACGGGCGATCGCGGAGGTCTGCGGGGCATTAGGAATTGGGAAAGAGGAGATCGCCGCGTTCGGCGATGATTATGCGGACAGCGGCATGCTCGCATTCTGCGGGTGCGGGATTGCCATGGGAAACGCCGTTCCCGAGATAAAAGAAATCGCGGACAGGGTTATCGGCAGTAATGATGAGGACGGGATTGCTGTGTATTTGGAGCAGACATATCTCAAATGCCCTATATATTGAGTATACAGGGAAAGGAAACGAACCAAATGGAATCCATGATCCAAAAAATGACCGATACAGTCAATAAACTCACGGGCAGCAGGAATTGTACGGAAAAGCCGATCATCATCGCGATCGACGGCAGGTGCGGTTCGGGAAAAACGACGCTCGCTGCCCGCCTGAAGGAGAAGAACGGCTGGCGTGTTTTTCATATGGATGATTTCTTTTTAAGGCCGGAGCAGCGCACGGAGGAACGATTTGCCAAGCCGGGCGGCAATGTAGATCACGAGCGGTTTCTTGAGGAGATCCTCTTACCCCTGCAAAACGGGGTGCAGACTTTTTTTTACCGGCCGTTTGACTGCCGCAGACAAGACTTCGCGGAGGCGGTATCTGTGACCGCGGGGACTGTCAATATTGTGGAGGGCTCGTACAGCTGCCATCCCGCGCTTTGGGATGCGTATGATCTGCGCGTGTTTTTAGATGTCACGGAAGCGGAGCAGGAGCGCCGGATTCTTTTAAGAAACGGCAAAGACAGCGCAAAGATGTTTAGGGAGCGTTGGATTCCGCTTGAGGAGCGCTATTTTGAGGCGTACCGGATCAAAGAACGCTGCGAGCTGTGTTTTCGGACAGATGGCGGGACACAGGCATGATGATGACGGCCGTGTCTGTGCGCGGGCCGCGCGATGCCTTAATCTTGTCTGCGTAATCATGACGAAATATAATAAAAACTGTCAGTAAGACATACTGATGGTTTTTATTTTTTGCGCATTGTTGTGCGGCTTTGCCGATATTGTGCTTATGCACAAGGTCGCAGACGAAACATGGATGGAGGATTTAGGATGGAGCAGATGAATGTGGTTACAAGAGATGACAACGAGAGAATGTTTCAGATGCTGAGTGATTTGATCAATAACGACAAGGAAATACAGATCATGATAACGGTTCCTTCGGGAAGGACGGAGGGGCTGTCTGCACAACAGGAAGCCGGAACGGAATCAGCGGTGCTGCAAAAGGCGGAGAGCGTGGTACACGATCTGGAAAAGGACGTGACGGAGATCATTCATGAGATCGGTGTACCCGCGCATATCAAAGGGTATCAATACTTGAGAGAGGCGATCATGATGGCGGTGGAGGATGTGGAAATGCTTAATTCCATCACGAAGATCCTGTATCCGACCATTGCCGAAAAATTCAAGACAACGCCGAGCCGTGTGGAGCGCGCGATCCGCCACGGCATTGAGGTCGCATGGTCAAGAGGCCGCTCGGAGACGTTAGAATCGCTGTTCGGCTACACGATCAGTGCAGGAAAAGGGAAACCGACCAATTCGGAATTTATTGCGCTCATTGCGGACCGGATCCGGCTTCAGTACCGCAGCTAAAAAAAACACTTCCCCTTGAGCATTTTTTGAGCTATACTGTTAATATTAGGAAAATAGAAATGCCTTGAGGAGGTAGGAGATGAAAAATATTTTATTTGTTGCATCGGAAGGCGTACCGTTTATTAAGACCGGAGGACTTGCCGATGTGGTGGGTTCCCTTCCGAAATATGTGGACAAAGAGTATTTTGACATTCGGGTGATGCTGCCCAAGTATACCTGTATTTCCCAAAACATGCGGGATCTCATGAATTACAAGACGCATTTTTACATGGATTTTAACTGGAAAAATGAATATGTCGGCATTTTGGAAGCGGTCGTTGACGGCGTGACCTATTATTTTATCGACAACGAATCTTATTTTAACGGTTTTAAGCCCTATAGCAGCAATTTTTATGAGGATATCGTGAAGTTTTCGTTTTTCTCGAAGGCAGCGCTGTCCGCGATGCCGCTGCTTGGTTTCCGGCCGGACATCATTCACTGTCATGACTGGCAGACGGGCCTGATTCCCGTATACCTTCATGAGCGGTTTCAGGGAAATGATTTCTATAGGGGAATCAAATCCATTATGACGATCCATAATCTGAAGTTCCAGGGAAAATGGGATATTCGGTCGATCAAGGATCTGACGGGACTGCCGGATTTCTATTTTACGCCGGATAAGCTGGAGTGCTATAAGGATGCCAATCTCTTAAAGGGCGGTCTGGTGTTTGCAGATGCGATCACGACGGTATCCGACACCTATGCCGAGGAGATCAAATGCGCGTTTTACGGCGAAGGGCTTGACGGTCTCATGCGTGCGCGAAGCGGCGACCTGAGAGGAATCGTCAACGGCATCGACTATGAGGAGTATAATCCCGAGACTGACAAGTTTATTGAATATAAGTATAACGCGGTGAATTTCCGTAAAGAAAAAGTCAAAAATAAGCGGGCGCTGCAAAAGGAGCTCGGGCTGGTTGAGGATGACCGCAAGATGATGATCGGCATTGTGTCGCGTCTGACCGATCAGAAGGGCTTTGATCTGATCGCCTATGTGATGGATGAACTTTGTCAGGATGATGTTCAGCTTGTCGTGCTTGGAACGGGCGAGGAGCAGTATGAGAATATGTTCCGTCATTTTGACTGGAAGTATAATAATAAGGTCTCCGCGAATATTTATTATTCCGAGGCGATGTCCCATAAGATTTATGCCGCCTGTGATGCGTTCCTAATGCCGTCCCTGTTTGAACCGTGCGGGTTAAGCCAGCTGATGGCGCTGCGCTACGGAACCGTGCCGATCGTCAGGGAGACCGGCGGCTTAAAGGATACGGTCGAGGCGTACAATGAGTATGAGAGCAAGGGAACGGGCTTCAGTTTCTGCAATTACAACGCGCATGAGATGCTTGGCTCGATCCGTTACGCGGAACGCATTTATTACGATAAGAAGCGCGAGTGGAACAAGATCATTGACCGTGCGATGGCGACGGACTTTTCGTGGGGAGTATCCGCACGGAAATATCAGGAGATGTACGACTGGATGATCGGATAAACATAGGGGGCGGGATTCGTAAGAATTCCGCCTTTTCAAATAGTCCGGATAAAGAAAGGAACAGATCATGGCATTTGACGGGATCACGATCGCGAACCTGACGGCGGAGTTACGCGAGGCGCTGACAGACGGCCGTATCTATAAAATTGTGCAGCCGGAGAAGGATGAGCTCCTGCTGACGATCAAAAATCACGGTACGCAGTACCGCCTGCTCATGAGCGCAAATGCGTCCCTGCCGCTTTTATATCTGACGCAAAAGAATAAGCAGGCGCCGATGACGGCGCCCAATTTCTGTATGCTTCTGCGTAAGCATTTGCAGAACGCGCGCATTGTGGAGATTGAGCAGCCCGAGTTTGAACGGATTGTTGTTTTCCAATTGGAGCACTTAAATGAGCTTGGCGATGTGTGCCGGAAAAAACTGGTGATCGAGCTCATGGGAAAGCATTCCAATCTGATCTTTATGGATGACAAAGACCGCATCATCGACAGCATCAAGCACATTTCCGGCATGGTCAGCTCCGTCAGGGAGGTGCTTCCGGGGCGTGACTATTACATCCCGAAGACGCAGGAAAAACAAAACCCGCTGACAGCGGATTCATCACAGGTCAAAGAGGCGTTGTCAGCGCGTCCCATGCCGGTCTATCAGGCGGTTTATACGTCATTTACCGGCTTATCCCCCGTGATCGCGCAGGAAATCTGCCACATGGCAGGCGTGGATGCGGACCGGGCGGCGAATACGCTTTCCGAGGAGGCGTTATCGTCTCTTGCGGATGCGTTTGCGCAGGTGATGCGGCGCGTGACGCAGCAGGAATTTGCGCCGAATATCGTTTATGAGGGAAAGGAGCCGCGGGAATATGCGGCAATTCCGCTCTCCATTTATGAAGGTGCGCAGACGGTGGCGTATGAGCAGATGTCAGCGCTGCTGGAGGATTATTATGCGCAGAAAAGCGCCGTGACAAGAATCCGGCAGAAATCAGCGGACTTACGCAAGATCGTGCAGACGGCTTATGAGCGTAATGTCAAAAAATATGATCTTCAGGTAAGGCAGCTTGCGGACACGGAAAAACGGGAGAAATACAAGGTGTACGGCGAGCTGCTCAATACCTACGGATACGGAGCGCCCGAGGGCGCAAAGTCGCTTGACGCACTCAATTATTATACCAATGAGATGATCACCATACCGCTTGATCCCACGTTGAGCGCGGGCGAAAACGCCAAGAAATATTTTGAGCGTTACGGCAAGCTGAAACGCACGAATGAGGCGCTGCTTGCGCTGACGAAGGAAACAAAGGCCGAGATCGATCATCTGGAGTCTGTCATGACGGCTTTGGATATTGCCCGCGGCGAGGAGGATTTAACCGAGATCAGGGAAGAGCTTGTAGAGAGCGGCTATATCCGCAGACGCGGAGGGGGAAAGCACGCGCGCACGACGAGCAGACCGTTCCATTATGTGAGCAGCGACGGCTTTCATATGTATGTCGGAAAAAACAACTATCAGAACGAAGCGCTGACGTTTCAGTTTGCGACGGGCGGGGACTGGTGGTTTCATGCCAAGGGGATTCCCGGCTCCCATGTCATCGTAAAAACGCAGGGGAACGAGCTGCCGGACCGCACCTATGAGGAGGCGGCGGCGCTTGCGGCGCATTACTCCAAGGGCGCGGGACAGGACAAGGTGGAGATCGACTATACGCTGCGCAAAAACGTGAAAAAACCGAACGGTGCGAAGCCGGGCTTCGTTGTTTATTATACGAATTATTCCATGACGATCGCGCCGGATATTGCAGGGTTAAGAGAACTCGATTCTTGACGCGCCCCGCAGGCTGTACTATAATATGGAACGGGAAGCGTTCATCAAAGCTTACGGAGAGGGGGACGCCGCGTGCATGTTCGGGGGAGATGCGCGGCGTGAGAGTCGCTTATGATTAAAAGTATGACGGGCTTTGGCAGATGCGAGGTCACGGAGGGGACGAAAAAGATCACCTTGGAGATGAAAGCGGTCAACCACCGCTATCTGGACGTATCGGTGAAGATGCCGAAGAAGCTGAATCTGTTTGAGGCAGCGATCCGGAACGAGTTAAAAAACCATATGCAGCGCGGAAAGGTCGATCTTTTTATTACCTATGAGGACGCGGCGGAAGGAAAGGCGGTCATCAAATATAACAAAGAGCTTGCTGCGGAATATCTGCACTATTTTGAACAGATGGCGGCGGATTTTTCTTTGGATAATGACATCCGAGTATCCACGCTTGCGCGCTGTCCTGAAGTTTTAACGACCGATGAGCAGGGCGAGGATGAGGAAGAGATCTGGAAGCTTCTGCATCGTGCGTTAGAGGGTGCGGCACACAATTTTGTGGAGACGCGTATCCGCGAGGGCGAGAACCTCAGGAAGGATTTGCTGACAAAGCTTGATGAGATGCAAAAATGCGTCGATTTTATTGCGGAGCGTTCCCCGCAGATCATTGCCGAATACCGGCAGCGTCTGGAGGATAAGGTGCGTGAACTCTTAGGAGAGCGCACGCTGGATGAGGGCCGTATCGTTACGGAGGTCACGATCTATGCGGATAAGATCTGCGTGGATGAGGAGCTTGTCCGCCTGCGCAGCCATATCGGATCGGTAAAAAAAGCATTGCAGGACGGCGGAAGCATCGGGCGCAAACTGGATTTTGTCGCGCAGGAGATGAACCGTGAGGCGAATACGATCCTTTCAAAATCGAATGATCTGAGCGTTTCCAACTGCGGGATCGAGCTGAAGACAACGATCGAAAAGGTCAGGGAGCAGATACAGAACATTGAGTAGAAAAGACAGGATTCTATATGAATAAACTGATTCACATCGGATTCGGCAATATGGTGAATACGGATAAGATCATCGCCATTGTCAGTCCGGATTCCGCGCCGGTCAAAAGGCTGGTGCAGAGAGCAAAAGAAAACGGCGTGGTGATCGATGCGACGCAGGGACGCAAAACGAAAGCGGTGCTGGTGATGGAAAACTCTCAGCTTGTACTTTCCGCCTTACTTCCCGAGACAATCTCCCTGCGCGCAAAAGAGCTGCCGGACGGCGGGGAGGGCTTAACGCAATGAAGAAACAGGGCATTCTCATTATTATTTCGGGATTTGCGGGCGTCGGAAAAGGAACACTTGTAAAACGGCTTGTACAAAAATATGACCGCTATGCGCTGTCCATTTCCATGACGACGCGCGCGCCGCGTCCGGGGGAAGAAAACGGCAGGGAATACTTTTTTGTGACAAAGGACGAATTCGAGGGACAGATCAAAGAGAACGGTCTGATCGAATACGCGTCCTACTGCGGCAATTATTACGGCACACCGCGCGCCTATGTGGAGGAACAGATGGCGCAGGGAAAGGACATCATCTTAGAGATCGAGATCCAGGGTGCGATGAAAGTAAAGGAGCGCTTTCCGAATGCAGTGCTTGTGTATGTGCTCCCGCCGAGTGCGGCGGAATTGGAGGACAGACTGCGCGGCAGAGCCACAGAGACGGAGGAGAAGATCGCCGAGCGTTTAAGCCGGGCTGCGGCGGAGAGCGAGGGACTTGAGCGATACGATTACGTGATCGTCAATGATGATCTCGACGAATGTGAACGTGAGCTTCACGGAATATTGTGCGCGGCGCATTTTACGCCGGGGCAGAATATTTCTTTTATCAATGAGCTGAGAAATGATTTGAAGAAATTCCAGAAGGGAGAAACAACAGTATGATACATCCATCTTATGCAGATTTAATGGACGTGGTAAACAGTGGGGTCGAGGAGGGCGAGCAGCCGGTCATCAACAGCCGTTATTCCATCGTGATGGCGACATCGAAGCGAGCAAGACAGATCATAGCCGGAGACGATCCCTTAACGCAGGAAAACAAAGTGAGAAAGCCTTTGTCGGTTGCCGTGGATGAACTCAATCAGGGAAAGATCGCGATTCTCAGCGATGAGGAGAATGAGAGAGGTGCATTTGAGGAAGTATCGTGAGATGCTTCCTTTTTCCGCTTCATAAGAAACGCTTTATGAGAAATAAGTGAGGGCACGCACGAAAATGAAAATTCTGATGGTGTCGCTTGGCTGCGATAAAAACTTAGTAGATACGGAAATGATGCTCGGCATGCTCGCGGAACACGGCTATACGTTTACGGACGACGAGAGCGAAGCGGAGGTCGTGATCGTCAATACCTGCTGTTTTATCGGGGATGCCAAGGAGGAAAGCATCAACACGCTGATCGAGCTGGGGGCGTTAAAACAGACGGCATGCGCGCGCGTGCTGATCGCCGCGGGCTGTCTTGCACAGCGCTATGCAGAGGAGATCCGGCAGGAAATTCCCGAGGTGGACGCGATCGTCGGGACACTCGCGATCGACGAGATCGTCCGGGCGGTGGAGGAGACACTTAACGGTGAGCGGCAGACGTATCTGAAAGAGCTTGACAGGGAGCCGGTCGCGGGAAAAAAACGTGTCGTAACGACCGGGGGACATTATGCGTACCTGAAAATTGCAGAGGGCTGCGATAAGCGGTGCAGCTATTGTATCATTCCGAAGGTGCGCGGCGGTTATCGGAGCGTGCCGATGGAGACGCTGGTCAAAGAGGCGCAGACCTTAGCGGACGGCGGCGTGAAGGAGCTTATTTTAGTCGCGCAGGAGACGACCGTGTACGGCAGAGATCTTTACGGAGAAAAAAAGCTGCCCGAACTGTTAAGAAAGCTATGCGGCATTTCGGGGCTGTACTGGATCCGCCTGCTCTATTGTTATCCGGAGGAGATCACACAGGAGCTGATCGATGTGATCCGCACGGAAAAGAAGATCTGTCATTATCTTGATATGCCGATCCAGCATGCATCCGATGAAATCCTAAAGAGGATGGGGCGGCGGACGAATCGCGCCGAGCTCACGGAGCGGATCGCGCGCATTCGGGAATGCATTCCGGACATCTGCATCCGTACGACGCTGATCACGGGATTTCCGGGCGAGACAAAAAAGGAGCATGAGGAGCTGCTCTCCTTTGTGGAGGAGTCCTGTTTTGACCGGCTCGGCGCTTTTGAATATTCCCCGGAGGAGGGAACGGCGGCGGCAGAAATGCCCGGGCAGATACCCGAAAAAACAAAGAAAAAGCGGCGGGATGAGATCATGGCGCTTCAGCAGGAGCTTGCGTTTGACAAAGCCGGGTCGTTTCAGGGACAGGTGATGACCGCCATGATCGAGGGAAAGCTTGTGGATGAGGACTGCTATGTGGCAAGAACCTACCGCGATGCGCCGAATGTGGACGGTTATGTATTTCTCCATACGGACAGGGAGCTTGTGACGGGAGATTTTGTGAATGTGCGCATTACGGGCGCTCACGAATATGACCTGATCGGCGAGCTCGTACCATAAATTTAAGAACACATATTATAGTAAAGGGGTGACCATCATGAATTTACCGAACAAACTGACGATGTTTCGCGTTATACTCATTCCGTTTTTTGTATTTTTTGTGCTGACGGATTTTGCGGGGGCAGCGTCGAAATGGATCGCGCTCGGTATTTTTATCGTCGCGAGTCTGACCGACCTGCTGGACGGACATATTGCAAGAAAGCGAAATCTCATCACAAACTTCGGGAAATTTATGGACCCCATCGCGGATAAGCTGCTCGTCTGTTCAGCGCTCATCTGTCTTGTGGACATCGGCAGGATCTATTCGTGGGTCGTGATCGTCATTATCGCGCGGGAATTTGTCATCAGCGGCTTTCGGCTGATCGCGTCCGATAACGGCGTTGTGCTTGCCGCGAGCTATTGGGGGAAGTTTAAGACGACCTTTCAGATGGTGATGATCTGCCTGATGATCGCGGATATTCCGAATAAGGCAGTCTCAGTCATTACGCAGGTCGTGATGTGGGCGGCACTTGCGCTGACCGTGATCTCGCTTGTTGATTATTTATGGAAGAACCGCAGTATTTTGGCAGAGCAGAAGTAGGGGAACAAAAAAACGGGAGAAGACAATGACAGTTGAGATTATTTGTGTCGGAACGGAGCTGCTGCTTGGAAATATCATCAACACCAATGCGGCGTACTTGGCGGAGCAGTGTGCGGGACTCGGGCTTTCCTGCTATTATCAGAGCGTGGTCGGTGATAACAGATTGCGTCTTACTGAGACGGTGAAAACCGCCATCGGACGCTCGGACATTATTTTAATGTCGGGGGGCTTAGGACCGACGCAGGACGATCTGACAAAGGAGACGGTTGCCGAGGTGCTTTCCATTCCTCTTGTAGCCGATGAGCATTCGCGCCAGCGGATCGCGCATTATTTTGAAAAAAGAGGCATGCACATCACCGACAATAACTGGAAGCAGGCACAGGTGCCGGAAGGCTGTCTGGTATTGGATAATGAAAACGGCACGGCGCCGGGAATGATCGTGGAGGTCGGAGGGCATCACATCGTTATGATGCCGGGACCGCCGGGAGAGCTGAAGCCGATGTTTGAAAACAGCGTCCGGCCGTACTTACAGGAATTTACGCCGGGGGTCATCTTTTCGCAGACCGTAAAAATATGCGGTGTCAGCGAAAGCCTCGTGGAGACGAAGATCGAAGATCTGATCGCGGGGCAGGA
This sequence comes from Lachnospiraceae bacterium, assembly GCA_014804425.1. Lineage (GTDB taxonomy): Bacteria > Bacillota > Clostridia > Lachnospirales > Lachnospiraceae > DLAJ01. The sequence goes on from JAAUZV010000015.1 coordinate 104,764, forward strand.
AAACCCGACCATCGCGCCCTATGCGAGGCTGGGCGAGGTACATCTTCGGGTAACGGCGAAGGCGGCGGATGAAAAAGAAGCGAAAAAGCTGATCAAGCCGATCGTACGTGAATTGAAAGCGCGCTTCGGCGGGGATGTATATTCCACGGATGCGGATACGACGCTGGAAAAATCGGTTGTCGATCTTTTACTTGCCGCCAATCTGACCGTGGCGACGGCGGAATCCTGCACGGGCGGCATGCTTGCGAGCCGGCTCATCAACGTCGCGGGCATATCGGAGAGCTATAAATCGGGCTATGTGACCTATTCCAATAAAGCGAAGCGCAGGCTGCTCGGCGTGAAAAAGACAACGCTGACAAAATACGGCGCGGTCAGCGAAAAGGTTGCGGGCGAGATGGCAAGAGGCGCGGCGCTGTTCACCAAAGCCGATGTGACGGTGGCGATCACGGGGATCGCGGGACCGGACGGCGGGACAAAGGAAAAGCCGGTCGGCCTGGTCTACATTGCATGTCAGGTGTGCGGAAAACTGACGGTAAAAGAATACTTGTTTTCCGGCGAAAGAGCCAAAATCAGGGAGAGTGCGACGGCATGCGCGCTGACGCAGCTTCGCCGCTGTCTTTTGGAATATTGCGGGAGCAGGACATTTGGAAAAGATAAGAACTAACGAGGAGCAGAAAGAACGATGAAGGGGAAACGACTGGATTATTTAGATATGGCACGGGGGATCGGCATCATTTTGGTGGTAGTCGCGCATTCCCAGTATTGTGCAGAATCGGTTCGGACCGTCATCACCGCTTATCTGATGCCGTTATTTTTTGTTGTATCGGGTATCGTGGCTTTCACGATCGGGGAGGAGAAGCGCAGCATGCGCGACATTCTGAAGCGGAAAGCGCGCGGTCTGCTTGTGCCGTATGTGATCTTCAGTGCGATTTACCTTGCGATATACGGCGGATATTATTATGGAAAAATGCACGTCGGTACATGGGATCAGATCGAGGGGTATCTCATCCAGACGTTCGGGTTGGGCGGTATGTCCGTATTGTGGTTTTTGACGGCGCTCTTTTTTTCGGAGATCGCGTTCCTGTTCCTGTTGAAAAAATGCGGGAAACAAAAGGGGATAGCGGTTCTCGTTTCTGTCGTGCTCGTGGCGGCTGCGACAGTTATCCATCCGTACTTTTTGACACGTTTTCCGCAGACAACGATACCGCTGCGGCTTCTTTTTGAATTGCTCTATACATGGCTGCGCAGTATGCTGGGCGTCGGTTTTTTGATGCTCGGTTATTGTTTGGCGCCCCTGTTTGAGCGGTTGGATCAGGTTGTGACGGATACGCCCAGACGTGTGGCGATGGTAGTTGTCTGTGTGCTCGGACTGGTGCTGACCGGATGGTTATGCCTGTATAACGGACATGTGGACATGCGGTATATGGCGTTTAACCGGACATGGCTTTATTATCTGAATACGGTGCTTGGCAGCACGTTTCTTTTGCTGTTTTGTAAATACGGAAAGAATGTGCGCGGACTCTGCTATCTGGGCGCAAACTCGCTGATCATCATGCTGACGCATTTAGACTGCCTGTATATGCGGGAGGCCATTGAGATCGGCATGTTTTTTGCGACCCGTTCTCCGCGGGCAAAAGTATATTGTCTCTATCTCGGGATCGCGTTATCCCTTCTGGTCATGGAACTTGTGACAATCTATGTCGTTAATCACTTTGTACCGTTCGTGATCGGAAAAAAGTATCCGAAGCGGAAGGAAAAAGAGAAATCGTGATGAAAGATTGTGCAAGTTGACGGTTGCCTGCAAAGCGGGAATGTGGTACATTCAAAAAAGACCGTGATTTTTTGTTTCTTTTGGCAGGAATGCCGTCCAAGGATGGATCAATCCGTTTTTTCTTCATTTGAATGATAATATGTGGAGAAATTTTCACAAAGAGAATTTTATTGGACATATTTGACATTAGACTGAATGTTGTAAAAAAAATTTGCGTAGGAGCCATTGACAGAATCGAACAAATGTTTTATTATAATCAGAAAAAGAACGTTTGTTCTATGTTTGCATGGATCGGAAGGAGAACAATATGGAAAAGGATGAGAAGCTGAAAGCGCTGGATGCGGCGATTTCACAGTTGGAGAAGCAGTATGGGCGCGGGACCGTCATGAAGCTCGGTGATCCGGCGGCGAGAATGAACGTTGAGACGATACCGACGGGCTCTTTGAGCTTGGATCTTGCGCTGGGGCTTGGCGGAATTCCCAAGGGAAGGATCGTAGAGATATACGGACCGGAGTCGAGCGGTAAGACGACCGTGACGCTGCATATGATCGCGCAGGTACAAAAGAGCGGCGGGATCGCAGGCTTTATTGATGCGGAGCATGCGCTGGATCCCGTGTATGCGAAGAATATCGGTGTAGATATTGATAATCTGTACATTTCACAGCCGGACTGCGGAGAGCAGGCTTTGGAGATCACGGAGACGATGGTGCGCTCCGGTGCCGTTGACATTGTGGTGGTGGACTCGGTTGCGGCGCTTGTGCCGAAAGCGGAGATCGACGGCGATATGGGAGATTCCCATGTCGGGCTTCAGGCGAGGCTGATGTCGCAGGCGCTTCGGAAACTGACGGGTGTGATCAGTAAATCCAACTGTACGGTCGTGTTTATCAACCAGCTCCGTGAGAAGGTCGGCATCATGTTCGGTAATCCCGAGACGACGACGGGCGGGCGCGCATTAAAATTTTATTCCTCCGTTCGCTTAGACGTCAGAAGGATCGAGGCGATCAAGCAGGGCGGGGAGGTAGTCGGCAACCGTACAAGGGTCAAGGTTGTGAAGAACAAGATCGCGCCGCCGTTCAAGGAGGCCGAGTTTGATATTATGTTTGGAGAAGGTATTTCCACTGTAGGCGACATTCTTGATATGGCGGCTAACGTGGATATTGTGGTAAAGACCGGTGCATGGTATGCCTATGAGGGGAATAAGATCGGTCAGGGGCGCGAGAACGCCAAGCAGTATTTGAAGGACAACCCGCAGGTATGTGATGAGGTTGAACAGAAGGTACGCGTACATTACGGTCTGAGCGGGGATGGGCAGGCGGAAGAAGGAACGGAGAAGACAGTATCCGAAGAACCGGCACCTGCAGAACCGGGGAAGAAGGCAAGGGGCAGCGCGAAGGAGAAGGAGTAATACGTTTCTTGGCGCAGATGTCAGTGATACCCCGCAAATGCATGAGTACCATGTATGGCATCATGCATTTGCGCAGGGAACATAATGCCATGTATCAGGAAAGAGAACGAGATGGTTGTTATAGAGATTACAGAGCTTACAAAAGCAAAATCATTGGTAACGCTTGATGACGGAATGAGCTTTGCGTTATATCGGTCAGAACTGCGCCGCTATCGGCTCCGGGAGGGGGAGCCGATAGCGGACGCTGTTTATGAGGAGCTTTTTCACACAGAGCTTCCGAAAAGGGCGAAGCTTCGGTGTATGAATCTGCTGAAGCAGCGGGACTACACGGAGTCCGAGCTTAGCCGTAAGTTGGAAAACGGCGGTTATCCCGATGAGATCATTCAGATCGCGCTTGATTATGTGAAATCTTATGGCTATGTGGATGACGAATCTTATGTAAGGAAGTATATTGACACCTACCGGGATAGAAAGAGCATGATGCGGATAGAGACCGATCTGCTAAAAAAAGGGATCAGTCGGGATACGGTCAGAAATGTCTGTGAGAAGATGGATTTTTCGGATGGGGAGGATGCAGAGCTTCTCCAAATACAGACTTTGCTCATAAAGAAAGGATACCGCGAGGATGATTGCACGCCGGAGCAGCGAAGAAAGCTGTATGCGTTTTTAGTCAGGCGGGGATATCCGGCATCTAAGATCGCACGGTGTATGAAGGGATTATCGTTAGAGGATGCGTAAGAAATCCCGGGAACGGCTGACAGATGAACTTCATGACGCATCCTGTAAGTAAATGGTAGAAAAAGGAAATAGAAACGCGGCATCTTGACACGCGAATGCCGTCTTGCTATAATCACCGCGAAGCATACATTTTTTTCGACATTTGCCTTGGCTTAGAGGAGATTTTTTGTTGATTTAATGTTATCTTAAAGCTACTCCAGAGGAAAGGAATCAGATATTATTATGAAAAAGCTCAAAATGTCAATCCTTCGCATCGGATGTTTGATCATCCTGTTATGTTCTGCCGGTGTTATGAGCGTGAATGCGGCAGGAGGGCAAAACATGCAGGCAGAAGATACCAGACCGGATTATGTCATCTATGTAAACAGAACATTAAATTGTGTTACAGTCATGCAGAAGGAGGCGGACGGTGCACTGACACCGGTCAGAGCAATGGTCTGCTCCTGCGGGCGGGCAGGGCATGCCACACCGCAGGGTACTTTTCGGACAGCCCGCTATTATGATTGGCGGTTGATGGTAGATAATACTTATGGCAGATATGCGGTAAGCTTTACGAATAAAATCCTGTTTCATTCCGTACCGTATTTAGAAGTCTCTCCAGATTCCCTGGAATGGGAAGAGTATAATAAACTGGGTGAAAATGCATCGTTGGGCTGTGTCCGGCTGTCTGTGGAAGATGCAAAATGGATCTACGATAACTGCAAGGTAGGGACAACGGTCATTGTTTATTCTGACAGTGAAGAAGAACTGCCCCTTGGAAAGCCGGAAGCGATCACGATACCGGAGGATTCTTTACATAGAGGCTGGGACCCGACGGATTATGATATCAATAATCCATGGTTTTCGGAGGATAGCGACATCCTTTCGGTTTTTGACGGCGTGGATGGATTTAACCATATTGCCTATGCAACCCGCTATCCCGATTTGAAGGAAGCGTTTGGCTATGATAAAGACGCATTATATGAGCATTATCTGACTTATGGAATCGACGAGGGTAGAATGGCGACCCGCTAAAAGCACAATGAGGGCGTTATCGGCGGCGGAAACGCAAACATGAATAGTGCTTGACATCACATGCATTACGGGGTAAAATTGAACTGTTGTAAAATTGAGAGTTAGGATATGCTATCATATATGGTGTATCCTATAACGCATATTCGTACAATGAAAACTAAATAAGGAGGTGCTCCTGTACATGATGGGACCAGTAGTGGTGGCGGTCATTGTGACGCTTGTCATTGCCGTACCCTTATCCGCTTTTCTTGCAATGAGCCGCCAGAAAAAGGCGATCGAGCAGAAGATCGGGAATGCGGACGATAAGGCGAGGGAGATCATTGATGACGCACTCAAAACTGCTGAGGCGAAAAAACGTGAAGGGCTGCTTGAGGTGAAAGAAGAATCCATCCGGACAAAGAATGAACTGGATAAGGAGATCAAGGAACGGAGAGCGGAAGCACAGCGTTATGAACGCAGAGTTCAGCAGAAGGAAGAAAACATTGACAAAAAAGCGGACGCAATTGAGAAGAAAGAGGCGGGGCTGATTGCAAGGGAAGAGGCGCTGAATAAGCAGAAAGAAGCAATCGCCAGGCTGAACGAAGAGAGGGTACAGGAACTGGAACGAATCTCTGGTTTAACCTCCGAACAGGCAAAAGAGTATTTATTGAAAATTGTTGAAGACGAAGTAAAGCATGAAACAGCCATGCTCGTCAAGGAAATGGAGAGCAGGGCGAAGGAAGAAGCGGACAAGAAGGCAAAGGAATATGTGGTAAATGCCATTCAGCGATGTGCGGCGGACCACGTATCCGAATCGACGATTTCCGTTGTGCAGCTTCCGAGCGACGAAATGAAAGGACGTATCATCGGACGTGAGGGACGCAATATCCGTACCTTAGAGACGATGACCGGTGTAGATTTGATCATTGACGATACGCCGGAGGCAGTCATTTTATCCGGTTTTGATCCGATACGACGCGAGGTTGCACGTATTGCACTCGAGAAGCTGATCGTGGATGGAAGAATCCATCCGGCAAGAATCGAGGAAATGGTTGAAAAGGCGCAAAAAGAAGTAGAGGTCATGATCAAAGAAGAGGGTGAAGCGGCGCTGCTGGAAGTCGGCGTACACGGCATCCACCCCGAGCTTGTCAGACTGCTTGGCAAGATGAAATTCAGAACCAGCTATGGGCAGAATGCGTTGAAGCATTCCGTTGAGGTAGCACAGCTTTCCGGTCTCCTTGCATCAGAGATGGGCTTGGACATCAGAATGGCGAAACGCGCAGGTCTTTTACATGATATTGGTAAATCCGTGGATCATGAAATGGAAGGCTCCCATATTCAATTGGGCGCGGAGCTTTGCAGGAAGTATAAGGAATCGGCAACGGTCATTAACGCGGTGGAATCCCATCATGGCGATGTGGAGCCGACAACGTTGATCGCATGTTTGGTACAAGCAGCGGACACAATTTCCGCAGCAAGACCGGGCGCAAGGCGCGAGACGCTGGAAACTTATACGACAAGATTAAAACAATTAGAGGATATTACAAACAATTTCAAGGGTGTAGACAAATCTTTTGCTATTCAGGCAGGTAGAGAGATTCGAGTAATGGTAGTTCCTGAACAGATTGGCGATGCGGACATGGTTCTCTTGGCAAGGGATATTTCAAAACAGATTGAAGCGGAGCTTCAATACCCGGGACAGATCAAGGTCAATGTCATTCGCGAGTCCAGAGTAGTCGATTACGCAAAGTAGAAAGAAAAAGATTTCATAAACATTGTTTATGGAATCTTTTTTTGTTATAATAAGGAATATGAGAAAAAAAAGAAAACAAAAGTCCCGCATTGCAATGGCGGGCATCAGTGAAATAGGCGCAAGAGCCGAGCAGCAGGACGCGATGTGGTTTTCAGGCATGCCTGACGGACAGATGGAGCTTGCAACAGGAGAGCGCGCAGACGGGGAAAGCGCGCTTGCGGTAATTGCTGACGGCATGGGCGGACTGTCGAGCGGTGCGCAGATCAGCAGCCTGATCGTGGAGGGCATGCGGGATGCGTATTTTGCCGGAGACCGGGCTCCGGAGCCGGTGCCGTTTTTGCAGCAGTCGCTTTGGCGTGTGAACGAATCGGTCAATCAATACCTCTTGGGGAAGGCGCCGGGCGGGTCCACTATGATTGCCGCGTACATAGAAGATAAAAAGCTGTATTATTGTTCCGTTGGCGACAGCAGGATTTATTGGTGGCATAAAAAGCGGCTGTGCAGACTGAATGTGGAACACAACTACGGACGTGACCTTGACGAGCTTGCAAGGCGCGGTGTCATCACGGAAGAAGAAGCCAAGGGAGATATTCGGCGCGCCGCACTGACAAGCTATATCGGCAAGGGCATATTAGATCAGGTGGACGGGAATGAGATTCCGATCGTGTTAGAAAAGGGCGATGTGATCCTGCTTCTGACGGACGGTGCATTCCGCACGGTTTCCGATGAGGAGCTTGCACGCTATGCAGAGAGGGAGAGCGCGGAGCAGATCGCGCAGGCAATCGCACGCGCGGTCGTCTGGGAACAAAAACAGCATCAGGATAATTATACAATCGTTGCAGTCCGCATCGAGGAGTGATAAATCAGTCCATTGCCGCCAGCCAGAGGCAGAAGACAGAGATATTTAAGCGGCTGTAGGACTTGCGGTATCGGACAAAAGGTGCTAAAATGAGGGAAGCGTGGAGACTTTCACGCGCGTAAAAACAATCGGAGGCGAAGATTCATGAGGGTATGGAACAAGATGAAGTCGTTGATTTATGTGGGCGTGACAATGCTTGCCGTTGTACTGATGAATATGGTTTCGGGCTGTGCGGGCGTGTTTGCGAGCGATGGCACGGAAGGAACGGTTGATGCGCAGACAGCGTGGATCCTTGTTGGGATCATTGCGGTGGCAGTCATCGTGGCTGTGATCATTGCGGCAGTGACGTCGGTCATCTCTGGCGTTGTCGGTGCACAGGAAGACGGAAATGAATAAAAGAGAATGCATCTGCGGTGTATTATTTTGATTATGCGAATCTCTAAACTGACAGAACGTGAGTTTCTTTCAGTTTAGAGATTTTTTTCTTGCATCCGTACGAAGCATGGTGTATGATAGGAAAGGCATGCGTAGATTGTATACAATAATGCAATAATGCACGAAAGATGCCGATTATGGGCAGAGCATGGAAAGAACAAGCCCGGATCATTCACAATGCTGAAAAAGCGGCATGAAAGCGAAAAACGATAAGGATGGTGTGTGATGAAATCTTACAAGTCGATGTCAAAGGAAGAGCTGGAAGCGCTGAAGAGAGAATTGGAGCAGCAGTTTGAGGACGCAAAGGCAAAGGGATTAAAGCTGGATATGTCCAGAGGAAAGCCGGGACCTGCGCAGTTAGATCTCAGCATGGATATGATGGATGTGCTGTGTGCGGAGTCTGTCTTAGAGACCGAGGAGGGCGTTGACTGCCGCAATTATGGGACGCTGGACGGTATTCCGGAGGCAAAAAAACTGATGGGAGATATGATGGGTGTGCCTGCCCGGAATGTGATCGTCTGTGGAAATGCCAGTCTGTCCATTATGTATGACACGATTTCCCGTTCTGTAACACACGGTGTATGCGGAAGCACACCTTGGTGCAAACTGGATAAGGTGAAATTTTTGTGTCCCGTGCCCGGTTATGACAGACATTTTAAGATCACGGAGCATTTCGGCATCGAGATGATCACGATTCCGATGACGCCGCAGGGACCGGATATGGATCTGGTGGAGCAGTATGTCAATACGGACGCATCGGTGAAGGGAATCTGGTGTGTGCCGAAATATTCCAACCCGCAGGGGTATTCCTATTCAGACGAGACGGTGAAACGTTTTGCGGCGTTAAAGCCTGCCGCAGAGGATTTCCGCATTTATTGGGATAATGCGTATGCCGTACATCATTTATATGAAGAAACAGAGCGGCAGGATCAGATTTTGGATATTCTGAGCGAATGCGAGAAGGCGGGCAGTCCCGATATGGTTTACGAATTTGCCTCCACCTCCAAAGTGACATTTTCCGGAGCAGGCGTGGCGGCGATCGCATCCTCGCAGAAGAATTTGAGTGATATCAAAAAAACAATGACGATACAGACGATCGGCTATGACAAGATCAACCAGCTGCGCCACGTCAAATATTTCGGAAATATCGAGGGGATGCATGCGCATATGATGGAGCTTGCCGGGATCATGCGTCCGAAATTCGAGGCGGTGCTTGCCGTGCTGGAGCAGGAGTTATCCGGTCTGGAGATTGGCGAATGGACAAAGCCCAATGGTGGTTATTTTATCTCTTTTGAAGCGATGGAAGGCTGTGCAGCCGCGATCGTCGGAAAATGCAAGGAGGCGGGCGTGGTGCTGACCGATGCGGGAGCAACCTATCCGTACGGAAAAGACCCGCGCGACAGCAATATCCGTATTGCACCTTCCTTCCCGACCACGGAGGAGATGAAGGAGACGGCAAAGCTTTTTGCATTGTGCGTCAAGCTTGTGAGTGTGGACCGGTTGTTGTCAGCCGGCAGGTGAAAAGAGAAGGAGATTATCATGCAGGAGAGTGAGTGGAAGCGCTTAAAGCGGGAATTGGTTTATCAAGGTTCCATCATCAACTATTACCGTGATACGGTGCAGGTGCCGAACGGCAATATTGTGGAGTGGGATTTTATCGGTCATAACGGGGCGGCGGCGGTCGTACCGGTGACGGAGGACGGTAGGATCTTAATGGTACGGCAGTACCGTAATGCCCTCGACCGGGTGACGCTTGAGATTCCGGCAGGGGGATTAAACGGCAAGGATGAGCCGACAAAGACGGCGGCGGCACGTGAGCTGGAGGAGGAGACAGGCTATCGCAGTGAGGAGCTTTCCTTTTTGATCAGCTTAAATACAACGGTCGCATTCTGCAACGAAAAAATTGACGTCTATGTGGCGAGAAATCTGGTTCCGTCGAGCCAGCATCTGGATGAGGACGAGTTCATTGACGTTGTGCCGATGGATGTGGAGGAGCTGACGCAGATGATCTATGAGGGAAAGCTCATGGATTCGAAGACCGTGGCGGCGATTCTGGCGTATCGCAGCCGTTATTGCTAAACATAAAGAATGTCCGCGCGGTGAGGCTCATATAATATAAAAACGAGCTGTGGGGGATTCATATGAGAGAACGTGAAAGGGGGCGCCTCGCATTGCTTAGCGGGAGCGCTCCCTTTTTGATTGGCTTTTTTGCCGGGATCGCGCTTTTGGTGCTGGGAAGAAGCTGGTTTTTGGGCAGCGGGGATATGATGGGGGCGGACAAAACGCACTACATCGGCTATCTGGATATACATAAAAACCGCCTGCTATTCTATGTGCTTGGGCTGCGCATGCGAACTGTCGTGCTCATGCTTTTGCTTTCCGTGACGCCGTTAGGGCGTTTTGTCCGATATGGATATACGGCATGGTATGGTCTGGCGTTCGGCATGACATTAACGGCGGCATATGCCGTGTATGGAGTGAAAGGCTTGTGGCTTGTGTGCATCTGTCTGTTCCCGCAGATTCTTTTTTATATTCCGGCGTTTATTCTGCTGTGCAGGACCTCGGAACGGATTTATGAACAGGCGGGGGGCGGATATAGGGGGATCGGCACGAGGCAGATCCTGACGGGCATTGGCGTGATCGTCCTTCTCGGGTTGCTCGGATGCCTTTCGGAGGGGTATATCAACTCCCTAATTGTTATGAAAATGTTAAAAAAATTTTAAGCGAGAATTGCTATATGTGGTAGACATAAATGTCATTGTTTCCGATATGTGGTAGTTTTGTCAAAAAGTGATGAAAATGTCCCGAAATGGGGTAAAAATTGCGATTGCTTTTCTTAAAAATTCTGCTTATAATAATGCGTGAACACGCTTTTTTGATTAACATAAGTATTTGAGGGTGGCGCGCGGATACATGAAAGATGAAATCGGGCAGTTTATAGAATATCTGCATAACGTGAAAAAGACCTCCGATAACACGGAGCTCTCATATCGGAGAGATCTGAACAAGGTGCAGATGTTTCTTGCTGACCGCGGCGTGACAAGTATTGAACAGATCGACGAAAAGATGCTGGAGGCGTATGTGAAAGACTTAGAGGAGCAGAAGTTTGCGCCTGCGAGTATTTCGCGCAACATCGCTTCGATCAAGGCTTTTTTTCATTATCTCACCCAAGAAGGGAAGATTGCGAACGATGTGTCTGCGGGACTGAAAGCGCCCAAGATTGAAAAGAAGATGCCGGGTATTATGACGATGGACGAGGTGGTTCGTCTGTTGGAACAGCCGAAGGGGAATGCGCCAAAGGAAGTGCGCGACAAGGCAATGCTGGAGCTTCTATACGCGACCGGAATCCGGGTGACGGAGCTCATTACTTTAAAACTGAGCGACTTAAATATGCCAATGAACTATATTGTATGCCGCGACCGCAATAAGGAGCGTATCATTCCGTTCGGAACGGCGGCGCGGGAGGCGTTGGCGAAATATTTATCCGGTTCAAGAGTTTCCATGTTAAAAGATCCGTCCTGTGACACGCTCTTTGTCAATTGTTCGGGGGAAGCCATGAGCAGACAGGGCTTTTGGAAGCTGATCAAATCCTATACCAAAAAAGCAGGCATTACGGCGGACATCACGCCGCATACCCTGCGTCATTCCTTCGCCGCTCATCTGGTGGAAAACGGCGCCGACTTAAAAAGCGTACAGGAAATGCTCGGACATTCCGATATTTCCACAACGCAGATTTATGCCAATATGAGCCATAAGCATTTAAGAGAGGTTTATGCAAAAGCACATCCAAGAGGATAAAAAAAGAACGCAAAGAATGCGAAACATTCTTTTGCGTTCTTTTTTTATCCTCTCGGAAATATCTTGCCCCAGAAGAATTTGCGTCCGCAAATTCTTCGAAAGAATGGCGCTCTGCGCCATCCTTTTTTTATAACAATTCCGCCACGTCGTAGATCAGGCGCTCGGAGGCTTCCCAGCCGAGGCACGGGTCGGTGATAGATTTGCCGTAGACGCCCTCGCCGATCTTCTGGCAGCCCGGTTCGATATAGCTTTCGACCATGACGCCCTTGACGAGCGCGCGTATGTCGGCATTTAATCTGCGGCTGTGCAGAACCTCTTTGACGATACGCACCTGCTGTTCATATTTTTTGCCGGAATTATTATGATTCGAGTCAATGATGCAGGCGGGATTTCGCAGATCGCGTTCCTGATACATTTCCCATAACCGGTTTAAGTCCTCATAATGATAATTCGGCGTGCTGTTTCCGTTTTTGCTCACGGAGCCGCGAAGGACGGTGTGCGCGAGCGGATTGCCTGAAGTGGATACCTCATAGCCGCGGTAAATAAAGGAGTGCGGCTGCTGCGCCGCGTAGACGGAGTTGAGCATGACGCTGAAATCGCCGCTTGTCGGATTTTTCATGCCGGAAGCAACGTCAAAGCCGCTTACGGTCAGGCGATGCTGCTGATCCTCCACACTTCTGGCACCGATGGCAACATAGGAAAGCACATCCTCCACATATCCCCAGTTTTCCGGGTAGAGCATTTCGTCCGCAGCGGTCAGGCCCGATTCCTGAATGGCGCGCAGATGCATCCTGCGCACGGCGATCAGTCCTTGCAGAAAGTCTTCTTTTTTACGGGGATCGGGCTGGCTGGCGATCCCTTTGTAACCGTCTCCGGTCGTGCGCGGCTTGTTTGTATAGATACGCGGAACCAGCATCACTTTGTCTTTTACGCGGTCGGCCAGCGCCGCCAATCGGTTGACATAATCACAAACCGAATCTTCGTTGTCCGCGGAACAGGGACCGATGATCATCAAAAAACGATCGGATTTTCCTGTGATAATATCTGCGATCTCCCGGTCGCGCTCCTGCTTCAATGCGGCAAAATGTGCCGGAAGCGGATATTCCTCCCGAATCTGTGCGGGAGTGGGAAGCAAACGTTCAAATGTGAAACTCATAATCATCCTCCATACTGCTGACTGTGATCGGGGGGTAGATTGTCATGCGGATATCTGATCCGTTCATGACACCCGAAAAACAGAACAATTATAAATCAAAATGCGCAGATACGCAAGCCCCGGCGAAAAAACACGAAATTCGATAAAATCAAGCCCGAACAGTTGCTTTTTATGACTGAAAGTACTATTATTTTTTATGGGTTTAGTTGCATAGATGTGTAAAATATGGTACGATAGTCGCATAAAAAGGCAGGTGTGAGTTATGAGAGATACCATAGCGGTCTGTTTGGTGCGCGCGGCTGAAGAATTTCAAAGAGATTCCCTGAAAGCGATCTATCAGCAGGCAAGAGAGCACGACCTGTTCGTACAAGTGTTTAACACCTTTGAAGAATTAGAATTCCACAACCTGAATGATCAGGGTGAGGAGAGCATCTTTGAACGGATTGATTACGACAGGCTCTGCGGAATGATCGTTTTTTGTGAAAAGATCAAGGACAGTGAGCTGAATTTACGTCTGATCAAAAAAGGAAAAGAAAACGGGATACCGGTCGTATCCATCGATAAAGAGATGGAAGACTGCTACAGTATCTTGTTTGATTATACGAATACATTCGAAAAGATTGTCCGTCATTTGGTTGAGGTCCATCAATGCAGGACGTTCTTTGTGATGGGCGGTCTGCGCAATAACGACTTTTCCGATGCGCGGATTCAGGTCGTGCGCGATGTGGTGTCGGAGTACGGCATCGAATTAACGGATGAAGATATTGGCTATGGAGATTTTTGGGAGGATCCGTGCCGGGCGGTGATGCAGGAATTTTTAGCCAGTATGAGACCGCTGCCAGACGCATTCATTTCTGTTAACGACACGATGGCGCTCACAATCTGCGACTGTCTGCATAATGCGGGATATCACATTCCGAAGGATACGATCGTGACCGGATTTGACGGGATTGAAGAGGAGCGCTATTTCACGCCCCGCTTAACGACGGCGCAGCAGGATCTGCAGGCGGGCGGAAAACAGGCGGTAGAGCTGATCTGCAGGGTGATGCAGAAGCAGGATGATGTGGAGCGCCGCACAGTCATTCCGTTCGCGGTTCGTTTTTCCGAGTCGTGCGGCTGCCGTACCATACAGGAGGGCAGTGCATCCGTACAGATCCACAAGATGTATAATGCGCTGACTGCTTATCGGTATTTTTCCAAAAATATGTATGATATGATCGATGAGATGACGGGGACAAAGACCTTGGCCGGCGCGCTCAAAACCCTGCCGAAATATCTCTCCTATCTCGATACTTACCGGCATATTTATCTCTGCGTGGAAGGCACTTATCTGGAAGTTTATGATGACATCAACGCACAGATCATGGAGAAGAACCCGGAGCTGAACGATCGCAGGGAGATTGAAATGGTCATACTCGGCGAGTGGCATGCGGATAAAGGGTTTTCCGTTCCGCTGTTTTGTTACAAGCGCAAGGAGCCATTCCCATCCGAAATAATAAATGAGGACACGGAGAATCTGTTTTTTGTACCGCTGCATGTGCAGGAGACGGTATTTGGTTATCTGGCGGTCAATTTTGATCCGGAGGAGAACGACTATCTGCAGCTCCGCAATTTTACAACGAATCTCAGCCATATTTTAGATTCCGTGAGAAGCAGGCAGCAGATGGAGAATTTCAACTGCAAGCTTAAGCTGGCAAACGACAAGCTGGAAGAACTTTATGTCCGCGATCCGCTTACGGGGATCTATAACCGACGCGGTTTTTATCAGGATATTGCCAAGTATCTTGGTGATCATGAGTACGGTTGGCTGATGGTTGTTTCCATTGACTTGAACGGTTTAAAGACCATCAATGATAACTATGGGCATGGCGAGGGTGATTTCGCGATCAAGACCGTGGGGCGCACGCTGTACAGGATCATATTGGAGCGCGGTATCTGTGCGCGTTTCGGCGGTGATGAATTTGCGGTGGCAATATTCTATGATGAATATGATCAAAATGCCGACGCTGAATTCCGTAAGCAGCTTACCGAGCAGCTGGAGCTGGTGAACAAAACGGCGGGCAAGGAGTACCGGATCACCTGCAGCGTAGGAACGCAGACGACACCGACTGACAGGGATGTCAATATTGATGAGGTGCTGAGGGAAGCGGATGATAAGATGTATCAGGATAAAAAGCATTTTTATGAGATGCTCGGACAGAGCGAGCATGAGATACGCTAGGGGTGCATAGCGGTCGGGGAAACCGCTGTGATTTGGAACAACAAAGCTTCGAGGAACACGTTTTGTTGTTCGGACGGCGGAAAATGTGCAGGGCGTATTTTTCGCTGCGGTATAAGCTTGTGTGGGGGTCGGAAAAGGGATGGTATCCATATGGATAACATCCCTTTTCTGCGATCAACGGGATGCAGCGCAGTTCTTTTTCAGATAGTGCAGGATCGCAAGCGAGTTGGAGAGCGCGCAGAAGAGCTGGCTTACCAAAAGTCCCCACAGGCAGGCTTCGATGCCGTAGACCGGGACGAGGAAAAAAACAAATGCAAGGCGGATGCCAAGCGATGTGGTGTTGATCACAAAAGAGCAGCCCGTGTGCCCGAGGCCATGCAGGATGCTCGACATGGTCGTTGAGAGATAGAGAAACGGGCAGATAAAGCTTAATGTCAGAATGAAGTTTCCGGCCAGTGCATTGTGAAAAATGAAATTTCCGGCAAAACGCCCGATTGCGAGAAACAGGATGCAGCACAGCGAACCGAAGGCGATGCTGCACGCGGCGGTCCGATGAAAGGCGCGGCGGATCTTGTCGTAATCGACGCGCTCCTGCGCCTCAGAAATGAGCGGCAGCAAAAGCACGGAAAACGAGTTGGTCAGCGTGGACGGAAACAGGATGAACGGCAGCGCCATACCGGTAAAGACTCCGTAGACGGAAAGTGCCTGCGTATCCGACATGCCGAACCGGACGAGCATCAGAGGAATGTAGACGGACTCAATGCTGGACAATAGATTGACGACAATGCGGCTTGCAGACAGCGGCAGCGCCATACCCACGATGCCGGACAGAATTTTGTGCATGGCAGGGCTTTTCCGCATTTCTGAAAGGGCATGGACCGATGGCACGGGGCGGCTGATCCGCCGGTTGAAGCGGAGCATGACAAGCGTGCCCGTAAGCAGAGCGGAGCAGATCTCGCCCGCAAGCATTCCGAAGACCGAGCAGGAAAGATTGATCTGCATGTGGTGGGACAGACTGTATTTGTAAAGAAAAAATACGGTGCCTACGCGGATGATCTGCTCCAGGATCTGTGATATGGCAGGGATCTTTGTGTTTTTTATGCCGTAATAATAGCCGTTGATGCAGGAGTGCAGGGATGCAAACGGGATGGAGACGGCGATGATGCGAAGCAGCGGTTCCGTGCGGGGCTCGCATAAAAGGCGTGCCGCGATAAATGGCGCATTCAGGATCACGGCGCCGGCAAAAAGCACGGAAAGCACTCCGGACAGGGTCAGTCCGCAGAGAAGAACCCGGAAAGAATGCCGGTAGTCGCGCGAGGTCGGTTCTCCGGCCACATATTTGGAAATCGCGCTCTGGATGCCGCCGCAGCAGATGGAGAACGATAATGCGAGCACGGGGAAGACAAGCTGATAGATCCCCATGCCCTCCGCGCCGAATGTGCGGGATAAAAAGATACGGTAAAAGAAACCGATGACACGCGAGGCGAAGCCGGTCAGTGTCAGGATCAGGGTTCCCTTAAAAAGTATTTTGTTCATAGAAGTGTCCTATGATATTATGAATAATATATGTGCAAAAAAAGAATGAAAGAACAACGGAAAAAGAAACAGGAGCAGAGAAGATCATGGGCAGAGAAAAAGCGGTCGTCGGGCTTTCAGGAGGCGTGGATTCCGCAGTGGCGGCATATTTGCTGCAAAGACAGGGTTATGAGGTGCTCGGCGTCACCATGTGCGTGCTGGGAAAAGAAAATGAGGATGTGGAGGAGCGCATGGTCTCAGATGCGCGTGAGGTTGCAAAGGCGCTTGGCATACGGCATGAGACCGTCGATTTTACGGAAACATTCCGAGAACGCGTAGCGGATTATTTTGCCGAAGAATATTTGCGCGGACGCACGCCGAATCCGTGTCTGATGTGTAACCGCTATGTCAAATGGGAAGCGGTGCTCGGTTATGCGAAAAGCGTGGGAGCGGAGTGGATGGCAACGGGACATTATGCGCGGATCGAGCGGAGGGATAACGGAAGATACGCCGTGCGTAATTCGGTGACGGCAGAAAAAGATCAGACCTATGTGCTTTCCCGACTGACGCAGGAGCAGCTTGCCCGCACGCTGATGCCGGTCGGCGGCTATACGAAGGAGCAGGTGCGCGCGCTTGCGAAGGAGGCGGGCATTCCTGTCGCGGGAAAAAAGGACAGTCAGGAGATCTGCTTTATCCCCGACCACGACTATGCTGCGTTTATTGCGCGCCGGAGACCGGAAGCGGTGCGGGGAGAGGGAAATTTCGTAACGCCGGACGGCAGGGTGCTTGGGCGGCATAAAG
The DNA here is from genome assembly GCA_014804425.1 of Lachnospiraceae bacterium. Taxonomy (GTDB): domain Bacteria; phylum Bacillota; class Clostridia; order Lachnospirales; family Lachnospiraceae; genus DLAJ01. Next base: position 122,209 of record JAAUZV010000015.1, read on the forward strand.
GATTGATCCATTATACGGTCGGGCAGCGAAAAGGCTTGGGGATCGCGCTCGGGGAAAGAATGTTTGTTGAGCGCATCCTGCCTGAGACAAATGAGGTCGTGCTCGTGCCGGATGATGCGGTGTATTGCGACAGTCTGTTATGCGGGGATGTCAGCTTTATGGGAATCGAACCGATGCGGGAGGGAGAAGTAAGAAGGCTGACCGGAAAAATCCGTTATGCGCACAGGGGAGCGCCTGTGACAGTCACCATGCTTGAGAACGGCTGCTTAAAGGCGGAATTTGAACAGCCTGTCCGCGCTGTTACGCCCGGACAGGCCGCCGTATTTTACGATGGGGAGTATCTTGCCTGCGGGGGCATCATAGATTGAAAAATTAAAAATTTTTCAATCGCGAGATTTGTGCTTACGCCCAAACTCGCAGTTATGCGTCTAACTTTTATAACCTGAGGAATTCCGCCACGCGTTTTTCATAGACGCAGTAATAACGGAAACCGCATGAAGAAAGGATCTCGGCGGCCTCGGTAAAGTGAGCGCCGATGTCCTCCGGAGCATGCGCATCCGAGCCGATCGTGACGATCTCTCCGCCAAGCTCGCGGTAGCGGCTGAGAATCTCGGCACAGGGATTCGGTGCGTGAAGACCCTTGCGGAAGCCGGCGGTATTCAGCTCGATACCCTTCTCGTTTTCGATGAGGGTTTTTAGAATCACATCGATGATGTCGCGATAGTCCGCATAGGCATAGTTTTCATTTTTGTTCGGACCGTAACGGACAACATAATCGAGATGCCCGTACACGTCAAAATTCGTATATTTTTTGAGATTATCTGCAATAGATGTAAAATACTCCCGATAAGCCTCAGTCTCCGTGCGCCCTTCATAATAGGAGGGGTAATAAGGATCCTTGCCGTTTACCACATGGGAGGAGCCGATAACAAAATCAAAATCATAGCTGTTGACATATCGAGCGTTATTTCCTGATAAATGCGGCTGAAGGCCGAGCTCGACGCCGAATAAGAGCGTGATGCGGTCTCCATAGCGTTCTTTGCAGCGGATCAGGTCATACAGATAGGAATCTGTGTTGACCATGAATTTGCTGTCGGATTTGTGTTCCGGGTCCGGATAATCCATATCCATATGCTCGGTAAAGCACATCTTCTTTAAGCCGAGTGCGATGCCTTTTTCGATCATCGCGTCCATGGGGGCATGGGAGTCTTCCGAATGGGAGGAGTGTAAATGACAGTCAGCATATATGGGCATAAAGACTACTCCTTTCTTTTTTATCCCTAAAATACCATATTTTACGCGATTTTTCAATTTCAGAAATTTAGAAAGTTTCTCAATAATTTTCAATTTATATCTTGAATTTTGGCGGAATATTAGTTACAATAATCGTGCTGATAGAATTTTGGTAAATCTTGGATGCATCGTGCATTTCCGGACAAGCCAAAATAATATAAAATATGTAGGAGGATTCTTAAAATGGCAGTAAAAGTAGCAATCAATGGTTTCGGTCGTATCGGTCGTCTTGCATTCAGACAGATGTTTGGTGCAGAGGGATACGATGTGGTAGCAATCAACGACTTAACATCTCCGAAGATGTTAGCGCATCTGTTAAAGTATGACTCTTCTCAGGGTAAATATGCAAAGGCAGATACGGTATCGGCAGGCGAGGATTCCATCACGGTTGACGGCAAGACACTGAAGATTTACAAAGAGCCGGATGCAAACAACTGTCCGTGGGGCGAGCTGGGCGTAGACGTAGTTCTTGAGTGCTCCGGTTTCTATACCTCCAAGGAGAAAGCACAGGCACACATCAATGCAGGTGCAAAGAAGGTTGTCATTTCCGCTCCGGCAGGCAATGATCTTCCGACGATCGTATACAATGTAAACCACACGACCTTAAAGCCGACGGATACCATCATTTCCGCAGCTTCCTGCACGACGAACTGCTTAGCTCCGATGGCAAAGGCATTGAATGATCTTGCAGGCATCAAGTCCGGTATCATGAGCACGATCCATGCATACACGGGTGATCAGATGATCCTTGACGGTCCTCAGAGAAAGGGTGATTTAAGAAGATCCCGCGCAGGCGCTGTCAATATCGTTCCGAACTCCACAGGTGCAGCAAAGGCAATCGGCCTTGTTATTCCTGAGCTGAACGGCAAGCTGATCGGCTCCGCACAGCGTGTACCGACCCCGACCGGTTCTACCACGATCCTTGTAGCAACGGTTGAGAAGTCCGTAACGAAGGAAGAGATCAATGCAGCAATGAAGGCAGCAGCAACCGAGTCCTTCGCTTATAACGAGGATGAGATCGTATCTTCCGACATCGTAGGAAGCACCTACGGCTCCATCTTTGATGCAACACAGACGATGGTTGGCGAGGACAATCTGGTACAGGTTGTTTCCTGGTATGACAATGAGAATTCCTACACAAGCCAGATGGTTCGTACCATTAAGTATTTTGCAGAGTTAGCATAATCAGAGTGCGGCTCTCATGAAGAAGTAGGCCTAGCAAAGGTCCGGTCTTTAGGGACCGGACCTTTCTTTTGAAAAAATGTTCAGGAGGAAAGAAAATGGGATTAAATAAGAAATCCGTAGATGATATTCAGGCAGCAGGAAAGCGTGTGCTTGTAAGATGTGACTTTAATGTTCCGTTAAAGAACGGTGAGATTACCGATGAGACCCGTATCGTGGCTGCATTGCCGACGATCCAGAAGCTGATCAACGACGGTGGAAAGGTGATTCTTTGCTCCCACCTCGGTAAAGTAAAGAACGGACCGAACGAGGGAGAGTCCTTAGCGCCGGTTGCGAAGAGATTATCCGAGAAGCTCGGCAAGGAAGTAAACTTTGTTGCTGATTACAACGTAACGGGAGCGGATGCGACCGCAGCGGTAGCGGCAATGAAGGAAGGCGATGTGGTTCTTTTACAGAATACGCGTTTCCGCGGTTCTGAGGAGACAAAGAACGGCGAGGCATTCAGCAAAGAGCTTGCTGATCTTTGTGATATTTATGTATGCGATGCATTCGGTTCTTCCCACAGAGCGCATGCTTCCGTTGCCGGTGTGACGGATGTGGTCCGCGCAAAGGGCGGCGAGTGTGCAGTCGGTTATCTGATGCAGAAAGAGATCAATTTCCTCGGCAATGCCGTAGAGAATCCGGTGAGACCGTTCGTTGCGATCCTTGGCGGCGCGAAGGTTGCGGATAAGCTGAATGTCATCAATAACCTGTTAGAGAAGTGCGATACGCTCATCATCGGCGGTGGTATGGCATTTACTTTCTTAAAGGCAAAGGGCTATGAGATCGGAAAGTCTCTGGTTGATAACGAGAAGCTTGATTACTGTAAGGAAATGGTGGAAAAGGCAGAGAAGCTCGGCAAGAAGCTGCTTCTCCCGATTGATACGACCGTAGCGGATTCCTTCCCGGATCCGATCGACGGACCGATCGAGGTATCCTATGTCGATGCGGACAAGATTCCGGCGGATAAAGAGGGTCTGGACATCGGACCGAAGACGGCGGAGCTGTATGCAGATGCTGTTAAGAGTGCAAAGACGGTTGTATGGAACGGACCGATGGGCGTATTTGAGAATCCGACGCTGGCAGCGGGCACGATTGCCGTTGCAAAGGCACTGGCGGCTACCGATGCGACCACGATCATCGGCGGCGGTGATTCCGCAGCAGCGGTCAACCAGTTAGGATTTGCAGATAAGATGAGCCATATTTCCACAGGCGGCGGCGCATCCCTTGAGTTCCTTGAGGGCAAGGAGCTTCCGGGCGTTGTGGCAGCGGATGACAAGTAATATGAGCGACACTCATATTACTGAAAATTCCGTGCAGGAACGGAATTTTTGAAATAGGGCGAATATAGATTTGGAATAGATTTTTTATCAAAGGAGAATGATCATGGCAAGAAGAAAAATTGTAGCGGGCAACTGGAAAATGAACATGACGCCGAGTCAGGCAGTTGCACTGTGTGCAGAGTTAAAGGATCTGGTAAAGTCCGATGATGTGGACGTCGTATACTGCGTTCCTGCGATCGACATCGTACCGGTTGTAGAGGCGGTAAAGGGAACGAATGTTGCGGTAGGCGCGGAGAATATGTATTTTGAGGAAAAGGGCGCTTACACCGGAGAGATTTCGGCAGCGATGCTTGTGGATGCAGGCGTGAAGTATGTCATCATCGGTCACTCCGAGAGACGTGATTATTTTAAGGAGACGAATGAACTGTTAAATAAGAAAGTAAAGAAGGCATTTGAGGCAGGACTGACGCCGATCCTTTGCTGCGGCGAGACGTTAGAGCAGAGAGAAATGGGTGTAACGATGGATTGGATCCGTCTGCAGATCAAGTCCGATCTTGTCGGCATTACTGCAGATCAGGTAAAGAGCATGGTTATCGCTTATGAGCCGATCTGGGCGATCGGAACGGGCAAGACCGCGACGACAGAGCAGGCGCAGGAAGTATGCAAGGGTGTGCGTGACTGCATCGCAGAGATGTATGACGCTGCTACGGCGGAGGCTGTCCGCATTCAGTACGGCGGTTCCGTGAATGCAGGCAATGCTGCAGAGTTGTTTGCACAGCCGGATATTGACGGCGGATTGGTCGGCGGCGCTTCCTTAAAGGCTGAGTTCGGCAAGATCGTGAATTATTAATTTGCTTCGCAAATGAATCATCAGGAATGATCGATCTAGGGTAATATACATTTCAAAAAAGAAATGCAGAGGAGGGCTTTGCCGCTGCATTTCTTTTTTTGAGTCATGGCGGGAGGATGTAGATTGAAAAATCAAAGATTTTTCAATCGGCGAATTTGTTCGCTTTGTTGTTGACAGCATGGAGGTTCAGAGTGGACGAATATAAGGAGATGCTGGATCGATTTGTACGGGAAAGCAAGGAGATATTGGGGGATGAGCTTGTCGGTATTTATCTTCACGGCTCTGCCGTAATGGGATGTTTTCATGCACAAAAGAGCGACATTGATCTCATGGTTGTGATCAAAGAGGAGATTTCCGATGAATGCAAGCGGAAGTTCATGGATATGGTGGTAGAATTGAATGCACAGGCTCCCGAAAAAGGAATTGAGGTCAGTATTGTCAGAGAGAGCGTGTGCAGACCGTTTGTCTATCCGACGCCTTTTGAGCTTCATTTTTCTATCACGCATCTGAACTGGTACCGGCAGGATGCAGATGACTATATTCAAAAAATGAAGGGAACGGATAAAGATTTAGCCGCGCATTTTACGATCATTTATCACAGAGGCAGGACACTCTGCGGAAAAGGGATCGGGGATGTTTTTTCTGAGGTTGACCGGGCGTATTATTTGGACAGCATTTTGTCTGATATAGAGAATGCGGCGGAGGAGATTGCGGAACAGCCCGTCTATATGATCCTGAATCTGTGCCGGGTGCTGGCGTACAAAAGAGATCAGCTGATCTTATCAAAAAAAGAAGGCGGGGAATGGGGACTTACCAATATCCCCGAACAATATGGGGAACTGCTGGTGTCTGCGATGGACGCGTATCGCACGGGGGATGCGATGCGGTTTGACAGAGCACAGGCAAAAAAGTATGCCGAATATATGCTGGAGCAGATAAAGGACAAAAACGCATAGGGGAAGAAAGAATTCCAAGAGTGACTTAGGCGGGGTTGACAATTTGGGAAAGAAGTATTAAGATTACTTCTTGTAACAAATATTTATGAAATCAAGGGAGAATGAAATCATGAAGAAGAAATTGGGTTCTATTTTACTCGTATGCGCAATGCTGCTCACACTTGCAGCATGCGGAAGCAAGGGTACGCCGGTGTTACATTATGATCTTCCGGAAGGCTTCACGGAGCAGTCTGACGGTATGTATTATGCGCCGGATTTCCCGAATGACACTGCGAACATCAACATTATGGAGTCTCAGGAAGATCAGGTAACGTTCTCGTACACGAAGGACAGCTTCTGCGAGGCGGTAGAGTATCTGTATGAGCAGACCTATGGCTATGAGGTCGATGTGAATTGTACAGAGTTTACCAAGTCTGAGTTAAACGGCTGCAAGACGCTGACGATCAGAGCATCCTACACGCTGCTTGGCATGGAGATCGAGCAGGTTCAGTTTGCGGTTGAGGTCGGAAAGAACAAAGTCACAACGATCACTTATACGCAGCAGGCTGGCGGCGGATGGACGGATGCGTTTAATGCCAGCATTGATTCCATGAGCATCGAATACGTGAAATAAGTCTATGCGGGATCGTAAGTCCGGTTTGGTCAGGACATCGCAATGAAAATGAAGGAAAGAAAAAAGAGACTGCTGCGTTTGCGGCAGTCTTTTTTTTAGAAATTATTGTTTTTTATCGGATAAAGCATAGAAAAGTAGAAAAAATATGCTATACTGAATAAAATAGGATTGATTGCGGTCAGAGGAGTGTCTGGGGAGGATGAGTATGGAGATTCATGAGCTGTGTCCGGGCTGTATGAGCAGAGTCACGGAAGAACAAATGCATAGCGGATGCCCACACTGCGGCTATCGTTTGCCGGTGCCCGGCGAGCTTGCGCCGCATATATTAACGCCGCACACGGTTCTGCAGGGGAAATATATGATCGGCAGAATGCTGGGAGCGGGCGGCTGCGGCATTACTTATCTGGGCTATGACCTGAACCTGGAGCTGCGGATTGCGATCAAAGAGTATTATCCTGTCGGGTTTGTCAACAGGGATACAGGCAGCAGCAATACGGTGATCTCCGAAGAAGGGGACAAGGGCGTATTTTTTTCGGACGGAAAAAAGAAATATATTCAGGAAGCGAGAATGCTTGCGCGATTTGCGGGGCTTAGGAATATTGTGTCCGTGCGCGATTATTTTGAAGAGAATAATACCTGCTACATTATCATGGAGTATCTTGACGGAGAGACGCTGAAAAGCTACCTTACGCGAAGGGGCGGAAGACTCTCCTGCAGTGAGATCATGCGGATGTTACAGCCGCTGCTCGCGTCCTTAAACGAAGTACACAGTCAGGGCATGATCCATCGTGACATCAGCCCGGATAATATTATGATCTTGAAGGACGGCACCTTGAAACTGCTGGATTTCGGTTCGGCACGGGATATGGCGGGCAGCGCCGAGAGGAGCGCTTCGGTGATGCTCAAGCCGGGCTATGCGCCGGAGGAACAATATCGGATTTATGGCATGCAGGGATCATGGACGGATGTGTATGCGCTGTGTGCGACGATCTATCGATGCTTAACGGGTCATACGCCCGTTGATGCGCTGTCAAGGAAAGAGCATGATACGCTGATTCCGCCGTCACAGTACGGTGCGGCGCTGACGCCCGTACAGGAGGCGGCGCTGTTAAAGGGGATGGCGGTGGATGCGGGCATGCGTTATAAGACGATCGGTGAGTTTTATCGGGGCTTTTACTGCAACGAGATTCCCGTAGCACAGCCTGTTCAGGTAAGCGGTCCGCAGCAGCCGGGGAACGGCTTAAACGTGCCGCAGTGGGGGAGCACCGGACAGGGAATGCCGCAGCGGGCAGGGGGCGGACAGCAGAACAGACTGCAATATCCCGCATATCAGGTGACAGAGCAGTCTTCCTATGTGTTGCAGGCAGGAGCAAAGAAACGAATCAGCAAGGCTGCGATCATCTCCGCCCTGGCAGTAGCCGCAGTTCTTTTCATCGTGCCGGTTATTTTGGCATTCACGGGAAGACAGAGAGGTTCCGGGGAAGAAGAGGCATGGTCGCCGGGAGAGCAGGCAAGCGGGGAAACACACATCGGTGGAGCGCCCCTTGAAGGAAATCCGGGCAACGGGAATGATCTTTCGCAGGATGGCGGAACAGATCAGGCTCAAAATGGGCTGCAGGGAGGCGTAACCCTGCCGAACGGATTGACACAGAATGCACAGGGCAGTGAGCCGGAAAGCGGCGGGCACGGATTGTCGCAGAGCCTTGGCGGAGATCCGCAGCAGACCGGGGGACCGCGGCTTCGCTATGAGGTTCCGGAAGGGTTTGTGGAACAGTCGGAAGGATTTTATCTGGCACCGAATTATCCGAATGACACGTCGAATATTAATATTATGACGTCGGAGAACGATCCCGTCACATTTCAATATACGGAAGAAACCTTCTGTTACATGTTGGAAAGCCTTTACAGTGAATATTACGACGTTGAGGTAGATGTGAAGTGCACCGAGTTTACCAAAACGACGATCAACGGCTATAATGCACTGATCGTCCGCATCAACTATGAGCTGATGGGGATTGCGCTGGAGCAGGTGCAGTGCTCGGTGGAGACGGAAAAGGATAAGGTGACGACGATCACAATGTCGCAGCCTGCGGGAAGCGGATGGATGGATGCGTTTGAGCGCGTTCTGGATTCGATTCGGGTGGAATAAAAAAGATTTGCGCATAGCGCAAATCTTTCAAAGAAATGCCGAAGGCATTTCTTTTGGGATTAAATATAAAAAAGAAAGGATTGGGAGTAATCAAATGAGCAAGAAACCGGTAGTATTAATGATCCTCGATGGGTACGGATTGAACGAAACGGCGGAGGGAAATGCAGTCGCATTGGCGGCCACACCCGTCATGGACAAGTTGATGGCGGAATACCCGTTCGTGCGCGGCAACGCAAGCGGAATGGCAGTCGGACTGCCGGACGGACAAATGGGCAACTCTGAGGTCGGACATTTGAATATGGGTGCCGGCAGGATCGTATATCAGGAGCTGACAAGAATTACGAAAGAGATTCAGGACGGAACATTTTTTGAGAATCCGGCGCTGATGGATGCTGTGAAGAACTGCAAAGAGAAACAGTCCGCGCTGCATATGTTCGGTCTTTTATCGGATGGTGGAGTGCACAGCCACATTACGCATTTATATGGTCTGCTGGAGCTGGCAAAGAGAAACGGACTGGAAAAAGTATACGTGCATGCATTCCTTGACGGGCGTGATACACCGCCGACGAGCGGAAAAGATTATGTGGCGCAGCTTGAGGAAAAAATGGCGGAGCTCGGTGTCGGTGAGGTTGTCAGCGTTTCAGGACGCTATTATGCGATGGATCGGGATAACAATTATGACCGTGTGGAGATTGCGTACCGCGCATTGACAAAGGGCGAGGGACAGACTGCGGACAGCGCACAGGAGGCAGTCCAGAATTCTTATGATAAAGAGGAAACAGATGAATTCGTAAAACCGACCGTCGTGATGAAGAACGGCGCGCCGGTAGCTACGATCGGAGACGGGGATTCCGTCGTGTTCTTTAATTTCCGTCCGGACCGGGCGCGGGAGATCACGCGCTGCTTCTGTGATGATGATTTTAAGGGCTTTGCGCGGGAAAAGAAACTGGATCTCACTTATGTGTGCTTTTCGGATTATGACCCGACGATTCCGAATAAGGAAGTCGCATTCCACAAGATTGCCGTGACCAATACGTTCGGAGAGTGGCTTGCCGCAAACGGAATGAAGCAGGCGCGTATTGCAGAGACGGAAAAATATGCGCATGTCACGTTCTTTTTTAACGGCGGTGTAGAGGAGCCGAACGAGGGAGAGGACCGGATTCTGGTCAATTCCCCGAAGGATGTGGCGACCTATGACTTAAAGCCGCAGATGAGCGCGTATGAGGTCTGCGACCGCTTGGTCGAGGCGATCAAGTCGGGCAAATACGACGTTGTGATCATCAATTTTGCCAATCCCGATATGGTCGGACATACCGGTGTGTTAGAGGCGGCAAGAAAGGCGGTCGAGGCAGTCGATGAGTGTGTGGGAAAAGCAGTCGAGGCGGTCAAAGAAGTGGATGGCGCGCTGTTCATCTGCGCGGACCACGGCAATGCCGAGCAGCTGATCGACTATGAAACGGGGGATCCGTTTACCGCGCATACGACGAATCAGGTGCCGTTCATTCTTGTCAATTATGACGAAGGATATACATTGCGCGAGAACGGCTGTCTGGCGGATATTGTGCCGACGCTCATTGAGATCATGGGAATGGAACAGCCAAAGGAAATGACAGGAAAGTCCCTGCTCATCAAGAAATAATCGAGAGAGATAGGTATGCGTAAATATTATGTACTGTTTGCCGCACTGGTGCTTTTGATCATAGATGTCCGTATTCCGGCGATCGCGTATCCGGCGTATGAGGCATTTCGGACAGAAGCACCGGTGACGGTGTCATTGATCATCGATCATGTGGTCGGCCATCAGCTGCGGGTGGATGTCTGTTCGGATCTGTTGGGGTATCTGATGCTGCTTGTGGCGGCGGCATGGCTTTCCATGGAAGACAGGCGTTTCCGCAAATGCTTTCTTTGGGGCGCGGTTTCCGCGGCAGCGTATGTGTACTGGCAGATCATGCCGTTTTACTTAAACGGCGGGCTGCGTTTTCGTGCGGGCTATGTGTTTTATTTTGTGGTTGCGCTCTTAAAAATCGTTACGATCTTTCTTACCATGTATACCGTATCGGGACAGTTGGAAAGCACGTCCAATCACAGCTATAACAACGTGACGGTCATCCTTATGATGGTCTGTGCGGGGAGCGGCGCCGTGGCGGCGCTGATGTGGTTTTTTGATCTGATCGCGGTTTTCTGCGTATATTCTGTCGTGCAGCTTGCCACTTTCGGCGTTGTCGCATGGCGGATTTGGAATGACAGAAATTTGTTGACGGAAGGAGCACAACATGCATAGTTTTCGATTACCCTATTGTCTGATCGTGGAGGACGGCGCGTTTCTGCATATGGATGAAATGCTGCCCGCATGTGTTGCCGATATTCGGAAGAAAAAAATATTGTTCGTGACGGAACAGTTCTTAAAGGAGTTGTTTGCGGATACGATCGCCGAGATTCAGAAGGATTTACAGCACTGTGATCTTTATCTGGTGGAGGACGCTTCCTTTGACATTGCGGTCGCGCTTGCGAAATATGCGAGCGTGCAGGACTATGACGTGTGCATCGGCTTCGGCGGCGGAAAGGTGTTAGACGTTGCGAAATATGCGTCATTTGTGGCCAAGATTCCCTATATCTGTCTGCCGACAACTTTAAGCAACGATTCCCTGGCCTCCCCGTTTTCCGTGATGGCGACGGACGGGCATAACAGAAAGACATTCGGCTGCAAAATTCCGACCGGGATCATCGTGGACACTGAGATCATCCGTGCGGCGCCGGAGAGTCAGCTAAAAGCGGGCATCGGCGATACGATCAGCAAATATACCGCCCTGTACGATTGGAAGCTTGACGCGGCAAAGAAGGGCGGCAGAGTCGATGATTTTGCCTATATGATCTCCGAAATGGCGTACAATGCGGTCGCGTTCTGCGAGGAACGCTCGTTAAAGAGTAAGAATTTTATTCATATTCTGACGGAAGCGTTAGTATTCGGAGGGCTCGCGATGGAGATCGCGGGAAGCTCCCGTCCGTGCAGCGGTGCGGAGCATCTGTTCTGCCATGCATTGGAGGAATTTTATCCCCAGATCAAGATTTCTCACGGAATGGCAGTCGCGATGGGAAGCATCGGTGCAGGCATTTTTCAGGAGCGTGACGTGTCAAAGCTCTATCGGTTATGCGCGCTTTACGGGCTTGACATTAAGCCGTCAGGCTACGGCATCACAAAGGAGATTTTTACGGACGTGTGGCAGCGTGCACAGTCAACGAGGAAGGACCGCTATACGGTTTTAAGTAAGACGGATTTAAGTGCGGAGCGTTTGGGCTGCATTTATGATAATATGGAAAATGATCCGGTTTCTTGAGAGAATATAGATTGAAAAATCAAAGATCTTTCAATCGGCGAATTTGTGCTTGCGTCCAAATTCACAAAGCGAACTTGTTCGCTTTGATGTTGACAGCATGGAGGATTATATGAAAAAAGACTTTCGCATGGGTGATGGGTTACCATGGCGAGGGTCTTTTTTTACGCAGGTTACACTGCTGTTCTGAATAAATCCGCCTGTGCAGGGTAAGATACAAATGATATACTTATTTTTTCGGACAGGAGGAAGCAACATGTCATTACGGTTACGCATTACGGATGTGCACGCAAGAGAAATTCTGGATTCAAGGGGAAACCCGACAGTGGAAGCGGAGGTAGTTGTAGAGACCGAAACAACGGGTAAAAAAACAATCGGAAGGGCGTCCGTGCCATCGGGCGCGAGTACGGGACGGTTTGAGGCGGTGGAGCTCAGGGACGGAGAGGAGCGATACTTCGGACTCGGAACGAGAAAAGCGGTGAATAATGTCAATACCAAAATACGGGAAGCGCTGATCGGGCTGAATGCGTTAGACCAGCAGATGATCGACCATGTGCTGATCGAGCAGGATGGAACGGACAATAAGGGAAATCTGGGCGCCAATGCGACACTCGGCGTATCCATGGCGTGTGCGCGTGCCTGCGCGCTGGCGTTGGAGCAGCCGCTGTACCGTTATCTTGGGGGCGTCAATACCAAAACGATGCCGGTTCCGATGATGAATATTCTAAACGGGGGTAAGCACGCGGATAATACGGTGGATTTTCAGGAGTTTATGATCATGCCGGTCAATGCGGTTTCTTTTTCGGACGGTCTTCGGATCTGCGCTGAAATTTATCATAACCTGAAGCAGATCTGCAAGAAAAAAGGACTTTCCACCGGCGTCGGCGACGAGGGCGGCTTTGCGCCTTCCTTAAAGGATGCCGACGCGGTATTGGCGTTGATCATGGAAGCGGTCAAGGCGGCGGGCTATGATCCAGGATCGGATATCCGCATCGCGCTGGACGTCGCGGCGAGCGAGCTTTATCAGGAAGATTCCGGTATGTATTATTTTCCGGGGGAGAGCGAGCTGTTAAGGGCGGAGAGACAGCGGAATGTCAATGCGATCCCGGAGGGCGCTTATGAGGCAGGCGTGTGCGGCTGCGGCGCAGAGCCGGAGACATCCTGCGGCTGTGAGCAGACGGCGGCGGGCACGGGAAATACAGGAGCGGGAGACGCGGTATGCACCTGCAGCAATCCGGATACAAAGGAGTATTGTGTGCTGCGGAGCACGGAGGAGATGATCTCCATGTATGAAGCGCTCTGCGATAAGTATCCGATCATCTCGATCGAGGACGGCTTAAACGAGGATGACTGGGAGGGCTGGAAGAAGCTGACCGAGCGCTTGGGCGATCGGATCCAGCTTGTGGGAGACGACCTTTTTGTCACGAATGTCAAGCGTCTGGCGGCAGGGATCAAGCTAGGTGTGGGGAATGCGATCTTAGTGAAGGTGAATCAGATCGGAACGGTCACGGAGGCGCTTGCCGCGATCGAAATGGCGCAGCGAAACGGGTACCGCGCCGTCATTTCCCATCGTTCGGGAGAGACGGAGGATGCGTTCATTGCCGATCTTGCCGTTGCGGTCAATGCGGGACAGATCAAGACGGGCGCGCCGTGCCGGACCGACCGCGTCAGCAAATACAATCAGCTTTTGCGCATTGAGGAGGAGCTGGGAAGCGTGAGCGAGTACCGCAATCCGTTCCTCTGCTTTGAAGATCACGAGAAATAAAAAATCAACTTTTTATTGGGGAGGGCAGCGATCCATGAAGATGGCTGCCCTTAAAACCGTCAATCATATTTCTACAAAATTCTAATCATTCTGTCCTATCCGGTTGGATTTATTTCACCTTATCGTGAACCCGCTTTGAGGCAATTTTATTCTTTGGGATTGCATTTTTTTGGATTTTAGGTTATGGTAATAGAAACGAAAAAGATTCGTACATATGGTAATCTGAACAATAATGTTCCAAGCAATTTTGGGGCATTTTTTGTTTTAAGGAGAAGGAGAAGATCATGATGAGCGAAGGTATGAACGTTGAGGAGATTTTTACATCGGATGCCGTTACACTCGAAAAGATGAAAGAGGTGCTTCCGAAGGATGTCTATAAGGAAGTAAAAATGGTCATGGATGAGGGCGGCGAGCTTTCCATATATTCGGCAAACGTGGTTGCCGAGGTAATGAGGGAGTGGGCGGTCGCGGAAGATTATATAAAAAAGAAACAGCATTGTGGAAAAACCTTTGCTGTGATAGGGCGGAGTACCTGTGTGTATCTATTTATTATCATGCTGCGTCTAATGATTGCTATGTTATTGAAATGGGAAATACGGATACAGCTTGCAGCCATACTGGAGCTTTTGGGTGCGGGTATTATGATTGCGTTTATCATAGCTCTGATTTATTGGATATCAGTGGTATTTATGAAACCGCGGCAACATACCGCCATCAGGCGATTGTGCATTTTCTCCATAATCAGTACGACTGCTGTTTCCGTGTTTGGATTATGGTTTGGCTTTTTTGTGTTTGTTTTTTCGCTCAGGGATGAGAAGGTGATCATGATCGGTCAAGAGAAGTATTTAGAAGTTGAAGAATCGTATGGACTGGGATCAGCGATAGGGGTCTCGTATCATAAGGTACATGGTATTTTTTATGAATCAGAAGAAGTGGAAATAGACTTTTGATCATTCATTGCGGTAGGCGTTGTAATAAATGTCGTAACAATTAACCAAGAGTGGAAATGCGTTGGCGGCTGTGATACGATAGGTATTAGGTAACAGCAAAATTGTAACAATGAATAGGATGAAGAAGGAATCATTCGTACTATGACAGCAATCAAAAAAGAAGACAAGGCTGCGCGTATTTCGGCGCTTGCCGCGGAAATCATACAGCTCTCACGGGATCGGATTTTAATGCATATGCGTTTTCTGGATGTGGCGCTTGCGGCGCTCCTGCCGCAGGAAAAAGCGGGCGTAAGCGGATTTTCCTGTGATGGGCGGCATCTGTATTATGATGCGCAGGCGGTCATCCGCGCCTATCGGAAGGAGCAGGCGTCCGTGATGCGCATGATGCTCCATGTTCTGTTTCATTTTCTTTTTTCACACAGCTTCCGCTATGACAAGGTGGAGAAGGACGTGTGGGATCTGGCGGTTGATCTGGCGGCGGAGCATGCGGTGATGGAGCTGATGCTGCCGGAGACCGAGTTAAAGTCGGATCTGCGAAAAAAAGAAGCGATTTCCTATTTTGAAGATCAGGGCGTGAAGCTGACGGCGGAAAAGCTGTATCGGTATTTGCGCAGAAATCCGCTTGCCGTGGATGAACAGGCGTTTCTTGCACGTCTTTTTTATATGGATGACCATGACGGATGGGGAGAGCGGGAGGAGCTTGTCATCTCCCTTGCGGAGTGGAGACGGATCTCAGAGCGCGCCAAGGCGGAGTTAAAGTCGTTTTCGCAGGGAAAGAACGCGGGCGCCGTGGAGGAGAATTTGGCGGAGGCAACGGCGGACCGGGTGGATTACCGTGCTTTTTTACGACGGTTTGTCGTGCCGGGAGAAGTGGTAAAAAGCAATGAGGAGGAGTTCGACTATATTGCGTATACCTACGGACTTTCGCAATACGGGAATGTGCCGATCGTGGAGCCGCTCGAATATCGCGAGGTGAATCAGATCCATGATTTTGTGATCGCGATCGATACGTCGGCGTCGTGCCGTGGGGAGACGGTGCGCGCATTCCTTCGGCATACGTATTCCATCATGAAAACAAGCGCCTGCTTTTTTGACGAGATGCTGGTCCATATCATTCAGTGCGATCATGAAGTCCGCAGCGATACCGTCATTCACGATCATGGCGAGCTGGATGCTTTTTTGACGAAGGGAAAGCTCGTGGGCTTCGGCAGTACGGATTTTCGGCCCGTGTTTACGTATGTGGATGCGCTGATCGAACGCGGAGAGATCGCAAACTTAAAGGGCATGATCTATTTTACGGATGGGCAGGGCGTCTATCCGGAAAAAGCGCCGGATTATGAGACGGTGTTTGCGTTTTTGAACGAGGATGAGCTGCCGAATACCGCGCCGGCGTGGGCGGTCCGCATCTGTATTGACGAGGATGCGCTTTCGGAGTGGGAAGAGATAAAAGTTGAAAATTAAATCTTCAGCCGGCGAGTTTGTGCCGGACCGCTCAAAAATTTGCAGGCTGCGAAAGGAGCATGGCTATAAAAATGAACATCGGACAAGCCAAACAGGATATTAAGGATACGGTCAGATTATATTTGAAGAAAGATGCGTTCGGGGAATACCGCATACCGGTCGTGCGCCAGCGGCCGATTTTTTTGGTCGGCGCGCCGGGAATCGGAAAGACGGCGATCATGGAGCAGATTGCGCAGGAACTTCACATTGCGCTCGTCTCATATTCCATGACGCATCATACAAGGCAGTCGGCGCTCGGACTTCCTGTGATCTGCCACAGGGAATATGAGGGTAAGGAATATGATGTGTCCGAATACACGATGAGCGAGATCATTGCGTCCGTGTATGAGGTAATGCGGGAGAGCGGCTTAAAGGAAGGGATTCTGTTTTTGGATGAGATCAACTGTGTCTCGGAGACGCTTGCGCCGTCCATGCTGCAATTTTTACAATATAAGGTGTTCGGCGGACATCGCGTGCCGGAGGGCTGGGTCATTGTGACTGCGGGAAACCCGAAGGAGTATAACCGCAGCGCGCGCGAATTTGATGTGGTTACGCTGGACCGACTGAAGGTGTTGAACGTGGAGGCGGATTATGAGGCGTGGAAGAATTATGCGGAAAAAGAAGGACTGCATCGCGCCGTACTGAATTATCTGGAGTTAAAAAAGCAGGATTTTTATTTGATGGAAATGACGGCGAAGGGGCGTGCGTATGTGACGGCGCGCGGCTGGGAGGACTTATCTCAGATGCTCTTTTTGTACGAGGAGGAAGCGCTTGCCGTCACGGAGGAGCTGGTCGGGCAGTATCTTTCGCATGAGCGGGTTGTCCGGGAATTTATGGCGTATTATGACCTGTACTGCAAATATAAAAAAGACTATCACATCCGTGAGATCTTGCAGGGAAGCGCGTCGGAGGACATGCGCAGGAAGGCGGAAAACGCGCCGTTTGATGAGCGGATCTCACTGCTCGGCATGCTGACGGATAAGACAGACGGCATGCTTAGGGACTGCATGGAGAAGACAGATTATCTGGAAAATCTGCTGCAGGTATTAAGACATGTGAAAACGCAGATGGGGATTCCCGTGGAGCGGCAGGGTCAGGCTGCAGTACCGGATGACAGGAACGGGCAGCAGGATCGGGTTGCAGCAACGAATGACCGGAATGGTCAACGGGGACAAAACGCTGCAGCGGATGGGCATACGACGTTGGGACATGACAGCATCTCAGCGGCGGAGGCAATTTCGATACAGATCGCGGCGAGGGAGCGCTTGCTGGCTTCCCTTTCGGCGGCGAATACGCTCTCCGCGGAGGATAAGCGGATGCACCGGCGGGTGCTCACATTCCTGCGGGAACAAAAAAGAAACCTGCTTCTTGAGGGAGAACAGTCCGTTGCGGGAGAGCAGTTTGCGGCGGTCAAACGGGCGTTTGAACAGGAAGCGGCATGTGCAAAGCAGGAGACAGCGCAGGCAAAGCAATGCCTTCACCATTTGTTTTCTTTTGTGGAGCAGGTCTTCGCGGACGGCAATGAGCTTCTGCTGCTTGTCACACATATGACCGTGACGGACTGCTGCGCGGGATTTGTCGCGCGTTTCGGCTGTGAGGATTATGAGCGGCACAGCAAAGAACTGATGCTCAGCGAGCGGCGCGAAGCGCTTTTACGGGAGATGGAGGAACTGGAATTGTGATCATGCAGAATACCGTCTTTTTATATGAGGACGTGTGCGGAGAGGAAGAAGATTGCGTACGGATCACGGGCGCACAGCATATCGGCGGAGTGTTACAGATACCGGAGCGGCTTGACGAAAAGCCAGTTACGCGGATCGGAAAAAAAGCGTTTTGGGGCTGTGACGGTGTACGGGAGATCATCCTGCCCGTGAATATCCGTGAGATTGAGGATTGGGCGTTTGCCAGCTGTAAACAGCTTGAGACGGTCAGCATGCCCCATCGGCAGGTCGGGATCGGCAGAGGCGTCTTCCGGGGCTGTGAGCGTTTGGCGTGCATCGAGCTCCGCGAGGCGCTTTTTGCGGATGAGAAGCGGGGAGTCGGTCATCTGCTTGCCGCAGGGGACAGGCTGTTAAACAATCCGTATCTTTTGGATATTGCGAGTGCGGGAACGGACGAGTGGTTTGCAAGGTGGGACGCCGCATTGGAGAAATTGATGGAAACGGCGGAAGACGAGGGCTTTTCCAAAATGCTTTTATGCGGTGAGGAGGATTACGGCAGCAGGGAAAACAATATTGACCATTATTGTTCCCAACAGCGAAAAAAGAAGGCGCGTGCGGCGCTGCTCCGCCTGCGCTATGATGACTGCCTTGGCAGCAGGCTGCGCGGGGAATTGGCCGCTTTTTTGACGGCGCATACGATGGGCTGCAAGACGAAAGAAGCATGGGAAGTGCTGACCGCGGAGCATGGGGAGGACAGAAGCTATTACGAACTGTTTGAAGCGGCGGGCGGCGTCCATGAACACAATCGGGAACAATGTATTGCGGACTTGGGAGAGGCGCATACGGAGATGAAGGCGTATCTGCTCGGAAAAACAGCAAAGGCGGAAGATGACTTTTTTGATTCATTGACGCTTTGAGCGGTTATAATTACCATGAAGATCAAAAAGTACGCGACGAAAAATGTAAAGGAAGCGCCTAATCAACGTTTCCCGTAAAATAGGGCTTGAAATTCTTTTTTTGTTGTGCTATAGTAAGCGGGTGTGGTATGATATCGAAAGACAGAGTACGGAGTGCGCATGTACATTATTATGACCACGCAGTGGTCATAATATATGAGGAGGAATGGCAATGAGTCCGTTAAGAGTGGTTTTATATGTGATTTTAATGGTAGTGAGTGTAATTGTCACAGGATTGGTATTGATGCAGGAAGGTAAGCAGCAGGGACTTGGCGCGATCAGCGGTGCCGCGGAGACTTACTGGGGCAAGAATAAAGGACGTTCCATGGAGGGAAAGCTTGTAAAGTGGACCGCCATTTTGGTGATAGTGATGATCGTTCTTTCTGCCGTGCTAAATATCACAAGATTTTAATGACAAGGCACTCTGTTATGCAGAGTGCTGTTTTTTTCTTTTGCGGGAAAATTCCTATGCGCGAGTTTTACGGGGCGCGCTTTTCAGCAAAGGAAATGGGAAAGCAGTTGAGGGAATAACGAATTGTGGAATCACAGCAGTTAGAAGTAAAAAAACAAATGATTTGTGACCTGATGCAGGAGAAATCCTATGTGCCGATGAGAGAACGCGATCTTGCGGTACTTTTGCAGGTAAAAAGCGAGGATCGGGGTGCTTTTAAGCAGGCGCTGACGGAGCTTCTTTCGGAAAACAGAATCCAGATCAACCGCAGGGGGCGCTATCAGCGCGCAGATGAGAAGCTTGTCACGGGAACACTGACCGCGCATGCGAAAGGGTTTGGATTTGTAGAGATCGAGGGACAGACGGAAGACATCTATATTGCGGCGGAAGGAATGAACGGCGCGTTTCATGGCGACACGGTCGAGGTGAAAATTCTGCCTGGATTGCGCGGAAAGCGGACGCAGGGAGAGGTCGTGCGGATTCTTGCGCGCGGGACGACAAAACTTGTCGGAACCTATGAGAGCAGCAGACATTACGGATTTGTGATACCGGATAACGATCGGTTCGGCACCGATATTTTTATTGCGGGAGAGCATACAAAGGGCGCGGTCGATGGGCACAAGGTGGTCGTCGAACTGACGGATTACGGAAATGACAGGAGGCGTCCGGAGGGAAAGATCACGCAGATCATCGGACATCGCAACGACCCGGGCGTGGATATTATGTCGATCGTGTTGGGGCATGCGCTTCCGGTGGAATTTCCCGAAAAAGTCATGAATCAGGCAGAACGCGCGGCAAAGCCCGTATCCGAGGCGGATTGTGCCGGAAGATGTGATCTGCGCGGACTTAGAATGGTGACGATAGACGGGGAAGACGCCAAGGATTTAGACGATGCGGTCAGCCTGACAAGGGACGGGGTATATTACCGCCTCGGCGTCCACATCGCCGACGTCAGCAATTATGTGCAGGAGAATTCCGCATTAGACCATGAGGCAAAAAAACGTGGGACAAGCGTGTATCTGGTTGACCGCGTGATCCCGATGCTGCCGCATGCGCTCTCGAACGGAATCTGTTCGCTGAATGCGGGCGAAGACCGTCTCGCATTAAGCTGTCTGATGACGATCGACGAAAAGGGAGAACTGACCGACTATGAGATTGTAGAAAGCGTGATCTGTGTGGACAGACGTCTCTCCTATACGGGAGTTGCGGCAATTTTGCAAGAGCGGACGGAAGAAGCGAAAGCATCCGAAGATGCGCAGATCGTATCCATGCTCCTTGACATGGCAGCGCTTGCAAAGAGATTGCGGCAAAAAAGAAAAAAACGCGGTTCCATTGATTTTGATTTTCCGGAAACGAAGATCCTGCTTGATGAAAAAGGACATCCGACAGAAATTAAGCCTTACGAGCGCAATGCCGCAACCGATCTGATCGAGGAATTCATGCTGATAGCGAACGAGACGGTCGCACAGCATTTTTATTGGCAGGAGCTCCCGTTTGTATACAGAACACACGAGACCCCCGACGCAGACAAGATCATGCGGCTCGGTACATTTATCCGCAATTACGGTTATTCTTTGAAAATGAGCCGGGAAGAGATTCATCCGAAGGAAATCCAGAAGCTCATTGCGAAGGTTGCGGGCACGCCGGAAGAAACGATGATCGGCAGACTTGCATTGCGTAGTATGAAACAGGCGAAATACACAACGGAGTGCAGCGGGCATTTTGGCTTGGCGTGCAAATATTATTGTCATTTTACGTCTCCCATCCGGCGTTATCCTGATCTGCAGATTCACCGCATCATCAAGGAATCGCTGCGGGGCAGACTGCAGGAAGACCGTATTGCGCATTACCATGAGATTTTGCCGGGTGTCGCAAGTGAATGCTCGCGTTTAGAGCGACGCGCGGACGAAGCGGAACGCGAAACGGACAAATTAAAAAAAGCGGAATATATGTCGGAGCGGCTCGGTAAGATTTATGAGGGCGTCATCTCCGGCGTGACAGGCTGGGGCATCTATGTGGAGCTGCCGAATACGATCGAGGGGCTTGTCCATGTGTCGAAGCTGCCGGGGGATTATTTTTACTACAATGAAAGCACCTATGAAATGATCGGGGAGCGGAGCGGACAGGTCTATAAGCTGGGACAGACGATCCGCGTTCAGGTATCCGGGGTTGATATGGCGGCGAGAACGATCGATTTTGATATTCCGTGGGAGGAGTGTGAAGAAAGGGATGGCACATGAAAGCAGGCTGATCGCCAATAATAAAAAAGCGTTTCATGATTATTTTATCGAGGATAAATATGAGGCGGGCATTGTGCTGCACGGCACGGAGGTGAAATCCCTGCGCATGGGGAAGTGCAGCATCAAGGAGGCGTTTGTGCATATCGATAACGGTGAGGTATTTGTGTACGGCATGCATATCAGTCCTTATGAAAAAGGAAATATTTTTAACAAAGACCCGATGCGTCCGAAAAAGCTGCTGCTGCACCGCGCGCAGATCATGAAGCTGAAAGGACAGATTTCCGAGCAGGGCTATACGCTTGTGCCGCTTCAGGTTTATATCAAAGAAGGTCTTGCCAAAATGGAGATCGGCCTGGCAAAGGGTAAAAAGTTATATGATAAGCGGCAGGATATTGCCAAGAAAGATCAGCGCAGGGAGCATGAGCGGGAATTTAAGATAAAGAATTTGTGAGAAACGAAATGAGGGCTGTTTTGTAAAGGAGAAGGATATGAGAAAGAAAAAATTCTTATTAGTCGCAATTTTGTGTCTTTTGCTTTTGGGGCTCTGCGGGTGCGGGAGCAAAGCGCCGGTGATCACCTATGACGGCTCTTTTGAACTCCGTCTGGGGAAGACGAAGGCAGGGGATGTGCTGGACGCGGGATTTACCAATTTATATTCCCATATTAACGACAGACAGATCGACAGCATGAGTTGGGAGAACCTGTACGCGATGAAGGGCGATATCAGTTATGGGACGATGTATGCCGGAAATAAATCCTCTCGGGAAAAAGCGTTTCGGGACGGCGTTATTTTCAGGGTCATCATTCAATATGACAATCCGGACTATCCGGTGGGAGAGGTTTTGGTCAATGGCATAAATTTTTACGGATACACCAGAGATCAGGTTAAGGATGCCATGGCCGGGTATGAACAGACGCTGGATTATGGGGAATATCTGGATTTTGAATCCGGTAAATATAAATATACATTTTCCTTTTCGGACGGAAGTGATGTAGTCACCAGGATCAGCATTAACGACGGGACGGAAACGGAGCTTACGATAAAATAGGCGGATGTTCCTGACGGTGTATCCTATCTTGTACATCGGAGGGAAAGTATGATATAATGAGCGTTAGCGAGAAGAATGAGTTTACTCATTCGGCGAGCGGCATTAACGAGCAAACATCCGATGAAATCGGACAAAGAGCGCGAAAGCGCGTGTTTGCGAGTTTAGATGCAATCATAAGGGGCAGTTAAGGTTTCGACAGGGGTTTTGAAGTCGGAGAAGCTATCCGCAGGCGATGCGTCAAATCGCAAAATTAAAATTAAACGCTGAAGATAATTTAGCAATCGCTGCCTAACGGCAGCCGTCAGACCTAGCGTACCTATCCGTTAGGATTCTGGCGTCGACGAGATAGGAAACGGCGTCGTCAAAGCTTTGAGACGGCGTGGCGTGAGGGAGCGAAAGCTCTCATGAAGCTACCGAAGCCGGAAGGGCGTCAGCCCCCGTCCGGCAAAGGGAAACAAAATAGGCTGACTATGATAGTAGAAGTACGGTGGATCTGCCTTTGGACACGGGTTCGACTCCCGTCTGCTCCACTCGGAGAGAATACCGCAAGATCGTAGGATTGGTTGTGAAATCCACGGTTTTGCGGCGTTTTTTATTTAAATAAAAAAGGGCGCTTTTTTGCGGTTTCCTTTCTGCAAATAGGATTGTTATATAAATGCAAGTAATTTTGAAAGATTTTAAGTTTGAAACGTGTTATTGTTAAATAAAAAATACAGAGAAATGATGATGAAGGAAACGGATACTCTTAAAAAGAAACACCCTTTTCGGAATTGTGTACCCGTAAAAAATAGGCTATAATAACGTTAACAAATCGTTATTTTGTGAGGGCAATAATGGATTTTTTAGATAAAATACGTGTACCTCAAAAATCAGATTCTACCAAAAGGCAAATTATTCTTACAATAGGTATCTTACTTTTGGGAATCTGTATGGGGACATTTTCCAAATACTTAGATTATACGCAAGGGCATCTTCCGGTCCTGTTACAAGCGATTGATAATGCTTTGGATTTTCACAATTTCTTAGGTGGATTTGCACCGTGGATCGTGATTGCGGTCTGTATAGCTGTATACAGTCATGCGCCTTTTAGAGCCGCAATGAATGTTTTCCTGTTTTTTGTAGGATTTGTAGCAAGCTATTATCTGTACTGTAATTTTGTGGCGGGTTTCTTTCCAAGAAGCTATGCTATGATTTGGATTGCATATACAATCGTCTCTCCGTTTCTTGGCTTTTTATGCTGGTATGCGAAAGGGAAAGGCTGGGTTGCCCTTATTCTTTCCGCGGGCATTTTGGGAGTTTTGGTGAACACTGCTTTTGCGTATGGAATGTTTTATATAGATATTCGTTCTTGGCTGAACCTTTTAATGTTGCTGCTTGGAATACTTATTTTACGAAAATCCGTCAAGGAAACAATTTGTATGATGGGGATTTCCATTGTTTTTGCGCTAATTATTAAAACGGTTGTTCCATTCCACTTTTGGTAATTTTAATTCCTGTTTGTGGAGTGGTTAATAGGAACTCTTTTCTGAAAAGGGAGAAAAGAAAACGATACAGTTAGTATTACCAATCGCATTCCAGCAGTTTATGCTTGCACTCGTGGGCGCAAGCGATGCACTTATGCTGGGAAGGCTAAGTCAAAATTCAATGTCAGCGGTATCACTGGCTTCGCAGGTGACATTTGTATTTAATCTGTTTATGACGGCTTTTGTCATAGGAGAAAATATGTTTATCGCACAGTATTATGGGAAAAAGGATTATGCAGGCATTTCCAAAGTATTTCGTTTGGTTCTCTATATCGCCGGCATTGTTGCCGCCCTGTTTGTACTTGGCACGATATTTTTCTCCGAGGGGATCATGCATTTTTTGACAAATGAGCCTGAGTTGATCAGGATGGGCGGCGAATACTTAAAGTATGTCGGAGTTTCTTATTTGCTGTCTGCAATTTCGCAGGTATACCTGACTTTCGAGATACCGGCGAACGTGATAGCATTCGGGAGTCCCTGCAAAGTATACAGGGAAATCAATGAACATGATGAAGAATATTACTTTAAGGACAGGCGGTTTGATGAACGGCCGGAATCATTGTGATGTATGGGGAGGCATAAAAAATGAAAACCAAAATGACAAACAGACAGCGCAGGGATGCGGGATTAGCCTATATTTCGGATGACAGCGTTTTTGAAGAACAACTGATATGCAGAGAGATTCTGCAGAGATTAAACTTTATGGACCGATCTGATTTTGCAGGAATTAAAGAGGTGGTAAAGGAACTGTTGGGAAAGTCAGAGAATGCTTTTATCAATCCCCCGTTCTACTGTGATTATGGGAAACATATTGAGGTGGGAAAAAATTTCTTTGCGAATTATAACTGTACGCTGCTGGATGTTGCCAAGATAAAGATCGGCGATAATTGTCAGATGGCGCCCAATGTGGCAATATACACTGCCGGGCATCCCATACATCCGGTCAGCCGTAACTCTGCTTATGAGTACGGAAAAGAGGTGACTATCGGCGATAATGTATGGATTGGCGGTAATACAGTGGTTTGTCCCGGAGTGCATATCGGGGATAATGTGGTGATAGGTGCCGGAAGTGTGGTGACAAAGGATATTCCTGACTGGTGCATTGCAGCAGGGAACCCATGTAAAGTGATTCGCAAGATTACAGATGAAGACAAACGAAAACTGTTTCGTGATGAGGAGATTGATGAGGAAGCATGGCAGGATATTGTGGAACGGATGGAATTTTAGTCTGATAGGGTACCTATACGGTGTTGGCGAAGTAATATTTGGGTCTTTGCATGAAAGAACAGGTATGATTGTATAAACGGAGCAGGAGTAACGGATAACAGTACCGTTACTTCTGCATATCTTTATTTCTGAATTCTGATGGGCTTTTGCCGAACCATTTGCGGAATGTTTCTGCGTAATAACTTGCACTGCTGAATCCCACAGACAGGGCGATTTCTATGATGGATAAATCAGTATAGCGCAATAATTCAATACTTTTGTTCAAACGATATTGTGTCAGATAGATATTGGGCGTAGTATTTCTGAATGAAACCGACCATATTTTTTGTTATGGTCAGATCCCTGCTCTGTGGGGATATCATGTTATCATTTGGCGGAATATTTTCATAAAGCAAGGACCAGATTGCTGAAAATGCAGACTGTACATCTAAAGGCACAGTTTTCAGGTCTTTTTTTGTATACATGAAATAGATTTGTTCCAGTATTTTTTTTCTGCCAAGTGATGTACGCATCCAGAAATACATATGGCATTGCATTATTACGGAGAATAGGCAGTACATAATGATTTTCATAGGAAGTAACAGGGCATAAAAGCACTGGATGCAGGAGAATGCAGATGAATTCACATTCTGATCTGGTATCTGAAAAACCAAAATGCATTTGTCTTGCATTGACAAGGATTCCATTGCCGCTTGTCAGGTTTATGATTTCACCGTTTACATTATATTTCATTTCTCCGGCTAAAATCGCGATCAATTCTATATCATCATGCCAATGACTTGGTGCGGTATAATTGGGGTAGTGGGAAAGCTGTCCGCTTCTGATATAGATTGGATAATCGGATTTGTCATAGTGAACTTTTTCAGAACGGTCATCCTTTAATTCAATCAATGTCGGCATAAATAAAACCTCGCAGAATTGTTATTGATTTATGTAGTAAACTGATTTAAACTCAAAGAATAAACAGTATGATCATAGCGGGATTATAGTGGGAAAATGCACTGCGGTCAAGGAGAATTGAACTGGAATTTTTCCTATCAGGAAACAAAAAAGAAAGAGAAGAAAAATCCATAAGATCAGAATTATCTTGACTTCGCTTTCCATCTGGAAATATAATAGAGAACGTACGACAGCATATTTGTACATGAGTATAAATTTGCCGGCTGGGAAAGGGGCATGGATATAAAAATGAAATCATATGGTGTAAATGAGTTAAGAAGCATGTTTCTCGATTTCTTTGAGGAGAAGGGACATTTGAAAATGAAAAGCTTTTCGCTTGTCCCGCATAATGATAATTCGCTGCTGCTGATCAATTCGGGCATGGCTCCCCTAAAGCCCTATTTTACCGGACAGGAGATTCCGCCGAGAAGGAGAGTGACGACCTGCCAGAAATGTATTCGTACCGGAGATATTGAGAATGTGGGAAAGACCGCGCGCCACGGTACGTTTTTCGAGATGCTCGGAAACTTTTCTTTCGGTGATTATTTTAAGCATGAGGCGATCAAATGGAGCTGGGAGTTTTTAACTGAACGCGTTGGTTTGGATGCGTCGCGCCTGTATCCTTCTGTTTACGAAGATGATGACGAGGCGTTCCGTATTTGGAATGAGGAGATCGGTATTGCGCCCGAGCGCATTTTCCGTTTCGGAAAAGAAGATAATTTCTGGGAGCATGGTTCCGGTCCGTGCGGGCCGTGTTCAGAGATCTACTATGACCGCGGGGAGAGATACGGCTGCGGAAAGCCGGGCTGCACGGTCGGTTGTGACTGCGACCGCTATATCGAAGTGTGGAACAATGTATTCACACAGTTTGATAACGACGGGAAAGGCAATTACAGCGAACTGGAGCAGAAAAACATTGACACCGGCATGGGCTTGGAGCGTCTTGCCGTTGTTGTACAGGATGTGGATTCTATTTTTGACATCGATACGATTCAGGCGCTCAGAAACCGCGTCTGTGAACTGGCGGGCGCTGCCTATCAGAAGGATGCGGCAAAGGACGTATCCATCCGGCTGATCACCGATCACATCCGCTCGGCGACTTTTATGATCTCCGACGGTATCATGCCGACGAATGAGGGCAGGGGCTATGTGTTGCGCCGTATCATCCGCCGCGCCGCGCGCCACGGAAGAATGCTCGGCATCGACGGCGTATTTTTGGCAAACCTGAGCGAGACCGTCATAGAAGGAAGTAAGGACGGCTATCCTGAGCTGGAGGAAAAAAAGGATTTTATTTTCCATGTGCTCACGCAGGAAGAAAATAAATTTAATAAGACCATCGATCAGGGACTTGCGATTTTAGGGCAGATGGAAGATAAGCTTGTCGCGGAAAATAAAACAGAGCTTTCCGGTGCGGACGCCTTTAAGCTGTACGACACTTACGGGTTCCCGATCGACTTGACGAAAGAGATTTTGGACGAGAAGGGCTTCACCGTCGAGGAAGAACAATTTAGGGAAGCGATGGAGGAACAGAAGACAAAGGCGCGCGCCGCGCGTAAGACGACCAATTACATGGGCGCGGACGCGACGGTCTACGAATTGCTCGATCCGGCGCTTTCCACGGAATTCATCGGCTATGATACTTTGAACGCGGATGCGAAGATCACGGCGCTGACGACGGAGACGGAGGTCATGACCGCGTTGACGGACGGAGAGATCGGTACGATCGTTACGGACGTAACGCCCTGCTATGCAACGATGGGCGGTCAGCAGGGCGACAGAGGTGTCATTGCGACGCAGGACGGCACGTTTGAGATCGAGGAGACGGTCAAGCTTTCCGGAGACAAGGTCGGACATATCGGACGCATGACGAAGGGCATGCTCAAGGTGGGCGACATCGTACGCATCAGTGTGGACGAAAAAAGAAGAACTGCAACCTGCCGCAATCACAGTGCGACGCATCTGTTACAAAAAGCACTGCGCACCGTGCTCGGAACGCATGTGGAGCAGGCAGGCTCCTATAATGATTCGGAACGGCTGCGTTTTGATTTCAGTCATTTTGCGGCGATGACAAAGGAAGAACTCTCCAAGGTGGAGCAGATCGTCAATGAGCGGATCGCGGAGGGGATTCCCGTCGTAACGGAAGTGCTTACCGTTGAGGAGGCAAAAAAGACGGGCGCAATGGCGCTGTTCGGAGAAAAATACGGCGAGAAAGTGCGCGTTGTGGAAATGGGAGACTTCTCCAAGGAATTTTGCGGCGGCACCCATGTGAAAAATACGGCGTCCATCAACGCCTTTAAGATCGTAAGCGAGAGCGGCGTCGCAGCGGGTGTCAGAAGGATCGAAGCCCTGACGGGTGCAGGCGTGGCGAAGTATTACGCGGAGCTGGAAGAAAAACTGAATGAGGCGGCAGCGATCCTAAAGACCACGCCGGCAAGTCTGATCGAGCGCTGCGAGCATTTGATGAGCGAATACAAAGCGCTGCAGAGCGAGAACGAATCGTTAAAGAGCAAGGCCGCGCAGAACGCGCTCGGCGACGTCATGAATGAGGTTCAGGACGTGAAGGGTGTGAAGCTGCTTGCAACGAGTGTGGACGATGTTGACATGAACGGCTTGCGGGAGCTTGGCGATAAGCTGAAAAACCAGATCTCGGAGGGAGTGATCGTGCTTGCGTCCGCAAAGGACGGCAAGGTCAACCTCATTGCGATGGCAACGGACGGCGCGCAGGCAAAAGGCGCGCATGCCGGAAATCTGATCAAGGGCATTGCGGCACTCGTCGGCGGCGGAGGCGGCGGACGGCCGAATATGGCGCAGGCAGGCGGCAAAAATCCGGCGGGAATCCCGAATGCGGTTGCCGAGGCTGCCAAGGTACTGGAAGGACAACTTTCATAAAAAATCTAATCTGTGCCATTCGCCGATGCTTGGCGTAACTGTTATAAAAAAATTAAAAAAATCAGTTGACGATTGGTAAATTTATGCTATAATGTGATATGTGTACTGCGGAATCCTGCCGTACATAGAATAACCCAATCAGTCGAGTGGCCTGAAAAGGACTGAAGGGAGGTCAGGTGTCAGCGTGTCGAATGTAATCGTAAAAGAGAACGAGACTTTAGATAGTGCTTTACGTCGCTTCAAGAGAAGCTGTGCGAAGGCGGGTATCCAGCAGGAGATTCGTAAGAGAGAGCATTACGAGAAGCCGAGCGTAAGACGTAAGAAGAAATCTGAAGCTGCTAGAAAACGTAAATACAATTAATCGCAGACATAAGTCCCTGGCAGCGCTGTCAGGGATTTTTGTTTTACGCGCAGTGAAAAGCATGCTCTTTTTAAGGGAGAGGATCAGAAATGTGGAACATACAATTACCGATGATTGAAGCGAACGTATACCAGATCGTTTTCTGCTTCGTGGTTTACAGCATGGGAGGATGGCTTGTAGAGTCCATCTATATGTCCTTCTGTAACCGGAAGCTGACGAACCGCGGATTTGGTTTTTTGCCGTTCTGCCCGATTTACGGGTTCGGTGCGACAATCGGTTATTACTTGTTGCTTCCGTTTGCGGGGAGCGCGCTGGCGGTTTATTTGATCGGCGCTGTGTCGGCTACGATATTTGAATATCTGATCGGCATTGTGATGCAGCGGCTTTTTGGCGAAGTTTGGTGGGATTACAATGACAAGCCTTTTAACTTTAAAGGAATCATCTGCCTCGAAAGTACGCTTGCATGGGGCGCATATGGGTTGATCGTCGTCTACTTCCTGCATGCGCAGGTATTGGGACTGGCGGACATGGTGGGCAGGTTCAGGGGGATCTTATTTTGCAGGATCGTGCTTTTCCTCTACATAGTAGACTTTATCTACCATTTGCTTGAGGCGGTTGGTGTGAACATGGCAAAATACCGCAACAGCGTCATTGAGCGCTGCAGACGATTCAGAGAGCGATTCTGAAAAGGACGGTTTCGGAAACGGGCGTCATTTACAAAAATCCGGGTTATGAAAAGCAGGAGGATGTATTTTTTCCTGCTTTTTTCCATATGATGAAGAAAGAATAGTTGGAAATGAGGCAAAAAGTGCGCATCCGGAACAGAAATTGCTTACGCAGAGGCAAAAAAAGAATCCTGTCGCTCCTGATTGCTGCTCTTTTATCCTGCGTGGCGGCGTTTACGGCGTGCTTAGATGCCGCGTGCGCGCAGGCGCAGCCGCTGACGGAGCTGCCCTTTGAAATATCGGCGCCCTCCGCGATCCTGATGGAGGCATCTACCGGGCAGGTCATTTATGAAAAAGGTGCGGATGAGGAGAGGAGTCCGGCAAGCATCACAAAGATCATGACGCTGCTCTTGATCTTTGACGCGATCCACAGCGGAAAGATCGCGCTGACCGATGAGGTGACGACGAGCGCGTATGCGCAGTCGATGGGCGGATCGCAGGTTTTTTTGGAGGAAGGCGAGGTACAGACCGTTGAAACATTGATCAAGTGCATCGTTGTTGCGAGCGGAAACGACGCGTCGGTTGCGATGGCGGAATATATCAGCGGAAGCGAGGAGGCGTTTGTCGCGCAGATGAATGCGCGGGCGGCGGAACTCGGCATGGAGCACACGCATTTTGAAGACTGCTGCGGATTGTCCAATTCGGACGGACATTATACGAGTGCGCGGGATGTCGCGCTGATGGCGAGAGAGCTGATCACCAAATACCCTGAAATCTATCAATATACAACGATCTGGATGGAAGACATCACGCATGTGACGAGGCGGGGAGAATCGGTTTTTACGCTCTCAAGCACCAATAAGCTCTTAAAACAATATGAATGGACGACGGGCTTAAAGACCGGCTCGACCAATAAAGCGAAATACTGCTTCTGCGGGACGGCGCGAAAAAATGACATTGACCTGATCGCGGTCGTCATGGCGGCGCCCGATTTCAGGGTACGCTTTGATGATGCAAGAAAGCTTTTGGAGCACGGGTATTCACTGTGTGCCGTCTACACGGATACGAATGAGGAGGGACTTGCGGATATAGAGCTCTCCGGCGGCGTTGCGGATACGGTTCCGCTTCGGGTGGAAGATGCGTTTTCTTATCTTGATCTGACGGGAGCAGACTTATCCGCTGTTACGAAGGAACTGCGTGTCCCGCCTGCCATGGCCCCGGTCACAGAAGGCAAAAAGGCGGGAGAGATCGTCTATCTGCTGGGCGGAAGACAGATCGGAAGCGTGGATGTGCTGTACGGGGCAAGCGTGAAAAAAGCAACGTTTCGCGATTATCTGGGAAGAATATGGAAGCGGTATTTGATCTAGAAGCTTTCGGGATCGGCTGTTTCATACATTTGGAGAACAAAACACGACTATGAGTACATTATTGATCATCATGTTGATTCTGCTGGGGATACTGATCATATGGGGCATCTGTGATTGTATTTATGATACGATGACTTATCGCGTGATGTCTTATGAACTGACTTCCCCCAAAATAAAAAAAGAGTTTCGCTTCGTCGTTCTTTCCGATCTGCACAATAAAACGTTCGGAAAAAACAACAGCAGACTGATCGCAGGGATCCGGCAGCTTCGCCCCGATGCGGTGATGATTGCCGGAGACATGGTGACGGCGACGGAGGGCGAGGATCTCTCCGGCACGGTGCATCTGCTGACGGAACTCGCAAAGGACTATCCGGTCTATTACGGTATCGGCAACCATGAAGAAAAGATCGGAAGAAAGCCGGAGCGCTACGGCAGCATGTACAAGGACTATATTTCGGCGCTGAAAAAAGCAGGAGTGAAACCGCTAATCAACGAAAAAAGAACCTTGTCCGAGTATGGCATTTCCATCTGCGGTCTGCAGATAGAATTCAAATATTTTAAGCGTTTCGGTCTGCTTCCGATGGAGCGTGAGGACTTACAAAGGCTGGTCGGCGTCCCGGAGCGGGATAAATACCAAATCCTGATCGCGCATAATCCCGACTATTTTCCGCAGTATGCCGATTGGGGAGCGGATCTGGTGCTGTCCGGACATAATCACGGCGGCATCGTAGGCGTTCCGTTCCTTGGCGGTATGGTATCGCCACGCTGTATTCTGTTTCCGAAATATGACGGCGGACGCTTTGAAGAGGGACAAGCGACTATGCTGCTAAGCCGGGGACTCGGCACGCATACGCTTCCGGTGCGGATCTTAAATCATGCCGAGCTCTTGTATGTGACATGCAGGCCCGGATGAGCAGAGAGCGGAATTCTTTTTTGTTGCTTTTTTGAGAAAAGCCCTGTAAAATAGACGTGTTGCGTAAATCGCAGCGCAGGGAGCGGAGAATACGATGGAGCAGCTCAAGGTGAAGCTGGAGGTCTTTGAGGGACCGTTAGAGCTTCTTTTGCATCTGATAGAAAAAAATAAAGTCGATATTTACGATATTCCGATCGTGGAGATCACGGAGCAGTATCTTGACTATGTACGGGCGATGGATACAGAGGATATGAACGTGATGAGCGACTTTCTCGTCATGGCGGCGACCCTGCTTGACATTAAATGCAAGATGCTTTTACCGAAAGAGGAAAACGAGGAGGGCGAGGAGGAAGATCCCCGTACCGAATTGGTGGAACAGCTTTTGCAGTACAAGCTGTACAAGTATATGTCCTATGAATTGAAGGACAGGCAGATGGATGCACAGCAGACCTTGTACAAGCGTGCGACGCTGCCGAAAGAGGTGGAGGAGTACCGGCCGCCCATTGATTATGAGGAATTGCTCGGGGATATGACGCTGAAGCGCCTGTATTCCGTGTTTGAGTCCATTGTCAAACGACAGGAGGACCGCGTCGATCCGATCCGTAACCAGTTCGGTAAGATTGAAAAGGACGAGGTCAATCTGGAGGAAAAGCAGCATTACATAGAGTCGTATTTGTATGAACACGGGAAGGCGGATTTTAAGGCGCTTTTGGAAAAGGGAAGCAGCAGAATGGAAGTGATCGTCACGTTCCTTGTCATATTGGAATTGATGAAGCTCGGAAAAATCTCGGTGGCGCAGGAGGATACGTTTGATGTGATCCGGATCATCTGGCAGCCGGATGCTGAGGTGTCCGCAGTGCCGATGCAGATGACGGCATTAGATTGAAAATCTACGATTTTTCAATCGCTGTCGGCAACATGGAGGATTTTGGATGGAGAGAGAAAAAGCAAAGCAGGTGTTGGAAGCGGTGCTGTTTGCGATGGGGGAGGCCGTGGAGCTTTCCCGGCTTGCCGGCGTGATCGAGGAGGAAAAAGACGTCACGCGTGAGCTTTTAACGGAAATGAAGGAGCAGTACCGGAGCGAAGAACGCGGCATGGATATCATTGAACTCGACGGCGCGTATCAGATGTGCACGCGTGCCGAGCTGTATGATTATCTGATCAAGATCGCGAAAAATCCGAGAAAATATGTATTGACCGATTCGGTCTTAGAGACGCTTTCGATCATTGCCTATAAGCAGCCGGTCACAAAGATGGAGATTGAAAAGATCAGGGGCGTAAGCTCTGATTTTGCAGTCAATAAGCTGATAGAATATCATTTGGTAACGGAGCTCGGCAGACTGAATGCGCCGGGACGTCCGCTCCTGTTCGGGACGACGGAGGAATTTCTTCGCAGCTTCGGCGTGCGCTCCTTAGATGAGCTTCCCGAATTAAAGTCGGAGCAGCTTGCGGAGTTTCAGCAGCAGGCGGAGGAAGAGGCGCAGCTCAAGCTGGATATTTGAGGCGGCGGTTTTGCGTACAATGAAACCGGAAGGTCAGGCTGCCGCTTGAAGCCCGAATACGGGCGGAAGCATCCGCATATATTGTTCAGAGGTTTTAAGACAGCGGATGGATGCGGTATGTCCGACAAGCGGGGCAAGGGAATCAAAGAAGAATGGATCAGACGGGGCACGGCAGCAGCGGTATTGACCGCGGGGCTGTTGGTGCTCCTTTTGCGTGTGCGCAGCGCACAGGAAAACGGACAGGGGACAGACGGCCTGTTTGCCGAGACACCCAAACAGCAGCAATATCATCATGAAGAAATCCTGCATGAAAAAACGGCGGAGCCGCCGTCGATTTCTCTCTATGCGCGTTCGGCGCTCTTACTCGACTCCGATAACAACCGGGTACTTTACGGGCATAACGGGACACAGGTCATGGCGATGGCGAGCACAACGAAGATCATGACCTGCATTCTTGCGCTGGAATACGGCAATCCGGATGATCTTGTCACGGTATCCGCACGCGCGGCGGCAATGCCGAAAGTCAAATGTTATCTGCGGGAGGGCGAGCAGTACCGCCTTGGCGATCTGCTCTATTCCATGATGCTGCAGTCGCACAATGACACGGCGGCGGCGATCGCCGAGCATATCGGCGGCAGTATTGAGGGCTTTGCGGAGCTGATGAACCGGAAAGCGATCGACTTAGGATGTACGGATACCCTGTTTATCACACCGAACGGACTGGATGCGGTAAATGAGGACGGCAGCTTTCACAGCACGACGGCGTACGATCTTGCGCGCATTGCGGCGTATGCCATTCAAAATGAGGATTTTCTGCGCATCATCGGTACGCGGTCATACTCGTTTTCCTCGGCGGACGGGAAGCGCAGCTTCAGCGTATCGAATACGGATGCGTTTCTCGATATGATGGACGGGGCCATCGGAATTAAGACCGGATTTACGGGGCAGGCAGGGTATTGTTTTGTCGGCGCGCTGAAAAGAGAAGAAAAAACCTTTATCAGCGTGGTGCTTGCCTGTGGGTGGCCGCCGAATAAAAGCTACAAGTGGCACGATACGAAAGCACTCATGGAGTACGGCATTTCCGATTATGCCTATGAGGAGATCCCTGTAACGGATGAGACACTTTTGGTCACGGTCTTAGACGGAAAAGAAAAAAACGTTCCCGTTATCGTCAGCC
The DNA here is from genome assembly GCA_014804425.1 of Lachnospiraceae bacterium. Classification (GTDB taxonomy): domain Bacteria; phylum Bacillota; class Clostridia; order Lachnospirales; family Lachnospiraceae; genus DLAJ01. The sequence continues at coordinate 157,041 of JAAUZV010000015.1, forward strand.
CGGAACCCTTCGGACTCCTGCTTTCGGATTATGATGAAGTTGTCTATGAACGGGAGATGAACATGGTGTTGACTGCACCGGTCGAAGCCGGGGAGGTCGCGGGTTACGACCGGTATTATATAAACGGAACGCTTTACCGCGTGTTCCCGATCTATACGGGAGCCGCCGTCGAACAGATCGATTATCCGTTTTGCCTTGTCGATGTGTTCGAAAAGCTGCTTTTATAAAAAATCTTTCCATTTTATCGAAAAATTTATCGAAAATCCTATTTGCGATTGAAAAATTGTATGTTATACTACTATAAGTGCGAATTTGGGTATCACCATAATTTCGTAAAAGCAAATGCTTTTTTCTAATTATTAACTATGGAGGGCTGAAAAATGAGTACTACTTCATCAGGCATCGCGAGTGACAGAATAGCTGCCTTACTCGATGAAAACAGTTTCGTGGAGATCGGTGCGCTTGTAACGGCAAGAGCAACGGATTTTTCCATGAAGCAGAACGACACTCCTTCCGACGGTGTTGTGACCGGATACGGAGTGATCAACGATAATCCTGTGTATGTGTATAGTCAGGATGCGTCCGTATTAGGCGGAAGCGTCGGCGAGATGCATGCAAAGAAAATCGCGAACATTTATGACCTTGCCATGAAGACGGGAGCGCCGGTCATCGGACTGATCGACTGCGCGGGCTTGCGGCTTCAGGAGGCGACGGACGCCTTAAACGGCTTTGGACAGATTTATGCGAAGCAGGTAAAGGCTTCGGGCGTGGTTCCGCAGATCACGGCGGTATTCGGTTCCTGCGGCGGCGGACTTTCCCTGATCCCCACGCTGACGGACTTTACTTTTATGGAGGAGTCAAAAGCGAAGCTTTTTGTCAATGCGCCGAATGCGCTTGACGGCAACAGCGCGGACAAGTGCGATTGTGCAGGCGCCAAGTTCCAGAGCGAGGAGGCGGGCATTGTGGACTGTCTCGGCAGCGAGGCGGACATGCTTGCGCGCATCAGAGAGCTTGTAACGATGCTTCCGGCAAGCAACGAGGCAGATTTCTCCTTCACGGAATGTACGGATGACTTAAACAGAACCTGTGCGGATCTGGAGGGCTGTGCGGGTGATACTGCCATTGCGCTGTCTCAGATCGCGGATGATCAGGTATTTTTTGAACTGAAAGAGAATTATGCAAAAGAGATGGTAACAGGATTTATCCGTTTGAACGGCTCCACGATCGGCTGTGTGGCAAACCGTACGGAAGTTTACGGCGAGGATGGAAAAGCACAGAAGCTGGGCGGCGTTCTGACTGTGAACGGCTGTGAGAAAGCCGTGAAATTCATCAAATTCTGTGATGCGTTCGGGATTCCCGTACTCACGCTCACGAATGTGAACGGCTTTGAGGCAACGGTAGATGCGGAGAAGAACATGGCGAAAGCGGCAGCAAAGCTGACAGCGGCATTTGCGGGCGCAACAGTCGCAAAAGTCAATGTGATCGTCGGCAATGCATACGGAAGCGCTTACATAGCGATGAATTCCAAGGCGATCGGCGCGGATCTTACTATAGCATGGCAGAATGCGAAGATTGGCATGATGGATGCAAAGCTTGCTGCGAAGATCATCTGCGACGGCAAGGGTGCGGACGAGATCGACCGCTGTGCGGCAGAATATGCCGAGCTTCAATCCAGCGTGCTCTCCGCTGCAAAGCGCGGATATGTCGATCAGCTGATCGATGCGTGCGATACGAGAAAATACGTGATCGGCGCATTTGAAATGCTTTACAATAAGGACGGGGAGTATTCCGATAAAAAGCACGACACAGTATAGGAAAGGGCAGGGTTATCAATCATGAAAAGAATCAAAACGATCATCCTGACACTCGCCTGTGTCTTGGGTCTGACAGCCTGCGGCGGTTCAGATAATGAACTTGATATGACAACACGTTTGACTTATCAGGCCATAGCGAACCAATGTGCACTATGGATCACGCAGGAAGTACCCGATGAACAGAAAGAGATTTTCAGGAATTACACCGACAGACAGTGGGATGCACAGGCAGAATATTTTGCAGCCCAGGGGATTTATGTGAGCGGTGAAGTTTTTATGGCGGGCTTAGAGTCATGGTGGAGCGCGCAGAAGGATATGGGTACGAGCGGCTCGATTGACAGTATTTCCATTGAGGTCATACCGACCAGCGACGGTGCGACGGTCAACATTCCGGTTACGGGATCGAAGCACGGTGCGGTGATGGAGATTCTCATTGATACGAATTATGAGATCAACAGCATTACGACGAATGTATCGTTTTCCTTTGGTGAGAAGATGGGAAAAGCGGCCTTAAATACGCTGATGGGTATGGGGACCGTGTTTGTCGTATTGATCCTCATCAGCCTGATCATTTCCTGCTTCGGATTGATTCCGAAGGTGCAGGCGGCATTTGCAGGCAAGAATGCAAAAGCGGAAGTGGAAAAGAAAGAAGCGGTTGACAGTACGATCTCACAGATCGAGGAGAGAGAAGAAGATCTTGCGGATGACTTAGAGCTTGTTGCAGTCATCTCGGCTGCGATCGCGGCAAGCGAAGGCGCTGCAGGAACGGACGGCTTTGTTGTCAGAAGCGTCCGCCGTATCGGCAGAAGATAGTGTGAAACGTTAGGTTGGTATGATAATAAAAATCAGGAGGAAATCACAATGAAGAACTATACCATTACTGTAAATGGCAATGTATATGACGTAACAGTTGAGGAGGGGGCAGGCGCACCTGCAGCAGCAGCGCCGAAGGCGGCTCCCAAGGCAGCACCGAAGGCGGCTCCGGCAGCAGCAAAGCCTGCAGCGGCAGGCGCGGCAGGCAGCATCAAGGTTGAGGCCGGTGCGGCAGGAAAGGTATTTAAGCTTGACACAACAGTCGGTCAGGCAGTGAAGAAGGGCGANCCGGTCGTTACCATCGAGGCAATGAAGATGGAGATTCCNGTTGTCGCTCCGCAGGACGGAACCGTGGCAAGTATCAATGTCAGTGTCGGTGATGCTGTAGAGGCAGGCGCAGTTCTCGCAACTTTGAACTAAGCTGGTCCGAATGATACCAGAATGACAAACACGGGAGGTCAAGGCAATGGATTATGTAGCAAATACGCTTGGTAATCTGCTCCATCAGACTGCGTTCTTCAANTTAACATGGGGAAATTATCTGATGATAGCGGTTGCCTGTTTCTTTTTATTCCTTGCTATCCATAAGCAGTATGAACCGCTTCTGCTTTTGCCGATAGCATTCGGTATGCTGCTCGTCAATATCTATCCGGATATTATGGCTCACACGGGAGACGGCGGAGATGGCGGCGGCTTGCTGTATTATTTTTACAAACTGGATGAGTGGGCGATTCTGCCGTCCCTGATNTTCATGGGNGTCGGCGCGATGACCGATTTCGGTCCGCTGATCGCGAATCCGAANAGNTTTCTNNTNGGCGCNGCGGCGCAGTTCGGTATTTTCGCCGCNTACTTTGGCGCGATNGCATTAGGNTTTAATGATAAAGCGGCAGCGGCAGTATCCATCATCGGCGGTGCGGACGGACCGACTTCCATCTTCCTTGCAGGAAAGCTCGGACANACGGCGCTGCTCGGACCGATCGCGGTGGCGGCATATTCGTATATGTCCCTTGTGCCGATCATTCAGCCGCCNATNATGAAGGCGCTTACGACGGAGAAAGANAGAAAGATNAAGATGGCACAGCTTCGTCCGGTTACAAAACTGGAGAAGATTCTGTTCCCGATCATCGTAACGATCGTTGTGTGTCTGCTTCTTCCNACCACAGCNCCCCTTGTCGGCATGCTCATGCTNGGTAANCTNTTNAGGGAGAGCGGCGTGGTAAGACAGTTGACCGATACGGCNTCCAACGCGTTAATGTATATCGTCGTGATCGTTTTAGGNACNTCCGTNGGNGCNACGACGAGCGCAGAGGCGTTCTTGAACNNNGATACCTTAAAGATCGTTGCACTCGGNNTGATCGCATTTGCGTTCGGTACGGCGGCGGGTGTGCTGTTCGGTAAGCTGATGTGCGNTGTGACNCACGGAAAGGTGAATCCGTTGATCGGTTCTGCGGGNGTGTCTGCGGTGCCTATGGCGGCNCGNGTATCCCAGAAGGTNGGNGCGGANTCNGATCCGACNAACTTCCTGCTGATGCANGCGATGGGACCGAATGTCGCGGGNGTNATCGGAACGGCGGTCGCAGCCGGAACCTTTATGGCGATTTTCGGAGTAGTCTAAAAAGATAGCTTGAGAATGGATATATAGGAGGAGAAAACATGTCTGAAGAGATAAAGAACCCGATTAAGATTACGGAAACCATCCTTCGTGACGCGCATCAGTCNNTGATCGCGACGAGAATGCCGACCGAACTGATGCTTCCGATCGTTGATAAGATGGATAAGGTTGGCTATCANTCCGTAGAGTGCTGGGGCGGCGCGACCTTNGATGCNTCCCTTCGTTTCCTGCATGAGGATCCGTGGGAGAGATTAAGAAAATTAANAGCGGGCTTCAAGAACACGAAGCTTCAAATGCTGTTCCGTGGNCAGAATATTTTAGGATACAGCCATTATTCCGATGACGTTGTGGANTACTTTGTTCAGAAGTCGATCGCAAACGGTATCGACATCATCCGTATTTTTGACTGCTTAAATGATCTTCGCAACTTNGACACTGCAGTTAAGGCAACAAAGAAAGAGGGCGGTCATGCGCAGATCGCACTTTCCTATACGCTCGGTGAGGCATATACACATGAGTATTGGATGAATGTGGCAAAAGAGATCGAGGAGATGGGNGCGGATTCCATCTGTATCAAGGATATGGCNGGTCTGCTTGTTCCTTATGAGGCGGATAAGCTGATCCGNTCGTTAAAGAGCGCGACCAAGCTGCCGATCCAGCTGCATACGCATTATACCTCCGGCGTTGCTTCCATGACGTACTTAAAGGCAGTAGAGGCAGGTGTGGATGTCATTGACTGTGCGATGTCTCCGCTTGCATTGGGAACNTCNCAGCCNGCAACCGAGGTTATGGTNGAGACNTTCCGCGGAACGCNGTATGANACCGGCTTTGACCAGCAGTTACTTGCNGATATTGCAGATCACTTCAGACCGTACAGAGAAGAATGCTTNAAGAGCGGNCTGTTAAATCCGAAGGTGCTCGGCGTGAATATCAAGACGCTGATGTATCAGGTTCCGGGCGGTATGCTTTCCAACATGGTAAGCCAGTTAAAAGAGCAGAACGCAGAAGATAAATACGATCAGGTGCTTCAGGAGATTCCGAGAGTCCGCAAGGATTTCGGCGAGCCGCCTCTGGTTACGCCGTCCTCTCAGATCGTCGGCACACAGGCTGTTATGAATGTCCTGATGGGTGAGCCGTATAAAATGGCGACCGGGCAGACGAAGGATCTTTTGAGCGGTAAGTACGGTAAGACCGTAAAGCCGTTCAATCCGGAAGTGCAGAAAAAAGTCATCGGTGATGCGGAAGTGATCACCTGTCGTCCGGCAGACTTACTTGAGCCGTCCCTGCACAAGTTTGAGGAGGAGTGCAAGGAGTGGAAACAGCAGGATGAGGATGTGTTATCCTATGCGCTGTTCCCGCAGGTTGCCGTTGATTTCTTCAAGTACCGCCTCGCGCAGCAGGAGAAGGTTGATCTGACGCAGGCAGATACGAAGAACGGAGCGTATCCGGTATAAAAAAGAATTTCATTTGTTATGATAACACCCGTCAGGAGGCAGATCGTCTTTTGACGGGTGTTATTTATAGTGATCGGGAATTCGCGGAGCGCATTTTTATGCGGCAAAGTGTATTTTTGTTAAAGGTTGACAAAATGCAGAAAACAGAGTACAATAACGGTTGTTATCACATATTGTTACATAACGGGATTTATGAAATGAACAAAATCCATTCACACATTAAAATTGGCTTGCGCCCAAGTTTGCGGGTTGAGTAGGAAGGGAGATTACGATGGCGAGAAAAGAAACGGTAACAAAACAGATGATATTGGATGCGGCATTTGAGATGGCGGGTACGAACGGTTATCGGGAAGTAACGGCGAGAAAACTTGCAAGTCATATCGGATGCTCCACACAGCCCATTTTTCGGGTATTTACGAATATGGAGGAGCTGCAGGGGGAATATACGGACCGCGTGGTCTCGTTTTTTGAACAGTTTTATCAACAGTATCCCAGAAAGTATGCGGAGCCGTTTGTCGATCTGGGGATGGCGTATATTGCGTTTGCTGCGAGGGAAAGTCACTACTTCGAGATGCTCTTTTTGACAGGAGAGCGGATGGGAAAATCTCTTTATGATATTTTGAACGGGACGAGCGGAAATGTGGTGCGCGAAATCCGCAAGGCGCAGGAGGCGGGCTGTAAAAATGCCGAGGATCTGTTCATGCGTATGTGGATTTTCATTCACGGCGCCGCATGCATGACGATCACGGGAGACTATGATTTAACAGATGAGGCGACGGCAAAGCTTCTGATCGATACATATCACTCTTACGCAGGAATGTAAAAATAGGTTTCGGCGGAAACTATTTTTAGTATGCAAAGCTTTTTTTCGTATTTTTTGAGGAAGTGTAAATCATAGATAAGGAAAAATAAAATGAGTAATCATGAGGCAGAACAGGGCGGCGCAGAAAAGAGAGACGTGCTTGCGCGCATCAATGAATGCTATGCGAAAATGAGCAAGAGCCATAAGGTGATCGCGACGTATATATCGGATCATTACGATCAGGCTGTTTTCATGACGGCAGCGCAGCTTGGCGCAGAGGTCGGGACAAGCGAATCGACCGTGGTACGCTTTGCGGCGGGATTAGGCTATGACGGGTATCCCGAATTTCAGAAGACGCTTGCGGACTGGGTAAAAAATAAATTAAATTCGGTTGCGCGCATCGGTGCAAAATACGGGAGCAGCACACAATCCGAGATCCTTACGTCCGTGCTTACCGCGGACATCGAAAAGATCAATGATACGATCGTGAATCTGGACCCGGTCGCGTTTGAAACGGCGGTCAATATCCTCATTGAGTCCGAGCATATTTATATTATCGGATTGAGAAGCTGTGAACCGCTTGCGGAATTCTTGAGTTTTTACCTGCAGATGGTGCGTGGGGACGTCATTTTATTAAAATCGACAAGCACTACGGAGATTTTTGAACAGATGCTTCGTATCAATGAGCGGGACGCCATTGTCGGTATCAGTTTTCCGCGATATTCCATGAGAACCCTAAAGGCAATGGAGTTTGCCAACGACAGAAACGCGAAGGTGGTCACCATTACGGATACTGTGCATTCGCCGATGAATCTCTATTCCTCATGCAATCTGCTGGCAAGGAGCGATATGGTGTCCATTGTTGATTCCTTAGTCGCACCGCTGAGCCTGATCAATGCGATAGTAGTCGCGCTGTGCTTAAAATGTCCCGAGCAGGTCAAGACCAATCTGGAGTCTCTTGAGGAGGCATGGAATAATTATCAGGTATACTTAAACGATGAGATCAATTTTATTGATGAGGATACGATGCTTTCTTACTCCCTCACAAGGCCGGAGGAGTGAGGATGACCATGAGTAGGATTATTGTGATCGGCGGAGGCGCCGCCGGTATGATGGCGGCATATGCGTCGGCGAAAAACGGACACCGCGTAACGCTGATCGAAAAAAACGAAAAGCTTGGCAAAAAAATCTACATTACGGGCAAAGGGCGCTGTAACGTGACGAATGCGGGCGAGACGACGGAATTTTTTGAGCAGGTCGTCCGCAATCCGAAAAGTCTGTACAGTGCGGTTTATTCATTTGATGCGCCGCAGGTCATGGCATTTATGGAGGAGCATGGCTGCGCGCTGAAGGTGGAACGGGGAAACCGTGTGTTTCCTGTGTCCGATCATGCTTCGGACGTTATACGCGCCTGTGCGCGGGCATTGGAACGTGTCGGTGTGCATGTGCGGCTGCATACGAAGGCGGAGCGGCTGCTTGCGGAAGAAGCGGGGGAATCACAGTCTTCGGATCAAGTGAAATCCCGGCATATTTGCGGTGTTGGTCTCTCAAACGGAGAAATTCTCAATGCGGATGCCGTCATTGTCGCAACGGGTGGGTTGTCTTACCCGACGACTGGTTCGGACGGTGACGGATTTCGGTTTGCCGAAGGAATGGGGATTGCAGTGGAGCCGTGCAGGCCCGCACTTGTGCCGTTTACCGTGCGTGAGGAATGGTGTAAGCGCCTGCAGGGGCTGGCGCTTAAAAATGTGTCAATATCCCTGATATACGGCACGAAAACAATCTATTCCGGGCAGGGAGAGATGCTGTTTACGCATTTCGGCGTCAGCGGTCCCCTGATCCTGAGCGCAAGCAGTTATTATGCGAATGCCTGCGGGAAACAAGGAGCAGGAAAGGAGTTCCGTAAGCGCGCCAAGGCGGATCCCAATCCGACAGGGGAGATGATGCTTCATATCGACTTAAAGCCGGCTCTGTCCGAGGAGGTATTGGATAAACGGCTGCTCCGTGAATTTGAAGAAAACAAGAATAAGCAGTTCAAGAATGCGGTGGAGAGTCTCTTTCCGGCAAAACTGATTCCTGTGATGGTGGAACTTTCGGGAATGACGGGAAATAAGCCGGTACATGATATTACAAAAGAGGAGCGTCTTCGGTTTGTCAGGCTCATGAAAGCGCTTCCGCTGACAGTCACCGGCACGCGCGGCTATGCGGAGGCAGTCATCACGCAGGGTGGGATATCCGTAAAGGAGATCAATCCGTCCACGATGGAGAGCAGACAGATCAAAGGACTGTATTTCGCGGGAGAGGTTTTGGATGTGGATGCGCTGACCGGAGGTTATAATCTTCAGATTGCGTGGGCGACGGGGCATCTCGCCGGAGAAAATGCAGGATAAGAGAAAAGCCTGCTTGGACAGGATGGGAACAGAGAAAAAGAAAACAGGAGGAACGCAGCATGAGCTATAATGTTGCAATTGACGGACCTGCGGGAGCGGGCAAGAGCACGATCGCAAAAAAGATTGCGAAAAAGATGAATTACATTTATGTCGATACGGGGGCGATGTACCGTGCGATGGCATTGTTTTTGTTAAGAAATCACGTTGATCCCTCGGACAGCGCTGCGATCAGTGAAAAATGCAGGGAGGCGGACATTACGCTTTGTTATGAGAAGGATGAGCAGGTCGTACTCTTAAACGGAGAGAATGTGAACGGACTGATCCGCACGGAGGAAGTCGGCAATATGGCTTCTTATTCCAGTCCGAATCCGAATGTACGGAAAAAAATGGTTGAGCTGCAGAGACAGCTTGCAAAGACTTCGGATGTCATCATGGACGGCAGGGACATCGGTACCTGTGTGCTGCCGGATGCCGACGTCAAAGTATATCTGACGGCAAGCAGCGCGGTGCGTGCAAAGAGGCGCTATGATGAGCTGACAGCCAAGGGAGAGGTATGCGACCTGTCCGTGATCGAGGCGGATATCATCGAGCGCGATCATCGGGACATGACGAGGGAGCTGTCCCCGCTGAAACAGGCCAAGGATGCGGTTCTCGTTGATTCCTCCGACATGACGATCGACGAAGTTGTGGATACGATCATTGCGCTCTGCAAGGATAGGAGGTAATTTGCATGGAGGTCATAATGGCAAAAACCGCGGGCTTTTGCTTCGGCGTAAAACGCGCGGTCGATCAGGTCCATGAGCAGCTTGCCCAGGGCGGTCCGATTTACACCTACGGTCCCATCATACACAACGAGTCGGTCGTGGAGAATCTGGAAAAGCAGGGAGTGCGCGTCATAGAGACCCTGCAGGAGCTGAAGACGCTTGAAAAAGGAACCGTCATCATCCGGTCGTGCGGGGTAGCCAAGGAGATTTATGAAAGTCTGAAGGAAAGCGGGATGAAGATTGTGGATGCGACCTGTCCGTTTGTCAAACGCATCCATGATATTGTAGAGAAAGAGAGCCGCGCAGGAGCGCAGATCGTCATTATCGGTGACGACGGTCATCCTGAGGTGGAGGGCATCAAGGGATGGTGCGTTACGCCTGCCGTCGTAGTCGGAAAAAAAGAGGATGCAGAGGCATTTCTTTCTGAAAATATAGTGAAAAATCCGCCCGGAAACGGCTTAAAACTGTGCATTGTGTCACAAACGACATATAACTACACGAAATTTCAAGAATTTGTTGAAATTTTTTCAAAGATAGGTTATGATGGTACTGTTGTGAACACTATCTGTAACGCAACTGAGGAGAGACAGACGGAGGCGGCTGAGATTGCCGGCATGGTGGATGCCATGGTCGTCATCGGTGGTAGGACAAGTTCTAATTCTAAGAAACTGTATGAGATATGCAGAAGTAAGTGCGGCAATACCGTATTTATCCGAACACTTGATGATCTGAAGTTGAATTTGAAGGGTAATGCCAGAAAGATTGGGATTACAGCTGGTGCTTCTACCCCAAATAATATCATTGAGGAGGTTCAAAATTATGTCAGAATTAACTTTTGAACAAATGCTTGAGGAATCACTGAAAACAATTCGCGCAGGAGAGGTAGTAGAGGGTACCGTGATTGACGTAAAGCCGGAAGTCGCAGTCCTGAACATCGGATATAAGTCAGATGGTATTTTGACACGTAACGAATATACCAACGAGCCCAATGTTGACCTGACAACAATCCTAAAGCCGGATGACAAGCTGGAGGTCAAGGTTCTCAAGGTGAACGATGGAGAAGGTCAGGTGCTCCTGACTTACAAGAGACTTGCAGCGGACAGAGGCAACAAGCGCATTGAGGAAGCGTTTAACACGCAGGAAGTACTGACAGCGAAGGTCGTACAGGTGCTTGAGGGCGGTTTGAGCGTCGTTGTGGACGAGGTGCGGATTTTTATCCCGGCCAGTCTGGTATCCGATACGTATGAGAAAGACCTTAGCAAATATGCGGGTCAGGACATCGAATTCGTGATCACTGAATATAATCCGAAGAAGAGAAGATACATCGGCGACCGCAAACAGCTTGTTGCGGCAAAGAAAGCGGAGCTTCAGAAGGAGCTGCTTGAAAAGCTGCAGGAGGGCGACATCGTCAAGGGAACCGTCAAGAACATCACCGATTTCGGTGCGTTCATTGACTTGGGCGGCATTGACGGACTGCTTCATATTTCCGAAATGTCATGGGGACGTGTGGAAAGCCCGAAGAAGGTATTTAAGGTTGGCGAGGAAATGGATGTTCTGATCAAAGAAATTTCCGGCAATAAGATTGCGCTGAGCTTAAAATTTGCGGATACGAACCCGTGGCGTGATGCGGCGGATAAGTATGCGGTCGGAAATGAGGTGACGGGAAAGGTTGCAAGAATGACGGACTTCGGTGCGTTTATTGAGCTTGAGACCGGCGTGGATGCGCTGCTGCATGTATCTCAGATTTCCAAGGAGCATATTGAAAAGCCGTCCGATGTACTGAAGATCGGCGAGATTGTGACTGCGCGAGTGGTTGATTTCAATGAAGCGGATCATAAGATCAGCTTAAGCATCAAGGCTCTGACGGCACCCGAACCTGCAGCACAGGAGGAGGATGCGGATGTTGTGTCCGTTGATATTGACGAGGTGATCGCAAACGAGACGGAAGAGAATTGATCGGAGAAATTGAATATGAGGCATTGTTTCGCAGGGCGGGACAATGCCTTTTATGTGATGGAGGGTGTCAAAAATGTCATATGATTATGAAGGATTCAAAAAAGAAATCTTAAAGCTTACGAAAATCGACTTGAATGCTTACAAGGAAAAGCAGATGAAACGCCGTATTGACACGCTGATCGCCAAGAGCGGAGCAAAGGAATATGCGGAGTACGTGAAACTGATCTCTACCGATAAGAAGCGGTTTGAAGAGTTTGTCAATTATCTGACGATCAATGTTTCCGAATTTTATCGGAATCCGGAACAGTGGAAAATTCTCGACCAGCAGATTATCCCGGAGCTGATCAAAAAATTCGGAAAGAACTTGAAAATATGGAGCGCTGCCTGCTCGACAGGGGATGAGCCGTATTCGCTCGTGATGGCATTGAGCAGACATCTTCCTTTAAGCCAGATTCAGATTTTTGCAACGGATATAGACAAACAGGTCATTGCCAAAGCGCAGGGCGGTCTGTATTCGGAAAAGAGCATTGTTTCCGTGCCGGATGATCTGAAGCGGAAATATTTCACGAAGGTAGGTCCGTCCTACCAGATTTCCAATGAGATCAAAAGCCGTGTAGAGTTTAAGCAGCACAACTTATTGCTCGATACATATCCGCAGCAGGTACACATGATCGTATGCCGTAACGTGCTGATCTATTTTACGGACGAGGCAAAGGACGAGGTATTCCGCAAATTCAATAACGCGCTTGCTAAGGGGGGTATACTGTTTATCGGCAGCACCGAGCAGATCATGGATTACCGGAGCATGGGCTATGAGAGAAGGGGTTCGTTCTTCTATGAGAAATAAAAAATTGGTGTACTCGAGCCAATCTTTCAAAAAATTAGCGTTCGCAAATTCGTTCGGGATTTAGTAAATTCCGATACGAAAAAAGAGGATTCCGCATTGGCGGAATCCTCTTTTTTAGGAAACAGTAGTGTTTCTGATCATCGTCTGCAGCACATGCGTCGCATAGGCGGCGAAGAAATCGCGGTCCTGCCTGCGCTCGTCTGTCAGCTCGATATAGGAGTCAGGCGCATTGTAGGAGGACTTAAAGACCGGTGTGAACAAGGGCGCCCATTCCGGCAGATATTCAGATCTCTTGCGGGTGTAGCAGGTAGCCGCAGTTGCGGCAACGCGGTATTCAGGGTCCACAAAGGAGGACACGGATTTGTGCAGCGCGGTATCTTCCGCAGGAAGGTAATAATAGTCGCGATAATTGGAGTAAAAATATTTCAGTTCTCCGTCGATCAGCGGAACCTTAAGGGACGCATTATGCTCTAAAGCACTGAAAAAGCAGCCCTTTGCATAATTCGATACGGAGATGGGGAGCGGAGCAGGGAGAGAAAGCTTCATGATAAGCTCCGCACGCCCGACATTGTGGAAGTCACGGTAATAATTGGCATTGACCTTGACAACGCGCACGCCCTCCTGATAAAGCCGGACATAGGAGAGGATCGGCAATAGGCGTACCATGCCCTGAATGTCCTCCGCGTTGTGCAAAAGCATCGCGTTATACGCTTCCTCCGTAGGCGCTTTGACATAATCGTGGTAGACACTGATCAGATCGCCCCCGCTCAAGGTGTCCTCGCGGTTGATACCGAGATAGGTCTCGATCGTTTTCTGTTTGCAGTTCGGCAGCTTTAGGAAATGCTTCAACGGGGAGACCCGGACATAGAGATCCGTTCCCTGAAAGTCTTCAAATCCAAACGGAAGCTCATATTGCGCGCATTTCTGCTCGATATACGGAATATCAAAATGGTTTCCGTTAAAATGAACAAGATAACGATAGGAGGCGGCAAATGTAAAGAATGCCTCAAGTACCGCACGCTCCTCTGAGGGCTGCTCCGCAAACCATTGGATCAGATAAAAACAGTCTCGCCGATAATAAATACAGCCGATCAGATAAAGGCTGCTGCTTCTGGCAGCAAAGCCGGTCGTTTCAATATCGAGAAACAGGATGTCTTCCTTTTCTCCTAACTGCTCTAAAGGATAAGCAGATTCCAAAGCAGGAAGCTCTCGTGTGATTGTTTTCATGGCGGTATCCTCCGTGAAAAATATTATAGCACATTTCTATATTTTTCAGTAGTATTTTCGACAAAAAAATAGTATATTTATAAGTAGGGTTACAAATCCGCAGGCTAAGCAGGAATGGAGGATTTATATGGGAAAATTGACGTTTCACGGGGGAGTTCACCCCTATGACGGCAAGGAGCTGTCAAAGGACAAGCCGATGAAGGCGGTATTGCCGAAGGGCGATCTGGTTTATCCGCTCAGTCAGCATATCGGTGCGCCCGCGACGCCCATAGTGCAAAAGGGCGATCATGTACTGACCGGGCAAAAGATTGCTGAGGCGGGCGGTTATGTCTCTGCTCCGATCTATGCGACGGTGTCAGGAACGGTCAAAGCGATCGAGCCGCGCCGTGTTGCGACGGGCGGTATGGTGAACAGTATTATCGTTGAAAACGACGGAAAATATGATGAGGTCACTTATGAGAAGCCGGGACCGCTTGCGGAGCTTTCCAAGGAAGAGATCGTGTCCCTTGTGCGGGAGGCAGGGGTTGTCGGTATGGGAGGCGCAGGCTTTCCGACACATGTGAAGCTTTCCCCCAAGGAGCCGGAGAAGATTGATTATTGTATCGTCAATTGCGCGGAGTGCGAGCCGTACCTGACGTCGGATTACAGGCGCATGCTGGAGGAGCCGGAGAAGGTCATCGGCGGTCTGAAGGTCATGCTGGCGCTGTTTGACCATGCGAAGGGAATTCTCGCCGTGGAGGACAATAAGCCGGACTGCATTGCGAAGCTGAAGCGTCTGACCTTGAACGAGCCTCGCATCACGGTAAAATCATTAAAAACAAAATACCCGCAGGGAGCGGAGCGTCAGCTTATTTATGCTTCCACCAGACGGGTCATTGATTCCAGTAAGCTGCCGGCGGACGTCGGCTGTATCGTCGATAACGTGGACACGGTGGTGGCGATCTATCAGGCGGTCGTGGAAGGAAAACCCCTGATGCACCGCATTGTGACCGTGACAGGCGATGCGATCGCGGATCCGCGCAACTTTATCGTCAGGATCGGAACGAACTACCATGAACTGATCGAGGAAGCGGGAGGCTTTCTAAAGGAGCCCGTAAAGATCGTATCGGGCGGTCCGATGATGGGCTTCGGTATTTTTGATCTGGATATTCCGACGACCAAAACAGCATCCGCGCTGTTATGCATGACGAAAGACGATGTATCGAGATGGGAGCCTTCGCCGTGCATCAACTGCGGGAGATGCGTGGAAGTGTGTCCGGGGCGCGTCGTGCCGAGCCATTTGGCGGATTATGCGGAGCGCGGCGACGAGGAGGCGTTCGTCGAACACAACGGAATGGAATGCTGTGAATGCGGCTGCTGCAGCTTTATCTGTCCTGCGAAGCGTCCGCTGACGCAGTCGATCAAATCCATGCGCAAGCTGGTGCTTGCCAAAAAGAAAAAGTAGGGGAGGGAAAAAGGCGTGAGTGATTTAATGAAGGTTTCATCCAATCCGCATGTCCGCTCGAAGGCGACAACGAGCAATATCATGCTCTGTGTGATCATTGCATTGCTGCCCGCGGCGGGCTTCGGCGTTTGGCATTTCGGCTTCAGGGCGCTGATGCATATTGCCATTACCGTTGCTTCCTGCGTTTTTTTCGAGCTTTTATATGAGCTCATGATGAAGAAAAAAATAACGGTGCAGGATTTGTCCGCCGTCGTGACGGGGCTGCTCTTAGCCATGAACCTGCCTGTCGGCGCACCGTGGTGGATCGGTATCATCGGCGGTGCATTTGCCATCATCATTGTCAAGATGCTCTTTGGCGGGCTCGGGCAGAATTTTATGAATCCGGCGCTCGGGGCAAGATGCTTTCTGCTTATTTCCTTTGCTTCGGCAATGACAAATTTTGACTATGACACGGTTTCGGGCGCGACGCCCTTGGCGCAGCTTCGGGCAGGCGGGCTTGAGACGAACACCGTGCTGGATATGATCTTCGGAAACACACAGGGGACCATCGGCGAAACGTCTATGATCGCGCTTGTGATCGGCGCCTGCTTTTTGATCCTGATGGGGATCATTGACCTGCGTATTCCGGGGAGCTATATTATTTCCTTTGTGATATTTATTATACTGTTCGGCGAGAACCATTTGGATATGGGTTACATATCGGCGCAGGTCGCGGGAGGCGGTCTGATGCTTGGTGCTTTTTTCATGGCGACGGATTATGTGACGAGGCCGATCACGAAAAACGGACAATATCTTTTCGGCATCTTTCTCGGCGTCATGACGGGCATTTTCCGACTGTTCGGTGCGACCGCAGAGGGCGTTTCCTATGCGATCATCCTCGGCAACCTGCTTGTGCCGCTGATTGAAAAAATCACGATGCCCAAGCCTTTCGGGAAGGGAGGTGAGCGCGCGTGAAAGAGATGATCAAGAATACGCTTATTCTTTTTGTGATCACACTGATCGCAGGCGTCTCCTTAAGTCTCGTGTACTCCGTGACAAAGGAACCGATCCGCGAGCAGGAAGAGGCGACGAAGCAGAGAGCCTATCAGACCGTGTTTGCGGATGCGGAAACGTTTAAGGAAACGGAGAATTTTGACCCGGAGGAGGCGACGAAGCTGCTGCATGATGCCAATGCGGGCAGTTATGCCGATGACGAGATTCAGATGCTTGCCGCTGCTTTGGATTCGGATGGAAATGTGCTCGGAAGCGTCATCACGGTGACGACGCACGCGGGCTTTGGCGGCGACATTACGTTCGCTATGGGAATACGGGCGGACGGAACGCTTACGGGCGTGTCCATCACCGCGATTTCGGAGACGCCGGGGCTTGGTATGCGCGCGTCGGAGGTGCTGGTACCTCAATTTTCCGAAAAAAAGACGAATACGCCGTTCACCGTGACAAAAGCGGGGGCAGCTGAGCCGTCTGAAATTGACGCGATCAGCAGCGCGACGATCACATCACAGGCGCTGACGGATGGGGTAAATGCGGGCGTTGCCTTTTTGCAGGCATGGACAGAACGCGTGATGGGACCTGCCATGCAGGGCGGCGTGGAGCTTGACATGGGAGGAGGTGCGGAATATGAGTAAGGCTTTGGAACGGATTTATAATGGTTTGATCAAGGAGAATCCGACCTTCGTGCTGACACTCGGTATGTGTCCGACGCTTGCCGTCACGACCTCGGCGATCAACGGCGCGGGCATGGGACTTTCCACCATGGTCGTCCTCATACTGAGTAATGTGTTTATTTCGCTGTTGCGAAAGATCATTCCGGATAAGGTGCGCATTCCGGCGTTTATCGTGATCATTGCTTCGTTCGTGACAATTGTGCAGTTATTGCTGCAGGGCTATGTACCCTCACTTTACGACAGTCTGGGCATTTATATTCCGCTGATCGTTGTAAACTGTATTATTTTGGGACGCGCGGAGGCATATGCATACAGTAATCCGGTCATTCCCTCGTTTTTTGACGGTTTGGGAATGGGGCTTGGATTCACGGTTGCCTTAACTTTGATCGGTGCATGCAGAGAGCTGCTCGGTGCAGGACAGTTATTCGGATGCCAGATTTTGGGCGCGGATAACGTGTTTTATCAGGTAAGCTCGCTTCGCCCGCTTGCGATGTTCCTCGGAGAATATACGAATATCAGTATCTTTATCATGGCGCCGGGCGCGTTTTTCGTACTTGCATTTATCATTGCGGCCATGAACCGGCTCCGCCGCTCGGCAGAGAAAAAAGGAAAGCGGATCGCGGCTGCTTCGGATTGCACGAACTGTCTGGGAAAAGATTGCGCTGGCTGCGCGGCGAATAAGGATCAGAATCCGATTGATCTGAAAAAAACAGAGCAGACGAAGGCTGAAGAAAAAGCAGAGAAGACGGAAGCTGAAAGCAATACAGAGCAGGACCGCACAGATGAGGACAGCAAAGAAGAAAGCGCTGCTGAACAGGAGCGTCCGGACAGCGCAGACAGTGACTCCGCGAATGGGAAGGAGGAGAGTGCCACATGAAAACATTACTGATCATTGCGATTGCGTCCGCACTTGTCAATAACGTGGTATTAAGTCAGTTTTTGGGTCTTTGCCCGTTCTTAGGCGTATCCAAAAAAGTAAAGACTGCGGCGGGCATGGGAGCAGCAGTTATCTTTGTCATCACGCTCGCCTCCGCGGTTGCGGCTGCCATTTACCAATTTGTATTGGAACCGAACGGGCTTGCATATTTAGAGACGATCGTATTCATTCTGGTGATCGCTGCGCTTGTGCAGTTTGTGGAAATGTTTTTAAAAAAATTCCTCAAATCACTGTATCAGTCGCTCGGCGTTTACCTGCCGCTGATCACGACAAACTGCGCGGTGCTCGGTGTTGCATTGACGAACGTGCAGAAGTCTTATGATGTTTTGACCAGCATAGTCAACGGATTTGCGACGGCGGCCGGATTTACGATCGCGATCGTGATCCTTGCGGGAATCCGTGAGAAAACAGAGCACAACGACGTACCGGAATCGTTCCGGGGCATGCCGATCACGATGATCACGGCAGGGCTGATGGCGATCGCGTTCTGCGGCTTTTCGGGTCTGTTATAAAAAAGAACGCTGCGCGTTAAAAGAACGTTTCGCGTTCTTTGGAAGACTTCCCTTCGGGAATTCTTTAGGGATTGAGAAATAACTCTTTCGAATGGAGGAAGAATATGGATGCGATTATAACAGCGACTGTCCTTGTGGGCGGAATCGGATTGTTCATCGGTTTGTTTCTCGGCATCGCAGGCATTCGGTTTAAGGTCGAGACAGATGAAAAAGAAGAAGCGGTTTTAGCGGCGCTTCCGGGAAATAACTGCGGCGGCTGCGGCTTTCCGGGCTGTTCGGGTTTGGCGGCGGCGATCGCCAAGGGAGAAGCGGAGGTCAATACCTGTCCGGTAGGCGGCGAGGCGGTCGGCAAAAAGATCGCTGAGATCATGGGCGTAGAGGCGGGTGAGAGTGTCCGCATGGCGGCCTATGTCAAGTGTGCGGGGACATGTGAAAAAACGGCAGTCGATTATGAGTATCACGGTGTTGAGGATTGCACGATGCTTACCTTTATGCCGAACGGCGGACCGAAGTCCTGTAATTACGGCTGTCTTGGTTATGGCTCTTGTGTGAAAGCCTGTCCGTTTGACGCTATTCATCTAGAAAATGGCGTAGCGGTCGTGGATAAAGAGAAATGTAAGGCATGCGGGAAATGTGTTGCGGCGTGTCCGAAAAAGCTGATCGAGCTGATCCCGTATGATTCGTCCTATATGGTGTCATGCAGTTCCAGAGATAAAGGGCCTTTGACGATGAAGGTATGTCAGGCGGGCTGTATCGGCTGCGGGCTCTGTGCGAGAAACTGCCCGTCGGGTGCAATCACATTGGAAAACAACATTGCGCATATCGATCAGTCGAAATGTACGGGCTGCGGTATGTGTAAAGAAAAATGTCCGAAAAAGATCATTCAGGAGCTTCGCTGATTTTATCAGTGAAGCTCCTGAAGTCTGCTGGAATAATGCAGTTCATAATCCTCTGTGATAAAGAGCGCTTCCGTATGGTCAAGAGACTCGATGAGCGCCATGCCGTCGGTCAGTCCGAGAATAAAGCAGGCGGTGCTGAGCGCATCGGCGTCCGTGGAAGAATCCGTGACAATGGTGACGGACAGCAGACCGTTTTCCACAGGGTATCCCGTTTGGGGATGAAGGATATGATGATACCGCACGCCGTCAAGCTCGATAAAGCGCTCGTAAACGCCGGATGTGACGACGCTTTGATCGCGGACGGAAAGGGTGGTTATCACATCCTCAGCGCCGCCGAATGGGTATTTGACCGCGACGCGGTAAGGAGAATGATCCGGCTTTTCGCCGATGCAGAGAACATTGCCGCCGAGATTGATGATGGCGCCTTCCACATTTTGGGAGATCAGATAATCCCGGATGCGGTCGGCAATGTAGCCTTTGGCGATAAAGCCTAAGTCAATCGCGGCATAGGGGTCCGTCAGCATGACCGTGCCCGCCTGCTCGTCTATGACGATGGCATGATGATCGACATGGCTGCGCGCCTCGGCGAGAGCGTCCGCATCGGGCGGGATCGACAGGGCGGAAAGCGGAACGGATGCCTCCGTATCTCCGAAGCCCCACAGCAAAAGAAGCGGCGTGACGGTCGGGTCAACAAGCCCGTCGGTCAATTCCGCGTAGGAACAGGCTGTCTGCAGTAGGGAAATCGTTTCGGAATGGACAACGACAGGCGTACCTGCGGCTTCGTTGATCCTGGCAATATCGCTGTCTTTTACTGTGCGGCTGAGCATTGCTTCATAGCGTGCGCACAGTGCAAAAACATCTTCGAACAGCGGCGAGAGTTTTTCGCTTTCGCCGTATAAGGTGATGGTGATCACGGTATCAAAGTAAAACCCGCTTTTGACGACGGGTTCTTTTTTTTGTCCGCAGGATGACAGGCACAGGGCGACGGACAAAAGCAGCGGAACAAGGAATAAAAAAATCCATTCTCTGGTAGATTGTCTCATACGAAAACCTCTGTTATAATAGAAATAGCAGGTATCATTATCATCATAGCAGAAGAAGGAGAAAAGTACAATTGCGAGACTTTGACGATCGAAACAATCAGGCTTCGCTTGCACGCATGGCGATGTTTATGGGCTTGGTCATGGCGGCCATTCTTGTGACGGTGCTTGTCATAAATAAAAAGGATACAACGCCCACGCGGGGGACATGGGCGCAGGCGCCGAATAAAATCGTGGATTCGGGAGAGGATACGAATGCGCCTCTTGCACCGGAGCAGCCGGAAGGCGGCGTGACATTAAGCGGGGATACCCGGACGTCAGACCAGCTTGATATATGGGATGAGGATTATGTCGAGATTTTAAGGGTGACGCCGAGCGCGGCGCCTGCGCCGCAGCGCGATGCGACGACGGACGGTTACCATACGAAGATCACGTATGCGGACGGGACGCAGGAGTGGGTACTCATCAGTTCGCTTATCAAAAAAAATACTTACGACCTGTCGGGCTTTTCCTACCAGCGCCCGATCATGAGCTATTACGAGGAAGATCATAAGATATCTTATGCGGGTGCGACGGTCAGTGCCGATCAGAATTATGTGGACTATATAAAGCTGAAACGGGCAGGCATTGAATTTGTGATGCTGCGCATGGGACTGCGCGACGTGGAGAGCGGTGAGCTTCAGGTGGACACAACCTTTGGGCAGAACATGAAAGATGCGTCCGATGCGGGGCTCGATGTGGGAATATGGTTTTTCAGTGAGGCGACGACCGAGGAGGAAGTCATAGAGGAAGCGCAGATGGTGATCGAAGCGGTAAAGGAGCATCCGGTTTCTTATCCGATCGCGTTTGTGCCGGGCATGGATGCGGAGCGTTCCGCGAGACTGACAAAAACGGAGCGCACCGAGCTGGCTTTAGCGTTCTGCAGAACAATTGCCGAAGCAGGTTATCTTCCGATGATTGGNGCCAATAAAGAAAATCTCATTCTGGATCTTGATTTAACGAAGCTCTCAGAGGTGGCGATATGGCTGCGCGAGAGCGGTGATCTGCCGGACTATCCGTACAGCTATACGATGTGGAGCTATTCGCGGCGGGAGGAGATCGAAGGAATTGCGGGTGACGCCGAGCTTTGTATCAGTTTTCAGGATTATGGCAGCAAATGAAGCAGTCATTCATATAGGGAAACGATGTTGGAAGGAGTACACATAGATGCTGGAATTAAGAAATGTCTCCTATGAGGTGGAAGGTGACAAGGGGGGCAACAAAGAAATATTGAGCCATATCAATTTTGTATTTGATAAGCGGTTTACCGCAATCACGGGACCGAACGGCGGCGGAAAATCCACGCTGGCAAAACTGATCGCGGGCATCATCACGCCGACAGAGGGAACGATTCTTTTTAACGGAGAGGATATTACGGGGATGTCGATCACAGACAGGGCGAAGGCGGGCATCAGCTATGCGTTCCAGCAGCCTGTGCGGTTTAAGGGGATCACGGTCAAGGACCTGATCACGCTTGCCGCAGGAAAAAAGCTCTCGACAGCGGAGGCATGCGGTTTTTTATCCGAGGTCGGATTATGCGCGCGAGATTATATTTCCCGCGAGGTTAACGCCTCCCTTTCCGGCGGAGAGTGCAAAAGAATTGAGATCGCGATGATCATGGCGCGCCAGACCGAGCTTTCCGTGTTTGATGAACCGGAGGCGGGCATCGATCTTTGGAGTTTTCAGAATCTCATTCAGGTATTTGANCGGATGTATGAAAAAATAAACGGNAATATCATTATTATTTCTCATCAGGAGCGTATCTTAAATATNGCGGATGAGATNGTTGTGATCGCGGGCGGGCANGTNATGCAGAGCGGCAGACGGGAAGAAATTCTGCCGAAGCTNCTAAATACGCCGAACGCGGCAACCAACTGTCAGGTATTGGANCAAAAAGAGGCGGGCAGGGAACGGAAATCNGAGTGATGTCACGGAAAGGAGTGAAACGGANCATGGANGAGATACAGAAGACGCTGTTAGCGCAGGTCGCGGATCTGCATGAGGTGCCGGCGGGNGCCTATAATATCCGGGCAAACGGTTCCCTTGCCGGACGTAACACAACGGCANATATTGATATNGTCACAAAGGAAGANCAGCCCGGNATNGANATNATCATNAAACCGGGNACCAAAAATGAGAGTGTGCATATTCCGGTGCTGNTNAGNGAAAGCGGCATCAAGGAAACCGTATATAATGATTTTTACATCGGAGAGGANTGTGATATTACGATCGTGGCGGGCTGCGGCATTCATAACGGAGGAAAAGACGCTTCGGAGCACAGCGGAATCCATCGTTTTTTTGTGGGCAGGAATGCAAAGGTGCGTTATGTGGAAAAGCATTACGGACAGGGGGACGGAACCGGAGAGCGCATCATGAATCCGACGACGGAGATCTCATTGGAAGAGGGCGCTCATATGGAGCTTGAGATGGTGCAGATCAAAGGCATCGACTCCACACAGCGCAAAACCGGGGCTTCTCTGGCACAGGAGGCGTCCCTTGTCGTGAGAGAAAAGCTGATGACACATGGAACGCAATATGCAAGAAGTGATTTTGNNGTGGANNTNAACGGTNACAGGTTCNACNGCGGATGTNGTGTCNCGTTCNGTGGCAAAGGAGCAGTCAAAGCAGGAGTTTCATGCAAATATTGTCGGCAATGCGTCNTGCTCGGGGCATACGGAGTGCGATGCGATCATTATGGATGCGGCATCGGTGACGGCGCTTCCCGCACTGACGGCAAATCATGTGGATGCCGCGCTNATTCATGAGGCGGCGATCGGTAAGATTGCAGGAGAGCAGCTTATCAAGCTGATGACGCTCGGATTGACGCAGGAGGAAGCGGAGGAACAGATCATCAGCGGATTTTTGAAATANGGCNATATGTCGGGGGATCAAGATGAAAAAGAGGACGGTTTCAAAAACAATNTGNGGCAGGCTGNTATGGATATTTGTNCTGCTTCTTCTTTTGTCTGCGTGCGNGAAAAAAGAACAGACCGGCGCGGACNCAGATGCTTCGTCCTTGGACGCGCAGGCGGAGGAAATCCCGACCGGAAATGTTGTGCAGGACGCGCAGAATGATACAGGGACAGCCGAAGACGAACAAAGCGGACCGGATTTTGAAAGTGGCGATCCGCAGGATGAAGACAGCCCGGGAGCAGAAGGCACACGAAACGGACAGAATGCGGAGGCGCAGACCGCACAGGACGGGCAGGAATGGGAAACGGAAAATNCGCAGAGCGNACAAAACGATGAGACAGCGCAGGGGANCGGTANGGCNGCNGCGCCGCANCCNCAGGCGGCGGNAANNACNCCGTACGGTGCNCANGGGGCGCTTTCNGTAAACGGTACGCAGCTTGTGGATACATACGGAGNGCCNTANCAGCTGCGCGGCGTCAGCACNCACGGGCTTTCCTGGTTTCCGCAGTATGCGAATCAGGCGGCATTTCGTACCATGCGTGATGAGTGGGGCGTCAATGTGGTGCGNCTTGCCATGTATACGGCGGAATACGGNGGCTACTGNGTNGGNGATGAGAATAACCGGAACANTTTAAAGCAGCTGGTCTATGACAGTGTGGATGCGGCGACGGAGCTTGGCATGTATGTGATCGTGGACTGGCATGTGTTAAATGANCGCGATCCGAANACNTATATCGATCAGGCGATTGCNTTTTTCNGGGAAACCGCAGAGCGNTATGCNTCGNACGGGAATGTGATCTATGAGATTTGCAATGAGCCGAACGGCGGTGTGTCGTGGCAGCGCATTAANACCTATGCNGAGCAGGTCATTCCGGTCATCCGGCAGCAGGATGAGGACGCNATTATCATTGTCGGNACGCCGACATGGTCGCAGGATGTGGATCAGGCGGCGGCGAATCCCATCACGGGTTATGAGAACATCATGTATACGCTGCATTTTTATGCCGATACGCANAGGGACAGCCTGCGCCAGAAAATGGTGAATGCCATTGGAGCGGGACTGCCGGTATTTGTTTCTGAATTCGGTATCTGCGATGCATCGGGAAACGGTGCGATCAATGCTGCGGAGGCAGATAAATGGGTCAGCACAATGGATGAAAACGGTGTCAGCTATTGTGTTTGGAATTTGTCAAATAAATCGGAAACTTCGGCGCTTCTCCGCTCATCCACGACGGTGACAAGCGGATGGACGTATGAAGAACTGAGCGAGAGCGGGAAATGGTTTGTGGACATGATGGGCGCAGACCATACGATCATTGGGANCAGCGGCGGAAATGCGGCTTCACAAAATGNTGGNAACGGGACGNCATCAAATGGNGGAAGCGGGAACGCGTCGAATGGCGGGACAGAAAACAGCAGCAACGGCAGTAGTNCGCCGCAGNGTGTGACAAGTGATGCGTCNGGTTCCCTGCAGGCATCCGTNTCGCTGTCAAATTCATGGGAAACGGACGGAAAGCATTATTANCAGTATACNCTGGAATTGACGAATNCNTCGGGCGCNAAAGTGAANGGATGGACATGCGAGATNNCGTTTGACCATCNTATGAGCGTCAGCCAGTCTTGGTGTGGTAGCTTTTCGGCAAGCGGAGGCAGTCTGACGATCACGCCGGAGTCCTATAATGCTGCCATAGATGCAGGAGCGGCGCAGGGGAATATCGGTTTTATCCTAGAGTCGGATGCCGCATTAACGGTTACGGGGGTATCATGCTGGTAACAAATTTTTCTGATCAATATCATATCAGGAGGCTTACGGAAGAAGATGTGGAGATCATTTTTGCACTCTGCAAACAAAACCGTCTCTATTATGAATACTGCCCGCCGTTTGTGACAAGGGACAGTATCCGCAGAGATATGCAGGCTCTGCCCCCCAAAAAGTGCATGGAGGATAAGTATTACATTGGCTGGTTTGATGGGGACAGGCTGATCGCGGTGATGGATTTGATTGACGGTTATCCTGATGCCCGGACAGCATTTATCGGTTTTTTTATGACGGATGTATCCGTGCAGCGAAAAGGTGTTGGAACAGCGATCATTAGTGAATTTTGCACGTATCTCTGCACACAACAGTATAAAGCGGTTAGACTCGGTTGGGTAAAGGGCAATCCGCAAAGCGAAGCGTTTTGGCGCAAAAATTTGTTTGTCGAAACGGGCATTACATATGATACGGACGGATACACCGTCATCGTTGCGCAGCGGGAGCTGTAGGAAGGAAATATTGTAACGCATTAAGAGGGGAAAGAGCATAAACGCCGAACCCCTCTTATTTTTTTGATATTAGAGAGTTGATATCTTGTTTATATAAAGAAAAAATCACGCGATCCCCTTTAACATATGTATTGATAATATTTAATTTGATAAATATAAAATTAAATATTGAAAATATGATGATATAATAGTATAATCAAAATCAGAATGGAGGTTTGATATACGATGGACAGAAAAATGATATCTAAAATTGTGAAAGCCAGCGGCATATCTGCTGGCGAAATGATCCTCATTCATTTTTGGGGAGAGGATACGGACAAGGAGATTGCAAACAACTTTATAATAGCCGTGGCGGAGTTGGGAGCGACGCCCATTTTTCTGCAGCAATCCCGTTCTGTAAATCGGGATATCTTCCTTGCAGCAAAAGAAAGCTGCTTTGGAGAGCAATATTTTGATTTGTTCACTACGTTTGATGCGGTGCTGGATGTTTTCGCTTATCGTCCTGTGATTCTTGGATATGAAATGGATGAGGACAAGTTTGCGCTATACCGAAAGTATATGGCGCAGCTCTTTTCAAAGCTCATGAACTGTAAACGCTTTACGCAAATCAGAATCCCCACCGCGGCAAATGCAGAAGAATCCGGTCTCGACCCGCAGGATTATATTCAGCGCATGGAGAGAGCCTATGATGTTGATTACACTGCTGTTTATGAGGCCTGCAAGCGCGAAAAAGACCGTTTTGAGGGAGCGGGCAAAGTGTTGCTCCGCACGGGGGAGGATTGCGAACTTTCCTTTGAGCTGACCGATCGGGTTTGGCATATTGACGCAGGGGATGGCGATCTTCCGTGCGGCGAGATTTACATTGCTCCGGTCGAGGATAAAACGCAGGGGACGGTTTATTTTGAAACATTCTACCTTGACGACGCGAAATATGAGCATGTTCTGCTGCATATCAAGGATGGGCGGATCATCCATAGTGATCAGCCTGAGGTCATGACCTATTTTGAGAAGCAGCCACAGGAAAACAGCGTTGTTTGCGAGCTTGGCTTTGGCATGAACCCCAATGTGACGGATCTGTGCGGTTATCCTGTTTTGGATGAAAAAATGTGCGGCACCTTTCACATTGCAGTTGGCGCAAATCATATGTTCGGCGGTAAGAACGGGGCTTCGGATCACATCGATTTTGTCGGCCATGGCACGATCGTCTTATAACCGGAGGGCAACGATATGAATGAACAGCAACAAAAATTTGAGTCCTACCTGGATGCACAGATCGCAGCCTGTAAACAGCGCAGCAAGCTGCTTGCAGGGGATGAACGCAGAGATGAAGGAAATGATGAAAAAATCCGCGCAAACATCTATGAGATTTTCAAAACGATTCTTTCTGTTGCGGAAAGGGTCTGCGGAGAGGATGATTTAGAGAAGAAACGTTTTTTCTTACAAAAAGCGGAGCAGATCCCGACAAGCTGGGTGACTTCCTATGAAAAGGCCAAACAGCATGGAGATGTTGAAAAAATGCACATTGAAAGCATAAAGCTCGACACCGTCCGGGAAATAAAGGATATGTGCATGCAAATTTGGGAGGATACGATATGACCGAAGCAGAAGCAATCCGCTTATTTAAGTGTCTGGCAGATAAGTCGCGGCTGCAAATCTTAAAATCCCTTGCCGCTGAGGATATGTATGTTGAGAGATTGGCAGAGCGATTGGGCTTGACCGCGCCTACCATTTCCTTCCATCTGAAAAAGCTATCAGACGCCGGCGCTGTGACCGCATACAAAAATCAGTATTATATGATGTATTCTTTGAACAAAGAAATATTTCAGACCAGCATATTGGAAATACTGCAGCAGGAATCTGACGAGGCACAAAAACAGGCCAGACGGGATGCAGATTATCGGCAAAGGGTCATAGATGCCTTTTTTGAATATGGAAAATTAAAATCCATTCCCACCCAGCTCAAAAAGGAACGCATTGTCTTAGAAGTGATCGCCGAGGCATTTGACTTTGACAGGATGTATTCCGAGCGGGAAGTAAACATTATCATTGCCGATTTCTATGATGATTTCTGTACCATCCGCCGTGACATGGTCAGTGAACGGCTTTTAGGCAGAAACGGAATAGAGTATTGGCGAATCAAAAACATGAAAATGTAATCACCGTCCCGCAGCATAAAAAATAACACTTGAACCGTGTTATTTTTTATGCTACAATCTAAAACAAATGTTGCAGAACGAATGTTTTAGATTAAAAACATGTTTCGCAAATACTCGAGTGTGATGCATTTTGAAAACGCAGACTGTCCAATTGGTGCAAAAAGGAGGAGTATCATGCCGCCCAAGGCAAAGTTTGAAAGAGAAGAGATCATTGAAGCCGCGCTGAACCTTGTGAAGGAGGAGGGCTCCTCTGCGCTGACCGCAAGGGCGCTTGCTAAGCGGCTCGGCAGTTCGCCGCGCCCGATCTTTACCGTGTTCCAGAGTATGGAGGAGGTACAGGATGAGGTGCGGAAAGCGGCAAGGGCATGCTATAACCGCTATGTCAGTAAGGGCTTATCGAAAACGGACGGCCCCCGGTTTAAGGGTGTGGGAGAACAATATATCCGGTTTGCCGTGGAAGAGCCGAAATTGTTTGGATTGCTATTTATGAAAGAGCAGGAAAAACAACCGAATATCAAAGGCATTCTTCCGGTGATCGACGAGAACTATGAGGACATTTTGCTGTCCATCGTGGACGGATACGGGCTTTCCGATGCGCAGGCACAGAGGCTTTATCAGCATTTGTGGATTTATACGCATGGGATCGCGACGCTTTTTGCGACAGGAATGTGCTGTTTTACGCTGGAGCAGATCGGCGGTATGATGACGGAAATCTTTACCGGTCTGCTCAAGGAAATAAAAGGAATGCAACGTCATAAAGGAGAGGAAAAAAATGATTGAATTGCAGAATATCACAAAAACGTACGGAAGCGGGGAAAGCCGCACGCAGGTGTTAAGAGGAATCAATCTTACCATTGAGGAGCATGATTTTGTGGTGATATTAGGTGCGTCCGGTTCCGGGAAATCGACGCTTTTACATGTTATGTCGGGATTGGAAAAGCCCGATGGGGGGAGCATCTGTTATGACGGGCGGGACATCACACAGCTTTCCGATGATCAATTGACAACATTTCGGAAAGAGAATGTCGGATTTATTTTTCAGCAATATTATCTGCTGCCGAATATGAACGTGGAAAAAAATGTAAAAATGGGCGCTGACCTGGCGGATAATGCGGCGTATGCCGAAATGATCGAGGCGGTCGGGTTAAAGGAAAAACGAAACAAATATCCGAACCAGTTGTCGGGCGGCGAGCAGCAGAGAGTGTCGATCGCAAGGGCGCTTGCAAAAAAGCCGAACGTGCTCTTTCTGGATGAGCCGACAGGGGCGCTTGATGAGCAGACCGGCAGGAGCGCGCTGGATTATATCTGCCGTCTGTATGAAGCCTACGGCTTTACGATCGTGATGGTGACACATAACCAGAACATCGCGGAGATGGCGCACAGGGTCGTTGTGATGAACAGCGGACAGATTGCGGAGATCCGCACCAATGAGGCGGTAAAAAGCGCCTATGAGATCGGATGGTGAGCGTATGATCGTAGGAATGAAAGATGCGGTAAAGCTGGTTGGAATCTCGGTGATTGTTTATTGCGCTGTCCTTGTCTGTACGCTGTTTCTGAATTACAGAATGGATCTTTTGACGATCGCGGATCTTCTTACGACGGAACAGGAAATGATCGTATATAAGGCACAGAAGGCGACGTCGGTGATCGTCTGCCTGATCACGGGAGGCTGTCTGCTTCTGACGTCAGTCGTTACGCTGTGTTTTTATATTAAGCATTATATTGACACTCATAAAAAAGAACTGGGCATTTTAAAAGCGCTCGGCTATGGAAACTGGCGCATCGCAGGAAGCTTTTGGGTATTCGGAAGCAGTGTTTTGACAGGGGCGGGGCTTGGCGTTGTGACCGCGTATCTGATGATGCCCGCGCTCTACCGCGTGCAGAATAAAGATGGTTTTTTGCCCGATCTTGTCGTGCGTTATCATCCGATGCTCATTTTGTGGACGGCGCTTCTGCCGACGGTGTTTTTTTCGGCGCTCGCCATCGTGTATGCGCGCATCCGTCTGAAGGTGCCGCCGCTTCGCCTGCTGAAAGAGGACAGTATGCCGGATGGGAAAGCGCACAGAACCGTTACCGGAAAAGAACAGGATCGCTTCCTGCGTGAGTTAAAACGTACCACCCTGTGGGAAAAGAAAATCCTGTTATTCTTTATGGTGTTTTCTT
Source organism: Lachnospiraceae bacterium (assembly GCA_014804425.1). Lineage (GTDB taxonomy): Bacteria > Bacillota > Clostridia > Lachnospirales > Lachnospiraceae > DLAJ01. Next base: position 186,752 of record JAAUZV010000015.1, read on the forward strand.
CCTTTTGCTTTTCGGCAATGACGCAAATGTCATTCAGCATGAAGGAGCTGGCAAGCGAAATGATGGGAGCCATGATCATGGTGATCGGGCTTGTCTTAGCGGTAACGACGCTGTTTTTGGCGGTGACGACCGTTGTGCGCGGCAATGTGAAAACGATCGCGATGATGCGCGCGTTCGGCTATTCCCAACGGGAGTGCTGTCAGGCGCTGCTCGGTGTATACCGTCCCGCGGCGTATATCGGTTTCGCGGTGGGCACGGTGTATCAGTACGGACTGCTGCGCATCATGGTCGATATTGTATTTCGGGATATGGACGGCATGCCTGCCTATCAGTTTTCGGTGCCGCGGATGCTCCTTTCGCTCGTTTGCTTTGCCGTTTTATATGAAATTTTAATGTATGGTTATTCTGAAAAAATGAGACGCATTTCCATCAAGGAGATCATGATGGGAGCGGAGTGAGACGCTCCAGCTTTTCGGGAATCACAATGGACTCATAAATCGCGGCGTATTCTGCGGGAGTGACATTATCAATATAATTCTGTATAAAATTACGTGTAAAACCGTTTTCGGTGAGAATATCAGCCGCTTTATTATACGCGATGGCGGCTTCGGTTTCCGTGCGGAAAACGCCGATGACATAATTGCTGCGGATATGGATCACCGCCCGATACATGGCGTGTCCCGATTTTTGGATGAGCCGTACGCCGTGATAGCGGTTGATGATATGGATATTCTCATAGCGGAAATCATAGGGGTCCCCGTTGATAAAGCGGTAGTCGCGCCCTGCGACGGCGTAGGGCCTGATGCCATAGCGGCTGCATAAGCTCACCTGCATGCCGTAATCGGCGACAAAATAATGCCCGCCGCGTTTCATGATCTTGTGGGAGGCGTAGTAAAACAGATCGTCCGTATCGAATTTGAATACGATCTCGCGCGACCAGAAATACAGAAAATAGCGCGGATAGGCATAGATCGGATTGCCGAAATAATAATGATTGTCACGGAAATTCATGAGCGTGACATACTTTTCAAATGAGAGAGCGCGGGGCTGGTGATCCGTGCAAAAACAAAGAGAAGGAGTGGTCAGCAGGGCGCGCGCTTCGCAGTATGCGTCGCCCGCGGACTGTTCTGTTTCAAAACTCCCAAGCGAAATATGCTTTTGATGATGGGTGACGGAAGCGCGATAATAGATGCTTCCGTCCTTTTTTTTTGCTGGAAAAACGCCTTTCCTTGTGGACATTTTTTGCTCCTTTGTGAAAAAAACATTTTTTTTAGTATATCATTTGGACAGGCAGAATACAATTTAAGTATGAATAAAAGATGGACAGAACAAAAATATGTGATTTATTTTCTGCTGAGCGTGATGGTGCTCGGCGTGTGCGGCGGCGTAACCTATGGCTTGTCATGCTGTCAGACCGGAGAGTTTTGGAGTGAAGGAACGGGGATTGCATGGACTGCCCAAGCGGACAAGCGTTATGTTCCTTATACGGCGTCAGAACAGCGTGTGATAGAGATGGAGCTGCTTGCGTTTGAGGAAGAACATGACGGCGGCAGAATGCTGCGGTCAGATGGGAATGCCGGAATGGAAGCAGGAACGACTGACAATCCGATTGCCGGGGCGGAGGAAGGAGAACAAACCGAAGGAGGTGTAAGCGCAGCAGAACAGGCCGGAGAGGACACGGAGGTACAGCCGCAGGCAAATGCGGATACGGGCGCAGCGGGACAGGCCGGTGAGGACACGGGGGTACAGCCGCAGGCAAATGCGGATACAGTTGCAGCAGAACCCGCAGAAGAGCACACAGAGACAGCGCTGGAGTTGGAGGACGGCGCGGATGTGCAGACCGGGGGCTGGGGCATTGTCGTGTCGGAGGAGGATTACGAGGCGCTCCTTCGCATTGTGCAGGCGGAGGCGGGAAATGAGGATACAAAGGGAAAGATTCTTGTCGCCAATGTCGTATTGAACCGCGTGGTGGACGAACGTTTTCCGAACAGTGTGTATGACGTCGTATTTCAGCAGGCAGGCGGAAAGGCACAGTTTTCTCCGGTTGCGAGCGGAAGCTATTATAAGGTAGTCGTAACGGAGGATACCAGGGAGGCGGTCAACCGGGCGCTGGCAGGCGAGGACTATTCTGAGGGCGCGTTGTTTTTTGCGGCGCGGCGCTATGCGGGGAGCAGTCAGATGCGCTGGTTCGATGAATGCCTGACGAAATTATTCAGCTACGGAGGACATGAGTTTTTCACATCCTGATACTTTTTTGAAAATAGAACATTGTGCCGGACTCTCTTTTGTGCTACACTAGGCATGGATTTCACGATGATGATTCCTGTTATGGTGAGGAAAGAATAGGAGAAACGGAATGGAAGTTTTATACAGAAGTACAAGAGGCAAATCCGAGCCGGTGACGGCGTCGATGGCGATTTTGAAAGGGCTTGCAAAGGACGGCGGGCTGTTTGTCCCGGAGCGGATTCCGAAGTTTACATTGACAATGGATCAGCTGTCCGGCATGAACTATCAGGAGACTGCCTATGAGGTAATGAAGCTGTTTTTGACGGACTTTACCGAGGAGGAGTTAAAAAACTGCATTGCCAGTGCCTACGATTCCAAATTTGATACGGAGCAGATCGCTCCGTTAAAGGAAGCGGACGGCGCATATTATTTAGAGCTGTTCCACGGAAAGACCATCGCGTTTAAGGATATGGCGCTTTCCATCCTGCCGCATTTCATGCTGACTGCCGCAAGAAAAAATCAGGTCACAAATGAGATCGTGATTCTGACCGCGACCTCGGGCGATACCGGAAAAGCGGCGCTTGCGGGCTTTGCTGACGTTAAGGGCACGAGGATCATTGTGTTTTATCCGAAGAACGGCGTCAGTCCCGTGCAGGAAAAGCAGATGGTGACGCAGAAGGGTGATAACACCTACGTTGTCGGTATTCACGGCAATTTTGATGACGCGCAGACCGGCGTGAAGACGCTCTTTTCGGATAAGGAGCTTGCGGCGCTGATGGATGAGAAAGGATTTCAGTTCTCGTCGGCAAATTCGATCAATATCGGAAGACTGGTTCCGCAGATCGTGTACTATGTCTATGCGTACGCCAGACTTTATGCGCAGGGAGCTGTAAAAGAGGGCGAGCCGGTCAATGTGGTCGTTCCGACGGGCAATTTCGGAAATATCTTAGCGGCATTTTATGCGAAGAATATGGGACTGCCGATCGCAAAGCTGATTTGCGCGTCCAATGAGAACAAAGTGTTATATGATTTCTTCAAAACGGGGACCTATGACAAAAACCGTGAGTTTGTGCTGACAAGCTCCCCGTCCATGGATATTTTGATCTCCAGCAATTTAGAGCGGCTGATCTACCGCATTGCGGGCGAGGATGCGGACAAAAACGCGGCGCTGATGAAACAGTTATCCGAAAAAGGAAGCTATCAGCTGACATCCGAAATGGAGGAGCAGCTTGCGGATTTCTATGGCAATTATGCGTCCGAGGAAGAGACGGCGCAGATGATCTCCTCGCTGTATCAAAAGACGGGTTATATCATTGATACCCACACGGCGGTTGCCGCGAAGGTATATGAGAAATATAAGGCGGAGACGAACGATCGGACAAAGACAGTGATCGCATCCACGGCCAGTCCGTTTAAGTTTACGAAAGACGTGATGCGGGCAATTGATGAGAAATATGCTGCGCAGGAGGATCTTGCGTTAGCGGATACCTTATCGGAGCTTGGCGGTGTGAAGATACCGGAGGCGATCGAGGAAATCCGTACCGCGCCGGTCAGACATGACAGAGTCTGCGAAAAAGAAGAGATGAAGGCGGTCGTTACGGAAATTCTCGGACTCATGTAAACCGGGGAAAATAATAATTGAAAGGGGCTGTAAAAAGCACCCCTAAATAAAATCGCTGAGGTCGTGCGACTTCAGCGATTTTTTGGTATCATTCATTATGCACCTAACTAACAATGCTAAAATATACAAAAAAAATTGATTTTCGTGTTTGTATTTACTTATTTTCCTGAATATGGTATATTTTAAATATATATAGCCTGATAATGGGTTCTATATATCAACTATAATATAAAAGAAGAGAGGTTAAAAAAATGGCAATTGATTTAAGCAAGTATGGCATTACCGGTGTCAAAGAAATCGTGCACAACCCTTCTTACGAAATGTTATTCGAGGAAGAGACAAAAGCAGGTCTGGAAGGCTTTGAAGTCGGTCAGGAAAGCGAGCTTGGCGCAGTCAACGTAATGACTGGTATTTATACAGGTCGTTCGCCTAAAGACAAGTATATCGTTATGGATGATAATTCCAAAGATACGGTATGGTGGACTTCCGATGAGTACAAGAACGACAATCATCCTATGTCTGAAGATGTTTGGGCTACCGTTAAGGAAATCGCTAAGAAAGAGCTTTGCGACAAACGTCTCTTCGTAGTAGATGCATTCTGCGGTGCAAATAAAGACACCCGTATGGCAGTACGTTTCATCGTTGAAGTTGCATGGCAGGCACATTTCATTAAGAATATGTTCATTCAACCTTCCGATGCAGAGCTGGTTGATTTCGAGCCGGATTTCGTTGTTTATAACGCTTCTAAGGCAAAGGTGGACAATTATAAAGAGTTAGGTCTTAACTCCGAAACCTGTGTTGCTTTCAATATCACCAGCCGCGAGCAGGTTATCATTAATACATGGTATGGCGGAGAAATGAAGAAGGGTATGTTCTCCATGATGAACTACTATCTGCCGCTTAAGGGTATTGCTTCTATGCACTGTTCCGCAAATACAGACATGAATGGCGAAAACACAGCTATCTTCTTCGGACTTTCCGGAACTGGTAAGACAACCCTTTCCACTGACCCGAAGCGTCTTCTCATCGGTGACGACGAGCACGGCTGGGATGATAACGGCGTATTTAACTTTGAGGGCGGATGCTATGCAAAGGTTATCAATCTGGACAAGGATTCCGAGCCGGATATCTACAATGCGATCAAGCGTAATGCGCTTCTTGAGAACGTTACTTTGGATGCGAACGGAAAGATTGACTTTGACGATAAGAGTGTAACGGAGAATACCCGTGTATCTTACCCGATTAATCACATTGACAATATTGTGAAACCGGTATCTGCTGCTCCTGCTGCTAAGAACGTAATCTTCTTATCCGCAGATGCATTTGGAGTACTGCCACCTGTATCTATTCTGACACCGGAGCAGACCCAGTACTACTTCCTTTCCGGATTTACCGCTAAGTTAGCTGGTACAGAGCGTGGAATTACCGAGCCTACACCGACCTTCTCCGCTTGTTTCGGACAGGCATTCTTAGAGCTTCATCCGACCAAGTATGCAGAAGAATTAGTTAAGAGAATGGAAAAGAGCGGTGCAAAAGCTTATCTCGTAAACACAGGCTGGAACGGAACTGGAAAGAGAATTTCCATTAAGGATACCCGTGGAATCATTGATGGAATCTTAAATGGCGACATCAACAATGCTCCGACAAAGAAGATTCCGATCTTCAACTTTGAAGTTCCTACTGAGCTTCCGGGTGTTGATCCTGCAATTCTTGACCCGCGCGATACTTATGCAGATGTTTCCGAATGGGAAACCAAGGCAAAAGACTTAGCAGACAGATTTGTTAAGAACTTTGCGAAATATGAAGGCAACGATGCTGGAAAAGCATTAGTTTCTGCAGGACCTGAGAAATAATAAAACAGTTATTTCTGCGGAGGTCAAATACCTGCTATTTTGCAGCGGGGGATTTGATTGAAAAGTCAATATAGGTGATACGATAAAAGGGGCTGTTGCAAGTAGTGTGGCAGCCTCTTTTTTTCATTTTGGCGTACAGAGCAAAGATTTTACCATGTACCGCTGTGTAAGATTCCTCAAAAAAGTCAAGACAGCATCCAAAATATTGGTTACAATAACAAAGTAGATCAGAGCTCCGCATAGAAAATGATCCCCTGAGAAAGGAGTCGTCATGAGTTATCCGGTGCATACGAAGGCGATCATCTGTTACATTGAAGCCCACATCAAAGATGCAAAGATCAATTATGAGGAATTGGAAAGACGGATCGGTTTTTCGACGGCGCATATCAGAGATTTTTTTCGGCAGGACACGGGATATTCTCTCGCAAAATATGTCAGAATGAGAAAGGTCAAATGTTCGGCGATCGAATTGATCAACACGGATAAAACCATTCTTGAAATTGCATATGCGTATGGCTTTTCAAATCCGGAAACCTACACGAGAGCATTTCAAAATCTGACCGGAATGACGCCGAGCGCGTTCAGGGAACAAAAGCTCATTGTCGGAAAAGAAGAACTAGCCGCAGGGGTATACGGTATTGGGATATTAAAGGAACAGAATGTTTATACAAAAAGGGCACTTCACAAAGACGACAGCGCGATCTTATACGGTGTGCCGAAGGCGGCATACGGGGTATACGGAGGGAGTACGCCGTACCCGATCTGCCTAAAGGTGTGTTCGGAATATTTGGGTGAAAACGTGGCTTATCATTTTATCATGGCAACGAGCACGGCAGCGTTTCGGCTGGTGTGGAACAATGATTTCTGGGATTTAAGCAATGTGGACATCTTTCACGCTTTACAGGAAACAAATGATGTGTACCGGCTGGGGGCGGAAGCGCTTGGGAGAGAATTTTCTTTTTTGGAACGAAAAAAGCATTCGACAAAAAAAGAATTTATTTCCTTTATCAGAAAGCATATTGATGAGGGGTATCCCTGTATCGCTTTGGGGGTGATAGGACCGCCGGAGCCGTGCGTGATCACGGGGTATCGGGATGCGGGGGAAACGCTGCTGGGGTGGAATTTTTTCCAAGATGATCCGGAATTTGCGGCAAGTATGGAGACGGATGAAAGCGGCTATTTTATCAGCCGGGATTGGTGGCATAATACCGATACGCAGGCGGTCATGTGTATGGGCGCGGCCGTGAAAGAAAAGCTTACGACAGGACAGATCATGGAGAATGCCATAGCGGCTCTGGACGGAAGATCGGATCATTGTTACGCGAAAGGCATATGGGCGTATGACGCATGGAAAAAAGCATTACAAAAAGAGCATGGCGGCTCGGCGGAAGAAAATTATGCTTTCTTATACGAAAAACTACTATGCCATAATGACGCGATGAACTGCCTGACAGACGGTCGCAGATGCGCGGCGGCCTTTTTTCAGGAACAGGCGAAGCGTTCCGCGGAGCATGGCGAGGAGTACCGGAAAATCGGAAAGAAGTTTAACCGGTGTGTGAAAGCGGTCGATACGATGCGGGCGCTGTATGGAGAAGAGGCGGATACGGACGGAATGCTCAAGGCGTTTATCGACCCCGATATCAGAAAAAAAACATGTGAGCTGATCGAGTGCGCACAAAAAGCAGATGCAGAGGCACTGGCAATGATGAAACATGTGACTTCAAAACGCAAGCCCAGTCAATAGAGGAGGTTGTTACCTATGATGCCGGATGCGATGAGATTGACGCAGGTTAGTGAGAATAACCTGAAGCAGATCGATGTGGAAATTCCCTACGGAAAACATACCGTTATTGCCGGTGTAAGCGGTTCCGGGAAATCCACGCTGGCATATGATGTGATCTATGCGACGGCACAGCGGAAATTGCTGGATTGCATGTCCGAGCGTGACAGCCTGTTTCTCAGGAAGATGAGACAGCCGAAGGCAGGAAGCATTGAGGGACTTTCCACTGTCATCAGCCTCAGACAAATAAAACCCAATCATAATCCGAGATCCACGATCGGCACTTATACAAGTATCGGCTCGTACATGAGAAATCTGATGGCGCTGCTGGGACAATGCAGATGCCTTTGCTGCGACAGGAGCTTTTCTCCGTGCGGCTTATCCGCTCTGGTAAAAGATTTGGAAGCATTGGAGCCGCATACCATCGTAGAAGTGCGGTTCCCTTATTTTTTTAGCGGACAAAGCGATCGCGGACAGCAGATGGAGGCGCTGCGCCGGAGGGGATATCGGGTCATTGAAGTGAACGGGGAGCGGATGAACCTGCGCGATCTGATCCAGATGGATGAGAACGTGGAATGCATCCTGGTCGTGGAAGGCCGGTTTCAAGTAAACGGCAGACTGAAAAAAAGCGATGTCAACTGCCTGAAAAGTGCGGGCGGGCATGGCGGCAAATACATTTCGATAGAATTGAGCGGGGAAGATGCGGGGGGAATCCGAAGCTTTTATCAAAAGCACGGGTGTCAGGAACATCACGTTATCGCAATGACGATGGAGGCAGCCGATTTTTCCTATAATGATGTATCCTGCGCCTGTCAGGAATGCATGGGCAGCGGAATCCAAAAGATCGTGCACCCGGCAAAAGTCATCAGGGACGCAAGGAAGACCCTGCGTCAGGGTCCTTTTTTCCCTGATGTGTACTCCATGAGTCATCCCTATTCCTACATGAGCCTGTACAGTCTGGCATGCCATTATCATTTTTCTTTCGATGAGCCGTATGAACAGCTGTCGGAGGAGGCAAAGAACTTGATCATGTACGGCTCGGGGGAGGAGACCTTTCTCCTGCAAAGACCGGAAGGATATGACAAGGTATTGCCGAATTATTTGGCGAAGGAAGGAAAAGCGGTTCGCTTTCAGGGAATCCTCAGGCGGATTGAGGAATTATACCGGGAGATGCAGAACGCGCCGGAAACGCCAACGCCTGCGCAGGAAACCTTTTTCAAAAACTATATGCATGAGATCGAATGTACCTCCTGCAGCGGTACCCGATTAAAGAAAATCAAAAATTATATCACGCTGAACGGAAAAAGCTTTGCACAGATTGGGAAGATGGAATTTTCGGAGCTGTCGGAGTTTTTAGGACAGATTCAGGGAAATGAAGCATCGGAGCCGATCCTTCATGCACTCAGGGAACGGCTGGCATTGATGAAAGAAATCGGACTGGAGTATCTGTCATTTGAACGGCGCATTGATACGCTGTCAGGCGGAGAATATCAGAGACTGAGAATCGTAAATCAGATCGGCTCCGGTCTGGTCGGACTCACTTATATCATCGATGAACCGACCGACGGACTGCACGGAACGGATCATCAAAAGGTGCAAAATATCATCCGCAGGCTTTTGGAAAAAGGCAATACCGTAATTACCATAGAGCATGACTGCGGTATGATAGGAGCGGCGGATCATGTGATAGAGCTTGGACCGGGGGCGGGGATTGACGGCGGCAGGGTGATCGCGGCCGGGACGCCAAAGCAACTGAAGGAGAATCCGAATTCCATAATAGGGAAGCAGCTTTTGGGAAGAACAGGATTGCGCACGGCAGCAGGAGCGGAGCCGTTTGAGGCGTCGATCAAAATCTTCGGGGTGCAGGCAAACAACTTAAAGAATGCGGACATCGAGATCCCGCTTCACCGGCTCACCTGCTTCACGGGAGTATCCGGATCAGGGAAAAGCACCGTCGTGCAGGACGTACTGTATCAGGCATTTCGCGCCGAGGTGCAGCATGCATGTGTAGTACCGGGAAAATATAGAAAAATCGAGGGATTCGAACGCGTCAGACAAATGATCCTGATCGATCAATCGCTGCCGAACGGAAAAAACACCTCCATTCCCGCAACATATCTGGATCTGTTTGACCGGATCAGGGCGCTTTTTTCGCAGAGCGTGGGAGACGACCATGAGATGAAGGATCAAAAGGCCTATTTTTCTTTTCACTCGAAAGGCGGGTGTCCCGCGTGCAAAGGGAAGGGGTATCTGGAGCAATATATTCCCTATCTGGGCGAAACGAAAATGATCTGTGAAGAATGTAAGGGACAGCAATATGCGGAGGAAGTTCTGGAAGTGAAATATCACGGCAGGAACATCAAACAGGTGCTGGACATGACCTTTGCGGAAGCGCTTGCTTTTTTTGCAGATCAGCCCAAGATCCGGGAAAAGGTGAAGCTGGTGTGTGATCTCGGTCTGGGGTATATGCAGCTTGGGCAGCCGTTTTCGACGCTCTCGGGAGGGGAGGCGCAGAGAATGAAGCTCGTAAAAGAGATGACCCGATGCAGGCATAAGAAGGAGGTGCTCTATATTTTTGATGAGCCTTCTATTGGACTTCATGTAAAGGATATCGACAGGCTTTTGGATGTGATGCGGCGTATCGTGAAAGCCGGTAATACCGTTGTAACAGTGGAGCATCATCCGGATGTGATCCTGGGAGCCGACTATCTCATCGACTTGGGACCGGGCGGCGGAAGATATGGAGGGGAAGTCCTATTTACGGGTACCCCGTCTCAGATGCTGGCGGGGGGCGTGTCGAAAACGGCGGATTATCTGCGGGAATACGCAGGGAATGGAGCATGAAAATGGAAGATCAGATCGTAAGAGACCGATGCGGCCGGGTGATTAAAGAAATGCGCACGGCGTTATGTGAAAGCAAGCTGTGCATTGCGGCATATTTGCTGGGAAGTGCAAGTCACGATCAGGTTTGGGAGTGGTCGGATATTCAGATCGCAGTGATCCTGGATGACGGATATAAGGGAAAACGGTATCATACCTTGCTCCAAGACGGGATGTATGTTGCGCTGAATGTGTTTACGCTGACGGCGTTTAAGGAATGGATCGGCACGGTACACGCGGATGATTTTATGTGGAAGGCATTCAGCAAACGCACGGTATTATTTTCAAAAGATCCTATTCTGGACGAGCTGCTGGAGGAAGCATTTATCATAGGCAGCGCAGACCGGCAGAAAGAAATGCTTTTGGCGTTTTCGGGAGCCGTCTATTATTTGAATAAAGCGGAAAAAAATCTATATGTGAAAAGAAATCTGGAAAACGCGGTTTATTTCATACCACAGATTGCGGAAAACATCGCTTTAATAGAAATATTTCAGAATCAGCAGATTCCCGAGAGGGAAGTGATTGCGCAGGGGAAAAAATACAATCGGGAAGTCTTTGCAAACATTTATGATCCTCTGTTCCGAAGAAATGCGGATGAGGAAACCGTAAAAGGCATATTAACGTATTGCGCAGGGTATTTAGAGCGGCATACGAGGACGATCTATCAGCCGGTCATCGCGTATCTGGAGGAGCACGGCGATTTAGAATATTTCAAGTTTGAGACGAGACCGCATGGATTTGGTATCAATTATGAGTGGCTTGTCAGGTGCGGCATTGCGGAGCGATACGGAATACCGGAAAAAATTCCTTTTTTGAAGCAGGCGGAAAAAATCGGGTACCGAAAAGCCGAAAAAACATAATGTTTTTTCGGCTTTTCTCTATTGGAAAAACATGAATCCGAAAGAAATGCCAAAGGCATTTCTTTGAAAGGAAGCTTTGCTTCCTTTTTAGCCCTAGAAGAATCGCTATAGCGATTCTTCGAAAGAACACGCAGTGTTCTTTTTTAGCGCCGATCCATCGGAACATAATCCTGATCCGGCCCGATCGCCTTGTAGGCGGGACGGATGATCTTGCCGTTGTTGGCAAGCTCCTCTAACAGATGCGCGCTCCAGCCTGAAATACGTCCGATCGCGAACATCGGCGTGAACAGCTCCGGCGGGAGATTCAGCATATTGTAGACGAAACCGGAATAGAAGTCCACATTGATGCTGACGCCTTTGTAAATCTGACGCTCCTCGGCAATGATCTTCGGCGCAAGCCGCTCCACGGCGCAGTAGAGACCAAATTCCTTCTGCATGCCCTTTTCTCCGGCAAGTTTTTTGGCAAACTCACCTAAGATTTCGGCACGGGGATCGGATTTGGAATACACGGCATGACCGAGACCGTAGATTAATCCGGAGTGGTCGAATGCGTCTTTATGTAACAGCTTTCTTAAATAAGCGGAAATCTCATCTTCGTCCGCCCAGTCGTTTACATTCTGCTTCATATCGGCAAACATTTTGACGACCTTGATGTTGGCGCCGCCGTGCCTCGGACCTTTGAGCGAGCCGATCGCCGCTGCCATGACTGAATAGGTGTCGGTCAACGAGGAGGACACAACGTGCGTGGTAAACGTCGAATTGTTACCGCCGCCGTGTTCCATATGCAGCACGAGAGCGATGTCTAACAGCCTTGCCTCGAGCGGCGTATAGCTGCTGTCCGGTCTTAAAACGCGCAGAATATTTTCTGCCGCGGACAGATCGGGATCAGGGCGGTGGATATAAAGACTGTTCCCGTCATGGTAATGGCTGTACGCCTGATAGCCGTATATGGATAAAAGCGGAAACAGGCTGATGAGCTGCAGGCACTGACGGAGGACGTTCGGCAGGGAGGTATCGTCTGCGCGGTCGTCGTAGGAATACAGCGTCAGGATGCTGCGTGCTAAGGTGTTCATCATATCACGGCTCGGCGCTTTCATGATAATATCCCGGACAAAGCCGGTCGGCAGCGTGCGGTATTCCGAGAGCATAGCGCAAAAAGAAGACAGCTCATCGGGGGTCGGCAGCTTGCCGAAGAGAAGAAGATATGTCACTTCCTCAAATCCGAAGCGGTTCTCGGAAGTAAAGCCCTTTACAAGATCCTTGATATTATAGCCGCGGTAGATCAGCTCGCCGGGAGCCGGAACGGAAACACCGTCCACTATTTTTGATGCGCGCACTTCGGAGATGTTTGTCAGGCCGGCAAGCACACCTTTTCCGTTAATATCGCGCAGTCCTCTTTTAACGTCATATTTTGTAAAAAGCTCTGTATCAATCTGACCTGCGGCTCTGGAAAGCTCCGAAAGGCGCAATAAATCCGGTGTGATCTCAGAAAATTTTTGTTCTTCCATTGTTTGTACCACCTTTCTAAAACGGTTGTGGGAAATACCACGAAAAACCGGAAGCATGGATGACGAAGAATCGTCGGAAAAGCACACTTCCCGTTCAGAAGTCGAATCGGATTTCGATCATTGTAATTAACATAATACCATGTTTTCGGGTTCCTGTTCAATAAAAATATCGCGGTTTTAGAAACATTTAAGAAAGTAGCCCGGAATCAGCAGCCCGGAATTTGTTCGGAAAATGATTGATTTTGCTTTTTTATTATGCGATAATTGGGCTTAGCGTAGAGCAAATTCAATATCAAAGGAGGACGAACATGTCAACAAAAGCTTATTATCCCATCAATGAGATAGGCGCAGGAAAGCCCGGCTTTTCCAAGACACGCTCTATCATTGAAGCCGCTTTTTACGGCAATAATGTAGTGAAAGTCAACACCTTAAAAGAGGCTTATGAGCTTGCAAAGAATTCCCCGGGAACCATCGTGACCGATATGCCGGTATACAGAGGCGAGGAATTCGGACTCGAGAGCGATGCAAAGGTTCTTCTTTTTAACGACGGAGCCGTAACCGGACGTTACGCAGCAGCACGCCGCATCAAGGGTCAGGCCGGTGTAGATGCAGCAAAACTGGATAAGGTTGCGATGGATGCGATCTATGAGACACGTTGGAAGACCATGTATCATGCGCAGGTATTCGTAGGTCTGGATCCGGAGTTTATGGTAAAGGCTCATCTGCTGATTCCCGAAGGCGAGGAGAATCTGCTTTATAACTGGATGCTGAACTTCCAGTATATGTCCGATGAGTATGTAAAAATGTATAAAGAGTCCCAGCCGGTCGGCGGCGGCAAAGAGCCGGATATTTATATTTTCTCCGATCCTCAGTGGACTCCGCAGGAGCGTCCTGACGTGGATTACAGCTGCTTGAGCGATCCGCTTACGCTGTGCTACTTTGATACGGACGAGAACTGCGCATGCATTCTTGGTATGAAGTACTTCGGCGAGCATAAGAAGGGCACGCTGACGATGGCATGGGCGATTGCGAACAGAAACGGTTATGCATCCTGCCACGGTGGACAGAAGGAGTATACGCTTGCTGACGGTTCTAAGTTCGTTGCTTCCGTATACGGCTTGTCCGGATCCGGTAAGTCTACACTGACACATGCAAAGCATGGCGACAAGTATCCTGCGATCAAGGTACTTCATGACGATGCGTTCATCATCAATTCGGATACCTGTGCATCGATCGCTTTGGAGCCTACTTATTTTGATAAGACGGCAGATTATCCGACAGGCTGCCCGGATAACAAATACTTATTAACGGCACAGAACTGCTCCGCAACGATGGATGAGGACGGCAAGATCCAGCTTGTTACCGAGGATATCAGAAACGGTAACGGCCGTGCGATCAAGTCCAAATTATGGTCTCCGAACCGCGTGGATAAGATTGACAGCCCTGTCAATGCAATCTTCTGGATCATGAAAGACCCGACCATTCCGCCTGTTGTTAAGCTGAAAGGCGCGGCGCTTGCTTCCGTTATGGGTGCAACGCTTGCAACAAAGACGTCTACTGCAGAGCGTGTTGCCGCAGGTACGGACTTAAATGCGATCCGCATCGTACCGTATGCAAATCCGTTCAGAACCTATCCGCTCGTGAACGACTATACGAAGTTCAAGAAGCTGGTTGAGGAGAAGAATGTTGCATGCTACATCATCAATACCGGTGATTTCATGGGTAAGAAGTGCCAGAAAGAGGATACGCTTGGCATCCTTGAGACCATCGTTGAGGGCAAGGCAAAATTCGAGAAGTGGGGACCGTTTGAGGACATCGAGATCATGAACGACTGGTCCGGCAAGACGGGCGATTTCACTCCGAATCTTCAGGATAAGGATTATGTTTCCCAGTTAAAGAGCGCAATGGAGACCCGTGTGAAGTCCGTAAAGGATTTCGGCGAGAAGGCCGGCGGTTTCGACAAGCTTCCTGATGAGGCGCTTGCAGCACTCGAGAAGCTCGTAAAAGAGATCGAGACGCTCTAAAATCGGATGTTGTTGTGCGCTGGAGCATGACAGAATAGAGAGGACAGCATGCAGAAATTGCATGCTGTCCTTTTTGTGTCACAGTGAAAAATACCCCTGCTATGCAGGGGGAGGTTCAGAAGATGGAAATGATCAGAATTCAGCGTTCATCCGTCAAAAAATGCCGCACGCTGTCTGTCGGATGAAGCAATTCCGTTCGGAAGAATTCGGGATAAAATTGCCGTTTTTCATTCGGTGAGATCCATGTCAGATATTCTTTACTGTCATCCTCCGTAAAGCTGTCGCTGACCGGAGAAAAATCTTCGGGTACCTTCATGTAAAAGAAGAAGGAGATTTCATAGATCAGTTTTCCGGATGTCGTGGGAGCGTCCCCGACAAAGTAATTTTCATGAATAAATCCGAGACGGTCAATTTCCATTTTTACGCCGGTTTCTTCTAAAACTTCCCGAATGACTGCTTCTTCAGCTGTTTCTCCGAACTTGATACGTCCGCCGACAGAATAGAGGTAATCGCTTCGTTCGTTTCCGACCATTAAAAATTTTCCGTCTTTTAAGATGATCGCACCGACGCGGATATTGATAAAACCTTGATCGCACGGCACCGTCATATCGCTGTTCATTGACAAATCCCTCCTAACGTTTTGTTCATGCCGAATGCGTAAACGCATTCTTCTCGCTAACGCTCATTGTATCATAAGCAGTAAATCGGGCGCAAGACGCCTTGTCACAATTGAGGAGTATTGTTTGTGCAGAAATAGCAGAGAATTCTTCATAACAGGATTGTTTTTTATAAGGGATGTATGGTATACTTAGCAATAAGAATATTTGTAATATGCGGAACAGAAGAACGCCGCGAAAAGACAGATGGGGAAGGGAGTACGACAATGTTAAAAATTCAGGATTTTTGTGATATGAAGCGATTTGAGGAAATCATGTATAACTGGGCAAAGAGTACGGGCCTTGCGACCGTGGCGGTCGGAGATGATGGACAGTATATCAGTGAGTGCTATAATTTCACCGACTTTTGCATCAAGCTGACACGCGGAAGCGACGAGGGATGCCGTAGATGTGAAAAGTGCGACAGGGAAGGTAAGGGCGTGTATTCCTGTCATGCGGGGCTGGTTGACTTTGGCATTCCGATCACGTTAGAGGACGGTACGGTATTAGGAAGCGTGATCGGTGGACAGGTTCTTCCCGAAAATCCTGATGAAGATAAGTTCCGCCGCACGGCAAGAGAACTTGGCATTGATGAGGATGTTTATATTGATGCGCTCCGTAAGGTCAATGTGCGTTCAAGGGATCAGATCGAGGCGGCGGCGAATCTTTTAGGCGATGTGATCAACATGTTTGTGCGCACCAGTTACGTGACAAAGGTGAACATGAAGCTTTTGGAGGAACTCAAAGACGGGATCAATGATGCGGTCAGCGAGATCGACATTGCGAACGAGAGCACGAAGAGGATTGTCGGCTTTAGCAGCAAGCAGCGGATCTTAGCCTTGAATGCGTCCATTGAGGCGGCAAGAGCGGGAGATGCGGGCAAGGGCTTTGCGGTCGTTGCGAACGAGGTACAGAAGCTTGCGCAGGGAATGTCCGAGGCAAGCGTGGAGATTACGTCCTCCTTAAACAAGGTGACCGAGACCATTTATAGTCTGAATAAGGGAAATATATAAATTTAATTGAAAAAATACATAAATTGTAACATAAATTTGTAATTTTCAGTTGATTTGACGCGCAATTTTGCGTATAATAAGAATAACCTGAAATGCTCGATCATTCCTATTATTTTGAACCTACAGTTACTTGAAAAGGGATTCCTATATTGTCTGATGGATGTCAGGCCTCCGGATGAAAATCTATGCAGGGGAAGGCAGAAGTCATGATTGCGGTTACCCACCTGGCGTTTGCTAGGAGTCAAAAGATAGGAACCGGCATTTCGGCAAACAATAGAAAGTACGCTGAGCGCACTTTCTATTGTCATGAATACAAAAGAAAAAGCAGCCAATACATGGCTGCTTTTTCTTTTGCTGTGAATATCGGACGGGTAAAGAGGGAGTGACATGGGGATGCAAAATGATGCAGACAGGAGAGAGGCATTAAGCCGGGCAATGCGTCAGTCGTCCGGTGGGGGAGGACGGCGCGGCATGAAGCCGGGGCACGGGTACATAGAGAGTGTGTTGTTTTCCTGTCTGCTTCTTGTGATACTGCTGTGTGGCGGGATGGTTTTATGGAGTTATGCCAATCACAAACCGCCGTTTTATGTGTTGGTGGGGGATCGGTCGGGAAACAGCGCGGAGGATGATGGGCGGGAAAAAGCGGCGGAGGATGGACAGGAGAACCGAACGGGTGGTATGAAGGAGTTAAGCGGACAGGTGCAGATTCCTTACGAGGTGCCGGAGACGGTGCGCGTTCTGCTCATGAACAGTGATTTTTCTTCTGTTTATCACGATCAGCTTGTGCTAAAGGGGCGTGCGGATGAGATCACGATCATGCCTGCGGCACTCCGCGAGACCTTTGACGAAGTGAGGGAACAGCTTTTACAGGAAGGGTTCTTATTGGAGAGAGAAGGGGAACGTTATGTGTTAAAACCGCACGAGGCGGGGACGGGAACGGAGGGAAACGCGCAGAATAGTGGGCGGTTAAAGATTCTCTCGATCAGCCGGGCATGCGGGACGCCATCCTATCGGGGCTGTCTGTATCTCTATGTGCGGGATGATCAGCTTGTATTGGTCAATGAGCTTTCCTTGGAGGAATATCTATACAATGTTCTGCCGAGCGAAATGCCCGCTTCCTATCATGAGGAGGCGTTGAAAGCGCAGGCTGTCTGCGCGCGGACTTATGCGTGCGCGGTCATGGAAAATCCGCGTTATCCGGATTTTGACGCGCATCTGGATGACAGTACTTCGTGTCAGATGTATGGAAATCTGGAGGAGCATGAGAATACGACGGCGGCCGTGGAACAGACAAAGGGAGAGATTCTGCTGTTTCAGGGGCGCCCGGTCAGCACCTATTATTATTCTACCTCGTGTGGGATCGGAAGTGATATAAGTGTGTGGCAGGGCTTTGCAGTCGAGGAACATCCTTATCTGCAAGGCCGCAGTCAAAATGCGGCACATGAGGAATTGCAGCTTACGGATGACACGGAGTTTGCGGCATACCTGGCAACGGAGCACGAGGATGTGGAGAGTGCTTATCCCTGGTATCGGTGGAGTTGTCAGATTTCCGGTGTGAATGCGGACACTCTGTATGAAAAGTTAAAGGAGCGTTATCAGGTCAAGCAGGAGAGCGTGGAGCTTGTGGGAATGGATACGGAGTCGCGGCAGATGGCTGAGCTTCCGTATCCGGGACGCATCCGAATGTTATCGATTGACGCGAGAAGTCCGTCCGGCTGTGCGATCTGTCTTTTGATCGAGGGTGAAAACTGCAGCTACCGCATTTATGGGGAATATAATGTCCGCTATCTGCTCTGCGACGGGGATACGACTGTGACAAGGCAGGACGGGAGCACAGCTGTCATGAGGACGATCCTGCCGAGTGCCTATCTCATTTTAACCCCATCGCTGGACAAAGAGGAATTAATAGGGTATTCTATAATAGGCGGTGGTTACGGACACGGCGTTGGCATGTCGCAGAACGGAGCGGATACGCTTGCCGCGTTAGGCGTGGGCTATCGGGATATTCTGGATTATTATTACATAGGAACCGAATGGAAGGCACCAAAAAACTGATCACATAGATGATACGGAGATCAAAATGATTCGCTTTATCAAGGTATTTATGGGAAAAATGAAACGGGATGATGTAGGCGCGCATGCGGCGTCCGCGGCGTTCTTTATGTTTCTTTCCATTTTTCCGATCTTAATGCTTCTTTGCTCGGTTCTACCATATACGCATATTTCCGAGGCGGATCTGCTCAGGGTAGTGACGGATTTACTTCCGTCAAGTATTGATCCGCTGGCGGTCAGCGTGATCGGCGAGCTGTATGATCAGTCCGCGACGATCATTTCCATTTCCGTCGTATTTATCATTTGGTCTGCGGCAAAGGGAATCCTTGCGCTTCTCAGGGGCCTAAATGCCGTGCAGGAGGTCATTGAGACGCGCAATTATTTTGTGCTGCGCTTTTGGTCCTGTATTTATACGGTCATTCTGCTCGCGCTCATCGTTTTTTCGCTGATCGTGCTTGTGTTCGGCAACACGATCATCAACAATCTTCTTTCCCATTTGCCGAACGTCCGGTATATGGCGATCATTTTAATGCCGTTTCGTTACGTTGTCGTCATTGTCGCGCTGGCGCTTGTATTTGCGCTGATGTATGCGCTCATTCCGAACAGAAAAAACAAGATTTTTAACAAGATGCCGGGAGCTATTTTTGCAAGCTGCGGCTGGACGGTATTTTCATGGGCGTTTTCGCTGTATGTGGAGCGTTACGGCGCTTTTGACATGTACGGAAGCCTGACGACGATCGTGATCGTCATGCTCTGGCTGTATTTTTGTATGTATATCCTGCTGCTCGGCGATGAATTTAATTATTTTTTGCAGCCATTGCTTGAGCTGCTTCGGGTGAACCGTCAGGTACGGAAAAAGCTTGAAAAGGAGAACGAAGAAAAACACCCCGTTTCCAAGCCCTAAGGGTTTGGAAATGGGATGTTTGTGATTAGGGGGTTACCATGTTTGTTTTTGTAAAAATGATGATCAAACACCATATCAAACGCAGTTACATGATCATTCTGGGCATTGCCTGCTCGGTGACCATGATGTTCTGCATGATCCAGATGGGGGACAGCATTAATAACAAGTATAAGGAACAGGCAATGGGAACGAATCGGTATGATTTTCATATAGAGGGTTTGACAAAAGAGCAGGCGGAATGGCTAAAAGCGGAATTGGACAAGGAAAAGATGGAAGCGTCAGGTATCTCTTGGAGTGATTACCGTGAAATGGAGATGAAACCGGAAGCATTTCAGAAAATAGAGCTTCAGGTCTGCGCAGGAACGAAGGAAGGTTTGGAAGAAACCGGTCTTCGGCTTCAGGAAGGAAGATGGAGTGAATCATCGGATGAGATCGTTTTGGAACAATACGTCTGTGAGATGCTGGGAAGCCGGATCGGGGATGAGGTCTCAGTTGTCTGCGGTCTGACGGGAGATACCTATTGTTTCCGGCTTGTCGGAATTATGGAGAACAGTCCGATTTTATCAAGCAGCGAATGGCAAATGGGGTTCATGAACGTTTCCCTCGAGTTCCTTTATGAAGCAGGGCTGGTAACACCGGAGGCGGAAGAATACACGCTGATTGTTACGGTGAATTCCGATGTAGATGCTTACGATGCTGAAAAAGTAATGGAATCAGAAGATAATGCCAAGGAACTTCTTGCACGGATTTATGGACTTGATAGTTATTATGATACGGCTCGTAACGTATTTAGTGGGCAGGCTTCGGAGGAAGAGAGAGAAGCTGTAAGAAGGGTTGGCGAGAAATTTGGAGATAATCACTCAAAAACGGAAAATATTGAGGAATACCGCTCCCAGTCCGAAGCAGGGAACGCATTAAAGGCACTCGCGGTCGTGCTTGCGGTTACGGTTGTCCTGCTGATCTTTAACAGCATGCACCTTACCATTGCCGAAAATACAAGAGAATTAGGGATGCTGCGCTGTATCGGAATGAATTATCGGCAGACCGGTCTGATCATATTTGCTGAAAATATTTTTTACTGCATTTTGGGGTATGGGATCGGCATTGTCTTTGGAAATTTATTGAATCAGGTGATCGCAAAAAATATTCTTTTTTATCTGACCGGCGACCATGTGGAGATCAGACAGCTTGAGAGCAGTTATCTGCTGACAGCGGCGGTTGTCCTGTTTTCTTTCGTCATGGCGTTTGGATTATCCATACATAAGATTTTTGTGCTGACGCCCATAGAGGCAAGCAAATATAACGGATTCATTGCCAAAACCCAAAAGGTACAGACGATGGAGAAATGGTCTTGTGTGAAGTTTGCCGAAAGAAACATCAGGCGGGAGCGGAGCAAGAGTGTGATCGTGATGCTCTCCATGATCTTCTCCATGATAATCCTGATGGTTATCGTCAATACCATGCTCAACGTAAAATTACCGGAGAAGGATCAAAAGAGCAGGTTTTCGGACTATGAAGTGTATATCCCCCGTGACGGATGGATGGCTGCCATGGAAGGGAATTTTATCGTAGAACTCTCTATCCCGGAAATAAAAGAAGTACGGGGCGTGATCGGCGTAGAGAAAACCTATGCGATGGGCACGAATTATTTTTGTTTTATGTATCAACAGAACGGGAATGATATTCCCAATATTATTTATGATGACGCGCTGTTTCAATGGCTGTTGGAACAAAACGGAAAAACAGAACTTTGGAATAAAGAACTGGATTCCATCTGCGTGATAACAGGAGCATATGAAGAAGAACAGGAACTTCTTGAAGAAATAGAGGAGACAGGTTCGATTACATACATACTGAATAATGGAGAACAAGGCACGCTGGATGTCAATTTCGTTCTGCATGCAGATTACATACCGGAAATTAAGGAAAACGGAGAGGGCAGAGGTGCAGTTACGATTATTCTAACAGAAAAAGCCGCTTTGGAAATTTATGGTGATTATAGTTATACAGACGTGATGATAAAATGCAATTCTGACGCCAATGAAAAGACGTTTGCTGAGGTTGCAGCGGTCTTTGCGAATAATGAGTATGCGGTATGCGGGTCTTACGAGGTCGGTATGGAGAAGATGATCACGGACACGCTGGTGATTTTGTACATTGCCGCACTGATCGTGACCGCCACGGCAGTAACAGCGGTCCTGAATATGATGATCATTATGAAAGCGAATCTGATCCTTAGGCGGAGAGAACACGGCATATGGCGGGCGTTGGGCATGTCCTTAAAACGGTTAAAAAGAACGATCAGCATGGAGGTACTGTTAATGCTTTTTGCTTCTTATGGAATTGCTGTGATTGTCTCTCTTCCGATACAGCGCTACCTGTGTATCCAGCAGGAAGCTGTGAATGTGAAAGGGATCATGACAGGTTATCTCGGAGTCGGTATCGTTTCCATAACGCTTGTGTATTTCTTGGTTATGTCCGGACTGAAATTTAAGAATACAAATGAGATCATTGCGGATATCAGGGAGGAATAACGATGAGTCTGATCGAATTAAAAAACGCGGTAAAGGAATATACGACAGGAGATATTACGGTACGTGCGCTGGATGAATTAAGCTTTGGGGTGCAGCAGGGAGAAATCATTGTCATTCTGGGAGAGAGCGGTTCCGGAAAAAGCACCCTGCTCAATATCATGGGCGGACTGGATGTCCTGACCTCCGGAGAAATCCTGTTAGAGGGAAAGCCGTACACGAATTTTAAGGATGCGGAGATGTCGAAGCTGCGCAGGCAGAAGTTTGGATTTATATTCCAAGCATACAATCTACTTCCGCTTTTGACCATTTATGAGAATATCATTGCGCCGCTTCTTTTGGATAACAAGCGTGTGCAGCGAAAAGATGTGGAAGCATTGAGCGAGAGCCTTGGCATCAAAGAGCAGCTTGATAAATTTCCGAACCAGCTTTCCGGCGGTCAGCAGCAGCGCGCAGCGATCGTAAGGGCATTGATCAATCATCCGAAGGTCATTTTTGCGGACGAGCCGACGGGCAATCTGGATAAGGATACCGGCGAGCAGGTGATGAGCTGTCTGATCGATGCGGTGAAAAAAGAAGGAGCAACCTTAGTCATGGTAACGCATAATGAAAAACTGACTTCCTATGCGGACAGAGTGATACGGATGGAGAACGGAAAAGAGATTGGGCAGAAATAAAGAGTGGCATGACGTATCTGATAAAAACTTTGCAAATTCATAGCTTGACTTTTTGAATCACAGTGATTACAATAGGTAGCATAAAAAGCGATGAGCATGTAAAAGTACCTGATAACCCTGCAGAGAGAGGATGTCACCGGCTGAAAGCATCCTTAGGAAGTGTCCTGTATGATATTCCCATGTGAGCCGCCCGTTTGAAACGGTGCATCCGCACTGGAAAGTAGGACGGGACGTGGCAGCGCGTTAAGCTGATCGAGAGTCTGCATTCGGAAACGAGTTGTGATCCGAATACAGAAATCAGGGTGGTACCGCGGAGTTTATTCGTCCCTTGCATATGCAGGGGATATTTTTTTGCGCGATAAGCAAAGGAATCAGAAAAAAATCATTTATCATGCACCTTTTCGTATTTACGCGGAAAGGTTGGAAAGGAGTAAGCAGTAAAATATGAAAGAAAAACTGGCAAAGATCAAGGAAGAGGCGCTGAAACAGATTGCGGGCAGCGATGCGCTCGAAAAGCTCAATGAGGTAAGGGTCAATTTCCTTGGCAAAAAGGGAGAACTGACAACCGTCTTAAAATCCATGAAAGACGTCGCACCGGAGGAACGCCCGAAGGTCGGTCAGATGGTCAATGAGATCCGGGATGAAATCGAGCGCGTGTTGGAGCAGGCGAAAACGCAGATGGAGGCAAAAGCGCGTGAGGCGGCAATGAAGCGTGAGGTGATCGACGTAACGCTTCCCGCAAAAAAGAATTTAGTCGGACACCGGCATCCGAACCGCATTGTCTTAGACGAGGTGGAGCGGATCTTCATCGGCATGGGCTATGAAGTGGTAGAAGGACCGGAAGTGGAATATGACTATTACAACTTCGAGGCGTTAAACATTCCGGCAGACCATCCGGCAAAGGATGAGCAGGATACTTTTTATGTGACGAATGAGATTCTTCTGCGCACGCAGACGTCTCCCGTGCAGGTGCGGACAATGGAAAAGGGAAAGCTGCCGATCCGCATGATCGCGCCCGGCAGGGTGTTCCGCTCTGACGAGGTGGATGCGACGCATTCGCCGTCGTTCCATCAGATCGAAGGAATGATCGTAGACAAGGGGATTACCTTTGCGGACTTAAAGGGAACGCTTGCACAGTTTGCAAAAGAACTGTTCGGAGAAAAAACCAAGGTGAAATTCCGTCCGCATCATTTCCCGTTCACAGAGCCGTCCGCAGAGGTGGATGTCTCCTGCTTTAAGTGCGGCGGGGAAGGATGCCGGTTCTGTAAGGGAAGCGGCTGGATCGAGATTTTAGGATGCGGCATGGTACATCCGAAGGTGCTAAAAATGAGCGGCATTGATCCTGACGTTTACTCCGGTTTTGCGTTCGGAATCGGTTTGGAACGCATTACCCTGTTGAAATATGAGATTGACGACATGAGACTCTTATATGAAAATGATGTGAGATTTTTGAAGCAATTTTGATAGATCAAAGAAGAAAGGAAAGCATGCGATGAATACAGCATTATCATGGATTAAAGCATATGTGCCTGAATTGGATTGCACGGATAAGGAATACTGTGACGCCATGACGTTATCGGGAACGAAGGTCGAGGGCTATGAGCGCACGGACAAAAATCTGCAAAGTATCGTAGTCGGGCAGATCATAAAGATTGAGAAGCATCCCGACGCCGACAAGCTGATCGTCTGCCAGGTCAATATCGGCAGCAAGACGATTCAGATCGTTACGGGAGCGTCCAATGTCAGGGAGGGCGATAAGGTTCCCGTTGTTTTGGACGGCGGAAAAGTGGCGGGAGGACATGACGGCGGTCCGCTGCCGGAGGACGGGATCACGATCAAAGCGGGACAATTGCGCGGCGTGCCGTCAAACGGTATGATGTGTTCGATTGAAGAACTCGGTTCGGATCGTAATTTCTATCCTGAAGCGCCGGAAAACGGTATTTATATTTTTGCGGACGACGTCGAGGTCGGCGCGGACGCGATCGAGGCACTCGGACTGCACGATACGATATTTGAATACGAGGTCACCTCAAACAGAGTGGACTGCTACAGCATTTTAGGAATTGCGCGCGAGGCTGCGGCGACATTCGGAAAAGCGTTTGTTCCGCCTGTTGTTAAAGAGACGGGGAATGGCGAAAAAGCGGAGGACTATATCTCCGTGGAAGTAAAGGATATGGAACTCTGCACAAGATATTGCGCGCGCGTCGTTAAAAATATCAAGATCGCGCCGTCGCCGAAGTGGATGCAGAGACGGCTTGCGGCAAGCGGCATCCGTCCGATCAACAATCTGGTCGATATTACCAATTATGTCATGGAGGAATACGGACAGCCGATGCATGCGTATGATCTTAGCACGATTGCGGGCAAAAAGATCATCGTGCGTCGTGCCGCCGACGGCGATGAATTTCAAACGCTGGACGGGCAGATGCGCGCTTTGGATAAAGACGTGCTGATGATCTGTGACGCCGAAAAGGAGATCGGCATTGCGGGAATCATGGGCGGCGAAAATTCCAAGATCACGGACGACGTGACAACGGTTCTTTTTGAGGCGGCGACCTTCAACGGCGCGAACATCAGAAAATCGGCAAAACGGATCGGACTTCGCACGGATGCTTCCGGCATTTTCGAGAAAGGGCTTGAGCCGCGCAATGCGCAGGCTGCCATTGACCGTGCCTGCGCGCTGATCGAGGAGCTTGGCTGCGGGGAAGTGGTCGGCGGTATGGTGGACGTGAAAGCGCCGTTTAAGGATCCGGTCAGAGTGCTTTTTGAGCCGGAAAAGATTAACGAGTTCCTTGGCACGCAGATCGCGCGGGAAGAAATGCTGAAAATATTTGCGCGCATCGAGATCGTCTATGATGAAAAGACAAATGAACTGATCTGCCCGACGTTCAGACAGGATCTGCTCGGCTTTGCGGATATTGCCGAGGAAGTCGCAAGATTTTACGGTTATGATAAGATACCCGTGACGCTGCCGAACGGCGAGGCGACGGCAGGGAAGCACTCGTTTTCCCAGCGGATCGGCGAGAAGGCGAGAGAGGTTGCGGAGTTCTGCGGATTTTCCCAGTGCATGTGCTATTCGTTTGAGAGTCCGAAGGTGTTTGATAAATTGTTACTGCCGGAGGACAGTCCGCTGCGCAAGACTGTGTCGATCTTAAATCCGCTCGGTGAGGATTTCTCCGTCATGAGAACCTTGCCGTTAAACGGTATGCTGACGTCGCTTGCAACAAATTATAACCGGCGCAATAAGGACGTGCGGCTTTATGAAATGGGAAATGTATATCTGCCCAAGCAGGTGCCTGTGACAGAGCTTCCCGAGGAGCGTATGATGTTTACGCTCGGCATGTACGGGGAAGGCGATTTCTTCAGCATGAAGGGTGTCGTGGAGGAATTTTTTGAGTATGTCGGCATGCGCGAAAGAGTCGAATATGATCCTGAGGCAGGCAAGCCGTATCTTCACCCGGGACGGCAGGCGCTCATTCGCTATCAGGGAAAAGAACTGGGCTATCTCGGAGAGGTGCATCCTCAGGTTACGGATGCGTATCACATCGGAACGAGAGTGTACGTCGCGGTGCTAGATATGACGGAGCTGACTCCGCTTGCGACGTTCGAGCGCAAATATGAGGGACTCACCCGGTTTCCGGCGGTCACACGGGATCTCAGTATGGTCGTGCCGAAGGAGATCAGAGTCGGTCAGCTGGAAGAAGTTATTTTGCAGCGCGGCGGCAAGATCCTTGAGAGCTGCGAGCTGTTTGACCTTTATGAGGGAGAGCAGATTGGGGAAGGCTTCAAGTCCGTTGCCTACTCGTTGACGTTCCGTGCAAAGGACAGGACGCTGGAAGACAACGATGTGAACGGCGCAATGAAGAAAATTCTGAACGGTCTGCAGAATATGGGCGTGGAATTGCGGTCATAAATAATAGAGAATAGAAAGAGAGGAATGTCAGGATGGAGCACAAAAATACATGGACGACCTATGATAAAAAGCAATTAAAGGAGTGCGAGCAGTTTTCAAAGGAGTACCGTGACTTTTTGGACAATGGAAAAACGGAACGCGAGTGTGTGGATACGATCGTGAATGAAATCGAGAAGCATGGCTATGTGGAGATGGAAAAGCTTGCGGCAGAGGGAAAAACCTTAAAAGCGGGAGACAGAGTTTATTCCGTGTGGATGAATAAAACCATTGTTCTGTATCAGATCGGGGAAAATCCGATGGAGCAGGGCATGAACATTTTGGGCGCGCATATCGATTCTCCGCGTTTGGATGTGAAGCAGAATCCGCTCTATGAGGACGGCGGATTTGCTTATCTGGATACCCATTATTACGGCGGCATCAAAAAATACCAGTGGGTGGCGCTTCCCCTTGCGCTGCATGGTGTTGTAGTAAAAAAAGACGGAACGACCGTTATGGTCAATATCGGCGACAGGGAGGACGATCCCGTACTCTTTATTTCCGATCTGCTTGTTCATCTTTCTCAGGAGCAGCTTGAGAAAAAAGCAGCGAAAGTGATCGAGGGAGAAGCGCTTGACCTGATCATCGGAAACCGCCCGTATCACGAGGAGAAGGATAAGAAAAAGAGTGAAGATAAAAAAGATAAGGAAGATGCGGTGGAAAAGGACGCGGTGAAGAAAAGCATTCTTGCCTTATTAAAAGAGTACTATGACATGGAGGAGGAGGATTTTATCTCCGCGGAGCTGGAGATCGTTCCGGCCGGAAAAGCGCGTGAGGCGGGTATTGACCGCAGTATGATCATGGCATACGGTCAGGATGACCGTGTATGCGCATTTGCATCCTATCGCGCCATGCTGGAGCTTACCCAGGTGAAACGTACGGCATGCTGTATCTTGGTAGATAAAGAGGAGATCGGAAGCGTCGGCGCAACCGGTATGGAGTCCCACTTCTTTGAAAATTCCGTAGCGGAGCTGATGCAGCTTTGCGGA
Organism: Lachnospiraceae bacterium; assembly: GCA_014804425.1. Taxonomy (GTDB): domain Bacteria; phylum Bacillota; class Clostridia; order Lachnospirales; family Lachnospiraceae; genus DLAJ01. Next base: position 214,275 of record JAAUZV010000015.1, read on the forward strand.
AATTATTCGGAGCTTGCGCTTCGCAGATGTCTTGCGCATTGCGACATGCTTTCCTCCGATGTATCGAGCGCTTATGATCCGACTTATGCGAGCAGCTTTGATAAAAAGAATGTTGCCTGTCTCGGTGACGGTATGGTATTTAATAAATTTACCGGCGCCAGAGGAAAATCCGGCTCCAACGACGCCAATGCGGAATATATCGCGCATATCCGTGAGATTTTTGAGCGGAAAAAGGTGAATATACAGACGGCCGAGCTGGGCAAGGTCGATCTCGGCGGAGGCGGAACCATCGCCTATATTTTGGCGCTTTACGGAATGAATGTCATTGACTGCGGCGTGCCCGTGCTGAATATGCACGCACCATGGGAGGTGACGAGCAAGGCGGACTTATATGAGATGAAGCGAGGCTATGTGGCGTTCCTAGAGAATGCAGAATTATAAACATGAGAGCACAAGAATTTTCTGCGGAAACGGAAACGGTCCCGCAGAAAATTCTTTTATTCGTGGAGATTATTAGGATGGAACAGTTACGAAAATCCGATTATGACTTTGATCTGCCGAAGGAACTGATCGCGCAGACTCCCTTAACGGATCGGGCAGCGTCAAGGCTGCTTGTGTTACATAGACAGACAGGGGAATATGAACATAAAACGTTTCGAAATATCAAGGATTACCTGCAGCCGGGGGATTGCCTTGTGTTAAACAACACAAAGGTTATTCCCGCACGGCTGATGGGCGTCAAGGCGGATACCGGCGCTGTGATCGAGGTACTGTTATTGAAACGGAAATCGGACGATGTTTGGGAAACATTGGTGAAGCCGGGAAAAAAGGCGCGTCCCGGTGCGGTCATTTCCTTTGGAGACGGTCTGATCAACGGAACGGTGTTAGAGATCGGCGAGGAGGGCAACCGTTTGATCCGTTTTTCGTATGAAGGCATTTGGGAGGAGGCGCTTGACCGGCTTGGTGAGATGCCGCTCCCGCCCTATATCACGCAGAAGCTGGAAGACAAAAACCGCTACCAGACGGTTTACGCCAAGTATGAGGGCTCAGCCGCTGCGCCGACGGCAGGACTGCATTTCACGAATGAGCTGTTACAGGAGCTGGAGGATTCGGGCATCGTATTGGCATATGTCACGCTCCATGTGGGATTGGGAACATTCCGCCCGGTGAAAACGGAGAATCTGCTTGAGCATCACATGCATTCCGAAAGCTATGAGATCACGGAGGAAGCGGCAGAGAAGATCAATCATGCCAAACAGACAGGACACCGCGTGATCTGTGTAGGCACGACAAGCTGCCGCACGATCGAGAGCGCCGCGGATGGAAACGGACTGTTACGGGCATGTCACGGAGATACCGATATTTTTATTTATCCGGGATATCGCTTTCAGATACTGGATGCGCTGATCACCAATTTTCATTTACCCGAATCCACACTCATCATGCTCGTCAGTGCGCTGGCCGGCAGGGAGCAGGTGCTTGCGGCTTATCAGGAAGCGGTGAAAGAGCGGTATCGCTTTTTCAGCTTTGGGGATGCGATGCTGATCATTTAGTGGGAAATCCAGCAGCTCGGGAATCAACGAAAAAGAAAAATCCCCTGAAATACTCGCACTATTTCAGGGGATTTTTCTTTTTGCGTATCACATGGATCCTGTCTGCTAAATATCAATATCCTTGCGCGCGTTATAAAGAGCAAGAATTTTTTGGATTTTCTCTGTCGGCGTCATGACATTCGTCATGGAAATGTCATGATTCATAAAATCAATGATCGAAGCCACGAACTTGCTCATATCCGCCTCAATATAATACGGGCGTTCTAACAGCTCGGGGCGGCGGTAGCTTAAGTTGGTGGTGATCACCTTGTCAAAATACATCTTCTCATACGCCTGATCGAACGCATCCATCCCGTTTGTGAATAGCCCGTAGGTGCAGCAGATGTATACGCGCTTGGCGTTGCGTTCTTTCAGCTGTCTTGCCGTGTCTAACATGCTTTCACCGGAGCTGATCATATCGTCAATGATAATGACGTCCTTGCCGTCGATATTGTCGCCGAGGAATTCATGGGCAACGATCGGATTTTTTCCGTTTACGAGCGTGGAATAGTCGCGGCGTTTATAAAACATACCGGTATCGACGCCGAGCACGGAGGCAAGATAAATCGCGCGGTTTAACGCACCTTCGTCCGGACTGATGACAACGGTATGATCTTTATCAATGATCATATCCTTTTCGCTGTGCAGGAGTGCGCGCGCAAACTGATAATTCGGAGAAAAATTGTCAAAACCGTTCAGTGGCGTCGCATTCATGACGCGGGGATCATGCGCATCAAAGGTGATGAAATTGGAGACGCCCATTTCCGCAAGCTCCTCCAGTGCATAGGCGCAGTCGAGCGATTCCCGGCCGTTGCGCTTATGCTGGCGTCCCTCATAGAGAAAAGGCATGATGACATTAATACGGTGCGCCTTGCCGTTTGCCGCGGCAATGATGCGCTTTAAGTCCTGATAGTGATCATCGGGAGACATATGGTTAGAGAAGCCGTTTAGGGAATACGTGATGGAATAATTTGTCACATCGCAAAAAATAAATAAATCCTTGCCGCGCACCGACTCTTTGATGACAGCTTTTCCTTCGCCGCTGCCGAAACGGGGGCAGGAAACCTGAAGGAGATAGGAGTCTTCCGCGTAGCCGTGAAAAGCGGGGTCTTTTTTTGTTACGTTATTGATGGTTTTCCGATAGTCGACAAGATAGTTGTTGACACGGTTCCCGAAAAGCTCTGTTCCGTTCATGGAAACAAGTTTTAGGGGGGCGACAGGAAGGGCGTGTTCCAATTCCGATAGATTGGGCATGGTAATGTTCTCCTCGTGGTAAGTTTGGGTCGTTTGCGTATCTCGTGATCTGTATGTGTATTCGTATGTGGCTGAAAACTGTTTTTCACTTATTTTATATCATTCTGCTAGTGACACGTCAAGAAATTTCTAGTAAAATAAGAAAGAACATGATAGGTTCTTTTTGGGATTTCGCAAAAGAAAGAGAGCGGGGCTTTATGGCAGCGGAGCATACGATCAAAACGGTAAAACCGGGCAGTATCGCGCAGGAGATGGGAATGGAAGCCGGGGATATCCTGCTTTCTATCAATAAACAGCCGGTAGAAGATATTTTTGATTATCAGTATCTGCTTCAGGATGAATATATCGAGGTTGAGATCCGCAAACCGGACGGGGAAGAATGGCTGTTGGAGATTGATAAGGAATACGGTGAAGATCTTGGCGTGGAGTTTGAGAACGGACTGATGGACGAGTACCGCTCGTGCCGTAACAAATGTATCTTCTGTTTTATTGATCAGATGCCGAAAGGTATGCGCGAAACGCTGTATTTTAAGGACGACGATTCAAGATTATCGTTTTTGCAGGGAAATTATGTGACGCTGACGAACATGTCCGAGCATGATATTGACCGAATCATCCGCTATCATTTATCACCGATCAACGTGTCGGTTCAGACGATGAATCCCGAGCTTCGGTGCAGGATGCTCAACAACCGTTTTGCGGGTGAGGCATTACATAAACTCGACCGCCTCTATGAGGGCGGGATTCACATGAACGGACAGATCGTGTTGTGCAAGGGAATCAATGACGGGGCGGAGCTTGATGAAAGCATCCGCAGACTGACGCGTTACCTTCCACAGATGGAGAGCGTATCCGTTGTTCCGGTCGGGCTGTCCAAATACCGTGAAGGACTGTATCCGCTTGAGCCGTTTACAAAGCAGGATGCGAAAGAGGTTCTGAAGCTCATTCACGGCTGGCAGGAGCGTATTTATGCCGAACACGGCGTCCATTTTATTCACGCATCGGACGAATGGTATATTTTGGCGGAAGAGGACCTTCCGGAGGAGGAGCGCTACGACGGATACCTGCAGTTGGAAAACGGCGTCGGGATGGTGCGTCTGCTTCTCACGGAATTTGAGGAGGCCTTTGCGCGGATATCCGGAGAAGTGGCGTGTGGACAATTAAAATTGACCAATAGAGTCAAAATAACGATGGTGACGGGTTATCTGGCATATGCGTATATCCGCAAGATGGCGGAGCGCATGGAGCAGTTACTTCCCGGACTGGCGGTTCAGGTGATTGCCGTCCGCAATGATTTTTTCGGGGAATGCATTACGGTATCGGGACTGTTGACGGGGAAGGACATCATTGCGCAGCTAAAGGGGAAGGAGCTCGGCAGCGTGCTGCTCTTACCGCAGAATGTATTGCGGAGCGGCGAAGATGTTTTTCTGGATGATGTGACGGTCGGGCAGATGGAAAGCGCTTTACAAGTACCCGTTGATATTGTAAAATCAAGCGGGCAGGATTTTATTGATGCGATCGTAAAGCAGATAAGATAAAGCAGAAACAGATAAGACAGACTGGCAGTTTGAGAATCGGATAAAGAGGTAGTGATGAGTAAAAAAAGGAAGCCCATTGTGGCGGTGGTCGGCAGACCGAATGTGGGAAAATCAACCTTGTTCAATGCGCTCGCGGGCGGTCAGATCGCCATCGTCAAGGATACGCCGGGTATTACGAGAGACCGCATTTATGCGGATATTACATGGCTGGACCGGCAGCTGACGCTGATTGATACGGGGGGCATTGAGCCGGACAGTGACGACGTGATCCTGTCACAGATGCGCGAGCAGGCGCAGATCGCGATGGATACGGCGGATGTGATCTTGTTTTTAGTGGATGTCAAACAGGGACTCGTCGATGCCGACGCGAAAGTGGCGGACATGCTCAGGCGTTCCCATAAGCCGGTCGTGCTCGTCGTCAATAAGGTGGACAGCTTTGAAAAAATGATGATGGACATCTACGAGTTTTATAATCTGGGCATCGGAGAACCAATCCCGATCTCGGCGGCAAACCGGCTGGGAATCGGCGATATGCTCGACCATGTGCTGGAGCATCTTGGCGAGGAAAGCTTTGAGGAGGAGGACGATGACCGTCCGAAGATCGCCATTGTCGGAAAGCCGAATGTCGGAAAATCGTCGATCATCAATAAGCTTGTCGGGGAGAACCGTGTGATCGTTTCCGATATTGCGGGTACGACGCGGGACGCGATCGATACGGCGGTGACGTATCAGGGACGGGAATATGTCTTTATTGATACGGCGGGACTGCGGCGCAAAAATAAAATTAAAGAAGAACTGGAACGGTATATGATCGTCCGCACCGTCGGCGCGGTGGAGCGTGCGGATGTGGTATGTCTTGTCATTGACGCGGAGGAAGGCGTGACCGAGCAGGATGCCAAGATCGCGGGAATCGCGCATGAGCGCGGCAAGGGAATGATCATCGCGGTCAATAAATGGGATGCGGTGGAAAAAGATGATAAGACGATCTATCGCTTCACGGAGAAAATCCGGCAGACGCTTGCGTTCATGCCCTATGCGGAGCTGCTCTTTTTATCCGCAAAGACGGGGCAGCGTCTTTATAAGCTGTATGAGACGATCGACGCGGTCGTGGAGAATCATGCGATGCGCGTGCAGACGGGTGTATTAAACGAGATCATGACCGAGGCGGTAGCCATGCAGCAGCCTCCGACGGATAAGGGAAAGCGTCTCAGGCTGTATTATATCACCCAGGTGTCCGTCAAGCCGCCGACCTTTGTGATCTTTGTGAATGATAAGGAGCTGATGCATTTCTCCTATACAAGATATTTGGAAAATAAGATCAGGGACGCGTTCGGTTTTCGGGGAACACCGTTAAAATTTATCATTAGGGAACGAAAGGACAAAGAATAGCGATGGTTCGGATTTATTGTTTATTGATCGGCTATGTGTTCGGCTTATTTCAGACGGCATACATTTACGGCAAGCTGCACGGGATTGACATCAGAGAGTATGGCAGCGGAAACGCGGGGACGACCAATACGCTCCGCGTACTTGGAAGAAAGGCGGGCGTGATCGTTCTTTTCGGCGATATTGCAAAATGCATCCTTGCGGTGGTGCTCACGGGCGTGATCTTTGACTCCTCACATCCTGATATGATCTATCTGCTAAAACTGTATGCGGCGGCGGGCGCCATTCTCGGACATAATTTTCCGTTTTATCTGCATTTTAAGGGCGGCAAGGGCATTGCGGCGACAGCGGGAATGATCCTGTCATTTCACTGGTTTATGATTCCGGTCGAGATCGTGGTGTTTTTTGGCACCTTTTTTCTCACGCATTATGTGTCGCTCGGTTCGCTGCTCGTCTATGTTGCATATATGATCATGCTGATCGTGATGGGGCAGACAGGCGTATTTGCCATGCCGCAGGTTTATTTGAATGAGATGTATGTGCTGGGAATCCTATTGACGGTCATGGCGTTTGTAAAGCACAGACAAAATATCGTCAGGCTGCTTCACGGGGAGGAACGAAAAACCTATCTTTCCAAGAAAAATAAAGAGGCGGCCGGAAAGTAGAAAGAAAGTATCACAAAAATAAGAAAAGAGGAAGAACGGGATATGGCAAAAATCGGAATGATCGGGGCGGGAAGCTGGGGAATCGCATTAGCGGTGTTACTGCATAAGAACGGACATGATGTGACGGTCTGGTCGGCACTTTCGGACGAAATTGATATGCTTGAAAAAGAGCATGAATATAAGGACAAGCTGCCCGGAGTCATCCTGCCGATGGATATGCATTTCACAAAGGAGCTTGCGCAGGCGGTAAACGGGAAAGACCTGCTCGTACTGGCGGTACCTTCGGCATTTACGCGCGCGACGGCACACAGCATGAAAGAGCTTGTGCGCGAAGGACAATTGATCGTGAATGTGGCAAAGGGCATAGAGGAGAAAACGCTGATGACGCTCTCCGAGATCATTGAGGAGGAAATCCCGCAGGCAGTCGTCGCCGTGTTATCGGGACCGTCCCATGCGGAGGAGGTCGGCAGGGGAATCCCGACGACCATCGTGGTAGGGGCAAAGAAAAGAGCGGTCGCGGAAACCATCCAGAATATTTTTATGAGTCAGGTGTTCCGTGTGTATATCAGCCCCGACGTGTTAGGGATTGAACTGGGGGCGGCGTTAAAAAATGTTGTTGCACTTGCGGCTGGCATTGCGGATGGTTTAGGCTACGGAGACAATACAAAGGCGGCGCTGATCACGCGCGGTATTGCGGAGATCGCAAGGCTCGGTATGGCGATGGGCGGAAAACTGGAAACATTCAGCGGACTGTCCGGGATCGGTGATCTGATCGTTACCTGTGCGTCCATGCATTCAAGAAACCGCCGCGCCGGTATTTTGATCGGTCAGGGGCATACGATGGAAGAAGCGATGGACGAGGTCAAGATGGTGGTCGAGGGCGTTTACTCGGCAAAGGCGGCAATGGGACTTGCGGAAAAATATCAGGTACAGCTTCCCATCATTGAGCAGGTTAATGAGATCCTCTTTGCGCATAAGCCGGCGGATGAGGCGGTAAAAGAATTGATGCTGCGGGATAAAAAAGTAGAGAACGCGCTGCTTCCGTTTGAGGATGAAACAGCAGGCGCAAAATAAGCGACAGGTATTTATGATGACGCATTTGCGTATGGTTTATGTGTAATGATGGTAAGTGGAGAAAGGTACGGTAACAGAAATGAATTGCTGTCGATGCGGGAAAAATTTTGATTATGAGAAGCATAACGGGATCTGCCCGAAGTGCGCGGCATATAACCGGCCGCAGGGCGAAAAACCCTATGATTATAACGTAGATAAGGACTTTTCAGCGCATTATGAAACAATGGATGATTCCCATGCAAAGCTGCATCGGATGTATGATTCCGCATCGGCGCATCAGCCGCAGAAGCAGCATGCGGAGTATCATCGCCAATATGACAATAATTACAAACATCCGCAGCATGCGCAGGGCCAGAACAGCGTACCGAATTACAGGGCAAATCAGCCGCAGGGGCAGGGCGGTGTGCCGAATTACAGGGCGAATCAGCCGCAGGGGCAGAACGGCGTGCCGAATAACGGAGCCTATCAGATGCAGGGACAGGGCGGCATGCCGCAAAACGGAACGTATCGGATGCCGGGTCAAAGCGAGGAAAATGCACCCACAGGGAAATCCACGAAAGATATCGTGGTGAAGATCATCGTGATCATTTTAATTATTAATATTGTGACTTCGTTGTTATATACATTTATTAATGCATTCTATTGATAATGGCAGAAAAGCTTTGCTGATGCTTCCATTGTCATACATAAGGAGCAGAAGCGCCTCGTGAGGAGGAGCATTCGGATGATCGGAGCGTATGGAAAGCGGCTTTGCGTGACAGCGCTGTGCATAGTGGCGGCGCTGCTTGTTGCTGCAGGCTGCGGGAAACAGGAGAACGATGCGGAAGAGACGATGGCATCGCAGAATTATGAGACCTATGCGTTAACTTTTTACCAATATGGCAGTTATATCGAGGAGGATACCGCAGAGATCGACGCGGAACAGTTTCGGATCTATCATGACAGTGAGCTGCTCGGCACTTATCCGTATCGCAAGCTGTCGGATTTTTTGATCTCGCTCTACGAGGAAGATGCGCAGGCATATGTGATCTGCCGCTATGAGCTGGCGGAGAACGAAATGCATATGACGCTCGATCTGCTTGGCGCGATCGCAATGGATATGGCAGGAGATTGGGATGTTGTCTATGCGAATCAGAATTCCACGGCGAAGCTTTCGCTTTTGGCGGAGGGCCTCGGCAGGGAATATGATCAGTTTGACGCGGCAGGGAAAACGGCGGGTGAGGAAACCTCCTTTTTTTATTGTTTTCGGGGAAAAGAAGATAATTGCAGACTGCTTTTGCTGATGGCGGACCAGTATTATATTTATGAGGTAGAAGCTGACAAGGAGCAGCGTTTGTTACGGCTGACGATTGCCGGGGAAGATACTTATACGCAGAACGGGTATGAGAAAGACGAGACCGTGCAGTAGATAAAAAATCAATTTAGATTGTTGCTGGGAAATTAAGAAATCGTGGACGATTAGGGAAACGCTGATCAAAGCGTTTCCCGCGCCAGATTTGCGCTGCGAAGCAGCATAATTCCTATGCAAATCTGTGCGCATCCATCGGAGATACTAAGGAAACACTGATTTAATCAGTGTTTCCTTAGATTGCGTCCACGATTTCTTTTGTTGTTTTCGGGCGGTTCATTGTATAAAGGTGGATGCCGTCTGCATCATGCGCTTTCAGATCGAGGATCTGGGAAACGGCAAACTCGATGCCTGCTTTTCGAAGATCGTCCGGCTTGTCACTGTAATTTGCGATCAGATCCGAAAGAGCCTTCGGAATCGAGGAGCCGGACAGCGTAACCGTTTTGGTAATCTGATTTGCGCTTGTGATCGGCATAATACCGGGAATAATGGGCGCGGTGATCCCGGCGCTGCGCGCAGCCTCTACAAAGCGGTAGAAGCAGTCGTTGTCATAAAAGAGCTGGGAGACGAAAAAGCGCACACCCGTTTCTTCTTTTTGTTTCATATAGGAGAGATCGGTGGACAGATCAGGCGCTTCAAAATGCTTCTCCGGATAGCACGCGCCCGCGAGCGTCAACTCCAGATTTTTATTTAAGTGCTCCATTAAGTCGGTCGCATGCTCAAATTCACGTGAGTTGTATTGCTCGTCTGTCATATATTCAGGACGATCGCCGCGCAGGGCAAGAATGTTGCGCACGCCGCGGATCTTCATTTCGCGGATATTTTCATCGATTGATGCGATGGTTGAGCCGACGCAGGTCATATGCGCCAGTGCGTCGGTGCGAAGCGTGTTCTGGATATATCCCGCAATATCAAGCGTTTTTTTGGAGCGGCTTCCGCCCGCTCCGTAGGTGACGCTGATAAAATCGGGTTGGAGAGCGCTTAACTTGTCCATCACTTCAAACGCATTGTCGAATTCGTCGTCCTTTTTCGGCGGAAACACCTCGAAGGAGAGCGTTTTTTTCTTGTTTTTTAATAAATCTTCAATCATAATAGCCTCCGGTTTGGAACTTTTTCTTGAATTTCGTACCCGAATATCGTAACATGAAATCAGAATAAATTCAAGCGTCCGCAGATCATGAGCCGTGCGTTGATAACAAAACGCGGATAGGAAGGAAATTTAGATTTTGCATACGGGCGGAAATGGAAAGGGCAGGGAACGATGAACGAAAATTTCAAGGGAACAAACGAATATGTGGCAAGCGAGCAGTTGATGGCAAGTGTGAATGTGGCGATCGCGCTGCAAAAGCCCCTGCTGATCAAGGGAGAGCCGGGAACGGGAAAGACGATGCTTGCGCAGGCAGTTGCCAGTGCGCTCGGCAAAAAACTTTATATATGGAATATCAAGTCAACGACAAAGGCGCAGGAAGGATTATATGTTTACGATACGATCCAGCGTCTGTATGACGGACAGTTCGGTGAGGAGGGCGTGAGCGATATTGCGCGCTATATCAAGCTCGGAAAACTCGGCGAAGCGTTTGAGAGCGAAGAACAGGTCATTCTGCTCATAGATGAGATCGATAAGGCGGATCTGGAATTTCCGAACGATCTTTTGTGGGAATTAGACCAAATGGAATTTTATATTCATGAGACGAGACGGACCGTTAAGGCGAAACACCGTCCGATCGTCATCATTACATCCAATGCGGAGAAGGAGCTTCCCGATGCGTTTTTAAGGCGCTGCATTTTCCATTATATTGATTTCCCGGATAAGGAGCTGATGGAACAGATCGTGCGCACACATTATCCCGATGTGGAGGAGGCGCTGTTAAAGCAGGCAATGGACGTATTTTATCAGATCCGTACGATGCGCGACATCCGCAAGAAGCCAAGCACTTCGGAGCTGATCGACTGGATCAACGCGCTTCAGATCGGCGGGATCACGGCTGACCGCATCCGAAAGGAGCTGCCGTTTGTCGGTGTGATCGTCAAAAAGGACGAGGATTTAGAGACGGTGCAGCAGGAAAAAGCGAAACTATGATGGGAAAAGAACAGAAGCGGAAGAATTGAAAACAGCGGAAAGCATGCAAAGCATGCTTTGCATGCTTTTGCAGGCAGGATTGAGAACGGAGAGCGCAATGTTTAGTGAATTTTTTTATCAGCTCAGAAAAAACGGACTGGAGGTTTCTCTCGGAGAGTGGCTGACGCTTCAGGACGCGCTCACGAAAGGACTTCACGAATCAAGCATGACGGGATTTTATTATCTTGCGCGGATGATCCTGGTTAAGAGCGAGACGGATTACGATAAATTTGATATGACGTTTGAGGAATGCTTCAAGACAAGGAAGCTGACGCCGGGTATTACAGAAACGATGCTTTCATGGCTGAATAAAGAGGACATGAACGATCTGTTTCATGAGATGAACCGCGACTATATGAATCAGATTGAAGGCGAGGCGATGCAGATCGACAAAGAAGATGTCGAGGATACCTTTAAGGACCGCTTGAAGGATCAGGATTCCGAGCATAACGGAGGCAGTTTTTGGATTGGCACGATGGGAAAAACGCAGTTCGGAAATACGGGCGGTAACATGGGCGGCATCCGTGTCGGCGGGAAGACGGGCTATCAGTCGGCGTTCGAGGTTGTCGGAGAGCGAAAGTACCGCGATTTCAGGGATGACAGAGTACTCACGAACAGACAGTTCCAGCTTGCATTTAAGCGGCTGCGGCAGTTTTCCACGAAGCTGGATATTCCCGAGACGGAGCTTGATATTGACGGCACGGTGGATAAGACTTGCAATAACGGGGGCTGCCTACAGATCGTGATGCAGAAGCCGAGAAAAAATGCGGTCAAGCTTCTTCTTTTAATGGATTCGGGCGGCACGATGATACCGTACAGCTCGCTGTTAAATGAGCTGTTTCAATCGGTCAATAAATCCAATCATTTTAAGGATATGAAATGTTATTTTTTCCACAACTGTATTTACAGCAAGCTGTATCGGACACCGGAATGCGAGAACGGCGACTGGATCGACACGGAGTGGATGTTCCGCAACTTAGACAGCGACTATAAGGTGCTGATCGTGGGAGATGCCGCGATGGCGCCGGAAGAATTGTATGCGAAGGATGGGAATTACCGCGGACCGAACGACGGATTATCGGGCTGGGAATGGCTGCAATTAATGAAGCGCCATTATAAAAAGATTGTCTGGATGAATCCGAAGATGGCGCCGGGAAATGCGCCGTGGCGCGAAGCGGAGACCGCGATCAAGGGATTGCTGCCGATGTATAAGCTGACTGTGAAAGGCTTAAATGACGCCATGCAGAAGCTGATGCAGACGCGGTGAGTATCATTCTTATAGTAATTGCTCAGAGCCAGCCTCGAAAACACTGCGTGTTTCCGAGGTGTGGCGTATCCGCCAAATGAACTTGCATGAAAATATGCTCTTGAATGCAAGCATTCATCGCATATTTTCATGCAAGTTCGCCCGGCTCTGAACAGTTACAAATAGTAGTATGGCAAAAAGAGCAGGCAGAACGGCCGTAATGCGGGAATAAAGGTGGAAACATCCACAAATACGGGCGTAAAGATCAGGCAGCCGAGCAGATAAAACGGCAGTAGAAACAGGATGATCGTCTTTTTACGCAGAATGACATAGAGCAGGGTGCAAAACAGGATCACGAGCAGCGCATAGGTAAACAGACTGAGCAGATCGCGTCCGTCGCTTATTGCGCCCGTAAAAAACAGACTGAGTATAGCGGCAAGCGTTGTGAGAAGAACCGGAGGAAGGAGTTCTGCAAGGAGCAGAAACTTTCTTCCGGTTTTTGTGACGGCACAGTAGACCTGTGCCTCCGCGTTGCCGGAATAATTGAGCAGTCCCAAAAAACCGCTGAGCAAAAGAAGAATGCTGCACAGGCCTTTTAAGACCTGAATGCTGAGGCCGCTGCGGATTCCCTGATAGGAGGAATAAGCGCCGGTGTAATCAAAAGCAAACGTGGAGCCGTTTGTCATATTTTCACGGTACAGAGCCTCAATCTCAGATAAAGACGGATTTTGGAGCACATCGTCCTGCAAAAGATAATCTGTCAGAATGGCAAGAGAGTATTCCTCAAACAGTTCTGCGTACACAATTTCATCCGTCACATCCCTGAGCGTGGTTTCTGCGGAGATCACGACATCGACCAAATCCTTCTTTTTTCCTTCATTCAAAGAGTCTAACAGACCGGCATGAAAGACATATCCGCATTCGGCGTCGCCCGTCATGACTGTGTGATAAAGCTCCTCCTCGGATGCCGCCCGTACAAATGTGACGACGCCGTCACGATGCGTGAGCTTTTCTGCAAGCTGTTCACAAAAAGAATCTTCCTGTTCGGCATAGACACAGACGCACAGATCCTGCTCATGGTCTGCGCCGAGCGACCGGTACATGATCGCAAATACCGGAAAAAGAAGAAGCAGCACAAGCATGGCGGGGCGTTTTAGGCAGCGCTTGAGATTGAAGAACAGGTAGAGAGCATAGCGCATAGGTGGGACTCCTTTCGTGAAGGTTATAATCAGGTAATTGCGTTTCGCAATTGTCTAAGCTGAATATCATAACACGTTATCCGCGTTTTTTGGCATAGAGGATATGCGCGAGGCTGCCCCCGGCAAGAAAGAAAACGGTATAGGCGGCAAGAATCAGCAGATGGCGGTTTGCAGCGGCTGCGGTATGTATTGCGTGCGCGGGATAGTCCAAAATGCAAAATAATGTCTGCATCCATGAGCGCACGGGCAGAAGCGCGGCAATGCGCCTGCACCAGAAAGGCAGAAACGCGTTCGGCACAAAACACCCGCTCACAAGCATCATCAGGATGGAGAGCAGGAACAATAGCAGCATGGCATATCCCGGTGCGGGAATCAGCTCATACAGGAAAAAGAAAAACGCGCTGATGCTGATCAGGATCACAGCGGCAAAACAAAGCATGTGCAGACAATCTGATACAGATAATGAGCTGTACCGTGCAAGAAAAGGAAGGGAAACGGCAAACAGTAAAAAAAGAAAAAACTGATAGAGCCATATGCTGCCAATACGTGTAAGAAGCACGGTCGGGTATCCGATACCGCAGGCGCGTTCTTTTGCCTGACAGGCAGCGTTGCTTTTTCCGTAAAAAGAAAGATAGCAGATACCGAACAGCAGCAAAAACAGCAGGATGCCGGACGCAAGATAGTAGATCAGCACGGATTCCTCGCCCGTTGCATTTGCGCGTACCGTGTGGAAGAGATCACCCCGCGCGAGCGCATAGCTTAAGTTGCGCAGGTCAAGTGCCGTGTAGGCATCGGGAAGCGCATCCGCTCTGTCCACGCTGCGATAGAGCGTTGTCATAGCGTAGGTTCCCGCCTGCGCGGCGGAGAGTGTTTTAGCGCCGGCAGCGGAAAGCTCCTGAAGCAGAATGGCAGCAAGCGCGTTTTTTTCGGATAAAAGAACCTGAACATGAAAGTTGGTTCCGTCCATAATGCCGTCGATGAGATTTTTCGGAACGAGCATGACTGCTGCGACGGAACCGTCCTCTAAGGCATGATAGGCATTCGGTTCCGTCATGACGCGGAATACAAAATGCTTCTCGGTGCTCTGCATGTCAGCAAGAAAGGAGAGCAGGAGATTCATCAGATCCGATTGGTCTTCGATCACAACCGCCACCGGAACGGAAACGGAGGTCTCTGCTTCATCCATTGTTTTTATGGTACAAAAAGCAATTGTACCGGCAAGAAGTGCCAGTACAATTGCTCCAAGCAGCATTTGCGGACCATGCCGCAGCGCTCTTTTCAATTGATAGAAAAAGTATTTTTCATGTTGTTTCATAAGCCGTCAAAGAGTGCATCACACACTATTTAATACCAGTCATCACTACTCCAGTCGTCGCTATACCAATTGTCGTCATCCGGAAAATAATAACCGTCATAAAGCAGTTCAACGAATAGGAAGCCGAGCGGACCGTTCATCGCGTTTTGCATCATTTCCTCTCCGAGAGTCTCGACGTCAGCCTCGGTCAATGTGAACAGATCATACTTTGTGCCGGACGGTTCCGAAACAGGGCCGGAGAGCTTGGAAACGCTGAAGGAACCGGAAAGACCGATCGTCAGTTCACCTGCTATATCAAGAGTGAGATCGTCCATATTGACCGTAAAGCGTTCGCCGGGAACCACGTCCGTGTAGGAGTAGTCCGCATTCATACTAAGCAGGCTCGTATACATTGCGGAAACGGATAAATCCACATGTCCCTTTTTGGACTGAGTATCAAATGTAGACGTATAGTTCGCGTTGGCAATGGAGATGCCGGATACGTCGATGGACATTTTTGTATTCTGTGTTTCGGTCGAGCCGGTAGTGGTAGTGGTGCTTTCAAACGAAAAGCCATAAGCGTAGCCCTCGACAGTCAGTTTGATCTCGCCAGTGATATGATCTGCAGGATTGTCATTCAGACCGGTGAAATCGATCTGGCAGCTTAACTCTGCCTGCGCAAAATCAAGCGGAAAATCAAAGGAAAAACGTGCCATGCGCCCCTTGTTATCGACATAAACGGTCATCACGAGATCCTCGCGGGGGAGGATCGGTGAGATTTCCGAATATTCTACAGGCGTACCAAGAGAATTCGCGTATTCGCAGAACCATCTTGCAAGGTTCTCCATAGATTCACGTGTGATGACAATGTTATATCCCTGACAGGTCTGTGTCTTGCCGTTTACCTGCAGATCCTTTTTGTCACCTTCTTCATAGCGGATCGCGTCAAAGAACTCCTGAAGTTCACGCGGAACCTCTGTTTCTGTTTCCTGAGCCGTGGTCAACAGTTCAAAAAATTGGAAAGCGATCGAGGGATCGATCGTAGTATCTAATGCCTGAGCAAGCGGGGAATTGTTGAAATCCACACCGAAATTACTTGTCTTAAATTCGATATAGCCCTCAAACAGACTCGGGCAGGCGATCGCCATATAATCACCGTACGCGTACACTTCATAGTCGAGATAGTTTGTGCCTTCGTACAGGATGTTGCCGCTGACCGCAAAGCGCTCCGCGTCTTTGTCAAGCTCTACGTTCGAGGAAAAGCCAAGACCTTCCAGCATGCTGATCTCATCGGCAAGGGAACCGCTCAGCTCGTCGATGTTCCAATTCGAACTCATCTGATAAGCGTTGCCCTGGGCGAGGGTGTCTAATTCCTGCGAATGAAGCCAGCCTGTCGTGGACGAAGTGCGTTCCGCCGTGAATGTGTTCGACATGGCAGACGTAATGACTTCCTCGGGATTGCGTGTTTTTTTGCCGGCAAATAAAAAGATGCAGATGCCGATTGCGATCACAGCAACAAGCGCCACACTGGCGATCGGAATCCAAATCTTTTTCTTTGATTTCTTTGCAGGTGCAGCATTCGGAACGGAAGCGGGGTTTACATAATACGGATTCTGATAATCCTGTCCATACGGATTCTGCTGATAGCCCTGCGCATTGTTAAATTGTGCGTTTGTCTGATTCGCACCTGCGTTGTAACCGGTATTGCCCGTTCCGGTCATATTTTGGAAGCCCTGTGTAAAGGACTGTGCACCGTTGTAAGCCGCGTTCGGATTCTGCTGGTAGCCCTGCGCGTTGTTAAACTGCGCGTTTGCCTGATTAGCGCCCGCATTATAACCGGCATTCATGCCCGCGCCGTAAGCCGCATTCGGATTCTGCTGGTAGCCCTGCGCATTGTGAAACTGCGCGTTTGCCTGATTTGCGCCCGTATTGTAGCCGGCATTCATGCCCGCGCCGTAAGCCGCATTCGGATTTTGTGAAAAGTCCTGCGAGCCCTGCGCTTGTGCGTTTGAATCCGGCGCAGGATCGGACGCAGGCTGTTGCAGATCCGCGTCCGCTGCCTGCACGGGTATGGTTCTTTCTTCTTCTGGATTCATGATGTTCCCTCCGTTTGGTTTGTTGTTTGTTGAATCAGCGCGAGCAGTTGCTCCCCGCGCACGGTCGTATCGGTTTGATGAAGCTGTCCGTCATGCAGCAAATAAAGGCGGTTGCATAATACGAGTTCCGTCTCCTCGTGAGTGGTAATGAGGACGGTGCCGCCGTTTTGAAGATATACGGACAAATAGGAGCGGATATCCGCCTTGCAGGGAAGGTCAAGCGCTGCGGACGGTTCATCCAAAATCAAGATTCTGGGGTGATTTTGGAGTGCCATGCCGATGCTGACACGTTTTTTCATACCGCCGGACAGCTTAGCCGCCGGCATGTGCAGAAAACCGGGAATCCCAAGTAAATGAAGAAAGCCATCTGAAAGCTCCCGATGAAACTGCTCATTGTCTCCATGGTACCATAGCTTCAAATTGTCCTTCACCGATAAATCCGGTATGAGCGGATTATCCTGAGGCACATATCCCAGTGCGCCGGATCGCCTGATAGCGGCGTTTAGCGGTTCTCCGTCATAGAGAATCCGACCGCACTTTGGCGTGCGGACACCTGCGATCAGGGACAGCAGCGTTGATTTCCCGCAGCCGTTCGCGCCGAGAAATCCGATGCAGTCGCCTTGGCGAATGTCAAGACTGACAGAGCGAAGAATCTTTTTTTTGTGATAAGAAAAAGAAATATCTTCTATGGAAATCATACGCGGCTCCTCTCAACGAGTTATTATAACAAAGAAAAAAGAGGATGGCAACAACTTCATGGATTTGAGGTTCTTATGGGTGCTATATTTGAGCATTGTTCAGAATTAGTTAAATTTGTTAATTACATTATAGATACACGCATTTTTTGAAAAATTAATTTAATTTTTGTAGTTGACTAAAAAAGTAGAGTGTAGTATTATATGCAATATGAACAAAATGGGTTACAAAGAAAATAGGGATATGGTTGTGCAAAATATACAAAATGAGGTGATTAAATGTATTACTCTCGTTCTGAGAATCAAAACGGTGAAAAGGAAGAACTATCCACACACTTGAAATTGGTTTCTTTCCTTACGGGAACATTTGCCAAAGTGTTTGGAGAGCAAGCGGCAGGAGAATGGTGTGGGCTTTATCACGATGCAGGTAAAGCATCCAAACTTTTTCAGGATGTTTTGGAACAAAAAGAGCATGGCGTAAACCATGAGTCCGCCGGCGCATATATATTGGAAAATGGAAAGGGTATTAAAAACCGACTTCTTGCAGTTGTCGTTTATGCACATCACAAAGGATTGCAATGGTATATTAAAGATGAATTGGACAAGTCATTTATTGAAAAAGATTCCCGTGAATTTCGGCAGACTGGAAGACGTTTTTCTGTTTCGGGCAAAGAGCAGTATCAGGAGGTTCTTCATTTTTACAAAGAAAATATAAAACCTTTACACAAAGTGCCGCTTTTGATAAATAATTGTGACTCGTTTTATAAATTTCTTCCTAAAATGCTCCATGCAAGAATGTTGCTTTCCTGCCTTTGTGATGCAGATTATTTAGCATCCGAGTCGCATACAAATAAAGCGGTTTTAGACCAGATTGACAGTTTCATGCCTGATTTTGGTGAAATGTTAAAAAGTATTGAACAGTATAGAGAAAAAATTAAAATTGCTTCGAGTGCGAATCCAGTTGTAAATGAAGTCCGTGAAATAGTGTTTCAGGACTGTGTCAGTGCCGCAAAAACTCGACCGGGAATGTTTACACTGACAGCCCCAACAGGAACGGGAAAGACGCTTGCACTGCTTTCATTTGCGCTTCATCATGCAATATACAATAATCAGGATTTGCCGAAATTTCATCGGATTATTGTTGTTCTTCCCTTTTTGACGATTATTGATCAAAGTGTAAAAATATATCAGGACATTTGTAAAAGTGTACTCAGGGCGGACAGTACTACAAAATGTACCGAAGAAACAAAACTGATGGCAGAGCGATGGTGCGCGCCGTTTATCATAACAACTTCCGTAAAGTTTTTTGAAGCGCTTTTTCAATCGAAACCGACAGATTTAAGATTTCTACACAGTATTGCAGGAAGCGTTATCATATTTGATGAGGCGCAAAATATTCCCGTTAATCTTGTGGGAACAACAATTGAATCAACAAAGGTGCTTTGCGAGATGTTTGGATGCACAGTAGTTTTTTCTACTGCAACACAGCCCGATTATTCCAAACGGGATGATATACATATTCAATGTCTTGAAATCATAAAAGAACCGCAAAGGTTGTACGATAAGATCAGACGGGTAAAGGTAGGTTGGGAAATAAACAAAAAAGTGCAGCTTGTCGATATTGCGGAGAGAATGCAACGGCTTTTCAGCGTGTGCTGTATTGTGAACAGAAAAGACCATGCATATAAACTGTTTATGGAACTTCAAAAAATAAGCGATAAAGAGGAATGCTTTTATATTTCCACTGACTTGTGCAAGGCACATCGTGATCGTGTTATTGAAGAAGTCACACGAAGACTGAAAAAGGGTGAAACATGCCGGGTTGTCTCAACCTCTTGTATCGAGGCGGGGATTGATTTGGATTTTGCGAATATGTTTCGCGCACTGGCACCGCTTGACTCTGTTATTCAATGTGCAGGCCGCTGTAATCGGAACGGCAGAAAAACAGGAATAGTGACTGTGTTTATACCGGATGAAGAAAGATTATATCCGTCAAAAGAGTATGAAGTTCGCGCCATGTGTGTGAAAATTTTGGCGGATCGTCATGAAATTGATATTAATAACTTAGAACATATAGCAGAGTATTATGCGGAGATATTTGCAAAGTTCAATAAAGATGATGATACCCTTGAAAAAGCAATTGCTGATATAGATTTTGAACAGGTCGAAAAAGAGTATCGGTTGATTAAAAATACCGGCGTAAACGTTCTTGTTCCATATGAAAAAGAAATCAAGCTCTTTGAAGAACTCCGGGCAGAAGCCTTAACAAAGGGAATATCTCGCGTGTGGATGCAAAAAGCATCTTCGATCACCGTCACTTCCTACCAAGAGGAGCAGTTATATAATATATGTGAAAAAGCACTTGTCCGCGGAAATGACGGAAAATTGCAAAAAGCGGAAAACTGGTATATATTAAATGATTTGAAATTTTATCATAATGGAGGTGTTGGGTTGCATTTTGATGAAGACAGCGAATTGGACTACATTTTATAAAGGAGGTGCATGATTTTGAGTGAGATCAAATTGGAAGTTTGGGGAGATTTTGCATGTTTCTCTCGTCCAGAAAGTAAGGTGGAACGATTGACTTATCCGGTGATTACGCCTTCCGCCGCAAGGGGAATTCTCAGTGCTATTTACTCAAAGCCTGTCGAGTTTTATTGGCAGGTAAAAAGGGTTGAAGTTCTTCATCCAATACGGTATATGAGTTTCAAGAAGAATGAAGTGATCAAATCTAAAATAAACAGGAAATTTTCTGTTGTAAATGTTGAAGACAACCGGACGCAGCGACAAAATGTTGTTCTAAAAGATGTGCGTTATCGAATTACTGCCAAAATCATAAAGCGTGAAACGTTCCTAGGTTCATTGGAGCAACTCTATGCGCAGGCAAGACGTCGGATAGAGCAGGGAAAATGTTTCTTTCAGCCTTCGCTTGGGCTTCGTGAGTTTGTATGCTATTTTGGAGAGGCTACCAATTGTGCCCCAATTAATGAAACATTAGACTTGGGGATTATGCTATATGATGTATTTGACTTACATAAATTCGAAGTGACCGAAAAAGCGGAACCGTTTGTGACCTTGTTTCATGCGGAAATGAAAAATGGTGTTGTTGAAATTCCTGATTTTGACAGCGAATTTGTGTTAAAGCCGGAAAGGAGTTGAATAATGCTAGGTGAATTGTATCAATATGCACTGGATCAAAAACTTGTCGTGCGACCAGGATTTAAGGGAAAAAACGTAAAATGCTATCTGTCTTTTGGAAAATCAGGAGAGTTTTTGGGAATTCAACCTGCACTGAAACCGGCAATGTGTCCTGATATCGGAAGTCTTGCAAACGGAACCACCAAAAGCAATGTTATTGTAGAAAAAGCGGAAGTTGTGTTGAATCTTCCTGATGATAACGGCAATTATAAGCGCAGACAGAAACATGATTTTTATATTTCCTCAATGAAAGAAGCAGCGCAGTATGACAATTTATTTGCGATAGCAATGAACTCTCTAGAGTTATATCTTGAACAAATCATTCAAGAATATTTAAGTCAAAAAGGAAAGCCAGGTGATATGATAGGTCTCATGGTGGGCGGCAAGGCTTTGGAGGAAAGTGATGATTATTTGGAATGGTGGGAAGAATTTCGTGGGAAGTTCGGAAAAACAAAAGCTAATGAAAATTGCAAAAAACGTTGTTTTATTACAGGAGACTTAACTGTTCCAATGATTACCGTTCCTCCTGTTTCAGGACTTATTTCAGTCGGAGGACATACTAAAGGAGATGCGCTTATTTGCTTTGATAAAGATGCATATCGTTCTTATGGGTTTGAGCAGGCAGCAAATGCTACAGTGAGTGAATTTGCAATGACGGGCGTGAATGCAGCACTCGGGAAGTTGTTGGAAGACAGCATACCGCTTGCTGGAGCGAAAAATATACACTGGTTTAGTAAAGAAGTGGAATATGATATTATCGAAGCACTGGAGTTCGATTTTGGTATTGAAGAGAAAACGGAAGATGACAGCGAAGAGCAAGAGGAGAATGTAATTGAAGATGAGCAAAGAATTAAATCTTTATATAATTTTCTATTTACCGCAGAACATCCTCAAAATCCACAAAACCGTTATTACATTATGTCAGTTAGCGGCGTAAATGGGCGGGTAATGATTCGAAGCTATGACGAAGGTAGCTATGAAGCACTTTATCATAATATAAAAGTTTGGTATGACGATATTTTGATTTTGAATGTGGGTTATCCAAAACTTCGGCGCATTTATACAAGACTTCTAAAATATACCGAAAGTGAAAAAAAAGTATCAGAACGTATAGCCAAAGAATTAAGTGGAATGTCCCCTAAAATCGTTTTTTCTATTTTTCATAATACGCCCCTGCCTGATGATGCCGCACGGCGAGCGTTGGCATATATCCGTTCAAAAATGTATGACTCGGAAGAAAAGCATCGAGTCATAGATGGGATAGCGTGTCAGATACTGAAAGCATGGTTGAACAGAAAATGCAGAAAAGAAAAAAAGGAGGAATTTCAGGTGATGGAAAAATTAAACAAGAACAGTCCGTCAAAAGCATATCAAACAGGAAGACTGATTGCAGTCTATGTTGCCTTGCAGAATGCGGCACTTGGCGGAGTAAATTCAGGGGTGGCAGAAAAGTATTATTCGTCTGCCTGTACAACTCCTGCTTTAGTGGTTGGGAAATTAGCGCAGCTTTCACAATATCATTTATCTAAGCTGGGCGAGGGAGGAAAAGTGTTTTATAATAAAATGCTTCAGGAGATTGCAGTAAAGATTGGGACCGAAATACCCCGCACATATTCACTTGAAGAACAATCGCAATTTGCACTTGGGTATTATTTTCAAAATGCGGAAATTTATAATTCTAATAAAGAAAAGGAGGACAACTAAATGGCAATAGCAAACAGATACGAGTTTATGTTTTTCATTCAATGTGTGAACGGGAATCCAAACGGAGATCCGGATATGGGAAATTCTCCAAGGGTTGACCCAGAAGACATGCGGGGGTACATAACAGATGTTGCAATCAAGCGTCGCATTAGAAATTATGTTCAGGCAGCTTATTCCCAGGACGAGGGGATGGCTATTATCATGCAAAGCGGTTCTAATATTAACAAATTTATAGCAAAGTCAAAAGAATTATCAGGAGTCGAAGTGACCGCCAAGGATAAAAAAAGTATTGAATCGGCGAGAAAATGTGCCTGTGCACAATTTTATGATGTACGGACATTTGGAGCAGTTTTGTCCACCGGACCGAATGCAGGACAAGTACGGGGACCGGTACAGATTACTTTTGCAAAATCTATTGATCCGATCTTGCCGCTTGACATATCAATCACACGAATGTGTGTTGCAGAAGGAGACAAAGACAAGGACTTTGAGTATTATCAAGATTTAGAAGATAAAACCGCAGAGGATAAACTTAGAACAATGGGTAGAAAGCAGTTTATCCCATATGGATTGTATGAAGCACGTGGGTTTATAAGCGCAAATCTTGCGGAGGAAACTGGATTTGATGAGAAGGACTTAAAAATTCTTTTTGAGTCTATCTTGAATATGTACGAGCATGATCGTTCCGCGAGCAAGGGTGAGATGTCAGTTATCTCTCCATTAATTATATTTAAGCATGTCGGAACGGATAGTGATGAGACTCAAAGGATTCGTCAGTGCAAATTGGGGTGTGCAGCGGCACATAAATTGTTTGAAACTGTGTCAATATCTAAGAAAGAACATGTTCAACTACCAAGAGATTATACGGATTATGATTGCAAAGTAAAACTTGCAGCAGTGCCAAAAGGGGTTGAAGTGGGTTTCCTGTGTGACCCCTATAGTGAAATTGTTTGGGGCAATATTCCGTCGGAAGCAGATTGGATTTATACTTAAACTGTTATGCGCGAACCACTATCACCCATTGTTTTCCGGGAGGATTCGTGCAAAAAAATACTGTTTGAACACAATATTTTTGCCTAAACAGAGAAATATCTTTGCGGAAATTATATTCAATTGTGTAATATGCTGATTGCACAGTAATACAGGGAAGATAAAATTGTATATAATTGCCGTCGCCCTCCACGCGAGGGCGTGAATTGAAACTTTTAAGAGTTTGAAAGATTGGAGGTGCAAAAAACGTCGCCCTCCACGCGAGGGCGTGAATTGAAACATTGTCATCGTCCACATGCCGCTCTTTCATGTAAGTCGCCCTCCACGCGAGGGCGTGAATTGAAACTGTATAATTATTATTAATATATCCCTCTAAAGGCGTCGCCCTCCACGCGAGGGCGTGAATTGAAACTAATAGGGGCGAAGTTGTTCTATATATAGAATTTTGGTCGCCCTCCACGCGAGGGCGTGAATTGAAACAGACGAAGCGCAGGAGTACATTGACGAGGCTTTTGTCGCCCTCCACGCGAGGGCGTGAATTGAAACTCTATACCACCAGCCATTTATCCATGCTTCACCGTCGCCCTCCACGCGAGGGCGTGAATTGAAACATTACATATCGCGTGGAACAGCTTGAAGAAAAAGTCGCCCTCCACGCGAGGGCGTGAATTGAAACTCCAAGATCAAACACATTCTGCAAACCCACATCAGTCGCCCTCCACGCGAGGGCGTGAATTGAAACGTGAATGGGCAAGTAATACCATTGGGAACTTTCTGTCGCCCTCCACGCGAGGGCGTGAATTGAAACAATTCCACTCTCCATAATCAAAACTTACTCCGCGTCGCCCTCCACGCGAGGGCGTGAATTGAAACAAAGGAAGAGGCGCTGGCAGCGGCACAGAGGCTCAGTCGCCCTCCACGCGAGGGCGTGAATTGAAACAACGCGCAGGAAAGCGGAAATACAGACGGATTATGTCGCCCTCCACGCGAGGGCGTGAATTGAAACTTAACTATAGCTTTTCAAGCTATATGAAAAATCTG
>JAAUZV010000016.1 GCA_014804425.1 Lachnospiraceae bacterium
CTGCACAGGAGTGCGCACAGGATCGTCTCATCCGTCTGGAGCACGACCTTGAACATGTAGTCATTGGTGAGCATAAACGGCAGTTCTCCGGTCCGTTCGGATAACGGAAGATACGGTGACGGGGGAAGCAGGGTAAGAAATGAAGTGTTTTGGGACATGAGTGTCCTCCTTTCAAGAAGTGTGGTCAGGAAACCGGGATAAAACACGCCGATTGTTCAAAGCGCTGCCGCCAATATTCCGGGGCATCAATGCCGTATGCCGCCGTGCTTCCGGGGTGCCTGTCGATGAATAGAAACAGAAGTGAGAAAAAGAATGCGGTGCAGTCAGCAGCCACATATAAAAGAACCCACAGCCGTATGTCCGCATCACGGACAATTCAGTTAAGACAAGTGTAGCAGAGGGGGAATGATGTGGCAATGTGCGTTTTTCACAAAAATTTTTTGTAAAAAAAACAGAATAAGGGGGAAAAAATTCGGCATTATGATCAAAATAAGCGGACATGATTCGGAAAAAAGTAGATTTTTGTAGCGTTTGAATAGGGATTCCGGCTTATAATTTTATCAACCATATGTTATCATTGTTTTGAAAGCAAAGAATTTGCACAATTTGCATGTCTGTCCCCGATATGATTTCCACAATGACAAGTTTTGGGGGAAAAAGGAGAAAAAGCGAAAGATGATTTCCATAGAAGCATATAAAGAGAATCCCTGCAAAGCCCTTTCCATTCCATACTGGAAAGCAAAAAGGATATCGATACCTTCTAATATGAGAATTATGCACGATAGCGACTTTGACAAAAGGCAGCCGGAATATGATGTTGATAAGAGATATTTTCGATTGATACATCATCTGTCAAACATACCGGAGTTTGAGGAAGCGGGAATTGGTTTGGAGGTGATTTCGTTCGATAGAAGCGCCGAGCTTGTGGATATGATCAACCGTTCCTATACGCACTCGGAGATTCGTGTATCTGAGGATTTTGTGAAAAGCTGGACGGACACGGAGGTTTATTGCCCCGAGCTATGGATTGGCGCTGTTTCGGGCAGAAATCTGATTGGTTCCATCATATGCGATTTTGACAGAGAAGTTGGTGAGGCGATCATAGAATGGCTTCAGGTACTGCCCGAATATAGGTGCAGAGGAATCGCTTCCGCTTTGCTGAGCAGAGCCTTAAAAACAATGCGTTCTTTTGCAGATTTTGTTACGGTATCGGGCGAGTGTGACAATGTTACAAATCCGGAAAGCGTCTATAGAAGATGCGGATTTGAAGGCAATGATGTATGGCATGTTATGACATGTATAAGAGGAGAAAAAAACAATGCAATTTGGGATGCCGACGTTAATTGAGATCAGGGATTTGGAAGATACCATGCGGTTGTGCCGGGAACTGGGCTTGGATTTCGTGGAGCTGAATATGAACCTGCCTGATTATCAGACGGACAGGCTGGAAGATACCGAAAAACTGTTGAAGCTAAAGGAGCGGTATCCGGTTGGGTTTACGATTCATTTGGATGAGAACCTGAATGTCTGTGATTTTAATGAAGAAGTGGCGGAGGCATATCTCAGCACGGTGAAGCGGACGATCGCGGCGGCAAAGGCGCTCGGCGCGCCCATCCTGAACATGCATATGAATCACGGCGTGTATTTTACGCTGCCGGAGCAGAAGGTAGAGCTGTTTGCGGTCTATCAGGAGGAATATCGGGAGGCGTGGAAGCGTTTTCGGCATATGTGCGAGGAGGAGATCGGGGATGCCGACATCCGCATCTGCATCGAGAATACTGACGGCTATCGGGACTATGAAAAGCAGGCGATCCGGTATCTGCTTAAGAGTAAGGTGTTTGGCCTGACATGGGACATCGGGCATTCCCACAGCGTGCAGGATAGGGATGAGCCCTTTCTCATGGAGCAGGAGGAGCGGCTTCTGCATTTTCATATTCATGACGCGCTTGGAATAAAAAATCACAGAGCGCTCGGCACGGGGGAGATCGATCTGGCACAGAGACTGCAGATCGCAAAGAGGCATGGCTGCCGCTGTGTACTGGAGACAAAGACGGTCAGGGCGCTTAGGGAATCGGTGGATTGGCTAAGGGAAAAACAGAGTGCTTTTTTAACGAAAAGTCAGAAAGGTTCGAAAGGATATGAATGATCGGCAGGCAATGGCATATATTGAGGAATTATCAAGCTATCGGGGGATCGTGCCGGGGCTGGAGAGCATTCGCGAGCTTTGCAGGCGGCTCGGCGACCCGCAAAAGCACGTTCCCGTCATACATATTGCGGGCACGAACGGGAAGGGATCGACGCTTGCTTATCTTACAGCCATCCTTACGGCAGCAGGCTATCGTGTGGGAAGCTATTCTTCTCCGGCGGTGACGGATTACCGCGAGCGGTTCATGATAAATCAAAAAATGATCGCAAAGACGGTGTTTGCGAAGCTGTTAGGACGCGTTGCAGAGGCGGCGGAGCAAATGGCGGCGGAGGGCTATGCACATCCGACCGCATTCGAGGTCGAGACGGCGCTTGCTTTTTGTTTTTTTGTTGAAAAAAATTGTGATGTGGCAGTCGTGGAGACCGGCATGGGCGGATTGCTTGACGCAACGAACCTGATCGAAAAGCCGCTTGTGAGCGTGCTGGCGTCGATCAGCATGGATCATATGCAGTTTTTGGGCGGCACGCTTGCCGAAATTGCGGCGCATAAGGCGGGGATCATCAAGGAGGGCTGCCCGGTCGTCAGCATGGCGCAGAAGAAAGCGGCAGCGGAGGTGATCGCGGATGAGGCGGCAAAGAAGCATGCGCCCCTGTTCCTGGCGGATGCGAAAGCGGCGTCCGGCATCCGGTACGGTCTGACCGGTCAAAGCTTCCATTACGGAGGCTTTCGGAACTTAAAAATATCGCTCGGCGGCATGTGGCAGATTGAAAATGCGTCCCTTGCGGTGGAGACCGTGCGGGTGTTGAACGAACAGGGATTTTCGGTTTCTGAGACGGCGCTCAGGAAGGGACTGCTTTCGGCGCAGTGGAGGGGCAGGATGACCGTTCTGCAAAAAAAGCCCTATGTGATCACAGACGGCGCGCACAATGCGGACGCCGTGGAAAAACTGGCGGATTCCCTGTCTTTCTATTTTACAAATAAGCCGAAAGTATTTATAATGGGTGTGTTGAGAGATAAAGAGTATGGGACGATGATCGAGCGGATGGCACCGCTGGCGGAACAGCTCATCGCGGTAACGCCGCCGGAAAATCCGCGGGCGCTGTCCGCCTATGAGCTTGCGCAGGCCATCAGGAAGGTCAATGAGCATGTGACGGCGGCGGACAGTCTGGAGGAGGCGGTGGAGATGGCGTATCTGCTTACCCCGCCTGAGGGAGTCATCGTTGCATTTGGTTCGCTTTCGTATCTCGGAAGACTGGAGCAGGTGATCCGGGACCGGGAGAAACGAATAGGTGCGAAAAAAGCACGTTAATCGTGCGGGGAGAGATGACGGCATGGATAAGGATAAGATCAGAGAAGCGGTTTTGATGTTGCTTGAGGGAATCGGTGAGAATCCGGAACGGGAGGGCTTAAAAGAGACGCCTGACCGGATCGCGCGTATGTATGAGGAGATTTTAAGCGGCAAAGGTGAGACAGCCGAGCAGCCGCTGTCAAAGACCTTTCACACGGACAGCGCTGAGATGGTTTTGGAAAAGGATATTGTGTTTTATTCCATGTGCGAGCATCATATGATGCCGTTCTTCGGAAAGGCGCATGTGGCGTACATTCCGGACGGCGAGGTCGTAGGACTCAGCAAGCTGGCGCGTACGGTGGAGATTTATGCGCGCCGCCTGCAACTGCAGGAGAAGCTGACCGCGCAGATCGCCGATGCGATGATGACCTATGTCAAGTGCAGGGGCGTGATGGTGATGCTGGAGGCGGAACATATGTGCATGACGATGCGGGGCGTGAAAAAGCCCGGCTCACAGACGGTCACGATCGCCAAGCGCGGCGCTTTTGAGGAGCGGACAGAGCTGGAGCATACATTTTTTGCGATGCTGGGCAGGGCGTGAGGCGGATGCCGGGAAAAGGAAAAACACCGATGGAGAGAGTCAATCGTATTTTGGCGCATCCCGCCTATCGGGAGGCAGTCCGAAAAAATAAAGAAGCGGAACAGGAAAGGCGCTATTGTCATCATGACATGGCGCATTTTCTCGATGTGGCGCGGATCGCGATGCTGCTTGCGGCAAAAGAGGAGCTTTCGGTTTCCGAGGAATCGGTCTATGCGGCCGCGCTTGTTCATGACATGGGGAGATACCGCCAGTATGAGGATGGAACGCCCCATGAGCGGGCAAGCGCCGAGCTGGCGGAGGAAATCCTTTTGGCAAGCGGTTTTGACAATAAAGAAACATATGTTATTATTGATGC
This sequence comes from Lachnospiraceae bacterium, assembly GCA_014804425.1. Taxonomy (GTDB): domain Bacteria; phylum Bacillota; class Clostridia; order Lachnospirales; family Lachnospiraceae; genus DLAJ01. The sequence continues at coordinate 4,391 of JAAUZV010000016.1, forward strand.
CGTCCGAAATCACAGAAACGCGGAGACGGCAAAGGAGAAGAGTCTGCGGGGCTTGTTATACCGCGCGGATAAATTAAGCCGCGCCTGCTTTGCATGTCCCGTGCAGGAAGAATGTGATTGGAGCGCGGAAAAAAAGAATCTGAAACTCATCGTGTGAGAAGAAAAGGAATGATGGCTGGGAGGGATTGCGGGTATGAAAATCGGAAATCAGGAATTTGATACGGCGTCGCACACCTATGTGATGGGAATCCTCAATATGACGCCGGATTCCTTTTCGGACGGGGGAAAGTGGAATAAAACGGATGCAGCGCTTCGGCATGTTGAGGAAATGATTTCTGAGGGCGCCGCTGTCATTGACGTGGGCGGCGAATCGACAAGACCGGGCTTTGAAACCGTCAGTGACGAGGAAGAAATCGCCCGTGTTACGCCAATTATCACAAAAGTTAAATCGGAATTTAATATTCCAATTTCGCTTGATACTTACAAAAGTGCGGTCGCGGCTGCCGGGATTCAGGCAGGGGCGGATATGATCAATGATATATGGGGACTCCGCCATGATGCCGATATGGCGTCTCTCATTGCGGGGAACAATGTATCATGCTGTCTCATGCATAATCGGAGTGAGGCGACAGCCGATGAACTGATGAAGACAGTGCTTTCCGATCTTGAGGAAAGCGTGCACATGGCGGAGGCGGCGGGAATTGCGAGGGAGCGGATCCTGCTTGATCCGGGGATCGGCTTCGGTAAAACCTATGAACAGAACCTGCGGCTGCTTCATGATATGGAAGAATTGCACATGTTTGGTTATCCGCTGCTGCTCGGCGCGTCAAGAAAATCCGTTGTCGGACTGACGCTCGATCTGCCCGTGGAGGAGCGTCTGGAGGGAACGCTTGTGACAACGGTGCTTGCGGTCATGAAGCGTTATTCTTTTGTCCGCGTGCATGATGTAAAAGAGCATGTGCGCGCAATCCGCATGGCGGAGGCAATCCGGGACTGCATGTGACAAGGTGCGAGCGCACAGGCAGGGCAAAAGGCATATCGCGGGATGTAAATAAGAGAATGGCAGGATACAGGAGAGACAGACCATGGACGAGATTCGGATTGAGGGGTTAGAGGTGTACGCCTACCACGGTGTATTTCCCGAAGAAAACAAGAACGGACAGCATTTTTACTTAAATGCCGTGCTTTATACGGATACAAGGAAGGCGGGAAAATCAGACGNGCTTTCCGATTCCACGCACTATGGGCTTGTCTGTGAGGAAATGGCGCGCGCCATGAAAGAGCAATGCTTTCATTTACTGGAGCGTGCGGCAGAATATGTGGCGGAGCGGGTGCTGCGCACGTTTCCGCTCATCCGGGAGATCGAGCTTGAGATCTGCAAGCCGGAAGCGCCGATCGCGCTGCCGTTTTCGAATGTGTCCGTTAAAATCCGCCGCGGCTGGCATGTGGTGTATCTCGGACTCGGCTCGAATCTCGGAGATCCGGAGGGGTATCTGCGTGATGCGTTACAAAAGCTTTCGGCGTCAAAAGAGATACGCTGCGTAAAGAGCTCGTCTTTGATTTGTACAAAACCGTACGGTGTGCTTGATCAGCCGGATTTTCTAAACGGCNCGGNGNTGCNTGAGACGNTGCTCANACCGATGNAATTTTTGNNTTATCTGCATGAATTAGAGGCGGAGGCGGGCCGCGTGCGAAAAGAGCGCTGGGGCGCGCGTACGTTAGATCTGGACATTCTTTTTTATGATAATGAGATCATAGACAGTGANCNGCTGACNATTCCGCATGCGGATATGGCGAACAGNGAGTTCGTGCTNAAGCCGCTTGCGGAGTTAAATCCCTGTCTNAGGCATCCGCTGACAGGAAAAACGGTGCGGCAGATGCTTGGAGAGCTTCGGGATTTGTCCGCNTATCAGCAGGATAAATGAGCAGGAAAAACACGGCCNGACCGCGGAAAATCGCCGTTATGCCGGTAAACCTGCTCTGCATGNCAATGGTTATTTTGCGGAAACCGCATCGTTGGCGGAGGTAAATTCCTGCGGATAATCAGAGCCAAGCGCACAGTGATACATGGTCGTATCGTCGCCGTAGGCCCTGAAATACAAAAACCGGCTTGTGAGACAGAGGTTGCGGTAGACACCTTCGGCGAGCGTTACCATGCCGGAGCCGTNCTTATTGATNCGTTTTAAGGCAGGCGTCNCACTGTCCACCGTNTGGNAAAAGACATAATCCGCGGAGACATTGAAAAATTCAACGCGATCCGTCGTCAGCGTTTCTGAGGCGCCTGTCGAGAGATTCAAACGCGAAAGCGCGTAGTGCCGCGATAAATCCATGTAGTAGAGCCAGCCGTCCGAGTAGGCAGGATTCCAAAGACTGCCGTCCCAAATCCGGCTGATATTGTTGGTCAATGTGTCAAGCCGATAGAGATTGTGGTCGTCCTGTGTGCCGTGGAAGTAAATATTCGTGCCGTTAGCACATGCAGGGTTGGCGATATAATCCGTTACTAACTGATCGTCCTGCCCCAAGGTGTTGATCCGGCGCATCGTGAATTCCTTTGTGTCNTCATAATACAGATAAAANATGGAATTGCCGACAAGCAGCATCGTATCCAGCGTGCCGCGTTTCAGGCAGGTCATATGTTTTCCGTTTGTGGTGGAGCGGTAGAGNCCGGTTGCCTTTAGGACGCTGCCGAGGTCGGAGCCGTTGCGGTTATCCGCCAAAAAATAATACAGATGACTGCCGGCGGCATTTAAGAATTTGATGGACTGATTATTGAGCTTTTCGATTCCGGTTTCATCGGGATTCATACGGTAGAGCGTACCGTTATCATAAAAATTGGCNAANTANACAANGCCGTCNGATTCNCAAAAATAACCNCCGTTATTAATATTNCCTGCCGTATTGCCGACCGTGCCTTCCGGATAAGTCTCGATCCGTTCTTTCAGCAGATACTTCGGNGCCATCAGAAGACCGAGAATCAGGACAATGATCAGGATCACAAGAACAGGACGTAATTTTTTCATAAAGCACACGCACCTTTCTCAATTTCTCAAACTTCAGGTAATTGCGAAACGCATGCATTTAGGTTGTGCGATAGTGCAAAATATACAATCCAACGTAGGCACGCTTTCGCTGCCCTCCGCTCGTAGCGGTACATAATGTGCCAAGATACGGCACATAAGTACCGACGGCGTCAGAGCGCCTACTTATGGAACTGTATATTTTGCACAATCATAAATATTATTCATTGCGTTTCGCAGTTACTTCTTTTTCAAAGCTTATTATAGCGAACTTCATGCAGATAGAAAAGAGGAAAATNATAAAANTCGNAACAGGAAGACNGGGTGCCGGAAATGTTGCCGAAAAATCCCGCTACTTGGAAAATGCTTCTTGTTCTGCCATATAATTAGGTATAAAATAGANNGAAGAATNGGAAGAAGACNCAAGANACCGCTCACGACATCATGGGGGATAATGTATGCAGAAAGATTTAGGAGAATTACGGAATCGGATTGACGAGATCGACGAACAGATCGTGGCGCTGTATGAGGAGCGCATGGAGGTCTGTAAAGGGGTTGCGGAGTACAAGATCGCAAACGGNAAAAAAGTATTTGACCGGGCGAGAGAGGATGAAAAGCTGCAAAAGGTCAGCGCNCTGGCACACAATGAATTTACCAGCCACGGCGTGCAGGAGCTGTTTGAGCAGATCATGTCGATGAGCCGCAANCTNCAGTATCAGATGCTNGCAGACGCGGGAAGTACGGGNCGGCTGCCGTTCATCGGCGTGCAGGAGCTTGATACGGCGCATGCGCGNGTTGTGTTTCAGGGAGCGGAAGGCTCTTATTCCCANGCGGCGACGAAGCGCTTTTTCGGAGAAGGGGTCAACAGCTATTCCGTAGAGACGTTCCGCGATGCGATGGCGGCGATNGAGGAGGGAAGCGCGGACTATGCCGTTCTGCCGATCGAGAANTCGACGGCGGGCATTGTGAGCGAGATNTATGATCTGCTGGTAGAATTTGANAATTACATTGTNGGGGANCAGATNATTCCGATCGANCATTGNCTGATGGCGCTGCCCGGCACGAAGCTTTCCGACATCCGCACGGTGTATTCGCATCCGCAGTCCCTCATGCAGAGNGCGCGCTATTTNCAGGAGCATCCGAANTGGANNCAGATCAGCNTNAAAAACAACGCGTTTGCAGCAAGAAAGGTGGCGGANGAGGGCGATGTCAGTCAGGCGGCNNTGGCAGGCGCTTATGCGGCGGAGGTTTACGGTCTCACCGTATTGGAGCAGGGCGTCAACGACAGCAAAAACAATTCNACGCGCTTCATTATCGTGACNAANCNGAAAGTATTCCGCACGGATGCGGACAAGATCAGTATNTGTCTGGAGATACCGCATAAGAGCGGTTCGCTCTACCANATTCTGTCGCATTTTATTTACAANAATCTGAATATGACGAAGATTGAGAGCCGTCCGATNGANGAACGGAGCTGGGAGTATCGGTTTTTCATTGATTTTGACGGGAANCTTTCGCAGAGCGCCGTTAAAAANGCNCTGCGNGGANTGCGCGAGGAAGCGCGCAGCATGAAGATACTGGGAAATTATTGATCATAGACGGGAGATTAAGATGAAAGAACAGCAGTTATTAATTTATCGTGGTTTATTGCAGGACCCNATTTTTATGTCAATGGCACAGCTGGTACACCGGTATGAGGACAGGGACAGCGGAGAACTTTCCGCGCTTGCCGCGGACTGTGTGAGCGGGCTTTTGACCTGCGCCGCAGAGCATGGTTTTTACGGGAATGTGTGGCATTGCTATCTTGCCGATCTTCTCGTGAATGACGAAAATCCGTATAGTAAGTCATGCGAGATCGTGGGCGGCATTACGGGGACGTTGGATGATGCGGCGGCGNATGATCTGGAGATCATCGGGGAATTTCTCTCCTATGATTTCGGGACTATGATGCGGCGGCTTTCGATTCCCTCTTTTTCCATGGTGGAACATTATGAGAGGAGCGAGACGGCGGGACATGTGTANAACACGCGGATCAGAGACCGGATATGCACGCTTGCACAGTGGCTCGGAGAGTGCGCGACGGCACAGGAGATCAAAACGGTCTTAACGCAGTTTTATCAGGAATACGGCGTCGGCAGATTTGGGCTCCACAAGGCATTTCGCGTGGAGGAGCAGGGNTCACACGCGCTGATTAAACCGATATTAAANATTCAGCATGTTCATTTGGACGATCTGNTCGGGTATGAGCTTGCCAAGAAGAANCTGACGGACAATACGGAGGCGTTCGTGTCGGGAAGGAGCGCGAATAACTGCCTGCTGTTCGGGGATGCGGGAACCGGAAAATCTTCCTGTATCAAGGGGATCCTCAACCAATACTATGACAGGGGACTGCGTATCATTGAGCTGTATAAGCACCAGTTCGAATGCCTGAATGATATTATTTCCCAGATCAAAAATCGGAATTATAAATTTATCATCTATATGGATGACTTAAGTTTTGAGGAATTTGAGGTAGAATATAAATATCTCAAGGCGGTCATCGAGGGCGGATTGGAGAAGAGACCGAAAAACATTCTCATTTATGCGACATCGAACAGGCGGCATCTGATCAGGGAGAGCTTCCGCGACAAGGAGGAGCGTGACGAGGAGCTTCATACGAATGACACGGTGCAGGAGAAGCTCTCGCTCGTATCCCGGTTCGGCGTNACNATCTACTTCGGCGCGCCCGATAAACAGCAATTTGAACAGATCGTGTCGGCGCTTGCCGAGCGGAACGGGATCACGATGCCGAAGGAGGAGCTTCTGCTTAAAGCGAATCAGTGGGAGCTTGCGCACGGAGGCAGATCGGGACGTGTCGCGCAGCAGTTTATTGATAACCTGTTGGGCATGGACCTGACAAAGAGGTGAGAGGGCAATGGCAGTCAAGACGTTTGCGGCAATTGACGTCGGCTCCTATGAGCTGGCGATCAAGATTTACGAAATTTCGAAAAAGAATAAATTAAGAGAGATCGACCATATCAGGCATCGGATCGATCTCGGCTCGGACAGCTATGCTTCGGGCAAGATCAGCTATGAGAATATGGATGAGCTGTGCAGGGTGCTGCGGGAATTCACGAATATCATGAAGACGTATCAGGTCAGCGCCTACAAGGCATACGGGACAAGCGCTTTGCGCGAGACAAGCAATGTGCTTATCATACTGGATCAGATCAAGCAGAGAACGGGGATAGAGATCAGCATACTCAGCAATTCGGAGCAGCGTTTNCTTGATTACAAGGCGATCGCGTCAAAGGGCGAGGATTTTAACAGGATCATAGAGGAGGGCACGCTGATCGCCGACATCGGCGGCGGCTCCATTCAGCTTTCTCTTTTTGAAAAGGATACGCTTGTGACGACGCAGAACATGCGTCTCGGCGTGCTGCGCTTAAATGACCGCCTGCAAAAGCTCAATCCAAAGCGGAGTCAGGTTCATGAGCTGCTGCGGGAAATGATCGACAACCAGCTTGCCGTATTTAAGAAGCTGTATCTGAAGGATAATACGATCAAGCACCTCATTGTCGTGGATGACTATATTTCCATGATGCTGCAAAAAAGAATGCTCGGCGGACCGGCTCCGGGCTATGTTGACAAGGAGACTTACGGACAGTTCATGGAGCAGGCGGATCATTATACGAACAGGCAGATTGCCGAGCATCTCGGTATTTCCGAGGAAAACAGCAATCTCCTCTATATTTCTGCGGTGATCACGGCGCAGGTTATGGAGATCAGCGGGGCGAACATGATCTGGGCGCCCGGTGTGACGCTCTGCGACGGGATTGCCTATGAGTACGCGGAGCGCACGAAGCTCATTTCCTTTACGCACGATTTTGAACAGGATATTATCGCCTGCGCTAAAAATATCAGCAAGCGTTACATGGGNAGCAGAAAGAGAAGCGATACCCTGGAGTCCATTGCGCTGACGATCTATGACAGCATGAAGAAAATTCACGGATTAGGGAAAAGAGAACGGCTGTTATTGCAGATTGCGACGCGTCTGCATGACTGCGGAAAATATATCAGCCTAAACAATGTGAGTGAGTGCTCTTACAGTATCATTCTTTCTACGGAGATCATCGGTCTGTCCCATACGGAGCGGGTGATCGTGGCAAATGTGGTGAAGTATAATCACTTGGAATTTTCTTCGTACAGGGAATTTTCAGAAAACGAGAATATCGANCGGAGCGTATATTTGGTGATCGCGAAGCTGACGGCGATCCTCCGCGTTGCGAACGGACTGGACCGCAGTCATAAGCAGAAATTTAAGAACATCCGGGCNCAGCTGAAGGAGCAGGAGCTGNTGTTATATGTGGATTCGGCGACGGACATTACGTTGGAGAAGGGCTTGTTCATCAGCCGCGCCGATTTCTTTGAGGAAGTATACAGCGTCNGACCGGTCATTCATCGGAAACGGGCATAGAGCNTGAGAAGAAANNNGATCGNCTNGNGNCNNAAGGCGTTTCGCNGATGGTNTGCACGGGNAAGTNATATTTGAAAGGGANGGAAAGAGAGGGGATTCGTTTGGCAGAGACGGTTGATTTCGGNAATCCGGCATATTATACGAACAGGGAGTTAAGCTGGCTGCTATTCAATAAGCGTGTTCTTTCGGAGGCGAAGGATAANCAGAATCCGTTGTTTGAGCGGTTAAAATTTTTGAGCATTACCGCGTCGAATCTGGATGAGTTTTTTATGATCCGNGTCGCGTCCTTAAAAGATATGGTGAATGCCGGCTACAAAAAAACGGATATTGCGGGNCTGACNCCGAAACAGCAGCTGACGCTGCTGGAGGCGGAGGCNCATGAGCTCGTGAAGGAGCAGTATGCCGTTTACAAGAGTGCGCTTGTGCCGCAGCTGAAGGCGAACGGNCTGCGNGTGATCGAGCANCATGAGGAGCTGACAAAAAAAGAAGGAGAATATTTGGANCGTTACTTTGNGGACAATGTTTANCCGGTACTCACGCCGATGGCGGTGGATTCGTCGCGGCCGTTTCCNCTCATCCGCAATAAATCGCTGAANCTCGGTGCGCTTTTATTGAAAAAAGGNACAGNGGAAGAAACGGAATTTGCCACGGTNCAGGTGCCGAGCGTCCTGCCGCGGATCGTGTCACTGCCTGCGGAAAACGGNNTTACAAGTGTTATTTTATTAGAAGAAGTCATTGAAAGAAACATCAGAAAACTTTTCTTAAATTATGATATTATCTGTGCGCACCCCTTCCGGATCATGAGAAATGCGGACCTGACGATCGAGGAGGATGAGGCGGAGGACTTATTAAAAGAGATCGAAAAGCAGTTAAAGAAGCGCCAGTGGGGGCAGGCGATCCGGTTAGAGGTNGAGGAGGGAATGGACGAGCGGCTTCTCAAAGTGATCAGGCGGGAGCTTGCGATCAGCGCGGAGGATATTTATGAGATCAACGGGCCGCTGGATCTTACTTTTTTAATGAAAATGTACGGGCTGGAAGGCTTTGATCAGCTCAAGCGGGAGGAATACTGCCCGCAGCCTCATCCGAAGCTGCCGCCTGAGGCGGATATATTTGAACAGATCAAAAAGGGGGACATTCTGCTGCATCATCCATATCAGTCGTTCATGCCGGTGGTNGACTTCATCAAAACGGCAGCGAAAGATCCGGACGTGCTTGCGATCAAGCAGACGCTTTACCGCGTCAGCGGCAATTCACCGATCATTGCGGCATTGGCGCAGGCGGCGGATAATGGCAAACAGGTTTCGGTGCTNGTNGAGTTAAAGGCGCGCTTTGATGAAGAACATAATATTGTGTGGGCGAAAAAGCTGGAAAAAGCGGGGTGCCACGTGATTTACGGATTGGTCGGTCTGAAAACNCACAGTAAGATAACACTTGTTGTCAGACGGGAGGAAGACGGCATCCGCCGCTACGTGCATCTCGGTACGGGCAATTATAATGACGCGACGGCAAAGATTTATACGGATACGGGTCTGCTTACCTGCAACGAGGAGATCGGAGAGGATGCGACGGCGGTATTCAATATGCTTTCCGGCTATTCGGAGCCGCTTTCGTGGAATAAGCTTGCGCTTGCGCCGCTATGGTTAAAACAGCGTTTTTTGTATTTGATCCGCAGGGAGACGGAGCATGCAAGGAACGGGAACAAGGCGCATATCATTGCCAAGATCAATTCTCTTTGCGACCGTGATGTGATCGCGGCGCTGTATGAAGCTTCCGCCGCGGGGGTTATGGTCGAAATGATCGTGCGCGGTATCTGCTGCCTAAAGGTAGGGATTCCCGGCGTCAGCGAGCATATTCATGTGCGTTCCATTGTCGGCAATTTTTTGGAGCACGCGCGGATTTTCTATTTTGAAAATGACGGAAACCCGGAGATTTATATGGGAAGTGCGGACTGGATGCCGAGAAATCTGGAGCGGCGGGTGGAGATCCTGTTCCCGATCGAGGATGAGGAATTAAAGGCGCAGGCGTTTCATATCTTGCAGGCACAGCTAAAAGACAATGTTAAGGCGCATATTTGCCAGAGCGACGGCAGTTATGTGAAGGCGGACCGCCGCGGCAGGGAAGCATACAGTTGTCAGGATGCATTTTGCAAGGAAGCGAAGGAAGCGGCAAAGCAGAAGGATATCATAGCGAACGAGCGGGTCTTTATTCCGGAGACNCATATTTCCGAAGCGTAAGCGCAGCCGGAAGCTGCAGAGCAGAGAGTTGACAGCGGAGACGATGTGAGAGACAGCGACATTGCGTGGTAAAGAAAGAGCAGGATAAAACAGTGGAAATNGGAGAGATTAACAGACAGTACGAGATCATATTGGCATCGGCTTCACCGAGGCGCAGGGAGCTTTTGACGCAGATCGGCATTGCGTTNCGGGTGATAACAAGTGACGGCGAGGAAGTGATGACGCAGACTGCACCGGAGCAGATCGTTATGGAGCTTTCTGCGGCGAAGGCGCGTGAGGTGCTTGCGCGGTATCGGGCAGAGTCCGAGAAGCCGTATCTGATCATTGCCGCCGACACGGTTGTTGCCGCCCACGGCGCGGTTTTGGGAAANCCGAAGGATGCGGANGATGCCGTGCAGATGCTCACNCGCCTGCAGGGGAGGACGCATCAGGTTTATACCGGGGTCACGCTGTTATCCCCGCANGGACAGAATTGCTTTTTTGAGCGTACGGAGGTTACGTTTGTGCCGATGACGCACGGGCAGATCAAAGAATATGTGCGCACGGGTGAACCGCTTGACAAGGCGGGCGCTTACGGCATACAGGGATGCTTTGCAGCATATGTGAGCCGGATAGAGGGNGANTACTTTAATGTGGTCGGTCTGCCGCTTGCGCGTCTGGTGCAGGAGATCGGCGCAGTGAGCGGTAAAGAGCAGATTCCCGCCCAACAGGAAGACGTATAGTAAGGAGCAGAGTAAGAAAGGACGAACATGGAAAAGACAAACANNGACACAGGAATGGGTATCCGCCTTGTCGCAACCGATATTGACGGCACGCTGGTCANGGATTCTTCGCCGGACGTTTATCCCGAGATCGTGCAGATGTTCCGGGAACTGACCGCACGGGGCGTTTTGTGCTGTGTGGCGAGCGGACGGCAGTATCACAGCATTCGCAGGATGTTTGCCGAAGCGGGGGAGGAAATCCTCTATATTGCCGAAAACGGCGCGCATATTGTTTATCGCGGCGAGACGCTTTCCGTGACGGATATGCGTAAAGAGCAGGCGCATGAGATCATCCGCCAGATGCGCGCCTGCGGCGAGGGGTATGACTTTGTGGTATCGACGCCGCAGGGAAGTCTGTTGGAGAGCAGAGATGACGCGTTTATCCGCCTCATTCGTGACAGTTACCATAATCAGATGGAGGTTGTATCGGATGTGCTGAAAGACGATCCGCAGATCATCAAATGTGCCATGTATCATAAAGACAGCGTCCGCAGCGTAGCGGAGGGGGAATTGATCCCGCGCTGGAAAGAGCATGTCAAGGTCTGCATGGCGGGCGAAGAATGGATTGATTTTATGGATGCGGCGGTGGATAAGGGAAACGCCATCCGTTTTGTACAGGAATATTTTTCCATCGGGCGCGGGGAGACGATGGTTTTTGGAGATAATGAGAACGATATCGGTATGATGAAAGCGGCGGGCATGAGCTATGCGGTGGAAAACGCATGCGATGCCGTGAAGCAGGCGGCAAATCACAGATGTCCCGGCTACACGCAAAAGGGCGTGTATCAAGTGCTTCGAAGCACGTTTGGCGGGGAGAAAACAGTATAGCAGAAAGGAGCAGCATGATGCAGATTTACGACGATACCGTATTAGATGTATTTTTAGAAAAACAGGGACAGCTTTTTACTGAGCGTGTTGCCGAAACAAGAGAGGAAGCGGAGGAATTTCTGGAGGACTGTATGGCAGTCATTGTGGATTCCGCAAAAGAAGTATTGGAATATTTCGATGAGGAAGGCATTGATGTGGAAGGCGCTGCCGAGCAGGACATTCTGACCGCATCCGAAGTATTCACAATCGGTGACGGACGTTATTTAATTGTAGAAGGCTGAGATNATCCGGAAAAGTCAGGGAGTCAGGGGCGTTTTTGAACTGCTGCTTNNAGAAAGNGAAGAGGAGAATACTTATGAAAAAGGTTTTCGGTAAGAAGAAAGTGAGGATCGCGCTTGGCATATTGCTCGCGGTCATCCTCTTAGTTCCCGTACCGATCCATTATAAGGATGGAGGAAGCGTTGAGTACCGTGCCATTCTGTACAGTGTCAAATCGGTGCATTCTTTAGCGCTGCCCGACTCCGGGCGGACGTATTATGAGGGAACGGTCGTTACGATTTTAGGGTTCGAAGTGTTCGATAATGTTGATTGGTGAAACTCACTATTTTTTAATAAANAATGAGTCNGTATGAAAGACTCCAAAAGGAATAAAATCAAACTATGAAAGAATCTTATATTGCACCGGACAAAATCAAAATTCGTGGCGGGCGTGTACATAATCTGAAAAATATTGACGTTGACATACCGCTGAATCAGATCGTAGGGATTGCGGGGGTTTCGGGATCCGGCAAATCATCGCTGGCTCTCGGTATTTTGTATGCGGAAGGTTCAAGGCGGTATTTGGAATCGCTGTCAACCTATACGCGCAGACGTATGACGCAGGCTGAGAAGGCACAGGTGGATGAAGTGCTTTATGTCCCTGCTGCGTTAGCCTTACATCAGCGTCCCGGCGTTCCGGGAATCCGNAGTACGTTCGGAACGGGAACAGAGCTGCTGAATCATCTGCGGATCATGTTTTCACGACTTGCCTCCCACCGCTGTCCAAACGGACATTATGCCCCGCCCTCCAAAGACGTTGCGGCAGGTTCAGGACTTGATTGTCCCGTCTGCGGCGTTCATTTTATGCCTCCCGGTGCAGAAGAATTGGCTTTCAACAGTCAAGGGGCATGCAAGCGCTGCGATGGCACGGGCATTACCCGTATCGTTGATGAATCAACATTAGTTCCCGATGAGNCNTTATCTATCGATGACGGTGCNGTTGCNCCGTGGCAGACACTTATGTNGGCGCTNANGAAAAATATTGCCCGCGAGATGGGCGTGCGGACTGACGTTCCCTTCTGCGANCTGACCGATNAAGAGCGTGAGCTTGTGTTCCACGGACCTGCCGAGAAAAANCATATCATATATTTTAATGAAAAAACGAATACATCNGCGGAAATGGACTTTACNTACTTTAANGCCGTATATACCGTAGAAAATGCCCTGTCAAAGGTCAAGGANGAAAAAGGTATGAANCGGGTAGAAAAGTTCCTNCGGCANGGNNTTTGTCCTGATTGCGGCGGATCACGTTTAAGCGANGCGGCCCGTGCNCCGAAATTGCGTGGGCTTTCTCTTGCGGAAGCATGCGCAATGACCTTGTCCGATCTGACTGAGTGGGTGGACGGTGTACCTGCGTCACTTCCGGAAGATATGCGTCCTATGGCGGAGAGTATCTGCGAGTCCTTCCGGAGCACCGCAAAACGATTGATGGATTTGGGATTATCCTATCTTACCTTAGATCGTTCCGCTTCTACGCTTTCGACAGGTGAGCGGCAGAGAATGCAGCTTGCGAGAGCCGTGCGGAATCGCACGACAGGAGTTCTGTATGTTCTCGACGAGCCGTCCATTGGCCTGCACCCGTCAAATATTGAGGGACTCAAAGGTGTTATGCACGATCTTGTTGCCGACGGAAATACCGTGGTTTTGGTAGACCACGATACCCATATACTCTCCGAAGCGGATTGGCTTGTCGAGCTCGGTCCGGAAGCGGGTGCGGGCGGAGGAACGATCATTGCGCAAGGTACGCTTGCAGAAGTTGAATCCAATGGAAATACCCGCATCGGCGGATTCCTCACGGGCAAAACCACGATTGATGTCGGAGAGCATATTCCGTCCGGGCGGATGTTTGAACTTGGAAAAATCCATCTGTCTACCGCTGAAATTCATACGGTAAAACCGTTGGAAGTGGATTTCCCCAAAGGACGCCTGATAGCTGTAACGGGGGTTTCCGGCTCGGGAAAAACCACCTTAATTCTGGAAAGTCTGATTCCCGCCATAGAAGCCTTATGTAAAAAAGAAAAACTGCCGGAGCACATTAAACATATTTCAGCGGAGGGAATTTCACAGATAAAACTGATCGACTCCGCCCCTATCGGCATTAACGTGCGCTCTACCGTTGCGACCTACGCCGACGTACATGACGAATTGCGTAAGATTTATGCAAAAACACAGGATGCAAAAGAAAGGGGATATAAGGCCAGCGACTTTTCATATAACACGGGAAAGCTTCGCTGTCCTACCTGCGACGGCACCGGCTCCATAAGCCTTGATATTCAATTCCTTCCCGATGTTGATATTACCTGCCCCGATTGCGGCGGTTCCCGCTATTCTAAAGACGCAAGTCTTGTCAGGCGCATACCGAAACACGGCGGACAGTCCTATACGCTGCCCGAACTAATGGATATGAGTGTGGACGAAGCGATGAAAGCGTGCGGGGATCTTCCGATTGTCGAACGCAGGCTGCAAGTGCTGCACGATCTCGGACTTGGATATCTGACCTTGGGAGAAGCAACGCCGAGTCTGTCGGGTGGCGAGGCACAGCGGTTGAAGCTTGCCAGCGAGATGGGAAAGGGGCAGTCAGATACGATATTTGTATTTGACGAGCCGACAATCGGACTTCATCCATTAGATGTGGAAATATTGTTACATGTGTTTCTGCAGTTGATCAAAAACGGCGCAACCGTAATTGTGATCGAACACGATTTTGACGTGATAAAGAATGCTGATTATGTGATCGATATGGGACCGGGCGGCGGTGTACACGGCGGTCAGATCATTGCAAAGGGAACACCGCAGGAAATTTGTGATTGCGGGGAAAGCCTTACGGGGAAATACTTGAAACGATACACTTAAATCTGTACTCATTGTATTTCCTCTCTAAAAAGAGACGGCAAAAAAATATTCCAGCAGATCGCAGATCCCGTCATGATTATTGTCGTTGACGGTGATGAAATCGGCATGCTCCTTGACAGACGGCTTTGCGTTGGCGATCGCGCAGCCCAAGCCCGCGGCGTCGATCATGGAAATATCGTTCGCTTCGTCGCCGATGGCGGCAGCGTCGGAAAGCGGGATAGAAAGCGATTTACAGAGGTCCTTGACCGCGTTTCCCTTGCCGGAATCGATCGGATAAAATTCAAGATAATATTCATTGGAAAATACGGCCGTGATCCGGGCGGAGAGCTTTGCAAGCACCCGCTTTTTAAGCTCCTCCAAAAGAGCATGATCCTCTAAATGGATAGAGATCAGTTTATAAGGCTCTTTGCTGAGAGCAGACGGAATATCCGAAACCACGCGCGCGGGAAGATGGATATGCGTGCGGTAGTAGGAAAGCTCCGTGCGGTCGCGCTCAAAAAGGATCGTATCGTTTTCATAGGTATGACAGTGGATGTCGAGCGCATGCGTTTCTGCCAGAATACTGCGCACATCGTCCATGCGGATCGTATGTTCAATAACGGGAGTATTGGAATCACAGTGCCAGATCAGGCTGCCGTTATAAGCGATGATATAGGAATCGGGAAAGCACAGATCCAGTGCCGCGCGTGCCTCCAAAACGCTGCCTAAGGGGCGGCCGGTCGTAAAAACAAGGACATGTCCCTGTTCATTCAGTTTATAAAGCGCCTTTTTTGTGCGTTCTGATATTTGTTTTTTGTCATCCAGAAGGGTTCCATCCAAATCAGTGAACAGGATTTTTCTCTGCATGTTTTTTGCTCCTATCGAATGTAAAGAGATTTCATGAGTTCTTTATACATTTCAAAAGTTCATCCAATATCGTCTCCGGTACGAAAAGATGACCGTATCCCGTGCCGAGCTCCAGGTTCGGCTTTGCTTTACCGTGGAAATCCGAGCCACCGCTGTATAAAAGTCCGTGGCGGTCGGCAAGCCGTTTCATGGCGCGTTCCTCGGCGGGGGTAAACGTGCTGTAGATGCATTCCATACCGGTCAGACCGGCGTCTTTTAAGAGCACGATCAATTCTTCCAAATGTGCGTCGCTCATGTGATAGAGCGTCGGGTGGGCGAGAATGGGAATGCCGTCTGCCTTTCGGATGAGCTTCACCGCCTGCATCGGCGTGATCTTTTCGCGCGGAACAAAATAACGGGTGTGATCTCCGACATAACGGTCAAATGCTTCCGGGAGGGACTGCACATAACCGTGAGAGAGCAGATAACGGGCATAATGCGCCCGCGTGATCACGCTGTCAGGATATTCCGCCTGCAGCTTTTCAAAGGTGATGTCGATTCCCGCCTCGCGCAGGTTGTTGCACATTTTTTCGTTTCGCACCACGCGCGAATGCTGAAAATCATGGAGCTGTGCGAGAAAATCCTCATTATGGTAATCGAGATACAGTCCGACAATGTGAATATCTTTTCCGTGATATTCGGAGGAAAGCTCGATGCCGGGGATGACTTCCAATTCGGGATAGGCGGCAGCGGCAGCCATGGCTTCGCTGAGACCGTCGATCGTATCGTGGTCTGTCAGGGCAAAGGCGCGAAGTCCCTTTTGTGCGGCGAGCTCCACAAGCTCGGCAGGAGACATGGAGCCGTCCGATTTATTGGAATGAACATGTAAATCCACAGGTCTCATAAAACCAATCATTCCTTTCAGTTCTCGTCTTCTTCCTTGGAGGCGTCGGCATTGTATACGGTGCGTTTTCTCGCCATTTCATCGCTCTCCAGGTACTCGTCGTAGGTCGTGATCTTGTCGATGAGCGTTCCGTCCGGTAAAAATTCCATAATCCGGTTTGCGGTCGTCTGCACAAACTGATGGTCGTGACAGGAGAACAGCACCACACCGCTGAATTTGATCAGACCGTTATTGAGCGCCGTGATCGATTCCATATCGAGGTGGTTTGTCGGCTCGTCAAGGATGAGGCAGTTTGCGCCGGAGATCATCATTTTACTTAACAGGCAGCGAACCTTTTCCCCGCCGGAGAGGACGCGGACGCGCTTGACGCCGTCATCACCCGCAAAAAGCATTCTGCCGAGGAAGCCGCGTACATAGGTGACGTCCTTCACGGGAGAGTAGCCCGTCAGCCAGTCTGTAATTGTTAAATCGTTATTAAATTCCTGCGTATTATCTTTCGGGAAATACGCCTGTGACGTCGTGACGCCCCATTTATAGCTGCCCTCATCCGGTTCCAGCTCACCGGAAAGAATCCGGAACAGCGTGGTGATGGCAAGCTCGTTACTGCCGACAAAGGCAATCTTATCCTCATGATTTAAGATAAAGGAAATGTGATCAAGTACCTTTTCCCCGTCGATGGTCTTGGATAGATTCTCAACCGTAAGTACCTCGTTGCCGATCTCGCGTTCGGGGCGAAAATCAATATACGGGTATTTCCGGCTGGATGGGCGGATCGTGTCAAGCTCGATCTTTTCCAAAGCGCGTTTTCTCGACGTTGCCTGCTTGGATTTGCTCGCGTTTGCGGAAAAGCGGGAGATAAACTCCTGTAATTCCTTGATCTTTTCTTCTTTTTTCTTGTTTGCCTCTTTCATCTGGCGGATGAGAAGCTGGCTCGATTCATACCAGAAGTCATAATTGCCGGAATAAAGCTGAATCTTGCCGTAATCAATATCTGCAATATGTGTGCATACTTTGTTAAGAAAATAACGGTCATGCGAAACAACGATGACGGTATTTTCAAAATCGATCAAAAACTCCTCCAGCCATGCGATGGCGTCTAAGTCAAGGTGGTTGGTCGGCTCATCGAGCAAGAGTACGTCGGGATTGCCGAATAATGCTTTCGCGAGCAGGATCTTTACCTTCTCGCTTCCGTTTAAGTCGCTCATCTTTGCGGTGTGCAGCTCGGTGTCAATGCCAAGACCGTTTAGGAGCATGGCGGCGTTCGATTCCGCTTCCCAGCCGTCCATTTCGGCAAACTCGGCCTCCAGCTCACTGGCGCGGATGCCGTCCTCGTCGGAAAAGTCCTCTTTTGCATAAATGGCATCCTTTTCCTTCATGACCTCATACAGACGCGCATTTCCCATGATGACGGTGTCCATGACGGAATACTCATCATATTTGAAATGGTCCTGTTCCAAAAAAGAAAGCCGTTGTCCGGGCGTGATGGAAATGTCGCCGTTTGTGGTCTCCAGCTGCCCGGAGAGTATTTTCAGGAACGTGGATTTGCCCGCGCCGTTTGCACCGATCAAGCCATAGCAGTTACCCTCGGTAAATTTGATGTTGACTTCCTCAAAAAGCGCTTTTTTGCCCACGCGGTATGTTACATTGTTTGCACTGATCATCTTGAAATCCTCTGTTTCTTTCTTGCTTGATTGTTAACGCTGACGTTTCCATTATACATAAAAGCGGGGAAATTTCAATAAGAAAGGATATTTGAAAAATAGGATTGAAAAATTGAACAAAAAAACTTCTATATTGAAAAGAAATGTGTTATAATTAACAAAATATTGTATATTGAGATTCAAAAATAAACTATTTAGCGGGGGCAGCACGAGTGGAGACAGAAGTTAAGGGTGGCAGCAGGGTTCATTTTTTTCGGTCATTGAAGTTTAAGATCATGATACTTGCGGAGATTTTTGTTATCATTGCGGTTGTCGGATGTATTGCGATCGCATTGCCGACAAGTCAAAAGCTGATCAGGGAGCAGGCGCGCAGCAGCATGCTGTCTCTGACAAAAGCATATGCAAGAACGATGAATTATGAGGTTTCCGGGGTGGAAGGTGAGATGCCGGCGGAGATGCTTGCGGGTATTCTTTCCGACGCAAAACTGGAAGGTGTGGAAACCTCCTATTCCTATTTGGTAGCAAGAGACAGTACGATGCTCTATCATCCGACTCCGGATAAGATCGGGCAGCCGGTTGAGAACGCCGCCGTTAAGCAGATTCTTGCTGAGCTTGATCGGGGCGTTGTGCCGCAGCCGGACGTGATTACATATGAGTTTAAGGGCGTCATGAAATATGCGGCGTATGTTGTTTTGGATAATCAGAGCATTCTTGTCATGACGGCGGATGAGAGCGATATTCTGTCCGGTGTGACAAAGATGGAGTATTATTTGATCGTAGGTGGTGTGATCCTCGTGGCGATCGGTATTGTACTCAGCCTGTTGGCCGTCGGATATATGCTGAGGGCGCTCGGTCTGCTCACGAGTGTGATCCACGATACGAGCGAATTTAACTTTGTCCAGAATCCGGCAGGCGAGAAGATCATTCAGAAAAAGGATGAGATCGGTCTGATGGGGCGCGCGATCCGCGAGATGCGCACGAATCTGCGTACGATGGTCGGCAACATTGAGGGGGTCAGTGTCCAGATCACGAGCAATGTGAATGAAGTGAGAGCGATCTCGGCGGAGATCAACAGTAAATGTACCGATAACTCCGCAACGACGCAGCAGCTTGCGGCCGGCATGGAGGAGACGGCGGCGACGACGGAGAATATCAGCAATAATATCAGCAATATGAAGGAAGGCGCCGAGCAGATCAGAACGCTTGCAGAAGAGGGCGAGCGCCTTGCCAATGAGGTGAAGAAGAGGGCCGAGGGGTTAAAGGCGACCACGCTCGAAGCGACGGACAGAACCACGAAGATGTATCGAAGCATCAGCGACAGGACGGAGCAGGCAATCGAGGATTCTAAGGCAGTTGATAAGATCAATGAACTGACGAATGCGATCATGGCAATCTCCTCACAAACGAGTCTGCTTGCGCTGAACGCGTCCATTGAAGCCGCGAGAGCGGGGGAGGCGGGCAAGGGCTTTGCCGTTGTTGCAACGGAAATCGGTTCTTTAGCAAACCAGACTTCCGAGACGGTGGGAAACATCAATACGATCGTCGTGGATGTCAACCATGCAGTTTCCGCCCTTGCGGAATCGCTGCGGGATACGGTGGAATTTTTAGAGAAGGTTGTGCTAAAAGATTATGGGCAGTTTGCCGAGGTCGGCGAACATTATTATAAGGATTCGGAGGGGTATTCCTCCGGTATGTCCACGATCGGGGAATCCGTGACAAGACTGGCGGATACGATCACACAGATTGCGGGTGCGCTTGACGGTATCAATTCGACCGTGAATGAATCCACGATCGGTGTTGCAGAGATCGCAGATAAAACAACACATGTTGTCGAACAGACGGTTCAGAATAATGAACTTGTAGAGAACTGTATCGAGACGGTCGGCAGGTTGAATGAGATCACGGCAATGTTTCGGATTGACTAAAACAAAAAGCCGGAGAACAGGATGAAACACCAGTAAGGAGAAAATGTTTGTTATGATGTCAACAATCAAAAATCTTTTGCGGTCGGTCAGTAGGAAAATCAATGGTGATGAGACTATTGGCACAAAGACGAAAATGCGCGTTTTGATATTCATTGCTATGGCAGTACATCTGCTCTATATGCAGCTGTTTACCATGTGTTCGGCATTTCCGCTCGTCATGTATAATTTGATTGTGTTATCGCTTTACATCATGCTTCTTATGGCCGTGAAGTCGGAGAAGGAGATGCTGGTGTATACACTGACGTTCGTGGAACTGGTGTTCAATGCGATCCTGAGTACCATTTTGATCGGATGGACCAGCGGCTTTTTCCTCTGTATCGTCTGTGTGGTACCGATCAGCTTTTACCTTACGTTTTCTGCGCTCAAGTCCAAGCTGAGGATTTTGCTGCCGATCGGTATTACCGTGCTTACGTATATCTTATATGTGTTTTTGTACCGGCATATGTTGCAAAATCAGCCGCTGCTTCCGGTCAAAGAGAATTATATTCCGATTTTATTTTTGTCAAATACATTTGTTGTCTTCTTCCTGATCGCGGTCGTTTCGTTTAATTTTATCATTGAGACGCTGGATTCAACGAATGCCCTGATGACGAAGAACGAGAATTTAGGACATGCGGCAAATGTCGATCCGCTGACAGGGCTCTTAAACCGCAGAGGAATGGAAATTCATCTGCAGGAGACTATGAACAGCGCGAAGCTCAAAGGGACGCTGTTCAGTATCATCATCGGTGATATTGATAATTTTAAGCGGATCAATGATACGTTCAGTCATGAGTGCGGTGACCGTGCCCTGATCCATGTTGCGGATATTATGAAAAACGCGATCCGTTCGGGAGACGCTGTCTGTCGCTGGGGCGGGGAGGAGTTTTTGATTCTCGTGCAGGGAAACGGGGACATTGCCCGCATGATCGGCGAGCGGATCCGTCAGACGATCGAGAATCATTCTTTTATGTATAAGGAAGATGAGATTCGGTTTACCATGACGTTCGGTGCATCGGCATATGTGCCGGGCTATGCGATGACTACCATTATCAAGCAGGCGGATGATAAGCTTTACGAAGGTAAAACAAGCGGCAAGAATAAGGTAGTACTGTAATAGCGGCGGCAGACGGGAAAGGCGGGTGCCGGCTTCCTAAGAGAATGCGCTCATATGATGGCATGGACATACAAAATGTGGAGGTGTTGTGCAGGATATGGATTTTCATAATCTTTCATTTGACAAACGAATCGGCGAAAATATCAAAAAATACGGCCTGGAGAAATTATATGATATAGAGCGGATGAAAGCATATCTGACACAGTTGGCCTCTTTTTGCGGTGCGGCGTATCTGATGACGGACAGGCACGGAGAGCCGGTGGCGCAGTCCGACGGGTATTGCGGCGATGTGCCCGATGTTGCAGCCGATCCGGGTATCAAGATCCGCGTGGCGGACCGCACGATAGCGCATCTGTATATACAGACACAGGGCGCAGGTGAGAAGGAAAAAGAACAGGCGGAACAGCTTTTTACCGATACGGCGGCGCTTTTTTCGGCATACGGACAGGAGAGCTATCTGCATAAAGAGCTGGATGAGTACAGTAATGAACTGGAGCGTCGTCTCGAAAAAGAGAAATATCGTGTGACGCACGGCGATGAAGAAGATATTTTGACGGGAACGCTCAATAAATCCTATTTTGAGAACCGCAGACAGATCATTGACCGTTCCGAGGTTGTGCCGGTAGCGGAGATTTGCTTAAATATCAACGACTGGAAGTACGCTTATGATCATTTCGGTAATGAGGAGAGCGACCGTTTGATCCGTGTGATCGCAGAAATCATTAAGAGAAATGCGAAAGAGGATTATGTCATCGGCAGAACGGACGGTGATGTGTTTACGGTACTCATTCCGATGGCAGAGCCGGACGAGGCGCGGGATTACTGTGAGCGCGTCGCAAAGGAATGCATGGAGTTTGAAGACGCCAAGCTCTCTCCGTCGGTCGCATACGGGATTGTGATGAAGGACAATGTCGAGCAGAAGCTTGATGAGCTTTATTCCGACGCTGAATATGAGATGTTTGACTTAAAATATCAGATTAAAAATGCACCCGGCTATCAGGAGCGCCTGCAGCGCGCATCCGACGGGCGGTAACAGACGAAAGTATAAATGATGAAAGATACGGCTCCGAAAGCAGCGCGAGCGTGCCTGCGTTGGAGCCGTATCTTTTTGTCTGTTTCTAAAGAAAGTATGAAATATGATATTTATGGTAAAAATGAGAAAACAAGAGAAAAAATGAGATAATAATAGAAAATAAGAGAATATAGTGTGCTATTTGCTATTTTAGCGGTTGCAAAGACAATGTAAAAAACATAATATATGCATTAGTGATTAGCACTCAAATGAAAAGAGTGCTAACAAATAAATATCAATCGACATAAGGAGGCTTTATCATGAAATTGGTACCGTTAGGCGACAGAGTCGTACTGAAACAGTTGGTTGCAGAAGAGACAACAAAATCCGGCATTGTTTTACCGGGGCAGAATAAGGAGAAGCCGCAGCAGGCGGAGGTTCTTGCAGTCGGACCGGGCGGCATGATCGACGGTAAGGAAGTAAAAATGGAAGTGAAGGTCGGCGATCAGGTGATTTATTCCAAGTATTCCGGAACCGAGGTCAAGATCGAGGAAGACGAGTATATCATTGTAAAGCAGAGCGATATTCTTGCAGTCATTGAGTAATTTCAGTTGATCAATATCAGGAGGAGAGAACAATCATGGCAAAAGAAATCAAATATGGCGCAGAGGCGCGTAAAGCATTAGAGAGCGGTGTCAATCAGCTTGCCGATACCGTAAGAGTGACATTGGGACCGAAAGGAAGAAACGTAGTACTCGATAAGTCCTACGGCGCTCCGCTCATCACGAACGACGGTGTGACGATCGCAAAGGAGATCGAATTAGAGGATGCATTTGAGAACATGGGCGCGCAGCTCGTCAAGGAAGTGGCGACAAAGACAAATGACGTTGCGGGTGACGGTACCACAACCGCTACGGTGCTTGCACAGGCAATGGTAAATGCCGGGATCAAGAATCTGGCTGCAGGCGCAAACCCGATCATCTTAAGAAAGGGTATGAAGAAAGCGACTGACTGCGCGGTAGAAGCGATCGCAAAGATGAGCTCCAAGGTAAACGGTAAGGAGCATATCGCACGCGTGGCTGCAATCTCCGCCGGTGATGAGAATGTCGGCAATATGGTTGCGGACGCAATGGAGAAGGTATCCAATGACGGTGTCATCACGATCGAGGAGAGCAAGACGATGAAGACCGAGCTCGATCTTGTAGAAGGTATGCAGTTCGACCGTGGTTATATTTCCGCTTATATGGCGACTGATATGGATAAAATGGAAGCGGTTCTTGAAAATCCGTATATTCTGATCACCGATAAGAAGATTTCCAACATTCAGGAAATCCTTCCGCTCTTAGAGCAGATCGTACAGTCCGGCGCAAAGCTTTTGATCATTGCGGAGGATGTAGAGGGTGAGGCTCTGACAACCCTGATCGTCAACAAGCTGCGCGGAACCTTCAATGTCGTAGCGGTCAAGGCACCGGGTTACGGCGACAGAAGAAAGGCAATGCTTGAGGACATCGCGATCTTAACCGGAGGAACCGTCATCAGCTCCGACTTAGGCTTAGAGTTGAAGGATACGACGATGGATCAGCTCGGTCATGCAAAGTCCGTGAAGGTACAGAAGGAAAATACCATCATCGTGGACGGCGAGGGCGACAAAGCGGCGATCCAGTCCCGCATCGCACAGATCAAAAATCAGATTGACGAGACAACATCCGATTTCGACAGAGAGAAGCTGCAGGAGAGACTTGCCAAGATGGCAGGCGGCGTTGCAGTCATCCGCGTCGGCGCGGCCACCGAGACCGAGATGAAGGAAGCAAAGCTCCGCATGGAGGATGCGCTTGCGGCTACGAGAGCGGCTGTGGAGGAAGGCATCATCTGCGGCGGCGGTTCCGCTTATATTCATGCGGCAAAGGATGTTGCGAAGCTGGCGAAGGAGCTTTCCGGCGATGAGAAGACCGGTGCGGAGATTATCTTAAAGGCACTTGAAGCGCCGATGTATCACATTGCGGCAAATGCAGGTCTTGAGGGCAGCGTCATCATCAATAAGGTCAGCGAGTCCGAGGCAGGCGTCGGCTTTGATGTGTTAAAAGAGGAATATGTGGACATGGTTTCGGCGGGCATTCTCGATCCGGCAAAAGTGACGAGAAGCGCACTGCAGAATGCATGCTCCGTTGCGAGCACGCTCTTAACAACCGAGTCCGTTGTGGCAAACATCAAAGAGGAGACACCGGCAATGCCCGCAGGAGGCGGTATGGGCGGTATGATGTAAGAGAAGCCTGTAAGATAAAATAGTGGATCTGTTTATAGGAAGCGGCAAAGCCTGTGTGCTATGCCGCTTCTTTTTAGCATCTGTCATCTCGTAAGAATTGAAGATTTATGATATAATGAGCGCAAAGAAAAAACAAGCGGCCGCAAAGTGAGGAAGATACGCATGAACGAGGAACATAATGTCATTACGATCACAAACGCAAGGATTCATAACTTAAAAAACGTGACGGTCACGATCCCGAAGAAAAAGCTGACGGTCATTACCGGCGTGTCGGGGAGCGGGAAATCCTCTCTTGCGTTTGATACGCTCTACGAGGAGGGGAAACGCCGTTACCTGATGTTTTCGGGAACCCAATTCATGGTTGATGCGGTTCCTTTTTTTGACAGCATCACAGGGCTTTCACCCACCGCGGCGGTGGAGCAGAGGATCATCCGCCAGTCCAATCCCAGAAGCACCGTGGGCACCAGAACAAAGATCAGTGCGATGCTTGCGGCGCTCTATGCGGGCTATGGCGTGCGTGAGCCGGAATATGATGACGGACAGCCGCTTGCGATGGAAATGTTTCAAAAAAATTCCGCGAGAGGAATGTGTGTCAAATGTCTGGGCAAAGGGAGAGCGTACCGCCTGAACGAGGAAGCGGTATTTGATCAGGCAACCCGTGTCTGTGATGTGGCTTGCGGTCTCGGAAGCCGCGGCAAGATCAGGCATGTGCTGAATGATTTTTGCACGTATTACGGCATTGATATGTGGCAGAACCGGATCGGCGATCTGACGGAGGAGCAGCTTGCCCTTCTCAAATACGGGGACAGCAAAAAAACGAAGTTTTATGGGATGATTCCACTGATCCATATACATACAAACGGTTCTCTGTCTTCGTCGGGAAGACTGGCGTATCTGATGACGCAGGCGGGGCTGATGGAGGAGGACGTGTGCGGAAAATGCGGCGGCACAGGCTTAAGCGAGCAGGCGGCGCATACGCTTTTTGCGGGTAAGACGATCGCGGACCTAGAGCAGATGTGTATCAGCGATCTGGCGGCGTTTTTAGAAGCGTATGAGGGGAAAAGAAATCCGCTGCTCGACGAGATCAGGACGAAGCTCTCGTGCATGATGAGCGTCGGTTTAAAGCACCTCTCCCTGTCGCGCCCGGTACCTACCTTATCCGGCGGCGAGATCCAAAGGCTGTTTCTGGCGAGCTATATGATCGCGGAGATGGACTCTGTTATTTTTGTATTCGATGAGCCGACGATCGGTCTGCATGAGACGGAAAAGGAAAATCTGATCCGTATCATACGAAGGCTTGTGGAGGCGGGAAATACCGTGGTGGCAGTGGAGCATGATGAAAATTTCATGCGGGAAGCGGACTATCTGATCGACATGGGACCGGATGCGGGAAAACTCGGGGGCGTTAAGATTTATGAGGGCGGTTATGAGGAATTTTTAAGCTGCGCGGCATCGAAAACCTCGCCTTATCTGGCAGGAAGAAAAGGCTTTCGGATCAAGGAGCGGTACCGACCGGTGAATCCGCAGAGCATGCTGACAATTTCTCATGCTTCCATCCATAATCTGCGCGATGTGACGGTAAACATTCCGCTCGGCGTGATGGTGGGGATTGCCGGGGTATCGGGGAGCGGAAAGTCCAGCCTGATCTCCGATACGCTTGTCCCGAAGCTGAAAGAGCTGATGAAGACAAAATGTGTGACGGGAGACGATGCGGAGGAAGCGGAGCAGAACGGGAACCGCGCAGGGATGGACAAAGCCATGGTGACGGGGAGTGAGCAGATCAGACGCTGTTATGTGATCGACCAGCGTCCCATCGGCAGGAGCCGGACATCCTGCCCGGCTACCTATACGGGAATTTTTGACCGCGTGAGAACCTTGTTTGCGGAGACAAAAGAGGCAAAAGAGCGCGGATACACGCCGGGACTGTTTTCTGTGAACAGCGAGGGCGGCTGCCGGAGATGTAAGGGGGACGGCGTGATCCACTATCATGTGGGATTCGGCAATTTTATTGATATTGACTGTGAGGACTGCGGCGGGAGCGGTTATATTCCGGAGGCGATGGAGGTGAAGCTGGACGGAAAAAGCATCCGTGATGTTTTGTTAATGAGCGTGGATGAGGCACGTGATTTTTTTGCGGATAAGGATAAAACCATTATGCATACCCTGGATGTCCTGCATCGGGTCGGCATGGGATATATCGGCTTAGGACAGGCTACCCCGACGATCTCGGGCGGAGAGAGTCAACGGATCAAGCTGGCAAAGGAACTGGCGAAGGGAAAAAATGCGAAGGGCTGTCTTTACATTCTCGACGAGCCGACAACGGGGCTTTCGTTTTCCGACAGCGAGCGTCTGATCGAATTGATGGAGGAGCTGGTTGACTGCGGAAATTCTGTGATCGTAACCGAGCATGATCCGTATCTGCTATCCAACTGTGATTATATTCTGGAAATGGGCAGGGGCGGCGGCAGCGACGGAGGCAGCCTGATCGCGGAGGGAACGCCGCAGGAACTCATGCAAAACCCCGATTCCGTGACGGGAAAATACTTAAAGAGGGCATAAGAGAAATGGACCGAGAGATAGATGATTTTATAAAAAGAAAACGGTACCGGCAGGTGAACAGTGTTCTGGTATACAGGGACGGCGAGATTCTTGCCGAAAGCTATTATAACGGATTTACGAAGGAAAGCAGGAATGTCATCAAATCCGTTGCAAAGAGTGTGATGAGCATTTGTGCAGGGATTGCGCTTGACAAAGGGCTGCTTGCAAGCCTCGATGAGCCGATATGCCGCTATATTTCTCAATTCGACGAAGGACGCGATCCGCTTCATTCTGCGATCACGGTCAGACATCTGCTCACGATGACATCGGGCATCTATTGGAACGGGGGCGTGCATTATCATTGTCCGATGATGACGCAGATGAGAAAGAGCGGCGACTGGATCTCACATATCGCGGACTGTGTGGTCAGCGATATGCCCGGAACGAAATACTGCTATAAGGAATGGGATGTGATCCTGCTGGCAAAAGTGCTGGATGCTGTGTGCGGAGATTTCTATGATTTTTTAAAAGAGAATCTTTATGATCCGTTGGAAATAAGTTCGGAGCGTTGGTATCGGACACCCTGCGGCGTTTATTACAGCGTGGCGGGAGGGGATGAAGAGGCGGAAGAACGCCGATCGAGCTTAACGGCGCAGGAGATGCTGCGGCTCGGGAAGCTTTTTTTGGACGGGGGCGTGTGTAACGGGAAGCGTGTTGTTTCAGAAGCTTATATCCGTCAGGCCGTGGCCGCTTCGGAGTGCAATGAAGGATATGGATATTTGTGGTGGCGCTCAGATGACCGGTACGGCTGCCGCGGCTTTGGCGGACAGAGCATCACGGTTGTTCCTGAAAAAAGAGCGGTGGTGGTGACACAGGCAGCACCTACTGCCAGGGGAATGGCGTATTTTGATCTGGTAGAATACTGTTTGCAGCTTTGTCTAATATAGACAAAATACGATTTTTCTTTTTGGTGAATATAGAAATTGAAGCAGTCACAGAATGGTGCTATAATTTGCTTAACTGGTTAAGTAAGCATGGCACCATATTTTTTTGCTCTTTTGCTTAACTGGTTAAGCAAAAAATAAAAACGGGAGGATCTGTGAAAAATATAGCGCCGGGGAATCCGATACGGAATGCATTTTTCACGGGAAGAATGGAGGACGACAATGAAAAAAAGAAACGGAAAATGGAAAGTGACAGCGCTTTTACTGTGTCTCTTTGTTTTGGCAGGATGCGGAAAAGACGCGGGAAACACGGATGATGCGCAGACCGATACGCCGAATACGGAAGATCAGGCAAATGCGCAGGGAGAAGAGCCGACAGAGGAACCGGATGCGGAGCCGGCGGTCTATACGGTAACATTCTATGACAACGACGGTACGACTGTGCTATCGACGCAGGAAGTGGCGGGCGGGGAGCTTGCCGAGGAATATACGCCGGAGAAGGACGGACTGATCTTCATGGGCTGGTTCGGAACACCTTCCCATACACATGAATTTGATTTTTCCGCACCGATCACGGCGGATGTCGGTGTGTATGCCGGATTCATGGAGAATGTGGAAGATACGCGGACCTTCGCCATTGTGGGGAGCGGAACAAGCCCGCTGCTTTCGGCGTCAAGCTGGGGAAATGTGATTAACGAAGAACATTATTTGACGAAGAGTGAAGATGAGAATGTCTATACGATTACGCTTGATTTATGCGCGGGTGATGAATTCCAGTTTGCCATCGATTCTGCTTGGAGCAATCAGAGGGGCGGCGGTTATATGGCGACGACGGAATTGGACGGCACGGCATATTTCAGTGTATCGGGCGGACTTTCTGACAGCACGCTGAAAGCAAATATCAAATGTGCGGTATCGGGAAATTATACCTTCATGCTCTATACCTATCCGGGTGCGGATGTGTATGACACGGCGGCAAGCACTTATTCGGAGGAGACGAAAGAAAATTATAATTCCAATCCCTATGACCGGATTGAATGGACTTACAACGGAGAGATGGAGGGCGACACCCAGGAGGCGGTAACAACCTACTACATCAAAGGCGCTATCATCACGGGTTGGGAAGACCGGTATGACGAGATGTATGAGTTCAAAGAGGACAATGGAATCCATACATTGACCATCGATTTGGAAGAAGGGGATGAATTCCTGCTCACAACGATCGTGACGGTAGGAGAAAATTCGGGCGTGGGAAATGAATATGTCCGCTACAGCAATATCTCGGATGAGGCGTCGCTTGCACTCGTGGACGGCACCGAGAGCTATAATATCATTGTGAAACAGACCGGAACCTATACGCTGACCTATGATCCCGCGTCGGGTGCGCTGACGGTAGCGCTTTCGGAATAGAATTGCGTAAGCAATTCTTTATACAAACACGATATGATCGCAGTCAGGCACACGGTTTAGGGCAAGCTCCATACAGGAATAAAGCCGTTCCATTTTCAGATGCAGATCTAAAGGCAGATAAAGGGCTGCGCTTCCTAAAAGGGAGCGCAGGCTTGCCTGATTGTAACAGAGATTTCCCTCAGGGGGCGTCATGCCGGGAGCGGCAAACCGGACGTCTCGAAACGTGTCAAGAATCAGTTTGCGGACCGCATGGTTGTTTGGCTCCAGGCAGAAATAGGCATAGTTGTCCGTACCGAAATGCGTATCGGCAGCCGCCTTGAGCGCCGAATAATCCGTACAGACCTGAAAGAAAATCTGCAGGGGCGTATCGGTCAAAAGATCTAACCCGATCAGGGGAATGAAGTTTTTATCGCCAATATCGCTGAAATATTGGACGGTATCGTCATAGCAGATAATGGCGTCGGCATAATCGATCTTGGACTGATCCTCGTGATTCAAGATCAGAAGATGATAACCGTGTTCTTTCAGGACGGCTGAGAGCGCTTCGATCACCGAGAGCTGCTCACATCGCTTGTAAAGAGATTCCTCACGGGGAAGATACAGCGCAACATGAGAAGTTTTATTGGTTGCGAGTGATTTCGCGGAGGAATTGGGGCTGTAGCCGAGAAGATTCACGATCTGGAGAACCTTTTTTTTCGTCTCCTCACTGATACGCTGATCTTCGCGGTTATTGATCACATAGGATACGGTCGCAGCCGACACGCCTGCCATTTTTGCAATGTCTCTAATCGTATATTTTGTATGCATAGCTTCATTATGTACTGTGAAAGTTTTTTTGTCAATTGTGGTATGGTGGAAAATGGAAAAAGAAGTACTGCCAAAGGAAGAATTGTTGTAAAAAGAAGGAACAGGGAGCAATCAAAGATGAACGAACAGGCAATATTACATATTCCGGAGTCCGGATACTGCTTTGCCGGGAGCGGCAGTCAGCTCGTGCTGCGCCTGCGCATGGACAGGCGGGATGAAGTAGACCGGGTTGAGATTCTATTGGAATGTAAATACCGGTTTCAAGAGAAACAGAGATGTTATCTCATGGAAAAAAAATATGAGGACAGACTGTTTGCTTATTATGAGCGTACGATCGAATTATCCGATGTAAGGACCGCCTATGTGTTCCGAATCGTGCAGGGTGAGGACGCATGGTACTTTTCTGAGGACGGTCTGACAAAAGAGTATGATTTTTCGCTCGGTTATTTTAATTTTTTTCAACTTCCCTATATCAATGAAGCCGATCTGCACAGGGAAGTGCCTTGGATGAGACAGGCGGTTTTTTATCAGATTTTTGTGGATCGTTTCTGCCGCGGGATTGAGGAGAAGGATGAGCGTTATATCAATCTGCCGTGGAACGAAAAGCCGCTGCCGAAAAGCTTTGCCGGAGGCGATATTCCGGGAATCACCAAAAAGCTGGATTATATCAAAGGGCTGGGTGCGAACACCCTGTATCTGACGCCGGTGTTTCAATCCATATCGAACCATAAATATGATATCTCCGATTATTATACGGTCGATGCGCAGTTTGGAAAAAACGAAGATCTGAAGGAGCTTGTGGAGCAGGCGCACAAGCGGGGAATGCGGATCGTCTTAGATGCGGTCTTCAACCATTGCAGCGACCGCATGAAGCAGTTTCAGGACGTTCTGCAAAAGGGGAAAGAGTCCGCATATCATGACTGGTTTTTCATACGGGGAGATAAGCCGGATCAGGATGCGATCAATTATGAAGTGTTCTCTTTTTGCAACTATATGCCGAAGCTGAATACCTCAAACCCTGAGGTACAGGAATTTTTAGCGGATATTGCGGTGCATTGGATCAAAGAATATGATATAGACGGGTGGCGGCTGGACGTCTCCGACGAAGTGGCGCATGATTTCTGGCGGCTGTTTCGTAAGCGTGTGAAGGCGGCGAAAGCGGACTGTGTGATCATCGGGGAGAACTGGCACGACGCAAATACTTTTTTGCGGGGCGATCAGTACGACAGTATCATGAATTACGCGTTTACCAAGGCGTGCCTTGACTATTATGCGTTCGGGACGTTTGAGGCAGAGCAGTTTGCGTGGAAGCTGAACGGGCTGCTCATGCGCAACACCGAAACCGTCAACCGTATGATGCTGAACCTGTTGGATACCCATGACACCGACCGTTTTTACACGAGTGTCGGAAAAAATAGAGACAGACTGTTGTCCGCACTGGCGGTCACATGCATGTTTGAGGGCGCGCCCTGCATTTATTACGGGACGGAAATCCCGACGGAGGGCGGATACGATCCGGACAACCGCAGATGCTTTGACTGGGACGAGAGCCATTGGGATGAGGAACTCAGGGCGCAGCTGATAACGCTGCTGTCGCTTAGGAAGTACGAAAGCATCCAGAGCGGGGAAATCCGCATCACTTCCGAGGGCGGGCTGTTCTGCCTGCGAAGGTTTCTGCCGGAAAATACGCACAGCCAGAGTCATTGCGATGCGGCGGAAGCGGCAGAAACAGGGTGCGCAGAAGAGAAAGCCGCATCAGAGGAATGGACACTGTGGGCAAATCAGACGGGCAAAGCGCTTCCCGTAAAAGCGGAGGGCACGGTCTTTGCGCAAAACCGTTATCATGACGGGATGCTCGAAACGGACGGATATGTGATAATAAAAAAGTAACTTTCATTGCGGGATGTAAGAGGAACGAAATACTGTAAAGCGGGAAAGGTGTGTGAATCATATGAGAAAAAAAGGATACCGATTGCTTGCGGGCCTGCTGTGCATCGGGCTGCTGTCCGGCTGCGGCGGCAATGCAGGGGGAAATGACGGCAAAGGCAGCGGAGGAAACAGCGCCGGCACAGATACGCAGAATGCACAGACGGGTGACGGGGCAGCAGCGGATCTGAGCAATATTTATACGGGAGAGCTGGAGCAGAACGTGACGATCCGTGTGCTGGAGAACGATACGGCGATCGAACAGGGATACTTTCAAGAGCTGATCGCCGCGTTTAACGAGGCGTATGCCGAATACGGCATTGTGGCGGTGGACGCCAATATGGATCAGTACAGCAATCTGGCGGACGACGGCCCTTACGGATACGGCCCGGACGTTCTTTATCAGGCAAACGATGTACTCATGAAATATGTGGACGGAAAACATATTTATCCGATCCCGGTACAGGACATGGAATGTTATGCGCAGATTCCGGAACGTGCATGGGAAGCGTATCGCAGGGAGATCGACGGTGTGACCTATTATATGGCGGTGCCGGTCAATGTGCAGACCTCCATGCTGTATTACCGGAAAGATCTGCTGCCGGACGATTGGGAAACGGCGTGGGACGATGACGGAAACGGCGTTCCGGACATGGTGGAAAGTTGGAATGATATGTACCGGTTCTCAAAGCTCAGGATGGAGGAAAATGAGGGACAGTACGGCTATATGCGTTCCATGTATGACGTTTATTTCTCCTCCGGTTTTCTGTTTTCTTATGGAGGCTATGTGTTCGGAAACAATAATACGGACCCCTCCGACCTTGGTTTTTCGGCGGGAGATTCCTGGATGGGCGCATCCGTTCTGCTGCAGCAGGCATCCCTGATGAACGAGGGCTGCATCGACGATACGATCACGGTGAACGCCTACAGCAAGCTGGCGGACGGCACCTATTTTGCCACGATGACGACGCCGGACGTCTATACATTGTTCTTAAAGGAACTGATCCTTGCGTATCAGGGACAGGGGATGAGCGAGGAGGAGGCGCGGGCGCTTGCCGAGGAAAACCTCATCATGACAAAGGTTCCGATGCTTCCCGCAAGCGCGGATTTAAGCGAGGAGAATCCGGAGCTCATTCCGTTAAAAACAATGGGCGGTGTAAACGGCTACGGGATCAGCGCTTACACGAAGGCGCCGAATGCATGCCTTGCGTTTGTCGAATTTGCAACGAGCTATGACATGATCATGCGAAGATGCGAGATGCTTGGCATCGCACCCGCCAGAAGCGATGTGGCGGCGCAGAGGGGCGGAACCTCGGAGATGATCTATCAGAGCTTAGAGGAGGGCAATGTGGTGCTCATGCCGTCCATTACGGAAGTCGATCAGATCTGGACGCCGGCACAGTCCTTTTTCTCCGATCTTGCGAAAGATGCGTTCCGCGAGCCGGGCGAGCTGAAGTACGACGATCCGGATAAATTAAAGGCCGGACTCACGCAGGTGGACACACAGATTTACGACGCGATTTTCACGCTTTCAGGCCAATAGTGTGAGGAGGGAATCAATTTGAAAAAGAAAAAAATGCGGACAGAGGGTGTGACGCAGCTTCTCTTACACGGCGGTAAGAACGTGCGGGCAAGCATGTGCCTGATGGGGTTGGGACAGCTTTTGTACGGACAGATCGGAAAAGGACTTTTATATCTTTTTGTTCTTGCGCTGGCGGTTTTCTATTTTGTGCAAAGAGGATTTGCGGACATTGCGGGACTCATAACGCTCGGAACAAAGGAAGCGGATACCTGGCTCGGCATCGAGGGGGACAATTCGGTCGTCATGCTGCTCATGGGAATTCTCTCCGTGATCGCGGCCCTGTGTCTCTTAGTCTGCTATCTGTCCAATGTGAAGGACGCGTATGAGACGCAGAAAATTTGTGAGAGGGGCGGGAAACCGGCATCCTTCCGCGAAGACTTAAAACAGTTATTAGACAAAAAATTTTACAAGACGGTTCTGTTTTTGCCGATCCTGGGCGTGTGCGTTTTTAATATCCTCCCGATCATCTTTATGATCGCGATCGCCTTTACCAATTACGGCGGAACGATCGTGCCGCCGAAGCTGGTCGATTGGGTCGGCGGAAGCAATTTTGTGAAGCTGGCGACGCTTTCGCAGTTCTCACCGACCTTTTTGAAGATCCTAAGCTGGAATATCATTTGGGCGCTCCTGTCAACCGCGCTCAACTATTTTGCGGGACTGGGGCTTGCGCTTTTATTAAACAAGGATTGTGTGAAGGGAAAAGCGCTGTGGCGCGCTTTTCCGGTGCTCGCCTACGCGGTTCCGGGATTCATTACCCTGCTCGGCTTCAAATTTATGTTTTCCTACGGCGGGCCGGTCAACCAGATCATCACGGGAATGGGACACAAAGCGGTCGGCTTTCTCGATATTGACGCGAAATGGATCGCGCGGCTGATCGGGCTGCTGGTCAACGCTTGGATCAGCGTGCCTTCGATCATGCTTTTGGCGACAGGACTTTTGTCAAACCGGGATGCGAGCCAGATGGAATCGGCAAAAATAGACGGGGCGAATGCGTTCCAGCAGTTTCGGCATATCACGCTGCCCTTTGTGCTCTTTTCCACCACGCCGGTTCTGATCTCCCAGTTTATTGGCAACTTTAATAATTTCGGTATCTTTTTCTTCCTGCGGGACGGATTATACATAGACGGATATTTTCTTGCCAGCGATACCGACCTGCTCATCAACTGGCTGTATAATCTTTCCATCAACAACAATTATTACAGCATAGGCGCAACGATCAGCTTGGTCATCTTCGTGATCACGTCGCTGATCTCCCTGTCGATCTATACGGGAAGCGCGTCATACAGAGAGGAGGATACCTTCCGATGAAAAGTACGAAGACTTTACGGGTCATGGATACGGTGATCACGCATGTCATTCTGATCGCGGTCTGCTTTGTGTTTCTCTTTCCGTGCCTATGGCTGATATTGGCGTCCTTCAGTAAGTCGGGCTCCATTTATTCCTTTGACGGCTTCTTTCCGAGCGAATACAGTCTGGATACGTTTAAGATGCTCTTTACGGACACGGATATGTATAATTACCCGAGATGGTTTCGCAATACCCTGTTCATTGCTTCCATGAGCTGTCTGATCGGAACCTTTTTAGTCATACTGACCGCCTATACGATGTCCCGGTTTCAGTTCCGCGGCAGAAAAACGATCATGAAAACGACGCTCGTGCTCGGCATGTTCCCTTCCTTTATGGGAATGATCGCGGTGTACATTATCATGACGCAGTTCGGACTCATCAATAAGATGTGGGGCCTGATCCTGATCTACAGCTCCGGCGCACCGATGGGATATCTGACGCAGAAAGGCTTTTTTGACACCATACCGGGCTCCATTGATGAAGCGGCGCGGATTGACGGCGCGACGAATTTTCAGGTGTTCCTAAAGATCAACCTTCCGATCTCCATGCCGATCATCGTTTACACGGCGCTCACCAGCTTTGTTTTTCCGTGGAGCGATTTCATTCTGCCGAAGCTTTTGCTAAAAGAGAAAGATTTATATACGGTGGCGGTCGGCTTAATGAGTCTCGGGGAGACGGAATTTGCACGATTCGCGGCAGGCTCCGTATTTATTGCGGTGCCCATCGTCATTCTTTATTTCTGCCTGATGCGTTTCCTGGTGGACGGTATGACGGCAGGAGCC
Source organism: Lachnospiraceae bacterium (assembly GCA_014804425.1). GTDB lineage: Bacteria > Bacillota > Clostridia > Lachnospirales > Lachnospiraceae > DLAJ01. The sequence goes on from JAAUZV010000016.1 coordinate 39,940, forward strand.
GTAAAGGGATAAAATTTTGATCAAGCTGTGATATAAGACATTGTGACAATAAGACATGCAGTCCGGTGCAATGGCGCTCTGACTGCATGTCTTTTATGATTCATTCTTTTTTTTCCGTGGTACTTGATTCCGCGCGGGCATTTATACTATAATGATGATAATTGTTTTATTATCGAACGAATATGGCAGCATAGAAAGCCGATGTGAATGGGGGACAGCAGAATGAAAAAATTAGAAGATTATGTGGTGAGCATTCCCGATTTCCCGGAGGAGGGGATCATTTTTCGCGACATCACAAGCGTATTGCAGGATGCGGATGGATTACAGCTTGCCGTCGATACGATGCAGGAGCTTGTGAAGGATCTGGAGTTTGATGTGGTAGTCGGCGCGGAGTCGCGCGGATTTATTTTCGGAACGCCGATTGCCTATAATCAGAAGAAACCGTTTATTTTAATCCGAAAAAAGGGAAAACTTCCGAGAGAGACGGTTTCCATCGATTACGAGCTGGAATACGGAACGGCAACAATCGAAATGCATAAGGACTCTATTCAGAAAGGTCAGAAGGTGCTGATCGTGGATGACCTGATCGCGACGGGCGGTACGACGGAGGCGATGATCAGGCTGGTGGAGCAGCTTGGCGGCGAGGTCGTCGGCGTTGTTGTTCTGATGGAGCTTGCCGGATTAAAGGGCAGGGAGCGGATTTCCGGGTATCGTTTGGATTCTGCGATCTGCTATGAGGGCAAATAAACGAATTTCAGCGGTGCGAAGCTGATGGATAACGGCAGCAGGTGAGAGAATGACAGAAGAAAATAAGCAGGCGTTACAACAAAATGAAGATCTGGTCCGTGTCGGAATGGTATCCTTAGAGGGATACGCCGACATGGAGAAGAAATCGGAGCTGGTGCTCGACGACGGGCGCATTGAGGCGGTGAGAGAATTTCAAAGCCCGGAGGAGCTTTACGAGGGCCTTCTTGAGCGTATCCGCAAGTATCATCCGACGACGGACTGCTCCATGATCGAGCATGCTTATCAGCTCGCATATGAGGCGCATAAAGACCAGACAAGAAAATCGGGCGAGCCTTATATCATCCATCCGCTCTGTGTGGCGATCGCGCTTGCGGACTTAGAGATGGACAAGGAGACGATCGCGGCAGGACTTTTACATGACGTCATAGAGGATACGGATTATACCTACGAGGATATTGAGCGGCTGTTCGGGGAGGACGTTGCGCAGCTTGTTGACGGGGTGACGAAGCTCGATAAGCTCAAATATAAGGGCGGCAGCGGGGATAAGATCGATCTGCAGGCGGAAAATCTGCGGAAAATGTTTCTCGCGATGGCGAAGGACATCCGCGTCATCATCATTAAGCTTGCCGACCGTCTTCACAATATGCGTACGCTGGAATATCAGAAGCCGGACAGACAGCAGGCGATCGCACGCGAAACGCTGGATATCTATGCGCCGATCGCGCAGCGCCTCGGCATTTCCAAGGTGAAGGTTGAACTGGACGATCTCTCCTTAAAATACCTTGAGCCGGATATTTATTACGATCTGGTAGACAAGATTGCCATTCGCAAGAATGTGCGTGAAAAATATATTCAAACAATCGTTGACGAAGTCAGCGAGCATATCCGCAACGCCGGGATCAAAGCGCAGATTGACGGGCGTGTCAAGCATTTTTTCAGTATTTACAAAAAAATGAAAAATCAGAACAAAACGATCGATCAGATCTACGACCTGTTTGCCGTCAGGATCATCGTCGATTCCGTGAAGGACTGTTATGCCGCGCTCGGTGTGATCCACGAAATGTATAAGCCGATACCGGGGCGTTTTAAGGACTATATTGCGGTGCCGAAGGGAAATATGTACCAATCGCTTCACACGACGCTGATCGGAAAAAGCGGAACGCCGTTTGAGATCCAGATCCGTACGTTCGAGATGCATAAGGCGGCGGAGTACGGTATCGCGGCGCACTGGAAATATAAGGTTGCCTCGGACGGGAAGCAGATTGACGACTCCGAGCAGGAAAAGCTGACATGGCTGCGGCAGATTTTGGAATGGCAGCGCGACATGTCCGATAATAAGGAATTTATGAATCTGCTCAAGAGCGACTTAGACCTTTTTTCGGACAATGTATACTGCTTTACGCCGACGGGAGATGTCAAGAGTCTGCCGGCCGGTTCGACGCCGATCGATTTTGCGTACAGCGTACACAGTGCGGTCGGCAACCGAATGACCGGCGCGCGTGTCAATGAGCAGCTTGTGACGATCGATTATGAACTGAAAAACGGCGACCGTGTCGAGATTTTGACATCGCAAAATTCAAAGGGACCGAGCAGGGACTGGCTCAATATCGTAAAGAGCACGCAGGCAAAAAATAAGATCAATCAGTGGTTTAAGAGTCAGTTAAAGGATGATAATATCATCAAGGGCAAGGAGCTGATCATGAGCTACTGTAAGGCGCGCTCCTTAAATACAAGCAACCTGATGAGACCCGAATATATGGAGCGCATCATGCGCAAATACGGATTTCAGGACTGGGACTGCGTGCTTGCGGCGATCGGACACGGGGGCTTGAAGGAAGGTTATATCGTCAACCGGATGCAGGAGATGTACGATGCCGATCACAAAAAGACGATGAGTGATGCGGAAATCTTAGAAGAGATCCGGGCGAACAATGAACAGAGCGCGGCAAGGCCGCAGATACAGAGCAAGGGAAAGAGCGCGATCGTTGTCAAGGGAATCCATGACGTCGCCGTTCGTTTTTCCAAGTGCTGCTCTCCGGTACCGGGGGACGAGATCGTCGGGTTTGTCACAAGGGGGCGCGGCGTGTCCATACACCGGACAGACTGTGTGAACGTGCTGAATCTGCCGGAGATCGAGCGGCAGCGGCTAATCGACGCGGAATGGCAGGGTGCGGAGGAGCAGGGCGGTTCTTATTTGGCGGAGATCGTCATCTATGCGACAAACCGAAGCGGATTTCTTGCGGATGTCTCACGCGCGCTGACGGAGCGTAACATTGATATACGTACGCTGAACACGCGCACGAATAAAGCGGGAAGAGTGACGATGGAAGTGTCGTTTGACGTCTCAAGCCGTGAGGAGTTGAACCGGATCATTGATAAATTGCGCACGATTGAGAGTGTGATAGATGTGGAGAGGACAAGGTCATGACATTGAAGATCGGCAGGATGGTGATAGGAGCCGTCCAGACAAATTGTTATTTTGTATATGATGAGGAGCAGCAGGGCGCGGAGAAGGATGCGATCGTGTTTGATGCGGCGGATCAGGGCGCGACGATTTATGAGCGTCTGAAAGCAAAGGGATTCCGCGTGGCAGGGATTTTGCTGACGCATGCGCATTTCGACCATATCTGGGGCGTACAGGAGCTGCGCGCAAGATCAGGGGCAAAGGTCTATGCTTATGAAGGGGAGCGTCCGCTGTGCGAGAGTGCGGACTTAAACGTGTCCGCGGATGTGGGCAGGGCATGCACGGTAAAACCGAATCAGTACGTAAAAGACGGTGAGGAGATCACGATCGCGGGCATGACCTGTAAAGTGATCGCGACGCCCGGGCACACGATCGGAAGCTGCTGCTATTATTTTGAGGAGGCGGGCATACTCCTCAGCGGCGATACGCTGTTTGAGGAATCAGTCGGAAGGAGCGATCTTCCGACGGGAAGCACCGGGGAGCTCGTCCGCTCCGTAAAGGAAAAGCTGTTTGTACTGCCGGATGAGACAAAGGTCTATCCGGGACACGGCGATGCGACGACGATCGGACATGAGAAGCAGTACAATCCGTTTTGCGCATAGGAGTGCCGGTGAATTGGAAATATGGAGAAAATGTTTATGAAAAATATAATAAAAAGGGGTTTGTCTGCATTTGCAGTTGCTGTGCTTCCCGCATTGGTACTGAGCTTATCTGCCTGCGGTAAAAACGAAAGCAATGCAGAAACAAAATCCTTGTATGCGCAAGGTCTGGAAGTTGTTCAGCTTATGGCGGAAATGACGCAATATGCAGACCTCTATACCACGAGCAGCGAAATGCAGTCTGTTGTTCAAAATATAGGAACCGGAGATTACACGACCCCGAAGGCTGTGTATGCGATTCCCATTGCGGATGAAAACGTTGCTGCAATGGCAGAGCTAATGGGCCTGGATCTCGATCGTGCTTCTGAAGAATTAAAGTCGTATTTTATGCGGAAAGTTTTTAGCTCTTTTATGACACAGATCAATGCCAGAAGCGGTGTCGACAAATTGGCGGCAGCCAGCATATGTACGATAGAGAAGACTTTTGTAAATGAGAATGTGAATGAAAATGTCATTTATCTGTATACATATGAAAATGCGGTTCCGGCAGCCGTGACATTTCTTGTCGGCGAAGACCATGCAATTTCTGCAAGCGGTGTTTTTGTGATGTATGATGAATTTACCTGTGACTCGGCAGATGAGATCAAATCCTTTTTTNNGGGCATCCTCGTNGAAGTAACCGAGGTATTTCCGGAAACATGAGCCATGAAACTGCCNGANNATTTNNAAGNNGNANANANCGNAAAGGAGCCGGAAATCATGCGGCAGNTNTTGGCGGTTTCNTGTAACAGGGAAAATTACGAATATGATATCCATGCGTTGGTGCAGTCGTTTTNNCCGNCNATGCAGGTGAAGGTGCTGCTGCCTGAAAAATGGGAGGAGCAGGGCNTTTCGGCAGACATNGNCGTCNCGATTTCGGACGGCAGGGCGCAGATGNTTTTCNNGATGCGGGATGAAGAGGATTCCGCTTCGGATAGGGGACGGGCTGACGGTTGTTCCGATAGATTGCTGAAATCTACGAAGGAGCAGGCAGAAGCTTCACGCGATTACGTTACGCCCCTGCCNGCGGAAAAAGACAAGGCGAAAGCGGCTTTCAAGCACTTTCTCTACGAGACGCTCTGTGCGGAAACGAAAATGACGCTGCCTTGGGGCAACTTAACGGGCATCCGCCCGACCAAGCTTGCGATGGAACTGATCGAGCGGGGGGCGTCCGGGGAGGACGTCGTTCTTTTTTTGCAAAAAGAGCATTATGTTTCTCATGAGAAGGCGGCGCTCTGTCTCGACATTGCGATGCGGGAAAAGAGCATTTTAGAGCAGCTTGACGGGGAAAACGGCTATAGTCTGTACATCGGAATCCCGTTTTGCCCGACGACCTGCCTGTATTGTTCATTTACCTCTTATCCGGTAAGCGTGTGGGAGAAGCGGATGGACGAGTACCTCGATTGCCTGTGCAGGGAGATTGACTATGTGAAGGAAGCGTTCGGGGGAAAAGCGCCGGAGACAGTTTATATCGGCGGCGGTACGCCGACCAGCCTTTCCCCGGAGCGTTTGGAACGCCTGCTCCATAAGCTGGAGGAGACATTTGCGCTTAAGGACTTAAAGGAGTTTACGGTTGAGGCAGGGCGGGCCGACAGCATTACAAGGGAGAAGCTGCAGGTCATCAGGCGTCATCATGTGACGCGGATTTCCGTCAATCCGCAGACGATGAAGGAGGAAACGCTGCGCATCATCGGCAGAAGGCACACCGCAGCGCAGGTGCGCGAGGCGTTTAACATGGCGCGTGAGGAGGGCTTTGATAATATTAATATGGATCTCATCCTCGNCCTGCCGGGAGAGAATGCGGAGGATGTCGCGCGGACGATCGGGGCGGTGAAGGAATTAGCGCCGGACAGTCTCACGGTGCATTCGCTTGCCTTAAAGCGCGCNTCGCGGCTGAATCAGTGGATNGAGGAAAACGGGATCGAGACGCTCTGCAACACGGACGAGACCATGGCNATCGCCGCCGCNGGNGCAAAAGAGATGGGNATGGAGCCGTATTATTTATACCGTCAGAAGAACATGTCCGGCAATTTTGANAATACCGGATATGCGAANCCGGGAAAAAACGGCATCTACAATATTTTGATCATGGAGGAGAAACAGACNATNNTNGCNTNNGGNGCCGGTTCGATCAGCAAGNGGGTNTANCCNGACGGNCGNATNGAGNGNTGCGAAAATGTNAAGGATGTGGCTCTCTANATAGAAAAAATNGACGAAATGATCGAGCGGAAGCGGAGGCTGCTTACAGATTTTTAAGAGTTTTCCCATTGCTCAAAAGTTCAAGAAATGGTGTAGAGTACATCAAAAGTACATCAACTTTTTACTTGATAATATGGAATAATACGCAATAAATATGAATACCTGAATATTGAGCCTTAAAGGACAGTCTTATTTTAGCGAATAAGATTGTCCCTTCTGTTATAGACAAAAAATAATTTATTTGAGAAGGTTTTAGAGAATGAAANCATCAATACGNTTNCCGAATTGTGCTTTTGAANCCCTCTGCTCNCATTGTGCGGAAGCAGTCAGTTCATACTCTTTGACGAATTCCATTCAAATTATATATGATAAAAGCATTGAACATTTATGTGCGGAGATGTTATGATATACTTACAAAAAATGTCAGATATTGCAGAATCTATAACGATAAAGGAATTTGCTTTTTGTCTGATATTTTACGAGAAACGGAGAAAATCCTGGAATTGACAGCGGAAAAATAGGAGCAGTGANATGCCGGGGAACAAAAGAAAGGAGCAAATATGAAGTATTTAGCTGAATTTACGGGAAGTTTTATTTTTCTCTTGGGAGGGTATGCCTATATGTGCAATATCTCTCTTAAGAAAACGCTTGTTTCTGCACTGAATTACATTGAGCTTGTGGTTGCATGGAGCCTTGCTGTCGGATTTGGTCTGGCGGTTGCCGCTATTATGCAGGGACCTGCTTATTTGAATCCGGGAGTTGTTTTAGGGAGTGTAATTTGGAATGGTCTTTCAATTACAGAGGCAGCGCTTTATTTGCTGATGGAATTTCTGGCTGCCGGCGCCGCTGTGCTGGTCTGCATGATTTTCTTCTGGGATTCCTTTAAAGCATCCGAGGATGCGCCCAAAAGAGGCATTTTTTCCGCTTATCCGGTTGAAAAGAACCTGCCGCTTAATTTTGTACAAGAAATGCTGGCTACTTTTGCATTTCTGTTTTTAGTGTTTATGGGAATTACGGGCGTGTCCAATCCGCTGGTGATCGGTGTCGTTGGTTTTGCATCGGTAGCGATTCTCGCTCTGACATTGAATAGTACAGGTTTCAGCATGAATGCCATGCGTTCCGTATTCAGCAGTATTTGGTTTGCTGTTTTGCCGATTCCCAATAAGGGCAAAGAGAAAGTGGACTGGAAATACCAGTTGATCGTAAATTTGATCGGCTCCTCTATCGGAGGCATTTTAGCTGTGATTGTAACAACCTGTATTAAAGCTTCATTATAGGAAAATACACAATAGCAATGTTTTGTATTGTCAGCGCCCGATGGTTAGTTATGCTAGCCATTGGGCGTTTGAGATTCACGATGACAGGAAAGAAGAAGCTGTTGCATAACACAAAAAGTTGAGCAGTATGGAAAATTTACCGGAATGAACCAGATTATCATTGACAAATGGATGCGGAATGAAGTATATTTGATTTGAGTTAGCGGCTACTAACATCGAGTAACCGTTTTTCTTAAAAACAGGGGGTTAGCTAATGCTAACCGATATTAGGATTATAGTTGGAGGGCATTTTTTGGTTAAGATCACGGTAGGAATAGAAGGAATGGCGTGCGGGATGTGCGAGGCACATATCAACGAGGCGGTGAGGAATGCATTTCAGGTGAAAAAAGTAACAAGCTCACATGCAAAAAAGCAGACAGTCATCATTGCGGAGAAAGATATTCCGGAACAGGAATTGAAAGATGCCGTTGCAAAAACCGGTTATGATGTTGTATCGGTAAATAGTGAGCCTTACGAGAAAAAGGGACTGCATGTACCGCTGCTTAAAAGAAGAAAGTTGATATGACAGGGGATAGTGTAATTTTCATTGGGTTCAATCGCATTTAAAGTGTCTCTCACAAATTTATATCAAATAACGGTATATTTTCTTTGTCCGTGATAGACTTACTGTAAAAACCTAAAAAGTCTTTTTTCTCCCAACCTCTCTTTAACCAAAAGGACTTACCATATTCATTTGCTTCCATAACGTTCAAACAAACTCGTGTTATTCCCTCTTGCTGCAGAGCGGAAATAGCAGCTGCGATCAATTTTGTTGCAATTCCCTGATTTCGGCAGCTTTCTTTAACAACCGTATGATAAATATATCCTCTGCGTCCGTCATGTCCGCATAGAATCGTGCCCACTATTTCGCCATTTTCAATAGCAACAAAATTTGTTGTTGGATTTCTTCTTAGAAAAGCAGAAATACCCTGCTGTGAGTCATCAAGGCTTCGTAACCCCATTCCGTCCGTACGTTTCCATAATTCGAATAGTTCTTTATAATCGGCTTGTGTCATTTTTCTGATCATGTTTGCCTCCAACACGCTTGTTTTATCGCTGTCAGCGATACTGAAATTTATCAGAATGCTCTAATCCATCTTATAAACAAAACAATTTCTACAATCCGGTCTTACCTTTTTGCACCCGTGTCAGGGATTCCATAGGATCGCTTTTTCAATTTCTGTGTTCTGCATAATTTTATCTCCTTCATTTCCAATTTGATAAATCTATAATATCATAAAAATAGGGACAGTGCTATTGCGTCACCTCCGATTCTGGCAATTTGAATCAACCCTAAGATAAAAATCAAAAAGTATAGAAAAACAAAACGGATAAAAGAAAAATCGAATCGTATGAAAAGCAGAGATTACATGGAACAGGAGGGGAACCTTTTTGTTGTCAGGAGTATCATATATAGCAGAACTTGCAGATGTTATTTCGGTTTATAAAGGCTCATTCGATGATAAGAAAAACATAACACAAAATGTGTATTTGTTATTGACATTTATTATGGGATAACACAAAATGGTTGCGGAGGGAAACTGAAACTATGAGAAAAAAGAGAGTGTTGTTATTTATTGTTTTAAGTATTGCTCTGTTATGCGGCTGCGGGAATACGGAAACACCTAAAACGGATGATCCGGTTTCGATGGAGCAGCCGGGTGCAAATGAGGCGCAGGAAGGCGGTGCAGAAGGAGCAGGCGGGACGGATGAAGGTGCGGAGCAGGGAGCTGCGGACGAAAACACAGGGGGAGAATCAGATGCACAGGATCAGGATGCGGCAGAACCGATCGCGCTCAGCGAGGAGGAAATTCAGTTTTTCACAGATTTTATTCAGAAGATGGAGAACTACGGATTTCTTCTGTCAGTTTATGATGTGCCGGAAGACGTGGAGCTTGGGGAAGTATTATATTGCGGAGCCGGTATCGACGAGGTGATGTCGGATGAGGAGATCGCGGCATACCTTGCCGCGTATCAGCAGGAGGAACTTTACACGGACTGCGTGAAGATATCAAGGGAGCGGATGGATGCGTTCCTGCGTGCAAAGTTGGGAATCGGGCTGGAAGAGATGAGAGAGCCCTTTGCATGGCGCTATCTGTCGGAATTTGATTCTTATTACCACGAAGCGGGAGATACGAATTATACGCCCTATGACTGTGTCGAAGGAGTCAGGGAAGGGGATCTTTATACGCTGCGCTTTCATACGGATTGGTTTTGGGAAGATCCGCGTTCCGACTGCGAGACTGTGATCAGAAAGAGCGGAGAGGAGTACCAATTTGTTTCTAACCGCTGTTTAGGCGGCAGTGAAATCGGATATGGGGCGGGGAATCCTGAAGTACGCGCGGCTTATGCCGCTGCCCTGCAGAATCTTTTGGAGAATTTGATCCTGCCGGACGGAACGCAGGTGGAACTGGATTCTTTTTGGGAGGACAGACTGAATGAAAATGAATTCAGTATTGCGGATGTGGACGGAGACGGTGTGGAAGAATTAATAGTGGCGTTGACTACTACCTATATAGCTGACATGCGGGAGGAGGTTTATGAGTATGACCCCGATACCCAAAAGATGAGAAGGGAACTTCAGGAATTTCCATATGTCACCTACTTTGATAATGGCATGATCCTTGCCGGATGGTCCCATAATCATACATATGGGGATGATTTTTGGCCTTATAATATGTATCGGTATGACAGGACCACTGACGAGTATCTCTATATGGGCTGTGTGACAAGCTGGCAGAAAGAATTTCAGCCGGAAGGATATCCGGACGATGCGGATGTGTCGGGTACCGGTACGGTCTATTCCATTACTTACGGTGAGGAGTATACCGGAGAATATGATTATGATCAGCTGCAATACGATCAATTCTATGAGGAGATTTTTGGTATGGCGAATGAATTAGAGTTCCAGTGGCATCCGATTACCGAGGAGGAGTTGGATGTGCTGTTTGCGAATTCATGATGTGGATTTCTGATAGGCAACAATAAAACCCTGAGATTTCGATACCCGGAATCTCAGGGTTTTATTGTTGGTTTGGAAAGTTTTTTACCATATATTGATTATATCACAGAAAATGGGAAAAAACAAGGCTGTTCCTGTCAGCCTTCCTATGTTAGACTATCAAAACATAACAGTTCTGTTTACAGACATTGTGCATGCGGCATAGCGTATTTAATATTATTGCGCATTCAAGCTTACAGGCCATGGAAAGACGGAGGGATCAGCATGGGGAATCAGCAGAAAGAAAGAGAGTATGAAGAAAGCAGATTAAGTCAGACATTGACAATCGCGAAGGAGCAGCTGCAGCAGGCAAAAGAGAACGTAGAGAGAACAAAATCGGAGATTGCAGAGACAAAAAGAGAGGCGTACGAAAATGCGACACATGGCGTTCTGGATCTGAATAATCCCGAAGACTTTGAGAACATTGCTGAATTCAGCCAATATAGCAATGCAGTCAACAACGGCATTGCAGCGTATGAGGAGGGAGAACGTAAGGTCCGTTTGCTGGAAAATATGATGAGATCGCCCTATTTTGCACGAATTGATTTTCGGTTTGATGACGAAGAGGAGGCGGAGGAGATTTATATCGGGCGATCTTCTCTCAAAAAAGAGGGCGGTCAGGAGATCGTGGTGTATGACTGGAGATCGCCGATTGCCGGTGTTTTTTATCGCTTTATGACAGGAGCCGCGTATTATGAGGCTCCATGCGGACAGATCACGGGAGAAGTCAGCCTAAAACGTCAGTACGAGATCAAAAACGGAACACTGGAATATTTTTTTGACACGGATGTACAGATTGTCGATGAATTTTTAAGACAGCTGTTGTCCCAAAATACGACCAGCAAAATGAAAGCGATCGTGGAAACGATACAAAAGGAACAGGATGCGGCGATCAGGGACATGGAAAACGATCTTCTCATGGTACAGGGCGTTGCGGGAAGCGGAAAAACCTCCATTGCGCTCCACAGGGCGGCGTATTTGATGTATCAGGGCTTGCAGACAAAGCTGAGCGCGGACCATATCATGATCATCTCGCCGAATGCTGTATTCGAGCAGTATATTTCCGATGTACTGCCGGAGCTGGGGGAGGAGCAGATTGCTTCTACGGTATTCGGGGAGCTTCTGTCGGAAATCTTGAAAGAGAGAAGAATCCAGCCGCGTAATGAGTGGATGGAACAGTTGATGGCATATTCTCCCGATCAAGAAATCCGGAGGCGCAGTATCGAATGGAAAACCTCCGATTGTTTTTTGGAAGTGCTGAACCGCTTTTTGCAGGATGTACCGCAGCGATGGATCGCATTTGAGGATATTCGTTACAACGGACAGCTCGTTGTAGGCAGAAATGTTCTGAAGGATAAAGTGACCGCGAGAGCGGAAACGCCGCTGGGAGAAAAGCTCGAGCAGCTGGAGCCGTTTGTTATAGAGGAAATCTTCGGGACGGGAAAGAGACGGGGAGACGGGGAGGAAAAGAACCGGGTACGGCAGGAAATACAGAAATGGAACAGACCGGACGTCGTAGAATTGTATCGTCGCTTATTTCAAGATAAAGACTATTTTTATAGTCTGCTTCGGGAGGACGAAGCGAAAGAGGAGATAGAGGAAATATGGGAATACACAAAGGAAAATCTGAAATCGGATCTCTTGTATTATGACGACGCGGTCGCGGCAGCTTATTTATATTTGAAAATTTATGGGATCAATAAATATCGCAACATCCGGCATGTCGTCATTGATGAGGCGCAGGATTATTATCCGCTTCAGTATGAATTGTTCCGGATGCTGTTCCCGAATGCCAAATTTACGGTTTTGGGAGACATGAATCAGACCATCGCGAAGCGGGAGGATTTATCCTTATATGAGCAGATAAAGAACAGACTGAATAAGAAAAAATCATCCCTCCTCGTGTTGGATAAAAGTTTTCGATGCACCAATGAGATCTTAAACTTCAGCTTACAGTTTATCGAGCACGGTCCGCAGATTAAGAGCTTCAACCGAAACGGGGACAGTCCGGTGGTTTTTGCTGCGGACAGCTTAAAAGCCCTCACGGACCGGATCGCGGAAGAAGTGAAGCGATGCATGGAAAGAGGATTTCGCTCGATTGCGCTTCTCTGTAAGCATGAGGAGAACGCCGACCGATTATGGAGGGCAATGAAGCCCGTGATGGACGTGCCGTTGATCAGTGACGGCGGGAACTCGGAGTTGAACGGTGCGTTTATTATACCGGTATATATGGCGAAAGGATTGGAATTTGACGCCGTTGTGATCTGTGATGCGGACAGCCGGAACTATCATGACCAAGATGACAAAAGGCTTTTGTACGTTGCGTGTACCCGAGCGCTTCACAGACTCTGCTTATTTGGTGAAAAGGAGCTCAGCCCATTGATCCGTCATTCCTGCTGATATTTGCGCAATTGTGCCATTAGCTGATCCAGTTCTGCTTGTTTTTCGGCGAGAGCCCGGTCTCTTTCCATGAGGTCATGTTTCTGTTGTGCAAGAGCGTTTTCCTGTTGTGCAAGCATGTTCGCCTTATCATCAAGGATGCTTTCCCTATCAGCAAGGGTGCTTTCCCTATCAGCAAGGGTGCTTTCCCTATCAGCAAGGGTGCTTTCCCTATCAGCAAGGGTGTTTTCCCTTTCGTCAAGCGCGTTCTCCCGTTCAATCTGCTGCGCCTCCTGCTCCTCCATACGCTTGCGCATGGCCTCCGCCTCCTGCATGCGGCGGCACTGCTCGGCAATCTCCCTGTTTTCAGAGATCAGATAAAGA
>JAAUZV010000017.1 GCA_014804425.1 Lachnospiraceae bacterium
TAAAAGAAATGCCTGCGGCATGTCTTTGATGATGGAAGGTCACTTCTTCAGTGTTTGGTTTTGAGGGTACAGCGGATGGTCTACCGTGTATGATCCTCGATAGCTCAATGGTAGAGCACACGGCTGTTAACCGTGTTGTTGTAGGTTCGAGCCCTACTCGGGGAGCGAAAAAGAATCATTTAGATTCTTTGGGAGAAATCCCAAAAGTGGAGAACCCGCTAAAGACAGGGCTCCGTGGTCAAGAGGTTAAGACATCGCCCTTTCACGGCGGTAACACGGGTTCAATTCCCGTCGGAGTCATTTTTGAGGAATATGTTATTCCTTAGAACAGTTGGATTTGAAAAAATGTTTTTGCCTATGTAGAATTTTGTGCTGGCGGAAACAGCTTTTATTTTGAAAAATGTATGTTTATTCTTTTGACTGCATAAGATAGAAATCATGGCGACTTAGCCAAGTGGTAAGGCGTGGGACTGCAACTCCCTGATCATCGGTTCAAATCCGTTAGTCGCCTCTTAAAAAGGATCTCGAAAATCGAGATCTTTTTTTGTGCCGTTAAACCCTCTGTTTGATATGTTGTTTACGTAACATAAGAATATAAAAGAGGGGACAAAAAAACATACAAAAAATCATGTAAAAAATCATGCAAAAATTCACATGAAAATCTTTGTTTCCGACTGGAAAAAACTGGAAGGTTATGATAATATAGTACTATATAATCATAGCATCATGGGTACATGTCTGATTCTCCTCGATTTTACTTGGTACGGACTTGGCGAAAGGGACTTTTATGGATAAAAAGAGGATCGCCAACATTGTGATTCCGGTTGTGTTGGTGTTGATCATCGGGGTTGCCTTATATAAAGTGATCACGATACAAATGGAGTATCGGGAGGCAGAGGACGAGTATAGTGATCTGGCGGCATATGTTGTAGAAGAACCAATAGAAAGTGTCGCGGTACAGGCAGAGACACCCGATGCGGCAGCGGAGACATTAGCGGTTTTACAGGAAGAAGGTGTTCTGGGCGCAGAAGATATTTCCGAAGAACCCGCTGAAAATCGCTCGACAGACGGGGAGCAAAGGGCGGTATCGCCGAATGGAAGCGCGGTCGTTCATATTGATGATGAGGCACTTCGAGGGATTAATGAGGATTATCGTGCGTGGCTGCGTATTCCGGCTTTGAGATTAAGCTATCCGCTTGTAGAGGGACCGGATAACGATTATTATCTCCATTATACATTTGAAAAAAAATATAACGCAGCGGGATGTTTATTTATTGACTATGAGACGGCCTCGGATTTTAGTGACCGCAATACCTTTATCTACGGTCATAATATGAAGAATGGTTCCATGTTCGGATGCCTGAAGCGTTTTCGCAAGGAACAGGGACTGTGTGCATCCGACCCCTATTTCTATATATATAGAGGGGGAGAGGTTTATCAGTACGAGATTTTTGCATATTATACAACGGAGTACACGAGCGACCGTTATCGGCTTATTTATACCGAAGAAGAATATGATAACTATATTGCGGATGCGCTGCGCTTAACAGAATATATTCCGGTTCATGAGCTGGATTTTTCTGAACGCCCGAACATTGTTACGCTGAGTACCTGTGCGGGAACGTATGGCACAACGGAAAGAATGGTCGTTCATGGAGTTTTGGTCGGTGTGAGTGAGGCAGAGTAGAAAGATCAGATGCATTTTGGGAAAAGCACTAAAAACAATGACTCTTTCGAACTGATTTATGTTCGAATCAGGTCTTTATATACAGGAAGAGTTACTGTAAAACAGAGGCACAAAATGTTATTAGAAAAGGGGGTGTAAACAAGATGAGGAAGCTAAAGAGGCTGTTAATTAGTCTCGTAGTAGCAGCGCTTGTGATGGGAAATGTAGCGGCATTGACGACATTCACGTCAAGAGCAGAGGAAGATGAGCAGAGCGTGGATGAACAGCTGAGCGGCGAAGCGGCTTCGACAGACGGCTCGGATGAGGAGAGCGAACCTACTGTAACTCCGGCACCGCAGCAGATCGTGACCGCTGGCGGCACGGCACTGGAAGGTGCACAGGCACAGGCAGTGAAGGATTTCCTTGCAGCATTGGAAGCGACGGAAGATTTTGCGGTATACGCGGATACGTTCCAGTCGGGATGCGATCATGTAGAGGGTAACATAGCGGTCAACCATCTGGAAAATGAAAACTTTTTAGTGAAAGTGGAAGTTCCAGAGGGAATGGAAGGCGGAGAATACTCCTACATTGGTGAAGCAAGCGGATTGGTAGGCAGCACGGGTTCTACTGTACTGCATGGTGATGCCGATCTGGAAGGCAGTATCAACGATGGAGAAGATGCGAAACCCGCGTTAGGAACACAGGATGCGGACGATACGGTTCTCGTGGATGTCAGCTCTGCGATCAACATCGAGGATGGTACCGTGGATGTCGAGGAACTCGCAAGTGTGTTGGAAAACATTGATCAGCTGGATGTTGATGTAAACGAGGTTGCAGAGACAATTCAGATCAATGAGAATCTGAACAGAATTGCCGATGCAGCGGATGCAATGGATCAGGCGTTACAGGACATCAAGGTAAACGAGACGGTAGCAGAAGAAGGAAAACCCGTGGATGCTGCAGCTTGCCAGGCTGTAGATACCGTAACAGGCATGTTGACAGACAACACGCTTAGAAAAGGTGATGTGGTAGTGATCGATATTTCGGTAGCTGCACTCACGGAATGCGCACATGCAGAAAATTCTTTACAGGGCAGTCTGAGCGCACTTTATCAGGCAAACAGAGAAGTTGGTGCAACCTTGTTAGTCAGAGTGAACACGGAGGGAACCGATACGGTTACGATCACTGTTCCGATGTATCAGGACGAACATGGAAGTGCAAATGGTTATTTGATTTGGGATTTTGGCACGTTTTCAGGAACGATTAATGCCAACAGTTGTGTAACGGCGGGCGTGATCGTGGCACCGAATGCAGAGCAGGTCGTTGTAACAGGTTTGATGGAAGGCCGTGTTGTTACGGATACGTATGTTCGTGAAGGCAGTTCGGAAACACATCAGCCGTGGACGACGCCGACACCGACGGATACGCCGACGCCGACACCGACGGATACGCCGACGCCGACACCGACAGACACACCGGAACCGACGCCGACAGANACGCCGGAGCCGACACCGACAGACACGCCGGAGCCGACACCGACAGACACGCCGGAACCGACGCCGACAGACACGCCGGAACCGACGCCGACAGANACGCCGGAACCGACNCCGACGGATACGCCGGAACCGACGCCGACCGTAACGATTACGGATACGCCGACACCGACAAGTGCAACACCTACGCCGACGACAACCGTGACAATCACGGATACGCCGACACCGCTTGCGGAAACACCGGAGGACGGCGAGGTACTTGGCGCAAAACGTACACCGGTTGTTCCTGAACAGGGCGAGGTACTTGGCGCAAGACGCGCACCGCAGACAGGAGATACGGCAGAGGCAAATATGTGGCTGGCAGTGATGTTCGGAGCCGCAGCAGGTTTGGGAACGTGGGCGTTCTTAAAGAAAAGGGACGAGAAACGTGCACAGGCCTAATGAGTGAAAAGAAGATGGGACGTTTTAGGATGCGATTTATTTCGTGGAACCGAAGATGTTCTAAATTCTATAGAAGCAGTAAGTTAGAGGAGGTGATATTATGAAAAAGTTGGTAGCGACGCTTTTGCTGGCGGTTATGATCGTTTCGACCGTTGGATGTGGAAGTACCAAAGGTGAATTAGACAATGAAGGTGCCTTTCGTGAGTTTGATCCGAATGACACAAGCGTCTATATCGACGATGAGTATACTGCCTTGATCAGTTCCGTAGAGAATGCAAGCATGACGGATGCGGAAAGACAGCGTTGTGCAGAGCTTCGTGCATTAGCGGTTGAAGCGTTGGAGAAAGTGAATAGCCAGCGCGCCGCAGCAGGATTACCTGCACTTGTATGGAGTGATGCGCTTGCGGTTGCCGCAGAAGTCAGAGCAAATGATGAGATGGTTCGCTCCTTCTCACATACAAGACCAAATGGTGGGGAATACTGGACCGTNAACAGCGATATTATTTGGGGTGAAAACCTTGCAAAGGGTTATAGTACCGCAGATGGCGTTGTTGCGGCATGGATGGCATCCCCTACACATGCGGCCAATATTTTGGACGTAGGTTATGTGACCTGTGGAATTGCAATCTACGAGGACGCAGACGGCAAGCTTTACTGGGCTCAAGAGTTTGGATATTAAAGATTGACCCTAAAGTGTATACGAAAGGACATTTTCGCAGGAAACGAAAAACGTTTCCGGNAAATGTCCTTTTTCGCTACGTGAAAAGGCAGGTTGGTGCGTTTTTTTCCAGACAAATGTGTAGCATTTCTTGACAATTCATTGTACAATGGGCGTATGGATGATACGAAACTTAAAATAAGCGGGAAATGGCTTACCATCATAACAATTTCATATTTATATCTGCCGGTTTTTATATTCTTATTTACATGGGTGAAATGGTATGTTGCGGCTGCTGTTACCGCATTGTTACTCCCGGCAGTGATCCGGATGATGGGTGATTATGTAAAGAGCACACAGCAGGAGCTTCGGATCGGTACCGGAGCATGCTGCGCAGTGGTTATTCTGATACTGGTTTTTTCCTATTATATGGGTTATTCGGGAAGTGCGCCGCAGAGTGCGGACTGGAACAAGCATAATGCGATCCTTCATGATCTGACGACCAGAAAATGGCCGGTTTATTATGAGACGCGGGAGAATTCCATGCTGACCTACTATATTGCGCAGTATCTGGTTCCATCGCTGTTTGGGAAGCTTTGCGGATCCTTTTTGGTTACGCAGGGGACGTTGTATCTGTGGAATTCGATCGGACTTTTACTTGTGGTGCTGCATTTGTTTCGCGCTGTCAGGGCGCAGGATTGGAAAAAGCAGCTCGGTACGTTGGCGGTTTTTTTCTTTTTTGGGGGAATGCTGCCGATCGCACAGCAAATCTTATCGGCATTATTTCGGATTTCAATTGGTGCACAATATGATTATTTTCATTTTTTGAATGTGAATGGATATTTTTTGCAGTACCGCAGCAATCTGGTGTCGATGCGCTGGGTATTTCCGCAGTGCATCGTACCGTGGCTTGTTATGCTTATGCTGACGGAGCATCGGCAAAAAATAGAGCATTATGCGGCGCTCATCATTCCGGTGATGCTCTTTGGTATTCTGCCCATGATCGGGTTGTTTGTGTTTGCTGCCGTTTATGCCTGCAAGCTGCTCATAACGACAAAAGGGGACAGCAAGGTGTGGAAGCGGCTGTTTAGTCCGTGGAATATCATGACGTTGTGCAGTTTGGGTGTGGTGNTGCTGTTATATTTTGGCGGAAATATTTTTTCGGATAAGCCGAAAGAGATTGGGCTTCAACTCGTGCGCTACGGGGGAAAAAACATTTGGATCTATCTTGTTTTTTGTCTGTTCATGTATGGTATTTATGCTATGTGNATTTACCGGGAGAACCGTCATGATGTGATGTTTTGGACGGCGGTNGTTTCGCTGACGGTGATTCCGTTCTTTCACATGGGGTCATGGAATGATTTTTGCATGGGTGTGTCCATTCCGGCGATGTTTTTTTTGATGACGGAGCTGCTGCGTTTCCTNTGGGAGCGGGCGGAAGATGTAAGGACAGGGATGATAAAAGGAGCGTTGATCGTGTGCCTTTTCATTGGAGCGATNTATCCGTTCGGAGAGCTGTACCAGATCATTGCAGATGACCGTATCGGAGAGCGGCAGGCGATGGACATGGATTATTCAATGCAGCCGTATGCGGATCGTTTTCGTAATGACATCGGTTATGATATGCAGTATAATTATTATACTTATGATATTGAGGACGACATGTTTGTGCAGTATCTTGCAAGAAAAAAGAAGCACTGAGCTCGTGTGTTGACCAAGGGGAAGAAATGGAAAAATTATATGTTGTCATACCTGCCTATAACGAGCAGGACACGATAAAAAATGTAATTGACGATTGGTATCCGATTGTAGACAAGATCGGCGGGGAGTCTAAACTTGTCATTATTAATGACGGGAGCAAGGATCGAACCGCGGAGATTTTGGATCAATACAGTGAAAGTCATGAGCGGCTGATCGGTCTTACAAAGGAAAACGGCGGACATGGCGCGGCAGTCCTATATGGTTATCAATATGCGCTGGATGCGGGGGCGGAATATATTTTTCAGACAGATTCGGACGGNCAGACTGTATCCGCGGAGTTTTGGAGCTTCTGGAAACAACGACGGTCATATGACATGGTGATCGGGCATCGGACAAAACGAGAGGATGGTTTTTCGAGGATTCTGGTGACGAAGGTGCTGAAGCTGGTTCTGTTGCTTTTGTTTCATGTGAGTGTACCGGATGCGAACACGCCGTTCCGGCTGATGAAAGCGGGTACACTTGCGCAGTATTTGCCGTTGATCCCGCCGGGTTATAATCTATCGAATGTAATTATTTCCGTCATATATAAAAAGAAAAAGCTGGCGGTAAAATATATTCCGATCACGTTCCGTCCCAGACAGGGCGGTGTGAATTCCATCAATATGAAAAAAATNATTGGGATCGGCCGGCAGGCATGGAAGGATTTCAGGACGATCAATAGAGTAATCGCAGGCAGTACGGAGGAAAAGAATGGNTACACAGGCTAAAAGGAATACGGCAACCTATACATTAATACAGATTCTATGCTCGATCGTGATGTTTATGGTTGTGGCGTATGCCGGATTGCTGAAAATGGAAGAAGAATTTTGGCAGCTCTTTCAGTGGTGGGGAGCGACCGTGATACTGGGACTTGCGTTTTATCCTTTAAGCGCAATGATCTTTCGACGCTTTGATGACAGGGGCTATCTGTTTTCTAAGGCGATCGGGCTTGTAGTGACAGGCTGGCTCATGTGGCTTTTGGCTTCGCTGAAAATACTGCCCTTTACAACACAGAATTGTTATTGGTGTCTCGGTGTATGCATTCTGTGCAATTATAGCGGTGTGCTGATCTACTGGCTTCGCAAAAGAAAGGAATCGGCAGCGAAAGCAAGCGCAGAAGGCGGAGCTCCGGAAGATGACGTAGAAGACGGCGAAAAACAAAAAGCAGACACGGAGCCTAAGGTGGACAATGAATATACGCAGGTGTTTGCAGCGTATAAAAAGAAGGAGGANTCCGATAAGAGCAGCCGTGTGAAGCAAGAAAAAACAAAGGGGAAATGGAAAAGGGCAGCAGCTAAGGAGAAAGCGGATGCAGAGGCGGCTGCGCAACCGGAGGAGTGTGCAGAAACCGGGGAAAAAACGGATGTGCAAAGTCCGGTCAAACCGCATTGGGAGCGTATTCTTGTTCTGGAACTCTTGTTTTTCATGCTTTTCGTTGCATATATGTATATGAAAGGCTTTAATCCGAAAGCCTATGGAACGGAAAAAATGATGGACTATGGTTTTATGATGTCCATGTTTAAGACGGAGTATTTTCCGGTGGAGGATTTTTGGTTTGCCGGAGAAGGACTGAACTATTATTATTTCGGACAATATATTATGACATTCCTGACAAAGGTGTCATTTAACACAGTCAGCTATGGCTATAATCTGGCGCTTGGAACGGGATTTGCGTTTTGTGCGACGCTTGTATATGCGCTGGTTTGTCAGGTAATGCGGGTGTTTATCGCACAGAGGAAGAAAAAAATAAGCGATGCGGTTTCGCATGTCGCAGGCGCGTTAGCTGCGATTGCCGTGACGATCGCGGGAAACGGACATTATATTGTGTTTAACTGGCTTGTTCCGATGCTGTGGGATACGTTTCAGATTCCCGGAGACAGACCAAGCTATTGGTTTCCGAATTCCACGCGCTATATCGGTTATACGCCCGATACGCATGACAAGACCATTCATGAGTTTCCGTCTTATTCGTTTATTTTAGGGGACGTGCATGCGCATGTGGTAAATATTACGTTCGTGCTCACGCTGACGGCGATCCTGTTTTCCTTTTTGATGAACCGGCAGGAGGCGATGAAGGCGGCGATCGTCAAAAGAAGAAAGGGAGAAAAGACAGAGGTGTCCCTATTACGGGAAACATTCCGGCTTCCCGTGATCGCAGTCGGATATNTGATCGGTATTTTCATGATGTCCAATTACTGGGATTTCCCGATCTACTTTGTGGTTGCAGGTGCGGTGATCCTGACGTCGAATGCGATGATCTGCGGTTTTGATATACGCACATGGTTTTTGACCGCAATGCATGCCATCGTTGTTTTGGCGGTTGCGTTTTTAGTGGCACTGCCGTTTAACAGCAATTTTGTGGCGATGGCAAATGGAATACTGCTTGCAGAGACGCATACGGCGTTTTATCAGCTTATTATTTTGTGGGGCTTGCAGTTTGTTATTGTGATCGGATTTGTCACGGCGCTGATCTGGAGGGAGATCCAGCGAAACAAAAAGAAATCGGCGGAGAAAACGACGGAGAAATCGGAAACGGCTGCTGCGGATCTCGACGGAGACAGCAAAGCGGAATTGAAAATGGCAAAGCAGAATCGGTTTGTATGTTTTTTGGAGAATCTTGCAATTTCCGATCTGTTTATCCTGATACTCGGGCTTTGTGCGATCGGGCTTGTGCTCACGCCTGAGGTGATCTACATGTCGGATATTTATGCCGGGGATTACAAGCGCTCCAATACGATGTTTAAGCTGGTATATCAGGCCTTTATTTTGTTCGGCATATCAATCGGTTATATTTTGACGCGCTTTGTTCTGCTCAAGGAGACGCGCAGACAGTTCAAATGGGGGATCGCCGGTATTGTGCTGCTGCTATGGACCTGTGGATATTTCGGAACGAGTGTGCGTGCGTGGTTTGGCGATCTGCGTAACGAGGATAATTATAAGGGCATGCGTGCCGACCGGTATATTTTTGAGGAGCAGCCGACAGATGCTGTGGCGATTGCGTGGCTTAACGAAAATGTAGAGGGGCGGCCGGTCATATTGGAGGCGAACGGAGAAAGTTATACGATCGACAACCGTGTGTCCGTGCTGACCGGTCTGCCGACTGTGCTTGGCTGGCGTGTACACGAATGGCTTTGGCATAACAGCCTTGATCCTGTCAGCGTGCGCGCCGCGGAGGTGCAGACTATGTATACCTCACAGGATCAGGAGCTTGTACGCGCGCTGCTGAATAAATATAAAGTAACGTATTTGTTTATCGGCTCATGCGAATACGAAAAATACGCGCCGATCGGCATGAANACAGAGATGCTGCGGCAGCTGGGAGAGGTCGTGTACGAGGGGTATCCTGATATGCAGGGGCGCGTCGTCATGATCGTGAAGGTTCGATAATCAATCGNGGGAACAGAGAGAAGTATGAAAGAGGGGGAATCGGTAATGGAGGAGAAGCTTGCCACCTTGCAGGAGTGGATCAATGAGAGCGGGAATATTGTTTTTTTCGGGGGAGCAGGGGTATCCACCGAGAGCGGGATTCCGGATTTTAGGAGTGTGGACGGATTATATCATCAAAAGTATGATTATCCGCCGGAAACCATTTTGAGTCACAGCTTTTATCGGACAAAGACGGAGGAGTTTTACCGGTTTTACCGGGATAAAATGCTTTGTCTGGACGCGAAGCCGAATGCAGCGCACAAAAAACTGGCGGAGCTTGAAGCGGCGGGAAAGCTGAAGGCAGTCATCACGCAGAATATTGACGGACTGCATCAGGCGGCCGGGTCGAAAAAAGTACTGGAGCTTCACGGAAGCGTGCTGCGCAATTATTGTGAGTCGTGCGGAAAGTTTTTTGACGCGCAGCATATCAAGGAAACGGAGGGTGTTCCGAAATGCGATGCATGCGGGGGCGGAATCAAGCCGGATGTGGTATTATATGAGGAAGGGCTTGACAACAATACGCTGTCGGAGGCGGTAAAGTGCATCAGCGAGGCGGATATGCTGATCATCGGCGGCACGTCGCTTGTTGTTTATCCGGCGGCGGGGCTGATCGATTATTACAGGGGAAACCGATTGGTTCTTATTAACCGTTCCGCGACGGGGAGGGACAGTATGGCGGACCTTGTCATTCAGGGCAGCATTGGGGAAGTACTCGGAAGGCTTACGGTTTGAGCATAGCGGCAAGTGTGGGAGTTCGCATAGGATTTACGTCGTTTAACCGACAGGCGGGAGGCAGGACAAAATGGATATACAGGTCGGTAATATCGTTAAACTGAAAAAGAAGCATCCCTGCGGATCGGCGGAATGGGAAGTGCTGCGCATTGGCGCGGATTTTCGNTTGAAATGCTGCGGCTGCGGACATCAGATCATGATCGCGCGCCCGGCATTGGAAAAAAGCGTACGGCAGATTTTGGAATCTTTTTGATAAAAGCTCTTGATTTTGGACGGGCAGTGTGGTATCCTATAACNCCGTGATATAATTTTTTCCTTGCTCCTTCTATAGCAGGGAGGGGCCAGAGACCAAAAGGAGGTAACGAGAAAGCATGAACAAGTATGAGTTATGTGTTGTTGTAAGTGCGAAGGTCGAAGATGACGTGAGAGCCGCTGAGATTGAGAAGTGCAAGGGCTACATCGAAAGATTCGGCGGACAGGTTACGAATGTGGATGACTGGGGAAAGAAGAGACTTGCATATGATATTCAGCATATGAAGGAAGGCTTCTATTACTTTATCCAGTTTGATGCAGACGCGACTGCACCGGCACAGATTGAAAGCAACGTTCGTCTTATGGAAAACGTCATCAGATTTTTGTGCGTAAAACAGGAAGCATAAAGAAAGAGAGAAACGTATGAATAAAGTAATACTTATGGGACGTTTGACGAGAGATCCGGATGTGAGATACTCTCAGGGCGAGAGCGCAACGGCNATCGCAAGATTTACGCTTGCGGTGGATCGTCGCTTTAACCGCAATAACGGTGATGATAACAACGCGGATTTTATCAGCTGCGTGGCGTTTGGCAGAACCGGAGAATTTGTGGAGAAGTATTTACACAAGGGTACGAAAGTAGTGGCATCGGGAAGGATTCAGACCGGAAGCTACACGAATAAGGATGGCGTCAAGGTGTATACGACAGATGTTGTCGTAGAAGACGTGGAGTTTGCGGAGAGTAAAAACGCATCTGCAGGGAACGATGGGGGATATACGGGAGGAGCAAGACAGTCTGCTCCTGTAGCGCCTGCGGGAGACGGTTTTATGAATATTCCGGACGGGATTGACGAGGAATTACCGTTTAACTAACAGTGAATTTTCAGATAGGAGGCTTTAGCAATGGCTTATATCAAAGCAGCAGCAGACAAAACCGACGCGCCTGTAAAGAGACGCGGCGGCGTTCATAGAAAAAGAAAAGTATGTGTTTTCTGTGGAAAAGATAATGTAATTGATTATAAGGACACGGCAAAGTTAAAGAGATATGTGTCCGAGAGAGGCAAGATTTTGCCGAGAAGGATCACCGGCAACTGCGCAAAGCATCAGAGAGCGCTGACGGTTGCGATCAAGCGTGCAAGACATATCGCACTTATGCCGTATGCTTGTGACTAAAAAAGATTGGCTCATTTGAGCCAATCTTTCAAAGAATCCGCGAAGCGGATTCTTTTGAGATCCGCCGTTGACGGATTTCTTTTGGGATTGAAAAAATCCACAAATGCTGTATGGAAAGACTTCCGCGTTCGCGCGGAAGTCTTTTTTAGTATGATGGGACCCATATGATACCACAATATCTATCCCATTCTTTCGCGATAATCCACTATATTATGCTATGGAAGTTCCGACAAAATAATGTTATACTAGAACGGTATAGGCGTTATGCATATCAAAGGGGACTATTTTAATGGGTACAAATAAAATACGGCTGAAAGGTCGTCTGAGGACTTATATGCAGTCAACGCTGCTGCTCGGCATGCTGCTCGTCCTTGTGAATGTCATTATTTATATGGTGAACGTAACGGCGGGCGTGGTGCTGTCAGCGTTCGTTGTGACTTATTTTATCATTGTCGCGCTGCTGATGAATTATAATAAGCCGATCATCATGAATGAGCTGATCAGCTTTGCAACGCAGTACGGTCAGATACAAAAGCAGCTCCTGCGGGAATTAGAGCTGCCGCATGCGCTGCTTGACGAAAACGGGAAGATCATTTGGACGAATGAGTGTTTTGAGGACGTCACGCATAAAGAGAAAGGCTATCGCAAATCTGTCTGGACGGTGTTTCCCACGCTGACAGCGGACAAGCTTCCGCAAAAAGAANATACGGCGCAGGAGATGATCGAGTACGAGGGCAGCGTATATGATGTGAGGATGAAAAAAATTTCCCTGCGTGAGATGGTTGCAAACAGCGACATCGTGACGGGCAGAACGTATGACGGCTATCTGATCGCTATTTATTTGTTTGACGAGACAGCGCTGCGCATCGCGCTGCAGGAAAATGATGATCAGTCGCTTGCGGTCGGTATGATCTACCTTGACAATTATGATGAGGCGCTTGAAAGCATTGAGGAGGTACGGCGTTCTCTTTTAACCGCGCTGATCGAGCGGAAGATCAACAAGTACATCTCCGCGCTTGACGGCATTGTCAAGAAGCTGGAAAAGGANAAATACTTAATCGTGCTGCGCAAGAAATCCGTGCAGCAGCTAAAAGAGCAGCGCTTCGATCTTTTAGAGGATGTCAAGACGGTCAATATCGGCAATGAGATGGCAGTCACTTTAAGCGTCGGTGTCGGGGTTGACGGGCTGACCTATGCGCAGGATTANGAATTTGCGCGNACCGCGATCGACTTAGCGCTCGGGCGCGGCGGCGATCAGGCGGTGGTCAAGACGCCGGAGACGGTTTCTTATTACGGCGGCAAGAGCCAGCAGGTGGAAAAAAGCACGCGCGTGAAGGCGAGAGTGAAGGCGCATGCCTTAGAGGAGATCATCAGCGCCAAGGATCAGGTGCTTGTCATGGGACATCGCCTGAGCGATGTGGACAGCTTCGGCGCGGCAGTCGGAATCGTGTGTATCGCAAAAGCGCTTGAGCGGAAAGCGCGCATTGTATTGAATGATGTGACGAAATCCCTGCAGCCGCTTGTGGATCGCTACAAANGCCAATCGGAGTATGAAGAGGACACGATCATATCGGGTCAGCAGGCGCTTGAATATGCGGGCAGCAATACGGTTCTGGTGATCGTGGACGTCAATAAGCCGAGTATCACGGAATGCCCTGAGCTGCTTCATTATTGCAANTCCATTGTTGTGCTCGACCACCACAGACAGGGCGCGGAGGTCATTGAAAACGCGACGCTATCCTATGTGGAGCCGTATGCGTCGAGTGCATGCGAGATGGTCGCGGAGATTTTGCAGTATGTCGGTGACAATGTAAAGGTACGCAGCGTGGAGGCGGACTGTCTCTATGCGGGTATTGTGGTTGATACGAACAATTTTATGAGCAAAACGGGCGTGCGGACGTTTGAGGCGGCGGCATTCTTAAGAAGGAGCGGCGCGGACGTGACGCGGGTGCGCAAAATGTTCCGCGAGGATGAAACGGAATATAAGGCGAAGGCGGAGGCAGTGCGTCAGGTCGAGATCTTCCATGACTGTTATGCCATATCCATCTGCCCGTCGCACGGAATCCAAAGCCCGACCATTGTCGGAGCGCAGGCGGCGAACGAGCTGCTCAACATTGTCGGGATCAAGGCAAGCTTTGTCTGCACCGAGTACCAGAATATGATCTATATCAGCGCACGTTCTATTGATGAAGTGAACGTGCAGATCGTTATGGAGCGTCTCGGGGGCGGTGGACATATGAATATGGCGGGCGCACAGCTGGAAAATACCGATATAGCGGGTGCGATCGCCCGGATCAAGGAAACGCTGGAAATCATGATAGGAGAGGGTGATATTTCGTGAAAGTCATTTTACAACAGGATGTCAAAGCACTGGGGAAAAAAGGAGATCTTGTCGAGGTCAGCGACGGCTATGCGCGCAATTTTATTTTGCCGAAGAAGATCGGCGTGGAGGCGAACAATGCCAATATCAATGACCTGAAGCTGAGAAAGGCAAATGAGGAAAAAATCGCGGCGGAGAATCTTGCCAAGGCGGAGGAATTTAAAAAGACGCTGGAGGACAAAGTCATTGCTGTTTCCATTAAGGCAGGCGAGGGCGGTAAGGTATTCGGCGCCGTAACGGGCAAGGAGATCGCGCAGGCGGCGAAAGAGCAATACGGCTATGACATTGATAAAAAGAAGATCGTTCTGAAAGATTCCATTAAGAATTTCGGCACCTATGAGGTTCCGTTAAAGCTGCATCCGAAGGTGACGGCAACCTTACGGGTACAGGTGAGCGAGAAGTAGAGGACAAAGGAGAGGAACAGTGGCGGAACTGGAAGAAGCCCTTTTAAAAAGGGTATTACCGCATAGCATTGAGGCGGAGCAGTCTGTCATCGGTTCAATGCTGATGGATAAGGACGCGATCGTGGTTGCGTCCGAGATTTTGACGGGTGAGGATTTTTACGGAAAACAATACGGCATCGTATTTGAAGCCATGGTAGAGCTTCATGATGAGGCGAAACCGGTCGATATGGTGACGCTGCAGAACCGTCTTAAAGAAAAGGATGTGCCTCCCGAGGTCAGCTCCTTAGAATTTATCAAGGACATCTTAAACACGGTGCCGACATCTGCGAACGTGAAGCATTATGCGAATATTGTTGCGGAGAAGTCGCTGCTGCGCAGACTCATCAAGACGAACGAGGAGATCGCGAATACCTGTTATGTCGGNAGGGAACCGGTTGAGGATATTTTGGCGGATACCGAACAAAAAATATTTCGGATCGTACAGAACCGCAATGTAGGTGATTTTGTCCCAATCAGACAGGTGGTTGCCGATGCGCTCAAAAAAATTGAGATCGCATCCCATAACAAAGGCGCCGTGACGGGAATTGCGACCGGTTTTACCGATTTGGATTATCGGACTGCGGGCATGCAGCCCTCGGATTTGATCTTGATCGCCGCGAGACCTTCCATGGGAAAGACGGCGTTTGCGCTCAATATTGCGGAATACGTGGCATTCCGCTCAAACCAGACCGTTGCGATCTTCAGTCTGGAAATGTCGAAGGAGCAGCTTGTCAATCGTCTGTTTTCTTTGGAATCCCGCGTGGATGCGCAGAGGCTTAGAACCGGCGGCTTGGATGATAATGATTGGGAGCGCCTGATCGAATCCGCCGCGGTCATCGGTAAGTCAAATCTCATCATTGACGACACGCCGGGAATCAGCGTACCTGAGCTGAGAAGCAAGTGCCGGAAATATAAGCTGGAACACAACCTGCAAATGATCATGATCGACTACTTACAGCTCATGAGCGCAAGCGGCAGGGGCAGCGATTCCAGACAGCAGGAGATTTCCGAAATTTCGCGCTCCTTAAAGGCGCTCGCAAGAGAGCTGCAGGTTCCGGTCATTGCGCTATCCCAGTTAAGCCGTGCCGTGGAACAGCGTCCTGACCACAGACCGATGCTTTCCGATCTGCGTGAATCCGGTGCGATCGAGCAGGACGCCGACGTCGTGATGTTCATTTACCGTGATGATTATTATAATAAAGATACCGAGCTGAAAAATATTGCGGAGATCATCATTGCCAAGCAGAGAAACGGTCCGATCGGAACCGTGAATCTCGTATGGCTGCCGGAGTATACCAAGTTCGCGAACATGGAACGCGGCGATTACCGCAATCGGCAGGAATAACCTGCGGGTGCTGCGAAGGAACGGACTGCAAAGCCGCGGAGCCGGATGAGCTACAAAACATAAAACCTGCATGACAGNGNAGGGTGAATAGACGATACGATGACGGTAAGGTCAAGTATGCAAAAGAGAATTTTCCAACAGGGAAATTCTCTTTTTTATATGCAATCAAAAAGGAGGGCGAGCATGAATTATTATCAAATTGCGGACGCGGCAAAAAAAGTGAACGTGGAGAGCCACGTTCTGCGTTACTGGGAGGAGGAGCTGCAGCTGCCGATCGAGCGGAATAAGCAGGGGCACAGATTNTATACGGATGAGGACTTAAACAGATTTTTGTATATCAAGGAGTTAAAAAAAGAGGGACTGCAGCTGCGGGCGATCCGCACGAAGGTACATATGAGGGACAAGCAGCCGGAGAGTACGGCGGAAAACGGGAAATGGGTTCAGGAGAAGCCGCAGGACAAGGCGCTATTACAGGAACAGGCGGAAAAGCACCTGCCGGAATGCGGAGAGCGCAGTGCGGGTGCAGGGCAGTTAGAAGAAGAAAAAACGAGAAAGGCGGCGAGACTTTGCATGATGCTCCAGCAGATGGTTGTGACGGCGGTACACGAAGAAAATGAAGGCCTTTTGCGCGAAATCAAGAAGGGGGTTGCGGAGACAGTGTCAAAGGAAATGAATTATCAATTCAGCTTGCAGGAACAGCGCGAGGAGGAACATTATAAAAAGCTGGACGAGATCCTGCGTGAGCGTGAGCGGCGCAACCGTATGACATTGGGCGACCGGAAGCGCTTAAAGAGAGAGCACCAGCGCGCGGAAAGGGAGAAGCTGCGTGCGGAGAAGGAGAACGCGCGGAGAGAAAAAGAAAAGGCGCAGCAGGAGCATGCACGGATGGAGAAAGAGCGGCTGCAGAAAGAAAAAGAGAACGCGCGGCTGGAGAAGGAAAAGCTTCAGAAAGAGAAGGAGAGCGCGCGGAAGGAAAAAGAAAAGCTGCAGAAGGAGAAGGAGCATGCACGGATGGAGAAAGAAAAGCTCAGGCAGGAGAGAGAGCATGCGCGGAAAGCGAAGGAGAAAATACAGCAGGCGAAAGCGCGAGGAAGCCTGTTCGGCAGCCGGGAAAAAAACAGACAAGGACAGGAACAGCAGGAAGGCCTGTCATAGAACCGGAAAGAACCGTGCGTATGCGGGAAAAGACTTGACAAATATAGGAAATCTTTATATACTTTGAATGTCAAAATAAAGAGAATGGGAAAATAGAACACTGGGGGCATTTATGAAGGGAAAAATATGCGGAACAGGCGCGTATGTGCCGGAGAATCGCATGGATAATGATCAGATTGCCGCGTTTGTGGATACAAACGATGAGTGGATCAGGGAGCGCACCGGCGTGGAGGCGAGGCATATTGCAGGCCCGGAGGAGACAACGGTTTCCATGGCAGCCATGGCAGGGAAGCGCGCGCTTGCGAATGCGGGCATCACGGCGGAGGAGATCGATCTGCTCATCGTATCGACAACCTCCTCTAATGTAATACTGCCGTGCACGGCATGCGAGGTACAGAGGGAATTGGGCGCGAACCGGGCGACCTGCTTCGACCTTTCCGCGGCATGCACGGGCTTTTTGCTTGCTTATAATACGGCGCTTGCTTATTTGAACAGTGGTGTCTATCATACGGCGCTCCTGATCGGAAGTGAGTGTCTTTCCAATTTGATGGACTGGAAAGACCGCGGCACCTGTATCCTGTTTGGTGACGGCGCGGGAGCGGCCGTATTAAAGGGGACGGATGGAGACATGTATTTCCCGGTAACGCATTCCGATGGAACGAAGGGGGAGGCGCTCACCTGTAAGAGCCGTCATGACTGGAGCAATTTAAACGGCGACAGCGGCGCGTCCGCAATGCAGGATCAGATGCATCGGATCGGCATGGATGGGCAGGCGGTATTTCGTTTTGCCGTAAAAAGAGTACCGGAGATCATCGACGAGGTGCTCACGCAAAATCATATGTCGAAAGAAGACATTGCTCTTTATGTTCTGCATCAGGCAAACAAAAGAATCGTGGAGGCGGTCGCGAAGCGGCTGGATGAGCCGATCGAAAAGTTTCCGATGAATTTACAGGAATACGGGAACACATCGTCTGCCAGCATACCGATCCTGCTCGATGATCTGCATCAAAGCGGAAAGCTGCATGAGGGGGACAAGCTGGTACTGGCGGGCTTCGGAGCAGGTTTAACATGGGGAGCCGTCATCGTGGAATGGTAATAGATCATTGACATAGAAATACATAATAGGCGAAAGAAAGATACACCGTAAGAAGGAGGCATAAGTTATGCAGACAGAGATCACAAAGCTGTTGGGAATCGAATATCCGATCATTCAGGGCGGTATGGCATGGGTTGCGGAGCATCACCTTGCGGCGGGCGTTTCCGAGGCAGGCGGATTGGGCTTGATCGGTGCGGCGGCGGCTCCCGCAGAATGGGTGCGTGAACAGATACGGGAAGCAAAGAAGCTGACGAATAAGCCGTTTGGCGTCAACATCATGCTGATGAGTCCGCATGCGGCAGACGTGGCGAAGGTCGTTGTCGAGGAAGGTGTGAAAGTGGTGACGACAGGAGCGGGCAATCCCGAAACATACATGGAAATGTGGAAGGCAGCGGGCGTGAAGGTCATTCCGGTCGTGGCGAGTGTGGCGCTGGCGAAGCGCATGGAGCGGTGCGGAGCGGACGCGGTCGTGGCGGAGGGCTGTGAGTCGGGCGGCCACATCGGTGAGACAACGACAATGGCGCTTGTGCCGCAGGTCGTTGACGCCGTGGATATTCCGGTCATTGCGGCGGGCGGTATCGCGGACGGCAGAGGAATTGCCGCGGCGTTCATGCTGGGTGCGCGTGCCGTACAGATGGGAACCGTGTTTGTTGTGACAAAGGAATCGCAGGTACATGCGAATTATAAGGAGCGTATTGTAAAGGCGAAGGATATTGATACGCGTGTGACGGGAAGAACGACGGGACATCCCGTGCGTGCGTTAAGGAATGATATGACGAAAAAGTACTTAGAGCTTGAAGCTGCGGGAGCGGGCTTGGAGGAGCTTGAGAGTATCACGGTCGGAAGCCTTCGCGCAGCAGTCGTGGAAGGTGATGTAAAGAACGGTACGATCATGTCGGGACAGATCGCAGGCTTAGTGAAAAAAGAGGAGACTTGCGCGGAGCTGATCAAGCGGCTTGCGCAGGAAACGGACAAACTGATCGGGGGAGCGGGATTCTATGAGTAAACTGGCATTCATTTACCCCGGACAAGGGGCACAGACAGCGGGCATGGGCGCGGATTTTTATGAGAAAAGCGCATCTGCGCGCGCGCTATATGATGCGGCAAGTGAAGCGCTGTCGCTCGATCTGAAAGAATTATGCTTCGTGCCGAACGAGAAGCTTGATCTGACGGAATATACGCAGGCGGCAATGGTGACAACCTGTCTGGCGATCACCCGCGTTCTGAAAGAAAGAGGAATCGAGCCGGACATGACAGCGGGATTAAGCCTCGGCGAATATTGTGCGATCGCGGCGGCGGGCGGCATGGAAGAATTAGACGCCATCCGTCTGGTGAGAAAGCGCGGCATTCTGATGCAGAATACGGTGCCTGCGGGAGAGGGCGCGATGTGCGCGGTCATCGCGATGGCTGCGGAGGACATTGAGCGCATCATCGGCGGCATAGAAGGTGTGTCCATTGCCAATTATAACTGTCCGGGTCAGATTGTGATCACCGGAAAAACGAAAGCGGTCGAGGAAGCGGAGCAGCGCTTAAAGGAAGGCGGCGCAAAACGCACGGTCATGTTAAAGGTCAGCGGACCGTTTCATTCTAAGATGCTTGTTTCCGCGGGAGAACAGCTCGCCGAGGAGATGGAGCATATGGTTTTTTCACCGCTTAAGGTTCCTTATGTGACGAATGTGACAGCGGAGACGGTAAATGATATTGAAAAGACCAAGGCCCTGCTGGCGGAGCAGGTGAGCGCACCCGTGCGCTGGCAGCAGAGCATGGAGCATATGATCGCCGAGGGCGTCGATATGTTTGTGGAGATCGGTCCCGGAAAGACGCTTGACGGCTTCTTACGGAAAATAGATAAGGACAAGCGCGTGCTGCATGCTTCCGTATGGGAGGACGTGGATAAGATCGTGGAAGCGCTTTTGTAGGAACGCAATTTTGCATTGTGGATGCACAAATGTGTTCTGTGCTGAGTGTATGTTTGAAATAGAGAATCTTGGATGCGCAAGACGGCAAAGGATAAGGAGATTGTGAGCAATGGCATTAGAAGGTAAAACAGCGGTTGTGACCGGGGCATCACGGGGAATCGGCAGGGCGGTCGCTCTGCGGCTTGCGCAGGATGGCGCAACCGTCATCATCAATTATAACGGTTCTGAGGAAAAAGCAAAGCAGACGCTTTCGGAAATGGAGGGACAGGGCGGAAAAGGTGCGATCTATCAGTGCGACGTATCTGATTTCGAACAGTGCGAGGCATTTATTAAAGATGTGATCAAGACCTATGGCTCTTTGGATATTCTTGTCAACAATGCGGGCGTGACGAGGGACGGGCTGCTCATGGCGATGTCCGAGGAGGATTTCGACCGTGTGCTGGATACGAACTTAAAAGGTGCGTTCCATACGATCCGTTTTGCGGCAAGACAGATGTTGAAGCAGAAAAGCGGACGTATCATCAACATGGCGTCCGTTGTCGGCGTGAGCGGCAATGCGGGGCAGGCGAATTATGCGGCGTCCAAGGCAGGGGTGATCGGGCTCACCAAGTCGGCGGCAAAGGAACTTGCGTCCCGCGGTATCACCGTGAACGCGATCGCGCCGGGATTTATCGAGACGGATATGACGGCGGCGCTTTCCGAGGATGTGAAAGCGGGAGCCATGACGCAGATTCCGCTCGGATGCTTTGGCAAACCGGAACAGGTGGCGGCAGCAGCCGCATTTTTGGCGTCGGAGGATGCCGCCTACATTACGGGGCAGGTACTGCATGTGGATGGCGGCATGGTTATGTAAGCACGAGAAGTACTTCTAAAGCTTGCGCCAAAGGGCGCTTCGCCAAGAAGTACTACGGTTCGCAAAGCGAACCTTTCTCGCACAGAAGAAATGCCTTCGGCATTTCTTCATGAATGTTGTAAAGCTATGATGTATGACGGAAAAACGAAAGGAAAAGGATCGCAGATGAAAAGAAGAGTCGTTGTGACAGGTCTTGGGGCGGTAACGCCGATCGGGAATACGGTGGAAGAATTTTGGGCTTCCGTGAAGGAAGGAAAGGTCGGCATTGGCGCGATCACAAAGTTTGATACGACGGATTATAAGGTAAAAATAGCGGCGGAGGTCAAGGATTTTGTTGCAAAGGAGCGCATGGGCTTCAAGGCGGCAAAACGCATGGAGCTGTTTTCCCAATATGCGGTGGCGGCTGCAAGCGAGGCGTTTGCGGATGCGGGACTGGATATGAGCAAGGAGGACGCGTTCCGCGCGGGCGTGATCATCGGATCGGGTATCGGCAGCCTTCAGATGGAGGAGAGCGAGTACACGAAGATCATGACGAAGGGCCCTTCCAAAGTCAATCCGCTGATGGTGCCGCTCATGATCTCCAATATGGCGGCGGGAAATGTGTCCATTCAGTTAGGACTCAGAGGAAAATGCACGAATGTTGTGACCGCATGCGCGACGGGAACAAACTGTATCGGCGATGCGTTCCGTGCGATCCAGTATGATGATGCGGATGTGATGGTCGCGGGCGGAGCGGAGGGCTGCATCTGTCCGACCGGCGTTGCGGGCTTTACGGCGCTGACGGCGCTTTCAACCGAGGAGGATCCGCTGCGGGCATCCCTTCCCTTTGATAAAGACAGGAGCGGCTTTGTGCTCGGCGAGGGGGCGGGCATTGTCGTGCTGGAGGAGCTTTCTCACGCGAAGGCGCGCGGGGCTCATATTTATGCGGAACTGGTCGGCTACGGTTCCACGAGCGACGCGTATCACATCACTTCCCCGATCGAGGACGGAAGCGGCGCGGCGAAGGCGATGGAGCTTGCGATGAAAGAAGCGGGCGCTGCACCGAAGGATGTGACCTATATTAACGCACACGGAACGGCAACCCATCACAATGATCTTTTTGAGACGAGAGCGATCAAGGCGGCGTTTGGTGAGGCGGCAAAGGAGGTTGTCATCAATTCGACCAAATCCATGATCGGCCATCTCCTTGGCGCGGCAGGCGGTGTGGAGTTCGTCACGTGCGTCAAGACAATACAGGAGGGCTTTATTCATCAGACCGTGGGAACACAGACGCCGGATGAGGAATGTGATTTAAATTATGCGATCGGCGCGCCGATCCGGAAAGACGTGCGTTATGCCATGTCGAATTCCTTAGGCTTTGGCGGGCACAATGCGACATTGCTCGTTAAGAAGTATGAGGAATAAGAAGCTGTTAAAGTTGTAAGGGACGTTTCGGCAATGCAGCCGGGAATACGGCAGGAGGAAAACCATCATGGAATTGGAACAATTGATACAGTTGATTGGTGCGGTGTCCGAATCAAAGCTGACAGATTTTCGCTATGAGGAGAACGGCGTTAAGCTTTGCCTGAAAAAAGAGGCCGGGGCAATATCGGGAGTAATACCGGCATTGCCGGGAGTGCAGCCGACGGCGGATTTGGCAGCGCTTGGTGCGGTACAGACCGTTTCGGGGGCCGCAGGGAGCGTACAGGCGGTAGCGGGGACAGCGGGAACCGTGCAGACCTTATCGGGCGCGGAAGCGGCAGCCGTGCAGGTAACCGCGGAAGCGGCAGCACCCTCAATCGATGGAAAGATCGTGAAATCTCCGCTTGTGGGCGTGTTTTATGCGGCGCCGTCGGAGGATGCGAAGCCGTATGTATCCGTTGGTGACACCGTGAAAAAGGGACAAATTCTTGCCTGTGTGGAGGCAATGAAGCTCATGAATGAGATTGAAAGCGAATATGACGGCGTGGTGGCGGAAATTTTGGTAGAGAACGGACAGGGAGTCGGTTACGGCGAGCCGCTGTTTGTCATCAGATAGGAGCGGGGCCATGATAAAAAAAGTATTGGTGGCAAACCGGGGCGAGATTGCCGTTCGTATCATCCGTGCCTGCCGTGAAATGGGAATTGAGACGGTTGCGGTCTATTCGGAGGCGGATGCGGAGGCATTACATACAAAGCTTGCGGACGAGGCAATCTGTATCGGGCCGGCGCCCGCAGTGGACAGTTATCTGAAAATGGAGCGGATCATCAGCGCAACGATCATATCGGGCGCGGACGCTATTCATCCCGGTTATGGTTTTTTATCCGAAAACAGTATGTTCGCAAGGCTGTGTGAGAAGTGCAATATCACATTGATCGGACCCGGCTCGGAGGTCATTTCCAAAATGGGCGACAAGCAGCAGGCGCGAAATACGATGCGTGAAGCGGGTGTGCCGATCGTGCCGGGAACGACCGATCCGATCCTGGACGCGGAAACAGGAAAGCGTGAGGCGGCGGGCATCGGATATCCGGTCATCATCAAGGCGGCGCTGGGCGGCGGTGGAAAAGGAATGCGTGTCGCCGCATGTGAGGAGGAATTTGAGCAGGCGTTTCTCACCGCGCAAAAAGAAGCGGAGGCGGCGTTTGCAAGCCGCGTGATGTATATAGAGCATTTTATTGAACAGCCGCGCCATATTGAATTTCAGGTTCTTGCCGATTCCTATGGCAATGTGATCCATCTCGGCGAGCGCGACTGCTCGATTCAGCGCAATCATCAAAAGATGATCGAGGAGGCGCCGTCCATGGCGCTGTCCGAGGAACTGCGCGAGCGCATGGGAAATACCGCGGTTGCGGCGGCGAAGGCGGCAGGCTATGTCAGTGCGGGAACGGTGGAATTTCTGCTGGAAAAGGACGGTCATTTTTATTTTATGGAAATGAACACCCGCATCCAGGTCGAGCATCCCGTGACGGAGTGGGTGACGGGAATCGATCTTGTCAAGGAGCAGATCCGCATCGCGTCGGGGAAAAAGCTATCCTATACGCAGGAGGATGTGAAGCTGACGGGACATGCGATCGAGTGCCGGATCAATGCGGAGAATCCGGAAAAGGGATTCCGGCCTTCACCGGGAACGATCACGGACATGTATCTGCCGGGCGGGAAGGGCATTCGTGTTGATTCCGCGATCTATACAGGCTGTGAGATACCGCCCTATTACGATTCGATGATCGCGAAGCTGATCGTGTGGGCAAAAAACCGCAGCGAGGCGATCCGCAAGCTGCAGAGCGCACTCGGAGAGGTCATCGTGGAAGGGATAGAGACGAATGTGGACTATCAGTATGAATTGATCAATCATCCTGATTTTTTGGCAGGAAATGTGGATATTTCCTTTATTGAACGCTATCAGCAGGGATTGTGAGGCATGTTATGAAGCTGGATCATATGTTCAAAAAAACGAAGCAGATCGCTTCCAGAAAAAATGACAGTGTCCGCGGGGAAAAGCATCCGAGTGTGCCGCGCGGTCTGCTGCGTAAGTGTAATAAATGCGGGGGCGCCATTATTGCGGAGGATGCGATCGCAGATTATTATATCTGTCCGAAATGCGGCGGTTATTTTCGCGTGGATGCATACAGCAGAATCGCGCGTGTCGCGGACGAGGGTTCGTTTGAGGAATGGGACAGCGGACTCTCAAACGGCAATCCGATGGCATTCCGGGGCTATGAGGAAAAGATCAGGACGCTTCAGGAAAAAACAGGTCTTGACGAGGCGATCGTCACAGGAGAAGCGCGTATCGGCGGTCACAGAGTGGTGTTAGGAGTCTGCGACGGGCGTTTTATGATGGCGAGCATGGGTGAGATCGTCGGGGAAAAAATTGCCCGTGCCGTGGAACGTGCCACAAAAGAGAAACTTCCCGTGATCCTGTTTGCGTGCTCGGGCGGTGCGAGAATGCAGGAGGGAATTGTATCCCTGATGCAGATGGCAAAAACGTCGGCGGCGCTCAAACGTCACAGTGATGCGGGGCTTTTCTATATCAGCGTGCTTACCGATCCGACGACGGGCGGTGTGACGGCGAGCTTCGCGATGCTCGGAGACATTATTTTGGCGGAGCCGAAAGCACTGATCGGTTTCGCGGGACCGCGCGTGATCGAGCAGACGATCGGAGAAAAGCTGCCGAAGGGGTTTCAGCGTGCGGAGTTTCTGCTCGCGCACGGGTTTATTGACGGAATCGTGGAACGCGATCAGCTGCGCGATACGTTAGACACGATCCTGCGTCTGCATGGCGGCGAGAGTGTGCATGGTGAAACGTCAGAGTGCGGTCAGATGGATGCGCATGATGAAGAAGATAGAAACGAACATGAATTGGCGCAAGAAAGCGCAGATTTAGGTAGCGGCGAAGCTGAACGGGAAAGTGCAGATTTGCGGCGGCATATTGATGCGTGGGAGCGGGTACAGCTTTCGCGCAGAAACGACCGTCCTGTCGGGAGCGACTATATCCGCGCCTTGTTTACTGATTTTGTGGAGCTGCACGGCGACCGCTGTTTTGCGGATGATCGGGCGGTGATCGGCGGCATTGCTTTGTTCCACGGCATGCCGGTAACGGTCATTGCGCAGGCAAAAGGAAGCAACACAAAGGAAAATATTGATCGTCATTTCGGAATGCCGTCGCCGGAAGGGTATCGGAAAGCGCTGCGGCTCATGCGGCAGGCGGAGAAGTTTCATCGTCCTGTCATCTGCTTTGTCGATACGCCGGGTGCATTTTGCGGCTTAGAAGCGGAGGAGCGCGGACAGGGCGAGGCAATCGCGCGCAGTATTTATGAGATGTCCGCGTTAAAAACGCCGGTGCTCTCCATTGTCATCGGAGAGGGCGGAAGCGGCGGCGCGCTTGCGATGGCGACGGCGGATGAAGTATGGATGCTTGAAAATTCCGTCTATTCCATTCTCTCTCCGGAGGGCTTTGCAAGTATTCTTTGGAAAGACAGTAAACGGGCAAAAGAAGCGGCAGCGGTCATGCGCATGACGGCGGAGGAGCTGAAGGAGCAGGGAATCATTGAGCTTGTTTTTGCAGAACCTGAGCAGTATACGACCGAGCATATGCAGGGTGTCATCGAGCACTTAGACAAAGAGATGCTGCGGTTTTTGGAACAGTACGGCGCGTACAGTGTGGAAGAATTGACTGATCACAGATATGAGCGGTTTCGGAGGATATAATATCAACTCTCCAGATCAATCAGATCAATTCCGTAAATATTTCGGGAGGTAAGATACATTTGATTCCCTTCCAGATAGGTATTGCCGCTTAATTTTAGCGGAACGGAAAGCACTTTACTTTTTTGGAATGAGTGTTTATCCCAAAAGGCAATCTCACCACAAGGATGGGAAACCGTCACCAGTATATCATGATAGGTTCCGGCACAATCGAACATTTTAGCGTGCGCGTTCTTTTGAACGTTCAGAATTTCAAATTGTGACAGGTCAATCTGAAATANTTTTTTATCCTGAGCGGANGCATATAATATACTGCCTTGAGGGTCATTGCCATCTATGAAGAGACTTCGAATATTTTGCCTGCTTAAAACAAGGCTTTTTTCGATGGACAGAGNCGCNTTGTTCAATAATAATAATTGNCCGGAGACGGTTCCGCATAGCAGNTGATCNCGATAGNNNTTCAGGCTCCACATGCTGCTNTCGGAAATGANATGNTCNGTTTTCTGAAAAGAGGTTCTGTCAANCGTNATGATTTTNCCGTTTCGGATGGAACAATAGATNNTTTTNTCATCCATNGTCATTCCGCAAATGTCAGAGGTGAGATCTTCACCAAGCTGCCATTTGCCAAGCNGNTCATANGTNTGTTGNTCGAAGGCNNANANCGTGCAGAAGTCGCTTACNAAAATCTGCNCNTTATCTGCNGTTAAGATTCGCGCGAGNCCATTCTTATCAAAAATCNNTTTTTCNAATAANAGNTGNCCGGANGNTTTTTCAAACTTNTGCAGCTTATTTGCGCANAGGCAGTCAATTTGATGNTCCCCTACGCAAAATCCTAATACGGCGNTTTCTGTTGTTANGAAATNNTTCATATNCGGTTCCTCCGGCTATGTNANGTCCTCCATCCGAAANCTTTCTGTTTTCAGNTCNCAGTAGTGTCTGCCCTTCTCGGCGGTAAANTTTAAGACGCAATAATCGGGGTCAGTAACGCCCTGTCGGTAATACATCGTATCGCCGGTCTGCCAGATTTCCCTTTTGGTCGTGTCGTCCTGCATGACTTCCATCGTGCCGATCAGCATAATGCCCTCATAGCGGAAGCGGCCTCTTTGGTAAAAGTAGATGCTCGCTTTCGGATTTTTCATAAATTGCTGTGTGCGCATCGAGGAGGTATTTGTTGAAAAATAAAAGCAATTGCCTTCTATCTTGCGCGGTGTAAACATGGCTTTCACATTTGGAAAACCGTCCTCGTCCACAGAAGCGAGAAAGGCGGTTTTTTGTTTTTGAATCAATTCAATGATGTGCGCTCGGGTTCTTTTCATAGGGGGCTCTCCTTAGTATTAATCTTCGCCAAATAGTTCTATATAGAACTATTATAGCGTATACCAAAATAATAATCAATAAAAACAAGAGAAAAATAAGTATGGCAATTGAGGTATGAGTCGAATTGAAAACAGCGGGGGTGATATGGTATCATGACAATAGACATGATGCCGCGCTGGGGCGAAGTATGCATAGAATAAAGAAAGAAAATGGTGGAGAAACATGGACGGGAAATTAAGAAATATGACATCCGTGTATTTATCAAAAGGAGAGCGGATGCTGTTGCTTTTCAGGCAGGGAGGCAGGGTTGTAAACAATGTCTGGGTCGGTTCCGCGGGCGGGCATTTTGAGGAGTTTGAATTAAATGACGCAAGAGCCTGCGTGCTGCGGGAGTTGGAGGAAGAGTTGGGTGTAAAAGAGTCCNAGATTGAAAATCTGTGCCTGCGGTATATCACGCTGCGGAGNACCAANGGNGAAATCCGGCAGAATTATTATTTTTTNGCGGACTTAAAAGANGATGTGGATGAGGAACTGGTGTCGAATGAGGGGATCNGCAAGTGGTTTGCGTATTCGGAACTTGAGGCGCTGAAAATGCCCTATACATCAAAGTTTGTGATAGAGCATTATTTGAAGATCGGGNGCACGACGAANGAGATGTATGTCGGTGCGGCGGACGGGGAAAAGCTGATTTTTACCGGGATGCCGGAATTTTAAGGTGCCAAGCGGTAACCGGGGGAAAGGGAAAGGAGCGGGATACCGGGATGAAAATGCGAAAGAAACGTGTTGTGATTTTAGCGGCTGTGGCAGCCGTGATCATTGCGGCGGTCGGTTTGTATTTGTTTACGGATTTTCGTTATTTCTTTTTTCATACGNGCAGCGCGCCGGTTCAGGCGAAGACAAATGCGGATTTTCAGATTGCGGATGTACATAGCGCGGTTGATGCGGATGGGGACGGTATCGACGATCAGACCGATATTTTGCAGGGGGCACGCGAGTATATTGCCACGAATCCGCGGTATAAGAGCAAGTATTATGAGGGCGGTTATCCGAATGACGGGTATGGAGTATGTACGGATTTGGTGGCGTATGCGTTAAGNAACGCCGGATACGATCTGCGCGCGCTTGTGGACGCGGACATTGCGGCGAACAGGGAGATGTATGCGGTCGATGAGCCGGATGATAATATTGATTATCGNCGCGTGCGGAATCTGAAGGTGTTTTTCGGTCATACGGCGATCAGCCTGACGACGGATATTTACGATATCGCCGCATGGCAGGGCGGNGATATCGTGATCTTTGAGAATCATATCGGGATCGTGTCGGATCATCGAAATGATGACGGAATCGCGTATGTCATTCATCACAACGGAACGGTGCAGAAAGCGTATGAGGAGGATATTCTTGCGGAGCGTGATGATATTGTGGGGCATTATCGTATGAGTGCGGCAGAATGAGGATTGTGAATTTATTTAATTATTTCTGATACTTGAAAGAATATGAGAAATAGGTATAATAACTTCATATATTTAAGNTCACCGGACNCAGAAATAGGGCAATGACTACGCCGCAGAGGGCACAAAACCCGTTTAGCAGGAGAAAAAATGAAGAAAGAAGATAAGCAATCCGCATTGTCAAACGTAGTGTACATGCTGGGAATTTTGTGGCATGGCAGCAGAGGATATGTGGTTTATACGTTCATCAAGGAATTTGCGGAGAATGTATTTTGGACTGTATTTTCGGTATATCTGACGGAGTGGATATACAAAGCGATTGAAAACGAAACGCCGTTTGCGGTGCTGGCTTCCTTTGTCGGAGCCATGTGTATCGGGCATGTCTGTATCCACATCACTGCGGCGATCCATCAGATTTGTGAAAAACAGTTTCTGCCGAAAATGTATCAGGATTTTTATAAACGTGTTATCCGCAAATCCATTTCCATGGAATATGCCCGTTTTGAGCAGCCCGATTTTTATGACAAGTATACCCGTGCGCTGAATGAATGCCAGTGGCGCGGAAGTACGATTCTTCGTTATTCTGCAAATCTTGTGGCGGGCATTGCCTCGGTCATTGCAGCAGCGATCATTGTTGCGGACGTTGACCCTGTGCTGCTGGCGTTCATTGTTCCCATGATGGCGGTCTCCATGTTTTTCGGAAAGAAAGAGGGAGATCTGTATTACGCGCTGGAATTCTCAAATACACGGGACGGACGAATCGGCAGTTATGCCAAGCGTGTGTTCTATGAAAAGAAATACGCCGGCGAATTACGTCTTTTCGGGATCGGAGAGCTGCTGTTAAGCCGCCACGAAAAGGCATGCGATGAAATGCAGGAAAGAAATCGTAAAATAAGAAGAAAGCTGAGTGTGATCGAGCCGGTCAAGTGGGTTCTCTATAACCTGTTATCCACGATACTGCCCTATCTTTACATAACCTTTGTGTTGAACACAGGCGATGCCCAGACAGCCGCTTACGTGGCAATGATCCCGGCTTTAAGTACGCTTTCATGGCGCTCCTCCGACACGGTTGAGCTGATCGTCTCGCTTGCAAAGGAAAGCGCATTTGTTGCAAATCTCCGTGAGTTTCTTTCTTATGAACCCCAAACCGGCGGCGCCGAGCGTATGAAGGCACAGGAGCTTTCCGATATCGTAATAAAGAATATGAGTTTTACATACGAGGGTGCGGAGAAGGCAACGCTGCACGACGTTAATATTTCCATACGCAGGGGAGAAAAGATTGCCATTGTCGGTCACAACGGCGCCGGTAAGACAACCCTCGTAAAGCTGCTCATGGGACTGTATGAGGCAACCTCCGGAGAAATTACCATAAGCGGGGTCAATATAAACCGATACGAGCCAAAATCGTTTCACCGTCTTTTCGGAACGGTGTTTCAGGATCTTCAGGTGTTTGCGCTGCCGCTCTCTCACAATGTGCTGATGAGAAAGCCGAAAAACGAAGAGGAGAGAAAACTTGTTGAGGAGTCCCTCCGCAAGGCGCAGTTCGGCGATAAGCTGGATACCCTGGAAAACGGGATCGACACGATGGTCACAAAAGAGTTTGACGAAAACGGCATGGGACTTTCGGGCGGCGAGGCGCAGAAAATAGCCATTGCAAGAGTCTTTGCGCGCAAG
This sequence comes from Lachnospiraceae bacterium, assembly GCA_014804425.1. Classification (GTDB taxonomy): domain Bacteria; phylum Bacillota; class Clostridia; order Lachnospirales; family Lachnospiraceae; genus DLAJ01. Next base: position 30,376 of record JAAUZV010000017.1, read on the forward strand.
CCTGATATTGTGATTCTTGATGAACCGTCCTCCGCCCTTGATCCCATAGCGGAGTATAATATGTATAAAAATATGCTTAACGCCACAGAAAGCGAAACGGTCATTTTTATCAGTCACAGGCTGTCCGCGACTCGTGACGCTGACAGGATTTATATGTTTGAAAATGGCACCGTTATCGAGCAGGGCAGTCATGCCGAGCTCATGGCCATGAACGGAAAATATGCAGAGATGTGGAGATTACAGGCGCAGAATTATCTTGTCGGGGAGGTGAGAGCATGAGTGAAAATAAAATCGGCATAAAGAGGCTCACTTCTAATGTGCTTTATGTTCTCAAATATGCCTTTCGTCACGACTGCCTGATGGCGGTATCCTACATCGTCGGCCGATGTGTTTTTTTCGGTGTGCGCGCTTTCATGAATACGTTTCTGTTAAAAGAGATTATTGGCATTTTTATCTCAACCGCTGACATGGAGAGCGTGGTCAAGGTACTCGTTGTGATGTTTGCGCTGGAAATAGTCCGCTTTGTAATTTTCAGATATTCGGAGAATCTGTTCTGGACAAGAATGGTAGGATTTTCGGGAACGATTCAACGTGAGCTTATGGCGAAAGCGCAGAAGATCGATCTGAAGTGTTATGACATTCCCGAATATTTTGACGACTTCATCATTGCCGCTTCTCAATCGGAGGAAATGTCGAAAAAGGCGATCATGAGCGTTGCGCAGATCCTTTCAAACATAACTGCCATGTTTGTTGCGGGAACGATGATCATCACCATGAATCCTGTTATCGCGATTTTCCCGGTAATAGGCTTTATCATTAACATTGTCACACGTTTCATTATCACAAAGCTCGAATATCAGTATGATCTGGAAAAGCAGCGTATCGGCAGAAAGGCAGATTACTCGAAGCGTGTGTTCTATCAGCCGGAATATGCCAAGGAGATTAAGCTGGCAGGGATTGAAGAGGCGCTTATGGAGCAGTATGATGAGGCGATTGCTGAGGAGCGCAGGATGGCACTGAAATATTCCCTAAGAATTCTCCCGCCCACGCTCATCAACTGGATCTGCACCTACACCGTGTGCCAGTTCTTTGCCGTGCCTGTATATCTTGCGTATCTTGCGATTGAAGAGCATACGATTGAGCTTGGCGGGGTAGCTTCCCTTAAAAACGCAACAAATGATATGAAAAGCCAGCTCGACCAGATGAATTACGCGCTGATTGATTTCCAGATGGTGGGGCAGTACGCGGAGAGATTTCGCCGCTTTATGGATTACAAGATCAATATTGAGGGATGCGAAGGTACGGAACCGATTCCTGAAAATGATTGTACCCTTGAGCTGAAAAATGTCAGCTTTAAGTATAAGGACAGCGAAAAATACATCCTCAAGAATGTGAACCTGACGATACGAAAGGGAGAAAAGCTTGCGCTTGTGGGTGAGAACGGCGCGGGAAAGACCACGCTGATCAAGCTGATCATGCGTTTGTACGACGTTACCGAGGGCAGCATTACGTTCGGCGGTACGGATATCCGAAAGCTGAATATCAGAGCGTACCGCGAAAAGATCGGTGTGGTATTTCAGGATTTTCAAATCTACGGAGCAACGCTTGCGGAAAATGTGAAAATGGGCTTCGTAAAGGAAGATGATCCGAGTGAAAGAGAAAAAATCGTTACCGCGCTCAAAAGAGCCGATTTCGGAAAGAAGCTTGAAAATCTGTCAAACGGAATCGATACGGAGCTTACAAAGGAGTTCTCCGATGACGGAACCATGCTTTCGGGCGGAGAATCGCAGAAAGTGGCAATTGCGAGAATGTTTATGCGCGATATGCCGATTGCGATTTTTGACGAGCCATCCTCTGCCCTTGATCCCATTGCCGAGTACCGTTTGAACAAAAGTATGCTTGAAAACGCGGAAAATCAAGCGGTCATCCTGATCTCGCACCGCCTTTCCACCACAAAGGATGCCGACAGAATCATTCTTTTGGAAAATGGAAGTATCGCTGAGAGCGGCACGCATTCTGAGCTTATTGCAAATGATGGCGTATATGCGAAAATGTGGGGAGTACAGGCAGAGAAATATTGCGTAGATATTTATGCGTAGCAAAAAGCAAACAAAAAAGAGCCATAACAGGCTCTTTTTTGTTTGCTTCTATCTTCCTGCCAAGAGCAGGTGACTTCTGCGTATACCGGATTAGCCCTCAGAGATTGCGCCAACCGGACAGCCGCCCTCGCAAGCACCGCAATCGATGCACTTATCTGCATCAACCTCAAATTTGCCGTCTCCCATAGAAATTGCGCCAACCGGGCAGGTTGCCTCGCAGGCACCGCATGCTACGCAAGCATCGCTGATTACTCTTGCCATAATAAAATCCTCCTTTATAGTTGGTTAAAAATAGCAATGGAACATGATATTATTCTAATACAAAAGCCTGCCAGTGACAAGTACAAATATAAGGAAATATGAAAAAATTATCTAAAAAAAAGCTTGAAATGATAGGGTTTTTGGTTAGAAATTACTAACTCTACACAAGCTCCGCGCGCCGCTTTTTGATGCCGTCAATAATATGCTTTTTGCATTCGATCGCTTTTTCCTGTGTCATAGCAGGAACATCTTTTAATTTATATTCCATACCGAGCCTGTCGTACTTGACTTTTCCCATTGTGTGGTAGGGCAGCACGTCAAGTGCCTTTAAGTTTGTCAGACCGCCGATGAAATAACCGAGCTCATCGAGGTATTTCGGATCGTCGGTGATGCCCGGAACAACGACATGGCGTATCCACATGTCCACATGCTTGTCGGAAAGATATTGTGCAAAAGCGAGAATCCCGTCGTTGGGCTGCTCAGTCAGCTCTCTATGCTTTTCGGGATCGATATGCTTAATGTCGAGCATGACAAGGTCGATCAGCGGTACAAGCTGATCCATCTTGTCGAGAAAAGCCTTGTTGTCGGGCTTAAAGGCGATGCCGGAGGAATCAAGACAGGTGTGGATATTTCTTTTTTTGCACTCCGTGAAAAGCTCAATCAGAAAATCCGGCTGCATGAGCGGTTCGCCGCCCGTTACGGTAATGCCGCCCTTGGTGTAGAAGCTTTTATTGCGCTCGTATTGTTCCAGGATTTCGGATACTTCCATTACGGTACCGCCCGTCATTGACCATGTATCGGGATTGTGGCAGTAAGCGCAGCGCATGGGGCAGCCCTGAACGAACACGACAAATCGGGTACCCGGACCGTCAACGGTTCCGAAGGACTCCAGTGAATGAATTCTTCCGCTCATAGTAAGATCCTTTCTGTAGAAAGATGCTGAAAAGATTGAAGTTTCTCAATGCCAGAAGAATCCGCCAAAGGCGGATTCTTCTGTAAACACATGTGATAAATTGACATTTCGCAACTCTCAAAAGAAATGCCATGCGATTCCTCGAAAAGAGTTTCCTGTGGAAACTCTGAAATAACGCGAAGCGTTCTTTTTTATACAGCTTCGTGGAACGTACGGGAGATAACATCTGCCTGCTGTTCCGGTGTCAGCTTAATGAAGTTTACTGCGTAGCCGGATACACGGATGGTAAGCTGCGGATAGTTCTCCGGATGCTGCTGAGCATCAAGAAGTGTGTCTCTGTTTAATACATTGACATTCAAGTGATGTCCGCCTTTGGTTGCATAACCATCTAACAAATTTACTAAGTTTTCTACCTGTGCGCTATTTTCTGCCATGGTAATATCCTCCTTTGATTAAAATCACGGTGTTTAACGATCCATGCCTTCCTGCATGGTAGGGATGCTGCATGCGAATGCGTTTTTGGAGCAGTCAACGCAGCCCATCGTCTCCACACTTTTGGCTTCACTGCTTGTTTCATCTACATCTACATTCACATGCCCGACGCCGTTTGTCATACCGGCGTCGAGCTGTGCGATGAGATTATCAATCATCTGAGATTCATCCATTACATGATCCCTCATCTATTATTTGTTTAAGTCAAGTTCAATATCGCCTGCAAATACCTTATCCTCTTTGCCAAGCGCGCCCGGGATGATCGTGAAGGTATTGGAAATACCATCCTGCGCATCATTGAACGGAAGCTTGGATACGGAAGACAGGGAAGCGACTGCACCGTGCGTATCACGTCCGTGCATCGGATTTGCACCCGGAGCGAACGGCTGACCTTTTCTACGTCCGTCAGGCGTATTACCGGTTGCCTTACCGTAGGTCACGTTGGAAGTGATCGTAAGGATGGACGTGGTAGGAACACCGTTTCTGTAGGTGTGATGTCTTCTGACTGCCGTCATGAACGTATGAACAACCCACTGTGCAATCTCGTCTACGCGATCATCGTCGTTGCCGTATTTCGGGAAATCACCGGTCGTCTTAAAGTCAACGATGATACCGTCCTCATCACGGATAGGCTCAACCTTTGCGTACTTGATCGCGGAAAGGGAGTCAGCCACGATGGAAAGACCTGCAACACCTGTTGCGAAGTAGCGCTTTACGTCTCTGTCATGAAGAGCCATCTCTGCTCTCTCATAGCAGTACTTGTCATGCATATAGTGGATGACATTCAGCGTATTGACATAAACGTCTGCCTGCCACTCCATCATATCAACAAACTTGCTGACTACATCATCATAATCAAGAACATCACCCGTTACAGGACGATACTTCGGACCAACCTGCTTCTTGGTAACTTCATCCACACCGCCGTTTAACGCGTAAAGCAGACACTTTGCAACGTTTGCGCGTGCGCCGAAGAACTGCATCTCTTTACCGATGACCATGGAGGATACGCAGCATGCGATACCGTAATCATCACCGTGAACAACTCTCATCAGATCGTCGTTCTCGTACTGGATGGAGGATGTCTTTATGGACATCTTAGCACAGTACTTCTTCCAGTTCTCAGGAAGTCTGGTGGACCAGAGAACCGTCAGGTTCGGCTCAGGAGAAGGTCCTAAGTTCTCAAGTGTATGCAGATAACGGAAGCTCATCTTGGTTACCATGTGACGTCCGTCAACACCGACACCGCCGAGGGACTCCGTTACCCATACCGGATCGCCTGCGAAGATCTGGTTGTACTCCGGTGTACGAGCGAACTTTACGCAGCGCAGCTTCATGATGAAGTGGTCAACGAACTCCTGAATCTGCTCTTCGGTAAACGTACCGTTTGCAAGGTCTCTCTGTGCATAGCAGTCAAGGAAGGTGGACGTACGTCCGAGGGACATTGCGGCACCGTTCTGCTCTTTTACGGAGCACAGATAACCGAAATAAGTCCACTGAATTGCCTCCTGTACATTGGCAGCCGGCTTGGAAATATCGCAGCCGTAGGAAGCAGCCATATCCTTCATCAGCTTTAATGCAACAATCTGCTCGGAAATCTCTTCGCGAAGGCGAATGACCTCATCTGTCATAACGCGTCCGGTCGAATCCTTCTGTGCCTGCTTATCCTCGATCAGTCTGTCGATACCGTAAAGAGCGACACGTCTGTAATCGCCGATGATACGTCCGCGGCCGTAAGCATCCGGAAGACCCGTGATGATGTGTGCGGAACGGCATGCTCTCATCTCTGCATTGTAAGCGTCGAAGCAGCCTGCATTGTGTGTCTTTCTGTGAGTGGAGAAGAACTCGGAAATCTCCGGATCAACCTCGTACCCGTTGTCGGAGCAAGCCTTCTCTGCCATACGGATACCGCCGTAAGGCTGTAAAGAGCGCTTGAACGGCTTGTCAGTCTGGAAACCAACGATGGTCTCCTTATTCTTGTCAAGATAGCCCGGACCGTGGGAAGTGATCGTGGATACAACCTTCGTGTCCATGTCAAGAACGCCGCCCGCTGCGCGCTCCTTGTCCTGAAGGTCGCGAACCATTGCCCATAAGTCATTGGTGTTCTGCGTAGGTCCTGCAAGGAAGGACTCATCCCCCTCGTACGGCGTGTAGTTTCTCTGAATGAAATCACGCACGTTGATCTCTTTGTCCCATTTGCCGCCTACAAAATCGTTCCATTCTGGTCTCATTTGAAATGCCTCCTATAAAAAATTTTTATACGGTTAAAAAACCGTTAGTTACGCATAAAAATATGCTTTCGATACACCATAATTATAGGTTAAATTTCATAGGAGAGTCAATAGAAGCAATGTACTTTTTCGAGTACATGAATAAAAAATTAATGGAAAAAATTGTGAAAATTGTGCAATATGTGTTAAGATAGGGACAGCACAAAAGGATAATCAAAAAAGGAGGCATAGATATGGCACAGTTTACGAAGGACATGACGATCGGCGAGATGCTTCAGATGAACCCGGCGGTCGCACCGGTTCTGATGGAAGCGGGAATGCATTGCCTTGGCTGCCCGTCCGCGCAGGGCGAGTCTTTGGAAGAGGCGGCAATGGTTCATGGCATTGATGTGGATGAACTGATGGGTAAGCTCGCAGAGCTGTCATAAAAAGAACGCATAGCGCTCTTTTGGGACTGCGGATTCCTGAGAATAGAAAAAAGAGCCCGTCGGGCTCTTTTTTCTTATAAGGGATATCCCTGTCGATTCGTAATAACTAAGCCTGCCATGCAGATTTCCGCATTGCACCCGTTAAAAGGATTGCGCAACCGCCTCTACGGCATGCGAAGGAATGATCGCATCAAAATGCTCATCCAAAAATGCAGAAGCGGAATGAGTCAGCCGTTCTCCCTTCCCGTATTCCGAGAGCGTATTGCATAAACGATTAAACTCGGCAGGAGCGGTTTTTCCCTTCGAAACGACCAGCGAGTACTGTCCTGTGATCGTATTCTTATATAAAGCGGTATCGGTGCTGATGCCGCTCGCGAGCATCCGTGAAACCCTGATCAGATGATCCAGCGAGGAAAAGCTGTATAAAATGGAAATGTCCGTATCCGCTTCTTCCGCAGCGGCAGCTGAGGTATTGTCCTTTCCCTTGTCAGGGAGTGCGGACGCGGCAGACTGCATCCTGCGGAACAGATCCAGAACATCTAGGGCCGTCTCGGACAGGAACGAACCCGTGCTGTTGATGACGTCCATGTTCTCTTCCTCATAATCGTCGTCATCGTCGTGAATGGACGGCGCAAAATTGGAAAAGCGTGTGTCAAGCTCCTCGGGATCCTCTACTTTAGTGATGACTAACACAAGGCAGCCGGAATTGAGGGGAATGGCCTCGATCATCAAAGGGATGTCCTCTGCCTCAAAGCCGAACTGGACGGACGCCTGCTGCATCATATCCCGAAAGAGCTTCTTTGTCTTGTCGGAGCCATACACCAATTCGCTGATCTTGATCTGCCTGTCTGCAAGGTCGTCACTTGTCAAAGTGCAGCGGATCTGGTAGTCATTTACTTTTTCGATCTTCATTCATATCACATCCTATCTATCCATCAAAAACCATGCGATACTGCAAATTATCAGTAAAAGTATCTTATACTGATTAGTTTATTAAGTCAAGAGCATGGCGTGACAGTTTATATTTTTTTTATGCGTGATAACGAAAAAATCCGCAGAAAATGCGTGTTTTATCGCTATTTGGAAAAAATGAGCATTTTAAAAAATTTTGTCAAAAAAAGACTTGTAAAAGCAAAACTACAAGTATATAATATAGAAACAGAGATGCCTCGGACAATCCGTATCGGAGAGGAGGCAGATGTTTTTTCTTGGTCACATTCGTGACACATACGTTCAAAATTATCTTTTTCCCATAGGAACCATTGTCTGTTCCATCTTAGTATGGGATTGTCTTACAGGCTTATGTGTCTGTTCGTAAAATAATTTTTTCCAATGAACGAAGAAAGAAACGAAATTCACGGTATAATTCAAAAATTTTTTGATGGTAATTTTTTCCATCGGAACAGTGTTTGTTCCGCAGGGAACGCTTTGTGTTCCTTTATTTCAGATACCGTCCGGCATCTCAAGCAGAACTGTTTCACGTTCGTCACAGCACGCCCGCGCTGCAATATCACGGGTTCCTTTTGGTCGGATGCGGGTGTGCCCTGATAGAAGCATATGGCGCTTACCGCCTGAACATGCAGGCGGTCACGCTCTGCATGGATCTGCCAAATCACAAGGGAAAGGAGAAACATATGATAATTCGTACTTTTTTTACAAAAAACAACATGGCGGACAGTGCGGAACATTGGGCATTCTGGGAAAGAAAAGTCTGAATATGTCAAATTTGGTAATGACGTAAGTGCAATAGTCTGTTATAATAAGGGCGTTTGGAGGGAACAGGAATGAAGAAAAAAATAATTCCGGTGCTCGTCGCAATCGCCCTTATTTGCGTGGTGGCGCTTGTGGCGGTCGTACCTAAAATATTAGATCGCTACTCCTATTCGAAAGAGCGGGTGGATCTGACCGAATTTTTCGAATGCGAGGGCAATGAGGCAAGGATCATGCATCAGGATACGCTGCTTACGGATCGCGCGCTCGTGCGGGACGGCGCTGTCTATTTTTCCTATGACACGGTGGCGGCCTATATGGAGGATCGCTTTTATTATAATGATATGGAGCACGCGCTGAAATATACGCTTCCCGATCATGTGGAGACAGTTTTACTTGACACGAATGTCATAATAAAGACAACGCCTGACATATCGGGGCAGGCAGCCATGGAGAGCGAGACGCTGACCCATACGGCGGTGTTTGAGGAGGAGGGTACGCTTTATCTGTCAGCGGATTATGTGCAGCGTTACTGCGGCATGAGTTATACGCTGTACAGCAACGAAGAACCGTACCGCATACAGCTGTTTACCGAGGAGGATACGGTGACGACCGCGACCGTGAAAAAGGCGACGGCAGTCAGACGGCTCGGCGGCATCAAGAGCCCGATCCTTACGGATGTTGCGCAGGGAGACGAGGTCGTGGTGCTCAACCGGATGGAGACATGGGCGGAGGTAAAAACGAAGGATTGTGTGACCGGATATATTGAAGTCAAATATTTGGAAAACGAGCATGAGACGCAAAGGACGTCTGCAAGAGACTATACGGATCCTGTTTATCCGCGGATCGCAAGGGATCATAAAATCGTGATGGCATGGCATCAGGTCATGAATGCGGATGCAAACAGCACACTGAACGAGGTGACGGTAAATGCGGGTGCGCTGAATGTGATCTCGCCGACATGGTTTTACGTGGGCGGCGGCGCGGACGGGGTATCCATTGATAATATTGCGACTGCCGATTATGTGGCGCGTGCGCATGAAAAGGGGCTTGAGGTATGGGCGCTTGCGGATGATTTTACCCGCTCGCCGGATATCTACGGTATCCTGTCGAGCAGTACGATGAGGGAAGCGCTGGAGCTGCAGCTTGTCAGTGCGGCGCTAAATGCGGGCGTGGATGGCATCAATATTGACTTTGAGAAGATATCGAAGGAATGCGGCGAGCACTTTATCCAGTTCCTGCGTGAGCTGTCCATTTTGACACACATGTATAACCTCGTGCTTTCCGTGGATAATTATGTACCGGAAGGCGGCAGGGGACAATATCATTTGGAAGATCAGGGGATCGTGGTCGATTACGTTGTGATCATGGGCTATGACGAGCACTGGGGCGGATGCAGCGAGGCGGGCTCCGTCGCGTCCATCGGCTTTGTGGAGCGCGGTATCAGCGACACGATCAACATTGGCGTTCCCGCGGATAAGATCATCAACGGCGTGCCGTTTTTCACGCGCATCTGGTCTACGGACGGCGGCGAGGTGACGAGCAGCGCGGGCGGCATGCAGTGGGCAAAGGACTGGGTGAATAATTACGGCGTCAACTTAATATGGGATGAAATCACCTGTCAGTATTACGGCGAACTGACAAGCGGCGGCAAGCTCTATCAGGTATGGATGGAGAACGCGGATTCCATTCAGGTCAAGCTCAACGTGATGAATAATTATGGCGTTGCGGGTGTCTCGGCATGGAAGCTTGGCTATGAGACGGCGGATATATGGGCGGTCATGGCGGCGTACGGAAATTCATAAGGCATGGAAAGAGCTTAGGCATGGAAAGAGCTTAGGCATGCGAAAGAGAAAAAAAGCAGAATCCTGTTATGAGATTCTGCTTTTTTTCATATCCTGTTATGAGAGAGGACAGGAAGCGGAGCATGGCGGAGAAAAAAAGAAACACGCAGAGCGGCGTACGGACGTCTCATACACAACAGCGATATCAGACATGGCTGCGGCGGATCAGGCGGCTTCGCGCCGATGTGGTCGTTGTTACGGCGGGAACCCTGATGCTTGCGGCGGCGGCGATCGTGACGACGCTTGAAAAAAAAGAAGCGATAAAGACGGAGGAGACGATTGCGGACACGTCGGATATGGTGATCGTGATCGATGCCGGACACGGGGGCAGGGACAGCGGAAAAGTTTCCGTTGACCAAGTGACATATGAAAAGGACATTAACCTTGCGATCGCCTACAAGCTCAAGAGCTATTTAGAGGCGGAGGGCATCACGGTCATCATGACCAGAGAGACGGATGACGGGTTATACGTGGAAAGTGACAGTAATAAAAAGGCGGCAGATTTACGACGCAGGATCGAGGTCATTGAACGGGCTTCTCCCGTGCTTGTCGTCAGCATTCATCAAAACAGCTATCATGAAGCGTATGTGCGCGGCGCGCAGACCTTCTATTATACGACAAGCGAGGAGGGGAAGCAGCTTGCGGAGATCATACAGGAGCAGCTATGCCTTTCGCTTGATCCTGAGAACGGCCGCAAAGCGAAAGCAAATGACAGCTACTATCTGCTGAAAAAAACATCTGTTCCGATCGTCATTGTGGAATGCGGATTTCTCTCTAATCCGGAGGAGGCCGCACTGCTTACGACAGCCGACTATCAGGACCGCGTTGCGTTTCAGATTCATCTCGGTGTCATGCAGTACTTAAATCAAAGCAAAAAGAGGTTATCCTGACGGCTCTGCCGCGGGATAACCTTTTTCAATCATCCACGTCTTCTTCACAGTAATAGCTGAAATACTGTTCCCGCAGGGACTGGTATGAACCGCGGGGAGGATAGATATTTTTCCCGTCATCCATCTGCAGCTCCTGCCTGCTCAGGCTTTCCACATGTTTGAGATTGACGAGATAGGAAACGCCGACCCTTGCGAATTCGCGAAAGGGGGAAAACATGTCGAAGATCGCCGACATCGTGATGCGCAGCAGACAGTGCGTACCGTCCGAGAAATGCAGGCATTGCATTTTTCCCTGCGCTTCGCAGTACACGATCGAATCCACGGCGACACGGCGGATCTTTCCGTCGATACGCAGCAGAATATACTTTTTGCGTAGTTCCGGTGTGTCTGCGAAGATCCGGTCCAATACCGGAAACAGCATTTCCCGAGATACCGGTTTTACTAAATATTGTACGGCCTCCACGCCAAACGCGTCCAGCGCATGCTCTTTTGACGTGGTAAGGAAAAGGATAGGACTGCTGCTTCCCATATCGCGCAGCTCCTTTGCCGCGTCGATTCCCGTCTTGTCCGGCATATAGATGTCGAGTGTGATGAGATCCGGTGTATATTGTTTTTCTCTGATCGCGTAGATCAACTCGTCTGCGGAAGCAAAACGTTTGATCTTGAGCTCGATTTCGGGATGGTTATCTCCGTAGCTTGTAAATATTTGTTCTAATTTGTCCAGTTCGGTTGTCTCATCATCGCAGAGTGCGATCAGATACATTTTAGCAGCTCCTTTCGTTCCTCTCCGGCGGAAGGTTTATGATGAGCCGAAAAATGAACATGCCGTTATCGGTCTTAAAGTCATATTCTCCATCGTATTTTTCCGCTGTTTTGATAATGCTCAATACACCGATGCCTCCTGTCGCCTCCGGCTTGGGAAGCCCGTTTTTTAATTCAATCTCCGTCCGGCACGTATTACTGCAATAGATGATGAGCTTGCCGAGCTTTTTCCGTATCATCAGATGAATGGCGCATGCCCGTTCTCTTGCATGCTTTTGCACCTCCATGCATCCGTAAATGGCATTTTCATAAGCGTTGGCCAATATCGTGACAAGATCGATACTGGGTATTCCCGGATTTTTTTCCAGCTTCACATCAAGCGAGACGGAAATATGTTCCTTTTTTGCACGTTCGGTATACGCTGCGAGGAGATTGTTGACCGCAGTATTGGAGCAGATGGACTCGACGGCGTTTGTATCGGTCTCTTTGAGATATTCCTTCAAATATTGCAGCAGCTCCTCGTCCTGTCCCCTGCGCGCATATTCCGCGATGACCGCATTATGGTGCCTTGCGTCGTGCCGGATTCTGCGTCCGGTTTCCACGGAGGATTCCAAAAGCTCCATATGCCGTTCCAACAACCGTTGATTCATTTGGATCAACTGGTTTTCTTTTTGATATTCTTTTTCTTTACCCGTATGCAGATAGAGCCGGAATACCAAAAGCTGCAGGGCGCCGGTCAGAAAGAAGTTCAAGGCGATCTGAAAAAGACGATACGGGGTCTGCTCCAGGCCGTTTTGGCTCAAAACATACCCGATGCCGGACAGGATACAGAGGATCATAACGACGACGCTGAAGCGGTCCACTTCATGCTCCACATAATAACCGAATCCGCGAATGGAGCTTTTGATTTTGGTGTTAATAAAAACTGCTATAAGGAAGATCAAAAGAATGCGCACTGTAATATCGATCCATACATTTCCGGCAAAGAAAATCACCGAGACTTCGATACCGGTGACCATAAAAACTGCCATCAGATAGAACGTGAGCGTCAGCTTGTAAATGCACAGATAAATAGGATCGCTGTTCATAAAAATGGAAAAGACGGCGAAAACCAGATACAGCAATAGCGGTGCCAGCCGTACATAGCTTTCCCGATTGACGGCGTACCAAACGCAGGATACCGCGGCCATGACGGCACAAAAGCAGGCGTAACAGACGGCAGTCTTCTTGAGGCTGTAGCGCGGCTCGTTCATTAAAGTAAATAAAATGACTACACCTAATATATTGACCACAAACCGGATCAATGCGACGGCTATAGAACCACCCAGCATATCGCTGTCACACCTCCCATCTTACATTCATTAAAACCTATCGTACCCAAAAAGATATTAATGTTTCCACGTAAAACTATCGGGAGTGATGCCGTTAAAATTAGCGGCAGGCACGATATCCCCTGATTGAAGTAATTCATAAGCGGCATCGATCTTTTCGATCGTCGCGGCAGATAACTGATGTCGCCCTTCCGCATTAACATAGCCTGTGGAACCTGTATCAACCTGGAGTGTGACATTCCCGCCGCCAAAAAAGCCGACAGCAATCGCATTCAAGGTTTTCTCAACATCACTATGCATCACTTTAATGGCAGAGGTCAGTATAACGTTACGGTCTCCGTCAAAGCCGTCGTCATACTGGTCAATATCAACACCGACGAACATGACGCCCTCCGCGTCCTTAACGGCATCCAGAACACCGCTTCCGGCTGTGCCGGCTGCTGCAAAGATAATGTCAACGCCCTCTGCGATCAATGCCCTGCCTACGACCTTTCCGGTTTCGATATCGGCAAAAGAACCGATATAGTTTCCGCCTACATCCGCGCCGGTAACATCAGTTCCCGCATAAGAAGGAAGCTCCACGATCTCGACATGCCTTCCTTCTGTCTCGTTGACATATTTCACACCGCACTCAAATCCATACTGATAATTCACGTTGGAAGGATAAGCAACGCCGTTTACAACAGCCACTTTGCCGGACTTTGTCTCAAGCGCTGCCGCCATTCCGGCAAAAAAACCGGATTCCTGCTCTGCAAAACACATCGCAAAAATATTATCTACTTCCACCTCATTGCCATTTGCATCGGACGGGAAAGAATCTACCAAAATAAACTTGATATTTGGGTTTTGTATTGCAATATCGGAGATTCCTGCAAACTGGAAGCCGCAGCATACAATGACGTCATAATCTGCCACAATCTCCGCGACCGCTGCAAGAGACGCTGCCGTATCGCCGGTGGTTTCCTGTACAGGCGTTACCGTTGAACCCGGATGGGATTCCAGAAAAGCCAGAATACCGTTATAAATATCCTCATTAAAAGAATGATCATCTACTCCTGCCGGGCTGCTGACGATCGCGATCTTTAAGTTTTCATCCGCGGTTTCGGTCGTTCCTGTCGCGGCGCCATTACCGGAGTTTCCGCAGGCGGCCATGGAAAGAAGCATGACAGACGCAAGAATCAGTGACAATATCTTTTTCCTCATATATCATTTCCTCCTGAATTTGAAAAATATGTACCGAATTAAATCTTAAAGAAAGCAACATCCCGTTCAAGCTCATCCGCAATATCTTTCAAATCTTTTGCAGCATTTGTAAGCAGGCTGACCATCGCATTCAGTTCCTGCATCGCAGCATTTGTTTCCTCTGTTGACGCAGTATTTTCTTCTGCAACGGCAGACAAATTCTGTATGACATCGACGACCTTCACTCTTGCCTCATCGCACTCCCTGGTCTGCGCATAAATCTGCTCGGTTTCAACAATGGAGGTTTCAATCCCTTTTGTAACATCGGCAAATTTTTTCTTTGTTTCCTCCAGCTTCTTCTGCTGTTCAATAATAATTTCGCCTGCCTCTGTCATAATTTCGACAGAAGCTTTGGAATTCTCGGCCAGCTGATGAATGATATCTTCGATCGTTTTAGCCGAATTGTTGGAATCCTCAGCCAATTTTGAAATCTGTGAAGCCACAACGGCAAATCCACGTCCGGCTTCCCCTGCTCTTGCAGCCTCGATATTTGCGTTTAAGGATAACAGACTGGTCTCACTGGCGATCGACGTGATCAGGTTCACAGAATCCTGAATTTTGCCGACGGATTCATTGGTCGTATTTACAGAAGCGTCGATTTTCTTAATTGCCTCCAACGTCCTGTCATTGGACACGCTCAATTCGTTAATGATCCGTTCGGATTCCTGATCGGCATCTCTTATCCCTAAGGATATGTTATCCAGCTCCTGCACGCCTTTTGCAATTTTTTCTATCATAGAACCAATGGTTGTAACCTGTGTGGTCGCCGATTCAATATCCTGTGCCTGTGTTGCGGCGCCCTTGGCAACATCTTCCACTGCATGGCTGATCTCATCCACCGTAGAGCTGGTCTGCGACGCAACGGATTCCAAGGAATTGCTTGACTGAAGCAGGTTGTCGGTTTTTTCTTTAATACTGCCGACCATGCTTTGAAGCTTTTCTGCCAGTCCGTACATGGACGAGACCATTGCACCGATCTCATCCGTTCTGTTTCTGGCTACCCGGCTGAGCTTTTCCGCCCCCTCACTCAGTTCGACCCGCAGATTACCGTCGGAAATATTGACGAGCATACCGCCTGCCCGGACAACGATGGTCGCGATTCCCTTTACAAGAAACGTACAGATAACCAAAGCGGCGACCAAAATAACAAGGGAAATGACTGCAATGCCGATGATTTTGTTACGAATGGTTGCATCAACATCCTTCGACGGCTGTCCGGCAAAGATCATACCTACAACAGCTCCTTCACTATTCCTTACCGGTTTATAATAGGCATAATAGTTTTCATCATTGATCGTGATACTGTCTGAGCTATAATCGTTCCCGCCCCTCAAAACGGTTTCGACAACCACATCGGAAGCTTTTGTCCAAAGCATCCTGTTTCCTGACTTGTCAAATAAAGAAGTGGCAACCCTGACATCGCCATAGAAAAGGGTGACATCCGTATCTGTGCCGGCCGTATAGCTGTCAATAATACTCTCATGTGCCGTAATATTATAATCGCCTTTGTACAGCAGATATCCCTTCACGGAGTAATCGCCCGGATCAATGGCATCATAGGACGCAGAAACCGACTGACATATAAGAGCCAGTTCCTCCAGTACTTTTTCCTTCATTCCATTCTGCAGCGCATTAATGGAATATGTGGCAATCATAACATCCGCGCAAATGATCGGCAAAGCGCACATTAAGATCAGCTTCACTAAAATTCCCGGTCCCTTTTTCCCTTTTCTGTCCATATGGATGTAAGCCCTTTCTTAAAAAAAGTATGATTGATATCCGGCGCGGGAAACGCTGATATCAGCGTTTCCTTAGATTCGGAACGATGCGACGGTCCGATTCAAAATTTCGCTGAGCCGGAATAGTTCCTGCATTTGTGTCATGACTGCCTCAGAGGTTTCGCCGGAATCTTCTGCGGACTGTTCCATGCGCGCGACAAAGTCGGTGATTCCGCTCATGAGCTCCGTGATCGCGGAAATGGATTCATTAATATCCGCCATGCTTGCACTCATCTCCTCGGAGGATGCGCCCAGATCACCGGAAATGTCATTATAAAATGCCGCGTCCTTCTGATACACTTCGGCCAGATCTGTCATGCTCTTGTAATCTTCCATGACTTTTCCGTTCATGAAGGAGAGCAGTTTGCCTGAGCTTTCGGATAAGAACGCCACGTTCTGCACGACGCCCTCCGTCACCTGGCGGATCTTATCCACCGCACGCTTGGAATTGTCCGCAAGCTGTCGGATCTCATCCGCAACAACCGCAAAGCCCTTTCCGGCATCGCCCGCTCTTGCGGCTTCGATGGATGCGTTCAGCGCCAAGAGATTCGTCTGTGAGCTGATGGAAAGGATTTCCTCTGTTAGCGTATTGATCTCATGTACCCGCTGGCTGTCCGCGATCGCCTGTTCCAGATCCCCTTTTGTCGCCTCATACAGCGTGACCGCTTCCTCTGCAGACCGCTTGGAGGATGCGTGCTGTTTTCCGGCGCGCTCCATGATCAGACACGATTGCGCAGCGGCTTCCTCTGCTTTTTTTGCCACGCTTCCGATAGCGGAGCCCAACTCCTGACCGTTGTTTTTGATCCGTTCCGTCAGCCGCTGTGCCTGCGACGTCTGATCCGTGACACCGTTTACCAGATCGGAAATGCCGGAAATGTCCTGATTTAAGGTGTTCATCTTAGAAGAGGTAGCCTCGGCGATCGTGCCGATGCTTTCCGCTTCCTTTTTGGTATTTAAGATGATGCCCCGAATCTGCTGTTTGACTTCAGCCGTTGCGGTCCGGATCTGCTCAGTCTCGTTCTTATATTCATTCGGTATGTTTTTTTCGATGACCGTATGTTCAGAAAAATCGCCGGAAGCAAACTGCTTCAGCATTTGTATGGGAGCCAGCATCTTTCCGATCAGTCCCGTCATGAACACGGTAACGAAACCGATGATCACAAGCGCGATCACGGCAGCAACCATGATCATCGTGATGAGAGAATCTACGATATTGGCAGCCGGTACGACGACNCCGAGCTTCCAGTTACTGCCNGTGATTTCCGAAGCGGCAAAATAGCACGTGCTTCCGTCATAATCCGTCNGCTTTTTGATGCTGCTGTNGGAACCGGTTATCATTTCGCCGAGTCCCGGCAGGATGTCCGTTACCGCGACTGCCGTGTCCCCNGTCGGCTCATACGCCTTGTTCCGATGTGCAACGTAATGTCCGCTGCTGTCCACCAAAAAGCCGTACACGCCTTTCGCATAGCNGATGCTTCCCGTTAAGTCCGTTACCGTTCCAAGCGTTACGTCCAGACCGATGACACCCGCAAGCTCGCCGTTCACATAGACCGGTGCGGCGATCGTTGTGCACATCTGGTTTGTGATAACGTCCCAGTAAGGATCCGTTACAATGACGTCTCCTGCCTGAGCCGCCTGCTGATACCAGCCGCGTGCGACCGGATCATAACCCTCCGGGATGTCNGCTTCCCGGTTGGACTGGATAAATCTGCTGTCCGCCGTTCCGCAGTATAGATTTAACAGCTCCGTTCTGCCTGCAGCATGGACGTCCACAACGGACTGNATGAGTGCTGTNTCCACGCTTCCGATCGCCTGNATACTGTCGGCGGCTCCGGCAGCGAGCATTTTTTCGTTTTCAATCCATGTGTTGATCTCTTCNGCGTATTTGTCCGCATTCAACTGCAATGCCTCTGTCTGATCCTGAATCATGCGGTTGCCCGCAATGATAATGATNCCTGCTGTCGTCAGAAGAATACTTGCTATGACAATTCCAATGACGCTGACTGTAAGCCTTCCTTTGATCGTCTTCAACACAGTTTCGTACCTCATTTCATTAATTTTTTTGAAGTCTGACTATAAATATACTGTNGGAGCTTGTCAAAAAAAAGAAGTTCGGTACAATTTGCACTTTTTTTGGTATGCTTTGCGTTCTTTTTTAGTCCTCATCCATGTCCACGCAGGGCAGGGAAAAAATAAACTCGCTTCCGGCGCCCTCCGTACTGATGACGTTAATGTTTTCATTGTGCGCGCGGATGATCTCTTTGGTGATGGAAAGGCCGAGGCCGGTTCCTTTTTTATCCTTGCCGCGCGATAAGTCCGTCTTGTAGAAACGGTCCCAAATAAATTTCAGACTGTCCTTGGGAATGCCGATGCCGTTGTCCTTGACGGAGATGAATACTTTATTATGCTTTTGCGTCGTCTCGATCTTAATATGAGAATCGTGATGCGAAAATTTGATGGCATTGTCGAGCAGGTTGTAGAGCACCTGCTGGATCTTGCTTAAATCCGCTGTGACGAACATGCTGTCGCCGGTCAATACCAGATCGATGACAAGCTGCCGCTCTCGACAGATCCCCTCAAAGGTTGCGACCGTATTTTTGATGACACGGTTGATGTCAAACGTGCTTTTTTCCAAAACCATGCCTTCCGTGTTCAGGTTATTGAGCGTTAAAAGATTATTTGTCAGCTTTGTCAGGCGTTCCGTTTCATTTAACACGATCTGCAGATACTTTTCGTGCAGCTCGGGAGGGATGGTGCCGTCGAGCATCGCCTGNACATATCCGCTGATGGAAGTNAGGGGNGAACGGAAGTCGTGAGAGATGTTGGCGACAAGCTTTTTCTGGTTTTCGCCGCCCTGTGCAAGCGCCTCCGCCATGTAGGAAAGCGAAGCGGCGAGGTATCCGATCTCGTCCTCGCTGTCCACGGAGAGCTGGTAGCTTAAGTTGCCGCCCGCATACTGTTCGGTCGCGCGCGTGATCTTGCGAAGCGGGAGATAGACCATTTCCGTGAAAAAAATAAGAATGATGAGTGACAATAGAAACAGGATCACCAACAGCAGATAGGAAATATTTAAGAGGCTGTTGCTCTCCTGCTCGATCGCGCTCATCGGGGTAAGGATCACGACATANCCTTTTACTTTAAAATCNGAGGTGATGGGGGCAAAAACGCTCAGCATATTTTCCNCGAACATGCCGAAGAACGTGCCGACCGTATAGTAAGTNCTTCCGGTCACGGTCGGGTCAAACGCTTCCACGACCACCTGATTATCGACGTCGATCGGGTTTTTNGAGTCCACAACNATTCTCCCCGACGGATTCATGATCCAAATCGTGGAAGAGAGGTAAATNTCAAGNGCNTCCAATTGATTTTTNGCGGTTTCCANAGAAATGCGGTTATCGTAAAGCTCGGATGCGTANGTGCCCGCGATCATGACCGCTTCCTGATAAAGGGANTCNGCCTTTTCTTTTTTCAGATGGTCNAAGGTCATGCCGGAAACAAAGTTTGCAACAACAAAAAAACCGAAAAAAGCAAAGATCAGATAGGCAAGCAGAAATTTCCAATATAGTGTGCGTTTCATGANTCGTTATCCCTCAAAATNCAATCTGTCAGNGTTACATAAGAGCATGATGCGGTCTTCANTGTACCTCAAATTTATAGCCGATGCTCCAGATCGTGGCAATNCGCCAGTGGGCGTTNTCCTTGATCTTTTCGCGCAGACGTTTGATATGGACGTCCACGGTTCTCGTATCGCCTATGTATTCATAGCCCCANATCTGGTCTAAGAGCTGTTCCCTNGTAAAAACGTGGTTCGGGGAGGAGGCAAGAAAATAAAGAAGCTCCAGCTCCTTCGGCGGCATGTCCACACGGTGTCCGTTGTAGATCACGGAATAATTCGTCCGGTTGATGACAAGGTCGGGAAATTCCACCTGGTCCACATCCTGCTGGACGGCTGCATTCGGAGCGGGCGTGTAGCGGCGCAGAACCGCCTTGACGCGCGCGACAAGCTCTTTTGTGTCAAAGGGCTTTTCCATGTAATCGTCCGCGCCAAGCTCTAAGCCGAGCACCTTATCGAAGATCTCGCCCTTTGCGGAAAGCATGATGATCGGCGTCTGGGAATGCGCGCGGATCTCGCGGCATACCTGATAGCCGTCGATGCCGGGAAGCATCAGGTCGAGTAAGATCAGGTTCGGCTTAAAGGAATCAAAGCAGGTGAGGGCGGATTCGCCGTCGTTTACGATCCGGGTCTCAAAGCATTCTTTTGTCAGATAGAGGGAGATGAGCTCCGCAATATTATTGTCGTCATCCACGATCAGGATTTTCTGTTTGGCTGCCAAGTGATTTCCTCCTCTTCATTTGCGTTCTTTTTTAATGAAACGTTGCGATCGTGACGCCGGAGTCGCCCTCGCCGAATTCGCCGAGGCGGTAGGAGTCAATATATTTCAGGCGTTTCAGGTGCTGGTGAATGGCGTTCCTGAGCGCGCCCGTGCCTTTGCCGTGAACGATGCGCACACTCGGCACATGAGAGAGATAAGCGTCGTCCAAATATTTATCCAGCTCGGCGATCGCTTCGTCCACCGTTTTGCCGAGCAGATTGATCTCGGTTGAGATGTGCATGGATTTGCTCATCTTCATGCTGCTTCCCGTGCTTGTTTTTTTGGAGGGGGCAAGGCGCGTCGCATCGTCTGAATCCTGCAAAAGAACAAGGTCTTTGACATTTGTTTTCGTGCGCATGATGCCGCACATGACAAAGAGGTTTCCGGAGGCGTCGGGCAGGGTGTTGACGGTGCCCTTTAAGCCCATGGACACGATTTTGACGCTGTCACCCGGCTTTAAGTCCGCCGCCCGGACCTTGGCGTGATGCTCCGGCTTTGCGGAAGGAATGGAAAGCTTCGAGTTTTTTTCGCTGATCTTGCTGTTTAAGCTTTGACGGGAGCGTTCCAGTTCCCGCATGTCTGCGGAGGACGCGTTCAGGCGCTGGAATTTGCGGATGGCCTCGTCGGCGATCGCTTTCGCCTCCATCAGGATCTCCCGTGCTTCCTCGTTTGCCTCGCGCAGGATTTTATCGCGGGAGGTGTCAAGCTTATCCTGTTTTGCTTTTAACTGGTCTTTTACGGACTGCGTTTCCCGTTTGTATTTATCGATTTCCAGCTGCTCGCGCTCCATTTCAAGGCGGCGCTTTTCCAAATTGGCGATCACGTCCTCAAAGCTTTCGGCCTCCTTGCTGATGTGGGTCTTGGCGGATTCGATAATGTCATCCGACAGACCGAGACGCTTGGAGATGGCAAAGGCGTTGCTCTTTCCGGGAATGCCGATCAGGAGCTTATAGGTCGGGCGCAGCGATTTCACGTCAAACTCGCAGCAGGCGTTTTCCACATAGTCCGTTGAGAGCGCGAATATTTTCAGCTCGCTGTAATGCGTGGTAGCCATGGAGCGGATTCCTCGGTCATGCAGGTAGGTGAGGATGGCAATGGCAAGCGCCGCCCCCTCGGTCGGGTCGGTACCTGCGCCAAGCTCGTCAAACAGGCAGAGTGAATCCGCGTCCGCGTGCTTTAAGATTGTTACGATATTGGTCATATGAGCGGAGAAGGTGGAAAGACTCTGCTCGATGCTCTGTTCGTCGCCGATGTCCGCGAATACTTCTTTGAAAATACCGAGACGGGAACGATCGGCGGCAGGAATATGCAGTCCTGCCTGTCCCATTAGGGTCAGGAGTCCGACGGTTTTTAACGAAACCGTTTTGCCGCCCGTGTTCGGTCCCGTAACGATCAAAAGATCAAAGTCCTCTCCGAGCCGGACGTCGATCGGGACGACCTTTTTGCGGTCAAGCAGAGGATGACGCCCTTTGCGGATGTCAATAATGCGTTCGTCGTTAAAGACCGGCATGGTGGCGTTCATATCCATGGCGAGCGACGCCTTGGCAAAAATAAAGTCTAATTTGGTCAGAAGCTTCGCGTTATTGGCAATCTCTGCCGTATGCGCCGCCGCGCGCTCGGAGAGCGCCCTCAAAATGGCGGCGATCTCTTCCTGCTCCTCAATCTCTAACTGACGGATCTTATTATTATATTCGACGATGGCGGCAGGCTCGATAAATAACGTGGAACCGGTCGAGGACTGATCGTGGACGATGCCGGCAACCTGTCCTCTGTATTCGGATTTGACCGGAATGCAGTAGCGGTTATCGCGCATGGTGACGACGGCGTCCTGCAAATAGGGGCGCAGCGAAGTGTTGACATAGCCCGCTAACTTGTCGTGAATTTTGTCGTTGATCGAGAGAATGCTCTTTCGGATGGAAGAAAGCTTCGCGGAAGCGTCGTCCGCGATCTCCTCCGCGGATATGATACAGCGGCGGATCTCACGGTTTAAGTCGGGCAGCAGGACGAGCTGTTCAAAATACGGAGTCAGGCAGTCCGGCTCGCTGTCCTTTGCGTCGGGATTTCCGTAAGCATATACGCGCTGTGAGCATTCTAAGATGTCGGCAACACGGATCAGGTCGGCTGCGGAGAGCGCGCTTTCAATCTCGAGCGCGCGGCAGACCGGACGGATCTCCGTGCAGCCCGCAAACGAGATACGATCCTGACGGAATAGTCTCGTCAGTGCGGCGGCCGTGTCCTCCTGCGTTTTCGTGATCTCTGAAAGATCGGCGCTCGGATGGAGCTTTTTACAGAGCGCCTTAGCGGGCGCGCTGTCGGCTTTTGCCTCGAGCATGTCGATAATTTTATGAAATTCCAATATTTGATATACTTTCTCGTTCATATGAATCCTCTATGGTGTCAGCGGTGTGAAGCTTTAGATTTTCTTAGGCGGCGTCTTTTAGACGCCTTAGAAAATATCTTCACACGCGTGAGACATAGAATTTCTTCGCGAAATGCCTTATGGCATGAGCGTTAGAAATCCTTCTCACGCTATCATAGCATAAACTGTGCTTCTTTACAAGAAATCGGCAATCGGATATACTGATATAAGTATAAGAAGAAAAAACGGAACAATGCGTAACATACAAGGCGGCGCCGGTTTGGAACATGAAAAAGGCGTGGGCCTCACGGTAAGCGGGGTGCGGGATGCAGGAGAAGGACAAAAAAACAAACGAGGTCCGGGAGCAGGAGGAAGACTCCTTTGAATTTGTAAAAGAAAAAATCAAGGAACGCCCGATCAATAAGAGAAAGCTGCTGCGACGGACGATCATTACCGCGGTCATGGCGCTGGTATTCGGTCTGATCGCATGCATTACTTTTTTTGCNCTCGAGCCGATCATTTCAAACTGGCTTTATCCTGAGAAAGAGCCGGAGATCGTCACGTTTCCGGAGGAGCAGGAGGAGACGATGCCGGAGGATATGGCGCAGACCGATAATGATCTGCCGGGGGCGGAGCAGGAGGAGCAGACGCCGGTCCCGCCGCAGAAGGTCACGGTCTACGAGAAGGTAGAGCTNACGACGCAGGACTATGTGAAGCTTTACGCCGAGCTTAACGCCATTGCGGAAAACATGCAGGAGAGCATGGTGGTCGTCAGCGGCGTGACGGCGGACACGGACTGGTTTAACGAGGTGTACGAAAACGAGGCGCGAAGCTCGGGACTGATCGTTGCGGACAATGGGATAGAGCGTTTGATCTTAGCAACGGAAAGCAAGATCCGTGATTATCAGCAGATCATGATCACCTTTCACGACGGAAGCATGGCGGAGGCGGTAAAAAAGCAGACGGATCCCAATACGGGGTTTTGTATTTTGGCGGTCAAGCTGGCNAATATGTCGGCCGAAACACGTGAGAGCGCGATACCGGCAGCGCTTGGCTCGTCGAACTCTCTGACGCTTTTGGGGTCGCCGGTNATCGCAGTCGGTTCNCCGACGGGCATCACAGGCTCTGTCTGCTATGGGATGATCACGTCCAATTCGTCGAATGTGAATCTGGTGGATGCCAATTACCGTCTGCTCACAACAGATATATANGGGAATGCCGGGGCGACGGGCGTACTGATCAATCTTTCNGGGCAGGTGGTCGGGATCATTGACAATACCTATAATGCCCGCGATATGCAAAATCAGATCTCCGCGATCGGGATCACGGAATTAAAGCAGACAATNGAGGCAATGTCAAATGAAAATGTGCGGGCAAGCATCGGAATCCACGGCGTNGATATTACGTCGGCGCTGAGNGAAGCGCTGCAGATGCCGAGGGGGGTCTGNGTGCANAG
The DNA here is from genome assembly GCA_014804425.1 of Lachnospiraceae bacterium. Taxonomy (GTDB): domain Bacteria; phylum Bacillota; class Clostridia; order Lachnospirales; family Lachnospiraceae; genus DLAJ01. Next base: position 54,545 of record JAAUZV010000017.1, read on the forward strand.
NTTTGAGATGGGNTCGCCCGCAATGATCTGCGGCATTCAGGGAAATGATATTATCACGGGAATCGGCGTGAGCGTGATCAATAGCATGAGCGATCTGACAAGAGCNCTTNCTCAATATGCGCCGGGNGACGTTGTTACGGTGACCNTNCAGCGAAAGGNGCAGGAGGAATACCGCACGATGGAGGTGGAAGTCACGCTTGGCACGTTGAAGTGAAATGCATTTCGGAGATACGCTTCGAAAACGTCTGAGGGGCGATGATAAAGTCTGCGTTACCTTAGATCAAATAAATGATACTCAGAAGAAAGAGGAAACGAACATGAAATATTTAGCAGATTATAAGGACGGAGACAGAGTGCTCGATATTTATCTTTGCAAGCACAAAACTTCTGCGGTGACAAAGACGGGAAAGCCATATGATACGGTGATCTTGCAGGATAAATCGGGAACGCTTGAGGGAAAAATCTGGGAGCCGAACAGTGCGGGGATCGCGGAGTTTGATTCCTTGGATTACATAGAGGTTTACGGCGATGTGACGAGCTTTAACGGGGCGCGTCAGATCAGCGTGAAGCGGGTGCGCCGCTGCGAAGAAGGCGAATACGATCCGGCGGATTATCTTCCCGTGAGCAAAAAAAATAATGATGAGATGTACCGGCAGCTTTTGGACTTGATAGAGAGTGTAGCACATGCGCNGTTGAAAGCGCTGCTGCGCAGTTTTTTTGTGGAGGATCAAGCGTTTGTTCAGGCATTCCGGCGTTCCTCCGCGGCAAAGACCGTGCATCACGGTTTTGTCGGCGGACTGCTGGAGCATACGTTGAGCGTGACGAAGCTTTGCGATTATTTTTGCACGGCGTATCCGATCTTAAATCGCGATCTGCTGCTCTCGGCGGCGATGCTGCATGACATCGGGAAGACGAGGGAAATTTCTCTTTTTCCCGAAAATGACTATACCGATGATGGACAGCTCTTGGGGCATATTGTCATGGGAGCGGAAATGATCGGTGAGAAGGCACGGCAGATCAAGGACTTTCCGCAGACGATGCTGGCGCAGCTTACAGCATTGTATTTTGGCNCATCACGGGGAATATGAATTCGGCTCGCCGAAAAAGCCNGCGCTCATNGAGGCGGNCGCGCTTAATTTTGCGGACAATACGGATGCGAAGCTGGAGACGTTTACGGAGCTTTTGGAGGGAACGGATAAAAGCGGCTGGCTCGGATATAACNGGCTGCTGGATTCCAATGTCAGAAAGACGAGNGTGGACGGGTAAACATATGGCTTTGTATCAAAAAAATGAACTGCTTACGGTTACGATCACCGATATAGGAAGCGACGGCGAGGGCATCGGGAAAAGCGACGGTTATACGCTTTTTGTGAAGGATGCTGTTGTGGGGGATGTCGTCAGGGCGCGTATTACGAAGCCCAAAAAGAATTATGCTTATGCAAGNGTGGAGGAGATNATCACATCTTCTCCTTTTCGCNTTGCGCCGCCGTGTCCGGTCTATCGTCAGTGCGGCGGNTGNCAGCTTCAGCCGCTTTNGTATGAGCAGCAGCTTCAATATAANGANCGGAAGGTGCGCNGNAACCTGCAGCGCATCGGCGGGTTTGACGANGCGCTGCTTGANCGGGTGACGGAGCCGATCGTCGGGATGGACGAGCCNTANCGNTACCGNAANAAGGCNCAGTATCCGTTTGGCGTAACGCGNGAGGGGAATCCGGTGACCGGATTTTATGCGGGGCGGACGCATACGATCATTCCCGGAACNGACTGCCTGCTCGGCGTTNCGGAAAANCNNGAGNTCTTGGAAGCGGTGCTTGCNTACATGAATGAAAATCACGTGANGGCNTATGATGAGACGAACGGAAACGGATTGATCCGTCATGTGCTCATTCGCAAGGGATTCTCGTCAGNGCAGATCATGGTGTGCGTTGTTNTAAATNGCAGGGAGCTTCCGGCTNCGGAGCGGNTGGTGGAGAAGNTGAAAGCAATTAAAAATATGACAAGTGTGTCGTATTGCATCAATATGGAAAACACGAATGTCATNATGGGAACGGAAGTCGTGTCGTTATGGGGCGAGCCTGTGATCACGGACAGCATTCGCATTTATAAGGAAAATTTATGTGAGTTTGCTGGGCGTGAGGTGGCATTCTGCATTTCNCCGTTATCTTTTTATCAGGTCAATCCGAGGCAGACCGAAAAGCTGTATAGTCTGGCGCTTGCGTACGCCGGACTGACGGGAAAAGAGACGGTGTGGGATTTGTATTGCGGCATCGGGACGATCTCGCTGTTCCTTGCGGGGGACGCAAAGCAGGTGTACGGCGTGGAGGTTGTTCCGCAGGCGATCGAGGATGCGCGGGAGAACGCANGGNGAAACGGGATTCANAACGCGGANTTTTTTGTCGGAAAAGCGGAGGAGGTNCTGCCGCGGTTTTANGCGGGCGGTGCGGAGGAAGCAGGATGTNGGNGAGTGCAGNGATATGCGCCATCCNNATGTGATNGTNNNCGATCCGCNGCGGNAGGGCNGCGANGNAGCATGNCNTGAANNGATNCTNGNNAGTNNNGNCGAAACNTNTCGNNNANGTGAGCNGNGATATNCGCNACGCTCGNANGNGATCTGNGGATTCNNNCNGANNGCGGGTANGNGCTTAGGCGGNTGCGGCATGTCTTGAAACGATGCTTGCGATGGCGCCGAAGCGTATCGTATATGTGAGCTGTGATTCCGCAACGCTGGCAAGGGATCTGCGGATTCTGGCGGATGGCGGGTATGAACTTAAGCGGGTGCGGGCTGTGGATATGTTTCCGCAGACGGTGCATGTGGAGACAGTAGCATTACTTTCCCACAAAGCACCGGACAGTACAGTCGATATCACAGTGGAATTTGGAGAGGGAGAAGGTGGAAGCGATAAAGGAGGCTTTGAGGTATTATGAGGTTAAACAAGATGAGGGTGAAATTGCTGAAATGTAGGATAAAGATGTTGCATTTTTAATAAAGGCATAAAAATAAGTTTGAAAGCAGGAGGTAGTTGTGTATAATATAAGTACAGAGAAAGGTGGTGTTGGCATGTTGGCAGCAGTAAAAGGAATTGTGCGGGGAAATACCGTTATTATTGAAGATGAAGATATGAGAGATTACGATGGAGCAGAAGTGGTTGTGACACTTTTGGACAATATAAGTAAAGAGAAGAAAAGGACAGGCGTTGATTTGAAACAATTTGTGATTCCGACAGAACGTGGTCAGAGAGCAGATGAATATGTAAGGGAGCTTAGAGATTATGATAGAATATAAACGTATTTTTATAGATACAGCACCCTTTATATATTATTTGGAAAATAATCCGATGTATTTCGATAAGATGATGAGATTCTTTTCGGAATGTTTGGAGAAAGAAGTGGAAATGGTAACATCTGCCATTACGGTTGAGGAGTATTTAGTTTATCCATATGCTAACAATAAAATGGAGTTGGCAGAAAATTTTGAACGATTCCTTTCCTACATGAAAATAGAGATCATTCCTACGGATAAAAAGATAGCGAAAAAGGGGGCAAGAATAAGAGCAGAATATAAAGATTTTAAGGCAATGGACTCATTACAGATCGCGACAGCTATTGAAAGCGGATGTGATGCGTTTTTTACAAATGATAAACAATTAAGGCTGGAAAAAGAATTGCCCTGTATTACAATGGATAATCTCGAATAGTAAGCGGAATTCTATAAAGTAACTGGCAGGTGTATGGAGTGAAGACCATACACCTTTTTATTTCGGAATATAAGTTTAGCCGTGCAGTAATAACATATAATCTTGCTTTTTCGAAATTGGGAACGAAAAGCAAGGAGTTTAATGTCTTAAGAGATCATAATATTAAAACGAGTGCTTGTGAGTGGCATTATTCTTGGCCTATTATTGCTTTGACGGCACACCAGAAATATAACTTCACGGCTCATATCTTCGTTGTTGTTTATAACGATGTTTGCAACTGTATCCATATGCTTTTGGAGAGTGTGGAACAATCAATTATGAGCTTCGTAAAATATGACTAAGATTTTGGAGACTTTCTTGGAATAACTAGTAATACAATAAGATGAAACGGAAGATAAAATTTCATTGAGAAAGTGGTATGGTTGTAGTATAATTTTTTATATAAATCAACAAAGATTAGTTCTTTCCATTTAAAGAAAATAAACGATATATTACATAGAAAAACCACAGGAGAACAGGATAGTTTTCAGTATTGATACTTTTTTACAACCCCAAATTGCAATTACGGATAATATTGATATGCAACATATTTAGGAAGTTGGAGGATATTGTTCCTTGTGTGGAAAAACTTTTTTAACCCGTAAAGGGAAGATGGTAAATAAACAGTATCGAATCGCTCATATATATCCTAATAGCCCTAATATACATCAAATTAAAGAACTATGCGGATTAGAAAGAGTGGGAAAGACTTGCGAAGATGCGGATCAGTATCAGAGCTTGTGATGTTGCCAGTTGGGGAGAGCAATAAGATTGACCCTCCTAAGAGTCAGAATCAAACCACCAGTTGAACTGATGGTTGCTGAATTAGAAATAACGAGAAGATTGTTAACAAGACATTTCTGCAGTTGATGGAAAAGCTGGGTTATGACGTTGTTTAACCCATGTAAAACATGAAGGAAAGTGATGAAAGGTAGGAAAAAATAAAGATGCACACATGCATATATTGTAAAGAGGAAAAAGAGGATGGCGAATTCAATCGCGAACATGTAATTCCTCGAATGATGGGAAGATACGTTAACGCACCAGTTTTATCAAATTATCAAGTGTGTCGTGGATGTAATTCTTTTTTTAGTAGAGAGATTGAAAATAAAATATCACTGGATTCATATGAGTCGTTTTTAAGGATGAAGTCTGGGATTAAGAAAATGAGCGATGGTCGCAGGCTTTCAAACAGCAGAATATCTTTGAGTGGAGTTGAAGGGATATTTAAGGGACTAAAATTTATGGTGGTTTCGGATGCAAAAAATCCAGAAAGAATGCATTTTGAAATATCTCCATGTATTGGGATAAAAAAGTCAATAGATGAGTATGATTATTATTCCATAGATGAGATTCCTGTTGCTACAGAAGATAAAGTGCGGGAACTAAAAAATTACTCATCACCAATAGTTCAATTTGGGTATGATTCTGATGAGGCTGCGAGTGTTTTAATGGAAAAAGGTTATATTACAGATAAAGCATTTTATTCTGAAAGAGGAATCAAAGAAGAATATGGTGCATCCGAATTTACAGTCTCTGTTAGGTTTTCTATAGATTCATATGTTCGCAGGGTTTGTGCCAAGACTATTTTCAATTATATGTGTTGGTGTATGTCAACTGAATATATGCTTGATTCAAAGTTTGATGCTTTAAGAAATTATGTACGATATGGAACGTGGGATGATAAGCTTTGGTTTAGATGTTCTATGGGGTTTATTTCAACAGCTATGCCGCCAAATGAGACCTCTCATGCGATGGGAACTATGATTTATTGCAATCCAGATACTAAAATGTGGGAACTGCTTGGATGCATTACATGGTTTGGAGAGATTACTTATATTATGAAAATATGTGACTTGAGACGATATGAAGAACATAATGTTGGCAACGAGCTGAAAGCTGTCATCGCCCCAACCTATAATACAGAGTTTATGTATTTCAATAATGAAACTGGGAACATAAGCACAGATAGTGCTATATTTTATTATGGTGGAAGGCAGGAGTGATTATTGACTTATTCATGTCGAGCGTAGAGAATGGTAGAATTTTCTAATACTGTAAGAAGATATGATATTTTTGGAGACTATCGTTGACATTCAAGCCACTGTCTCAGGACATTGATGAGACGGTTTGCTTATTGTCCATATAAAATGGTTGAGATGGATTTGACGACTGCAGAGAGCAAGGCGACTTATGAGGAGATTAAGACGTATGTGAAAGAGCAGACGGGCATATAGGTCAGTAATCTCTATATTGTGCAGGTAAAGCGGAAGTGCGGGATTATGGAAAGGGAGAATTATCGTTTATAACAGGGACATAGAAAAGGATCACCATATGGCGAAAAGAAAGGAAACGGAGATAACAATCCGTTCAAGTGCTGCTTAATATCGTACCTTTGTGGCTTCCACAGGAGATAGTGACAGTAGATATGAGATGCGCTACGAGGACGAAAACATATGGCTGATGTAAAAAATGATGTCAGCGCTATATGATGTTTCGGTTGCCGCAGTATCCCAGCATATCAAGTGCATTTATGAGGATGGAGAGTTGACACCGGGGGCAACTATTAAGAAATACTTAACAGTTCAGGCGGAAGGAACTCGCCAGGTTTCATATGAAATTAAAGCAAATGGACGATTTTTGGTATTTATGGGCGGTAATTGTTTTGGGAGAGTCTAGTTGATATGTTTCTTCATACGAATAAAGATATTTGACGTAATTCTAATCCCCTCGTGCCAACTGGTATTTGCAAACAAATCAGGCTTATGTTGTTTTGCGCCATAGTCTTATGATAGTATAATCGAAGTGTTAAAACTAAAACTCTCAATTTCTACTACGTTTTTTGTTACTATTAACGGCATCAATTTGGAACGTTTCTCCAAAATTTTCCATTTTCATTAGATTATTTAAAATTTACATGAAATAGATAAAACCTGCAAAACGTGCTAAACATGGGAAAATTAGAGCATATTAGGAGGGGGATTAGCATTAGCATGATTAAGAAACTTGTTGTAGTATCTTGATGTGTCTTGAAAAGTTTGTAAAATTGATGATTTTACAGTTCAAAAAGGCGCTTAATATACCATAACCACGCCATTTTTGAAAGAGATTTGATGCAACAAAAAAATAGATGTGAAATAAGTCTTGTTTTACTGTGGAATTTTGAAGAATGTTTCACTATAATGAAATTGGGTAATTGAGTACTGAACAATTTTTTTTAAAATAAGAGGCGATTGTGAAATGGTAAAAACAGATGTGTTTCCAGCAATTCGAATGAAAATAGATAAATTGTTGAAAATTACGAATAGATATAAATTTTATGATCTTGTAAAGGCTGTATATTGCATTAATTTATGTATTAATAATAGATCTGTTTTGGAATCTTGTCTGGCGTTAAATGCCTGTCTGATTGAATATGTAGAACAGGGCAGTCAAGAAATAAATAGCTATGATAGTTTAAAATATTTTTTTGACTGTATCTATGATATTATGAAGCCGAGTATTACAGATGATTATACGGTGGAGGATTTTGGAGAAGTTAGGATTAGATACGAAAATAAGTTTTATCGTGTGATAATCGGGACTGGGCATAATAATGTTTTTGCCTGCTTGAATTTTTTGCCTGTATTAGCCAGAAAAACTTCACATGAAGATGAACTTAAACTGGTCTTGGATTATTCGTCAGGGATTCTTGATTATTTTCTGGAAGATAACAAAAATGATGGGGTTGTAGAAAAAAGATTCGAGATTCCGTCAGAACAGCTATTTAATAGAGTACAGAAATTTTTTGATAAAGAATGTAAGAAATACGATATTTTTAAAATTGCTGCTTTAATGAAAAGTGAAGAAGCTACTATTGAAAAGAGTCATTTTGTGTATAAAGAAGATAATATTTATCCATTATACAATGTTTCTTTGCTAGTTGATTTGTATGATATTTGGGAGAAAGAAATCGATTATGAACAACAAATATCGGTTGCTAATATTGGAATAATAGAAAGAATATATAGTTTGTTTGAAACTGATCGGTCACGAAGCTGCATAATGTTTGCACCAGCTATGATTTTTCCAGATCAAAAATATGATTCGACTCAGAAAACATATACATTTGTAGCAAAGTCTTCTCATGGCGCTATTTTTGCAATTAATGCAGATGAATATGAAGATAATAAACTAGAAAAGGAAATTGAAAATATTGAGGAATATCATAGAAATGGGAAATTGCAAATTGCAGAAAAGTATAATCGGTTCGAAAAAAATGGATTAAGAGGACTTTACATTTCATCTGATATACCAATAGAATATTTAATCTATGACAGCTTCACGAACCCGAATCAGACACATATTTCACTGGGTGAGGCAGGGGTGAAACAAAGAAAAACGTGCACGGCACTGGATGTAATTTATTATCTTGATTTTATGGAAGATACAGATGAATTATTTGAATATCTTTCTTATTCAAATGAGGGAGATTACAAGAGCACTTTTGGATTTGGTAGCGATGCTGCACATTATTTTACGTGGAAAAATCAAGGGCGTTATATTGCAAAAGGTGCAATTGTATTTGATATGCTTGATGTAGGATATGATACGGAGAATGAAGCTGTTGTTGAATATTTTCGAGAGAAATTGAGTGATTATCCGTTCCGACTGAATGATTATCTTTTTCAGGAACCTTTTTCGTGGAAAATTGAAAAAAGAGATTCAGAAGATTATGAATATGTTGCAAAACATGGTATAGGATTTGGTGGGGTATTTTTTCCTCTACCAAGGAATAATTATGTTTTTTTGACCAATAATGTTGAGTTTTATAAGAATGTGAAAGATTTTGGTGAATACCGTCAATGGATTCAAGTGTTGGAAGAAATAATTACTGAGGGATTTGTTTCAATAAAGTACATATTTGAAGATAAAAGAGCAATCTGTAACACGGGAATTCAGTTAGCATTTATGCCAATCGAGTATGCCGTTCACGCTGGTCATGAATCCTTTTTGCATGAAAAACGAACATATGTATATAGCGATGCTCAATATCATAATCACAAATGGATTATCAGGTATGTGGTAAAAGATATGCAACGAATCTTTCGAGATATTCAGGAAGCGGAAAATAGAAGTATAGAATTTGACATATTAAAGGAAGTATTGTTGCCATTGTTGCTACGACTTCCCGATTTGAGTGAATTATTTTATGCGAAAATTCAGCAGATTTCCAGTGATAAAAAGAAAGTGGGTGTCTTTACGACTTCTGTAGAATACAAGTGGGATAATAACATGCAAAATTATTCTCCACAGGATTATCATTATCATGAGGTTCGAAAAAGAATAGCAAATGTTTGTTATGATCGAACGATTAATCCTGGGATATATCGTGGAAGAGAGGCAAATCAAGTTATTCGTACTATGCAAAAAGCGGTTATTGAAGATTTTGAGAGAGAAATTTCAAAATATTCTTGGAACGCATTGCATGTTACAATGTTGGATTATCATTCAACATTGCTGCATGATATATATATTAATCAGAAAAGATATGGTTCATATTCAGGCTTGGATGAAGAAAAGGATAAAGAAGTTAGAGATAGAATAATAGATCAAAGAGAAAAGGCAAAGCATGATGATAGAAATGTTCTTTATTTGATAGAAACCAATCTGTTTTTGCATTGTGAAACAGAGATATACGCAACGAAAGAAAATATTAATTTTTTATTAGCATATGCAAATTGGCTGGTTGTATTAAATGACGTTGCTGATATGTGTTACTTCGCGAACACAGAAGCTTATATAGAAATAACAAGCGAGTATGTAGTTGATACCCTATCTGATGAGCAACATTCAGAAAAAATAGATAACCTATATCATAGGGTGTATTCATATTCAGATGGATTAAAGAGAATTGCGGATATTGATCGTAAATACCTAGAAAAAGTTAAGGAAACTATCAAGGAAGACATAGGATTAGATTTTCAGAGTTTCATAGATGCGTTATCGTATTTTAGTCATTCATTTTCAGATGAGATAGTTAATAAAATCGGTAGTAATGTGTTCAGAGGAGCTTGTAATGAACTATTAAATGATTTCTTAATGCAAATGAATGGAGCTATTACAAAAGAAGAAGCAATAGGAATTTTCAATTATCTTGTAGTAGCTTTTGAAAATCTTAAAACTGAAAATGGAAAGACGGATTTCTACCTACCCATTGGCAAAAGAAGAACACGGGACACACGATTTGAATTAATGCCTCTTGTAAAGGTTGAGGATGATATTGTTTTTTCGCCGATTACTATGAATCAGCTGAAAAGAGAATGGCTTAATGGAATAATAGAATTTGTTTTGCCATATGAAGTTGGTATGAAAAAAACGAAACAATTGTTACAAGAGTGGAAAAAATTATATGAGAAACAGATTGTATATGATATTGAAAATGTTTTTAAACAAGAAAAATACGATATTGTAAAACATAATTTCGAATTGAAGAAATTAAACAAAGAGCATCCACAGTGGCTTGGTGATTATGATGTGTTTGCTGTAGATATTAAGAAAAGAGCAATATGGATTGTGGAATGCAAGGTAATAGAAAAAGTAGCAACCTTTTATGATATGTATCGCCAACAGAATAGATTTTTTAATGAACATAAGGAAGATGAAAAGTTTCAAAGAAGAATAGATTATTTGTGTGAAAATGCGGATAAGATTATTCAAGAGTTGGGATGCGAGGAATATATAGGGTACAAAGTAATACCGTATATGTGTATGAATAAGGTTATGGTTTCAAGATATAAAGAAATTGGTTTTCCTATCGTGTCATATTCGGAACTGGTTGAGATAATTTCGGAAAGTGGAACCAAAAATCAACTTACATAATAAAATTAGTTTTTTAATTATTGGTTGCTGTGTAGAACAATGATTAGGTAAACATGGAAATGGATTTTTTCTGGTCTAAGAAATTTGGAGTTTATTAGTATTATTACATTCCGAATTTCGCAAATCAGTAATTTAACAGAAAGGACAATGCTTTGTGCAGGGCATTGTCCTTTTTTAATGTGGTTCATATTCAAGCAGATCGGAAATGGAACAGTTGAGAGTATCGCATATCCTTATGAGTACATCGACATCAAGTCGGGTGATCGTGCCATTGAGATAACCATTCAATTGTGAGCGTTGCATCTCTGCCCTTTGGCAGAACTTATTTTTGCTTAACCCGGCTTCTTCTAACAATTCTTTCAGGTGAATTTTGATACAGCCTCTTTCTTCTGCCAAAACAAACACCTCCATAAGTATGATATGTATATTATATCTTTTTTATTTCTGCCAAATCAGTTATAATAAGTAATATATATGTAAATAGATATAACAAGTTATACTATTGGGGGATAAAATGAAAAAAACAAGTATATATCTCTGAAGAGGAACGGTGAAATTGTAAATGGGTTAAAGGTACCTTAAAGAATCTTTTGAAAATTGATGATAAAGAAGATTATATTGTAGCTGTGGATGCAGGTGGATATGACTTGTATTGTTGGAGCACGGTTAACAATGTAGTGGTTTTGAGGATTGAGATATTTATACTGGCAGTAGATAAGCATACAATTCTGTAAAAACAGGGTTTGATTAAGGAGAAATCACTAATGCGTATAATTAAAAAGTGCATTGATCTGTTGAAAAATTTAATACATAATATCAGGTTTGGTATGAAATTAAAACAAATGGACGATAGGTGGTATTTTATGGGCGGTAATTGTTTTGACTTGTTTCCGCCATCATTTTATTATACGCATACGGAGGAAGAAATAAAGCGCATTACAGAGGAAACAATGGCTGAACTTCAAGCCTTGTTTGATGAATATATTGCTGAACATAATCTCACATTTCAAGATGAAGAGTAAAGATCAATAGAGAGTAGGCTATGCCGGTTCTTAAGCCTGCCACGCCGTGACGTATTCCTACTTATCATCTTCCGGCGACCAATCATCGGCGGGCTTGTGTTGAGGTAAAGTCAAATACCATTTCACGCCGAAGCAGTCTATGACTATTGCTGCGCAAGGGCTCCAGGGTAATTCACATATATCCAATTCAACTGTGCCCTCGGCTTTTAATACGGAAAAAGCATGTTCAAGCTCCTCCCGCGTTTTAAAGGTATAGTCAAGCTCAATCGGATTATAATCGGGATATTTAGCGTCCTTTGCCTCAACAACCGAACAAAAGCCCTGGCCGTCCTTCATCAGCTCTGAATGGTAATATGTGTTGTCATCGTTAAGCACATGATAACCGAGTTCCAAACCAAAAGCCGATTTGTATAATTCAACCGCCTTCGGACTGTTTTTGACATAAATTCCTACGCTAAGTAAGTGCATGTATATTCCACCTTTCTTGATTGGGGATATGTGCTTAAAAGAGTTTAAATTTCAAACTCTCTCAAACGCCTCCTCATCTTTTTTGTTTATAATAATGTATTTTTGTCTGATTGTCTTGTAAAAATGCGACATCTTACGCAGCGTTCCATAAAAAATTATTTATTCTTAAATGCGTTTACGTTCATAAATGCGAACTCTTTTGCCTGCTTGGGGGACATTGTGTGAAATCTTTTAAAATCCTTCAGCAAATGTGATTGATCAGCATAGCCGTACTCCAATACCTTATCCGCTACGTTGAAATCGTGTTCTGCAAGTATGTCACGCCAGAGGTACTGATACCTCACCAGCGCTGCCATCTTTTTGGGAGATAGTCCCGAATATTCAGCAAAAACCCTTTCCAACTGCCTTCTGCTTATATGTAGTTCCTTTGAAATTTCGCCTGTGGCACAAGCCCCGCGCCGCTCGAATATTTCTCCCATTGCCTGCGTAAAAAGCCCGTTGTGGCGCTCGTGAATATTTTTCAGAAGGAATCGCTCCGAAAGAGCTATACGCTGTTCGGTCGTTTCGGCGGCAAAAATCCATGGTGCAAGTTCCCTTTCCATACGGCGAAAATGCGCCCCAAGCTCATAACCGCTATTAATTGTTCCACGCGAGGTATCTTCTAAAAAGAATATCGCTGTCCATGCGTAAAATCTGATACCGAAACTGCTGTTTCCGCCTGAAACATAGGTGGGCATATCGGAAATTCCGCAGAAAAATGCTCTATAATCGTCGGTATTAAATATAATGTCCGAACATAAATCGGGAGTCACCAAACCTCTGCCCGGTCCTTCACTAGTCCAAAAACAGCGTATAAAAGGTCTGAGAGGTTCACATGGTATGTACTCCCTGTATCCGCTTTCAAATGGACAAGCGATTATGGGAGTAAGCTTAGCGGCTAAATTAGCATAAATCATTTCAAACCTTCCCCGTAACCAAAATTATTTTATAACAAATTTATATTAAAAAATATGACGGATCATTTGTATGAAACATTATAATTGATATATGAGTTGGGGTCAATATTTATGGGCAGTCCCTTCTTTTTAACAGAGAAACAACCAGCTTGATAAATGTAATTTGGGATGTAATAATACTTCAAATATATTGTTGCATTAAGCACATCAAAACAGTATAATCATCCTATAAACCTATTTTTTAAGTTGGATTGTAAAAGCGAAAGGATCTGCTACTGAAAATGTACCAGTGATTGTAGCAGTAAATAAGCCAGGAGGAGGAAGCCATTTTATTGTGGCTAAAGGCTATGTGAATAATATTATGGTCATTGTCGATCCTGTCCTATTCGGAAGAAGAGGTAGAAGCGTTGTGATCGATCAAGCAGCGGGCATATCCGGCGGAGAACGCGGCTATTATTTGGAAACGGTGGAACTCCTTTCTGTTACCAGAAATGGGCAGGGCTTTAGACTGGCTTCTTGTAGAAGCGGTACGATATATAGAGATCACTTTTCTGAAGAAGGAGAGGAGCAGACGCAATCGGACGATATATCGGATTTATCGTCCGAGAAAGAATCGCATGATATTGTGAAAGAATTGTATGAGAACTGGGCGGACTATATATATCGGTCCAATGTGATGGAAATACGGACAACAAAGATTTTTACTGTTAACGGACATGAGGGGTACGTGCCATATCCCTCCTATAGTTTTTCTTCGATGGATAATCTGCTTGCACAATTTTGAAGGATTTCAATAATCAAGGGTAACATTTTTTTGAATAAATAACCATGCCGAAGCCTGCTAAAAGGATTAAAATATGACTTGGAAATATGAGTCCAAGAAAATGTTCGCATCCCATACCCTTGGAATCACAGATAACGGTCGAGATGGTTTCCCAGATCGCGAGAAAGGATTTTGATATAGGTATGTAAAGGGGCAGAAAGGAGAGTATTCAATGAACGCAGGATACGTTTATATATTGATTAACAAGTCGTTAGATGGCTTAATCAAAATTGGAAGCACAACTTTAGGCGCAAAAGAGAGAGCGAAGCAGCTTTCCTCAAGCACAGCAATTCCTACCCCGTTTGTTGTTGGCTATGAAATTTATGTAGAAAATTGTACGGACATAGAGAAGAAAATACACAACGAGCTTTCTGATTTTAGAATAAATCCGAATAGAGAATTTTTTAGATATCCATTAAATAAAGCGATAGAATTGATACAAGGATTAAGCGGATCAGAAACGAACACAGATACGTTTGAGGCGATTGAAATACTATCACTACTTTTAGCACGATACGGCAATAACATTGAATCTTCAATTAGTTCAATACGGATATGTCAGGATGGTGAACGTGTTTATTTTGAGTTTACAGTAGATAAATACATTGCTGATTATTTAAAAGATCAAATTATTACTAGAACTGATTTGGGCTTTATTGCGGATGAAAATGATAATTTGTTTAATCCCAACGATGATATTAATATCAATGTCAATAAGTTTTTAGAATTAGACGATTACTCAATGGTAAATTGTGTGGGGGAAATATTTACGGAAGATTGGATTAAAAATAATTTTTCTCATATAAACGAATAAGGTTTGTGCATCTTTCCTGCACAATTGCAGTACATGGGAAATTTTGCACTATTTTGTCAAGATTATGCGGAGTGCTATTTTGATTTGCTGACGTTGAAAGCAGGATTGAAGAATAATTAAATAACGATGAAATGGCAAGAGGTATGTTATGAAATATGAACTTTTCTTTTTAAACAATATACACGATTCTATGGATATGGTAAATGTGGAGTTGGATCCGTTTCTGGATTTATATAGTCAAGGGCATTTTGATGATTTGTGTATTAAACATATTATATTAAATTTAGCCAATTGTTTAGAATTGCTCATAAAATATAGATTGGAGAGGGAACATTGGACGCTTATTTTTTCTGATTTGAATAAGGCTAAATATTCAGATTATTTAAATGGAGATTTTGTAAGTGTTGATATTAAATCAGGAATTTCCCGATTGAGAAATATATGTGAAATTAAGTATTCTTTTGCTGCGAGCACACGCATTTATCAATATAGAAACCGCTTAATGCATTACACATTAAATGGTACATTTGAGCAAATAATTATGGATGTGGCAGATGCATTGCGTGAAGTAGCAGAGTTTGTAGAAAATGAGATTATTCAGGCTTTGCCAAAAGAGGCTCAAGAGGATTTTCATAATTCGATAGCTGATTATAGGGGTTATGCAAAAGTTTTAAGAGAATTGAGAATGTGAGTTGACAACTTAAAATTGTGAGCAAGAAGTCACTATTGAGACGATTCTTTTTTTAACGATAAAAGACAGATGATTACGCTGAGATAGAGATTACCAAGATAAAGTTGCCAGCGGTTGCGGGATAGGACGGGAGAACATCTGGGTTCAAACAATGGGAAGGTTGTGGCGATATGGCGCAGAGGACAGTTTGCTTGTGTGGTGGGAAATACATAGGCATTGAGACGATTTTTACTGTCATCAATGGGCAGCAGATTAATATCCCGGAAAAGTTAAAAGAACTTCGTGCCAAGAGTCGAAATAATGAGTTGTTCTGCCCGTGTGGATGCGGTGCAAATCTAATCCTTGTTGCCGGAGATAGAAATTTACGAGAGCAGCATTTTAGATTGAAGGATGGTACCTATGAAAATGAATGTCAAGTTGTTACAGAAGGAAAAACCTCTGTTGATTCCAAGATTGTTTTAAAGTGCTGGTTAGATGAAAAGTTAGGAGGTGCCAATATAGAGACAAGGGTACCTATTAACCTTGTTGGCGAAACAGACAGAAAATATGAGTTTTCGTTTCTGTCGCGCGAAAAGAAAATAGCTGTTAGCTATTGCCATGAGAGAGTAAATTTATCAGATGAGAAATTTGAAATTCTAAAGGCTAATAGCAGTGGTATACAGATAATTTATATTGTTGACGTGATGAATAGTGGCAGCAATGGTCAATATCCGGAAGCACTTATGAAGGTTCAGGATAGACAGGGTTATTGCTTGTTACTGGATGTTGAGGATGCTTCGTACGGCGATGCAATCATGTATGCAGCATTTTATGCACAAGACGATGATGGTCTATGGAAGGAAGTAAGGTTTGCAGAGGGGCGTTTGAGCGACTATGCAATCGCTGATAACGGACAGGTTCTATATAAAGATAAATTTCTATCGATATTGCTGAAGGAACAGACTGCGAATTTTGAGAGATCAATGCAGGCAAAAAGAGTATGTCGCGAAGAAGAGAAAAGGCGACGTGCCGAAGAACAGAAACGTATTCAGGAGGAAGCCGAGCGCAGAAAACTTGAGATTCAGAAAAATCATGAGGAGGCTGAAAAAGAATGGAAGCAGTGGCAAGAGAAAGCGAGGCGACGTAGAGAAAAAGAAGAAGCTGAACGTCACGCGGAAATGAAACGTCGTGATGAAGATTTCAAAAGAAATCTGGAATTCAATTTATCTCAACAGCAAACACAGGTTAAAGATGAAGAAGGCAATCGGTGGATTAAGTGTGAGCTTTGTGGACTGATTGCCAAGGAGAGTGAGTTCACCTCATATGGTGGACAAAATCATGTGAATTTGGGTACCTGTAAAACCTGCTATTCTAAAAAGGCATTGGAGAGCGTATCTATAATGTCTATGTCGGAAGTGGAAGGCCGTCAAATATCAATTAATTATGATGCTTCTGTTTGTACAGAGTGCGGAGGAAAACTACAAGAAAAAAGTGGTCGATATGGAAACTTTATGGGATGTAGCAATTATCCTAAATGTAGGTATACAAGGAAAATCAGAAAAGGCGGTGGCAATTATATTGATTAACCTGAAGGGATATTACGAAAAATATCTCACAAGTAAAAGCGCAGAACAGATGATAATAACGATACATAGCCTGAAATAGGAAATCAGTCAAATCTATACACCTTCTTGAGAGGAATTGAAAGTAGCATGACTGTCAAATCTGGCGCCTCATTAAATTTAAGCGCCGCTCAGCGCTCAGCCATAAGTGCCGCCAGTTGTTCTGGCGTACCCACTATGGAGCGTTTACAAATGAAAGTGGGCATTGAAAAGCGTGGTGGCAGTGCAAGGCGCGCGGCGAGTGAAAAAACAACCACAATATTCCCTAATTTATGCCAATCCATTTAATATAAATATTTGCTATTTCACAAAAATGAATGTAGACTATATATGATAAATATAAAATAAAAACAAATTAATTCAGAAAAGGAAACCGTATATGAGAAAAGTCAGTTTGGCAGTGATCGCCCTATGTCTGATCGGTACTTTCGTTGGATGCGGCGACTCTGCATCAGAGGAGGTATTCCCGCAGAAATTTTCTGATATAGACTCAGACGAATTTTTCGACGAAACGGAATCGGCAGAACAGGCAGACGAAATACAAAGTGGTGCCGAAGAAGATAACAGGCTTTCGGAAGATCAGAATGAATCGAAACAGATACAAAGCGAATCAGACCAAATACAAAGTGAACAAAATGAAGAAAACGGATTGGAGCAAAAAGAAATGAGCATATTGATGAAGATTAATGATGAGGCAGTTACCGTGGTATGGGAAGAGAATGAGTCTGTTGTGGCTCTTACGGAAATTCTTCTGGAGCAGCCCCTGTCCATACAAATGTCCATGTACGGGGGTTTTGAACAGGTTGGTCCTTTTGGGACAAGCCTGCCAAGGAATGATAAGCAGACAACGACACAGGCAGGAGATATTGTTTTGTATTCGGGTAATCAGATAGTAGTATTTTATGGCTCCAATTCTTGGGCGTATACAAGGCTCGGAAAAATCACGGACAAATCTGAGATGGAATTAGAGGAGCTGCTCGGCAACGGGGATGTGACGATCACCTTGGAGTTGGGTACATAGACTGTCGGTAGTGTTGAAAAATGAAATGGAGGCCGAAAAGATGGAGTACAGGATTAATAGGAGAACCGGAGACAGGATCAGTGTTTTGGGATTTGGAACCGCTTACATAGCGGAAGCAGGTGAAAAGGATGCTGTTGCAACAATACAAAGAGCCTATGAGGGCGGCATCAATTATTTTGATCTTGCTACGGCGGACAGCAGGACGTTCCCCTATTTTGGAACTGCGCTTGGCGCAGTGAGAAAAAATGTGTTTTATCAGATTCATTTTGGTGCAGATTATGCTTCGGGAACGTATGGATGGAGCACGGACGGAGAAACCATCCGGCGGAGTATTGAGTGGCAGCTTGCACAGCTGAAAACGGATTATATTGACTATGGATTTATACACTGTATCGATGAATTGTCTGACTGGGAGGAATATCGGAAAAACGGCGCTTTCTCCTATTTGATGCAGATGAAGGAAGAGGGAGTTGTAAAGCATATCGGTCTGTCCTC
The DNA here is from genome assembly GCA_014804425.1 of Lachnospiraceae bacterium. GTDB lineage: Bacteria > Bacillota > Clostridia > Lachnospirales > Lachnospiraceae > DLAJ01. The sequence goes on from JAAUZV010000017.1 coordinate 73,031, forward strand.
CCATACCCCTGTCACAATCCAGAAGGTATTGGATGAAGCATCTGTGGATATGCTGATGTTTTCCGTGAATCCGGGTTATGATTATCAAAAAGGGGAATATGCCAAAGGCTCGGTGGATGAGCGCTCCGCCATTTACCGCCGTTGTGAAACGGAAGGAATCGGCATCTCTGTCATGAAGCCTTTTTCCGGCGGACAGCTGCTGGATGCGGCTATTTCGCCTTTCGGAAAGGCACTGACACAGTATCAGTGCATGCAATATGCGCTGGATCGGTCCGGCGTGCTGACGGTGCTGCCGGGGATGTCCGGTGTGGCACAGGTGGAGCATTTGCTGGGGTATTTTGAAGCTACGGAAGCGGAAAAGGATTATTCTGTGATTGGCTCCTTCAGTCCTGCGGAGGCGGTCGGAAAATGTGTTTACTGCAATCACTGTAAGCCATGCCCCATGGGACTGGACGTCGGCATCATCAATAAATACTATGATCTTGCCAGAAATGGAGATTCTATGGCGGCAGAGCACTACCGCAATCTGGAGAAGAAAGCGGATGCCTGTGCGCAGTGCGGACACTGCGAATCCCGCTGCCCGTTTCATGTGAAGCAGGAGAGCAGGATGAAGGAAATTGCTGATTATTTTCAGTAAAGGGATTGAGTGGATTGTCAAACCAATAAATTTTATTTATAATAGATTCGTATACGAAGTGAACTCGGAAGCCCCATGGTAAATAGTAAAAAACGATGCCATAGTAACGAGGGTAACGAGAAGGAACAAAGAATAAGAGGGGAAATGACATGAAACAATTTCAAATCCGCTATCAAGATGATGCGGGATTCCTTGAAGAACTGAAGGAAATTAAGCAATGGCGTAATGCTCATTCGGGTTATGTTACGATATTCCGAATCTATTCGGAGGATATGGAGATCGAGCATGTCCGGCATATTTGTGATTGTCTGGACAATGAAATGCCGGATGCGCTGTATTTGGGATGTACAACGAATGCCAATATCATGGATGGGACATTGTCAGACACCAAAATTATTTTAACTTGTACCGTTTTTGAATATGAGACGACGCAGGCGAAAATTCTGCAGCTTCCTTTTTCGGAGGAAAATGCGGCTCAGGATGTGGCGGCGCTGAAAAAATGCTGTGATGAAAATCCGTGGGTTCAGGCAGTGGAAATGCATGCTACGATCATGGATATGTCCATGATGGAGTTTTGCAATGAAATGAGCCGTTTGCGGGAAGATATTCAGGTGTTTGGCGGCGGTGCGTTTAATCCCGATATGGATGATGATACGGCGTTTGTGTTTTCCAAGGGAAATGGCGTTTTAGATCATGGTATTATTTTTCTGCTGTTGGGCGGAGCGGATTTTCATACATATAGCGCCCTTATTTCGGGCTGGAAGCCGTTAAAAAGAAAATTCAGGGTGACAAAGGCGGATAGGGAGATTTTGTATGAGCTGGACGGCAAACCCGCGCTGGACGTTTACCGGAAATTTTTAAATATCAATAAAAATGACAGATTTTTCTCCAACACACTGGAGTTTCCGCTTTTTTTGGAGCATGGCGATACGAATATTCTGCGCTGTCCTCTGGCGGTCAATGATGACGATTCTCTTGTGATGTCCTCTGACATGCAGGAGGATGCGATTGTCCGACTGGCCTATGGCGACCCGGAAACAATTCTTGCCAGCATCAGGGAGGATGGGCAGAAAATAGCGGATTTCCGTCCCGAAGTGATACAGACCTTCTCCTGTGCTGCCAGAAAGGCATTCTGGGGAAATGAAAATATTAGTGACGAGACGATTTTGTTTGACAGCGTTGCGCCTACAACGGGCTTTTACACGCATGGCGAGTTTTTACGCATAAAGGGGGACATGCTGAATTTCAATGTCACTCTTGTGATCGTTGCCATGCGGGAAGGAGATATGCCGACGACAGGCCCAAAAGTAAATATTGCCAGGGAGCAGATTGACAAAGACAATAATGAAAAGATACCGATCATCAGACGTTTTGTTTCCTTTATCGAGGCGTCCACCGCAGAGTTAGAGGAAATGAATATGAAGCTTGCATTAAGCTCTGTTACCGATGGGTTGACAAGGCTTTATAACCGTGCGGAGATTGAGAGAAAAATCCGCAGCGCTTTGGATAAGCGCAAAAATCAGGGGACAAGCAACAATATTTCCTTGATCATGCTGGATATTGATAATTTTAAAAAGGTAAACGACATCTACGGGCACAAAGAGGGAGACCACGTGATCCAGGCGCTGTCTGACGTTCTCAGGGATGCAACAACGGAGGTGTCTTCCTGTTCTCTCGGTCGCTGGGGCGGCGAAGAATTTATGGTATTGCTGTCGGATAGTAATGCGGATGACGCAGCAGTCCTGGCAGAAAAAATCCGTCTGGCGTTTTCTTCGGTATCCTACGAAACTGCCGGATGCCAAACAGTCAGCATTGGAGTAACACAGGCAAAGGATGAAAATTCCGACGCGCTTTACAGCAGGGTGGACAAGGCTCTATATATGGCAAAGGCAGCCGGGAAAAATCAGGTGGTAAGGCTGGATTAATTTTGAAAAATAATCGGATGAAAATAGAAAATAGTGTAAGGGACATACCATGCCGGAGCGGTGCCAGTAATGTCAAAAGGAGATTCCCATGACCTCAAATGAAAAGAAAACACTCGTCTTGAAAGAAGTTATCACACCGATGTTCAAGGAGGCAGGCTACCGCACGATCGGGCAGACCTTCTATCGTGTACAGGAAGAATGCTGCATGACGGTCAAAATTCAAAACTCACAGTTTAATTCCGCGGCGACAGGATATACGTTCTGGTTTCACATCGAGGCGCTTCCGAAAGAGACAACACGGGAAAAATTGAAAGAGTGGAATTCCTGGGGTTCCTCTACGATCAAAGAGTCTTCCCTGCTGCCGGACGGCGGTTATCTTCATCCCTATCGGAATGCGTTAGGTTATTGTATTGACGGATACAAGAATTATGTACCGCAGGACATGGATATAGAAGACATCAAAGCGCGGATCGGGAGCGATCTGCGGGATGTGATCATGCCGCAGCTTGACGAGATCAAAAGTCTGGATGATTGGAACAGAAAAAAAGAAGAATGGACGGAGCAGGGCTGGAATTCAACAAGAATTCTTTTGATCAGGTATTTTGGTTCCGCGCAGATGAGCGCCGTTGTACCGGAAATGGCCTTAAAACTGAGAGATACGCAGCGCCGTTTCGGTCTGTCATCGGAAGCGATACGGGAAAATGAACCGCTTTATCATGAGGTCAGGGCATATTCCGAATGGCCGGAGGATGATAAGTGGGAGTTTATTCTATCGGCACTGGAGTAGGAACGCGGCAGGGGGTAGAAGATGTATCGTTTATTGCTTTGGATCATCATGATGTTGTTTACCGGCGTGCCTTCGTTTAAGGGATTAGGGAGAGATTATATTGACCCCATATTCGGAGAAAGCGGCTATTATATGCAGTCAGTCGGGGAGGCGCGTGTTCCCGTATTCATGGTGTCTTTTCAAGACGTGACGTATCGGCGGAATCGGGTGACGAAAGATGATTTAACGGAATGGCTTTTTGCGCAGGACGACAGTGTCACAGCGTATTATGAGGCTGCTTCTTACGGACGGCTGCATATCAGCGGGGACGTTTATTTTTATGAGGCGGAGGGAGACATCGCTTCCTATGAAAATGACTATGGATTCGAAAACCTTGTAATGGAAGTGCTTACCTATTATGATGAGGAGATTGATTTTTCCGAGTATGACTGCAACGGGGATTCGATCATGGATGCGTTAGTGATCTCGGTGCCGTCCGGCGGAGATGTGGATTTTTGGTGGGGCTGTCAGGCGACATGGTATCAGAATCCGGAATTTCGCGTGGACGGGATCTCGGTCAATACCTATATCATCAATGACGAGCAGCCCTATGTGGGCGAACGGGCAGTTTATCAGGGAACGATAGAGCATGAGCTTGGTCATTGCATGGGTCTGCCGGATTATTATAAATACTATTCCGACGACTCGGAGGGCTTTCACGGGATTGCCGGAATGGAACGTATGGATGATTCCAGCGGAGATTTCTGCCAATTCTCGAAGCTAATGCTCGGATGGCTGAGAGAGGATCAGGTACAGGTGATGGGACCCGATGTGCAGAGCGCTTCGTTCCGGCTGCCGAAGGCACACGAAGGCGGCTGCGTCGTGATTTTTCCGCAGGGCGGGCAGATTGATTTGAACAACGAGTATTTTTTGGTCGAGTATAATACGCCGGATGGAAATAACGAGGGACTGTTTGAGGCGGAGCAGGCGGGCGTGCGCGTCTTTCATATCAACGCAAGAATAGAAACCGATCCCTATGACGGCGAGCCCTATTTTCGTTATGAGAATTACAGCCCCTATTACAATGAATCCGATGAGGGGATACGGGTTCTGAAGCTGGTTAATGACGGTGAAGGCTTTTACCGGACAGGAGACAGCGTGGTATATGGGGAGGCATCCGATTTCGGATGGTATACGCCGGCAGGGTCGCTCTCTGATCCGAAGCTGACGATCCGGGTCGGAGAGGTCACGGATGACGGGATTGAGATCGAGGTTGTACGGCAATGAGCAAAATGAGGCAATCTAAAACAGAAAGTCCGGTGGGGGAGATCCGGGAGGATCGATAGGATGCAGTGTGCCGGTATCATGCGTGCATCCGCCGGTATTCCTTCGGGGTAACGCCATATTTTTTCTTAAACAAAGTATAAAAATGCGTGCGGTTTGTAAATTGAAGCCCGGCGGCGATCGCGCTGATGGAGTCGTTTGTCTCCCTCAGGAGCTGCGCCGCTTTTTTCATGCAGAAGGTCATGCCGTAATCATAGAGGCACATATCGGTGAATTTGTTGACGATGCGGTTTAGGTAGTCTCCGCTGTAATGCAGGCAATGCTCCAATTCGGCGCGCGTCATCCGACCGTCGCTTTCTTCAAAAAGGCGGGTAATGCGCGAAAAAAGCAGGAAGTCACTGTTCGTATCGAGCCGGACATTCGTACAGTGATAATATTTCGGCAGCGACAGATAGGATAAAAAAGCACACAACAATCCTTTGATCTGATGGGAGGCGCCAAATTCGGGATAAAGAAGCGTCTGTATCATGGTCTCGGCCATGGAGTGCAGCCGTCCTGCGTGCAGAGGATTCCGATATGCCGGAATAAAGTCAAGATAAGCACGTTTTCCCGGTTCTTTCAAATCGGAAGTGACAAACCGGTACAGAATGCTGTTGCAGATTTCTTTTTCATTCGGAAACAGCGAGTTCTGCACGGAGGCAAACAGATCTGTAACAAAATCGGGAGTCAGACCGATATACAGGATCCTGCTTTTGGAATGATAATATTCCATATGGCGCAGGTTCCGATTGATCAGGCAGCAGGAGCCGGCGGCGTAAAGGTATTCCGTTCCCTCGATCTTCTGTATGATACTTCCCTCCAAAACAATCACAAATTCAAAAAAGTCGTGGAAATGCGGCGCGTTTTTTGCATAGGGCGTGTTTTTCTGGGCGAGGGATTCCTGATACAGAACGGCTTTCGTGGGGGACAGGGTAACGATATTCACAAAATCCCCGGGCTGTGAACCGTCGCAGTATTCCAGCGTAAGCTGGAGAGGTACATTCATATGATAAAAGCGGCTGAAATCGCTCTCGCCGTTTTGCACATTAATTGAGGAATCGCGGCTGTCCAGCGCCGCTAACATATCTAATTTGGTATCTTGTTCCATAAAGAGAACCCTCCACAAACGCTATTCCCGAATATGATACAAATACAACCATTCAAATCGCATTCCGATATTGCTGTGCGAAATGCGAATTACCTATAATATTTTTTATCTATAAGATTGATTATAGATAAAATCTGTAAAAGAGTAAAGAAGTTAAAATTGGGAGGCAGAATTGTCTGCAGGGAGGATCAGTATGATGAAGCGATTACGAAAAAAATTAACGGCTTTCGGTATCAGCGTCAGTCTTTGCATTGCTGCTTTGTCAGGATGCGGATCAAAGGACACGGACTCCGAAACGGGAGCGCAGACGCCAGCGGAAACACCGGCGTCCGCCGAGGGTCAGGAACAGGATGGAACACAGGGAGCATCACAGCAGGAAACGGACGACGCGGCACAGTCTGATACGTTTGAGATCACCACATTTGCGCTGCCGGACGGACCGGAAGAATCCGAGATTTTTATTGCGCCGATCGAAAATATTTCCGATGACTTTATCCGCGGCATGGATGCGTCGATCGTACTTGTTGAGGAAAACAGCGGCGTCAAATATTATAACTATGACGGCGAGGAGCAGGACGTCTTTATGACGATGGCACAGTCGGGCGTCAATTATATCCGCCTGCGCGTATGGAATGATCCTTACGATGAAAACGGCAACGGATACGGCGGCGGCAATAATGATGTTGCGAAAGCAGTCGAGCTCGGAAGACGTGCGACCATGTACGGCATGAAGGTCTGCATTGATTTCCATTATTCCGATTTTTGGGCAGATCCGAAGAGGCAGCATGCGCCGAAGGCATGGGAGGGCATGAGCGTCGAAGAAAAGTGTAATGCACTTTATGATTTTACAAAGGAAAGCCTTACGGAAATCTTAGATGCCGGTGTTAACGTAGGCATGGTACAGATCGGAAACGAGATCAACAACGGAATGTCCGGTGAAACGGATGTTGACAATGTCATGGAGCTGTTACACGCGGGAAGCCGTGCGGTGCGTGAAATATCCGAGGAATACGGAAAGGACATTCAGGTTGTTGTACATTATACGCATATTAATCAGCCGGATGAAATAGACGGGATCGCGGCGAAGCTCGCGGATTCCGGCGTGGATTATGATATTTTCGGATTATCCTATTATCCGTTTTGGGATGGAACCAATGAAAATATGCAGGAGGTTGTCCGGAATATCCGGGAAAATTACGGAAAAGAGGCAATGATCGCCGAGACCTCTTACTGCTATACTTCCGAGGACGGCGACGGCTGTGGCAACAGCTTCCTTGGTACGGACGATCTGGTTGAGGGATATGCCGCGACCGTGCAGAGTCAGGCGACCATGATCCGCGATATTTGCGAGGATGCAAATGAGGCGGGCGCGCTCGGTATCTTTTATTGGGAAGGAGCATGGGTTCCGGTCGGCAAGGCAACGGAGGATAATTCCCCGATCTGGGAAGAATTCGGAAGCGGCTGGGCAAGCAGCTATGCGGGTGATTATGATCCGGAGGATGCCGGCTTATATTACGGCGGCAGCTCTTGGGACAATCAGGCAATGTTTGATTTTAACGGTTATCCTCTTGCATCCTTAAATGTATTTAAGTATTTAAGGTATGGTTCGACCGCACCTCTGGCAATTGATGACATTCCCGGAGTGAATGTTGTCTGCGATGTGGGCGGCACCTTATCGCTTCCTGAGACGATTCCTGTGATCTATAATGACCGCTCGGCAAATGAGCAGGCGGCTGTGACATGGAATGAGGAACAGCTTGCTGCGATCGATACGAACGTGGGCGGTACCTATGAGGTGACGGGTACGCTCGAAGACGGCACAGAGGTTACTTGCCAGATTGAGGTCATTATGCTCAATCATGCTTTGAATCCGGGCTTTGAGGATGCCGATACGTCCATGTGGAAGGTGACCTATGCGGGCGATACGAATCCGACGGATTTCCAGGTAAAGGCGGACGACGCTTATACCGGCGAGGTTGCATTCCACTTCTGGTCAGAGGATTCCGATATGGAATTTTCCATTGAGCAGGAGCTCACGGACTTAGAGCCGGGAACCTATCAGCTTTTAGTATATGCACAGGGCGGAGATGTGTCTGCAGATTCTGAAATGGAATTATATGTAATTGTTGATGGAGAAGAGCGGACAGAGCCGTTTATGGTAACGACATGGGTGGACTGGAAAGTTCCGACGATCACGGACATCAAGGTCACGGACGGTACGTTGATCTTCGGTGTGCGCATGAAGTGTAATATGCAGAGCTGGGGAACGGTGGATGATTTCACCTTAAACAGAGTTTCTGATTAAAAAGAGGTTTCAATGAAATAGCGTCTGATAAAAAAGGAGGTCGGCAGGCCTCCTTTTTGTTGTATGGGAAATATCGTGATGCCGGAAGAATTTTGCGGCACGCGGATACTTTTGTTAGAAAACGAAAAAACGAATAAAAAAACCCGAAATTCAAAAAAGAATTTCAGGCACAACTTGTATATACACTCTACCACACTTCAAAATAAAAGTCTAGTAATAATTTATTTTTTCTGTATACTTTTTTGTGTACTCATCGTATATTTCTCATTTCTGTAAAAATCGTGATGTGATTCTTTGCAGATGAAACAGGTGGCAGTACAGAAAGGGAGGCAGAAGATGGACAGGGAACGGCAGGAGGAACAGAAGCATTTTGACGCATGCAGGGAGCTGATCCGTAAAAATGCCGCGGGATACGAGGCGGAATTTGAGGAACGGCATCAAAAAACACAGGCGCTGTTTCGGGCGATGCAGGGCGGTGACGTGGAGCTTTACAACCAGATGATGACGAGCGCGAGTCTGGAGGAACACGCGTTAAGTCAGTTGAAGAAAAACCGTGCGGCGTATGAGAATCCTTATTTCGGAAGGATTGATTATCTGGACAAAGAAACCGCCCATGAGGAGAAGGTTTATATCGGAAAGAACGGTATCTTCCGCAATAAGACGGATGTTGTGATCGCGGACTGGCGTGCGCCGATCTCCAGTGTTTATTACGAGAATGAGATCGGGGACGGGAGCTATCATCTGCCGGAGAAGGTCTCTGACTACGGACCGGAAAGTCCCGAGATTCCGATCAACCTGCATCTGAAGCGGACTTACGATGTGGAAAAGGGCGTTTTGAAGGGATATTATGACAGTGATGTCGCGGCAAATGACGCGCTTTTGGTGCAGTATCTCTCTCAAAATAAGGATGCGGTGCTTGGTGACATCATTGCCACTATCCAGAAAGAACAGAATGAGATCATTCGGGAGTCCCCGTTTAAGAATATTCTGGTGCAGGGCGTGGCGGGGAGCGGAAAAACCACGGTCGCAATGCACCGCATTTCCTATATCCTTTACAATTACAAGGAACGCTTTACCTCCAATGAGTTTTGTATTATCGGCGGCAGCGATCTGCTGCTTTCCTATATTACGAGCGGTCTGCCGGAATTGGATGTACACGATGTGAAACAGAAGCGCATGGACGAAATGCTCACCTATCTGTTAAAAAAGGAATGGACAAAAAAGCATAAACTGACCGCGCCGCTGCCGGACGCTTCCGTTCGAAGCCGCATGGATTTTATTCTTTATTTGGAGCAATGGCTTCTGCGTCTTAGAAGGGACACGGTTTCGGCGAAGACGCTTGCGGATCGTGAATTGGGAACGATCCTGACGGACAGCAGCATTGAGCGCCTGCGGGAAGAAACGCCGGAGTACAGTATTTACCGGCTGCTCATCACCTTGGACGAGCGCGCGCGGACAAGGATTAAATTTTTATGCCCCGATGGGGAGCGGGATTATTTTCTGAAAAAATGCAGGGAATATAAACAGCATTATAAGAATCAGGCAATCGGAAAAAGCGTCTGCACGCTGTATGGGGAGTTTCTTGCGGATTATGAAAGGAAGTTTCCGGGAAATGTGGATCTTGCGCTCCATGAAAAGCGGGCGGCCGCAGGAGAATACGATATTTACGATGCGGCGGCGATGGCGCTCATTTATTACCGAGTGAAACAGAAAAAAGAGGACGAGGAATTCGGGCAGATTTTCATTGACGAGGCGCAGGATTTCGGCGCGATGATCTATTATGTGCTGCGGACGCTTTTGCCGGGATGCTATTTTACCATTATGGGGGACGTCTCTCAGAATATCAATTATGAGACAGGCATGAATGACTGGGAGGAGATGAGAATGTGGGTGCTTACGGGTGAGAGGGACACGTTCCGCCTCTTAAAAAAGAGCTACCGCAACACGATAGAAATCTCGGAGTATGCAGGGAAAATTTTACAAAAAGCATCCTCAGGACGTTATCAGATTGAGCCGGTCATCCGTCACGGCATTCCCGTGCAGGAGTATAGGGAAGCCGATGAGGAAGCCCTGTATAAGCGGGCGCAGGGGATTGCGGATTCTGTGAAGAAAAAGGGCTACGGCAGCATTGCCGTGATCTGCAGCGATGACGCGGAGGCGGAATGGATCGGAAAGTGGATGGAGGGCGTGACGATTCTTCCGGTGCAGATGGTAAAGGGATTGGAGTTTGATGTCGTCATCTTATGGAATCCGCCCGGTGAAATTGATGGTGTGAAAACGGCGAAGCTCCAGTATGTTGCCGCGACAAGAGCGCTGCATGAGCTGCATGTCTTGAGGATTCGTTAATTGGTAAATTGTGATATGTCTTTCTGCAAGAAAATGGTATAATGATATAAAAGTGAATGGGTGCAGGCATTCTGATCGTGAAGTACCGGCGGAAAGATATTATGTGATCGGGATTTGAATGAAAAGGAAAAAGCGGCAGGAGATTAAGAAGATGGAAGAAATACAAGAATTCTATAAAGCCTGTGATGAAAGTCAACGTCTGATCACGCAGTCAGGAAAAATTGAGTTTATCACAACGATGAAATATTTAAATCAATATTGTCAAAAGGACATGTCAGTTCTGGATGCCTGTGCGGGCGGCGGTATTTATTCATTTCCGCTTGCTGATTTGGGGTGTAATGTGACTGCCGGGGATTTGATTGAAACAAATGTAGCACACATAAGAATGGAAAATGAAAAAAATCATAAGTTAAAAGACGTATATCAGGGAAACGTTTTGGACTTATCAAGATTTCATGATAATTGCTTTGACGTTGTATTAAATTTGGGTTCTTATTACCATCTGTGTGATGGGAAAGACAGAGAAAAATCCCTGTCAGAGACATTAAGAGTATTAAAGACCGGCGGGATATATATGATCGCATATATCAATCGTTGCGCAAATTATATGGCGCATTTTGCAGAGTACAAAGATCATTTTTCTTTTCTGGCAAACTATATGAAAAAGGGACATATAGAAGATAGTACATTATTTTATTCATCAACTCCTGAGCTGGTAGAAAAGGACTTGAAAAAACAGAATTTAAAAATACTTCACCATGTTGGCGTTGACGGTCCGATGTTTGTTTATAGAGAGATTGTGGAGAGCATGAATTGCAAAGATTTTGACGCATTTATGGACATTCATTTTGAGTTGTGTGATAAAAGAAGTAATTTAGGATACAGCGAGCATGGGTTGGTCATTGCACAAAAAGTGTGATGTGAGGAGAAAGGGTTATGCGAAAAGAATGTTGAACAACATGCGAGGAAAAAACATGAAAAAACTGCTTTTGATCACCGGCGATATCGCGGCGGGAAAATCAACTTTTTCAAAAATATTATCGGCAAGATACCGCGTCGCTGCATTTCAGAAAGATACGATCAAAGAGATATTAGGAGACGCGATCGGATTCCATAATCGTGAAGAGAACCTAAAACTGTCCAATGCAACGATGGGCATTCTGTATCATTTATTTTCCGGACTTGCGGTGACGGGAAACGATGTGATTCTGGAAGCCAATTTTCACGAGGCGGAATTGCAAAAATTACACGAAATTGCGGGAGAAAACCATTATGAGGTATGTACGCTTGTGCTCAGGGGAGATACGGATGTTTTGTATCAAAGATATACGAACCGCATGAACAATGAGAACCGCCATCCGGTGCATTTAAGCACGACGCTGGACGTGAAAGAAGATTTTGTCCGTTGTGCGGAGTGGATAAAACAGGAAAAGATCATCGGTCAGACTATTGAGATTGATGCGACCGATTTTTCCTATCAAAAAGATGAGGAGTTGTTAAAGCGGATCGACGAATTTATGGGATGAGCGTTTGAAGCGGATACGATGAGAAGAAAACGGAGGGAATTCTAAAATGATACGGAGGAGTGAAGCATATGTTCCAAATAGAATCTTACATAGAAGGCCTGTTACAGCTTCTTAAAAATAGTTTTAGGGAGCGGCTTGTTTATGTGGGCTTGCAGGGAAGTTATCTCAGAAACGAGCAGAATGAGAACAGCGATATTGATATTATGGCAGTCATTGACCATATGACCGTTTCGGATTTAGATTCCTATAAAGAGGCCGTTATACGCGTCGGATATTATGAAAAGTCCTGCGGCTTTATTTGCGGAAAAGACGAATTGGCGGCGTGGAACCCGTTGGAGGCTTGCCATTTATTACACACGACAAAGGATATTTACGGAACGTTATCGGAGCTGCTTCCGAAGTATACCTTAGAGGATGAAAAAAATTTTATCAAGCTGAGCATCGGAAATCTATATCATGAATTGTGCCATCGGTACATACATGCGGATCGAGAAAAAAATAAAACGAAATTACCGGGAACCTGTAAAGCATTATTTTTCATCCTGCAAAATAGGATGTTTTTAGAGCAGGGGGTGTTTTATACAACGAAAGCAGAGCTGTTCGACCATCTGAACGGACAGGACAGGGAAGTATTTGCCATGCTGTTAAAATATCAAAACGGTCAGGAAGTTGACTTTGATGAAGCGTTTTTCCTGCTGTTTTCATGGTGTCAGAATGCGTTGATGAGATTGGGAGTGGAGGAGTGATCTAAAATGGAAATTCATTTAGCGCGCGCATCGGTTTTGGATGCGGAAGAAATATGGAACATGCAGATCGAGGCATTTCGGGAACTGCTGGAAAAGTATCAGGATTATGAGACAAATCCGGGAAGCGAGCCGGTTGAAAAAGTGCTTGCGCGGTTAGAACAGCCACAGACCTATTATTATTTTATTATGGCGGGCGAACATAAAGCCGGTGCGATACGCGTCGTGGATTTCAAAAATGATTCCGACCGGAAACGGATTTCGCCGATTTTCATTATGCCGGAATTCAGGAATCGCGGATATGCGCAGGAAGCGATCGCAAGCGCGGAGAGGCTGCACGGAGACCGTAATTGGGAGCTTGATACCATATTGCAGGAGCCGGGAAACTGCCATTTGTATGAGAAGATGGGGTATCGAAGGACGGGAAAAACGAAGCAGATCAACGAGAGAATGACGCTGGTTTTTTATGTGAAGGAATAAGACCTAAAATCCCCAGAGGAATATATACGGCAAAACAAAAAATATATTGTCGATATTAGCGGGCGAAAGGAAATGAGTGGCGCTGCAATTCTATTATTTGGTAAAAAACCACAGATATTCTTTGAACGCGCCAGAGTGCGTTTCATAAGATATGAGGGAACAGAAGCAAGAGTCGGCGCCGCTATGAATGTGGTGAAAGATAAAATTTTTGAAGGGCGAATTTTGGAACTGGTGGAAAAGACAATTGAGTTTGTTCGAAGTCAGGTAAAAGAGCATACTTATTTAGGCGCGGATGCCAGATTTGTTACTGAACCGGAATATCCGGAATTCGTATGGAAAGAAATGATTATCAATGCGATTGCGCATCGCGATTATAGCATTAAAGGTACTGATATTCAGATTAAGATGTTTGACGATCATATTACGGTAGAAAGTCCGGGCACACTCCCGGGAATTGTACGTTTGAACAATATGAGAGAAATGCATTTTTCAAGGAATCCGAAAATTGCAGGAATGCTTCATGAATATGAGTATGTTCGTGAATTTGGTGAGGGCGTTGACCGAATGTATTTTGAGATGAAACAAGCAGGATTGCCTGAACCGGAATATCAAACAGAAGGGTTTATGGTATATGCAACTATAAAAAATAAAAAATTCTTGGAAAGAGTATCTGCGGTTTATGACAATGATACCCCCCAAGACACCCCCCAAGATACCCCCCAAGATAGGATTTTGGTATATTGCAGTGAGCCCAGAAGTAAAAATGAGATTATGGCATTTTTGGAATATAAGGATATAAAGAATTTTACGAAACGGTATCTAAAACCGCTTATTCAAATGGGCAGGCTGAAGATGACAATACCGGATAAACCGCATAGCCCGAATCAGAAATATGTGGCAAAGTAAATGAAAAAATAAAAGATACCCATGAGCGCCATAAAATGAAAGATAATAATCATCAAAGCATGTGAGGAGGCAGTACATGATGAAAATAGAGCATATTGCAATGTATGTAAATGATCTGGAAGCGGCAAAGCAGTTTTTTGAAGCGTATTTTGAAGCAAGCGCCAATGATGGATATCATAACAAGAAAACCGACTTCAAATCGTATTTTCTATCTTTTGACGATGGTGCGAGATTAGAGATCATGAATAGACCGGATATGGAGGATGCTGAAAAATCCATTCAAAGAACAGGCTATATTCATATTGCTTTTAGTCTTGGGAGTAAAGAGCGGGTTGATTCGCTAACGGCGAGGCTGAAGGATGACGGATACGAAGTCGTCAGCGGTCCCAGGATGACCGGCGACGGGTGCTATGAGAGCTGCGTTGTTGCGGTCGAGGGAAATCAGGTTGAGGTTACTGTTTGAACAATGAGAGAGGAGCGACATGATCGGAATCTATTTCAGCGGAACCGGAAATTCCAAATATGCGCTGGAGCGGTTTCTTTGTAAATACGACGAAACAGCAAAAGCATATGCACTAGAGGATGAAAGGATAACGGAATTCGTTAAACAAAACGAGGAGATCGTTTTTTCCTACCCTGTGCAATTCAGCAATATTCCCAAAATGCTGAGAGACTTTATAGAAGGGAATCGGCATTTATGGCGGGGTAAAAAAATCTTTGTCATCGCAACGATGGGCTTGTTCAGCGGCGACGGTGCAGGTGTTTTAGGAAGGCGCCTCCGCAAGCATGGCGCGCGGATTACAGGTGGTCTCCATTTAAAAATGCCGGACAGCATTGCCGACGAAAGGGCACTCAAGCGTTCTTTTGAAAAAAACAATGAGCTTGTCAGGCAGGCGGAAAAGAAAATTGACAGCGCGGTGGAAAACATAAAAAACGGGAAACCGCCGAGGGAAGGAATTGGCCTGCTCTATCATTTGGCCGGATTGTTTGGGCAGCGTTTATATTTTTCGCATAAAACGAGACACTATACCGATCGAATAAAAGTGGACCCGCATAAGTGCGTCGGCTGCGGCAAATGCGTATCGCTGTGCCCAATGAAAAATTTGAGTATGGAGTGCAATTTGGCGAAAGCAGGAGATCGCTGCACTATGTGCTATCGCTGTGTCAATGCTTGTCCGAAGCAGGCGATCACTCTTTTGGGAAAAAGGGTCATAGAGCAGGGAACAATAGAAAAGTATCTATAGTATGCTTTTGCGCAAGTCAAAACAGCTTATGATATTCTTCCTGAAATTTCTTTGAAAAAATACAATATAACGCAAGGAAACCGCAAAAGAGCATTTTTGTATATCGTATTGTCATGCTGATTTCGGCGGAATAGGGAGAAAGAAGCTGACTTCCCAATAAATTTGCAAACATATGTACCAATGCGCCTGCCAAAATACTTCTTTTTGTTTTTATGTAAATATACGAAACAGCAAAGTTAAGAAGCATAACACTTGGCAGATACATCACCGCGTCAAATAAAGAATTTTGGAGCAAATCGTACTGTGCCTGACCCGGTGTAAAAAACCAAGCCAAATGCCAGACGCCCCAAATAAAACCTAAAAGCAAAGTAGCCCTCGTAAACCCGAATCTGACAAACAATCGATCCAGTGCATACCCCCTCCACCCGAATTCCTCATTTAAGGGGCCGGATATCACAGAAAAGAACAATACCAAAAACAGGTTTAACGGATTTTGTATGATCGCGTGAATACCATGCATTCCCGGCATTTCATAACCCAATAAATACACACCGGACCAAATTGCTGCAATCGAGATCAATGTGAAGAATAAAACGATTAAGACGAGCCATTTTATTCCCATATACCGGAAGCTAAAACAACGCATAAAATAATCTTTTCGCTGTTCTTTTGAATAGGTCAAAAATACGACAAACAATGCCGTCACAGACGGCGCGCCACCGCCAAAATAAAATAAGAATGTTCCTAACGGGGTTCCCTCTATTCCCATAAAAACAGGAGCAAATCCAAAGCTCCATGTCCATGCAAGCGTAATCATAAAAAACAGAACCAACTGCTTCCCGTCATTAGATTTTGTCATTGCTTTTCCGTCTCCTTTCCAGTTGTGCATTGATATAGTCAATATCTCTTTTCACAACCGCCATATCAAGAAAGTAAACCGGAACATATACGATTGCGACATACACAAACGCCATCCACCAATTTGATTTAAAAAACCATTCAACAAAATATCCGTATAAGAAAACGAAAACAGAGATGGAAACATATTCAACCAAAATATTTATAAAAAAATAAGTACATATGGCCTTCTTTACAAAATGCTGAATGACAGTAACAAAAAAGGACAAAATAAAAATCTCAAATACAAGCAATATTTCCGGTGTCATTCCAATCGAGAAAAATGACAACAAAAATACCACTAAAATGATGATTGCTGCAAATAGAAATGTTTTTTTCAATATTTCTTTTAACACCATGAGACCTCCTTTAAAGTATTTTTAATGCTTTTCAAATAGGTTCTTGCAACAATCAGCTTTTCACCATTGAGCAATGTCGCTTCGAGCTGGCTGTTCATCAGCTGCCTTATGCTGTAAAGCATATCCACATTCATTAAGCAGGATTTACTGATTCGTATGATTCCGGCCTCTCTTAACGCTTCCTCTAATTCGTATAATTTTTTATCCGTCATATAGACTTCGTCTTTTGTGTATAAAAAAGTTTTTCTTTCCAATGATTCCACGTAGTAAATATCCGATATATGCACTTGAAAAAGATTTCCATTGCGATTGCCGCTGATCATAAGATCAAGAGATTCGATTTTTTTGATCAGTTTTTTGGTTTTTGCATCCAGTATGGGATATTCAATAATGATCGTTAATGGTTTATCGTCAATTTGCCTTGTCTCTATCTCCATGATCTTCCTCCCATAATAATCTTTATTTTTCTCTTGTTAACTCGCTTTTTCTTTTATTTTCTTTTTCTCATAGATAAGCTTCCAAGTCTATGTCATCCCCTCGGCCTAAAATCATGAATAA
>JAAUZV010000018.1 GCA_014804425.1 Lachnospiraceae bacterium
CGCATGCAGGAGGCTGCTGCCGAACGGAAACACTGGGAGAAAATAAAGGAGCAGCTTGTAGAAGCAGAGAAAACTCTTGAGGAAAAAGAAAAAGCGATCGCCGAAAAAGACAATACCATTGCCGAAAAAGATGCCGAAAGCAACGCGCTCCGCGCCGAACTGGAACGGTTAAGGGCACAATTGCGCGCGTATCAAAAATAAATCAAACATGTTCCATTCTTTTTTCCTGTATGAAATTCCAAAAAACGTCTATACTTCCAAACAACAGAATTCTTCTTTCTCATCCTATATCATTGCAAAAAGAGTAAGGCTTACGAGCGCGGCAGGTTACCGCGCTTCGCATGCCCGGAAAGGTGTGGAACGATTATGACAGAACCGGTTCGACTGCCCGCGGTAAACGACATGGGCAATTATGAAATCCGTTTGGAAAGCATCGGCGGACTCGGCGCAAATCTGTGCGGCAAAATGCTCGGCGAGCTCGGTCTGCACCATCTGCATCTAAACAGTGCAAGTTTTTCCAGCTACGGCTCAGAAAAGACAGGGACGCCCGTCACGGCATATATCCGTTATTGCGATTGGGATAAAGACATCCGCGTCCATTCGCCCGTCGTTCACCCGCATCTGCTCTGTATTTTTCATGACGCACTATTATCGGATCCCGGCGTTTTAGCCGGCTGCACGAAGGGCACCGTGATCATCCTGCATACGGCAGACACACCCGACCGAATTGAAAAAAGGCTTGGCGGGCTCTCACACCGGATTCATTTTCAAGCGCTCTATACCCTTCCTGCCCAGCAGATCGCCATGGAAACGCATTCGCGCATCAATGTTGTCATGCTCGGCGCAATGGTAAAGGCAATGGGATTCATTCCACTTGTATCGGCGGAGGAAATCTGCCGCGAAACATTGGGAAAGAAATATCCCGACGCACTCGCCGCCAATCTCGCCGGATTACGCGGCGGTTATGAGGCGGCCAAGCTTCTTGCAATGCCAAAAGAACCTACGGGTACAGCGAACAAAACAACTTCAGGCAGCACGACGGGCGACGCAGGCGGCAGCGACGCTTCCGCTCCCCCCACAGCTGCTTCCCCCATGCCGGCCGGCGGATTAAATCCGCACTTCGGAAACAGTGTCACGAACGATCTTTCACCATCCAGACAGGGCTACATTCCTCTTTTTATACAGGAGCGCTGCATCAACTGCGGACTATGCGACTCGACCTGCCCCGACATGGTTTTTCAATTTGAAAAAGGTATGTATCGCGACAGGGAAATGATGGTAAATCGAGGGCTTGACTATTACCATTGTAAGGGATGTCTGCGCTGCGTTCAAGTATGCCCAACACAGGCTCTCATAAAGGGGTTGGAGTCCGAGCATCCTCATAAGGAATGGTTTTTGCCGAATCAGGAACTGATCCGCAAACCCGACTACTACGAAAAAACGGGCGCCGACGGGTATATCACCTCAGAATCCTACCTGACCGAAAAGAGGATCGAAGGCGGCGAAGTATAAGCCGCAAGGCAGCAAGCTCTGCAAAACACGCCCGCCACAATCATAACAAACCATCCTTTGTAACATAGATTATCTCCGGAAAGTGAGAACGAACATGGCATCCACGGAACAAACGATCGAATACGCAAGCGGAAATGAAATGGCGGCAATTGCCGCACGCCAGATCGGCTATGACTTAATGGGTTACTATCCCATCACGCCATCCACACAGATTGCGGAGAATTTAGACCAGATGCGCGCGCAGGGACAGACAGACCTGATCATGATCGCGGCGGAAGGCGAACACAGCGCGGCAGGCATCTGTTACGGCGCATCCGTCGGCGGCGGGCGTGTATTTAACGCAACGAGCGCAAACGGTCTTTTATACGCATTAGAGCAGCTCCCCGTACAGTCCGGCACACGATATCCGATGGTCATGAACGTAGCATGCCGCACGGTTTCCGGTCCGCTGTCCATCAAGGGGGATCACAGCGATATTATGTATATGCTGAATGCCGGATGGATCATCTTTTTCGCCCACAGCGCGCAGGAGGTCTATGACTTCAATCTCATGGCACTCAAGCTGGCGGAGCAGGTACGGCTTCCGGCCGTCGTCGCCTTTGACGGCTTTTTCACAAGTCATCAGAAACGGCGGTGTAAACGGTTTGCGAACGATGACAGCGTACGCGCCTATATCGGCAGGCGCAGCGAACCGCATCCTTTTTTTGATTTCGAACACCCCTTAACGGTCGGGTCATATATGAATGAACCCGACCTGATCCGCAACCGCCATGAGCTTCATCTTGCCATGAACGAGGCCGCGGCAGCCCTGCCGACGCTGTTTTGCGAATATGCCGCACACTCCGGGCGCTCGTATGAAGCGGTGGAGGGCTACTGTCATGAAGATGCGGAAACACTTTTGATCGTGCTCGGTTCTTCCTTTGACACGGCGCTTGAAGCGGTGGATCTGCTGCGCGGGCAAAAAAAGAAAGTCGGCGTACTGACGCTTCATCTGCTTCGCCCGTTCCCTTATGAAGAACTTTGCTCAAAATGCCGTTCGGCAAGACGGCTTCTCGTGGCGGACAGGCAGGACAGCTACGGCGCGGGCGGCGGAAATCTGTCCTTAGAGGTACGCGCCGCTCTGCAGCGTGCAGGATTGACGCTCGCAGTAAAAAGTGTCGTGTACGGCTTGGGCGGCAGGGATTTCTATGTGGAGGACGCGCTGCGCATGTTTGCAATGGCGGAGGATTCTGACACGCCGGATTTTGACTATTACGGTATCGAGCGCGCAGACAGCCCGACTCCCACCCCCTGCCGCTCCGAGTTCTTTGCCCCGCTCACGAGGGAGCGGACGCAGCTTGGATTGACACAGGTGTCGGAAAAGGACGGTAAAGCGGTTGTACAGGGCGGGCAGCTCGGCGCCACGACGCAAATACCGAAACGGATCGCGCCGGGACACGGCGCCTGCCCGGGCTGCGGTATTCCCGTCAATCTGAATCTGTTGCTGCGCGCCATCGAAGATCCGGTCGTATTATTGTTTCAGACAGGCTGCGGCATGATCGTCACAACGCCGTATCCGAAAACGAGCTTCAAGGTTCCGTATTTACACAACCTGTTTCAAAGCGGCGCGGCCACATTGAGCGGGCTGGCGGAAATGTGCTGTCGAAAACAGCAAAAAGGAGAGCTTCCCCCGGGAGACATTCTTTTTATCATGGTCAGCGGGGACGGCGGCATGGATATTGGTATGGGCTCAGCCATCGGAACGGCTCTGCGCGGTCATAAGCTGCTTTTGTTTGAATACGACAACGGCGGCTATATGAACACAGGATACCAGCTATCCTACTCGACTCCCAAGGGTGCAAGGAGCGCAACGTCCCACGTCGGAAAAACACAGTACGGCAAATCCTTTTTTCACAAGGATATGCCGCAGATCATGGCCGCAACAGGCATCCCCTATGTCGCAACCGCCGCGGAGTCCGATCCTGCGGATTTCATCAGAAAAGCGGCAAAAGCGGCTTGGTACGCTAAGACGCAGGGCACCGCGTATCTGAAAGCATTGTCCGCCTGTCCCTTAAACTGGAACGACAAGCCCGAATCGGAGCGGAGCGTCATTGCCGCCGCCGTGGACTGCTGCTTTTTTCCTCTCTATGAATCGGAACGCGGCAATACCACGCTCAACTATGATCCCGGCGAAAAAAACAAGAAAATCCCCGTGTTGGACTGGCTTTCCATGATGGGACGCACAAAGCATTTACTACGTGAGGAATACCATGACATCGTCGAGGAACTTCAGAACGAAGTGGACAGACGTTTTCTCTGTCTGAAAGAAAAATCGGCAAATCCCTACTTATAGGTTTGCATCATCTTTTTCATCAAGAAAGGAGTATCGGTAACATGGCAGTCAATTTCAAGGACAGCGAGACCAAAGAGAACCTCATGCGCGCATTCGCAGGCGAAAGTCAGGCGAGAAACCGTTATACGTTCGGCGCGGAGCAGGCTGAAAAGCAAAAGGAGCACGCCATTGCGCAGGTGTTTTTGTATACTGCCGCGCAGGAAAAAGAACATGCGGAAATTTTCTACAAACACTTGCAGGAGCTTGCAGGCGAGACCATTCATATCGACGGCGGCTATCCGATCGACTTAGACAAAGATCTTTCCAAGCTGCTTCGCATGGCGCAGCACAACGAATACGAAGAACATGACGACGTGTACAAGCGTTTCGGAGACAAAGCGAAGGAGGAAGGCTTTGCGCGCGTCGCGGCATCCTTTCACATGATCGCCGAAATTGAAAAATACCACGGCGACCGGTTCGG
This sequence comes from Lachnospiraceae bacterium, assembly GCA_014804425.1. Classification (GTDB taxonomy): domain Bacteria; phylum Bacillota; class Clostridia; order Lachnospirales; family Lachnospiraceae; genus DLAJ01. The sequence continues at coordinate 4,305 of JAAUZV010000018.1, forward strand.
ACGTTTCGCGCAGTGGCTTGAGGAAAAGAAACTGTATGTCTCAGATGTAAAAACCGGATGGATCTGCTTAAACTGCGGCTACATTTACGAGGGTGAAGCCGCACCGAAGCAATGCCCAGTCTGCGACCACGATCAGGGATATTTCATCCGCTTGGAGCTTTCCCCATTCGCAGACGGCTGCCAGTGCAAATAGAAAGGAGCGCAAAGAATGGAACCGATATTTGCAGCATGTGAAAACGCCGTATTCTATCTTGTATCCGGCGAAAAAGAAAAAGCTCTGCAATGCGCAAAGGGCGCATTCACGCTCTTAGACAGCTCTCAGGCGGAAGGTGCGGGAGAAAAGCACCTACCCGAGGTGACAAAGGACGGCAGCCGCATTCAGGTCCGCGTCGGAAGCGTGCTTCACCCGATGAGCGCCGAGCACAGCATTGAATGGATTTTTTTAGAGACCAAAAAGGGCGGACAGTTTCGACGCTTCTCGCCGGATAACGAACCGACGGCGGAATTTGCCGTCGCACCGGACGATGAGGCGGTCGCTGTCTATGCCTACTGCAATCTGCACGGATTTTGGAAGACTGCCTTATAAAAAAGAACGCTGCGCGTTCTGGGGCTGAGAAATTTCCCATGGCATAAAAAAGAACGCTGCGCGTTCTGGGGCTGAGAAATTTCCTACAAGTCAAAAAGACAGCACCGCAAACGGTCATTCCCTGTCCGCGGTGCTGTCTTTCCCTCTGTCCTCTTATCCCCTCATTCCTCATTCTGCATCGCCACAAACAGACCTGCCTTTCGCAGCGCGGGGCGAAGCGCTACATAAAATACGGTTGCCGCAATGACGGCGACAACAGCGTTGACGCTCGTCGTTACCGCGCTGATCTTAGCAAGCGTCTTCGCCAAATCCTGCGGCACGCCCAACAGATATGTCTTATAAAAATATCCGACGATCGGGTCGGCGACAATATTAAATCCCATTCCGCACACGCTCGCAAACAGCGTCACCCCGAATACATATTTGGGTGAATGAGAACGACTCAGTTTGAAAATGCAATGCGCGACCAATCCGACGATCAGCCCAATGCAGAGCTTTAATAAAAAGGTCTTCGGTGCGCTCGTCACATAAGCAGTCGTCAGATCACCGATCGTCATGCCGACCGCTCCCGCGAGCCCTCCCCAAAATCCGCCGATCAGAAGCGCTGCCAGCACGCAGAACACATTGCCGAAATGAAACGCGGTCTTTTCCGTTCCGACCGGAATATCAATCTTAAAAAACGCAAACCCGATATAGCAGAGCGCTGCCAGCAGTCCTGCCTGCGCTAAACGCTTTATGTCCGGCTTTGCTCCCGATACGCCCCGTATGACATTGTAGATTCCTTTTCCCGTCAACAGAATGCTGAAAAAAACAAGGGTCAGGCCGTAGGCATACGGCTTCTCCTTTGACGCTTTTTTCTCGGAAAGCTGTTCTTTCCACAAATTCAGCTCCGCAAGATCTCCCGAAGCTTCTCCCGCTTCAATCGCCTTGATCTCTTCCTTGATCTCACTGACCCACTCCCCGTATTCGACCGATTCCTTATAGCTGGTCCGGTATGCATATACAGAAAAGACAACGCCCATGATCAGCAGTACCGCGCCGACCATGAGAAGCGTATAACTTTTCTTTGCTGTCACATTCTCACTCATATCCACTCACTCCTCCTCTGCCTTGATCAATCATCCATGACAAAAACGCGTATGATGTCAATACCTGCAATCGATGTTTGACACACGATTGACTTATTCCCATCATACGCGCAAGTGGATATAATGAAACTGCCAAATTGTGTTTTTTTTACCATGCCAGTTTAAAATACCGGCAATGACCTGTCTCTGTGATCTCTGAAAGTTAGGTTTCCAACGATTATCCTGTTCTATGATCTCTAAAAACCGATTTTCCTACTGCGGCGCATCATCCGGCACACTCGTCTTCTCCGGGAGCCATTGTTCCAGCACGGCCGTCACCATCGCCATATTGATCGGCTTTGTGATATGCTCATTCATGCCGCTGTCAATCGACTTTTTCATATCTTCCACAAAGGAGTTCGCGGTCATAGCAATGATCGGAATGCACATCGCATAATCGCTGTCTATGTTTCGGATCGCCTCCGCCGCCTCATAGCCGTTCATGACCGGCATCTGAATATCCATCAAGATTAAATCATAATAATAAGTCGGATTATTCAACAGCTTATCGTACGCATCCTTTCCGTTGACCGCTGTCTCAACCTGAATGGAAAGCCCTGAAAGCAGCTCCGTCGCGATCTCACGGTTCAAGTCATTGTCATCCGCAAGCAGAATCCGGCACCCCGCAAATCTTTTTCTCTTATCGCGATCCGCCGTTTTTGTCTTTTTGATTCCCCCAAACGGCTGCACTTTGGCATCCGCATCCGCTTTTTTCATCGGAACAAGCACAGTAAAACAGCTTCCCTTCTGCGGCTCACTCTGTACCTCCAGCTTTCCGTGCATTTTTTCCACAAGTGAATGCACGATGGAAAGCCCAAGCCCCGTACCGTTTAATTCCGCAGACGCCGAATCATCCTCCTTGGTAAACGGCTCAAAGATCCGGCTGAGAAATGTCTGGGAAATACCAATCCCGTTATCGATCACGGAAAAACGGTAGCAGGCTTCCGCGTCATTGTCCGCCGGGAGCTGCTCCGCATTGACAAGGATCCGCCCGCCGGACGGCGTATATTTGACCGCGTTTGAGACCAGATTCACTAACACCTTGCGCAGATGCAGAAAAGCCCCGATGACCTTATCCGCTGTCATCGGATAAATATGCGTATCAAAGATCAGTGATTTGCGCTCCGCTCTCGGACGGCAGATCACATCGACCGTATCCATCAATTGCTTTATGGAAAAAATGTCCTCATGTAACACCAGTTTCCCGCTCTCGATCATGGAAATATCGAGCACATCATTGATCAGTCCGAGCAGATAGCGGGACGAATCCTCCATTTTGTTCAGGCACGTTTCCAGCTCCTGTGTATTTTGGATATTTCTGCGCGAAACTTCGATCATTCCCATAATGCCGTTCATCGGCGTACGAATATTGTGGGACATCGTGGAAAGAAAAATACTCTTGGCGCGGTTCGCGTCCTCCGCCGCCTGATAGGCTCCCTTTAACGCCTGATTGAGCTGTTCGCTCTTCTGCTTGCTTTCATGAATATCCCGGATTGTCACCATCATGACGCTCGGTACAGCGCCGCGCTCTGCCGCCTGCGTACAGGAAATCTGAATCCAATTCCATCGCTTTTTCATCCGCACACGAAGCTCCAGCTTCATGATACCGTCATTTTCCATAAACGTACTTGACAGGTTATTGAGACGAAGCTTCTGGCGTGCCATCGCCCAATCCTCCTCCGATACCATGTCGGATAGATTTTTCAAAAACTGCTCATACCGCTCTCCCTGAATTGCGCCAAACAGTCTTTGACTGCCGCGATGCATGACACGGCAGTTGCCCGACAGCATATCGACACGCAGCAGGAGCAGAATATCGCGTGAGAGCACCCGCACAACGCTGTCGCTCTCCACACCGCTTTCCTGAACGGTATCCAACAACACATCCTTCTTTTCCCTCTCACTCTCATAGTGCCTGATGATTTCCTGCGTCCTTCGCTGCTGCTCCACTAAAAGCACGCAGGTATCCGCAAGCCGCTTCATATGGCACGCGAGCGTTTCGTTCCACGCATCGGTGTAAACCGCAAGAGTCGCTATTTTCCCCCGGCTTCCCTCCATCTGCACCTCATAACGCTTCCTTCCCGCCACATTGCAGCCGTCCGTATAAAACATGCGCGCACCGCCCGATATGATCTCCATACCGACATGCTGCAAATCCGCAAACGACGTAAGCAGCGCATGAATGTCCTCCATCACGAACGACAATTCCATGTCATTCGTCCCGGTCTCTTCCTCCTGCTCACCACTTTCGTCTTTATTCCGGTCAAGAACCGCACTCTGGTAAATCCCATAATAGATACGGCTTCGTCCCGCACTCAGCAAATAGGATAAATCCTTTTTGAGTGCCGGATCCTCCGTGATCAGTTCCACCAACTCCGGCTGATACCGTGTCCCGCTTCCAAGCTTCAGTTCATCCAGACACTTCCGAAACAGACCGGACTTTGTATTCGCATGACCCATCTGCACGGTCTCGGCTTCCAAAAAATCACAGATATGAATCAGTTCAATGAAAAAACGATGTTCGGACACGGTATTATCAAAGTTCAGCGGATACCCCGTTTTCCCGTCATAGGACTTGTGATGTCCCAGCACAATATCCGCATACGGAGCAAGCTGTGGTGCTTTCATGATCATCTCATAGCCGAACTGCGGATGCCGGAGCATTTTTTCTTTTTCCCACTCCGTCCACCTGCGCGACCGCTTGCCGACAATGCCCGCAAGCTTTATCTTCCCGATGTCAAAAAGCTGCGCCGCATTGCTGACAAATGACGTCAGCCGCTCCCTGTTTTCCAGCACATCCACGACGGAGCCGCAGCCAAGCTCGCCGATCATCAGCTCCGGTTTTTCTTCAAAGACCGTCCTTAAAACCCGACGTGCGAGCTGCCCTACCAATGCCCCATGGATCAATGTCATCTCATCCCGCCATATTGTCGAACGGATAAAAAATGAAAGATCAATCTCTTGGTCAGACAATAGATTCAAAATGGAGAGCAGCGATTCCGATACCACATCATTGACAAAGTTTGCCCCGCATGCGCGCGGCATCCGGCGAAGTACGTTCAAATACTGCGCAACGCACGCATCCCTGACTGTCCGATCTCCATGATATTCGTCCGCATATTCCGATATCGCGTTAATAATGGCGGGCAGATGTTCATTGGCAACCTGAAACAGACGGCCGTTCCAAAAATCACGCTCCGCCCGTTCATCAAACGAATCCTGCGCGATCACATAATCGCAAAACCGCTTATAATCCTCTATGTATTCCGTACAGTCAATTTCTCCGAGAAAAAACAGGCAGCGCCGATAACCGCAGTAGATGCCGGCCTCCATTTCATAGGGATTCGATTTTCCCTTAAGCTGCTCCTCATAACAGCTCCCAAGCACTTCCTTGCATCGAAGCAAAATGTCCTGCGTCAAGTCCCTGCGGTCATGGTTCATAAGGAAATTGCCGATCGTATTACACTTTAATTGCCGACAGAGCGCATCAAAATCAAAATGCCCGCCGTCCAGCGCACGTACTTTTTTATCTTCATAAAAAGAAATCGCCTCGTCCAACAGTTTCATGAGGTCGTCCCCATCGACAAGCGCAAAATTCAGACTTACCATCACGTAATTATAAAAGGAATAGATGATGCGTCTGCGCAGCTCAAAATCTTCTATTTCAAAGTAATGCGCACGTAGCTTTTTCACCTCGCCGAAGCAGGCAAGGCTCGCATTACCGTCGCTCATCTCAAAGCCGCGGTTATAATAGCCGCCAAGCAGACTGCACGCCCATATATACCCGCCAAACGCCTGTTTATCGCGTTTTCCCGACTCATCATATTTCCGTTTATAATAGCGCCCGAGTGTCTCTGCCACCTCCCGAAACGCCAGATCATCCTCACAGGATTCTTTTTCTGCCTCGCGCACCTGATGAAGAAATTCAGCCGCCAGCTTATCATTTAGGGCGTTCTCATCCAGAAAAGGACGGACATACAAATTCAGGAGCGCCTCGTTCTCAATGTACAGATACCGCATGGACCGGCTTTTTCTCTTTAGCTTTTCAACCCATATCTCCTGATCCGGCGCAAATAACAGCTCATTGACAATCTCGGATTCCGCTTCCAGATTCTTTTTGTATTTTGAGTAGAAATCAGCAATATTCTCCAGTGAAACCATGGTGCACCGCCCCCTCTCTCACCATTCCGCGCTCCATTCCCGTCCACTCAGAAGACTTTACAATGTGGACTCTCAGCTATTTATACTATAGCATAGTTTCTGCTTCAGGGAAACACTGACTAAATCAGCGTTTTCCTAAGTCATTGATTTTGAAAGCTTTCCGACCGCGATTCATACCGAAAAGTTTCTGAAGGTTTCGGCGGCAGAATAAAAAAGAGTTTGCGGAGCGCAAACTCTTTCAGAGAATCTCTATGCGATTCTTTTGGGACAGAGAAATTTCCTATAGGATAAAAAACACTCGTTTTACGGTTCCTTGAATATCACGCTGATACCGCCCATACTGCAATCTATTTCAAAATCACTCGCTGCGTTAAAATCGATTTTACGTGTGCCCGCCAACCCGCTCACGGATTCCCCGTCCAGATTAACCTCTCCCATAGAGCAGTTGACCTCATAATTGTGATCCTTCATATATCCGGTCAATTCCAGATCGATCTGCCCCATAGAGCAGTCCGCATCCAGATCTCCCGTGATCGTTCCCTGATAACGGATCTGTCCCATACTTACGGAAATATCGGCATCCTGCACGGCACTTTCTTCCATAGTGATCTGGCCCGCGCCGACGTCAACCTTAAGCGTCCGGGAAGAAAGCGACGTAATCTCAGCCTCACCGGCGCCGATCTCGACCGAAAATCGATCCGCCTCTGCGCTTCGCACCGTGATCTCTCCTGCACCTAATTCCAAACTGATCCGGTCGCCTGTAAGCGTATCCGCCTCAATACTGCCTGCACCGACCTCAATGGAAATTTCCGTGCCCGCAAGCATATCCGCTTCCAGTATACCGCCTCCGATTTCCAGATCGATCTCGCGGTAGGACAGGTCTTTCGGTATCCAAAGCGTGATCACATGCTCGTCGCTGTGGTTCGCGACCCATGCACCTCCTTTTACGCGCAGTTCCAATCTGCCGTTATCCTCATAGCACTGATACTTTTTTGCATTGTCGCTCGAAAACCAATAGCTGCCGTCCTCCGACGTTCTGATCACTACCCTGCTTCCTCCGACATCAAAGCTCAGGCGCTCGATCTGTGCGGCACCCTCTATCTTTGTCCTGCCCACCGTCCCTTCATAGATGGGATACCCGTCATTGAACTTCACCGAATCTCCAAAGCTCCATGTATGAAATCCGAAATTCCACGTCAATTCTCCGTTTTCCAGCCAATCTTGCACTTTATGAATACCGCCCATACTGGATCCGATGGCAAAGATCAAAAGTCCTGCCGCAACCATACAGCCCGCCACAGTCAGCCATTTTTTTGTTGACCGCCTCATCGCCCATCACCTCTCCTTCTTTGTGCTTTTTTGCCAAGTGAGCCGAGCCATCTGAACAATGCGGGAATCGCAGTCCCGAACAGCCGGAACACCAAATACATAGAGAAGATCGTTAGTCCCGCAGCAACAAGTGCCCCGCCTAAGAGCACCAAACCGCCTGCGGGCGATATGAACATTCTGACGATCGCCACGCCGATCATCGCGATCGCCGCTACACCAAAGGCAAAGGCAGTCACACCAAACGCAAAGCTCAATGCACAGGCCACGATAATCACTACAAACACTAAGATCAATACCACGAACAACAGCGGTATCCAAAGATAGCAGGTGCAGACAGCAAGTACGATCCACAGTGCCGTATGCTTTTCCTTCGGCGGATCGGCATAGCCGTGATAACGACTGCTGTCGCTGTCGCCGCGATATCTGTCGTAACGATCTCTGCCGCCATCTTCGCGGTCTCTGTCATAGCTGCCGTCACTCTGCGCTCTTCCCGCATCGCTGTCATGATAATTTCTGTCACTTCCCGGTCTGCTGCCTCCGCTATACATGCCGCCCGGCGTATTCCCCGCATAATCGCTGCCGGCTTCCTCCATTCCGAAATCCGCGCGGATATTTGCCGCCACCTTTTCCGGGCTGCCAAGCTCCTCGATGACCTTTGCCTCATTTTCCGCTCCGGCATCCGCGAAATAGTCTTCATAATATTGTATCGCCTCCGCCGCCTCATTTTGCGGAAGCCCTGCAAGAAGCTCACGCAGCCGCCGGATAAAAGCTTCCTTATTCATCTCCCTTTCCTCCCTCAAATAAACCTGTTATTTTTTCCGCATAGCTTTTCCATTCTAATTCATACCAGTGCAGCTTCGCCCTGCCAACGTCCGTGATCCGATAGTATCGCCGGTTTCTGCCGGCAAACTCTTTATCATACGCCAAAAGGCAGTCATCCCTCTGGAGCCTGCGAAGCACCGGATAAAGCGTTGACTCGGACAATTCAATCGCCTGACGCACATCCTGCGTGATCTTATAGCCATAAGTCCCCTCGTCATCCCTCGCAGCCAGCGCCAGCACAATCGCATCGAGCAGCGCCGCGCCCGTGTTAAAAACCATGTGTTTCCCTCCTTCCTATACAAATGATGGCACACAATGGTAAGTGATCGCGAAACACAATCCCATTAGCAGATAACACTCCGGTCATGTCTCGCAATAAGCCAAACAGCGGTACTTATCTTATATTTTCATGCAATATTATATATCGTATAATATTGTTGTGATAATACTATACGGCATATAATATTGCATGTCAAGCCGGATTATTGATTTTTTTCATTTTTCTTTTTCACGAATCTTCGCTGATTTTTTTGTATAGAATGCCGAACTTTTTGACCTTTTACTCCGTTTTTTCCCGCCTAATTCTTTGTGAAAAATGCATATTGCCACCATGCGCATGCTCTGCTACACTTGTCTTAACGGTATTGTCCGTGACACGGACACACGGCTGTGGGTTCTCTCACATGCGGCTGCGCCGCATTCTTTTTTCACTTCTGTTTCTTTGTATATCATGCGCTCTGCCTTTCCCTTGATATGCAATA
>JAAUZV010000019.1 GCA_014804425.1 Lachnospiraceae bacterium
AGAAACTAGGATGGATGAGCCCTGTACAATACAGGCTCCGCCTCTTGGCTGCATAAAAACAGCGTAGCAGCCATTAAGCTGCTACGCTTAAAAAGTCTAACTTCTTGGGGTCACCTCACTTTAGAGACCATACCTCTTTTTGCGTGGGAATTCTTTCAATCTATATGAGGGATGAAGAATCGCATCGCGATTCTTCAAAAGAAAGGGAACGGGCAGTTATCCATGGTGGACAACTGCCCGTTCCCTTTCTTTTATTGACCGCCTCCGGCAGCTTCGGCGCCGCCGCTTACCGCACCGCCTTCCGGGAGTGACGGATTCGTATCCGTATTGTCGGGCGGAAGGATCGGAATGACTTCGCCGCCGCCTTCATCGGGAATGACGGGCGGCTGTGTTCCGTAACCGATGAGATCGCGGAAATAATCGGAAGGGCTTGTAAGCAGTATCGCCTGCTGCTGCTCCGGAAGCAGGGATAACCATTGCTGCACCAGAATCGCATCGCAATCAGGCTGAGCAAAAAATTCCGCCGTGTGCTGGCACATATTGGTGGTGGAAGCCGTTGTTACGGTACCGTCGGCATTTACCATCGTAGAGCCCCGAAGCAGGGATTCATGCTCAACCGGCATCAACTCCAAAATGCCCTCAATCTGGAACGGACAATTCTCGTTCGCGGGCAGGACGTCCGCACAGCAGACGGAACCGGAATAATGAACATCACACAAATCGGTCGGCTGTGTACCGTTCTCAAAGTATTCTGTCTTCAAATGCCCGTCGCACAGACCGGCAATCGGCAGCTTGCCCGATCGGCTGCATACCGTACAGGTCGTAATGCCGCTTGGCATGGTAAATGCCTGATAAGGAAGATTCTCATGGATCTTTGACATCACCAATCGCCATAGGTTTTTGGAAAGATTTCGTTCCCCATTACCATTGCTTAGGAATGTCGTGGAATTTCGGTTATCGTAGCCTGTCCATACGGCACAGGTATAATAGGGAGAAAAGCCTGCAAACCATACATCACGGTAAGCGGTTGAAGTTCCTGTTTTTCCGGCAAGCGCCTGACCGGTGAAGTTTGCCGCGGTTCCGGTAGGAGAAACGATACCGCTTCCGCCGCCGGTGAGTACATCCTCCATTGCGTTGATCAGAAGATAGGCGGTCGTTTCTTTGATTACCTGATGCGATTCCTGATTAACGGTATTGTCAAGGATGACATTGCCGCGAGAATCAATGACCTTCGTATAGAGGATCGGTTCCATATAAGTACCGTTGTTGGCGATGGCAGCATATGCCGCACAAAGCTCATAGTTTTTGACGCCGGTTGTCAGACCGCCGAGCGAAAGCGACTGCGTGACGTCCGACAGGATTTTGGTACCGTCGTAATTCGGCGCGCTTTCCACCAAAGTGGAGAAGCCGAAATTCTGTGTATAGTTAAAGGCCAGCGTCGGCGATATTTCCGTGATCGTTTTTGCGGCAAGGACGTTGATCGAGCCTAAGATGCCGTCCCGAATAGATAAAAGACCATGGTACTGGCGGTCGTAATTCTGTACCGGTGTTCCGTCGTCATAGTTAAACGGTGCGTCGTTATAGACGGATGCAAGCGTCTTTAAGCCGGTATCCAATGCAGGTGCATATGCCGCAATGATCTTGAAGGTGGAGCCGGGCTGACGCTGTACGGAAAAGGCACGGTTTAGGGTTCTGCTGCCTTCCTTCTGTCCCCGTCCGCCGACCATTGCAAGAACATGCCCTGTGTGCTGATCCATGATCGTCATGGAAATCTGGGGCTGCGCCGTTAAAGAGATCGCTTCAGAGACAAAGGTGTCTCCTGCGCCCATCACATATTCCTTGTAAGTCTCGATTGCGGCATAAGCCTCCTCTTCTGAGGAATAGAGCATTTTGAAATTCCGATCGCTTTCCTTAAAATAAGCGGTGAAGGATTCGGAACCGTAATTTTCATAACTTCCGTCCGGTTTCTCGATCGTGAGCTGATAAGAAAGCTCATACCGAACGTTTTCGGGGTAATTTTCGGGATTTGAACAGACCTCATCCGCGATCGCCTGTATGGTACGGTCCTGTGTGGAATAAATGCTAAGTCCGCCGCTGTAGAGTAAGTTCTTTGCCTGCGTGGGGCTGTATCCGGCCTTTTCCTGCAGGTCACGTTCTAACTGACTGACGAGGGCATCCTCAAAATACGTATAAACGGAAGAATCAATAATATTTTGGTTAACAATCTGAATGCGGGAATAGACATCATCTGCCATTGCCTCTTCATATTCTGCAGGAGAGATCCAGCCCTGTTCGAGCATCCTGTCCAGTACATCCTTGCGGCGCTCCGCATTCTGCTCGGGGTAGATGATGGGATCAAACTGTGACGGATTCTGCGTGATACCGGCGATCACCGCGCATTCCGATAGTGTCAGCTCATAGACCGGCTTATCAAAATAGCGCAGGGATGCAGCCTGAACGCCGAGCGTGGAGTGTCCGAGATTGATCGTATTCATGTAGTATTCGAGAATCTGTTCTTTGTCCATATGTTTTTCAAGCTGGATGGCAAGATACTGCTCCTGAATCTTACGCTTTAAGCTTTCGATAAACGTGCGTTCCGTTACCCAGCCGTCAAATACGTTATTTTTTAAGAGCTGCTGTGTGATGGTACTTGCACCGGATGTAAAGTGCCCGCCGTTCTTCAAACCTGTGAATGCGGCGCGCAGGATTCCCTTGATATCAATACCGTTATGCTGATAGAAACGCTGATCCTCGATGGCGACAAACGCGTGCGTCAGGTCTTCCGGAATCAGATCCATGGTGACGGGAGTCCGGTTGGAGCCCTCCTCAACGAGCTTGACCATCTCATGTCCCTCGCTGTCGTAGACGATACTTGCATAGCTCGTGGGGATGACGTCCTCAACGCTGATGTCGGGGGTGGCGCTTAAAATACCCCGGAACATACCGAGCACGAGCGAGATACCGAGTACGATCATCGTGATAAAGCATACGAGAATCGCCTTGAGCATCGTGACAAGGATCATCTTTTTCAGCTTTGTTGTTTTAGAGGTAAGCGCGCGTTGTCGTTTTCGCGTGCCGTATTTGCCGTAATTCATTTTGATACATGCCTTCCCTTCATGAAAGTTCTAGTTTGAAAGAAAATTTTCTATTTATTATACCAAAAGCCGGATGGTAAATAAAGGATTTTCTGATGTTTTTATGATTGTTCACAATTCCATACATTTTATACGGGAGGGCGGACGGCGTGCAGATACGCCCTTTTCTCTTTCATGCTGATAAATACCTGTAAATGTTTTCTTTGCCAAAATGACGGAATGGGCAGTTACCCATCATGGATAACTGCCCGAGAAAACGGAAGCGATTGACTTAATCCCATAATGAAGAAAAGTGGGTCAGGTAAAACTGTTTCATTTCCTCGCCTTCGTCATCAATGTGTTCTTTAATATGGTTTGCATGCTGTTTTTGTTCCATTGGATCAATTTCTGAGTATCTGTGAATAACAATATCGCCAGTTTGTTCTGCTTTCAAAATCTCAGCGTAGACGTTGTCCACAATCTCATACTGGTGAACGGGTATGTCTGTCTCGCTCTCCCAAGTATATCCCTTTGTGTTTATCAAGCCATCTGTTGTTTCAATAACGTAAATGTATCCACGTTTACCGCCGTAAAGTATTTTTAACTGGTCTGGGAATCTCTCAAAATAATGCTGCTTACCGTCCTTACCGAGCCCCATGGTGACAAAGTTTTCATTTCTGCTTCGACAGCAAACCAAGGCATAACATCTGTCTTCGGTAAAATAAGCAACCGTCTTTCCTGACGTATGGGATTTTGCATTTGCTTTGATGATACTTAATCCACCTATTATTGTTCCGTGATACAGCATACGTTCCTCCACAACCCCGATTTGTCGCTCCGATTATAGCACAGCCAATTTTCAGTTTCAAGTTGGCATTGGTGAAAACGTCGGTGCTTAGAGCCGTCAACACGGAAGGGAAAAGGAATCACAGATATCGGGAATTGCGTGTTGATGTGGGGTGTGGTATGCTAAAAAAGAATTTCGCCGGTGCGAAATTCTTTCAAAGAATTGCTGTCGCAATTCTTCCAGAGTGAAAAATAGCACGCAGAAGGAGGGCACAATGACGCAGGAGACACAGGAGGGGTATCGCATCATGCTGGCGGGCGGAAGCGGGGAAATTGAGGAGAAAAAATCACGTTTTATCGCCACGCTGCGTCCGGTTGAGACGGAAGAAGAAGCTGTCGCGTTTATTGAGGAAATGAAAAAAAAATATTGGGACGCAAGGCATAACTGTTCGGCGTACGTACTCGGAGAGCGGGGAGAGGTCATGCGCTACAGCGACGACGGCGAACCGGGCGGAACGGCGGGCAGACCGATGCTGGAGGTGCTGCTTGGAGACGGAGTCCGCAACGCGGCGGTCGTCGTCACGCGCTATTTCGGCGGTACGCTTTTGGGTACGGGCGGACTCGTGCGCGCATACACGCAGGCGGTGCAGGAGGGGCTGAGGCATTGCATAATGGGCAGGCGTATCGCCGGCGTGCGGCTTTTGGTTACGACAGACTATCATACGATAGGGAAAATCCTTCATCTGCTCGGACAGAAGGGGATTTCGCCTGAGGACAGCAGCTATGAGGAGAACGTCAGATTCCGCCTTGTCGTACCGGAGACGGCGGCGGAACAGCTCTGTGCCGAGCTTACGGAGGCCGCCGCCGGAAAGGCGGCGATCGAGGAGCTGGAACGGCTCTCCTATACGCAGGCAGATTAAAAAAATATTTTTCGGTACTGACCGGGCGTCATTCCGGTCGCCTGTCTGAATACACGAATGAAATAACTACTGTCCGCGAATCCCGTCCGAAGCGCGATCTGCTCCATGTCTGAATCGGTTTCGAGGAGCAATTTTTTTGCTTTTTCGACACGGATTGAAGTAATATGATCCGTGAGATTTTTGTGAAAATGCTTTTGAAAAAACACGCTGAAATATTTGGGTGACATATGAAATTCATCGCCAAGCTGTTTCAGAGAGAGCTTTTCCTGACAATGCTTTCCGATATATTGCGAGATCTCCAAAAGCAGGAGTGTTTTTTCGGAAGGCTCCTTTTGACGTCGGATGACCAGACCGCTTCTGTACATGTGATAATAGAATTTTAGCAGATCTGCTTTAATCCCGAGCCATGCGCCTTCTTCTCCGCTTTCGTATAATAAAGTCACTTCTTCAAGAAGGATTCTGATCTCTTCTGATACGCGCTCCCGCAAAGAATGAACAATATGCGCACGCTGCTCATATAGCGGTTTCAGACAAGTTTCCTCTGCCTCATCCGCTTGATCAGACTTTAGCCATGAAAGCGGAAATACAAACGCCAGATAGAAGCAGTCCGGTGTCAATGCCTGCATTTCATGCAGTTCCCTGGGATTGATATAAAAAATATCTCCGGTCCTCCCGATATAGTTGTCATCTCCGATCCGGAGTTTCAGACTTCCCTGCCGCATATAAAGAATTTCCTCAGTTTCCTGCCAATGATAAGGAACATTGATCTTTCCTGCCTCATCATACATTCGGTATAATTTCAAAGGGTGGAGTACTGTGCCCTGTCTTCTTGTTTCTTTCAGATTTTCGTTCATGTTGTTTCACCTCAATTATGGTACTTTTTTCAGAAGATTGTGAAAAGTCTGCCGTCCTCTTTTTCTGTTAAAGGATCAATCACAAGATGTGGATATTTTAACATAAATCATGGATATTTTCCAACATTGTCAGTTTTTGGTGTGATATATTTCTATCACAGTGATCCGCAGGTAAATAGCAGGTCGAGAGTAACCTATTAAAAAGATCGGAGGGAAAATGATGAACCATTGGTTAGAACAAAGTATTTTTTATGAAATTTATCCGCAAAGCTTCTATGACAGCAATGAGGATGGAATTGGTGATATTCCGGGCATCACGCAAAAACTGGACTATATCCGGGAGCTTGGATGTAATGCGCTTTGGCTGAATCCCTGTTACCTGTCGCCCTTTGGTGACGCCGGATATGATGTGGCTGATTATTGTCTGGTCGCTCCGCGTTATGGAACGAATGAAGATTTGCAGCATTTATTCGAAGAAGCGCATAAAAGAAACATGCATGTCATTTTAGATTTGGTTCCGGGACATACCTCCACGGAACATCCATGGTTTCAGGAATCCTGCAAAGCGGAACCGAATCGGTTTTGGGGGAGGTATATCTGGAGTGATACAGTCTGGAAAGATGTTGCGGATTATGAGGGAATCAGCGGTTCTCTGCGCGGTCTTTATCCGCGATGCGGGAGTGTCGCAGTCAATTTCTTTTCTAACCAGCCGGCGCTGAACTATGGCTTTGCAAATCCGACAGAAAGCTGGCAGAGTGCAGTAGATTCACCGGAGGCACTCGCGACCAGACAGGCGATGAAGGAGGTAATGGCGTTCTGGCTCTCCAAAGGCTGTGACGGATTTCGTGTAGATATGGCGGGTTCTCTTATCAAAAATGATCCCGAAAGCGTGGAAACGATCAAATTATGGCAGGATATGCGTGCTTTTTTGGATAAAGAATATCCGGATGCGGTACTGATTTCTGAATGGGGTGAGCCGGATAAATCCCTGTTGGGAGGGTTCCATATGGATTTTCTGCTTCATTACGGATCGTCTCATTATATGGATCTTTTCCGCTGCGCGCATCCGTTTTTCAGCAGAGAGGGAAAAGGAAACGCGTACTCCTTTGTAGAAACTTATAGAAAAAATTATGAACTGACTAACAAAAAAGGATTGATCTGCATCCCTTCCGGCAATCACGATATGGAACGCATCCGCAAATACCTCGACTGCGATGAATTGAAGCTCGTTTACGCGTTTCTGCTGTCCATGCCGGGCGCTCCGTTTTTGTACTACGGGGATGAAATCGGCATGCGCCATTTAGAGCTTACCTCTGTGGAAGGCGGATATGACCGTACCGGGGCAAGAACGCCCATGCAGTGGGATCATGAAAAAAATTATGGATTCTCGAATGCTTCGGAAACGGAATTATATACGCCACAGGATGCATCGGGGGACGCGCCTGTCGTTTCTGACCAAATGGAAGATGAAACTTCCCTTTGGCACGAAATTCAAAAGCTGTCCGGGCTTCGAAAAGCGACCCCGGCCCTGTGTGCTTCCGGCAACATAGAATTTGTATACTGTGAACCGGAGAAATATCCGCTTGTATATTTGCGCTCCGATCAACACACAAAAATATTGGTTGCGCTGAATCCCTCCGGAGAAGATGCTGCCTGTGAATGCGGCTATCAGGAGACGGCGGTGCTGTATGCTCTGGGGAAGTCGGTGGAAATCAAAAACGGCACACTGAACGTTCCGGGAGAGAGTGCAGCGTTTATTGAGGTAAAATAAGCTGAAAACACGAAAGTCATAAAGAAGTATCCCATGTCAGACAGCGGAAACATGCCCTGCATGGGATACTTTTTTATAAACTATTTTTTGAACGCCGCGCGCTTTCTCAGCGTCGGATCGAGAATCTTCTTGCGGATGCGCAGGCTCTTCGGCGTGACCTCCAAAAGCTCGTCCGTGTCGATAAATTCCAGACATTGCTCCAGACTCAAAATCCGCTTCGGCACAAGGCGCAGCGCATCGTCCGCACTGGAGGAGCGCGTGTTGGTCAAATGCTTTGTCTTGCAGACATTGACCTCAATGTCCTCGGCTTTTCCGGTCTGACCGACGACCATGCCGGAGTAAACCTTTTCGCCCGGTCCGATAAAGAGTGTTCCGCGCTCCTGCGCGTTAAACAGTCCGTAAGTGATCGCCTCGCCTGCCTCAAAAGCGATGAGGGAGCCGAGCTTGCGGTATTGAATGTCGCCCTTATAGGGGCCGTAGCCGTTAAAGATCGTATTCATGATGCCGTTGCCCTTCGTGTCGGTCATAAATTCCCCGCGGTAACCGATCAGACCCCGGGACGGGATGGAGAATTCCAAACGGGTATAGCTTCCGGTCGCCTGTGTCATATTGAGCAGCTCGCCCTTGCGTTCGCTCAATTTCTGGATGACGGCGCCGGAAAATTCCTCCGGCACATCAATATAGGCAAGCTCCATCGGTTCCAGCTTTTTGCCGTTTTCATCGGTATGGTAGAGCACCTCCGCCTTGCTGACGGCAAACTCGTAGCCCTCGCGCCGCATATTCTCGATCAGAACGGATAAATGCAGCTCGCCGCGTCCCGATACCTTAAAGGAATCTGTTGAGTCAGTCTCCTCAACGCGCAGGGAAACGTCAGTGTTTAATTCGCGCATCAGACGATCCTTGATGTGGCGGCTTGTGACGAATTTTCCTTCCTGTCCGGCAAGCGGGGAGTCGTTGACGATAAAGTGCATCGCGATGGTTGGCTCACTGATCTTTTGGAACGGGATGGGGGTCGGATTGTCGGGAGAACACAGGGTATCTCCGATATGCAGATCCGCAATCCCTGAAAGCGCGACGATGGAGCCGATGCCTGCGCTTGTTACTTCTACCTTATTTAATCCGTCAAACTCATAGAGCTTGCTCACTTTTACTTTTTTGAACTTATCCGGCTCATGGTGGTTGACGATGACGACCTCCTGATTGACCTTGACGGAGCCGTTATCCACCTTGCCGACGCCGATCCTGCCGACATACTCGTTGTAGTCGATCGTACTGATCAGGATCTGCGTGCCCGCGTCCGGGTCACCCTCGGGTGCGGGGATATGGGAAAGAATCGTGTCGAACAGCGGCGTCATATCCTTATTTTTTACGGTGAGATTCAAGGTCGCCGTGCCTGTTTTGGCGGATGCAAAGACAAAGGGGCAGTCCAACTGATCGTCGTTGGCGTCCAAATCCAAAAACAGCTCCAAGACTTCATCCACAACGTCCTCGGGACGCGCCTCAGGGCGGTCGCATTTGTTGATGCAGACAATGACCGCAAGATTCAGCTCCAGTGCTTTTTTTAACACGAATTTCGTCTGCGGCATCGGACCCTCAAAGGCGTCCACGACGAGGATAACGCCGTTTACCATCTTTAAGACACGTTCGACTTCGCCGCCGAAATCCGCGTGTCCGGGTGTGTCGATGATGTTGATCTTCGTTCCCTTATAGGTGACTGCCGTATTTTTGGAGAGGATGGTGATGCCGCGCTCGCGCTCAATGGCGTTGGAATCCATGACGCGCTCGGCAACCTCCTGATTTTCACGAAATACACCGCTCTGCTTTAAGAGCTCGTCCACCAGCGTTGTCTTGCCGTGATCGACATGAGCGATAATGGCGACGTTTCTGACATCTTCACGAATCTGATTCATAAATAAATACCGTACCTTTCCTTAACGTGTGGAACAATATATAATGAAGAAAAAATGCCGGCGGCATTTCTTTCTAAGAGTCCGCGGGAAGCAAACTCTTTTTTCAAATGCATATAGTATAGCACCGCAAAGGCGGAATTGCAAATAGATACGGGGTCATGGTAATCCTAAAAAGGGGGCGGAGATGCCCGAGCGCGATGACTAACATGACACAGAACGGGAATTTTGTTATATCATAGGAGATGACCTCATATAATGTAGTACAATACAGGGAAAAAATTCTTTTAAGGTAAGAAGGGAGAACAAGGTATGACGGATAAGGTAATTGAGAACAATCAGGTGATGGTGGTCGGACAGATCGTGAGCAATTTTGAGTACAGTCACGAGATTTTCGGAGAGGGGTTTTACATGGCGGAGGCGCAGGTTATGCGGCTTTCCGACTCATGCGACATCATCCCGCTGATGGTTTCGGAGCGGCTGCTCGATATGAGCGGGGATTATGTGGGGCGCTACATCAGCGTAACAGGACAGTTCAGGTCCTATAACCGCCATGAGGAGCATCGGAATCGTCTGGTATTGTCGGTATTTGTGCGAGAGCTGGATTTTCTGGATGAGGAAGAATTTGAACGCTATGCGGGAGAAAATTCTAAGACAAATCAGATTTTTTTGGACGGCTATATCTGCAAGGAACCGATCTACAGAAAGACGCCGCTTGGCAGGGAGATCGCGGATCTCTTACTCGCGGTCAACAGGCCGTACGGGAAGTCGGACTACATACCCTGCATCTGTTGGGGAAGAAATGCGCGTTATGCGTCGAATTTTAAGGTGGGAATGCAGTGTGCGGTCTGGGGCAGGATCCAAAGCCGTGAATATATGAAAAAACTATCGGAGGAGGAGGTCGAGAAGCGCATCGCTTACGAGGTTTCGGTCAGCAAGCTGGAGCTTTTTGAGGGAGAAGAGTGACTTGCATTTGGTTGGGGAATATGCTATGATAGCGGAAAAATGGCACAAAAGCGGAGGAAACCTTTTATGCAGGATGGACAAATTCAGATTTATTGCGGGGAAGGGCACGGAAAAAGCGCCGCAGCGCTCGGGCATGCCGTTGCCGCGGCAGGAGAGGGAAAACAGGCGTTCATCATAAAATTCCTGAAAAACTTGGATGATTCGGAGCTGATCCGGCGTTTGGAGCCGGAGGTCAAAGTGTTTCGCTTTGAAAAGTCCGACCGGAATTTTGAGGGATTAAATGAACAGGAGCAGCAGGAGGAAGTACAGAATATCCGAAACGGTCTCAATTTTGCAAAAAAAGTGTTGACGACCGGGGAATGCGATCTGCTGGTGTTGGACGAAGTGCTTGGACTGATCGACAATCATATCATTGAGGCGCAGGAGCTTAGGGCGATCCTGGAGATGAAATCGGAAGGACAATCCATTATCTTAACAGGAATCCGCTTAAATGATGAGACCTGTATCGTGGCGGACGAGGTGTATACCATCGAGCCGATGCGGTTCAAGGTGTTTTAACTGATCAAGGAAGAAAGAATAGTCATAGCAATCATGCCATTGACAGGAATGAGCGTGAGTGCTATGATTATTTTTGACTTAAAAAAAGTCGTAAAAAGATACATAGAGGAACGGGTAGAGGTTGCGTTTTTCATCAGTACGTTTTCGGACGCGTCAGGCGCGGATGAGGGGAACGGAAAGGGGAACACGCCGAAAGAGGAGATTTCCTGCGGGTCGAATCTTGGGCATACAGTGAAGAACTGTATGACTGTCATCTGTAACAGATGGGGCGCTATCGCATGTCAGCTTTTTTGAGGGAACCGGTGCTGTGCGTGCGGGTTCTTTTTTCACCTGTAAGGGGGCTTCGTAAAAAGACGGAGCATACTTCTGCGTGTAAGAGTTTTCGGTGCGGTATGAGGAAAGGAGAAGCATATGGCTATTTTTCAGGGCGCGGGTGTCGCGATCGTCACACCCTTTCATGCAAACGGAGAGGTAAACTATGAGCAGTTTGCAAAAAACATTGACTGGCAGATTGAAAACGGTTCGGATGCGATCATTGTCTGCGGTACGACGGGCGAAGCGTCAACGCTTTCGCACGAGGAGCATTTGGATGTGATCCGCTATTGCGTGGAGCATACAAACGGACGGGTACCGGTCATTGCGGGAACCGGATCGAACAGCACGGAGACGGCGGTCTATCTTTCCGTGGAAGCCGAAAAGGCGGGGGCGGACGGGCTGCTTTTAGTGACACCGTATTATAACAAAGCGACACAGAAGGGGCTGTATGAGCATTTCGCCCGAACGGCAAAAGCGGTAAAGATCCCCGTGATCCTTTATAATGTACCGTCCAGAACAGGGTGCAATATTCTGCCGGAGACGATCGTGAAGCTGGTAAAGGAAGTGGATAACATTGTCGGCGTCAAAGAGGCGAGCGGGGATATTACCCAGATCACGAAGCTCGCGTATCTGGCGGACGGCTGTGTGGATATTTATTCGGGAAACGACGATCATATCACGCCTGTTCTCGCGCTCGGCGGGATCGGTGTGATTTCCGTCCTGTCCAATATCGCGCCGAAGCAGACGCATGATATTGTGGAGACCTATTTATCCGGCAACGTAAAAGAATCGACGCGCCTGCAGCTTGCGGCGTTTCCGCTGATCAAAGCGCTGTTTAGTGAGGTGAATCCGATCCCGGTGAAAAAAGCAATGAATCTCATGGGACTCGGTGCGGGACCGCTGCGTCTGCCGCTCACCGAGATGGAGGAAGCGACCGCCGCAAAGCTGGAAGCGGAAATGAAGGCGTACGGGCTGCTGTAAAGAGCCTGGAAAGCGCAGAATTGGGCGGCTACAGATGCCGGTAGTCAAGAAAAATGTTTTTGTGATGATACGGACGAAGAATAATGATAATCTGAGAGAAAGATGGTGAAGATATGACAAGAGTGATCATGCGTGGCTGCAACGGCAGAATGGGACAGATCATCAGCGGGATTGCCGCAGACGATGACAGTGTGGAAATTGTTGCCGGCGTGGATATTACCGGACAGGGGCAAAATGCGTATCCGGTGTTTGCAAACCTGAAGGACTGCGATGTGGAGGCGGACGTCGTCATTGATTTTTCCAATGCGTCGGTCGTTCAGGAAATGATAGAATTAATGGAGACCTGTATGCAAAAAGGCCTGCCCATTGTGCTCTGTACAACGGGATTGAATGAGGAGCAGCTTTATGCGGTGAACGAGGCGTCAAAGCATGTGGCGGTTATGCGTTCGGCGAACATGTCCCTCGGCATCAATGTGCTCTTAAAGCTGTTAAAGGAAGCGGCGGGCGTGCTTGCACCTGCGGGGTTTGATATCGAGATCGTGGAGAAGCATCACAATCAGAAGCTGGACGCACCGAGCGGAACGGCGCTGGCACTGGCGGACTCCGTCAATGATGCGATGGACGGCGCGTATGAGTATGTTTATGACAGAAGTCAGGTACGTCAGAAAAGAGAAAAAAAGGAAATCGGTATCAGCGCCGTGCGCGGGGGAACCATAGTAGGAGACCATGATGTGATCTTTGCCGGACCGGACGAGGTGATCACGTTTTCGCACAGAGCCTATTCCAGAGCAGTATTCGGCAAGGGCGCGCTTGAGGCGGCAAAATTCCTTGCGGGAAAGCCCGCGGGGATGTATGATATGAGTGATGTGATTGGATAAGGGGAGTTCTTTCATGGATGCATATGAATTGAAATTCTTAAAGAGTCTGGCGAAGCAGTATCCGACGATCGCGGCCGCTTCAACGGAGATCATCAATCTGCAGGCGATCTTAAACCTGCCGAAGAGCACGGAACATTTTTTGACGGATATTCACGGAGAGTATGAGCAGTTTCATCACGTGCTGAAAAACGGCTCCGGTTCCGTGCGCAAAAAAATCGATGAGGAATTTGGCAACACCTTAAGCGTGCGGGACAAAAAGAGTCTGGCAACCCTCATTTACTATCCGAAGGAAAAGCTGGAGCTTGTGATGCAGGAAGAAGACAATCTGGAAGATTGGTATAAGATCACGCTCCATCGGCTTGTGCAGATCACAAAGCGCGTTGCATCCAAATATACGCGTTCGAAGGTACGCAAGGCGCTGCCGCAGGATTTTGCTTATATCATTGAAGAGCTGATCACCGAAAAAGAAGAAATTCAGGATAAGGAAGCGTACTATAACGGCATCATCCAGACCATTATCGAGATCGGCAGTGCGCCCGGTTTTATCGTTGCGATGTGCAATCTCGTGCAGCGGCTCGTCATCGACCATCTTCATATCGTCGGAGATATTTATGACAGGGGACCGGGACCGCAGGTCATCCTTGATACACTGCGGGAATACCACAGCGTCGATATTCAGTGGGGAAATCACGATATTGTATGGATGGGGGCAGCGGCGGGAAGCCTTGCCTGCATTGCCAATGTGATCAGGATGAGTGCGCGCTACGGCAATCTTGACACCTTGGAGGAGGGCTACGGCATCAATCTGATCCCGTTAGCCACCTTTGCTATGGAGCATTACAGTGAGACGGATTGCAGCTGCTTTGCCATCAAATATAACACGGATTATAATACGAAGGATTTGAGCCTTGACATGAAAATGCATAAGGCGATCGCCGTACTGCAATTTAAGCTGGAGGGGCAGATCATGATGCGCCGCCCTGAATTCGGGATGCAAAATCGGATGCTGCTTGATAAGATTGATTACGAAAAAAAGACCGTGACGGTGGACGGTGTTGTCTATCCGATGAGGGATACGGATTTTCCGACGGTCTCTCCCGAGCATCCCTATGAGCTCACGACGGAGGAGACGGAGGTCATGGAGCGTCTGCGGCAGGCGTTTGAGCGAAGCGATAAGCTCCAGAAGCATGTTCGTTTTTTGTTTGCCAAGGGAAGCCTTTATAAAATTTATAATTCCAACCTGCTCTATCATGGCTGTGTGCCGATGGACGAGGACGGGAATTTCAGCAGGGTCAACATTTTCGGAAAAGAGTATGCGGGAAAAGCGCTCTATGATGTACTGGAAGGCTATGCGCGCAAGGCGTACTATTCCAAGCAGGACATGGGCGAGAAAAAAAAGGGGCAGGATATTATCTGGTATATTTGGACAGGTCCCAATTCCCCTGTGTTCGGTAAGGATAAGATGACGACCTTCGAGCGGTATTTTATCGAGGATAAGGCGACGCATACGGAGACGAAAAACAGCTATTACCGGCTAAATGACAATGAGGAGATCTTAAATCGGATCTTAACGGAATTTGGTCTGGATACGGAGCATTCCCATATTGTCAACGGACATGTTCCGGTCGAACTCAAAAAAGGACAGACACCGATCCGCTGTAACGGCAAGCTTCTCATCATCGACGGCGGTTTTTCCAAAGCTTATCAGGGAAAAACAGGAATCGCGGGTTATACGCTTGTCGCCAATTCCTACGGCATGCGCCTTGTCGCACATGAAACCTTTGAAACGACTGAGGCGGCGATCAAAAATGAATCTGATATTTTTTCTGATTCGATCCATGTGGAGTCCTATGCGCACAGGCGGCGCGTGGCGGATACCGATGTCGGCACGGAGATCAAGGAGAGAATCCGTCAGCTGAAAGAGCTTTTGCAGGCATACCATGAGGGACTGATCATAGAGAAAGACAGATAAACCGTCAGGAAACCGAAAAAGCGAAACAGAGAAATGACTCGCATTGAAATCAAAAAAGAATTCCCGCCCGTGATACAGACCGGACAGGAATTCTTTTTTGCTTAGGGGACTTGCTTATCTGCGTGCGCCGGCAGTGCTGCTTGTTCCGTTGTTATTTGCGGCTCTGTTCGCGCCGGTTGTGTTGCTCGCAGTCGTGTTGCTGCCGTTCGCGTTGTTTGTGTTGCTGCTGGTGCTGCTGTTGCTGTTTGCACCGCTTGTTGTGCCGTTGTTTGCGGTGCTGCTGTTGCTGTTTGCGCCGTTTGCGGTGCTGTTATTTGCGGTGCCGTTCGTGGTGTTGTTTGTGGTGGTGTTATTGTTCGTGCCGGTCGTGTTGCTTGCAACACTGTTATTTTTGTCTGTTCCGGTAGAACTGTTCGTTCCCGACGCGCTGTTGTTCTTGTCGGCTCCGCTTGTTACACTGTTGACATTACTGTTGTCTGTCATGTCGTTTTTATCCATGTTATTATCGCCCGAGCCGCATGCGGTCAGCATGGAAATGGCAAGAACGCAGGCAAACATGGAAAGAAGCTTTTTTGTTTTTTTCATAATATTGTTTCCTCCGTTATTTTGAAAGTTATCGAACTTACAGCAATAGTGTGTGCGGTCATATAAAATTTATGCATGGGTATATTTTGAATGACGATTTAAAATTTTTATGCTATAGTGTTATGGTACAATTTTTTTTTGACTAAACGAGGGGAGATCGTACGATGCAGTTTCGTCCTTGTATTGATATTCATAACGGTATGGTGAAGCAGATCGTCGGCAGCAGCCTGCGGGATGCGGGAGATCAGGCAGCAGAAAATTTTGTCGCTGCGCAGGACGCTTCTTTTTTTGCGGAAATTTATAAAAAAAATAAGATTGAGGGCGCGCATGTCATTTTATTAAACGGCAAGGACAGTCCTTATTATGAAAAAACAAGGCAGCAGGCGTATGCGGCGCTTGCCGCCTATCCGGGGCATATGCAGGTCGGGGGCGGCATCACGCTCGAAAATGCGCAGGATTATCTCGATGCAGGAGCGGATAAGGTGATCGTGACCTCCTATGTGTTCAGGGACGGCAGAGTATGTGAGGAGAATCTGAAAAACCTGTCCCGCGCGATTGGGAAAGAGCGCCTGGTGCTGGATGTAAGCTGCAGGGAAAAGGACGGCGCCTACCATATTGTGACGGACAGATGGCAGAAATATACGGACGTTAAGCTAAACGGGGATACGCTTGATTTTTTTGCGGAGTATTGCAGCGAGTTTTTGGTGCATGCGGTGGATGTCGAGGGAAAGAGCGGCGGGATAGAGGAGCGTCTGGTCATGCTGCTCGGCGCGTGGAATCGGATTCCGATCACCTATGCGGGCGGTGTGCACTCTTACGAGGACTTACAGAAGCTTTACACTCTCGGCGGCGGCAGGATTCATGTGACGATCGGCAGCGCGCTAGACCTTTACGGCGGGAAGCTGCGGTTCGAAGATGTTTTGAAGTGGTGCAGGAGCAGGGTGTGACGGAAAAGCCGTTGGGGCGAAGAAAGAGCAATATGATGGAAAAGCCGAAGGGGCAAACAAAAAACCGATGTATGAATACACCGGTTTTTTTGTTCACCTTTTGCGCATTTAATCCGTTAAAACAATATTACTGAGTCCAAGTAATCTATATAAGTAGAAACTAAAGAACAGGTACATTGATAACTGAGATTAAAATGTTTGGTCATAAGCCCGCGTGAAAGCGGGTGGTTCTTATAACTTTGTTACGTTAACTGCCTGAGGGCCTTTCTCGCCGTTTACTACATCATACTCTACAGCAGCGCCTTCTTCGAGAGACTTGAAGCCCTCCATGTTAAGACCTGTGTAGTGTACGAATACGTCGTTACCCTGCTCGTCAGAGATGAATCCGTAACCCTTCTGGTTGTTGAACCACTTAACTGTACCTTTGTTCATCGTGATACCTCCAAAAAAATTGAAATATATGTTGATTACAACACTACAAGCATAGCACCAGATACGGAAAAAGTAAAGAAATTTATTAAAATTTTCATAAAAAAAGTAACGCAGATGCATGGAGACGAGGCGGATGCGGTAAAAGTACAGGACAAACAGGGTGTTGCCCGCCCGTTATTTGGTGTTCAGACGCTGAAAAATCAGCTCGTAACCGTCGCTTCCGTAGTTTAGGGAGCGGTTGACACGGCTGATCGTCGCCGTGGAGGCTCCTGTTTTTTCTGCGATCTCTAAATAAGTTTTGCCTGCCTTCAGCATAGAGGCGACCTCAAAGCGCTGGGAAAGCGACAACAGCTCGTTTACCGTGCAGAGATCCTCAAAAAAACTGTAGCATTCTTCTTTTGACTGTAATGCCAAAACCGCGTCAAACAGGTGATCGACAGCGGGTGTTTTGATTTTTTTATTCATTGTAGTATTCTCCTGAATCGTTACAAAATTCGCATATCTGCATTTTAACACACGAAAGTGATAAAGTAAAGTCGTACGAAACCGTTTGACCGAATGGGCGGAGTGGAAAGCAGTTTAAATTTTTTTGGGTTTACAAGTAGTATTGAATACTATATAATGAGATGCAGGGAAATAGTTTTGCAAAGATCATAGAACTGTTGGAGGCATGTATGACGATCGACACAGAAGATTTATTGAACAGCATATTGGGAAGTCTTGACCGGCTCACTCATATTCCGTCTGAGGATATTCCCAATATTGATTTGTATATGGATCAGGTGACAACATTTATGGATAAGCGGCTGCGGAATACGACGCGCAATCCGAATGAGGATAAGATCCTCACGAAGACGATGATCAATAATTATGCGAAAAACGATCTTCTGCCGCCTCCGGTCAAAAAGAAATATACAAAAGATCATATGATCATGCTCATTTTTATTTATTACTTTAAAGGAATTTTGAGCATCAATGATATACAGGCAATCCTCGGACCCTTGGCGGAGCGGTTTTTTCATGCGGATGGCAGGATGAATATGCAGAGTATCTATGACGAAGCGTTCAGTATGGAAGAGGAGCATGTGCAGGCGTTGAAGGAGAGCATTGTGGGCGATTACCGGATCGCGCAGGGGACGTTTGCGGACGCGGCGGATGAGGACAAGGAGTTTCTGCAGCTTTTTTCGTTTATCAGTCTGTTGAGCTATGATGTGTATGTAAAAAAGCTGTTGGTTGAAAAAATGATAGACGGCTATGCGGCAAGACGCAAAGACGCCGCGGCAGCCGAAAGTGAAGGCGCGGCAGGAAAGAAGGGTGAGAGCGCAGCCGGAAAGAAGAACGATGGCGCGGGCAAAGCCGAGAAAGCGGATACGGCACCGACAGCGCAGGACGAGCAGGCAAAGCGTGTGAAATCCATGCTGGAAGCGAAGGCAAAAGTGTGAGTAAGGCCCACAAATCAGTTAATTGTATAGAACATTATAATGATATTTTTATTTTATATTGTTAGGAGAATTTATTGTATGCTTGAAGAAATATCATTCCCTGAACATGAATATGAGTCAGTTCAAAATTATTTGAATAAACTGGGGTATTGTTATACCACGAGGGTATATAAAGAAATCGGAAAATATAAAGTTGGGGAATTATATATTGCCCATGGGGTGATGTATTGAAAATAGACGAAGTTAAAACATACTGGAAAGTATCAGATCGCCCTTTCTATGACGAAATGAATGATGACGAAAAGATAGAAATCTGTAAATATTCTGAAGATATAGGATTGCCATATGAATTTATAAAATTTTCTAAAAGTACAGTATAATTATATTTCAACAGCGACAAATTTCAGTTTGTCAAAACCCGGAGACGGAGGAATTTTTGAAAGCGATTTGGAAAGATTGACGTGAATACGCCAATCTTTTTTAGGTTTCGCTTATACTGTATATACGGCGCGTTCTCCGCCGATATATTTCGGACGCGTTCTCGCACAGACCACATGCGCGCTGCCGATGCTTGCAAGCGATGTGCGCACGGGAACGGCGACGGGAACTAAGTGCATGCCGATGAGTGTATCGCCGATGTCGATGCCTGCCTGTGCGCGTATCGTCTCAACGGCGACGGGCTGTGCCATACAGTGGTAGGCGGCAGAGGCAAATGAACCGCCCGCTTTTAATTGCGGGATTACGTTTACGATGGGATAGCCACAGCGTTTTGCCGTTTCTTTTTCCACGATCAGCGCGCGGTTTAAGTGCTCACAGCATTGCGCGGCAAGCGAAATCTCATGCTCGGATGCGATGTCCTGAAGCGTCCGAAAAATCGCTTCTCCGATCTCGGCGCTTGAATAAGAGCCGATGCGGTGTGCCGCAACCTCACTGGAGGAGCAGCCAATCACGAGGATGTCCTGCTTTTCCAAATGCGCCTGCTCTAATAATTCCAGACAGATCTGTCTGGTCTGTGCGATGATCTCGGTTAAATTTTCGTCCGTTTTTGGTGCGATTCCGTCTCCCATGCGGCATGTCCTTCTTTCTTTCCTTTTGATGCGGTGTAATGGCGCAGAAAAAACAAATGCTCACTTCGTTCGCGCTTGATTTCCTGCTGACATCCTTGAATGTATCTGTCCTCGCAAACCCGCGCTGTCGCGCTTCCTGCCCGGCAATGCCGGGCGTTTGCTCGGTAATGGCGCAGAAAAAACAAATGCCCGCTTCGCGGTCGCTTGTTTTTTCTTTGCGCCAATTATATCATACCTAGTATAGCCTTGAAAGTGGGAAACAATTGCTTTTTTGGGAAAAGCATGAGAGAATAGATAAGTATGACGGAGCCTTTGGAGCAGAAAACGTCGCAGAGAAAGGAAGCATTGGGAGGAAAACAATGAAGCTGCATAAGATCATGGCTTTTGACCGCTTGGATACGCGAAAGCTGATGGACGTCTATCGGGAGTCCAATACGGGAAATATTGATTATTTCTACCCGGAAATGACGGACAAGCCGCTGGCACTGCAAAAGGTCGAGCAGCGTTTCCTTGATTTTATCAAAACGGATTTTTTCCCAAAAGAAGGGAATGAGTATCGCATTTTGGAAGAAGAAGGTACGTGGGTCAGCGCGCTCAGGCTCTATCGGATCGAAGATCAGTTCTATTATATCGAGGCGTTGGAAACGCATCCGGAATTCAGAAAGAGGGGATGTGCTTCGCGGCTGTTAAACAGCGTCATTGAGGATCTGAAGCAGCAGGGTTCTTTTAAGCTGTGCGACTGTGTCGGAAAAAGAAATGCGGCATCTATCAATACTCATAGAAAATGCGGATTTGAGATCGTCCCCGGACAGGCGTATGATTATATCAGAAAGGAACCGGATGAGGGCTGCTGCGGCATGCAGTACATTTTTGAAAAATAGGAGCATTCCTGTTAAGTAACAAATGAGAGGTTTGCAAAAAATGAGTGTCACCCCTAGAATAATGATTGTTAACTTGGCGGTTAATAAAAATCATTTATCAAAGGAGACACCCACA
>JAAUZV010000020.1 GCA_014804425.1 Lachnospiraceae bacterium
TGTGGGTGTCTCCTTTGATAAATGATTTTTATTAACCGCCAAGTTAACAATCATTATTCTAGGGGTGACACTCATTTTTTGCAAACCTCTCATTTGTTACTTAACAGGAATGCTCCTATATGGTATCTTAGCATAAAAAGAAATGATTAAAAGATATGTAAACATGACCTGCAAATACGGGAACATCAATTACATTTTATTTGTCCGGTGTACTTAAGAAATTCAAAACCCGCTCATTAAAATCTTTTGCTTCTTCATACAATGCATGACCAAGACCATGATAAATAAACAAGTCGCTTCCGACAATTTTATCAGCCATTATAGAAGCAGAAGTGGTTCCTACGATTTGATCGCAATCCCCGCCGATCACTAATGTAGGGCATATTATTTTGTTTAATTCCTCATAGGCATTATGACTCATACAGGAAGCTGCCTGTATGAGAAAACGTTGAAAACTTTTTGGCTTTCCCATTCTTACAAGAAACGGATAAAGCCGTCGGTATTTTTTCAAGTATCCTTCTGAGTAGGATTTTTCTGCTGTATCTATCATTAAGTCCCTATAATTTTCCTGCATTGCCATTTTAATCCATGCACCGACAACCTTTTCAATCGTTTCATTCGGCTTTGCGCTTGTCACTGCCAAGATGAGCTTATTAACAAAATCAGGATGATCGATCGCAAGATATTGTGCGATCATACCGCCTTGAGATACGCCTAAAATATCTGCCTTTGAGATACCCAGAGCAGTCATGGCCTCTGCATAGTCTTTTGCCATTTCCCTTGTAGAATATCCTTCCTGCAGATGATTTTTTCGACTGAAAACATACACGGTATATTTTTTAGCATACCTCCTGTACATGACGGAAAAAGCAAGAGCCATTCCTTTTACCGTACGTAGCCCGTCTCCCAATCCGGGCAGCATAATAAGATTTTTATTACCATTTCCAAAAGATATGTAATCCATTTCAGAATTTCCAACACGAACACTTCCATTATGGGCATGATAAAACATAATGATCTCCTTTATTTTACGATTCCTGCTTTAAGAATTTCCAGATACTCTGACAGACTCTTAATATATTCTGTTTCTATTATTTCAAAATCGGCATAATCTTGTTTTTGTATTTTTGTCAAAAAATCATCATTATAACCTTTAAGAAACCACTTTATCATATCGATCGTTTTTTGCCTGTCCCACCGAAATGGAGCGGTATCAATATCCTTTAAAAACCAATAATAGATGTCTTGTTCCCTATTGCCGTATCTTAATACGGTTTTTCTGTAAATCTCGGCGTCGCTTTTTGTAAACGCTCTAACGATTATTTTTGATTTTTCAGGATATAAAATATACCATGAAAATTCCAAAGCAGCGTATTGTATTATCCGCTGAAACAGATCGGGTGAAAGGGTATTAACTTTTTCTTCTAAGCCGGAAATAAGCTCCGATGTGATTTCGTCAAGAATATAAAAATAAAAATCCTCTTTTGTCGGAAAATATTTGAATAAACTCCCCTTGCTGATACCGGCCTTTTTTACAATTCGATTTGTAGAACTGTTTTCATAACCATAATCGGCAAATTCAGAGACTCCCGCTGAAAAAATGGTTTGCCGTTTTTCGGCACCCAGCCCCAAAAATAAAGATGTAGGCATGATATTCCTCCTTAAAATAACCATGTGGTCACTCTGTATGTTTCGTATCAGTGACCACATGGTCACTGATACGAGCATATCTGATTTGAATTTATTTGTCAATTACATATCCGTACTTCTTTCGGGGGGAGGCATATGAAAACTTAATGGCAGGTTTTGGGTTAAAGGAGATCAAAGCGATCGCTTGCCAATTCCCCGTGCGTCGTTTATAATACCTGATAGGTGATTTCTGCAGGCTATGAGTGAAACAGCCGCATAAGGCAGGAATCTGAATTTTATAAAATAAAAAGGAGGGTATTTAAATGAGTAAAGCAACTGCAGGGGATAGCGAGGGCTATTCAAATAGACGATAAAACCGAAGAATGGCCCTTGCCTGTCCGAAATCGGGTACATGCCCGTTTGGGTGTGGGGAGGCAAGTATGAGCTATAGGAGAGCGGAAGAATTATTCCCGCAGGAGATGGTCGAGCTGCTCCAGAAATATGCGGCGGGACAGACTGTCTATATTCCGAGAAAACCCGGACAGAGAGCCGTCTGGGGAGAAAAAACAAAGCTCCGGGGAGAATTAAAGGAGCGTAACCGGCAGATTTACCGACGTTATTTAGAAGGGATGACGACGAAGGAATTATCCGGTCAATATTATCTTTCTGTCAAAAGTATTCAAAGAATCATTCGTCAGGAAAAATAAACGGATTGCTTAATCTCTATAGGAAATTTTTCAATCCCGGAAAAATTCGCCAAAGGCGAATTCTTCGAAAGAGTTTCGCGTCAGCGGAACTCTTTTTTATAAATAAATATTTGAGGTTGCCGGGCGCGGGCGGCACGCGCTATCATCAAAGCATAGTCGGCTATGGGCTGCAGAAAATGTACCGGTCATCCGAGCGGTGCGTTTCGCAGTACGAAAAAGAGTATAGAAGGAGGGATTTGTTTTATGTTTAAAAATAATAAGAAGGAGACCGTTCGCTGACCGGGAGGTTTGCGTAGAAGGCATTCCTCCCAAAGCGAATTGTTGAGCAAGAAGCTCAATTTATGAAATCTTTCGGAGGAAAAAATGAATAGAGAAAATAAAAGAAGACAGTATGAAAAAGGCTACGATAAAACGCATCCGAGTGATCGCGAATTTGTCTGTAAATGCTGCGGGAGAGTAGTCATTCCGCAGGGCGGGGGGACGGAGCATCGCAATCATTGTCCGAACTGCCTTTCCAGCATACATTTGGACATAGAGCCGGGTGACCGCGAAGCGGACTGCGGCGGTATCATGGAGCCGATCGCGGCATGGGTGCGGAAAAACGGTGAGTGGGCGATCATCCATCGGTGTAAATGGTGCGGAACCCTCTCGTCCAACCGGATTGCGGCGGACGATAACCCGATGAAGCTGATGAGCATTGCGTTAAAGCCGTTGTGTATGCCGCCGTTTCCGCTAGAGCGCATCGAGGAAATGACAAAGCTGATGGGCGGCAGCGGAACGACGGGCATGTGACCGGGAGAGGGAACGGCCGGGATAACGGAAACAGTATAAAAATAACGGCAGTGAAGGCGGTGTCATGTTTGGAATGACGCCGCCTTCACTGCGTGAACAAAATCGGCGACCTTCTGCGGGTCCTTTCCGATGCGCCCGGTGTATTCGACGGCAGAGGAAACGTCTACGCCGTCGGGATGGACGCAGGCAATGGCGTGCGAAACATTGTCCGGGGTAAGTCCGCCCGCAAGCAAAAACGGCTTGCCGTCACGGGGAAGCGTATCGAGGATGCCGAGGTCGAAAGTTTTTCCGCCGCCCGGCTGCGGCGCGTCAAACACATAGCCTGCAATGCTGTCACAGTCTCGAAAACGTGGATATTGTGCTAAATCACTGACATTAAATGCTTTCAGGATCGGCAGCTTAGCGGCGCGCAGCACCTCGTCGGGCAATTCGCCGTGTATTTGGACAAGGTCAAAATCAAGCGATTCGATCGCGGCGATTTCCGCGATGGACGGAGAAACCACAACGGCCACCTTTTTGATGTCCGGGCGAAGCGCCTGAAGGATGCTCCCAGCTTCCTGCGGTGTTCTGCTGCGTCTGCTTTTCGGATAGAAAAGCACAATGCCGGCAAAATCCACTTGAAATTGGTTGATGAGCGCGGCGTCATCCGGTGAGACGAGCCCGCATATCTTGATCATGACAGACATGTTATGATTCTCCTGCAAATATATTTTGCAATGTTCCTGAATCCATGATAGCATAATTTGAGAACACAATAAATCGAAACCTGCCATTTTCATCGAGAAAAATGCTATTTTTCACAGAGGAGGACATACCATGCAGACAGCTATCATTCCGGTCAATCCGAACGCCCACGAGGAAGTAAAGCGCGTGCTTTCTTATTTAAAGTCTATTGAGGGAAAAAAGATCGTTTTGGGACAGCATACACAGACAATGGGGCAGGAGGAGCTTGTCTACATATATCAAGTAACGGGGGAGCTGCCCGCACTTTGCGGATTTGAACTGCTGGCATATTCGCCGAACATTTCCGCACAGAGCGATGCGGAATGCTTACATGAGGTGCGCGCGGCCAAGGGAACGCTAAAGAAAGCTTGGGATTGGGCCCGGAAAGGGGGACTCATCACCTTTACATGGCACTGGTTTTCCCCGCTTGGCGGCTGCCATAAATCCTTTTATTCCGAGTGCACGGACTATGACGCGGATCGTGCCGTGACAGAAGGGACGCCCGAGCATGCCGCGCTTTTGTCCGACATGGACTTTATGGCGGGGCTGTTAAAGCCGTTTTGTGATGCGCATGTGCCGATTCTGTGGAGACCGTTCCACGAATGTGACGGTGATTATTTCTGGTGGGGAAAAAAGGGAGCCGGCGCGGTAAAAAAGCTGTATCGCCTGATGTATGAGCGCTACACAAATCATTTTCATTTAGACAATCTGATCTGGGTATTCAATTCGTCGGATGCCGCCTGCTATCCGGGAGATGATGTAGTCGATATGATCAGCCGTGACATGTACCCGGAGGCGCACTGCCATACAAGCTGTGCAAAGGAATACGAGGAGTTAAAAGGAATGACATCGTCGCCGAAGCTCTGCGCGATCGGAGAGATCGGGCCGCTGCCCGACGCGGACGCTATCATAGCGGAAGGGCTCGGATGGACGTATTATATGACATGGTCGCATGATTTCGGCATGACGGAGCGATTTACGACGAACGAGGTGCTGCGGCGGAATTATTTGAGCGAAAACGGCGTTACGCTGTCGAAGCTTCCGGAGCTTTACCACATCAAAGAGGCGTAGGCTTTTCCCTATTACAGACACAGGAATACGACAAGCGGTATCGTTGCGATGGAGAAGAACGTTGTCAGGAAAACGCCCCTTGCGGCGAGCTTTTCATCCGCGCGGTATTCAATGGAAAAAAGCACGGCGGAGTTGGCGACCGGAAGCGACAGCATGATCAGGCTCACGTTTAAGAGAAGCGTGTCCTGAATAAAAAGGCAAAACAGCGGATAGAGACAGAGCGGGAGCGCGATCTGCTTTAAGAGGATAAACGGATACATACGCCGGTCCCGCAGCATTTCCGGGAGGTTCATGGACGCGATGGACGCGCCCGTCAAAAGCATGGCGAGCGGCGTAGTCAGTCCGCCGATATAGCCGACGACGTCCACGACAGGGGCGGGAAAGGACAGATTGGCGAAATACAGGACAATGGCAAGTAAGGACAGTAAAATTCCCGGTGAAAGCAGCATGCGGAGCCGGGGTTTTTCTTTTGCTCCGCTTTGGGAATCATGTGCGCTGCCGGAGCTGATGAGCAGGATACCGTAGCTGAAGCTCGACAGGTTAAAGATCATATTAAACAGCGCGGTATAAAACACCGCCTCCGCGCCGAGCAGGGCGGAAATCAGCGGAAATCCCATAAAACCGACGTTGGAAAACGTCGTCATATAAGTATAAAGCCCGCGCTGCGCTTTCGGGACAAATAACAGCCGCGCGATCAAATAGCCCAAAAGCGGCAGGATCAGATAAAGAACAACCGCGGCGGCGAGCACGAGAAAAACCGTCGAAACGGGGGCGCGCTGTGTAAGCTGCAGGACGGAATCAATGATCAGAAACGGCATGGTGACGTTGATGAGAAGCCTTGTCAGCGTGCGGTTAAATTCCGCGTTTAGAAACCCCAGCCGAAACAGGAGAAAACCGGTTCCCATCAGAAGGAACAGCGTAATGAGCTGGCGCAGGATGATTTGAATATCCATGAGGGGTGGTCCTTTCTTTTTGAACTGCGAATTGCATGCGTTTCGCAATTACCTGTGAATGATACTTGCGTGACGCGTCAATCCGGGTATAATGATGGTAGATCGGTATTACCCGAACAGTAATAGTATGCCCGAATAAAATTGCCGTAACGTATTGTATCCGTTATGTGCAAAAATACAAGCAATAACAGAAAGGGAATAGAGATGAAGTATTGTGTGATCGGCGCCGGCGGAACGGGAGGCTGTATCGCGGCGTATATGGCAAGAGCGGGAAAGGATGTCACGGTGATCGCGCGGGGCGAGCATCTTGCGCAGATTCGTGCGCAGGGAATCCGATTGGAGACGGTGAAAGGAACGGAGATGGTTTCACCGATTACAGTATATGAGATGCGTGAATATACGAATCAGCTCGCACAAAGGTCCGCGGGCGGCCCTGATGTGATCTTCGTGTGCGTCAAGGGATATTCGCTAGAGGACGTGGTGCCTTTTATCAAAGAGGTGTCAAAAAAGGAAACGATCGTGATACCGATCCTGAACCTGTACGGAACCGGTGCAAAGCTGCAAAAGATGCTGCCGGAGCTTTTGGTGACGGACGGCTGCATTTATATTGCGGCGCAGATCAGAGAACCGGGTACGATCCGAATGAATGGTACGATCTTTCGAATTGTGTACGGTGTGCGTGATCCCGATGAGCTTCGGCGGGAATTATTTATTGTGGCGGAGGATTTGCGTCAGAGCGGAATTGAGGCGGTGCTTTCCGAAAATATCAGGCGGGACGCCCTGCAAAAGTTTTCCTATGTGTCGCCGATGGCGGCAGCAGGGTTGTATTTCCATGCCAATGCTGCGCGTTTTCAGATGACGGGAGATGAGCGGGATACCTTTGCGGCGCTGGTGAAAGAGATTGACAAGCTTGCGGAAGCGATGGGCATATCGTTTCAGGTTGACATTGTCAGAAACAATCTGGCAATCCTGGATGCGCTTTCTCCCGAAGCGTCTACTTCCATGCAGCGTGATATTGCGGCGGGAAAGCCCTCGGAAATCGACGGACTGATCTTTGAGGTTTTGCGAATGGCGGACCGATACGGAGTGGAGCTCCCGGTCTATCAAAAGATTGCGAAAGAGTTGGAATCTTATAACGTGTAAATGGTGACTGCGGCAAATGTCTGCCGCAGTCACCATTTATATTACATTGTGGTATTTACCGGAGCGGTTGAGCTGCGCTCGATCAATTTTGCGCGCATGACGGTGCGGCTGATCGATACATGATTGATCAGGTTGTTCAGCACATGATAAGCGCCCTTGCCGAGATCGAGGCGGTCCTGCCGCACGGTCGTAAGCGGCGGTGTGAGCGTGGCGGCAAACGGAAGATCGTCGAAGCCGATCACACTGATGTCCTGCGGAATGCGGATGCCGCGCTTCGTACACTCCTCGATCACGCCCTCCGCGATGCTGTCGGAGCAGCATACGATCGCCGTCGCACCGCTTGATAAAAGCTTGGGGACATGATATTTGGCGGAATCCTTCACATAATGTCCGAATGTGACAAGATCAGGATTGATCGGGATATGATGGGCTTCCATGCTGGTGATAAACGCATCATAGCGCCGCGCGGTGATCATGGAGTGGGGCGAGCCGTTAAAAAAAGCAATCTTTGTATGGCCGAGCCGGATCAAATGCTCCACCGCCAAGTCAATGCCCTCCGCACTGTCCGTCTCCACGGAACCGACATAGGTGTTTCTTTCAATAAAATTATCGAGAAGAACGGTCGGCACTTTACAATGCGTAAGCTGCCCCATCCAGGAATCCTGAAGGGCAAAGCCGACGAGAAATGCGCCGCTGTAGCCGTTTTTCAAAAGATAGCTGTCATATTTGTTCTGTGTTTGAAATTCAGGTGTGACGGGAAAGATCGTGACGTCCCAATCATCGCGCAGCGCCATCTGGCGAAAACCGAGCACGAGATCATAGCCAAAACTTTCCGGTGTATCATATTTCATATTTTCTATAAAAAGAGCAAGCTTTTTGTTTTCCGCTTTCTTCATTTTCTTTGTCTGATACCCCATTTCAATGGCGGTATCAAGGACAAACTGACGAAGATCTTCGCTGATGTCGCTCGCGCCGTTCAGACCCTTAGAGACTGTGCTGATAGAGACGCCGAGTCGATTCGCAATGTCTTTGATCGTTGTTGCCATAGGTGTGGTCACGCCCTTTCGAATCTGCAATTTAATAGTAATTATAGTAACCAAAAGTAAAAAAATCAACTAATTAAGCTAAAAACGAAAATATGCGAAAAAAATTTGTAAAAAATACACAAAATTACCATAAAAAAGCTATAGAATAACACTAAATCCAGAAAAATTGCGCAAAAGAGCTTGCAATTAAATGGAAAAAGTGCTAAATTTACAAAAGGAACGAAAATAAGCGAAAACAATTGGAAAAGGTTTTCGCAATCCGAAAAACAGTCAGGAAAGAAAGAGCGCGATTTTCGAGGAGGAAGCAGAGTGAAAGGGACATCGCTGACAAGAGGAGCCGGGATATTGCTTCCGGTGGCCAGCCTGCCTTCCAAATACGGAATCGGTACATTCGGCAGAGCGGCGTATGAATTTGTGGATCTGCTTGTGGATCTGCATCAAAAGTATTGGCAGGTGCTGCCGCTTGGCCCGACGAGTTACGGAGACAGTCCTTATCAGTCGTTTTCCGCATTTGCCGGTAATCCGTATTATATTGATCTGGATATCCTGAAAGAGGACGGGCTGCTGACGACAGAGGAAATCGAGGCGTTCTCATGGGGGGATGACGAGGAAGATGTATCCTATGGAATCCTGTTTGAGAATCGGTTTCCGGTACTGAAGAAAGCGTTTGAACGGTTTGATACGGAGGATGTTTCGTTTCGGGCGTTTTGCAGGGAGCAGGAGAACTGGCTGGACGGTTATTCTTTTTATATGGCTTTGAAAACGTTTTCTGGGAATGCGGAATGGACGGCATGGGAGCCGGACATTCGCGATCGGAAATCGAAAGCATTAGAGGAATATCGGGTGCGCCTTGCAGACGAGATTTCGTTTTGGAAGTTTTGCCAGTATCAGTTTTTCGATCAGTGGGAAAAGCTTCGCAGCTATGCGAACAACCGCGGCATCCGTATCATTGGTGATATTCCTTTGTATGTTTCGATGGACAGCGCGGATGTGTGGGAACACCGGGAATTGTTCCAGGTGGACCGCAGCGGGAAGGCCCAGCTTGTTGCCGGATGTCCGCCGGATGCGTTCTCGGATGACGGTCAGAAATGGGGCAATCCGCTGTATGACTGGGATAAGATGGAGCAGGAAGATTTTTCTTGGTGGCGCAGGCGGATCAAGGCGAACGCAAAGCTTTATGACGTGATCCGGTTCGATCATTTTATCGGGGTGGTTCGCTATTACAGCGTTCCCGCAAAGGATACCCATGCGAGGAACGGACATTGGCGGAAGGGACCCGGTAAGAAGTTGACGGATGCGATGGCGGAGTCGCTTGGAGAAAGCCGGATGATCGTCGAAGATCTGGGCGTTGTTGTTCCGGGAGTGAAGCGGCTTGTGCAGCGCACGGGATGGCCGGGCATGAAAATCCTGCTGTTTGCTTTTGACGGAAACGCCGATCACGAGTTTTTACCGCACAATTATCCAAATAGCAACATGGTTGTATACGGGGGCACACATGATAACGAGCCTCTTATGGGATTTTTCAATGAAAAGTGCGAGTATGAACTGGCGTTTTTATATAACTATCTTAATATAAATAATAAAGAGGAGATTGTGGACGCGATCATCCGGCTGGCATACGGAAGCGTTGCAGATGTTGCAATCTTTCAAATGCAGGATCTGTTAAAGCTCGGCATGGAAGCGCGCACGAATCTTCCCGCAACGATTGGAACCAACTGGCGTTGGCGTCTCGGGAAAAAAGAATTATCCGAGGAGCGCCGTGAGTGGCTTCGGACACTTGCTATCGTGTACCGCAGATAAAACGCACAGAAAAGCAGTACCGCTTAAAAGAGTACGTACTCTTTTAATATTTAGGTAATCTATGATTACCTAAATATTATGTGGACGGAAGCATCGCGATGATCGCGGTATGACCGTAAGGAATGAAGTAAAATGCAGCAATGCATTTTATGATAAACAGGTAACTTGATATGGCATACATATCAACAAGAAAATTCTAGGAGGAGAAAGATGAAAAAGAAATTATTGGCAATGCTCCTTTCCGCAGCAATGGTATTATCCCTTGCAGCATGCGGAGGCGGAGACGACAACAAAGGCAACGATGGCGGCAGCAGTAATGACAACCCGCCGGCAGCATCCAGCAATGACGATCAGGGCAGCGCTCCTGCGACCGGCAATGACGATCAGGGCAGTGCTCCTGCGGACATTGACTACGGCTCAGGCGTAATCACGATCTGGGTTGCAGAGAATGTAACGGAGTTCACCCAGCAGAAGGCAGACGAGTTCTTTGCGGCGCATCCGGAGATGGCAGGCTACACGGTAGACATTCAGCCGACCGGTGAGGGCGATGCTGCAGGTAATATCATCACCGACGTAGAAGGCGGCGCTGATATTTACGGTTTCGCACAGGATCAGTTAGGACGTCTTGTATCCGCAGGCGCGTTAACACCGATCACGGGCGATTATGCAAGCTTTGTTGAAAGCGAGAACGATGCGGGCGCAGTTGGTGCAGCGAAGATGGGTAATCAGATTTATGCATTCCCGCTGACATCCGATAACGGTTATTTCTTATTCTATGATAAGAGTGTCGTTACGGATCCGACTAACTTGGATCAGATCCTTGCGGACTGCGCGGCAGCAGGCAAGAACTTCTACATGGAGATCAACTCCGGCTGGTATCAGACCGCGTTCTTCTTTGGAACGGGCTGTACGCTGACTTATGATACAGATGATTCCGGAGCACTTGTATCTTCCAACATTACCTACGCAACGGATAACGGTGTAAAGGCATTAAAGGCAATGATTGCTCTGGCTAGCAACAGTGTATTTGTAAACGGTTCCTCTCTGAGCTCTGCAACAAATGTCGGCGCGATCATCGATGGTACATGGGATGCCGGCGCTGCAAAGGATCTCCTTGGCGAGAACTATGCATGTGCAAAGCTTCCGTCCTTCACGGTAGACGGCGAGACCTTCCAGATGGGCGGCTTCGGTGGATTCAAGCTTTTGGGCGTTAAGCCGCAGACAGAGCAGGGCAAGATGCTCGTATGTCTGGCACTCGCTCAGTATCTGACGAATGCAGAGACACAGACTGCAAGATTTGAGGCAGTAGGCTGGGGACCCTCCAACTTAACGGCACAGAGCAGCGAGGCAGTACAGGCTGATGAGGCGCTTGCAGCGCTTGCAGCACAGCTGGCATTTGCGATTCCGCAGGGACAGTATCCGGATGCTTATTGGCAGGATGCAACGAGCCTTGGAGATGACGTGATCGCAGGAAACTATAACAATATGAGCGATGACGAGCTGATGAATGTATTGCAGGGATTCCAGGAGCTTGAGCAGTCCTATGCAGGTCAGTAAAATACGAACGGGTATTTGACAGACTGGCAGAGCAATAGAAATCATGAAAGCAGTAAGAATACGGGCAGGAGGGGGAAACCCCTCCGTGCCCGACTTTCAGGCAAAAAAATGAGCGTTCTTCCGTAGCGCGAAAGCCGGAGGGGGTCAAGGATGGAAAAAACGAAAAAGAGTCTTGGGAGAAAGATTTTGGATGTACTTCAGGTGCCGGTAAAGGATTGTAAAGAAATCGGGCAGACCTTTGCACATGGAGATTGGAAGACGAAGGTATCATTTCTCATCATGGGCTTCGGACCGCTGATGAGAGGACAGATTTTAAGGGGCGTCGCATTGCTTGCAACCGAGATTGCATTTATCTGGTATATGATTGCAATCGGCGCGAAGTATTTGAAGGATATCGGAACGCTCGGAACCGTACAGGGCGGTTTTGATGAGAATTATGTATATACGTATGGTGATAACAGCTTTTTCATTTTGCTGTTCGGTGTATTGAGTCTGTTTGTTCTTGTGGCGTTTCTGTTTGCGTGGAGAGTGAATGTCCGTGTGAACATGAACGAAGAAAAGCGTCTCAAGGAAGGCAGAAAACTTGCGACAGTGAAGCAGGACTTACACTCACTGTTGGATGAGCATTTTGATAAGACGCTGCTGGCTGTGCCGGTAACGGGTGTATTCTTATTTATTTTGCTGCCGATCGTGTTCATGATCTGTGTAGCGTTTACCAATTACGACGCGAATCATCAGTCGCCGACGAATCTGTTTACCTGGGTGGGTCTGGAAAACTTCAAGAATATCTTTTCCTTAAGCACCGGCGGATTCGGAAAAACGTTTGTGACGGTGTTAAACTGGACGTTAGTGTGGGCTTTCTTTGCAACCTTCCTGACGTACTTCTTGGGAATGGCGGTTGCCATCCTCATCAATAAAAAAGGTATCAAATTTAAGAAAATGTGGCGTACCATTCTCGTCATGACAATCGCGATCCCGCAGTTTGTATCTTTGCTGTATGTCAGCAAGATGTTTGCGGTGGATGGATTGATCAACTCCTATTTAATGAAATGGGGCTGGATCAAAACAGCACTTCCGTTTTGGACGAAAGCTTCGTGGGCGAGACCGACGATCCTGCTGATCAATTTATGGGTCGGAATTCCGTATGTCATGTTGATCACAACGGGTCTTCTCATGAATATCCCGGAGGAGCTGTACGAGAGCGCGAAAATCGACGGTGCAAGTCCGTTTCAGACATTCCGGAAGATCACGCTCCCTTATATGTTGTTCGTAACAGGGCCGTATCTGTTAACACAGTTTACGGGTAACCTGAATAACTTTAACATCATTTACCTGCTCAGTCAGGGAAAACCGCAGTCGTTGGAACTTACGGGAGGAGCGGGTTATACCGATCTGCTTGTAACATGGCTCTATAAGATGACGGTTGATGATACGAACTATAAGATGGCGGCGGTCATCGGTATTATGGTATTCTTAGTCACGGCGGTCGTATCGGTAGCGGTATATAATATTCTGCCGTCAGTCAGAGATGAGGAGGGCTTCCAATGATGAAAGAGGAAAAGAAGCTGCACAAGCAGCACAAAAAGCTGTCCAATGCAATCGCTTACACGATATTGGTCTTGATCAGCATTGTTTGGCTGTTCCCGTTTGTTTGTTTGGTTTTGCAGAGCTTCCGTTCTTATAAGCCGGAAGTGGAATTCGGCGGAATGGTCGCTTATCTGCTCCCGAAGCACTTTTCGCTTGATTCGTATAAATTCCTGTTCAGCGGCGAGAGCAACTTTTTAAGATGGTATATGAATACCCTGATCATTGCGGTCTTTGTTTCACTCGGTCAGACGATCTTTGTATTATGTGTCAGCTACGCGCTTTCAAGAATGCGCTTTAAGCTGCGCAGAGCGTTGATGAACCTGTGGCTGGTACTGGGCATGTTCCCGGGCTTCCTTACGATGATCTGCTTATACTTCCTGTTAAAGCAGCTCGGATTGACACAGGCAGGAGCGGTACCGGGCTTGATCTTAATCTCGGTAGCAAGTTCCGGTATGGGTTATTATGTGTGCAAGGGCTATTTCGATACGATCCCGAAGTCCTTGGACGAGGCGGCGAGAATCGACGGCGCATCGAGAGCGAAGATTTTTGTCGGCATGATCGTTCCGCTCTCAAAACCGATCATTATTTACACTGCGTTGGTTGCATTTATGGCGCCTTGGTGTGATTACGTATTTGCTTCCTATGTAGCGTTCGGCTATGAGAAGGGCTACAACGTTGCGGTCGCATTGCAGAGATGGGTGAATACGAACGATTATCAGGGATATTTCACAAGATTCTGCGCGGGCGGTGTATTGGTAGCTGTACCCGTAACGGCATTGTTCATGGCATTGCAGAAGTACTATGTAGAAGGTGTGACCGGTGGTGCAGTCAAGGGCTGATGCCGGAAACCGTTTGAGCTATGTGCAGCAGTAAAAAAATCGGCAGTCTCCGTATGGGGGCTGCCGATTTTGGCAATGCGCCGAACAGTGTATGTTTATAGGGCTGTTATGAAAAACAAAATTGTGTTAGAGTTGTTTATAGATAAAACGTCTGCGGCGCGACGCCGCAGTTCACGGGCATCGGGAAAGGAGAACAAAATGAAGAAAAGACTACTTTGCATGGCGTTAGTCGCGGCACTGATCATGGGGCTGCTTGGCGGCTGCGGCAAAAAAGAAGGACAGGAAGTGCCGACGGAGCAGACCGGTCAGGAAGGCGAGACGGGACAGGAAGGATCGGAAGCCTCGAACGATCCGATCGGCTATTTGTATGAGCAGGAGCTCAATATCATTGATGATAATTACAGAAATTATTATGAGATTTTTGTATACTCGTTTTACGATTCCGACGGGGATGGAATCGGAGACTTAAACGGTGTGACGGAAAAGCTGGATTATATCGCCGATATGGGATTTAACGGGATATGGCTTATGCCGATCATGCCATCCACGACCTATCATAAATACGATGTTACGAACTATTATGAGATTGACAGCGAATACGGCGTAATGGAGGATTTTCAGCGTTTGGTGGACGAGTGCCATAAAAGGGGAATCCGTGTCGTCATTGATGTAGTGATCAATCATTCCTCCTCAAAGCATCAGTGGTTTTTGGATGCCTGCGCGTATCTGCGCGGTCTTGAGGAAGGCGCGGAGCCGGATCCTGCGGAGTGCCCGTATGTGGAATATTATCATTTTGCCAAAGAAAAGGTGAACAGTGATTATTATAAGGTCAGCGGCTGCGACTGGTACTATGAGGGCGTGTTCTGGTCGGAGATGCCGGACTTAAATTTAGGTAGCGAGGCATTGAGGGAAGAGCTTGAGAACGTCGCAAAATATTGGATTGACATGGGGGTTGACGGATTCCGGATGGATGCGGCGATGCATTTTGAGGAAGGGGATATCACCTTTAATACGGAAGCGCTGAACTGGCTGTATTCTTATTGTAAAGGCTTGAATCCGGATTTTTATATGGTATCCGAGGTATGGGCCGGACTTAACACCATTCAGGGATACTATGAGAGCGAGACGCCCAGTATGTTCAATTTTGATGCGGCGGGAGCGGAAGGAAAGCTGGTCAAAGCGGCGCGTGGAACCTATACGGCGAGCAGCTTTGTCAATGATATGCTGCGCTATCAGGAAATGTTCAACGAGGCGAATGCGGATTATATCGACGCGCCGTTTATCACGAATCATGACATGGGCCGGGTAGCCAATGCGCTGCTGAGCAATCCGGATGATCTGAAAATGGCGTGCGGTCTGTTGATGATGATGAACGGCAGTCCTTTTGTGTACTACGGAGAGGAGATCGGTATGAAAAGCTCCGGCACAAAGGATGAGAATAAGCGGCTGCCCATGATCTGGTCAGATACTGATACGACAGGAATGACGAACGGGCCCAAGGACGCGGACAGCGGAATCACATCGGCATTTCCGGGCTTGGCGGAGCAGCTTATTGACGAAACTAGTATCTTAAATTATTATAAAAGAGCAATCAGGCTGCGCAATGAAAATCCGGAGATTGCGAGGGGAACCATTGTGATCGTGGAGTCGCTATGTGACGCGGGCCAGGCGGCGATCACAAAAACCTATGAAGGAAGCACGATCGGC
Source organism: Lachnospiraceae bacterium (assembly GCA_014804425.1). Classification (GTDB taxonomy): domain Bacteria; phylum Bacillota; class Clostridia; order Lachnospirales; family Lachnospiraceae; genus DLAJ01. The sequence goes on from JAAUZV010000020.1 coordinate 15,555, forward strand.
ATCGTATATAACAATTCCAAAGAAGAGATTCAGGTGACGCTTACGGGAACGGAGCTTGCCGATATGCAGATCCGCGGTTATCTGACACTGAATGGGGAAGTCATCACGCTTATCGACGGCGTGCTCGTGATGCCTGCGCAGTCAATCTGTATTTTGAAATGATCTTTGGATGATTGCATGAAGCGACATGTATGACGGAAGGATGCCGAGGATCGTGTGAGATGATGAGCGGCATCGCCGGACACGATTTACGGTATGAGATGACGGGCGGCATCGCCGGACACGATTTACAGTATGAGAAAATGGGAAATGCCATGAAACAAACACTGATGGATTTGCTGAACAAAATGATAGAGGAGCATAATGCCAATCAGACGGAGCTGTGCAGAGGACTGTGTTCCAATTCCGCCTTCTCCCGGTATATTAACGGGGAGCGGCGTATGGACAGGCTGCTCCTGTCCGCGATGATGCAGAGATTGGGAAAGTCGCCCGATAAGTTTGTGTCCCTTCTGACAGACGCGGAATATCGCTATTTTGACTGGAGGCTGCGCCTGCTCAATTTGGTTGTGGGTATGGACTGGGAGGGAGCCGGGCGTCTGCTTTCCGAACGGAAGATTCCTGACAAGGAGCTGAATGAGCCGCTGCAGGAGCAGTTTTATCTGATGATGCGCGGATTGCTGCAGGAAAGACTGCGGGGAGACCGGGAGGGCGCGACGGCGTTTTTTTACCGCGCCATCCGCGCGACGATTCCCGGATTTACGGGAAAGCTGCGCCCGCAGAGTGTGCTGTGCGTGCAGGAGATCAATGCGCTTCTTCTGTGGCAGGAGTGCTTGCGGAATGAGGCGATATCCGCTGAGTTGCTTGAATTTTTGGTGCATTATGCGTACCGCCATTTCGAGGATGAGCAGGAGCGGGTGAAGGTCTATCCGAGGCTGGTGGCGGAATGTCTGCCGTATTTCCGGAAAGAAGAACGCTATGAGGAGATTTATACGATCTCAAAACAGGCGTTTACTATGATGACATCCCTGCGCTACTTTGTCTGCGGGGAGCAGGTGCTTGGCGCGTACATCGAAGCAGCGGAGAAGCTGGGGAAAGCGGAGGAGGTAGCGAAACGGAAGGTACAGCTTGCGTTCTGGTATGCGATGCGGGAAGAACTGCGCTCTGACGGCGGGATCGTCGATGGCGCGTGCGCGGAAAGCCGGGGAAGCGCACAGACAGCAGAGGCGCCCCATTCCGCCCTGACGGGTCGGGGGGACGAGTGGTATGTGTGGGATCTGTGGCAGGAACCGGAGCTGTTAAGAGAGGTCATTGAGCGAAGAAGGAAGCAAAAAGGAATTTCACAGGAGGTACTGAGCGAGGATATCTGTACGCCGGAGACGCTCTCAAGAATCGTGACGGGAAAGCGTGCGCCAAGCCGAAGAAACTTTAAGGCGCTTGCGAAAAAGCTGGCGGTGCGGGAGGATTATTATTACAGCATGATCGAAACGGATGACTTTCGCCTGCTGGAGGAACGCTTCCGCTTAGACTGGATGGTCGAGACCAAACAGTGGCAGAAGGCAAAAGAAGCCGCGGAACGGCTGGAAAGCCAATTGGATATGGAAAACTGCTATAACCGGCAGTATCTCGGAGAAATCTATTATATCATAGAGCTAGTGCAGTCCGGAATCCCGGGCGGGGAGCAAATGGAAAGGCTGTTATCGCTCCTGAAGCTGACGAAACCGGATTACCCGCTGACGGAGCATGTGCGGGAATGGCCGGAAGCGTTTTGGTGTACGGTCTTTACGAGTGAGGAGATTTCCATTATGACGCAGATGACAAGTACTTTACGTCGGAACGGAAAGACGGAGGACAGCATCTATCTTACGGAGAAGCTGTACGGGTATTATAAAAGGAGCGTCGTAAGACCGGAATTTCATTTCCGGACATTGATGGGTATTTTGGCGCAATTAAGTATTCTGCATGGCACGCCGGGGCGTTATGAGGAGTGTATCCGGTATTCCCGGGAGGGTATTGCGCTGTGCTTTGTGAGCCGCAAAATGTCAGATATGGGATTGTTTGTCAATAATATTGCCAACGCAAAGGAATGCCTTGGTGACAAGGCATTCGCATTGCGCTATTATCGATATGCGTTTTATTGTGCAGAGCTGTTTTGTAAGGACTCAGAGATACCTAGAAGGTCTTATGAGAAGCTAAACGGAAAAGAAACAGAATGGTATTAACAATATTTATACTCATGTTCTTCCCAGGGATCACACAGAAGAATTGCCGATCCGCTGTCGGCATGCTTTGCCTGCTTGGCGGGCGCAGCGAATACCAGCGACAGGGCTGCGGCAGTGACCAGACATAATGCAATCATACGTTTTTTAATGTTCATACGGATACCTCCTTTGTATAAGGGAACGACTTCATGCTTCGCATGAAGTACATGACCGGTTTCAAGCAAAGTATAAAAGAACTACGAAGAAAGAGCCATGACGTTTTTGGAAAATCAATTAATATTTCCGAAAACGTCATGGCTCTTTTACGGTGCGGTGGTTACAATGGAAAATACAGAAGAAGCAAAATGCGTTATGATGCGCAATACGACATGGAAGTAATATTGATATAAGTATGTGCGAAAGGCGATGAAAAGCGGGTTAATAAAAGCGGTGAAGGGGGATACAATATGGACGATTAGCAGGGAGAAGCGGAGGAAAATGCCAGTGGAGTTACAACGTATTAGTGCATAGCATGAGATGAGAGTTTTATTAAACTCAAGAAGGTGGTAAAGATGAAAGGTACAAAGAAGTCAACGAGGATCATAGTAAACCTTTTTGTTGGAATGTTCCTGATTGCAAGCAGTTTTGCGAGTTTTGCGGATTCGGGAGAAGTGCAGATTTATATTTATCCAAATCAAGTTTGGACGGGAGATTATGAAAATACTGACTCGCGTACGGGGAACTATTCAACTGTATATGCAAGAAACCATGCGGTACGACCAATATCGGGAACGGACAATTACGCGAAAATTAAGGCAAGGGCAACAAACGGTTATGGCTTGGTAATCACAGATACTTATGTTTTAGACGAGAGTGCAAGCTCCTATACATCACTTAAAATCAAAGAAGGGTATTTATCGACTAAGCTTGTGGGATTTGAATTTAGCGGGAACACAGAAAAGGATGCTTATGCGACTGTTTCCTATGATGGACGATAGGATAAAAAACTGTGATTAGGAGAAACGGTGTGCGAAAACTGGTAGTGTATCAGACAACATTTTTGTTGAGGCAGAGGGAGGCTGTCGCGTCGTTCCTGCTGCTTATGTGGTTCGTCATCGGTAATTATTTGGGTAATGTCACCACCTTTCGAGGGATGGACGTTACCCAAATGTATTATCCGCTCAAGATGATGACATTAAGTTATAACAGAGTCAATTACAATGCGGATATTACGACACTGTTCATCATGCTCTATCCAATCCTAGTGACGCTGCCGGCGGGTTTTTCCTATGTAAAAGAGCAACAGACCCGGGAGGAAGTATACCTGATTACCCGGATCGGAAAGAAGAGCTATTTAAGGAGCAGGCTGTGGGCATCGTTTTTTACAACGGCAGTCGTTTTTTCTATTCCCTTTTTGCTTGAGATAGTTTTGTACGCAGTATCTTTTCCTATGAAAGCAAAAAATGATTTTTTTCATTTGGGACTTTATGAGCCCGAATATGCTCAGATGGTTCATCGTTATTTGGGAAGCTCCCTTTATGTGTATTCGCCGGTGCTTTATGCTGTCATTATGAGTTTGTTTTTTGGGTTGTTATCAGGAATGCTGGGGGTGATTCCGGTAGCAGTGTCACTGGCATTTCCGGTTCGATTTCGTGTGTTTTTGTTTTTGCCTGTTTATTTGCTACTCAATGCAACAAGCTATATCCAGACCATACGCAGAGGAGGCATTACCTGTAACTGGTATGACTATATGTTGTTATTTCAGGATGAACCAAAGAACATTTGGTTTCTTGTCATAGGAATCGGGATTGTTCTTGTGCTGATCATTGGCCTTTCTTTTGCGGGAAGGAAGAGAGAAGCATGGTAGTTGTATGGTACAAAAAAAGCATGGTGATTCTGCTTGGAATCATCTCAGGGATTCTTGTATCACTTGCATTTATCAGACCTTATCAGGATGAGATCCCATTGGCGGAGCTTGTGCTGCAATTGAGTGGGGCAAGGGGAACATTTGCATTGGGGTGCTCTTTGACGGAGCTTGTTAGGTTTATGCTGTGCATGGTACCGAATGTACTGATTGTCATGGTACTTGGAAATCAACTGTATCGACATTTCTGTACAGCCAGCATTTATGTGTTCAGCAGGTGCCCGAACCGTTTGGCGTGGTATCGGAATTCGCTTGTACCGCTGTTTGCACATGTGCTCTTGTTTAAAGTGGTGTTTGTTGCGGGGGCTGTTTTGGCGGCAATGCCGCGGTGTCGGATCATGGTCAGCCGGGGAGGCGTGTTGTTACTCGGCGCTCATGTGCTGATTTACCTATTATGGATTTTCGGATGGGTATTGTTGACCAATCTGCTTGCAATCGGGCTTGGCAGCAGCCGGGCTTTTTTAATAGTCATGACGGTGCAGGCGCTTTGCACGGCATCGCTTGCGATTATCGGTGTTTTGGAGAAAAAGCAGATGTCTCAGAATGTGATTGAGAGACTGCTCTGGTTTAACCCGGTCGCTCATACAGTTTTTAGCTGGCATCAGGGCGCGCCGTTTACTAAGGAGCTTGCAGAAAGCCGATATGCGCTAAATTTGGGCTTTTCTGCGGTGTTGTTGCTATTGTTCGATACGGCGATCGTAGTGCTGGGAGGCATCTTCGTAAAAAATCGGGATTTATTATCAGAGAATAGAGAAACGGAGGAAGGCTGAGAATGAGCCTGATCGCACAAGGAGTGTCAAAAAGGATAAAAGACAAACAGATACTGCGGGATGTCAGTTTGGATATGAAGCCTGGGGCAGTATATGGTTTTTGCGGTCGGAACGGTTCCGGAAAGACGATGCTGTTTCGGGCGTTGTCAGGTCTGATGCGTATTGACTCAGGAAAAATCTATTGGAAGGGCCAGGAGCTGCATAAGGATTTTTCCGTGCTTCCGAGTCTGGGGATTGTGCTGGAACATGCGGGACTTTATCCAAATATGACCGGGTTGGAGAACCTGTCTTATCTTGCGGGGTTAAAAGGAATCATAGGAAAAGATGAAATGTGTGAAGCGCTTGAGCGGGTAGGGCTTGAACCTTATGATAAGAGAGTGTACGGCAAATATTCCATGGGTATGAAACAGCGGATTGCAATCGCGCAGGCGATCATGGAGCGTCCGGACGTCATCATGCTGGACGAGCCGACGAATGGATTGGATGAGGCAGGGGTACAGGAGATCAGAGCACTCATCGGGCAGGAGAGAAAAAGAGGGGCGCTGATCTTGTTGGCGAGCCATAACAAAGAAGACATGAACCTGTTAGCGGATTGTGTCTACCAGATAGCGGATGGATGCCTGAAAGGGAAAGGTGTAGATCAGTGAAGCTGCGTGGGGCGCTAATTGTTACTATGGCGGCGTTTTTGTTTGCCGCCTGCTATGGAATCTATGAAAAAAGAACTTATACGGATGTCACGCAGGATACATCTTATCTGGAAACGGTGTATGTAGCGGAGATCCCCGAAAATTTTGCACTGTCATGCTGCGAAGAATTGGAGAAGATATTGCCGGAGGCTCCAATCGTCATCAAGGTATCCCCTGTGGGAGAATTGGAACATCTTGCCAGAACGAGCAGGCAGAGAGTTAGGGTGCAAGCCGTTCTACAAGGAGAGGGTGTTTGGGTGGATGAGGAAATCTATCTTACCAAAACCACATGGAATCTGTACCCGTCTTATATGGGATTTGCAATGGACAGAGGGTTTGTTAATCTCATGGAGATCGGAGAAGAATATCTGGTGTTCGTCGGAGAACAGGCGGATGGTTTAGGGGAGAAGACGCCGGTATATGAATTGTATGGTGAGACTGTGATCGCACCGGTATTTTCTTATCGGACACATGAAAATAAGATAATAGGGACGGACGGCGTATCGACCTATGTTCCGTACCGCGAGGTGGCCGGAAATGAATTTTTTGCAGTATCGCAAACGGCAATGGATGCGTTTTTATCATTAAAGAGGGAAATGATGAAACGGTATGGATAGGTTGCACTAAAACTGATATTCAAAAGATAAGGGGGGTATAACGGATGCAAAATGGTAACTTGAGGATGATTAGCTCTTGTTTATTAACTGCCTTATTAAGTATAGTGCTAAATGCGGTTTATAGCGCTATGATCGGTTTCGCAGGAAAAACGCTTTTAATCGCAATGGGGAGGACAACGGGATATTCAGGTCTTAGTATCTTAGTTCCGGCTGTTGCACTTTTTATAGCGGTAAAAGCATTGATTCCCTGCATGCGATATAGAATGATAAAAAATCGGTACGCGAGGTTTCGGGAGTTGTTTAGGCTTCCGTACAAGTGCTATGCACGGCGTACGGTGGATAAATATATAGCACTTTTTGTTAATGATATGGATGAATATGAGGCGGAGTACTTTACTGCAAGCAAGGGGATGATGGTGAATAGCGGTATGGTCGTTGTTGCGACAAGTATTCTTATGATAATGGAGCGACGGCTTTTCGTGATAATCTTGATTCCGACATTATTGATACTCGGAGCGGTAGCGATTCTCAAAAGGTATATGGTACACCTGCGATTGGTAGTTTCCGGGGAGGAGAAGGATGATCGGACAGACCTGTATGGACAGGAAAAAATATGCGGTCATCTCAGTATTCTGTTTACGATTGTTGGACTTATGTATGTTGCCGCGGGAATGGCGGACGGAACTCTTTTGTTAGGGCGTGCAATGTTTCTTGTTCTTCTTGTAAACATCATGGAGCAGAATGTATCAGCGTTGTTTCCGGCAGTCAGTCATTATTTGGTGGCGCGTGAGCGTTTAGAAAGAGCGTTCGCAGATTTGGATGAAGAACAGGACATAATGGAATACGGTAACGGAGTTCAGGGAACCGATATCGGATTTTCTTTTAAAAAGGATATTATATGCAGGCGGCTTGCATTTTCCTTTGGAAACAGGGTGATATGCAAGCCGTTTGATTTATGCCTTCCCTGTGGAAAGAAATATTTGCTGACAGGAAAACCGGGCGCGGGAAAGACGACGCTGATCAATCTGCTTACGGGCGTTTATGAAACATATGAGGGAAAGATTCTGTATGATGATGTAGACATTCGCCAGATTCCGCAAAAGGAGTTTCGTGAGGCGGTGGCTGTTATACATAAGGATATCTTTTTATTTGACGATACAATCCGCAGAAATATCTGCATGTTATCCGCGTATTCTGAGGACGAGGTGATGAGGGCAGTTGAGATGGCAGGACTATCCGAATGGATAAGAAAGCTTCCGAACGGGTTGGATACGCCGATCACAGATAATGGAAAGGAACTTTCGAATGGCGTGCGGCAGAGGATTGCCATTGCGCGGGCGCTCATTCACAGACCGTGCTTTTTGGTGGCTGATGAGATTCATTCGGGGCTTCCGCGGAGGCTGGCGGAAAAGATAGAAGATACCCTGCTGTCTCTCGACATGACGGTTATCGTGGTATCTCGCAGGAACTACTCGCGTGGAAAAGGTTATGATGCTGTAATCAAAATGGCGCAGGGAAAGGCAGTGCTTGTGCCGTGTAAAGGAGAGATATCTTCAGCGCGCATGCGATGGAAAACGTATGATGAAGCAAAGGATGATACCCTATTCGATTGGCGAGCAGAGAATTAAAAGAGGCATTACAAAAAGCGCGGTAGTAATCTCATAAGCGAATCCCAAAAAACTGCCGCACAAATCTGTGCGGCGTTTTTTCTCTTTTTATGAATCAGCGTGATGTTTATTTAAGGCAGCAGATACGAACCCTTTGAACAGGGGATGCGGTCTGTTCGGTCTTGATTTTAATTCCGGATGCGCCTGTGTGGCAATAAAGAACGGATGCGAGGGAATCTCGCACATTTCCACGATCCTTCCGTCGGGGGAAAGACCTGAGAGGCGCATGCCTTTCTCTGTCAGCACCGCGCGGTAATCGTTATTGACCTCATAGCGGTGTCTGTGGCGCTCCTGAATGATTTTTTCGCCATAAAGCTGATATGCGAGCGAGGATTCATCCAACACACACGGATAGGTGCCGAGCCGGAGTGTGCCGCCGATGTCCTCCACACCGTTTTGATCGGGCATTAAGGCAATGACCGGATGAAGCGTGCCGGCATCCAGCTCGATGCTGTGCGCATCTTCATAGCCCACGACATTTCGCGCATATTCAACGATGGAAAGCTGCATGCCGAGGCAGAGTCCGAGATACGGAATCCCATTGGTGCGGGCGTATTGGATCGCGAAAAGCATGCCGTCGATCCCGCGGTCGCCGAAGCCGCCCGGAACAAGAATTCCGTTCACGCCGGATAACAGGCCGCTCACATTTTCGGCAGTCACGGTTTCCGAGTCGATCCATTTAATATTAACGGTTGCATGATTGGGAATGCCGCCGTGCTTGAGCGCTTCTACAACGCTGATATAGGCATCATGCAGGGCGGTGTATTTGCCGACCAGAGCAATCGTGACCTCGTCGGTCGGATTGCGAAGGTCTTCTACCATGGCGCTCCAGTCTTTTAAGTCCGGTTCGCGCTGTTCTAATTCCAGACACTCGCAGGCAACGGAAGCAAGGTGCTCTTTTTCCATTGCAAGGGGCGCCTCATAGAGGTGCTCCACATCCAGATTCTGCAATACATGACTGTTCGGCACATTACAGAAAAGAGCGATCTTGTCCTTGATATGCTGATTCAAGGGATACTCGCTGCGGCATACGATAATGTCGGGGCGCAGTCCCAAGCCCTGCAGTTCTTTCACGCTGGCCTGCGTCGGCTTCGTCTTCATTTCCTGAGATGCGCGCAGATAAGGGATCAGCGTTACATGAATGAGGATGGCATTGTTACGTCCGACCTCATGCTGAAACTGACGGATCGCCTCAAGGAAAGGCTGTGATTCAATATCGCCGACCGTGCCGCCGACCTCGATGATGGCGATCCTTGTCTCGTCATCGGTGAAATTGCGGTAAAAACGGCTTTTGATCTCATTGGTGATATGGGGGATGACCTGAACGGTGCCGCCGCCGTAATCACCGCGCCGTTCCTTTTGCAGAACGGACCAGTAAATCTTTCCGGTCGTCACGTTGGAATTCTTGTCCAGATTTTCGTCGATAAAACGCTCATAATGTCCGAGATCTAAATCGGTTTCGGTGCCGTCGTCCGTGACGAATACCTCGCCGTGCTGAACCGGATTCATCGTTCCGGGATCGATATTGATATAAGGGTCAAACTTCTGCATGGTAACTTTGTAGCCGCGTGCCTTTAATAATCTGCCGAGCGATGCGGCGGTAATCCCTTTTCCGAGACCGGATACAACGCCGCCGGTAACAAAGACGTATTTGACTGCCATAGTGTTCCTCCTAAAGTGTTGTAAAAAACAATACATCACCATTATATAACGGTTCGCAGACAAAAATCTACTCATTTCTTAAAAAAAGAAAAGAATTATGGTGTATCGATCCGGCTTAAATGAAAACCGTATGAGGACTCTTCCACAGAATAAAGAATATCCCATTCCGCACATCCGGGCGGATAAAGGGGGGACGGATCAATATTGGTCGTAGTGAGCAGCCATGCGGCGAGCGGATAGCCGTTCTTCCACCCGTTTGCATCCACCAGCCGGTCATACCAGATGTCATTTTTTAAGATATAAATATCCGTCGGGATCCGGTCTGGATGCAGGCGGTAATAATCACCGAGGCGGTCAAGCAGAAGATCGGCAGCCAAACTTCCAGAGGCGGAAAATGTTGAGATCCACGAGGAATACACGCCGTAAGGGCGGTCTGCGTATAAATAGCACCACGGGCTGGAAGTGACAAACAATACGGGCTCGGACGAGCCGTTCCGGTAATTGCGGATTTCCGCAAGCAGGGTGTTGTAAGCGTCCGCGTGCTCTTTTGTGGTGCAGACGCCGGCAAGCGGACCTTCCGTGATCTTCGTATCCAGCGCGGCGACGGAAGGCTCCCAAAAGGCGTGAACCGATTTTGCGTAGCATTCGGTGCAGAGCTGGGAAAGAAAGAGCAGGGCGGCGGCGCAGAGTACGAGCGGCGTCGTGAAGCGGCCGCTTATCCTGACGGTCAGGATGGCTTCCTTTGCTGCTGTTACCGTCGCATTCGCGCCAAGCTGCTCTTTTAAGAAATCCCAAATAAGAAGCACGCTGCCGATCAGCGCGACGGGCATTCCCATGCAGATCGCGTTTTCCCCCTGATTGGATGCCGCGCCGAGGCAGAACGCATAAAACATGCCGAGGCACCAAAGGAAAAGAAATACGCGGTGATTCTTTTTTCGGGTGAGCAGATAGGCGGAAAGACCGCATAATGTGATCGGGAACATGATGTAATTATAGTCAGTCCGGATGGACGGAATATGGATCATGACCGCCGTTGCCGTGGTGAGCGCGGTCATGCTGAAATACATCCATGCATGTGTTTTTTTTCGGTCAATGAGTGAGAGCACGGTCAGCAGAAGCCATATGGCGACAAACGAGCCGAATGTGGAGCGCATGACGTACCAAGCGCTGTAAAGGATGTCTTTTACGGAGCGGGAAGCATGTTCGGGATCATGAAGGATCGCGGGAAGATTTTCCATGATCGTTTTGATGTCGGCCCGGCATAATATAAAAAGGAAAAGACAGGCGGCAGGAAGCGCCGCGCCGAGCGTAAAAATAAGCAGACCGCGTCCGTATTTACGGAGAGAAGCGTTTACGGCCAGTGCGATGAGAAAGACCGCCGCGCACAGCAGATACAACAGGATAATATAAGGATTGGCGATGACGGCGACGGCATAGAAAAAGCCCGCAAAAAGAAATCCGATGCGTCCCTCTGTCTTGCAGTGGGAGAGCAGCGACAGGCAGAGTGCCATTGCCATCAGCGCGAAGGTGTTATAGGACAATGCCATGATGTCATAGGGTGAGTAAACGGCGAACAGCAGCACCGCGCAGAGCGCGCCATAGCGGTAACGCCGCAGGATAAGATAAAGAAATACGGCGGTGAGAAGCTGCATGGCGGTATAAATATAGCGGAAATGCAGGATGATCCCATCCGTTCCTCCCGCGATCAGCGCATGAAGCCGGTAAAAGGGCAAAAGAAGAACACCGCTGAGCTGCGAAAGGTTCCATTCTTCCGAAAGCAGGGCGTCGCCGAAGGAGAGCCGCTGTGCCAGCGTCAGATAAAATGGTTCGTCACAGCCGCCGTAACCATAACGGCATTTCCAAAGAAAAAAGAAAAGCAGCGGCACAAGTGCGCACGCAAACAGCAGGTCGCAGAGCGGGAGGCGTTGTTTTTTCATAAACCGTAATCCTTTCTTACAAACTCGTTTCTATTTTATCCCATTCCAAACATGGGAACAACCATAAATTCATTTTCTTTTCATAAAAGAATAGTTGATTTATAGCGGCGCTATCCATATAATAAATGGGGAATCGTCTGATCGTGAATGGGAAGAAGCGTTTTGGACGAGACTGACTATCGAAGGAAGAAGCGTGTGTGATTTGTACGCGGGGAATGAGAATGAAAAATAATCTGAACGAATATGATAACCAATCCGGCGGGCCGGGCAGCGGGGGTAATGGCTCAAACGGCAGCGGCGGGAACGGAGGAAACGGAAACGGCGGCAACGAGCCTCAGAAGCGGCAGAACTTTTTATTTGTGTTGTTGGCGAGCTTGGCGCTTGTGCTCATGATCAGTTGGTTCATGCGTACCGTGGATTCGGGGGCCAATGAGGAGATTCCGTACAACACCTTTATTGAGATGCTGGAAAACGGGGAGATCGAGTCCGTTGTGATCTATGACACCCAGCTTGCGATCAAGCCGAAGCAGAATGAACAGGACAGCTATCTGTCTTCGCAGCGGTATTACACGGGCGCGGCGGAGGATGCGGACAGACTGGCGGAGCGCCTTTCTGATGCCGGGGTGGAGTTCAGCAAGGAAATACCGGATAATTCGGGATGGTTCCTGTCTCTGCTTTTGACTTACGGACTGCCCGTATTGGTGCTTTGTATCGGCTTAAATTTTCTGCTTCGGAGAATGTCGGGCAGCGGCGGGCCGATGGGGATCGGTAAGACCAACGCCAAGCTCTACGATGTGCAGAAAGAAACAGGCATTACATTTAAGGATGTCGCAGGCGAAGATGAGGCGAAGGAGTCGCTTGTCGAGGTCGTTGATTTTTTGCATAATCCCGCAAAATACGGCAAGATCGGCGCAAGACTGCCGAAAGGCGCGCTGTTGGTGGGACCTCCCGGAACGGGTAAGACCCTGCTGGCGAAGGCGGTAGCGGGCGAAGCGCATGTGCCGTTCTTTTCTCTGGCAGGCTCGGATTTTATCGAGCTTTATGTCGGCGTCGGCGCATCCCGTGTGCGAAAGCTGTTTGAGGAAGCGGAAAAGCACGCGCCCTGTATCGTGTTCATCGACGAGATCGACGCGATCGGACGCAGCCGTGATTCAAAATACGGCGGCGGCAACGAGGAGCGGGAGCAGACGTTAAATCAGCTTCTGTCCGAGATGGACGGATTTGACGGAAAAAAGGGAATCATTATTCTGGCGGCGACGAACCGTCCGGAAATTTTGGATAAGGCGCTGTTAAGGCCCGGGCGGTTTGACCGCAGGGTCATCGTGGACAAGCCGGACTTAAAAGGGCGTGTGGATATTCTGCGTGTGCATGCAAAGGACGTGCTCATGGACGACAGCGTGAATCTGGAGGAGATCGCGCTTGCGACGAGCGGCGCAGTCGGCTCCGATCTTGCCAATATGATCAATGAGGCGGCGATCAATGCGGTCAAAGAGGGCAGGGAGTTCGTTTCGCAAAAAGATTTGTTCAGTGCGGTCGAGGTTGTTCTGGTCGGCAAGGAAAAGAAGGATCGCATTATGAGCAAGGAGGAGCGCAGGATCGTCTCGTATCATGAAACGGGACATGCGCTGATCGCGGCACTACAGAAAAATTCCGAGCCGGTGCAGAAGATCACGATCGTACCGAGGACGATGGGGGCGCTCGGCTATGTCATGCAGGTGCCGGAGGAAGAAAAATATCTCAATACGCAGGCGGAGCTTCACGACATGCTGGTAGGTCTGCTCGGCGGACGTGCGGCGGAGGAGATTGTTTTTGATACGGTGACGACGGGCGCATCGAATGATATTGAGAAAGCGACAAATATCGCGCGCGCTATGGTGACGCAGTACGGCATGAGCAAGCGTTTCGGTCTGATGGGACTTGAGACGGTGGAAAGTAAATATCTCGACGGAAGGACCGCAATGAACTGCTCCGATGTCACGGCTGCGGCTGTGGATGACGAGGTCATGAAGATCTTAAAGGAGAGCTATAAGGAAGCAAAGAAGATGCTCAAGGAAAATCGGGAGCTGATGGATAAGCTCGCCGAGCATCTGATCGAGAAAGAGACGATCACGGGCAAGGAGTTTATGAAAATATTCCGCGAGGAGAAAGGGCTGCCTGAGCCGGAGGAGAAGCCGAAGCCCAAGGTGTTAGAAGCAGGGACACGTTCCGAAAAGCAGTCGGACAGTCTCGGCACGACGGGGCAGTCAGAGCAGAGTCTGGCGGGACAGATGGGAAGCCTCGGCATAACAGGACAGACGGGCGGCTTTGGCACGACAGGACAGTCAGAGCAGAATGCGGGCATGCGGACAGATGCGCCCCTCAGCGGCAATATGCCGGATTATGAACGAGAGCAGCTTCTTCGCAATGCATGGCCGCAGATTCGGGGCTTGCAGGAGCAGGACGGCACTGCGTCCAAATCCGAAGATATGCAGGAGGTTTCGCCGAAAGTGGAGAATGAATTTGCCGAAGCTTTAAGAAACCGGTCGTATGCGCGAAAAGATGAGCAGAATGAGACAGGCGGGGAGCAGGGCGATCAGAAATGACAGGGCAGCAGATCAGAAAAAAATATATCGGGGACAGGGCCTTTTATCAAAAGGTCCTGTTCATTGTTATTCCGATCATTATACAAAATGCCATCACGAATTTTGTCGGATTGTTGGACAACATTATGGTCGGACAGGTCGGAACCGACCAGATGAACGGCGTTGCGATCGTGAATCAGTTATTGTTTGTGTTTAATTTGTGCGTATGGGGCGCGCTTTCGGGCGCGGGTATTTTTACGGCACAGTATTACGGAAAAGGAGATCATGAGGGCGTGCGCAACACGTTCCGCGCCAAGCTGGTGCTGACGAGCGTTGTTGCGGTGGTCGGCATTGTTCTTTTTTTGACAAAGGGAGAGTGGCTCATTATCCGGTTCCTGCATGAAACGGATGGGGTCGGGAACGCGGAAAACACGCTGTATTACGGCAGGGCGTATCTTCATGTCATGCTGATCGGTCTGATTCCGTTTGTCATTTCGCAGGCGTACGCGAATACGCTGCGTGACGTCGGGGAGACCGTGCTTCCGATGAAAGCGGGCATTGCGGCGGTGGTGGTCAATGTCGTGCTCAATTACATATTGATCTTCGGGCATTTCGGCGCGCCGCGGCTCGGCGTGGTCGGGGCGGCTGCTGCGACCGTGGTTTCGCGTTTTGTGGAGATGGCGATCGTCGTGATCTGGACGCAGACGCATAAAGAAAAGCATCCGTTCATCGTGGGCGCGTTTTCGAGTCTGCGTATCCCGCCGCAGCTCATGCGGCAGATCTTGATCAAGGGAGCGCCGCTTGCGTTTAATGAGGGACTTTGGGCGCTGGGCGTTACAATGTTAAATCAGAATTATTCCATGCGGGGCTTATCCGTGATCGCGGCGCTGAATATTTCATCGACCATTTCGAATCTGTTCAGCGTTGTATATCTTGCTATGGGAGATGCGATCGCGATCATCGTCGGTCAGCTTTTGGGCGCGCAGAAAATGGAGGAGGCAAAGGATACGGATCGGAAAATGATCTGTTTTTCCGTCCTGTGCTGTCTGGTGATCGGATTTACGATGTCGCTGTTTCGAAATCTGTTTCCGGCGATTTATAAGACGGAGCCGCAGGTGCGCAGTCTCGCCGCGGATTTCATTTTGATCACGTCTGTGATGATGCCGTTTCATGCGTTCCTGCACGGCTGCTATTTTACGTTGCGGACGGGCGGAAAGACGATCGTGACGTTTTTATTCGACAGTGTGTTTATGTGGGCGCTTGCCGTACCGTGCGCCTATTTGCTGACGCACTTTACGGCGCTGCCCATCCTTGCGCTGTATGCCGTCGTGCAGAGTCTGGATTTTATCAAGTGCATCGTCGGAGCTGTTTTTGTAAAAAAAGGAGTCTGGCTGCAAAATATCGTGCGCGAGATCTGAATGGGGTAAGACATTTTGCAATTATGTGATTGATAGAACAAAGTTGGGAGAGAAGAAGCCTTGTTTGATGTAGAAGAGGAATTAAAAAAGCTTCCCGCAAAGCCGGGAGTGTATATTATGCATGATAAGGATGACACGATCATGTATGTCGGCAAGGCAGTCAATCTGCACAATCGCGTGCGTTCCTATTTCCGGAAGATTGTGGGGCGCGGACCGCAGATCGATCAAATGGTCCGGCAGATCGCGCGCTTTGAATACATCGTGACGGATTCGGAGTTAGAGGCGCTTGTGCTGGAAAATAATCTGATCAAGGAGCATCGTCCGAAATACAATACGATGTTAAAGGACGACAAGACCTATCCGTATATTAAAGTGACGGTCTCGGAGGAGTATCCGCGGATCTTATTTTCACGTGTGATGAAAAAAGATAAATCCAAATATTTCGGACCGTATACGAGCGCAGCGGCGGTCCGGGATACGATCGAGCTGATGAATAAGCTGTTTTTGCTGCGGACCTGCAGCCGGAGCCTGCCGCGGGACATCGGCAAGGACCGCCCGTGTCTGAATTATCATATCAAACAATGCGCCGCTCCGTGCGCAGGCAATGTGACAAAGGAGGATTATCGCGCGCATATCGAGCAGGCGCTTGATTTTTTGAACGGAAATTACGCGCCGATCCTAAAAGACTTAAAGGCGAAAATGGAACAGGCGTCGGAGGCGCTTGATTTTGAGGAAGCGATCCGGTATCGGGAGCTGCTTAACAGCGTGAAAAGCGTTGCGCAAAAACAGAAGATCACGGACAGCGACGGTGAGGATAAAGATATTATTGCGATGTGCATGGAAGGTACCGACTGTGTTGTACAGGTATTTTTTATGCGGGGCGGAAAGCTGATCGGACGCGAGCATTTTTATATGACACATGTGTCGGAAGGAGAACGGAGTCAGGTATTAACGGACTTTGTGAAGCAGTTTTATTCGGGGACGCCGTTTATCCCGCATGAGCTGATGCTGCAGGAGGCGATCGAGGACATGGAGCTGATCGAACAGTGGCTCTCCTCAAAGCGCGGCGGGCGCGTGTATCTGCGGGTTCCGTTAAAAGGGGCAAAGGAGAAGCTCGTGGAGCTTGCCGCGCAGAATGCAAAGCTTGTGCTTGACAAGGACCGCGAGCGGATCAAACGCGAGGAGGGGCGCACGATCGGCGCTGTGAAGGAAATTGCAGAGCTGCTCGGGTTAGAGAGCGTCTTACGCATGGAGGCATACGATATTTCCAATATCAGCGGCTTTGCGAACGTCGGTTCCATGGTCGTGTATGAAAAGGGAAAACCGAAGCGCAGCGATTACAGGAAATTCCGCATTAAGACCGTGGCGGGACCGGATGATTACGCCTGCATGCGGGAGGTGCTGACAAGGCGTTTTCAGCACGGGCTCTCCGAGCGCGAGGAGGCGTTTAGTGAGGAGCACGGAACGGATTTCGGTTCCTTTACGCGGTTTCCCGATCTGCTGCTCATGGACGGCGGACGCGGTCAGGTGAACATTGCGCTTGAGGTGCTCTCGGAGCTCGGCATTGATATTCCGGTCTGTGGGATGGTGAAGGATGACAATCACCGCACGCGGGGCTTATATTTTCATAATCGGGAGCTGCCGATCGGGAAGGACAGCGAGGGTTTCAAGCTGATCACGCGCATTCAGGACGAGGCGCACCGATTTGCCATTGAATACCATCGCTCCATACGAAGCAAAAGTCAGGTGCATTCCGTGTTGGACGAGATCCCCGGCGTCGGTCCTGAGCGAAGGAAAGCGCTCATGCGCAAGTTCCGTTCCATCGAGGAGGTGCGAAACGCCACGAAGGAGGAGCTTTCGGCACTTCCGGAAATCCCGGAGCATGTGGCGCAGCAGATCGTACAGTTTTTTGAGGAACAAAAGAAATAAGCGCGAAAATCCTTTTTACCAAAAAGAGGAAATGTGTTATACTGAAAAGGAATGTAACAAATGCGGCGCATTCGTTACATTCCCTGCGCGTAAGAATGGAGTTTAATATGAAAATATATGAGGAGGGAGCACATGGCAAGCTTAAGTTTAACCAAGATCATCGAGAAAGAAAAACTGGAGAATCTGACGCCGGATATTGACATTTCCAAAATCAAGATCACCCAGCCGGATATCAACCGTCCGGCGCTGCAGCTTGCGGGGTACTTTGAGCACTTTGAAGCAACCCGTTTACAGATCATCGGTTTTGTGGAATATACCTATATGCAGTCGTTAGAGCCGGATCAGAAGCGGGAAGTGTTCGAACAATTGCTGAATCATCATATTCCTGCGATCGTATTTTGCCGCGAGTTAGTACCCGATCCGCTGTTTGTGGAGATTGCGGTTTCTCACAATATTCCGATTCTGATGACCAAAAAAGCAACCTCGGCATTTATGGCGGAGATCATCCGGTGGATGAACGTGAAGCTGGCGCCGATGATCTCGGTGCACGGCGTACTGGTTGATGTTTACGGCGAGGGTGTGCTGATCACGGGCGAGAGCGGTATCGGTAAATCGGAGGCGGCGCTGGAGCTGATCAAAAGAGGACATCGTCTGGTCACGGACGATGTGGTGGAGATCCGCAAGGTCAGCGAGGATACGCTGATCGGAACCGCGCCTGATATTACGAAGCACTTTATTGAGCTGCGCGGTATCGGCATCATTGACGTCAAGACGCTGTTCGGTGTGTCGAGCGTCAAGGATACGCAGAATATCGATCTGGTCATCCGCTTGGAGGACTGGGATAAGGATAAGGAGTATGACCGCCTCGGTTTGGAGGAGGAATATACGGAATATCTCGGAAACAAGGTCGTCTGCCATAACATTCCGATCCGGCCGGGACGAAATCTGGCGATCATCTGTGAGTCGGCAGCGGTCAACCATCGCCAGAAGAAGATGGGCTACAACGCGGCGCAGGAGTTATATCAGCGCGTGCAGAACTCGCTGGCAAAGCGGCGTGAGGAAGAAGATGCATAAAAAAGCGTGTGGCAGAGAGGAGAGAGAAGGTATGGCAAAGGCGATATTCGGAGTAGATCTTGGCGGAACAACGGTCAAGCTCGGCTTATTTGATACGGAGGGGAATGCACTTGATAAGTGGGAGATCCCCACAAGAAAAGAGGAAAACGGCAAAAATATCCTGCCTGATATTGCACAGTCCGTCAAAGAAAAAATGAGCGAAAAAGGGTATATCGGATCGGATGTTGCGGGGATCGGTATCGGGGTTCCCGGACCGGTGGACAGTGCGGGGACGATCTATAAAGCGGCAAACTTAGGCTGGGGCGTAATGAATATTAACGACGAGCTGGGGGCTTTGACAGGCTTAACGGTCAAGGCGGGCAATGACGCGAACGTGGCGGCGCTCGGAGAAATGTGGAAGGGCGGCGGACAAGGATACCGTAACATGGTGGCGGTCACGCTCGGCACGGGCGTCGGCGGCGGCATCATTGTGGACGGACAGCTCCTTGCGGGCGCAACGGGCGCAGGCGGCGAGATCGGACATATTCATGTGAATGATGGGGAAGAGGATGCATGCGGATGCGGCAATCACGGATGCCTGGAGCAATATGCGTCGGCGACCGGTGTTGTGCGGCTGGCGAAGAAGGCGCTTGCCGAAAGCGACAAGGACAGTGCCTTGCGGAGCGGGGAGCTTTCCGCAAAGTCGGTGTTTGACGCAGTGAAGGCGGGCGATGCACTTGCGATGGAGGTTGCCGAAAAATTCGGCGAGTATCTCGGCAAGGGACTCGCTTCGGTTGCATGTGTTGTGAATCCGGAGATTTTTGTCATCGGAGGCGGCGTGTCCAAGGCGGGCCCGGTTCTGTTGGATTACATTGAGAAATACTATAAGCCCTACGTGTTCCATGGCAGCAGGGATGCGAAATTTGCACTGGCGACACTCGGAAACGACGCAGGGATTTACGGCGCGGCAAGGCTGGTGCTCTCGTAGGACTGATAAAAGCCCTGCGCGCATACAATGAGGTAAAACGATCAAGGGAAAGCACAAATTTGTGCTGGCGCCCGAATTTACGGACGGTTGGCATCATGGAGGAGCAGAGTGACAGAAACAGTGGAACGTTTTATCCGGCAGCTCGTAGCGCCGGAGCATTTGTTACAGGAAGAACCAATGGCAAAGCACACGACCTTTCGGGTCGGCGGAGCGGCGGACATATTGATACGGATACAGGGAGAGGAACAGCTTACAAAGCTGGCGGCCTATTTGGGGCAGCTTCATCAGCCGTATCTGGTGATCGGAAACGGCAGCAATCTTTTAGTCAGTGACAGGGGATATCACGGCGTGGTGCTCCAGATCGGTGACGGCATGAATGCAGTGACGGTGGACGGAGAGCGCATGTGTGTGCAGGCGGGCGCGCTTTTATCGAGCGTGGCATCGCAGGCTGCGCAGAATGGGTTAAGCGGACTGGAATTTGCGGCGGGAATTCCCGGCAGCATGGGCGGAGCCATCGTGATGAATGCGGGCGCTTATGAGGGGGAAATGAGCCAGATCGTCGAGAGTGTAACAGTGTTAAACGAGCAGGGAGAGCGGATGGTGCTTGACCGTGATACGATGGAATTCGGCTATCGCACAAGCATTATCAGAAACAGGCCGTTCATCGTGTTGGAGACCGTGCTGCGTCTGCATAAAGGAGACGAGCAGGAGATCCGGGCGCGGATGGAGGACTTTAATGCCAAAAGACGCGCCAAACAGCCGCTTGAATATGCAAGCGCGGGAAGCACGTTTAAGCGGCCGGAAGGCTATTATGCGGGAAAGCTGATCATGGACGCGGGACTGCGCGGGTATCGGATCGGCGGCGCGCAGGTATCGGAAAAACATTGCGGCTTCATCATTAATGTCGGCAATGCGTCGGCTCAGGATATTTACGAGCTGATCACAGAGGTACAGGAAAAGGTGAAGCAGCGGTTTCATGTGGAACTGGAGCCGGAAGTAATACGGATAGGTGACTTTTTATGAAATTTGTGATTGTGACAGGTATGAGCGGGGGCGGAAAGCGGACGGCATTAAAAATGCTGGAGGATATCGGCTTTTATTGCGTTGACAATCTTCCGGTCGCATTGATCGGCAAATTTGTGGAGCTGATCGTAACGCCGAACAGCGAGGTGACAAAAGTTGCGCTCGGTATTGATGTACGCGCCGGACAGTCCTTTGATGAGCTTGCGGATATTCTGAACGGGATCAAAGAGGCGGGCTATGCCTACGATATGCTTTATATGGAAGCAAGCGATGCGGTGCTGCTCAAACGATATAAGGAAAGCAGGCGGATGCATCCGCTCTCGCCGGAGGGCCGTGTGGAGGAGGGCATTCACAAGGAGCGCGCGATCTTAAAGCCGATCCGCGAAATTTCCGATTACGTCATTGACACGTCGAAGCTGCTCACGCGGGAGTTAAAGGAAGAATTAGACCGTATTTTTATCGGAAATGAGGCGTACAATAGCCTTATCGTCAGTATCCTGTCGTTTGGCTTTAAGTATGGGATTCCTGCGGATGCGGATCTTGTGTTTGACGTGCGGTTTCTGCCGAATCCCTTTTATATTGATGAATTAAAGCATCAGACCGGTCAGGACAAGGCCGTGCAGGACTATGTAAAATCTTTTCCGGAGACAGAGGCATTCATGGAAAAGCTGACCGATATGATCCGCTTTTTGATACCGAACTATGTCAAGGAAGGAAAATATCAGCTGGTGATCGCGATCGGCTGTACAGGGGGAAAGCATCGCAGCGTTACGCTTGCGAACGAGCTTTACAAACGGCTGAAGGATCGGGGCGAGTACGGGCTGACGATCGGACATCGCGACATCGGGCAGGGGGTATAAATGTCTTTTTCGGGAGAGGTCAAGGAGGAGCTTGCACGGCATGTCGGGCAGGCGAGGCATTGCCAGATTGCTGAGCTGGCGGCTATTTTAGCCTGCTGCGCAGAGTGCGGCGAGGGGGAAAATGGTGCACGCAGACTGGAAATTCGCACGGAAAACAGCGCAGTAGTAAGAAAATGCTTTACATTATTGAAAAAAACATTTAATATAGATACGGATATTTTCGAAAAAACATATGCAGCGCAGGAAAACGCAGGGATTTATCAGATGGTTTTGGAGGGCGCGGACGCGGACAGTGTGTGTTCGGCGTGCAGGCTGACAACGCGTCATGGACAAGTGTCGCCGCTTCTTTTGAAGAATGCCTGCTGCAGAAGATCGTATCTGCGGGGAATCTATTTGTCGATCGGTTCCATGAGCAATCCAAAAAGAAGCTATCACTTGGAATTTGTCTGTGTCGATATGCCGCAGGCGGAGCAGTTATGCGGGGTGCTCTCGGGTTTTGAACTGGATGCGAAGATCACCCGCCGGAAGCGGTACTATGTGGTTTACATGAAAGAGGGTGCGGGTATCGTCGATCTTCTCAACATCATGGAAGCGCATGTCTCGCTGATGGAGCTGGAGAATCTCCGTATCCTGAAGGACATCAGCAATCATGTGAACCGGAGAGTGAACTGTGAAGCTGCAAATATTGTGAAGACTGTCAACGCGGCAAGCAGGCAGGTAGAAGACATTAAACTGATACAGGAGAAACGGGGGCTGTCTTCTCTGCCGGAAAATCTGCAGCGGACAGCACAGCTTCGTTTGGAGTGGCCGGACGCGACGCTTGGCGAGCTGGCGCAAAAAATGACGCCGCCGATCGGAAAATCGGGGATGAACCATCGGCTGCGAAAGCTCTCGGAGATCGCGGAGGAGCTTAGGGCGTCCATGCCGACATGAGAGAAACGGGTATAGGGGAAATCTGTAGGGGAAAAAGGGATTTGTAAGGAGCAGGAAAAGAGGAGAGGCTATGAAAAAGGAAACAATGTCGATTCAACTGGCAAATGGACTGGAGGCAAGACCGATTGCCGTATTGGTGCAGATCGCAAGTCAGTTCGAGAGCAAGATCTACCTTGAGGCAGAGGGAAAGAGAGTCAACGCAAAGAGCATCATGGGAATGATGAGTCTCGGAATGGATGTAGGGGAAAGCGTGACGATCGAGGCTGACGGGGAAGATGAAAATGCGGCGGTTGCCAAGCTTAAGGATTTCCTGAGCGGTAAGGACGTGAAATAGGATAGAATCAAGAGCTGCCGCAGGGCGGCTCTTTTCAAACAATCGTAATTGTTGAGGATACGGATATGAAAAAAAAGGCGTTGTTTATTTTTAATCCGCATGCCGGAAAAGGGCAGATTAAAACAAGGCTGTTAGATGTTGTGGATGCGTTGACGAAGGACGGCTATGATGTAACGGTGCATCCCACACAGAGCAGGGGAGACGCAGTGACCGTTGTTTCCGAGAACGAGGGCCTGTATGATCTGTGCGTCTGCTCGGGCGGGGACGGTAC
Organism: Lachnospiraceae bacterium; assembly: GCA_014804425.1. Lineage (GTDB taxonomy): Bacteria > Bacillota > Clostridia > Lachnospirales > Lachnospiraceae > DLAJ01. The sequence continues at coordinate 38,386 of JAAUZV010000020.1, forward strand.
TCTGGACGAAGTCGTGACGGGAATGATGCAGAACGAAGTGCGCGTTCCCATCGGCTATATTCCGACCGGTTCCACCAATGATTTTGCGAGCAGCTTAAAACTACCGAAAAAAGCGGCGCTGGCGGTGGAGACCGCCGTGCGGGGCAGGGCATTCTTGTGTGACATCGGAAGATTCAACGAGGATGTGTTTGTCTATATTGCGGCGTTTGGGCTGTTTACGGATGTGTCCTATGAGACGAAGCAGGAAGTGAAAAATGTATTGGGGCATATGGCGTATATTTTGGAGGGCATGAAGCGGCTCTCCTCCATCAAATCCTATCAAATGACGGTGACGGCGGACGGAAAGCAAATGGAGGGAGATTATCTTTACGGGATGGTGACAAATTCGCATTCCGTGGGCGGCTTTCAAAATATTACCGGTAAAAATGTGGAACTGAACGACGGGCTTTTTGAGGTTACACTGATCAAGCGCCCGCGCAATGCCGTGGAGCTGAATCAGATCATGGCGGCGCTCATAGGGGCGCGCTTTGATACGGAGCTGATGAGCAGCTTTAAGGCGGCGGACATTATTTTTGAGACGGAGGAAGCGATACCGTGGACGCTCGACGGGGAGTTTGGAGGCGAGCACCGCAGAGTGAAAGTGCATAACGAGCATCATGCGATTCAGTTTTTGGTGCCATAAAAAAAGACTTTTGCGTCAGCGAAAGTCTTTTTGATATTGACGGACATCTCGTGCAATTTCTCCGCTTAAAGCAAGAAGACAGATCAGATTCGGAACAGCCATGAGCGCGTTTGCGATATTGGAAAAGTCCCATACCGGTTCGAGTGCGGCGGTCGCGCCAACATAGGCGGCAAGAGAAAACATCACGCGGTAGAGCATGTTGTACTTGTGCGTCTTCAGAAGATATTCCCAAGCTCTTTCCCCGAGATACTCCCATCCCAAGATCGTCGAAAAAGCAAATAGAACAATGCTGATCGAAAGAAAATAAGCGCCGGTATCGCCGAGCCCGCTGCGAAATGCGGCGATCGTGAGCGCGGCGCCCGTGAGCAGTTTTGCATACTCATAAGTGCCGTCCGCATGGAAGGTGTAGACACATCCGCGTGGGCCGCGCCAGCTTCCGGTGAGCGGGGAGGAGGAACGCTCTGTGATGTCGCCGGCGGCATTGTCAGATGCAAGCCTCGTCAGCGTGATCTCGGTGTCAGCACAAAATGCAGTGCCTGCATCCGGGTCTGTGGCGTTCTTGTTTAACACGAGGGAAAGCGAGGAGCCGTCGTAAGCCGCAATATCATAAACGGCAGGGCAGTCCGCGGATGTGCTGCTGAAAAACAGAAGCTGCCCGGAATGATTTGCGTAGCTGCCGGAATCCACGGTTTCGGTGCTGCCGAGTACGCCGCTGCTCACAATGCACAAGCCGGTGATCGTGCATACGATGATCGTATCCCAAAAGGTGGCGGTCATATTGAGATAACCCTGACGAACCGGGTGATCGCAGGCTGCGGAGGCGGCGGTGATGGCAGCGGAGCCCATACCCGCTTCGTTGGAAAAGACGCCGCGTGCGACGCCGTAACGCATGGCGCGCAGCATGGAGGCGGTGACCGTACCCAGAAAGCCGCCCGTAAGGGCATCGGGGGAGAATGCCATGGTGATGATCCGGACAAGACTGTCCGGAATATTTCGATAGTGTACAAGCAACACGAGCAGTCCCGCGGCGATATAGAGAACTGCCATGGACGGTACGAGCACGGAGGCAATCTTGGAAATGGAACGGATGCCGCCGACAATGACAAACAAAGTAAGCACGGTCAGGGCGATACCGATCGGGTGGGCGGGAAGCGCAAAGGCATCGTGCAGCGCGTGCGCAATGGAATTCGCCTGTGTCATATTGCCGATGCCGAAGGAGGAGACCGCGGCGGACAGGGCAAAAAGAAACGCCAGTATGGCGCCGGTGCGGCGGCGGGGAAAAGCATTTTTGAGCGTGTACATGGGGCCGCCCACGACATCGCCCTTCGCATTGCGTTCCCGGTATTTTACGGCAAGCATGCATTCGCTGAATTTAGAAGCGATGCCGAAGGCTGCCGCGATCCACATCCATACAAGCGCGCCGGGACCGCCCAGGACCATTGCGGTCGATACGCCGACGATATTGCCTGTGCCGATGGTTGCGGCGAGCGAGGTCATCAGTGCGGCAAAAGGCGAGATGCCGCCTGCGCCTTCGTCTGTTTTGCGCGGGTTTTGCGCGTTCCGGCCCAGCGTACTTTTGATGGCGCCAGGGAGCATGCGCCACGGAAGAAAACGGGTGCGCACGGTCAGCAGGATGCCGGTACCGACAAGCAAAAGCAGCATGCAGGGTCCCCAGACAAATTCATCGATCGTATGCAGAGCATGGGACAGGGTATTCATGATGGAGGCGCCTTCTTTTTTGATTATTTATACATATCAAAAAAGAAAGGAAGATATGCAGAAAAAATGCCCCATAAAAGGGAGGATGCCAGATAACCTGCGTTATCTGGCACTTATTATGAAAAAGTTTATTTGAAAGTGTGATACTGTCTTGTGTTTTATGGTTTAAGTATATCCCCGAAGTATGGATAAAGAATGTTTTTGAAATTAATAATCTTTGAATTATAAATGAACAAAATGTGAACACGCGGATTTTAACGGAAAGAATCTTGCTTTTTTTTCTCGTTTTGCTGTTTTCATTTTGGAAGGAATAGGATATAATAGGTATGACTAAGAGCCAAAGGGCTGTTAAGAAATCATAATAAAGAAAGGAAGAAAGAGTATGCCATTAGTTACAACCACTGAAATGTTTAAGAAAGCATATGAAGGCGGCTATGCGATCGGCGCTTTCAATGTCAACAACATGGAGATCGTGCAGGGTATTACGGAGGCATGTGCGGAGGAGAAAGCACCTGTTATTTTACAGGTATCCAAGGGTGCTCGCGCTTATGCAAATCACAATTATCTCGTAAAGCTTGTTGAGGCTGCTACGATCTGCTATCCGGAGCTGCCTGTTGCGCTGCATCTGGATCACGGTCCGGATTTTGAGACTTGCAAATCCTGTATCGACGGCGGTTTTACATCTGTCATGATCGATGCTTCCTCCAAGCCGTTTGAGGAGAATATCGAGATCACCAAGAAGGTCGTAGAGTACGCGCATGAGCACGGCGTTGTCGTTGAGGCTGAGCTCGGTACATTAGCGGGTGTTGAGGATGATGTGCAGGTAGCTGCGGAGGATTCCTCTTATACACATCCGGAGCAGGTAGAGGAATTCGTATCCAGAACGGGCTGCGATTCCCTTGCGATCGCGATCGGTACAAGCCACGGCGCATACAAGTTTAAGCCGGGCACGAAGCCGCAGCTTCGCTTTGACGTGCTGCATGAGTGCGAGAAGAGAATCCCGGGATTCCCGATCGTACTGCACGGTTCTTCTTCCGTTCCGCAGGAGTATGTGGAGATGGTAAACACCTACGGCGGCGCAATGCCGGGCGCGATCGGCGTGCCGGAGGATCAGCTTCGTGAAGCTGCACGTTCCGCAGTATGTAAGATCAACATCGACTCCGATTTACGTCTTGCAATGACCGGTACGATCCGTAAGTTCTTCGCAGAGCATCCGGACAAGTTCGATCCCCGCGAGTACTTAAAGCCGGCACGTGCGAACATCAAGGAGCTTGTTCGTCATAAGCTGATCGATGTACTTGGCTGCAACGGCAAGGCATAAAAAAGAACACTGCGTGTTCTTTCAGAGAAATACTCCGCATTCTTTATAGGAAATGTCCTTGGCATTTCTATTGAATCCCCGAAGCGGATTCTTTTGGTAATGTCAGAGACAGGGATGTTAGAATATGTGGTGTAACCTCATTAATGGGGTTACACCCTTTTCTTTTGCCTACATGTAAAATGGTGCAAATAATAAATGAAAAAACTTGATAAAAGGTGCACATTATATTATGTTACATGTGGAGGATGCAGGACATGTCAAAAAAACGAATGATCCCGGTGATTTTGCAGGTTTTGAATCTGCTCCTGATTCTTTTACTGTTTATCTGCGTAAAAAAGAATGTGGAAACCCATGTGGAGGGTGCAGCGGACGTAAAAGCAGCGTGGTGTGAAGCGGAAGTTGTCGGCGGGATGCCGCTGCGGTATGAGAGTCGTTTTTTATTTCGACCGCAGAACCGCTATCTAGATCATGTGGAATGCATTTTAACGGAGCTGCCGGAGAATGCGTCCGGCGGTCTGCGCGTAGAGATTTATGAGGGTATGAATTTAAGCGAGAAATGTGTGGCAAGGAACAGTGTGGGGCTTTCCGAGGTCACGGAAGGGGAATGGCAGAGCATACCGTTACAGGTATGGCTGTCCCCGTCGAAAACGTATCTTATGCTGATCAGTATTTACAATACGGAGGCGGAGCCGAGGCTTGTGTATGTAGACAGCACGTTTCCGATCGCGGAGTATATAGAGACGATCCGGCCGGAGGTATACTTGTCGCAGAAAGGGCTGGCTGCGTACCAGTCAGAGCAGTTATCGTCCATGGAAGATCCGAATCAGCCGCTGATCGCATATTGCTACGGAAGACAGGTCAGCCCGGTTCTGATCCTGACGACTCTCACGCTGATCATCGGTGTGAATGCTTTTTTGATCTATCAGTGGATAAAACGAGATCATTGCAGATAAGGGATAGATACGATAACGGAAACGGTTTTTATCATGCATACGGACAGTGTATTTACGATCGGGGTCAATTCAGCCTGAGCGAAAAAAGCAGCATGTCCGAGTCTTCGGGACGGGGAACCGGCTGAAACTTCAGTTTTTCACAGATGCGGAGAGATGCGGCGTTTTCTTTTTGCACACGTACATAAACCTCCGGCAGACATAAGTGTTCCGCAGCATAGGTAAGGATCGCGCGGCATACCTCGGTCGCATAGCCCTGATTCTGATATTCCCTCGCGATGACGTAGCCGAGCTCGGCGAAATCTTCTTTTGGCTCAATACCCGCACGGCCGATGAGCTGTCCGTCAGCTTTGTTGATGACGATCCACATGCCATAACCGAAAAAACCATAGACATTGTCGATATAATCGCGGATATAGGAACGCTCCGCGGTTTCATCGGCATAGAGCGCCTCGATATAGCTGGTGATAGCGGGATCTGCATAGATTTCATAAAGCCTTGTCACATCTTCGGTCGTGATCTCACGGACAAGGCAGCGCTCGGTTTCCAATATCGTATAGGGAAGCTGATGCGCCCTGCAAAAAACAAGTTCGCAGAAAGGCGCGTCCAAGCCGGAAATATCTTCGATCAGATAGCGGACGCCTTCAAAGGAAACATCCCGGTTTTGCCCGTGCAGATAGCCGATAACAGCAAAACCGCACTCTAGGCAGCACTTGGCGATGTCAGCGCGGTCGGTTACGATGAGAAGGGTGTGTGCCAAAGGATGTGTGTCTGAGTTAGGCGAAGCACCCAAATTGCCGTTATGTGAAGTTGTGCAGTCCGGGATAGCGGACGGTGTAATTTTTTCTGACATTTGCGTCAGAATCTGTTCGATGGGAATCCGCTCCGCTTCATAGCCGCTCATCCAAAGCCCCATCAGGGTACGGGAAAGCAGCTCGGCGGAGGACAGGGATTCGATCAAAAATATGATTTTGCGCAGAGTCGTGTGTGTATGCGTGTTCTTCATGTAATAAAGTATAGCATGTTTGCTTTTTTCATGCTATACTGAATAGGCGTTTGGCAGTTGCAAATAACATGTGGAAAAGGAGAAATCATATCATGTCACAGAATCCGATCGTAACAATTGAAATGGCGGACGGGAAGGTCATGAAAGCGGAGCTGTATCCCGAAATTGCGCCGAATACCGTCAACAATTTTATCAGCCTGATCAAGAAGGGCTTTTATGACGGCGTGATCTTTCATCGCGTTATCAACGGTTTTATGATCCAGGGCGGTGATCCGGAAGGTACGGGAATGGGCGGACCGGATTATGGAATAAAAGGAGAGTTCAGCCAGAACGGCTTTCAGAATGATCTTAAGCATACCGAGGGTGTGCTTTCCATGGCGCGCTCGATGATGCCGGATTCGGCAGGCTCTCAGTTTTTTATCATGCATAAGACAAGCCCGCATCTGGACGGCGCTTATGCGGCGTTTGGAAAGATCACGGAGGGCATGGAGGTTGTCAATGCGATCGCTGAGACGGCGACGGATTATTCCGACAGACCGCTGGAAGATCAGGTGATGAAGACGGTTACGGTCGAGACATTCGGCGTGGATTATCCGGAGCCGGAGAAGTGCTAAGGGATTTGCTTTTTTTAATAAAAGAGTAAGAAGAAATAAAAATGCCGATTCTGTCTATATACACGATAGGATTATTCAACCGAGCTTGCGGGAATACTTGAAATGCCAAACGGCATATGCTATAATGCCAGTAGGCAAAAATGATGAAAGTGCTCATTCGGCACGCGAAAAGCCCCGGTGTTCCTGCACCGGGGCTTTTCTATTCCGTTGTGGCGGGGTGGCTTATTCCCCAGGCTGACTACCGCCTATTCGTCTCCATCCAGCCATTTGCAGATATAGTAGGCAACTATACTTGCCAAGATGGAGAGTAAAAAGCGAAAAAGCAAAATAATAAAAACGGCCTCTGCATAAGAATAAATATCCTATGTAGAGGCTGTTTTTTTGCTCATCTGATGACATTGAGAAAAACAAAAAAGCAGATGGAAAAACCATCTTGACTTGCGGCAAAGAGGGGCTTAATCTGTATAGTAACAGAAAGGGGAGGATACATAAAATGGAGCATAAAACGGAAATGAAACCGCCCGTGGAAATACGCTTCCGAAAGGAGCTGGATGCGCTGAAAGCGCTGGATACGGGGAAAAAACCCTTAAACTGGAAATTGTCGCCCCAAGCGGTACGGACGTTTATTTTAGGAAGCAGGGAACCGCTGATTGTGAACGGGGAAGAAATTGTGATCCGGAAAAAATATCTGGGTAACGATGCGCTTGTGGAGCGCTGCATTATTACGCTGGCGGGCAACCGGGGATTGATGCTGGTAGGAGAGCCGGGTACGGCCAAAACCATGCTGTCGGAGCTTTTGTCTGCGGCGATCAGCGGCACCAGCACCAATACGATCCAAGGGACGGCGGGCACTACCGAGGATATGATCAAGTATAGTTGGAACTACGCGCTTTTGCTGGCAAAAGGACCGGTTCGGGAGGCATTGGTTCCGTCCCCTTTGTATGTGGGAATGGAGCAGGGGATTCTGACGCGGTTTGAGGAAATTACCCGTACCCCGGCGGAGATTCAGGATAGCCTCATCAGCGTACTCAGCGACAAGGTGCTGAATGTGCCGGAGTTTGGTGATGCGGGGCTTCTTTTTGCAAAAGCGGGATTTAATGTGATCGGAACGGCAAATACGAGAGACAAGGGTGTCAACGAAATGAGCAGCGCCCTAAAGCGCCGTTTTAATTTTGAAACCGTCATGCCTGTCCGGGATGTGGCGCAGGAAAAGCAGATCATTATCAATGAAGTAGAAGCGCTTGCGCAGGAAAGTCAGATTGATATGCCGGTGGATGAGGATGTGGCGGAGCTCTTAGCGTCTACTTATCATGAGCTCAGAGAAGGTGTCTCCTCCATGGGACATCGTATTGACCGTCCCTCCGCGGTCATGAGTACGGCGGAGGCGGTATCCGTCTACTATCAGACCATGATGACGGCCTACTATTATGGCGATTCTCATATGGACATGGGCTGTCTGGTGCAGAATCTGGTGGGCGCCGTGCAGAAGGAAAATAGTGATGATATGGAAAAGCTGCGCAGCTATTTTCAGACGGTCGTGCGGGATAAAGGTGGAAAAGAGGGCGGTCTATGGAACAATTATTACGAGGCAAGGAAATACCTGAGGTAATTTCTGAAGTACCTGCGGTTAATTTCGAGACACCCGCGGTAATTCCTGACATACCTGCGGTAATTCCCGAGAAAGCCGCGGTCATTCCTGCGTCGGCGACCTATGATGTAAGCCGGCCCGTGCTTTATTTTCCGGTGCGCCATCACAGTCCTGCCTGCGCATTTCATCTGAAACGGGCGATCGAGGCTTATGCGCCCGACTGTATTTTGATCGAAGGTCCGCAAAATGCGCAGGATATGGTGCCGGTATTGACGCACGAGGATACCAAGGCGCCGATTGCCCTGTATTATTTTTTTAAAGATCAAAAGGGGCTGTTAAGTGAGGAAAAAGAGGACTATAAATGCTATTATCCGTTTCTGGATTATTCTCCCGAGCTTGTGGCTTTAAGAGCGGCAAAGGAGAGGAATATTCCCGCCCTGTTTATCGATCTTCCCTACGGTGAAATTCTATTAGGGACCAAAGAGCATAAGGGCATCCGCGCAGAGGGGGAAAAGCAGACATACAATGACGACTATCTGCTCAGCCGCAGCCGGTACATCGAGCTTCTCTGTGAAAAGAGCGGACTTCGGAGTTTTGACGAGCTGTGGGAGAAATATTTTGAGATCGGGGGTCTTTATCAAAAGACGGAGGATTTTGTCAGTCAAATGCTTTTTTACTGCGGACTGACAAGAAGTCATACCCCCAGAGAGGAAATGGAGGCGGACGGATGCCTTCTGCGCGAGCGGTATATGGCGAAACAGATTGCGGAGGCTTCCGAGAGGTATGGGCGGATTTTAGTCGTGACCGGAGGATTTCATACCGGTGGATTAACGGAATTGTTAGAGCAGCAGAATGATCGGCTTGTGTATACGGGGGATCGGATAAAGCTTCATGGACTGACTGCCGGGGAGCAGGGCGTCTATCCGTTAGCGTATTCCATGGAGGCTGCCGATGCGCTCAACGGTTATGCCAGCGGGATGCAGTCCCCGGGCTTTTATGAGCGGGTGTGGGAGGAGCTTTCAGAAAAGGGGGCGCCGGACGGGATTTACGGAGGTGCGGTGCTTCATCAGTTAGTAGGCGCGGGAAGGCGTGCGAGAAAGAAAAAGGAAAGCCTCTCCTCCTATGATGTGATCTGCGCGCTTTCTATGGCAAAGGGGCTGGCGGCGCTCAGGGGAAAGCAGGAGCCGGGGCTGTATGAGCTTCGGGATGCGGCGCTTTCTTCTTTTGTCAAGGGAGAGTGCAGTCCTTCGACAGATCTGCCCCTCCGGATTTTGAAAGAACTGAATACGGGGGATCAGGTAGGGGCGCTCTGTGCGGATGCGCTTCGCCCGCCGCTTCTTGCAGACTTTGAAGAACAGTGCAGGAAATTCGGCTTTAAGATACAGGTGTCCGCCAGGCAGGAAGTAACGCTGGAGTTGTTTACGAAGAAAAAGCATCTTTCCATGAGCCGTTTTCTGTACCGGATGGATTTTCTGGGAACCGGATTTGCGAAAAGAAAAAAGGGCTCCGATCTGATGAGCAGGCGGGACAAAAGCCGGATCAGGGAGGTCTGGAGCTATCAGTTTTCCAGTCATGTTCTGGCGGCGCTTGTGGATGTGTCCATGGCCGGAGGAACCGTGGAGGAAGCTTCCCGGTCGCGGTTAAACCGACAGTTTTTAGGAAGCAGCACAAGCAGGGAAGCCGCGCTTCTGATGACGCAGAGCTTTTTAATGGGATTTTTGGAAGAACAGGCGGGGATGGAGGCGCATGTAAAAGAAGTGCTTGCTGAGGACGGGGATTTCTTTTCTTTGGCCGAGGGCTTTTCCCATCTGAAAATGCTTTATGAATTAAAAGAATTATATCAGGTGGAGGATTCCTCTAAACTTCAGGAGCTGCTTTCCATCTGCTTTCAGAAAATCGTGCAGCTCCTGCCCTCCATGGCGCAGGTGAAGGAGGAACAGATGCAGAAATGTATGGAGAGCTGCCTGTCCCTCTATCAAATGACCGGGAAGAAGGGGTTTGAGCATTTTCATCCGGTTCTTATGGATTCTTTCGAACGGCTTTTGGACAGAGATCATGTGCAGCCCGGATTGGAGGGAGCCGTACTGGGGCTTTTATACGGCTATGACAGCCGATACGACGACCGGATACAGGAGACGGCTGCGGGCTATCTGCAGGGTACGGAGGAAATGCAGATGAACAGCGCGGCATTTTTGCGGGGGCTGTTCTATACAGCAAGGGATTTTGTGTTTGTGCGGGAGAGCTTTCTTACCATGATCGATGGGCTGCTTGCAAAGCTTTCCGCGGAGGCATTTATGAAACTGCTGCCGGAGCTTCGCCAGGCATTCGGATATTTTACTCCTCTTGAGACCGACCGGCTCGCAGGAAAGGCGGCGGCGCTCCATGGAGTCAAAAAACAGGAACTTTTAAGAGGCAGAATTGTCTCGGCTTTTGAATATGAATATGGAGAGACACTGGATGCCTATGCCGCGAAGCGGATGGGGGAAAACAGATAATGGGTAATGAATGGAACGGGGATACCGGTCAATTAAACAGATGGCGGCTGATTCTGGGCGGTTATGCAAAGAAGCAATTGGATTTTACGGACGGAGCGGCACTGGAAAACGGCATTTCCTGTATGGACTTAGAGGAGGCGCTGGATTTTCTTTATAACAGAGAGCAGGGGGAGGATGTACGCAGAGAGGGCGGAACGGGAGGAAGTCATCTGACCGCGGCCACATGGATCACCCGCATCAGGAAGCTGTTTCCGAAGGAAACCGTTGAGATTCTGGAGCGTCATGCCCTGGACCGCTATGGAATGACGGAGCTTCTTACGGATAAAGAAGTATTGGAAAAACTGGAACCAAATCAGGAACTGTTAAAAACCATTTTGCAGTTAAAGCATTTGATGAAGGGCGAGGTGCTGGATACGGCGCGCCGGATCGTAAAAAAGGTGGCGGAGGAAATTGCCGAGAAGTTAAACCAGGATCTCAAACGTTCACTTCTCGGAAAAATTGACCGGAATGCGAGCAGCCCGATTCCTTCCATGCGCAATCTGGACATACGCAAGACCATCCGTAAAAATATGAAGCACTATGACACGGAAAACCAGAGACTTTTGATCGAGCAGGTGTATTTTAATAATCGGACGAGACGCTACAGTAAGTGGAGAGTCATTATTGCCGTGGATGAAAGCGGTTCCATGCTGGATTCTGTCATTCACAGCGCGGTCATGGCCGGCATCTTTGCAAAGCTTCCGATGCTGGATACACGGCTTGTGATTTTTGATACGCAGGTAGTGGACTTAAGCGCGCATCTGGAGGACCCCGTGGCGACGCTGATGAGCGTCCAGCTCGGCGGGGGTACTTATATTGCGGGGGCTTTACAGTATTGCGAGACGTTGATCGAAAATCCCCATAGAACCATGGTGGTGTTAGTTTCCGACCTGTGTGAGGGAGGCAGCATTCAGGGGCTTCTCGGAACCAGCCGGGGCATGATCGAGAGCGGGGCAAAATTAATCTGCCTGACTGCGCTGGACATGGACGCAAATCCGGTCTATGACAGACATACGGCACAGCGCCTTGCGGATCTGGGGGCCCATGTGGGAGCCATGACGCCGGAAGCGCTGGGGGACTTTATGGGAAAGATCATGAACGGCTGATGAAGGTCTGCCGGTGCGGGTTACAGCCAAAAGGAGCAGTACATGGATACTTTGACGGATTTGATAGAAAAGGTGGACGATGATTACCTGATCGGTCTGAGCAATAAAGGAACGCTGAAGCGTGCCTATAAGGATTTGGAGCAGGAAAATCCCGTTTTGACAAGCCAGGGGGAAGATGCGCAGGTTGCAGCGCAGATTGCAGCGCAGGTTGCAGCGCAGATTGCGCTGAAGGAAGAAACCTGCGTGCTGCGCGTACCTTTGGGAGAAAGCAGCTGCAGCTGTCCCTCACAAAGCATCTGCAGGCATATCATAACAGCGATCCTGTGGATGAAGAAAAAAGCGGAGTCCGGAGGGGAAAAAGGGGATACTGAGAAAACAGAATTATTGGAGTTACCGAAGGAACGCATGATACGCGCCTGCGGCAGCAGGCATTTAAGCGTATTCCTCGCCCACATCAGACAAGGAGCGCTTCCGCCGATAGAAGAAAGCTCCATTGTTACGGTAAAGCTTCCGTGGGAAAATGCGGTTGTGAAGCTGTTGGAGCCCTTCGCCTATTCCACCTGCAGCTGCCACAGTAAAGAACTGTGTACCCATAAAGCGCAGGCAGTGCTCGCCTATCAGATCGAAAAAGGAAAATTAACGCTCGATGAACTGGACGTCGGCAGGGAGACCGAAAATTCATGGGATGAAAATCTGATAAAACAGGCATGCGGCAATGTGTGTGAAGAACTCTGTGATCAAATCTGCACCGGGTTGTCAAGGCAGTCGCCGGAAGTTTCGGAAAGTCTGGAACGTCTGGCAGTGATCACACACCGCGCGGGACTGCCGGTTCTGGAAAGCGGACTGAGGGAAGCGGCCGCTTATTATCAGCAGTATTTTTTGCGTTCGGCAGCATTTGCATGTGAGACGCTTTTCAAAAAAATACTGATTCTTTACCGGAAAGCACAGGATTTGATGAGAGCCGAAAATCAGGAGGAGATTCGCGCGCTTGCAGGAACCTTTCGGGATACCTATGAGCCGGTGGGGCGGCTGCATCTGATGGGTATGGGCGGAAGATCCTTCAAAAGCAAGACCGGGTATGAGGGAGAAATCTATTATTTTCTTGAAACAGGACAGAAAAAATGGTATACATGGACCGATGCGCGGCCGGTGTTCTATGAGGGAACCCGCAGGAGACCGCCTGCAGGCTCGGAGAATGCCGCCGCGCCCTGGGGCTTAAACTGCAGTCGGGAACAGATGCAGAAGTTGGAATTTGATCTTCAAAACGCGAAAGCTGCGTCCGGCGGGAGGCTGTCGGTGAGTCAGGAGACCAAGGGCGAGATCACGGGCGCAGGAAGCATTGATTCAGAAGAAGTAAGCAGCATGATCGTGTGGGATTATGAAATGCTCCTGAAAAGTTGTTTCGGACGTGAGGAAGGGGAATTTGATACAGAATCCGAAACGGAAGATCAGACGGAAGGAACGAACAGGACAACGGGCAGGCGGGAGCGCCTTGCGCTGGTGGGTGCAGTCAGATGGGGGGAGACATCCTTTGATACGGTTTCCCAGCGTTTTTCTTGGAGCATGTATGACGAGACAGGAAGAAAGCTGTATATTTCACTGAAATATACGAAGGAGGAACGTCTGACCATCAGCCTTCTGGAACGTCTGGAACAGCGCCTTCGAAAGCGTACGCAGGAAAGCATTGTATTCTTCGGTTCGTTATATATGGATGAGGAGCGCAGGCTGTGCCTGTATCCGATTGAATTCTTTTTTAAGGAGGAGGACCCGATAGAGAACCCGCCAAAAACGAAAGAACATGCGGATGCGGACAAGACGGTGTCCGCAGAGATTTTGCGCACGATGGATCAGTATGTTCGGGAATCCGCAAAACAGCTTTCGGATCTGTTTGTCAGCGGGCTCTATTCGGTACAGGAGGAAACGATCTCACAATTATCCGTCGTTTCCGAGGAGGGAGAGCGTCTCGGACTGCATCGGGCGGGAGCGGAGTTTGCCTGTATCGCCGGGCTTCTGAAGGAAAAACGGCACCGCATGGAATTTTCACCGGAGCCGGTCATACATGCGCTTGCAAACCTGAGCGACTATATAGGCGCCTGCCTCGAAAAGCTTTCCTATGACACCGCGCGCCTTGCCATGAACGACACGGAAGAAGCAGATAAAAAATAAAAAGGGGGTATCACACAATGAATTTAAGCGAAGAGAGAAACTATCAAAAACGCATGGATACGCTGGACCTGATGGGACTGACCGAGCAAAACAGGATTCTTGCGGAACAATATCTGGACATGACCGGGCCGGAAAACAGAGAGCTCCTTGAGAAAGCGGAGCATCAGGATTTTTCCGTACTGGATCAGGAGAAAAGGCGGAAATGTAACGAGTATGCGGAGCACTTAAAGAAACGGGGACGAATGGATGAGGTGGGTCGTTACGTGCGGTTTGCGGCGGCAGTCGGAGGCTCCACGGCCTATTATGTGCTTCTTACCTATGGGTGGAATCTGAATGCCTATCAGGAATTTTTGACAAGGGAGCAGACGGCAGCCATGCGTGCAGAGGGGATCGCTTGGAACAACTATGCGCTGAAAAATGCCGTATCCGGCGTCGATCAGAAAAACCCCAAGGTATTAAGAGACGCCATGAACCTGTGCTATCATAAGAGCGATAACGCAAGGGTGCTGCTGGCGGGGATCAGTCTGTACCATACAAGATCCGAGAAAGCGCAGGGAGGATTTTTGAAGGCATTGTTTTCCAAAGGAACCCCCGAAGAAGGCGTGCAGGATGCAGTCAAATGTGTGGAAAGTAATCTGATCGGCAGTATCTCGAATCTTTTTACGGGCGCACGTCCGACCGACGCGGAAATCCAAAAGCTTCAGTCCTATGTACGGGACGGGAAAGTGAATGAGCCGTTTCCGCAGGAGCTGTATGACATTCTGCGCGGAAAACAGATATCCGAGTATCTGGAAACGCTGCTTGCGGGCGTGGCCTTTCTGGCGATCGAGCATTCTTCAAAATGTGTCTCGTTCCTCTGTCTGACAGCGGCAATGGATGCACAGATCAATAAGGATACAACCCTTGATATTTGTATAAAAATCGGTGACAGGGTATGGTTTTTTGACCATATCGGGGAGCTGGAGAATCTGCTTCCCATCAAAAAAGAAAGCTATGTGCTTTGGTGCCTGAGACAAGGGGCGGACGCACCGCTACGGCGTATGATCCAAAATCACCCGGAGGTCATCAAACAGGTAATCTCCAAATTATCCACCGATGACTATCAGTATTTGTTAAAAAAGGCAGAGACGGCGAACCCGAAGCTGTATCAGGAAATGAGCTTATCAAGCGATGGAGAATTCCGTGTGAAGCTGGCGGAGGAGCTCGTCGGTCGTATCAATAAAGGAAAGGTTGAGGCGAAACAGTATTTGCTGGGTGAGGAAAATCTGGATGCGTTGTATCCGTTTGTGGAGGAATGGCGGGGCGGATATGATTATGATTCCAATCGCTGTGGGAAAATCCGCACGCTCAAGAGCAACAGCAAGGAGCAGCAGATGTACCGCCGGGCCGTGGTATTGGAAGGCCTGGGCATGAAGTCGCAGTATTTCAGATCGTATTGGTATGATGGTTCTAATTCAGTGGATAAACAGGAGATCATGGACATCCTGAAGATTTACGGGGAAGAACAGCTTCCGTTTGCTTATCAGATGGATTCGCTGGGAGCAATCTATGATGGTTTCTATTCCGAAAAGAGCAAGGTGGCATACATGGACGAATGTGTGTCGGTGCTGCGCATGAAAAAACCGGAATGGGGCGGAGAGTTTGCGTCCGCTGCGAAAGAAGGCTCTGCGATCGTCCGCTATCTCTGCATCCGGGTACTGGATTATTTTTGGCAGGAGTACAGCGAGGTCTTGTTATCCTGTGCTATGGACAGCTCGAAGCAGGTACGGGAGCTTTTGGAGGCGGTCTATGTCAGCCACAGGGAATGGGAGCCGCAGATCAAGGCCATGCTGAGCTCAAAGAAATCCCAGGAGCGCGAGATGTCCGTACTGGTACTGAAAAAATGGGGCGTATCCTCCTATCGCGATGCATTCGAAGCGGCGCTTGCCGTCGAGAAGAGTAAAAAAATAAAAGAGCTGCTGCAAAACTGTCTCGGTATAGAAAGCGACGAGGCAGAACAGGCAGGGGAGCAGACAACCGGCGAGCTTGCAAAGGCAATTTTGAAGGGCGGAAAGAAACGGAAGGTAGCGTGGGTGTTTGAAACAGGAGCGCCGTTTACGGAGGTACACAAGCTGGACGGCACGCCGGCATCCGAGGACGATCTGGCAGCGGTTCTTGTCGCTTATGCGGATATGAACATACCGGGTGTAAACAAAGAAGCCGCAAAGCTTGCCGCGGATCTGAACGCAAAAGAGCTGGCCTTTTATATGGGGATGTTGTTTAACAAGTGGCTGGAAACCGGAGCGGAATCAAAAAAGAAATGGGTGCTGTATGCGACGTCTATTCATGGCGGGGAGGAGATCGTACCTGTTCTGCACGCACAGATCAAAGATTGGGCGGAGGCGTCAAGAGGAGCGATTGCGGCTGACGCAGTCAAGGCGCTTTCCGTAAACGGCAGCCCTACGGCGCTGTTGATCGTGGATCAGATTTCGCGCAAATTCAAGCATCGTCAGGTGCGGAAAGCGGCTGCGGACGCACTGACCTATGCCGCCAAAGAGCTGGGTATCACAAGGGCGGAGCTTGAGGACCGTATTGTACCGAATCTGGGCTTTAATGAGCGGATGGAGCAGACCTTTGACTACGGAACCCGGAGCTTTAAAGTGACGCTGACAGCCGCGCTGGAGCTTCAAGTATACGATGAGGACGGCAAGAAGGTAAAGAGTCTGCCCGCTCCCGGCAAAAAGGATGATCCTGAAAAGTCCAAAGCGGCAAGCGATGCCTATAAGCTGTTGAAAAAACAGTTAAAGGCCGTCGTGACCAATCAAAAGCTTCGTCTGGAGCAGGCACTCAGCGCGGAACGTCTGTGGAAGGCGGAGCAGTGGAAGGAGCTGTTTGTAAAAAATCCGGTGATGCACCAGTTTGCGATCGGCTTGATCTGGGGCGTCTATGCGGACGGTGCGCTTACAAGTACCTTCCGCTATATGGAGGACGGAAGCTTCAACACCATGGATGAGGATGAGTACGAGCTGCCGGAGGATGCCATGATCGGTCTGGTGCATCCCATCGAGCTTGACGAAGAAAGTCTGAAAACATGGAAGGAACAATTATCCGACTATGAGGTGACCCAGCCCATCGAACAGCTCGAGCGTCCTATTTACCGGATCACGGAGGAGGAAAAGAAGCAGAAGGAGCTTACCCGTTTCGGCGGTAAGCTGCTGAACGGCTTATCCTTGTCCGGCAAGCTCCAGAGTCAGGGCTGGTACAGAGGAAGCGTGCAGGATGCCGGCGGATATTACGATTTCTACAGAGAGGACGGAAATGTGGGCGTTGACCTGGAATTCTCCGGCAGCTTTGTGGGAGATGAAAACGATGAAGTGACCGTCTACAGCGCAAAATTCTATAAAGCGCGTACGGTGGAGCGCGGCAGCTATGTCTATGACATGGTAAAGGAGGAGAATCAATATGCACTCTCTGAGGTAAGTCCCAGATATTTCAGCGAGATCGTTTTACAGCTTACCAAGGCGACCGCATCCAGTCAGGAACAGCTTCCCTATCCGGAGTGCAAAAAGAACCAATAAAGCCGAGCGGGAAATAGTCGGGAACAGTAGAATGGCAACATCCAAAATTTCGGATGATAGATGGGATTGAGCATATCATCGGACTGTGATAAAATGAAATCGTGATTTGGAGATTAGATGATATGGAAAAAACAAGCAAAATCTATCAAACTTATGTATCCATTTTGAAGAAGGAATTGGTTCCGGCAATGGGGTGCACGGAACCTGTTGCCATTGCATATTGCGCGGCAAAGGCAAGAGACGTGTTAGGATTTCAGCCAAAGCAGGTGGAGATTTATGCAAGCGGCAATATCATCAAAAATGTAAAAAGTGTGATCGTACCGAACAGCGGCGGCAGAAAAGGACTGGAGACTGCTGCTGCGCTTGGAATCCTTTATGGCGATGCTGACAAGCAATTACAGGTTATTTCTCAGGTGAGTCAGGAACAGATAGAATCCCTCGGAGTGAAAATGACAGAGATGTCATACAAGGTAAAACATCTGGAGAGCGATCATGTATTGGATATGAAGCTGGTACTGAAAGGTGCCGGGCAGGAAGCTTCTGTTCAAATTCAGGACACACATACGAATATTGTCCGAATCGAGAAGGATGGAGAGCTTCTGTACGAAAATAATGAGTCTGCGGCGGATCAAGAGAATGAATTGGATTATGATCTTTTGACGGTAGAGGAAATCTACAATTTTGCAAATGAAGCGGAGCTTTCCGATGTAAAAGAAGTACTCCTAAGACAAATGGAATGTAATGTCAGGATAGCGGAAGTCGGACTGAAGGAACGCTACGGAGCCGGGATCGGTAAAGTGATCGCGTGCAGGGGGGATGATGCCCGAACGCAGGCAGTCGCATATGCGGCCGCTGCGTCTGATGCGAGAATGGGTGGCTGCGAGCTGCCGGTGGTGATCAATTCCGGAAGCGGCAATCAGGGGATCACGGCAAGCCTTCCGGTGATCGTATA
Organism: Lachnospiraceae bacterium; assembly: GCA_014804425.1. GTDB lineage: Bacteria > Bacillota > Clostridia > Lachnospirales > Lachnospiraceae > DLAJ01. Next base: position 56,581 of record JAAUZV010000020.1, read on the forward strand.
TGCAAGATATTTTCGAAAATCGGAGGAGGAGCTGCTTAGGGCGCTGATCGTCTCTAATCTGGTGACCCTGCATTTGAAGAGCGGGATCGGAAGGCTGTCAGCCTACTGTGGAGTTGTCAGTGCGGGCGTGGGCGCCGGCGCAGGGATCGCCTATCTGCTGACCAAGGACAGACGGGTAATTGAACATGAGATCGTGAATGCCGTTGCCATTGCAAGCGGAATGATATGTGATGGCGCCAAGCCAAGCTGTGCTGCTAAAATTGTGATAGCGGTCGAAGCCGGTATTTTGGGATTTGAAATGTATGAAAAAGGAAACCAATTCTACGCAGGAGACGGACTTGTGAGCAAAGGTGTCGAGAACACGATCCATAATATATCAGAGCTGGGCCGTGACGGAATGCGCGAGACGGATAAGAAGATCATTCAGATGATGACTTGAAGACGGCTCTTAAATGACAAAAAAATGTTGACAGATAAAAAACAAGGTGTTATAGTACCAGTTGAAAAGCAAGGGCGCTTGAGAGAGAATCTCGAGCGCTCTTTTTTTGCAGAGGAGGAGATTATTATGACAGAGGAAGTAATGAATTTTGTGAACGACAATGTGTTCGGCGTCTGGTTTTTGATCGGCGCAGCGTTGGTGTTCTGGATGCAGGCGGGCTTCGCGATGGTGGAGACCGGCTTTACCAGAGCCAAGAACGCGGGAAACATTATCATGAAAAACCTGATGGACTTCTGCATCGGTACCGTCATGTTTATTTTGATCGGCTTTGGTCTGCTGCTTGGCGAGGATCTTGTCGGTCTGATCGGGAAGCCGGGATTTGATATTTTTACGGCTTATGCGGATTTTGACTGGTCGAATTTTGTATTTAATCTGGTGTTCTGCGCGACCACGGCGACGATCGTGTCGGGAGCAATGGCGGAGCGGACGAAATTTTTGTCCTATTGCGTCTATTCCGGCGTGATCTCTGCGCTGATCTATCCGATCGAGGCGCACTGGGTATGGGGCGGCGGTTTTCTTGCACAGATGGGCTTTCATGATTTTGCAGGATCGGCATGTATCCATATGGTCGGCGGCGTCTGCGCACTGATCGGAGCGAAGATGCTTGGTCCCCGCATCGGTAAATTTACGAGGGATAAAAAAGGAAAAATCACAAAGGTCAACGCCTTTCCGGGGCACAGCCTTCCGCTCGGCGCGCTCGGCGTATTTATTCTTTGGCTCGGATGGTACGGTTTTAACGGCGCGGCGGCAACAACGATTGCGGAGCTCGGTTCTATCTTTGTGACGACGACGATCGCACCGGCGATCGCGACGGTTGTGTGCATGATATTTACATGGGTCAGATACGGCAAACCCGATGTGTCAATGTGCCTGAATGCTTCGCTCGCGGGTCTGGTTGCGATCACGGCGTCCTGCGATGTGACGGATGCGTTCGGTTCCATCGTGATCGGTGCGGTTGCCGGACTGCTTGTGGTATTCGGCGTATGGCTGTTGGATCATAAATTACATATCGACGATCCGGTCGGCGCGGTTGCGGTGCATTGCATGAACGGTATCTGGGGTACGATCGCGGCGGGATTATTCGCAACGGATACCGCACCCGCTTTTGCGAGAGGCTATGGGGACGGTGTGACATTCGGTGCGAATCAGATTGCCGGAAAAGGGCTTTTTTACGGCGGCGGTTTTAAGCTGTTAGGAATTCAGCTCTTGGGCATGGCAAGCATCATTGCTTATACGGCGGTTATGATCATCATCACGTTTGCTCTGATCAGGGCAATCTTCGGACTGCGTGTATCGGAGGAAGAAGAAATCATCGGCTTAGATTCGACGGAGCACGGTCTGCCGTCCGCATATTCCGGCTTCAGCATTATGGATGTATCCAATACCATGACGATGGAGGTCAACGAGAATACCGACCTCGGAAACGACGACTATGCGACCGCTTCCGAATTCCAGAAGAACGCGGCAGTAAAGGTTATGGAAGCGCCTGTCGCTGCTTCGTCAAGTGGTATTTATAAGGTTGTTGTGATTGCGAAGCTGTCACGTTTCGAGCGCTTAAAGACGGCGCTGAACAATTTAGGTGTCACGGGCATGACCATGACGCAGGTCATGGGCTGCGGTATTCAAAAGGGCGCGGGTGAGAAGTACCGCGGTGCCGAGATTGACGCAACGCTGCTCCCGAAGGTGAAGCTGGAGGTTGTCGTCAGCAAGATTCCGGTTGAGGATGTGGTCGAGACCGTGAAAAAGACGCTTTATACCGGACACATCGGCGACGGAAAGATTTTCGTTTACAATGTGGACCGTGTCGTTAAGGTGCGTACCGGCGAGGAAAATTATGCGGCTCTGCAGGATGTGGAGTAAACGGTATTCACAAAATAGGATGGAATCAATAGAGATAGCGCTCCCCGCATGCTTTGGCATGCGGGGAGTTTTTTGATATGGAAGGTTTTTAATTTGGGTTCTTGTTTTTTTCGTTAATCTTCATCTGCAACGAACTGATAATCGATTTCGATTGGAACATCAGGGACCTGTTTTGCCAGTTCTTTACGAAACTTTGTTAAAAGTTTTTCAAATTTTTTATGGGGTTGATATTGTACATATATCATGATTTGAAAACAATGAATGTTTTCCGGATAAGTGTCTTTATAGTCTCCGTTTAAAATATAATTGATATAATTATTCAGCTTTTCCTGTAATAGCAGCAAATGGCCTCTCACAAACTGCCAATCCAAATGGTCTGTGATCACAAGGATTAATTTGGATTGATCCACTTTGTCCAGTCCCATAAAGTCTACTTTGTCTAATTCATTGATCATGTGAACCCTCCTGTAATAAATTTAGGTATCATTGGTCTGTCTGAAAACAATTGCACAGCATGGAGATTCATGTCATGTTAAGTGTACCATAAATGACAAATAACGGAAACCGTGTTTTTGATTTTGCCGTACTATTCACAAAGAGCGGGGCAATTTGGCGAAATTCGATTCTATACGTGCTTGCGGACATGACGCCGGGATGATAAAATAAACATGATTACGTAAAAAATGAAACAAGCTACGCAGATGAAGCGGAAGACAGATAGGGGAACGGATATGAGAAAAGCGGGAAGAGGAATGATCGCAGGGCTGGCATGTGCGCTGCTTTTTGCGGGAAGTATAAAGACAGAGGCGACAGGGCGCGCGACGCAGAAGGTCTTGGATGCGCGAAACGGCGTTGTCAGAGTCATGTATGAGGATAAGGATTATTATTACATGGGATCCGCGTTCGGTGTCGGAAGTGCGGGAGAGGAGACAGATCTGTTTGTCACCTGTTATCATGTCGTAAATCCGAATTATGATGATGATGAGACGTATGAGTCGGTTTATATTGCAACGGGGGATACGCTTGACGATGGCAATTATGACGTCGAGGTGCTCTATGCGGATGCCATGACGGATATTGCGATCCTGCGGACAGAGCGAAAGGTCGCGGGCAGAGTGGCGCTGCCGATGATCGCCAGTGAGAATATTGAAGTTACGACGCAGGTGTATACGCTCGGTTATCCGGGTATTGCGGACGAGTATGCTGACCAGACTTATTATGACGGGGATTTTTCTTCGCTTGTGAAGGATCAGATGATCACATCCGGCATTATTACAAAATGTAGCGTCATCTCTGACGGCGTGGATTATTTTTTGATCGATGCAGACATCAATCACGGCAATTCGGGCGGGCCGACAGTGACGGTGCAGGGCTATGTCATCGGCATCAACGAGGCGATCGCGGCGGATTCCGACGGCGGAAACTGGATCGGTTTTGTCACGCATGTGGACTATGTCATGGATGCGCTCGACAACCTGCATATTTCTTATGACAAGATCAGCGCGTCGCAGTATGAATACGATCTGCAGGAGCAGCCTGCGGTACCTGTGGTTGCGGAGGGGGACGAAAACGAAAAGAAAAGCGGTCCTGATCTGTATGTGATCCTTTTGGCAGTCGCAGTTGCCATTGTGTTTTTGATTGTGTTGATCTTCCTGATCTATATGATCCGTCGCGATAAAAAGCGCGAGGCGCAGATTGCGAGGGAAAGAGAACAGTACATGGCGCGCAGGCATATGGAAGCATACCAGAGCGCTATGCCGGTGCGGGGAGCGCCGAAGATCATCGGTACGCAGGGAATTTTTGCAAACAACAGCTTTACCGTCACCGGATGTATGGTGATGGGGCGCAGCAGGGCGAAATGCCATCTTCTTTTCCCGGAGAATACGCCCGGCGTAAGTAAGGTGCATTGTGAGCTGCGCATCATGAACGGCGGGCTGTACTTGATGGACAGAGGATCGAGCTACGGGACATTTCTCGGTAACGGGGCGCGCTTGAGCCCGAACCAGCCGTATCTCTTACACGACGGTGAGGTCTTTTTCCTGGCAGCGCCGCAGCACAGCTTCCTGGTGAGAATCTAATACTATGGCGGGAGCTTTCGCAATTTCCTGTTAAATGATTTATAGGAAATAGATAAACATGCTAGATAGCGTTCATGATCGTACAAAATATACAAATCCATAAGCAGGCACTATGAAACCGCCGGTACTTACATGCGGTATTTTCGCATGTTATGTACCGTTGCGGTTGAATCGTAGCGAAAGCGTGCCTGCGTTGGATTGTATATTTTGTACATTCCAAATACTAAATTTATGCGCTTCGTAAATTCCCAATAAATACTTCAATAAAAGGAGATTATATCCGACATGAAAAAACTGTTGGTATATCTGAAGGATTATAAAAAAGAAACGGTTCTTGCGCCGCTGTTTAAGATGCTGGAGGCGACGTTTGAACTGTTTGTGCCGTTGGTGATGGCGGACATCATCGACGTCGGGATCGCACATGGGGACAGGCATTATATTTATATGCGCTGTCTCTTGTTGGTTGTGCTCGGCATTATCGGTCTGACCTGCTCTCTAACGGCGCAGTATTTTGCGGCAAAGGCGGCGGTCGGTTTTGCCGCCGGCATGAAAAGTGGGCTGTATCGCCACATTCAGAGCTTATCGTTTACCGAATTAGATACGTTGGGCGCTTCCACGATGATCACGCGCATGACGTCGGACGCTAATCAGGTGCAGAACGGAGTGAACATGGTGCTGCGCCTGTTTTTGCGCTCACCCTTTATCGTGTTCGGCGCAATGGTAATGGCGTTTACGATCGATGTGAAGGCGGCGCTTATTTTTGTTGTCACGATTCCGCTGCTGTGCGTGGTCGTGTTCGGGATCATGGCAATCAGCATCCCGCTTTACCGGAAGGTGCAGGCGGGATTAGATCAGGTTTTGGGAATTACGAGGGAAAACTTAACGGGTGCGCGTGTCATACGCGCGTTTCATAAAGAGGAATCTGAGATTGCCCGCTTTGATGAGAGCAACGATCATTTAACGGCAATGCAGAATTATGTCGGAAGAATTTCGGCGTTGATGAATCCGATCACCTATGTGATCATTAACCTTGCGACGGTAGTGCTGATCTATGTCGGCGCGGTGCAGGTCAATACCGGCAGTCTGACGCAGGGAAATGTCGTGGCGCTTGTCAATTATATGTCGCAGATTTTGGTGGAGCTCATCAAACTGGCGAATCTCATCGTCACGGTGACAAAGGCGGCTGCCTGCGCAAACCGGATTCAGAGCGTGTTTGATATGCAGCCGTCCATGGATAAGGGCGGCGCGGCAGGAGAGGCGGCGCAATCGACGAAAGCAGAGAGGCGAAGCGATGTGGGAACGGGCGAAACGAAGGAACAGGCGCATACGGCAGAAGCGGAGAGCCGAAGCGATACGACGGCTGTGCGGTTTTCGCATGTCAGTCTGTGCTACCATAGCGGAGGAGAGGCGGCGCTTGAGGAGATTGATTTTTCGGCTGAGAGAGGTCAGACGATCGGCATTATCGGCGGCACCGGTTCGGGAAAATCCTCCGTTGTAAATATGATCCCGCGTTTCTATGACGCGAGCGAGGGAAGTGTTCTGGTTGACGGAAAGGATGTGCGGGACTATTCCGTGCGCGAGCTTCGGGAAAAAATCGGCGTGGTATTGCAGAAGGCGGTTTTGTTTCAGGGAACGATCCGTGAGAATCTGAAGTGGGGAAAAGAGGACGCCTCGGACGAGGAACTGTGGGAGGCGTTGACGCTCTCTCAGGCAGCGGATTTTGTGAGGGAAAAAGAAGGACAGCTTGACGCTCAGATCGAGCAGGGCGGAAAGAACCTGTCCGGAGGACAGAGACAGAGACTGACGATCGCGCGGGCGCTTGTGAAAAAGCCGGAGATTTTGATACTCGATGACAGCGCATCCGCATTGGATTATGCGACGGATGCGAAGCTGCGCAGTGCGATCAAAGGAATGGACGGAAATACAACGGTGTTTATTGTCTCCCAAAGAACCGCGTCCATTATGCATGCCGACCGGATTCTGGTACTGGACGACGGCAGACTGGCAGGCATCGGTACGCATGAGCAGCTTCTTGCACAGTGCGAGGTATATCGGGAAATCTATGAGTCCCAGTTTAAGAAAGAGGCGGCTGAGGACAGTAGAGAGGGGGTGCGTTAGGATGGCAAGACAGACGCGCGGCGATCAGGCCGCGATCATGAAGCGGGTGTTACATTATATCAAGCGAAGCTGGATGATTCTTTTTTTATCCATCGTATTTGCGGCGGTCACGGTCATCCTGACGCTGTATGTGCCGATTCTGACGGGAAATGCCATTGACAGGATCGTGGACAAGGGGTTGGTCGATTTTGACGGGCTGATGCGGATCTTATTCACGATCGTAATCTGCGTGCTGGTGACGGCGTTGGCGCAATGGCTTATGAATGTGTGTAATAACCGCATTACCTATCAGGTGGTGCGCGATATTCGGAGCGAGGCGGTGCGGAAGATTGAGGTGCTGCCGTTAAAATATATAGACGGTCATTCCTACGGCGATGTGGTGAGCCGTGTTATTGCTGATGTGGACCAGTTTTCCGACGGTCTTCTGATGGGCTTTACGCAGCTTTTTACCGGCGTCTTAACAATTGTGGGAACGTTATTGTTTATGTTGTCGATCAACTGGAAGATTGCGCTTGTTGTTGTCTGCATCACACCGGTTTCCCTGTTTGTGGCGAGCTTTATTGCAAAAAAGACTTATGCCATGTTCCGGCTTCAGTCCGAGACGCGCGGCGAGCAGACGGCGCTCATTGACGAGATGATCGGAAATCAAAAGGTCGTGCAGGCGTTTTGCCATGAGGAGGAGTCGATGGAACGCTTTGACGAGATCAATGAGCGGTTAAAAAAGTGTTCCCTTCGCGCAATTTTCTTTTCTTCCATCACGAATCCGTCCACGCGGTTTGTCAATTCCCTTGTCTATACCGCGGTCGGATTGACCGGGGCGCTTGCCGTTGTGAAAAATCCGCTTGGATTCACTGTCGGTAATCTTTCCAGCTTTTTGAGTTATGCGAACCAGTATACGAAGCCGTTCAATGAGATTTCGGGCGTCATTACGGAGCTGCAGAACGCGATCGCATGTGCCGGACGTATTTTTGAACTGATCGATGAGGAGCCGCAGATACCGGAGCCGGAAACGGCAATCGTCTTAAAAGAGCCGGACGGTACCGTGGCGTTAGAACATGTTTCTTTTTCCTATGTTCCGCAGAAAAAGCTGATCGAGGATTTTAACCTTTCCGTGAAAAAAGGACAGCGCGTGGCGATCGTCGGGCCCACGGGATGCGGAAAGACGACGATCATCAATCTGCTCATGCGTTTTTATGATGTGAACAGCGGGAAGATTTTTGTTTCGGGAACGGAAATCCGCGATATTACGCGCGGCAGTCTGCGCACGTCGTACGGAATGGTATTGCAGGAGACCTGGCTGAAAACGGGAACGATCCGTGAAAATATCGCGATGGGAAAGCCGGATGCGACAATGGAGGAAATCATAGAGGCGGCGAAGTTGTCGCATGCGCATGGTTTCATCAAGCGTCTGCCCAACGGTTATGACACTGTGATCACGGAGGACGGCGGAAGTCTCTCGCAGGGACAGAAGCAGCTTTTATGCATTGCGCGCGTCATGCTCTGCCTGCCGCCGATGTTAATTTTAGACGAGGCGACTTCGTCCATCGATACGCGCACGGAAATCAAAATTCAAAATGCATTTGCCACAATGATGAAGGGGCGCACAAGCTTTATCGTCGCGCACCGTCTCTCGACAATCCGGGAGGCAGACGTCATTCTTGTGATGAAGGACGGTTCCATCATTGAGCAGGGAAATCATGAGGCGCTATTAAAGCAGGGCGGTTTTTATGCGGAGCTTTATAACAGTCAGTTTGCGGCATCGTAGAGATGGGGATAGAATTTGTTTCATTCTACTTTTGATGGGTGTTATTTGTTTTTTATATAAGGTATTATGATTACGAAAGGGGGCAATGTTATGAACCAAGAAAATATTGGGAAATTTATTGCCGAATGTCGTAAAAATAAAAATTTAACACAAGTGCAGCTTGCTAATCTATTAGGAACAACTGATAAATCAATTTCAAAATGGGAAAATGGTTATTGCCTGCCGGATTCTTCATTGTATGAATCTGTGTGCGAAATATTAAATATCTCAATGAATGAATTATTTGCAGGAAAAAGGATTACAAATGAGGATTATCAAAAAGCTGCAGATGATAATTTAATGAAATTATTAAAATATAACTTATATCATTTAAGTGATAAAAGGATGTCTTTTAATGAGTTTGACAATTCACTAAATAGAATTTCTGAAACAGCTACATTATTAAGTACATTTAAAACAAAAGAGGATGCGATCAATTACTTGATGAAAGAAACGCAATTATCTTTTGAAGAATGTTCTGGTGCTTACGATATTTATATCAATTTATATAGATTAAATAAATAACAGATTCTGGTTTGTAGAGTCAAATAAATCGGTATTTGGAGGTGAATTTCTTTTGAAACAGTTTAAAAAACATAGTTTTCTCATATACATAATCACAAGTTTTTTAATTTATGTACTTTCCAACGGGGAATGGAATATCCCGATTTTTGCATGGGTTTACCCTATTCTGTTTCTTGGCATGGGTTATTTCGATAAAACACGAAAAGCGTATTCTGCAATAATTCTTTGCTATGCCATTGGATTTGTGATTCAGTTTTGGAAAGTAATTGGAATAGATATAAAAATATGCATTATTGCAGGCATTTTATTAGCGCTTTTAAAAGTTTTGCCGTATTTCTATTGGATAAAATCCAAAATGAGATTTCAGGATACGATTATTTTTGCAAGTATCATGGTGTTAATAGAATATATTATTTATTTAATCTATCCGATTTTAGGCGGTTTGTCTGATGCTTATACACAATTTCAAAATCTGTACCTGCTGCAAATCGTGACAATAACCGGGATTTACGGGATTACTTTTATCATGTATTGGACTGCGGCAATGGTAATATGGATTTGGAATAACAGGAGCAATCAAAAGGTATTAAGAAAGTATGTTACGGTATTTGCTTCGGTCATTGGGCTGATATTTATTTATGGTATTGTCATGTATCATTTTGTAGGAAATCCAAAAGAAAGTGTTAGAATAGCCGGTGTGACAGTACCGGTTTCTCATCTTTTGAATGATGATGAAGATGTATATGCCACATTTTATACAGATACCTTTACTGATGAAAATGTGACAAACACGCAGGATAAACTGGCATCTGTGACGGATGAACTTTTCATCAAAACAAAGCAGGAGGCAGAAGCCGGCGCAAAGATTGTTTTCTGGTCTGAATTGAATGGAGCAGTTCTTAAGCAGGATGAAGCGGCGCTTTTACAGAGAGCGTCAACTACTGCAAAAGAAGAAGGAATTTATCTGATTGTTTCGCTCTTAGTGAAAACACCTTATGAAAGCTTAAAGGAAAATAAAACAGTTGTATTTAATCCGCAAGGGGAGCAGGTTGCAGAATATTTTAAGTACGGGCGTTCTATTGGAGAACTGTGTCAAAAAGGCGATGGAGAACTGCAAAGCTTCGATACGGAATATGGAAAATTCGCAACGTTCATATGCTCTGATATGGCTTTTGCATCAAAGATACAGCAGGCAGGAAAAAGCAATGTGGATATTTTGCTGGTTCCGGCTTCTGACTGGAGGGAAATGACATTACTTGCCACAAAAACTGCCATTGTACGTGCCGTTGAAAATGGAAGCAATATCATCAGGCATACAAACAAAGGAATGTCGATCGTGGCTGACAATAGGGGGAATATACTTGCACAGACAAATTATTTTCAATCAGATACAAAAACTTTAGCTGCACAGGTCATCACAAATGGACGTTTTACCTTATATTCACATGTGGGTAATATATTTGTATATCTATGTGGCATATATGTATTAGGAAGTTTCATAATTCCAAAATGTCAAAATAGAAGGCGATAAGCAAATTCAAATTTGTTGACAAGTTGATCAGACTACGAGATTAAAATTTAGAAGGTTAGCTATGACAGCAGTGCCGATAAAATCTATCTTGTGCATGACTCTACAAGAGATAATTCGGCTGCAGAAACGGACAAAAGTATTACATTATATGAATTTGAAGATATTGCAGAATACAATAATGACGGGCGTTTATACTGGATTGCTTTCAACGGTAAAATAAGCGAGATAGATTTTGATCGTGATGAAATCTTTATCACTTTTATAAATTTATAGAAACGATTATAGACTGCTTATTTGGTAAAAAACTTTTTGAAAAACAATAATTTGTTGAAACGGAGGATGGATTATGAAAAAGACATTATTAACCATTTTACTTTTCGGATTTGTTTTATTAGGAATTACAGGATGCGGGAAAACAAATAAATCTACTACTATAAATATTACTTTAAATGATAATACTAATAGTGTAGAAATTAAAGTTGGGGATGTATTAACTTATACTTTAATGGGGAATGAATATGAATTTAAAATAACAGATATCAATGATAATGAAGTTAGTATTAAAGTAAATCAGTATGGGTTGACAAATACAAGTAGTCTGATTTCCAAAGATAATAAATTTACTATTGAAAAAGGTAATAAATTAGAGCTGCATACCCAAACTACTGACTATCAAGAAACTATTACTTTTGAATATTAGACAAATTACAATTTTGAATATGGTTTTCAAGTAAAAAGGAGTCGTGTAATACGATGAAAGAATTGAAATTCAGTAAAATTTTGTTAATGGCTTTTGGGGCACCAATGATTTTTATGATTATATATTGGGTCTTTGCAATTTAAAGAATTTGTTCCAACATTTTTCTGTTTTCTTTTAATATCTTTATTTTTGTTAGCGCCGTTGGAAATAATGGCTTGATTGAAGTTACAAACGATGCTTACTTACCGGCATATAAAGAATTTAGAGATAAATTGCTTGTTGCAGGATATGGAATTAAATGCAATGTATTTTTTTTGAGAAATGGACCAAACGGAAAAATTCGGTTTGTCACGAGAATTGATTAAAACATAAAATCGGAATTTGCATAAAGGAAGTACATCATGGAAAAGGAACGGCTAGAGAAACAAATTGATTTTATTTTAGAAGCGGATAAAGAAAAAAATATTATTCGTCAAACACATCTGAGTGGAAACGGAAGGCGTGAAAATGACGCTGAGCATGCTTGGCATATGGCAATGATGGTTTATTTATTAAAAGAGTATGCAAATGAAGAAATTGATGCAGCCAAAGCGATGCTGATGGCTTTAATTCATGATATTGTGGAGATTGATGCGGGAGATACCTATGCCTACGATTTAAAGGGACGTGAGACTAAAAAAATGCGGGAAGAACAGGCGGCAGAACGTATTTTTGGCTTGTTACCAGAGGATCAGGGAGAAGAGTTGAAAAATTTGTTTCAAGAATATGAAGCATCTGAAACCCCGGAAGCCAGATTTGTTCGTGCAATGGATAATTTTCAGCCGTTGCTTTTGAATAATTCAAATGATGGCAGAGATTGGAGAGAACATGAAATTGGAAAGAAACAGGTAATGAAAAGACATATTACGAATACCAAGTCGGGTTCAAATATAATCTGGGAGTGCGCAAAGAAAATAATTGAAGAGAATGTCAGAAATGGTAATATCAAAGACGATTGAAATTACATGAGCAACAAATTGGTATTAACAAACACGCTCATATATTGACCAAGGAGATAACTTATGGATATGAAAGAAATCATTGAAAGTGAATTTGGCTTAATAGTCCATGATATTTTCGTTTTAGGACAGGGGCTTGATAGTATTGCATATCTTGTAAATGATGAATATATATTTAAACAGTCAAAACATGATGGAGCAAGAAATAATTTAAAAAAAGAGATACAAGTATTGAATTATTTAAAAGGTAAAGTCACATTACAGATACCTGATATTGAATATTATAGTGAAGAATATGGCGTTTGTGGCTATAAAGAGATCAAAGGTGATAAACTAACCCCTATTATTTACAAAAATATGAGTGATGATGAAAAAGATAAGTTGGTACAGGATATTGCATTGTTTTTAAGAGAAATGCATTCTATACCTTTACCTAATATTGACGAGTTAGAATTGAATGTCACAGATGATTATAAAAGTGATTATGACACTTTAAAGGAAATGATCTATAACAAAATACCTGATAGATCAAAAGAATATATAGATGATTTCTATAAAAGAATACTGAATGATGAACGAATTACTCAATATGTGAAAGCACTATGTCATAGTGATTTGGGTTGTAATCATATCATAATTCAAAACAATAGAGCTGTTGGTATCATTGATTTTGGAGATGCTGCTATTACCGACAGAGATAAGGATTTTATATATCTGCTTGAGGAGAGCAGTGAAGAAATTGGCAGAGAATTTGGCTTGCGGGTTTTAGAATATTATGATCATCCGAATAAAGACATCGCAATTTTGAAAGCAGATTTGAATGATGAATATTACCCGATTGAGCAAATACTTGGTGGAAAAACAATGGGATTAGATAATATGTATCATGCAGGATTAAATAAAATAATAAATATTTGAGAGTTAATAATATGAATAGCGAATATATTATAGCGGAGGATTTCAAAATAAATAACATACGGGTGTGTGCGAGAGAGATTGTGCAAAAGGAAATCACATCTATTTGACTTTTAGGCGGGAGGAAAAATATTTTTCTCCCGCTTTTCAATTCCCTCTTGATATATATTACGGTTAGTGATATATTTATTACAGTAACCGTAATAAAGGGGGCGTAAAATTGCGCGATAATATAAAGGGTGGTGCACTGACTGAAGTAACATTTTTTGTTTTGCTTTCGGTTTATCAGCCAAAGCATGGATATGCGATCATGCAGTTTATTGAAGAAAAAACGAATGGCCGTCTGGTGCTTGGAGCCGGAACGCTGTACGGTGCGCTCACATCGCTTGAAGATAAGGGATGGATCATACCGTGCAATCATGCAGGTGGACGAAAAAAAGAGTATTTTATCACAAATGCAGGAAAAGAAATCTGCAATAAAGAGATTATTCGATTAAAAGAATTGGTCAAAATTGCTGAGGATATTATGGAGGAAAATTATGAGTAAAAAGTATTATCGTTTCTTTTGGGGCTTCTTGAAAAGACAGGAAAACTGGCTAAATGAAATGGCGGATAAAGGATATCGTTTAGTTCGTACAGGCAGGGCGTGGTATGAGTTTGAGGATTGTGAACCGGGGAAATATCGCTACGCAGTAGAATTTGTCGGAGAAAAATCGGAGCAAAATGCCAAAGAGTATGCGTCTTTTTTGGAGGATTACGGCTATCGTGTGCTATTTAAGAATTTGAATCTTGATTATTCTGTGGCAAAAGCTGTCTTTCGCCCATGGGCGAAAAAGGGCGGTAAAATTGCAACGACCGGAGGCTCTTACAACAAAGAACTTCTTCTTGTAGAAAAGGAGAATGATGGAAAACCTTTTGAATTACACACGACTGAAGATGACATCCGGGAATATAAAAAGACAATTCGCAAACCCTGGATTTTTTCTATCGCTACTATACTTATTGTTATTTTAATATCCTTCGGAAGCATTTTCCTGGCAAAAACTTTCGGGATTGAAAGCACCAGAAGTGCAACAAGAATTGGTTATGTTGGTAATGAAGGATATAGTAGTTGGACTGGCAGATATACTTCTCTTGACGGAACGATGAAGAAAAGTATTCATCCAAAGACGGATGTGCTTCATATTGAAGTAAGGACCGACGCCGGGATAATCTCCATTGAAATACAAGATGAGGATGGTAATGTTATTTTTGATGAGTACGATATTGGAACTGCGTCTTTTGATGTGGCTGTGACCGGAAAAGTTGTTGTCAGAATTATAGCTGATAGTCATAAAGGCAGTTTTTCCATAGAATAGGAACTCGTACAGAGGATTATTTTGAGCAACTGATTTGCAGAAAGGTAATACATCATGGAAAAGGAACGGCTAGAGAAACAAATTGATTTTATTTTAGAAGCGGATAAAGAAAAAAATATTATTCGTCAAACACATCTGAGTGGAAATGGAAGGCGTGAAAATGACGCTGAGCATGCTTGGCATATGGCAATTCCGATTTGTTCGTGCAATGGATAATTTTCAGTCGTTGCTTTTGAATAATTCAAATGATGGAAGAGATTGGAGAGAACATGAAATTGAAAGGACATATCAGAATTTATTAAGGAGGGTAAAACGATGGATAAAGAATGGGAAAGATTATATGAAGAAGCAATGAGTGTTTTGACCCCCCATGATGTTTCAAATAAAATGTGGGTAGGAAGTGTGGCATCTGCCGTACTCACAAAAAAGGGTAATATTTACAAGGGTATATGCATTGACACAGATGGCTCTATAGGAATGTGTGCTGAAAGAAATGCTTTATCAACAATGCTTACATATGGCGAAAGTGAGATTAAAAAAGTGGTTTCAGTATATAAAGATGGAAATATAATTCCGTCTTGCGGTATTTGCAGAGAATTTATGATGCATTTAGGCGGAGATGTGGAAAATATTGAAATTCTATTGGATAAAGAAGGACGGACAATTAAATTGATTGATTTGATGCCCGAATATCCACGACATAAATAAATTCAAGTTTTTAGAACGGAACATATCGGGAGATGGAGGTGTTATCATGGATAATAAAAAACTGATTATACTTAGAGGGAATTCTGGTAGTGGAAAAACCACAATTGCTAAAGAATTGCAAAAAAAGTTTGGAAAAAATACCATGCTTATTTCACAAGATGTGATCAGAAGAGATATTCTTAAAGTTCATGATGGTGAAAATACATTGGCAATACCTCTTATGAAAGAACTTTTGATATATGGCAATGGTCATAGTGATATTGTTATATTAGAGGGAATTATGTATGCCAATTGGTATAAACCATTATTTGAATTGGCTGTTCAATTATATGGTACAAAGATATATGCATATTATTTTGATATACCATTTGAGGAAACATTAAAGAGGCATCAAACAAAGCCTAATTGCCATTCATTCGGTGAGGATGAAATGCGAGAATGGTGGCGTGAAAAAGATTTTTCAAATGTATTGAATGAAGTCTCTATTACATCTGAAAAAGATATGGAAAGTATTGTTGCAGATATTTATATAACTGTTTTAAATGGATAACTTCCGATTTATCCAACTGGAAAATTTAGTGAGGTATGTAACTTGATTGAAAATATAAAATGGTTATTTTTTGATATGGGTTCCACTTTGGTAGATGAAAGTGCGGCCTATGAAAGCAGAATGAGAAGTGTTGCTAAATTGGCAAACGTGACATATGAATATGTTTATGAAACTGCAATTGGATTCTATAAAGAGAACAAAAAAGGCGATTTAGAAACAATGAAATTGCTAAATGTTGAAAAGCCTAAATGGAGACAGGAATATGAAATTTTGTATAGTGATGCAGAAGATTGTCTAAAAGAATTAAGCGGTAAATATAAAATTGGGGTGATTGCGAATCAATCACTTGGAGCAGAAAAAAGATTAAAAAATTTTGGATTATTGAAATATATTGATCTGGTTATTGCCTCCGCAGAGGAAGGCATTGCGAAGCCGGATAGAAGAATTTTTGAAATTGCTCTGAACAGGGCGAATTGTGAGCCCGGTCAATCTATTATGATCGGAGATCGGATAGATAACGATATTGTTCCGGCTAAGAAGCTGGGAATGAGGACGATATGGATCAAGCGGGGATTTGGCAGATATTGGAATATTGCATGCGAAGAAGAAAAAGCGGATTACGAAGTAAATAATTTGATGGAGATTTTCGATATTATATAGGTAAATTATGAATCGGAATTTGAAAAAAGGAGAACTTTATGAAACATTGTGGAACGCAAAGGCTGGAGACGAGCCGATTGGCGATATTGCGGTAGTACATATGAAAGAAGATATTTCGATGGCGCATATTGGCTACTGCATCGGACGGGCCTATTGGCATAAAGGCATTACATCAGAAGCATTAAAAGCTGTTATGGACTTTTTGTTTGATGTAGTAGACGTAAATCGAATTGAAGCAAGACATGACTCAAAAAATCCGAATTCAGGTAAAGTGATGAAAAAATGTGGAATGAAGTATGAGGGAACCTTACGCAGCGCTGATCGGAATAATCAGGGGATTTGTGATGCGTGTTATTATGCGCTGCTAAAATCAGAACGCTGACTTCGAGATTGTTGAGAAGATGCTTAAAACGCGAATCAGAACTTATGAGGATAAATATCATGTGTGAATTGGTGCTGGTCAGACCATCTAAACGATATGAAGAACAGGTCATGTCATATAAAGAAGAGATGTCACAAAACGGAGATAGCTTTGATGGTTGTGCAGGGCTCGAAGATGTCCATACGTTTGATGAATGGATGGATTTTGAAAGAAGATTAAGAGAAAAGTATAAAAAGGGATATGTTCCGTCGGAAGTGTTTTTAGCGGTACGAAAAGACGACGATCGTGTTGTCGGTATCATTGATTTTCGACATCCGTTATCGGATTTCCTTAAAAATTTCGGAGGCAATATTGGATATAGTATTCGCCCGTCAGAAAGACGAAAAATATCGTAGAGAGTTATAATAAAAAGAGCGAATAGAAAGGAACAAAATGGAAAGAAGAGATAAAGTCAACTACTACTTAGATCTGGCCAAAATGGTGGCGCAGCGGTCTACATGCTTAAGACGGCATTACGGGGCCGTAATCGTGAAAAATGACGAGGTGATTTCCACCGGTTATGTGGGTGCACCCAGAGGCAGGAAGAACTGTACGGATATCGGAGAATGCATCCGCATTAAAATGGAGATTCCAAGGGGAGAGCGGTATGAATTGTGCCGCAGCGTTCATGCAGAGGCAAATGCGATCATCAGCGCCTCCAGAGACAAGATGATCGGAAGCGCGCTTTATCTGGTGGGTGTGGAAGCGGGTACGGGGG
The DNA here is from genome assembly GCA_014804425.1 of Lachnospiraceae bacterium. Lineage (GTDB taxonomy): Bacteria > Bacillota > Clostridia > Lachnospirales > Lachnospiraceae > DLAJ01. The sequence continues at coordinate 74,024 of JAAUZV010000020.1, forward strand.
AGTACGTGAAAAACTCCTGCAGCTGCTCCATGTGCAAGAGACAGATCATCAATGCGGGCATTGAGACGGTTTATGTCAGGGATACGGAGAATGAATACCGCGAGATTTCCGTGCAGCAGTGGATCGAGGACGATGAATCTTTAAACGGGTCCTTGGGATATTAGTGATGGAAAATCATGTCAATAATTGATATTTGCTTTTCTTGCTTGGCTGCACAAGTCACGAGTTGCCAAAGTGTAATTCTTTCCGTCCTTGATAAAGTGTGTCCCACACTGCCGAAACTCAAAATGTACGTTATGGGAAATACATTGCTGCCGTATCTGCAACACCCAGTCATAGTTAAGTGGTCTTGCATTTTTGTCAGATTCCCCGCCAACAACAACTAATTCGATATCATGTAAATATGCAGAGAGAGTGATGTTTTCAATCAACGGCTGGCAAATGATATTTTTGTGTTTAATGGGCAGTTCGGAAAAAATGCCCAAACGGTAATCTGCGTTTTCCTGATTTTCAATCGTGCAGCCAACCGTAACATTTTCATACCCGTCCTTCCAATCGTGCGGGATACAATCCATAAATCTTTCAATCCGCTTTGTTAGAAAAAGAAAATGTAAGTCGGAGCGTTCCCGTATCATTTCCCAACATTCCGTACGCCACTGATCAGCGTCCTCTATCAAGAAATCTGATGAAAAGCATACAAAAACCAGTTGACCGGATTTCATTTTATAAGTTCCGTTTTTTGTTTTTTCAATAGGGGCGTAAAATTTTTCTGTTTTCGTAACAATATTTGTATCAATTCCTCTTTTATAATCCCCTTTATGGATATAGCAATATTTACAGCCTGTACTGTATCTGTGACAGCCGCGCCAAGGGTTCCATGTTCCCATAAATATACCTCTCGTTCTAACTTCATCTTTTATATTAATCAATTGGCTTTTCTGCGTTCTTTGGTATCAGCCATATACTTATTCTCTTTTCTCTAAAATCTATCAGTATCATTATATACGGTCAACCGAATAAAATCAAAGTTCCAACGGTAAACTTTAGGAAATATTCAAGCTATTTCAAACAGTTCTTCCTGCCGGATTTATTTTATGTTATAATTCTTGATAATAACAGGAGAGATTTCCCATGCAAGAGAGCCGGTTATTCAAAATCGTATATCATTTATTAAACAAAGGTCATGCGACCGCACCGGAACTGGCGGAGAAGCTGGAGGTTTCTGTTCGCACGATTTATCGTGACATTGAAGCTTTGAGCGAAGCGGGAATTCCTGTCTATGCAGAAACAGGACGCGGCGGAGGAATTTACCTGATGCCCGACTTTGTTCTGGGTAAAGTGATGCTGTCAGAAAGGGAAAAAAAAGAATTGCTGGCCGCTTTACAGAGCCTAACGGTTACCGGTAATACTTATCCGGACAGCTTATTGGAAAAACTGACTGCGCTTTTTTCTGCGCCCTCAGAGAGCTGGTTTGAAGTGGACTTTTCAAGATGGGGAAATGAAACCAGAGATAAGCAGTATTTTGAATTGTTAAAGACAGCGGTTCTTAAAAAGCGCCTAGTAAAACTTCATTATGTCAGCACGTATGCTGCCTACAGTGAAAGAATCGTACAACCGGTGAAATTGCTGTATAAATCAAGGGCGTGGTATTTACATGCATTTTGTATGGAGCGACAGGCGTATCGATTTTTCCGATTAAGTCGTATTTTAGATTGTGAATTGCTGGATGAAGGAATAGAGCCCCCGTCTTTGCCGGAGTATCAGGATACATCCACACAAGAATGCTGCAAGTTTGTATTCCTTTTTTCAAAAGAAGTAACTTACAGAGTGTATGACGAGTTTAACCCCGACATGGTGCAAAGACAGGAGAATGGTGATTTGCTCGTCACGGTATGGATGCCGTATGATGAATGGGTCATTGGCTTTTTGCTTTCCTTCGGACACCTTGTGGAGATCATAGAACCGCCTGCCCTGAAAGAAGTGATAGCAGAACGGGCAAAAAAAATATATGATAAGAATAAGCCCTGAGTTTTTGATCATCTTTGAGTGGGTCTTTGACTGTTTAAAAAGTCATTGCATTTTATTCGCACATATGCTACAATCATCAAAAATCTGCTTCGACAGATCCCGAAAGGAGGAAATGTATTATGACTGTTATTTACGAGGTAATGGAGACGTAAAACTGAATATGTGGTACAGACAATGACCGAGGCGTATGACCTCTTTATTGTTGTACCGTTTTTGAGTAACCTTTCGTGAATACTATAACTTTCGGTTGTAGCACACTCAAAGGGTGTGTTATTTTTAATTATAGGAAATTTCGTGGTTCCGGAAGAATTGCGTCAGCAATTCTTCGAAAGAACGCGTAGCTTCTTTTATACCCATTAATCAGCCGCAGGAAGTACCCACCAGTCAGGGTTGCTTTCCGCGGCATTTTTGCGTCCATTTTCAGGCGCTAATTTAGGAAGGAGAGGATTTGTATGAGAGTATTTCAAGTGATCAGGACAACAAGAATGATGAAGGAGCATTCCTGTTAAGTAACAAATGAGAGGTTTGCAAAAAATGAGTGTCACCCCTAGAATAATGATTGTTAACTTGGCGGTTAATAAAAATCATTTATCAAAGGAGACACCCACAA
>JAAUZV010000021.1 GCA_014804425.1 Lachnospiraceae bacterium
AAAAGCGAGAAGCATCGGTCAGATGAAATCATGCAGTCAGGCGTTCTGTGTCAGGGAAGCCGCAGAGCTCCGTGCTTCGAAGCTGCTGCCTGTCAGTGAAAAGAAACAGAAATGAGATAAAGAATGCGGTGCATTCCGCAGCCGCATGTGAGAGAACCCACAGCCGTATGTCCGCATCACGGACAATTCAGTTAAGACAAGTGTAGCAGAGAGGGAATGATGTGGCAATGTGCATTTTTCACAAAGATTTTTTTTGAAAAAAACAGGAAAAAGATTGAAAAGATTCGGCATTCTGTACAGAAAAATGAGTGATGATTAGTTAAAAAAGAGAATCTTATGACGTTCGGATCGTTTTTCTGTGTTGTACCCGATGAAAAAAGGCAAAAGAGAGGCCAAACGAGAATTTCGCTCGCTGCTCTTTTGCCTGATTCATTTGGTATTAAGTTACTGGATTCGCTCAAATACAGGCATATACGTGATCGGCGCATCCACATTGATACTTTGTCCGCCCTCGCAGACTTCTCCTGTGGAGGTCAGCTTCCACTTGCCGCTTGGGAGATAGACCTCGCGTTTCCACTCATTTAAGTGCAGGATGGGCGCAACGAGGTACTTGCTGCCGAACATATACTGATCCTGAAGCTCCCAGCATTTTGCATCATCGGGGAATTCATAGAACATCGCGCGAAGGAGCGGAGAACCGTTCGTATGCGCTTCCTCATATAATTGTTTGATGTAGTCGTGCATGGAGATACGCACATCATAGTAATTCTTCATGATGGCATAATTGTCCTCGCCATAGCTCCAAAGCTCATTCGGCTGGCCGGTGTGCAGATAGCCGCCGCCCCAGTCTCTCTCATCAAGAGGCGGGATCGTGTACGGGCCGCGGTCTCCGTGCATGCGCAGTACAGGAGAATACACAGCGAACTGATACCAGCGGATTAAAAGCTGGCGGAAATCCTCGTCGTTCACATCGTCGGTCATAAAGCCGCCAATATCCGTTGTCCACCAGGGGATGCCGGCAAGACCCATGTTCAGACCGCATTGGAGCTGATCGGCAAACGCCTCGAAGGTACTCGGCACATCGCCTGACCAGACGACATTGCCGTATTTCTGGGAACCCGCCCACGCGCAGCGTAAGAGATTGACAACAGTGCCTGTTCCGGCTTCCTTCATTCCGTCATAAAAAGCGCGGCTGTACAACTGCGGGTAAAGATTGCTGACGGAGAGCGCGGGACCAATATGATAGCGGTAATTCTCAAAATCATAAACCCCGTAATCCGGCTCGGAGTTATCCAGCCAGAATGCGTCGATTCCGTAATCATAATAATTTTTCCTGCATACGTCCCATACATATTTGCGGGTCTCGGGATTGAACGGATCGATCTCTACGCAGTCGCCCTGATAATCATAAGTCTGTGCCGCGCCGCGCTCGGTACGGATGAGCAGTCCCTTTTCCTGCATGGGCCAGAAGTTTTCGCTCTTGCGGTCAACAGAGGGCCATACGGATACAATGACCTTGATGCCCATGGAATGCAGCTCGTCCACCATTGCCTTGGGGTCGGGCCAATATTTCTCGTCGAATTTCCAGTCGCCCTGTACGGTCCAGTGGAAAAAGTCGATGACGATCTGATCGATCTTGATGCCTTCTTTCTGATACTGCCTTGCCACGGTCAATACTTCATCCTGTGTCCGGTAGCGCAGCTTACACTGCCATAAGCCCATCAGATCCTCCGGGAACATTTCCGCACGACCTGTTACAGCGGTGTAGTTTTCAAGAATCTGCTTCGGCGTATCCGCGGCGGTGATCCAGTAATCCATCTCTTTGGTAGAGCGTGCGATCCATTCGTAATAATTGTTACCGAAAGTCACGCGTCCGACCGCCGGGTTGTTCCACAGGAATCCGTAACCCAGCGAGGAAACCGCAAAAGGTACGGAAATCTGGGAATTGCGCTGTGCCAGTTCCAAAACGCAGCCCTTTAAGTCCATGCAGTTCTGCTGATACTGTCCCATGCCGAATAGTTTTTCTTTTTTATTGCTCTCAAATTTCAGATTCAGGGAATACTCGCTTCCGCCGATAACGCCCTTCCATTCGCGGTTTACTAATTTCAGACAGCGGCTTTCTTTGGAAAGCGTTCCGCCGTAGCTCCTGTAATATTCGCGCAGAAGTAACTGCTCGTCCCGATAAAAAGTGATGACGCCTGCAAAATTGACGACCGCCCTGATACGGCCGTTTGTGATTGTGGCAAGCGTCTGTTTATCGATGCCGCCGTAGGCGTTGGGAGATTCCACCTCCGTCATCTGGACCTGTGCCTGACAGGCAGCCGGTGTTTCCGTCAGCGCCCAGTCGTTCCCGGTAAACTTCGGGGACAGGGATGCACGCACGCGGAGCGAATCGGTTCCCCATGCCTCGATCCGCAGCGTTTCGCCGTTATGGCGGCAGACAAGCGCGCCATTGTCATTTTCAAACCTCATACATAACCCTCCTGACTATTCATTTTTGAAAAGCATTCAATTTCTTTTATCCTATCATACTACGATTCGGGCGGCATTACTAGAGAATTCTTTAATTCTTCCATAGAGCCGTTTGATTGCTTTTGCGTGCTGTCGGCTGTGCAAAGGAAAGGGGAAAAGAATTGTTTTTTTACGACAGGTAAATTATAATGAAAGACGGTAAGTGATGGCTGTATTTTAAAGAAATGGAAAGGGATGTCCGCATGGAGCGGGCGAGGGGAAGGCATATGGTACGAATCATAGCAGACAGTACCTGTGATCTGTCACAGGAGCTTTTAGAAAAATACGAGGTAGCAATTTTGCCGCTTCATATTTTGTTGGGAGAAGATGAATTTGAGGACGGAAGGAATATCAAGCCGGAGGAAATTTACCGATGGTCCGATGAGCATGGTACAACACCGGGGACCTCTGCGCCTTCCATGGAGAGCGCGCTAAATCTGTACAGGGAAGTGTATGCGGAGGGCGACGAGCTGGTCTGTTTTTCGATATCAGGACAAATGTCCACATCGGGAAATGTCATGCGGCTTGCTGCGGAAGAGATGGGTATTGCGGATCAGGTGACGGTGATCGATTCCGAAAATCTTTCCACCGGGATCGGTCATCTGGTCGTGGAGGCGGCGATCATGGCGAAGGAGGGAAAGAGCGCCGGAGAAATTGTGGACAGAATAGAGACGTTACGACCGCTTGTGCGGGCAAGCTTTGTCGTGGATACGCTGGTGTACCTGCATAGAGGCGGAAGGTGCAGCGGCTTGGCGGCGATGCTCGGCGGTACCCTGCATCTGCACCCGATGATCGTGGTGGAGAACGGTAAAATGCACAGCAGTAAGAAATACCGGGGCAGCCTGTCAAAGGCGTTGACAGCCTATGCAAGGGATTTGGAACCTGCCATGAGGAAAGCAAAGCGGGACAGAGTTTTTATTACCCATTCCGGCTGTGAGCAGGAGACGGTGAAAATGGTGCAGGAATTTCTGGAGGGGCTGGGCATATTCCAGGAGATTCTGGTGACGAGGGCAGGAGGCGTGATCTCCAGCCATTGCGGTCCGGGAACGCTGGGAATTTTGTTCATAGAGAATGCGGAATAAGGGAAGTTAAGATTTTTTTAGAAGCATTGGAGGGTGATACACGTTGCAACACGAAATCGTAAAGATTCAGGAGCACCCTGAATGTCAGCAGGAGGCGGCGCAGTGGTTCCACGAAAAATGGGGAATTCCGCTGAAAGCGTACATGGACAGCATGGAGGAATGCCTGCAGTGTAAGAGTGCGGTTCCACAATGGTACATCATGAGAAATGAGAAGGAAATCATAGGCGGTCTTGGTGTGATCGAAAATGATTTTCATGACCGGAAAGACTTAACGCCGAATGTCTGCGCCGTATATGTGGAAGAGGCGTATCGCAATCAGGGAATTGCAGGGGAAATGCTTGATTTTGTCTGTAAAGAAATGAAAGCTGCCGGGATTGCCACACTGTACCTTGTGACCGATCATATCGGATTTTATGAGCGGTACGGCTGGGAGTTTTTATGCATGGTTCAGGGCGACGGCGAGCCGGATATGACACGGATGTACGTGCATCGGGCCTGGGCGGGAGGAAAAAACACATGAAAACATTATATGTATCGGATTTGGATGGTACGCTGCTCAGAAGCAGTGAGAGGACGAGCGATTTTACAAACCGGACGATCAATGAGCTTGTGGAGCAGGGAGTGTTGTTTTCCTATGCAACGGCGCGTTCTTATGTGACTGCGCATAAGGTGACACAGGGCTTACATGCTCGGATTCCCGTGATCATCTATAACGGCGCATTCATCAGGGATCATGTCAGCGGAGAAATTCTTCTGTCAAGCTATTTTGGGGACGGTGCGGAAGCGGAAGCGCTTCTGAAGGAATTGCTTGACGCAGATGTGTATCCGCTCGTCTATGCGACCTTCTCCGGGGACAGCCGCGCTTCCATAGAGGATGGGCAGAGCGAACGGAATCATCACGGCGAGGATGAGCGCGGTCAGGAAGGGGATTTCTACGAGAAATTCTCATATATTCCACAGCGTGCCACCGAAGGCATGCGCCGCTTTCTGGATACCCGGAAGGGGGATGAGCGGGAACGTGCCGTTTCTACTGTGGAAGAATTGATGGACGGAGATATTTTTTATTTTACCTGCATTGACGAACGCGAAAAGCTTGCGGCGATCTGTGAGCGTTACCGCGAGCGGTATCACTGCGTATTATCACAGGAAATCTATACAAAGGATTGGTTTTTGGAGATCATGCCGCTTGCGACGTCCAAAGCGCGTGCCGTGATGCGGCTGAAAGAATATCTCGGATGTGACAGGGTTGTCGCTTTTGGCGACCATTATAATGATATCGATATGTTCGAAGTCGCGGATGAGGCGTATGCGGTGGAAAATGCGGTGGAGGAGTTAAAAGCCGCGGCAACGGGAGTCATTGCGTCGAACGATGACGACGGCGTAGCGCATTTTCTGCGGGAGCGATTATCGGAGTTTCTTGGAAAAGCATAGAAGCGAATAGACCATATCGTTTTTCCTTTCTGCACTCAGTCGTTCCGGCTGAGATGAGCTGCCAGCTTTGCGGCGTTATCCTCATACACGGCGCGCATTTCCGATAAAAGGTTTTGATAATAATTTTTTGCGGTATCCTGCCGTTCTTTTCCGAGTGCAGCGCCTCTCTCTGTGAAAAAATGATCGTAGATGGATTCCAGCTTATACTTATATTCTTGAAAAAATGACGGTTCGGTATCGTTTGTCCCGTCAAGCAGGGTCCTATCCGGCGTCAACGAATAAAGCGGTTCGCCGACGATTCCCTTATAGAGCAGGGTTCTGGCGATTCCGATGGCGCCGCACACATCGAGCTTATCCGCGTCAAATAAAATCTTTGCCTCAATGGAGGATGGAGGATTCCGTTTCCGGTAGCGGTGGGAGCGGATACAGTCACATACCCTGCGCGTAAAAGCTTCAGAAAATCCATGCTCGGACAGAAATGCAAACGCCTTTTCCGCACCGACCTCGGCGTGATTCAGGCTCGGATCTTCAAACTGCTCTTGACGCCCGATGTCATGCAGCAGGCATGCGCAGATAAGGACGTCGTAATCGACGTCCTGCTCTGACCCTGCAATATCCAAAGCCGTATATAATACACGGTAAATATGTTCTTTGTCGTGCGCGCTGTCCGTCATGCAGGAAAGCATGTACTGTTCTAAAAGCGCATAGGTGCTGTCGGTCATGATGATGTACTCCTTCCTGATGATTGCAGCAGGAAACTCTTTTTTATAACAACTGAATGCCAAGCCGTTCGGCTTCTGCAAGAACCTCCTTCGGCCAAAGGGAACTCTGCACCTCGCCGATATGAGCTTTGCGCAAAAAGAACATACAAATACGCGACTGTCCGATACCGCCGCCGATCGTATAGGGAAGCTCCTCGTCGAGGATCGCTTTCTGGAACGGAAGCGCGGCGCGGTCCGTTGCATTCGCTTTTTCAAGCTGGGACTGCAAGGATTGTGCATCCACGCGGATGCCCATGGAGGATAATTCCAGCGCAATGTCAAGGACAGGGAAATAAACGACAATATCGGCATTCAGCGCCCAGTCGTCATAGTCCGGCGCGCGTCCGTCATGCCGTTCGCCGTTTTCCAACACATCCCCGATCTGCATGATGCAGACGGCGCCTTTTGCCTTGGCGATGTAATACTCGCGCTCCTTCGGAGAATGCTCGGGGAACATATCCGCAAGCTCCTGCGTCGTGATAAAGAAAATGTCCTTCGGAAGAATCTCATGGATGTAATCGTATTGTATGGACATGTACTTTTCTGTTTTCCGCAGGGCGCTATAGACCTTTCTGACCGTATCCTTCAGGGTGTCAAGATGGCGCTCGTCTTTGTGAATAATCTTTTCCCAATCCCACTGGTCAACAAAAATAGAATGAATGTTATCCGTGACCTCGTCGCGGCGGATCGCGTTCATATCCGTGTAGAGCCCTTCCCCATGGGAAAAACCATATTTCTTCAGCGCATAGCGCTTCCACTTGGCAAGGGACTGAACGACCTCGGCATTCCTGCCGGGCTGTTCCTTGATGTCAAAAGCAACCGGGCGCTCGACGCCGTTTAAGTTGTCGTTCAGACCTGAAGCGGGATCGACGAAAAGCGGCGCGGACACGCGCAGAAGATTGAGCTGTGCGGAGAGCTGTGACTGAAAATAGTCTTTGACGGTCTTAATACCGATCTGCGTGTCGTACAGGCCCAGTGCAGAATGATAGTTTTTGGGAATGTTGAAATGTTCCATGTTTGTTATCTCCATTATTTTTGAAATATTCTGAATCATACCGATTCTATTAAACCGCGAATCTTGGCGTTTTGCAAGAGGGAAATTGAAGGATTTATCTATTGATTTTTCCTTGCAAATGCAGCTTCAATGATTTACCATAGTGGCGATGGCACGGCAGTCGTTTGGTTTCGGCGCGCCGAGACCGGGGAAGAAGGAGGAAGTGATTTGAAACTGACGGTGTTTTATGATCATATCAATCAGGCGATGCGGCAGACGGGAAAGTCGTTCGAAGAGCTTGCGCGGGAATTGACGGCGGCGGGGATATCGGGTGTGGAAATGGACTATGGTGAGCTTGTGAAAAAACCACGGCGGCTCTGCGCAGCATTAAAGAAGGCGGGACTGCCGGTGAGCTGCGTTTATGCATTTTTTGACTGGGGCAATCCGGGGAACGGACCGGATTATAAAAAAGTCATACGCCTGCTCGCACGCTGTGGTGTACATCATATGTTAGCCATTCCGGGCTTTGCGGAGCAGGGACAGGACAGGGCGGCATGCCGCGCGCGGATGGCGCAGACCTTAAAACAGTGCTGCGGGTATGCTGCAAAATACGGCATTACGGTCGGCATGGAGGATTTTGACGATGAGCGCGCGACCTTTGCGCGCTCGGAAGAGCTTCAGTGGTATTTGGAGCAGGTGCCGGACTTATCCTGCACGTTTGACACCGGTAATTTTTTATACAGTGAGGAGGATGCACTGCAGGCTTTGACGCTGCTTCATGCGCGGGTGGGCTATGTGCATTGCAAGGACAGGGAGTTTGCGGTAAAAGCGGGTGAGGAGCCAAAGCGGACGATCGGCGGCAGGGCGATGTACAGCGCGGCGGTCGGAAGCGGCGTGATCCCGATGGAGGAGCTTGTGCGCCGCATCAGGAAAAGCGGGTACGACGGCGTATTTGCCATTGAGCACTTCGGGTCGCAGTCGATGTATGAGGATATGCTTGCGTCCGCGGCATGGCTTAGCCGCGCGGCGGGGGAAGGCAAGAGTACCTGACGGTGAGCATAGAGAGGGAAAGCAGAGCAATTCGCGATACGACAAAAAGAAAATCAAGTAAAAAAGGAGAACGCGCCATGATCCGTGTGACAGTTTGGAATGAATACATTCATGAAAAAGAATACGAGAATATCCGCAGGGTCTATCCTGACGGGATTCACGGCTGTATCCGTGATTTTTTGGAAAAAGAGGAGGACATGCAGGTGCGGTGCGCAACGCTGGATCTACCGGAGTGCGGGCTGTCCGAGGAGCTGCTTTGCGGGACGGATGTGCTCATCTGGTGGGGACATGCGGCGCATGAGAAGGTCAGCGATGAGGCCGCGGCGCGCGTGGCGGCACATGTGCGCCGCGGTATGGGGCTGATCGCCCTGCATTCGGCGCATTTCTGTAAGCCGTTAAAGCTGCTGCTCGGGACGTCCATGACCCTGAAATGGAAGGAGTGCGACAGGGAGCGCCTGTTTACGGTCGCGCCGTCACATCCAATCGCGGAGGGCATTCCCGAGAGCTTTGCATTGGAAAAAGAGGAACTTTATTGCGAATATTTTGACATCCCGAAGCCGGACGACATCGTGTTTGAGGGATGGTATGAGAGCGGAGCGGTGTTCCGCAGCGGCGTGACGTTCACGCGCGGAAACGGGAGAATGTTCTATTTTCAGCCGGGACATGAGGAATATCCGACCTATTATGAGCCGGTGATCCGCAGGATCATCGTGAATGCGGTGCGCTGGGCAAGACCGGTGAACCGTCTTACTGCCGAGCGGGACAATCTACAGATCATGGATTAGAAATGGGAGCAAATATGGCAAAAATACTGATCGTGGAAGATGATAAAGAGATTAACCGTCTGCTCTGTGAATATTTGCAGTCACAGGATCATGAAGTGCTAGGTGCAGTGAATGGGTTAAGTGCATTGACGCTGCTTCGTGACAGACAGGATATTAACCTTGTGTTGTTGGATCTGATGCTGCCCTTACAAAGCGGGGATGTGGTGCTTGCGAAGCTGAGGGAGTTTTCCAATGTGCCGGTCATTGTGCTGTCGGCAAAGAATACCGTGCAGACCAAGATTGACGTAATCCGTATGGGCGCCGACGATTATATGACAAAGCCGTTCGATTTAGATGAAGTGGAAGCAAGGATCGAAGCGGTGCTTCGAAGAATGAGAAAGCAGGCGGAGGCCGACGGACAGGAAAACTTACGATATAAAGATTTGACCATGAATTGTGTGGCAAAGACGGTAACCGTCAAAGAACATCCCCTTGCTTTAACGAGCAAAGAATTTATGCTGTTGGAATTGCTGCTCCGCAATCCCACAAAGCTGTTTTCCAAAGCCAATTTGTTTGAAAGCGTATGGAATGAGCCGTATTTTCATGAGGACAGCACGCTCAAGGTGCATATGAGCAACCTGCGCAATAAGATCAAACAATATGCGGGGGATGAGGAATACATTGAAACGGTCTGGCGGATGGGATACCGCCTGAAGCAGTAAAGATAGGAAATTGCACGCCCTCAGGAGTTTCGCGTCGGCGAAACTCTTTACTTTTTCTTTACCATTTATTTAACGTTTTCTTTAGGGTAATCCGATATAGTCAAACATGCAGGGATATTAGAGCTCGCGCCAAAGGCGTCTCGCAATGACCGAGAGAGATTTGGGTATCAAAACCCTGCCCGGAAAGAAGGAAAAAGCGGGAAGGAGGAGGTCATGGAAGATATTCTATGTTTAGAGCAGTTGACGAAGGTATTTAAAAAAGGAAAGCCCGCCGTAGTAGATCATTTTAATCTCACGATAAAGAAAGGGCATATTTACGGACTGATCGGACCGAACGGTGCGGGAAAGACGACCATCATGAAAATGATAGCGGGGCTTTTGGCGCCGACAAGCGGCAGGATTACTATTTTCGGAAATTCTGATCATCTGGATGAAAGCAGAAGCCGTATGAGCTTCATGCTGGAAGCGCCGTACTTGGACAAAAGCATGACGGCAGTACAAAATATGCAGTATATCCGGTATGTCCGGGGCGTGGCAAAGGAGGATAGGATCAACGAGGTTTTGGGATATGTCGCTCTTACAGATGCCGGGAAAAAACCGGTAAGACAGTTCTCGTTGGGAATGAAGCAGCGGCTCGGAATCGGGATGGCGCTTCTTCCGAGTCCCGAGATCATGGTTTTGGACGAACCGGTGAACGGGCTTGATCCGGAGGGCATTGTAGACGTCCGCAATCTATTAAGGAAGCTCTGTCTGGAGGAGGGAATCACCATACTGATCTCCAGCCACCTATTGTCGGAATTGTCGGAGCTGTGTACGGATTTTGTGATCATGAATCACGGGAAATTAGTGGAGAGCATCTCCGATCAGGAATTAGCGGAACGGTGCAGGAGTTTTCTGACGATCAAAACCAATGATATTGATAAGACGGCGGCGGTTTTGGAGCAAAAGCTTCATGTAACGGAATACCGGGTAGTGGAAAAAGAAGAAATCCGATTGTTTACGCATTTAGATCAGGTGGATAAAGTATCAAAGACAATCACGGACAGCGGGCTGATTCTTACGAAATTGGTGTTAGAGGGTGAGAATCTGGAAGAATATTATCTGTCCAAGGTATCACGGGAATAGAGGGGGGAGGACGATCATGAATCGACTGATGAGAGCAGAGTGGTATCGGGTAAGGCATTCTTCCGGTTTTATGAAATGGCTGGTCATACTGTGCATTATTTGTGTGGCGCTTCCGATGCTTGAGGATATTGAGATTCTGCATGGGAATCTGGCGGAAAATCTGAAAGGAACCGATACAATTTTTCTGGCATGCTTCCTGGCGTTATTCTCGGCATTGATCGTGGGAGGCGCTTATGAAAACAAAACCGCGTATTACGAGGTGATGGCAGGAAATAAGATCTACCGGATCGTGTTCAGTAAAGTGTTTGTGGATGCGGTATTAGTCAGTGTGTCGTTTTTTCTCAGTTTGAGTATCTACTGGGCGATGATCGGAGTGTGTAACGGAATCGGGGAGATTGACAGGCTTCCGCTTCGTTTTTTCCTTTTATTTCTCGTGTTCTTTCATGTTTGTACTGCCGGAATCCTGATCGTTACTTCTACCAGACAGATTTTTGGCGCCGTATTGGTATATTTGCGGTTCGCCGGAGCAGAAACACTGATCATGTTATTCTTGCAGGAGAGTCTGCCGGAAGACATGTGGGCTAAGATCGCAGACTGGTTCACGCCGTTAAAGCTGACTAAGATATTAAACTTTGAATATGAGATCACTGACCACTTAATCTTTGCCGTGATCGCAGGGCTGTTGATCGAGAGTGCGGTCTGGTTTGGCATTTCCTATATCGGAATGAAGAAACAGATTTATAAATAATCCGATCTATCAAAGGGTAAGGACAGAAAATATGGTTGGGGACATGTTTATCGGAAAATCGGCGGCAGTTATCATACTTGCAGCGGCAGCAGTCATGCTGGTACTGCGCACCTATCAATATAAAAGGCAGATCAGGAGTTTTGCCAGGGCGGTCATGAAACGAATGGATTCGGACTGGAATCAGCCGGTGTGTGTGGATTATTTCAATAAAGATATTGTGGAGCTTGCAGAAGTATTGAATCTGTATACGGATCGGCATAAGGAGCTGGAAAAACAGTATGAATGGGACAAAAGACAGCTAAAAAACGTGATCGCCGGTATTTCCCATGATTTTCGCACGCCGCTTACCGCTGCAAAGGGGTATCTGCAGATGCTTGAAAAAAGTGCGCATTTAGACGGAAAGGAAAAGGAATATCTGGATATAGCGATGGAAAAGCTCGCTTATCTCAAGAGCTTATCGGATGATTTTTTCGAACTGTCTTCCTTGGAGGCGAAGGAGGAGGCGGAGTTTTCTGTATTGAATGTGGGAAATTTTCTGTCGGAATGTATCTTGCAGCAGTATGGATGGATAGAGGAACGGGGAATACGGACAGATTTTCAATTGCCGGAATCAGATGTGTTTGTAGAGACGGATGCACATGATCTGATGCGGATGATGGAAAATCTGTTTTCTAATGTCCGCAAATATGTAAAAAGCTATGTGGGAGTGAACGTGTTTTGTGAGGGTGATACCCTTGTGATCCTGATGGAGAATGATCTGGAGGGCATGGAGGTGCCGGATACAGAACGGGTATTTGAATCGTTTTACAGAGACAGTGCGAGGAGTAACGAGGGCAGCGGGCTCGGACTTTATGTGGTAGCGTGTCTGGCAAAACGGCTTGGGATAGAAACAGACGCGGAATGCACGGAGGGCATGTTTCGGATCAGATTAAAGATAAAACGGGGAGGTACTGCGTAAAAAAGCAGAACCACCCCGTATGCATATAAGTTAAATAATGTTTCAACTTGCTATTTTGCCTGATCCAGAATGGACAGAATCTCTAAGTGCGCGTCGCCGGAGAGCCGCCATGTCGCCGCAGGCGCGCTCTCGCCCTGCGGGGAAAGATTGGTGTGCAGGTAAATGCTGTCCATGCCGCATGCTTCTGCAACCGCAACATCGCTTGCCGCCTCGTTGCCGATCATGACGCATTCTTTTTTATCCAGTCCGTAGGTTGACAGCAGCAGCTCCATAAAAGTCGGATCGGGCTTTTTGCATCCGATGTCGGAGGAGTAGAATACCCCGTCAAAAAACGGCAGAAGACCGGTCATCTGCATTTCCGGGTCCGTGAACAGATGCTGCGCATTAGAGAGCAGATAGATCCCGATATGGCGCTCCTTTAAGCCGTTTAACAGATCCAACACGTCGGGATAGAGCTTAAGACGGCTGCGCGAAATGGTGCGGAACACGGTTCCCGTGCTTTGGATCAGCGCAGGATCGGCATGAATACCCTTATCAAGGTAAAGCTGCAAAAAAACAAGCTCTATCTGAATTTCGGGATAGGGTCCCTCAAGCTGTGACTCCAGCTGCGTGACATAATGCAGATAGGCCTGCCGCAATGCCGTAGGCGTATAATAAGCGCCGTAGGCGCGGAAAAAGTCGGACATTTTCTGCCAAAGATATCTCTTTTTCTCATCCGTATGGATATCGACCAGCGTGCCGTAAAGATCAAAAAGAACATTGCGATACATGAGAGGCTTCCTCCTGCGTGAGTATCTGTTTTGTATATTTTACTATATTATCAAATTTTGCACAAGACAAAAACCTCAGGGGGAACCTGAGGCTTTTGCTTGTGTAAAAGGGGAATTCTTCCGGAATTGCTAATTAGCAGGTTCAGCTTACGCCGAACCATCTCTAATGATACCTGTTTTTCCTGTTTTTTTCTATAAATATATTGCGATTTATTATCAATATATTAGCTCACACAAAAGTACTACTACATTTCCAAAAACCGCTGCTGTGCCAGTAATTCCTCAGGAACCTGCCTGCCGCTGTTGCGGATCTTAACAAACACATTATCGAGACGGCGGCGTTCCTGCGTGTTGAGGATGCGGTAGCGCTCAAGCATATCCTTGAAAAGCGGGTTCCCGCCGATCTTGTTGCGGATCTCCGCGGAGAACGGACAGTAGCGCAGAAGGATGCGGCGAGCGACTTTGTTTAAGCGGGGCGAACCCGTGGATTCGTACATTACCCACTGAATGTAATCGCGGACAAACATTTCCCGATAATTGTTTCTTGCACGCTGAAGCGCAAGCTTGATCTTTTCCTTTGCGTCGGGCGAAAGCTCGATATTTTTGCGGTAGAACTGAATATAATCGAAATATTCGCTCGTAAGCGACAGCTCGGAAACGTCGTTCCAGCGCGCGCCCTGCATGCGCTTGCACATTTCCCAGCGGAACTCCCCCGTGACTCTTGTAATGAGCGTCGGAATATCCTCCTGACATAACAGCGGGAACATCACGCGGCTCGGCGTGGTTCTGCGCCTTCCCTCGATTTCCTGCCAGAGGATGGATTTGACACCGATATTCGGCATCAGGACGATGTCGGGCAGAACCTCGCATTGTATCAGTTCGCGGTTGATGCCCACCTCAGCCATAGTGAAGATCGTCTCGCGGTAAAATGCCTTAAAGTCAACCTTGCGTACATTATCAAGCGCATTGTGGAGCTTATCTGCCGTGACGAGCATGGATTCCGGTGAGCGTAAGCAGTTGTGCTCCGAAAACAGCGGGCAGAACGTTGTTACACGACCGCAGGTAACCTTGTTGACGGACGGGAACATATTCTGAAGCTCAAAGAGAACCTTCTGCGCCCCGTCTTCCGCCATGCGGCTTTCCGTCGCGGCGTCGATCTTTCCGGAGTAGCGCATCTCATGCAGATATTGCGTATAATCGCTGTCAAACTCGTTGCGGCTCGGCGCTTTTCTGCCCTCGTAGATTTCCCTCAGCCAGTCGTAGAGCGTATAGACCTGGCGGGCAGGATCGCTCAATTTTTTCGTGGCGAGCTTTGCGAGCTCCTTTGCATTTTCTTTTCCGGCAAGCGATTCGTCCATGTAACCGAATAAAAGGAACATACGCACGGGAAGCGGTACATTCTTATCGGATAAGCTCAACTGGAACGCGGCGGTATAGATTTCGTAGAATGCGAGCGTCAGCCGCTTGCGCAGGGCGTGAACGTCGTCCTCCTGCGAGGAACGGTCGCTTGTGTTGAGATAGCGGTCAAGGTCGTCGAGGAAGCGCTTGGAGGAATCCTCCGCATAGTCCGCGTAACGCAGGATGCATTTTGCGGAATCGGAAAGCTCCTCAAGAATCGCATCCGCTTTGCCGTCATCGGGCTGCTCTGCAGCTGCGGCCGCAGCGTCAAGCGCCTCGCGGTACTGCGCGGCGCGCTGTTTGCACAATGTCTTATCGATCGCATGCTGGCTTTCCATCTGGATCATCAGCTTGCTGATGGCGGCATTTAAGGACATGGTATCCTCCTGCATGCGCGCCACCTCAACGCAGAGGGAGGTGTAGAGATCAAACAGGTCGATCTGCCCGGTATTTAATAAGAGATAAGCGGAATCCGCCTGATAGGCGTTAAGCAGTCCAATCTGCTCAAATACCCGGTGTACGTCATCCGCCGCTTTCTGTAAGAATCCGTCCGTGAAATCGGGGCGGGCATGGAACAATGCTTTTTTGACGGCAGGTTCAAATCCCTTTGCCGCGTCATAATAACCGGCAAGGTAATCGGGAAGGTCTTCCTGCGCATGGAACGGGGCAAGCTCCTCAATGCCGCCGAGCTGTTTTGGCGTCACCTCGTATTTGTGACAGAGGGAGACATACTCCTGATAGCTGTTTTTCAGATAGTGGTAGAACTTGTCGCATTGATATTCCTGCATGATGAAATCATCGAAAATATTGCAGCACTGTCTGCACATGGAGGCGGCAAACAGCTCGCCGAGTCCGGCAGAACCCCTGATCACGTCGGAAACGGTCTGATTTTCCAGAGAATAAGACAGACAGGAAACGTTGTCCACAGCGGTGTAGGTATAAAAGGAATAGCCGCAGTAAAGATCAAAAATTGCGGGGACATCGCCTTTTTCAAGGAATAACTCGCCCTTATTACTGCTTGCATGAATGCTACCCGAGGAAATGATCAAAATCTGGTTGATGGGAGCGCCCTCGTTTAAGATCACCGTTCCCGCCGTAAATGTTACAACTGCCATTACGATCCCTGCCTTTCACGTAAAAAAATAAAGTCTCAATAAAGAGTATACCGCAGAATCCGGAAAATTGCATTCTTTTTTATAAGAAAGTGTGAAGTTTTATGCTGGGATGGGCGGCATGTTCCAAAGGGGAAAAGAAGTTTCGCGTGATGGGAACTTGAAATTTGGCACGATTAGGAGTAAAATGACAAAGACGGTCTTTTTTAGAACGGCCAATGATTCTATGTGAAAATCAATGAGGGGGAGAGTCACCTATGAAAAATGTTCAGAACAAATGGATACGCGCCGCGATTCCGGCGCTTTTGCTGCACTGCAGTATCGGTACGGTTTACTGCTGGTCGATTTTCAGCGAGGAAATCGCGAAATACATCGGTTTTTCCAAGGGAGCGACCGAGTGGGCGTTCAGCTTCGCGATCTTTTTCCTCGGCATGTCCGCTGCGTTCTTAGGGAATGTCGTGGAGAAGGATATTCATAAATCGTCGCTGATCGCGGCAATCTGCTTTGCGCTCGGCATGGCGGGAACCGGATTTTTTATTTATTACGGCGGGTTACATAAGGGAAGCGCATTGGCGCTCGTCGGCATTTATGTGTGCTACGGATTTATCATGGGTATCGGTCTCGGAACCGGCTATCTCTCGCCTGTGAAGACGCTCATGCTCTGGTTTCAGGACAGAAAGGGACTCGCAACCGGTCTTGCCGTTGCGGGCTTCGGCGCGGCGAAGGCGATCGCAAGCCCGATCATGCAGGCAATGCTGGATAATCTGGGAGACGGCGGCATCTGGAAAATGTTCCTGATCCTTGCTGTTGTATATTTTGTCATGATGTTTGTCGGACATCTGCTGCTTGCGAAGCCGGAGGGCTGGCATGAGCCTCAGAAGAAAGAGAAAGGTCAGGGCATCCTCGCTACCATTAAGACAAGGCCGATCGCGAACTATATCGGTATCTGGCTTATGTTCTACATTAACATTACCTGCGGTCTTGCGTTGATCTCACAGGAAAAGATGATCGTGAAATGCTTAGGACTCGCAAGCTTTGCGGGTATCATTTCCACGGTATCGGCAGTCTTTAACGCGGGCGGACGGCTCGGCTTTTCGGCATGGGCGGATACCATGAAGGATCGGAACACGGTATATAAGCTGATCTTTGCGCTTTCCATCGTCTTTACCGGACTGACGATCGTGACGGGCGGTATCAAGAACGGCGAGGGAAATACACTGCTCATCATTTTGGTGCTTGCATTGATCTTTGTTGTCAACGCAGGCTATGGCGGCGGCTTTTCCAATGTGCCGACCTTGCTGTCCGATCATTACGGCATGGGCAGCATCAGCGCGATCCACGGCATTACGCTTTCCGCATGGGCATTTGCGGGACTGACCGGTAATCAGATGGCGACATGGATCGTAAACACATTCGGCAAGCCCGTAGAGATCGAGCATGCTTTGTCAAACGGCACGGTAGAGATTCTGACGGTCAATCCGACAGGATATCAGTGCGTGCTGTATGCAACCGTAGTCCTTTATCTCATCGCGCTGCTCATCAGCCTGTTCATGGTACGCCCGGCAAAGAAAGAGGCGAAGTAACGGCGGAGCCGGGAGGCGGAACGGTTACGGCAGGGTGACCTGCTTATTGCGGTCATAGAAAAATTATGATACAATAAAAAACGCAATATCTGAAAATATTTGGACAATAAGACGGAACGGTTGAATTATGGAAGATATCAAAGGAACGGAAGAGATCATTAAGACATATCGGGAAGATGTTGCAAAGCTTGCGCGTTACATTCCGTGGCTTGAGACAAAGGGCGGAAACGATGTGATGTCGAGTTACCGTGCGGATCAGTCCACATTTTCTTTCCCGGTATATGACGGCACACTAATGTCGTTTGTCAAAGAAGCACAGGCAACGAAGCTCATGAACCGAAATTATCGGTATACCTATTCGAGAAATCATATTAAGACGGCAAAGGACGAGCTCAGCCTTATCAGAGCGGCAAGCATCAAGGATTTTGGCGCTCTGTGTGATATTCTTTCGAAATATGTGCTGGGCGGCATGACGAGAGCACAGGTATGGAGAGAAGGAATTGAGAACCGGATCTTCCTTGAAGTTCTTAAGAAGCTCAAGGAGCTGATCGAGTTTTGGGACAAGCCGCTTGCGTAACGCGTGAGCGGGCTTATCTGCATGGAGCCGCAGGTTAGAGAAAGGCATGGGTATTCGATTTGGGTGAAAAGTCTTTACAGAAGAAAGAATATATACTGCAAAAGGCAAGGGAAGTATTCGCTGAAAAAGGCTACAAGGCAGTTACGATGAAGGATGTCGTGGATGCGTGCGAGATCAGCCGTGGCGGTCTCTATCTCTATTTTGACAGCACGCAGGAATTATTTTTGGCGGTTCTGAAAAAAGAATCGGAGGAAGCGGACGATATTTTTTCTCGTGAGATTCATGAGGATGCGACGGCGGCCGATATTCTGACCTTGTTTCTGAAAGAGCAGAAGAAGGAACTGCTGCGAAAAAAGGATACGCTGACTGTTGCAATCTATGAATTCTTTTTCTGCCATCAGGTGCCGAAAAAAGAAAACGTGCTGCGTCAGCAGTTCGATACCGCCGTGAAAGTCTTGGAGGTGTTGATCAAGACCGGCGTAGAGAGCGGAGAGTTCGTATGTGCGAGTCCCAAGGCGATGGCACGTAATATCATGCTGATCCTCGAGGGATTGAAGATCGCCTCCTGTTCTATGGGGATCACTGAGGAGATGATCAATGAAGAAATGGTGATCATCATGCAGGGGCTGGTAAAAGAAGACTAAAAAAGAACGCTGCGCGTTCTTTCAAAAGAGTTTGCTTTTTGGCAAACTCTTTTTTAAGCAAAACAGACAAATTAGGCGCAGGCAGAAAGGAGCAATGGTACTTGGCATGAGTGAGGTAAAGCGTATTTATGTGGAAAAGAAGCAGCCGTATGCGGCGGCGGCAAAGGAGTTGACGGAGGACATCCGCGGCTATCTCGGGATGGACGGCGTGAAAGCGGTGCGTATGCTGATCCGTTATGATGTGGAGAATATATCCGATGAGGTGTTTGAGCAGGCTTGCAGATGCGTTTTTTGCGAGCCGCCCGTTGATATGCTTTACCGTGAGACGATCGAGGTGCCCGAAGGGGCGCATGTGTTCAGCGTGGAATATCTGGCGGGTCAGTTTGATCAGAGAGCCGATTCGGCGGTGCAGTGCGTCCGCTTCTTAAAAGAGGATGAGGAGCCGATCATTAAAACGGCTGTCACCTACATTGTCGAGGGCGATGTGACGGATGCGCAGATGGAAAAGATCAAGGCATACTGCATCAACCCTGTGGATTCGAAGGAGACGGGCTTAAAAAAGCCCGACACCCTGCGCGTGGATTATGCGGAACCGGACGACGTGGCGGTTCTTCAGGGCTTTATCCAAATGGCAGACGGGGAATTTCGCGCACTGTACGATTCTTTAGGGCTGGCAATGACCTATGAGGACTTTTTACATATTCAGCGCTATTTTAACGGGGAGGAGCACCGCGACCCGACGATGACGGAAATCCGCGTGCTGGACACCTACTGGTCCGATCACTGCCGGCATACGACGTTTTCCACGGAGTTAAAGGATGTCACGTTCGCGGACGGGAAATACCGCGCGCCGATCGAAGCATCCTATCAGAGCTATCTCGATGCGCGGAAGGAACTGTATGCGGGACGGAGCGATAAATTTGTCTGCCTGATGGACTTGGCGCTCATGGCGATGCGCAAGTTAAAGGCGGAGGGAAAACTGGAGGATATGGAGAAATCCGATGAGATCAATGCCTGCTCGATCGTCGTACCGGTTGAGGTTGACGGAAAAGAGGAGGAGTGGCTCGTCTTTTTCAAGAACGAGACGCATAACCATCCGACGGAGATCGAACCGTTCGGAGGCGCGGCGACCTGCCTTGGCGGTGCGATCCGCGATCCGCTTTCGGGACGGGGCTATGTCTATCAGGCGATGCGTATCACCGGAGCGGCGGATCCGACCGTGCCGGTAGAGCAGACCCTGCAGGGCAAGCTTTCTCAGAAAAAGCTTGTGCGCGGGGCGGCAAGCGGCTATTCGTCCTACGGCAACCAGATCGGTCTTGCGACAGGATATGTCAAGGAAGTATACCATCCCGATTATGTGGCAAAAAGAATGGAGATCGGCGCGGTCATGGGCGCGGCGCCGAGAAAGCATGTCATCCGTGAAAATTCCGAGCCGGATGATGTGATCATTCTGCTCGGCGGACGCACGGGACGCGACGGCTGCGGCGGCGCGACGGGCTCCTCGAAGGTGCACACAACGCAGTCTTTATCGACATGCGGTGCGGAAGTACAGAAGGGAAATGCGCCGACTGAGAGAAAAATCCAGCGTCTGTTCCGCAGACCGGAAGTGACGCGCATCATCAAGAAATGTAATGATTTCGGCGCGGGCGGCGTATCCGTGGCAATCGGCGAGCTTGCGGACGGTCTGAAAGTCGATCTGGATAAGGTGCCGAAAAAATACGCGGGCTTAGACGGTACGGAGCTTGCCATTTCCGAATCGCAGGAGCGTATGGCAGTCGTTGTTTCCCCGAAGGATGCGGAGGAATTCCTCGGCTATGCCGCGGAGGAAAATTTAGAGGCGGTCAAGGTTGCGGTCGTAACAAAAGAGCCGCGTCTGGTGCTGACATGGCGCGGAAAAGAGATCGTCAATATTGCAAGAGCGTTCCTTGACACAAACGGCGCGCATCAGGAGACCGCGGTCAAGGTCGATATACCGGATGAAGCGGAGAATTATTTGAATAAAACGGCGATCCCGGATGTGGAAGCCGCTCTGAAAAACGGCGATGTGCGCGGTGCTTGGCTGAGAACGCTGCGGGATCTGAACGTCTGCTCGCAGAAGGGTCTTGTGGAGATGTTTGACTCCTCCATCGGCGCGGGCAGCGTCTATATGCCCTACGGCGGCAAGTATCAGTTGACGGAGACGCAGACGATGGTTGCGAAGCTGCCGACGCTGACCGGCAAAACGGATGTGGTAACGATGATGAGCTACGGTTTCGATCCGTATTTATCAAGCTGGAGCCCGTATCACGGGGCGGTCTATGCCGTGACGCAGTCCTTGAGCAAGATCGTGGCGGCGGGCGGTGATTACCGCAAGGTACGCTTTACGTTTCAGGAATATTTCCGCCGCATGACAAAGGAACCCTCGCGCTGGAGTCAGCCGTTTGCGGCGCTGCTCGGTGCGTACGATGCACAGATCGGCTTCTCTCTTCCGTCCATCGGCGGAAAGGACAGCATGTCCGGTACGTTCAACGAGATTGATGTGCCGCCGACACTCGTATCGTTTGCGGTGGATGTGGCGCATGAAAAAGATATCATCACGCCGGAACTGAAAAAAGCAGGGAATCTGCTTGTGAAATTTACTCTGGAAAAAGACGAATATGCGCTTCCTGTCTATGAGAAGGTGACGGCGCTTTATGACGCAGTGGCTGGGCTGATCGCGGACGGCGTGATCGTGTCCGCTTACACGCTGGATGCGTACGGCGCGGCGGCAGCCCTTTCCAAGATGGCGTTCGGAAACGGACTGGGCGTGCGGATCGCGGATACCGTTTCTCCCGAAACCCTCTTTGCCAATGAGATGGGCGGTCTGATCGCGGAGATTCCGGCGGACCGCATCGGGGAAGTAACCATTCCGCATGAACTCGTCGGTGAAGTGACGGCGCAGGATTTCGTGTGCGGCGATATGGTTCTTTCTAATGAGGAGGCGCTGAACGAGTGGAAAGCAAAGTTGGAGCGCGTGTTCCCCACGAAGGCGGAAAAAGGAACCGAGGCGGTGGACACAGGGCTTTACCGCGCGGACAGCATTCATATCTGTAAGCAGAAAGTGGCAAAGCCGACCGTATTTATTCCCGTATTCCCCGGAACCAACTGCGAATACGACAGCGGCAGGGCATTTGAGCGTGCGGGGGCGAATGTGGTCACAAGGGTATTCCGCAATCTGACTGCGGAAGATATCCGCGAGTCCGTAGCGGAATTCGAGAAAGCGATCGCGGGGGCGCAGATCATCATGTTCCCGGGCGGCTTTTCCGCGGGCGACGAGCCGGACGGCAGCGCGAAATTTTTTGCGACGGCATTCCGCAATGCGAAGTTAGAGGAGGCGGTGAGAAAGCTCCTTGATGAGCGGGACGGCTTAGCGCTCGGCATCTGCAACGGTTTTCAGGCGCTCATTAAGCTCGGGCTTGTGCCGCACGGAAAAATCGTCGGACAAAATGAGGATTCACCGACGCTGACATTTAATACGATCAACCGCCATATTTCCAAAATGGCATATATCAAGGTGGTGTCCAACCTGTCCCCGTGGTTAGCGGGCGCGGAACTTGGAAATACTTATGTCAACCCGGCGTCGCACGGAGAGGGGCGCTTTGTCGCTCCCGCAGAATGGGTGGACAAGCTGTTCGCAAACGGACAGGTGGCGACGCAGTATGCGGACCCGGACGGAAACATTTCCATGGATGAGGAGTGGAATATCAACGGTTCCTATCGGGCGATCGAGGGCATCACGTCGCCGGACGGGCGTGTCCTTGGCAAAATGGCGCATTCCGAGCGCCGCGGGGAAAGCGTTGCGATCAATATTTACGGCGAGCAGGACTTAAAAATCTTCGAGTCGGGCGTAAAATATTTTATGTAAGGAGCAATTCGTTATATGGCAGAACAAACGGTCAAAGCGGACAGCATCATTTTTGATGTGGACGGCACCATATGGGATTCGCGCGATACGGTTGCGGAGTCGTGGAATGTTGTCATGGAGAAGTATTATCCGGAAAAGGGCGCATTTCCGAAGGAATTTCTGACGGGGCTGTTCGGAAAGACCATGGAGGATATTGCTGCCGCACTGTTTCCGGAGCTGCACGGCGAGGAGCGCGCACAGATGGCGGAGCGCTGCTTTTCCTATGAGAACGAGCTGCTGCATGAAAAGCCGGGCATGGTATACGACGGCGTGAAAGAGACCATGGCGCTTCTTGCAGAGCGGTTTCCGCTTTTCATCGTCAGCAATTGTCAGTGCGGCTATATTGAGGTCTGCATGAAGGGGGCGGGGATCACGGAATTCATCACCGATCATCTCTGTTACGGCGACACGCTTGCGCCGAAGAGCGAGACCATGCGCCGTCTGATCGAAAAGCACGGATTAAAGCAGCCTGTCTATGTCGGGGATACGCAGGGCGACGCGGACGCGTGCATGGAGGCGGGCGTACCGATGATCTTTGCGGCATACGGACTTGGGAACGTGGCAAAACCGCTGCTTTCCATTGATTCGATCAGACAGCTTCCGCAGATAGTTGAACAATGTTCAAATTTATGACGGGCACTACGGTGACACAAAATGGTACTATTTTACCAGAAAACAGGGCGCGAACGGCTGTTGAAGCGGGAAGCGCCCTATGTTATAATAAACTGATTATGGATTTGGAAGGGAATGGATACGACAATGAAAGCATTCTTGATTTTGGAAGACGGCACCGTGTTTGAAGGGTATCACATCGGTGCGGTCAGGGAAGTGGTCAGTGAGATCGTGTTTAACACCTCCATGGCAGGGTATTTGGAAGTACTGACCGATCCCTCCTACGCCGGGCAGGCGGTGTGCATGACCTATCCGCTGATCGGCAACTACGGTGTCTGCCATGAGGATATGGAGTCCAAACAGCCATGGCCGGACGGCTTCATTGTCAGGGAATTGTCCGCAGTTCCGAGCAATTTCAGGAGTGACGAAACGATTCAAAGCTTTCTTGAGCGTCACGGCGTTCCGGGTATCGCCGGTATCGACACACGTGCCCTTGTCAAGCTTCTTCGCGAAAAAGGCACAATGAACGGGATGATCACCACGAATGAGCAATTCCGCATCGAATCCATTCTTCCCAAGTTAAAAGAATACCGGACGGGCAGGGTCGTCGAAAAGGTGACCTGCAAAGAGCCCTATGTGATAGAGGGAACAAAAGAGCTTTCCGAGAACGGACCCATCTCCGGTTCGTCGCATTTTGATGCGGAACAGTATGCGCGCTTTAAGGAGAGCGGCATGACGGAAGGAGAGAGAGAAAAACGCCCCTCCCTTGTGCGGGAGTTAAACGGCGCGGGCATGCGTGTGGCGCTGCTTGATTTCGGCGCAAAGGATAATATTGCGTATTCGCTTGCACAGCGCGGCTGTCAGGTGACGATCTATCCGGCGGGGACGTCGGCACAGGAGATCATCGCATCCAAACCGGACGGCATCATGTTAAGCAACGGTCCCGGCGACCCGAAGGAATGCACGGGGGTGATCGCGGAACTCACCAAGCTTTACGAGACGGATTTCCCGATCTTCGGCATCTGCCTCGGACATCAGCTCATGGCGCTTGCCACGGGTGCGGACACATTCAAGATGAAATATGGACACCGCGGCGGGAACCATCCCGTCAAGGATTTAGCGACAGGCAGAGTTTATATCACATCTCAGAATCACGGTTATGTCGTCGATATGGACAAGCTGGATGCGCGGGTTGCCGTGCCTGCATTTGTCAATGTCAATGATGGCACAAACGAAGGTCTGTCCTATACGGGAAAACGCATTTTTACGGTACAGTACCATCCTGAAGCATGCGCGGGACCGCAGGATTCCGCCTATCTGTTCGACCGTTTTATCAAGATGATGGAGGAATATAAGAATGCCTAAGAATCCTAATATCAAAAAGGTACTGGTGATCGGTTCCGGTCCGATCGTGATCGGACAGGCGGCAGAGTTTGATTATGCGGGAACACAGGCATGCCGCTCATTAAAGGAAGAGGGCGTTGAGGTCATCTTGGTTAATTCCAATCCGGCAACGATCATGACGGATGGGGATATTGCAGATAAAGTCTATATTGAGCCGTTAAATGCGCGCGTGCTGGAGCAGATCATTCTAAAAGAGCAGCCGGACAGCGTGCTGCCGACGCTGGGCGGACAGGCGGGCTTAAATCTTGGCATGGAGCTTGCGGAGTCGGGCTTTCTTACGGAGCATGGCGTGAAGCTGATCGGTACGACGGCAATGACGATCAAAAAGGCGGAAGATCGTCTGGAATTTAAGAATACGATGGAAAAGCTCGGGGAGCCGGTCGCGGCATCCCTTGTGGTTGAGAGTATAGAGGACGGCGTTGCTTTTGCCAAAAAGATCGGTTATCCGGTTGTGCTCCGCCCTGCCTATACGCTCGGCGGTTCGGGCGGCGGTATTGCCCACAATCAGGTCGAGCTGGAAGAAATCCTGGAAAACGGTCTGCGGCTTTCGCGTGTCGGGCAGGTGCTCGTGGAGCGCTGTATCGCGGGCTGGAAGGAGATTGAGTATGAAGTGATGCGGGACGGTGCGGGAAATGTCATTACCGTCTGCAACATGGAAAATATCGATCCGGTCGGTGTACATACGGGCGACAGTATCGTAGTCGCGCCGTCTCAGACGCTTTCGGATAAAGAATATCAGATGCTGCGTACGTCGGCACTCAATATCATCAGTGAGTTAGAGATCACGGGAGGCTGCAACGTGCAGTTTGCGCTGCATCCGACGAGCTTTGAGTACTGTGTGATCGAGGTGAATCCCCGCGTGAGCCGTTCTTCGGCGCTCGCGTCAAAAGCAACCGGATATCCGATCGCGAAGGTTGCCGCGAAGATCGCGTTAGGCTATACGCTTGACGAGATTAAAAATGCAATTACGGGCAAGACTTATGCAAGCTTTGAGCCGACGCTTGATTACTGCGTGGTCAAGCTGCCGCGCCTGCCGTTCGATAAATTTATTACAGCAAAAAGAACACTGACGACCCAGATGAAGGCGACGGGCGAGGTCATGAGCATCTGCACGAATTTTGAGGGAGCGCTCATGAAGGCGCTGCGTTCGCTGGAGCAACATGTAGACAGCCTGCGCAGCTATGATTTTACGGGGCTGTCCGAAGAGGAGCTGCTTGCGCGCTTAAAGATCGTGGATGATCAGCGCATTTTTGTGATCGCTGAGGCGCTGCGTAAGGGGATCAGTTATGAGACGATCCATGAGATTACCATGGTGGATGTCTGGTTTATTGATAAGATTAAGGCGATTGTTGCCATGGAGGACCGGCTTTCCGGTGAGCCATTGACGCTGCCGCTCTTAAAAGAGGCAAAGCGCATGGAATTTCCCGATAACGTGATCGCCGCGCTGACGGGAAAGCCGCAGGATGAGATCAAGCGGATGCGTTACGAAAACGGCATTGTGGCGGCATTTAAGATGGTGGATACCTGCGCCGCGGAGTTTGAGGCGGCAACGCCCTACTATTACTCTGTGTATGACGGCGAAAATGAAGCGGTTTTGACGAAGCCGGAGAAGAAAGTACTCGTGCTTGGCTCCGGTCCCATCCGGATCGGACAGGGAATCGAGTTTGATTACTGCTCCGTCCATGCGACATGGGCATTTGCAAAAGAAGGTTATGAGACCATCATCATTAACAATAACCCGGAGACGGTCAGCACGGATTTCGATATTGCGGACAAGCTTTATTTTGAGCCGCTGACGCCGGAGGATGTGGAAAATATCGTAAATATCGAAAAGCCAGACGGCGCGGTCGTCCAGTTCGGCGGACAGACGGCGATCAAGCTGACGGAAAGCCTGATGAAGATGGGCGTTCCGATCCTCGGTACCAAAGCGGAGGACGTCGATGCGGCGGAGGACAGGGAACTGTTTGACCGCATTTTGCAGGAGACGGAGATCCCGCGTGCCGCGGGAGGCACGGTCTATACGGCCGAACAGGCGAAAGAGGTTGCAAACAGGCTCGGTTATCCGGTTCTTGTCAGACCGTCGTATGTGCTTGGCGGACAGGGCATGCAGATCGCGCTTTCCGACGCGGAGATCGAGGAGTTTATGGCGGTCATCAACCGCTATGAGCAGGATCATCCGATTCTGGTGGATAAATATCTGATGGGAAAGGAATTGGAGGTTGACGCTGTCTGCGACGGAAACGACATTCTGATTCCGGGCATCATGGAACATATCGAACGCACGGGCGTTCATTCGGGAGACAGCATTTCGGTGTATCCCGCGCATACGGTCAGCGAAAAAGTAAAGGAGACCATCGCCGAGTATTCCCGCAGACTGGCAAAGGCGCTGCATGTCAGAGGCCTGATCAATATCCAGTTTATCGCGGTGGGTGACGAGGTGTATGTCATAGAGGTCAACCCGCGGTCGAGCCGTACCGTTCCCTATATCAGCAAGGTAACGGGCATTCCGATCGTGGAGCTGGCGACCAAGGTCATTATCGGCAATACGATCAGGGGACTCGGCTATGAGCCGGGCTTACAGCCGGAGGCAGATTACATCGCCATCAAGATGCCCGTATTCTCTTTTGAAAAAATCAGAGGAGCGGAGATCAGCTTAGGACCGGAGATGAAATCGACGGGAGAATGTCTGGGCATCGGCAAAACGTTCCGCGAAGCGCTGTATAAGGCATTTCTCGGGGCAGGCGTCGATCTGCCGAAGTACAAGCAGATGATCATTACGGTCAAGGATGCGGATAAGGGAGAGGCGATCGAGATCGGCGGGCGCTTTGAGAAGCTCGGTTATACGATCTATGCGACAAGAAGCACGGCGCAGGTATTAAATGATGCGGGTGTCAAGGCGCGAAAGGTCAACAAGATTCAGCAGGAATCGCCGACGGTCATGGATCTGATCCTCGGTCACCGCATTGATCTTGTCATCGACACGCCGACGCAGGGCAGGGATAAGTCAAGGGACGGATTCCTGATCCGGAGAACGGCGATCGAGACGGGAGTCAACTGCTTAACGTCGCTTGATACGGCACGCGCGCTTGTGACAAGCCTGGAGAATGCCGAAGATACGGAAATGACCCTCATTGATATTGCGGGGATCGCAAAAAAATGACGATGGGGAATAGGGAGAAAACAGAATAGCGGATGAGATCATTAAAAATCAAAGACAGTGACTTGTATCATATCTTGATCCGTTCCGCGGCGGCATATGTCCTGTGTGCGGTTGTCAGCGTGGTCTTTTTGGTCACGACCTATCGTTCCTATCAGGAGAATGTGAGGGAACGGCAGCCTGCCATGTTAGAGAGAGCCGGACAGCTTGTCGATGAAAAGATCGAGGATCTGGAGCGGCTGCTTGAGGAGACCGGGCGGAATCTGACAACGATTTCCGAAGATAATGCCGCGGCATACAGAACGATCCTGGACTTTGCAAAACGGACGGGTGAGTTTGAAACAGTTGTCTACATTTCGGACGGCAGGATGTATGCGGACAGTGCCGGAGAAGACACGGATGTTCTGACGCAGCGGATCGAGGAGATACAAGAGGCGGAATCGGGAAAAGTGCATAGTATAGAAAATATGCGGGAGGAAGGAGATGTATTCCTTTTATTTCCCATGCATATTACCAAAGAAAACGGACAGATGGGGACGCTTGCGGCAATTTATGATTGCAGCCGAATGACAAGCGGCGGCATCTTTGAGGAGCTGCACACCCAGAGCGCCTGCTGGATCATCGAAAATGAGGGAAAAATCTTGTCCTACAGAGCATATGATATGCTGGATATTGCGCAGGTGGCATCCAACAATTTCTACATGCAGATGTATGACCTGACCGAAGGCAGCAGAAATTCCAAGAGTCAGGTTCAGCAGATGCGTCATGCGGCGAAAAATGAACCGATGCAGTCGCTTGAGGTGAAAGGTGAGAAGTCCCATGCCTGTCTGATCATGCTTCGCAGGCTGGATAAGATGGAGGGCTATTCCATTGCCACTGTGACGGATATGACTGTACAGAGCACGTTCATTTATCGTTTTATACGCAAAATGATGCTGCTGCTCGGTCTGTTGTTTTTGCTGAGTGTCGTCGCAGTCTTTCTTATATGGCATTATGTCCGCAGCGTGACAGCCAAAATGGAAGCGATCGCCTATACGGACGATGTGACGAATTGGAAAAATATCAATTATTTCCATAAAGAAGCAGCGAATATTCTGCAGAATCATGAGGAAACGCCTTATATTATTCAACGTTTTGATATTTCCAATTTCCGCTACTTAAACGAGGCGTACGGGCATCTGCGTGCCGACGACATTTTGAAGGCATGCGTGGATATTTACAAAAAGGTATATTCCTCCAAGGAACTGTGTGTGCGGATGGATTCTGACCAATTTGTGACGCTGACCGTAAATGATAATGATGTCAACGAGCGGCGTGAGCAGTACATGAAGCAGGTCAATGAGCATGCGGTGGCAAACGGCATTACGTATCCGATCCGCATGAAATACGGAATCTATCAGCTCCGCAAGCAGGATCGGGACATTGATGTCATGATCGATCGTGCGAATGCGGCAAGACGTTCCCTGAACGGAAATGAAGTAGAGAGCGTGGCTTATTATACGGATGCCATTATGCGCAACATGAGTAAGGTCAACAAGATCGAATCCGAGATGCGGCAGGCGCTCGATAACGGGGAATTTCAGGTATATCTTCAGGCAAAATGGGATATTGTCAATAATCATGTTGCCGGTGCGGAGGCGCTTGTGCGCTGGATCCGTCCGGAAGGAAATATGGTATTCCCGGACGAGTTCATTCCGGTGTTTGAGAAAAACGGATTTATCGGCGAGCTTGACTTTTATATGTTGGAGAGCGTCTGCAAAAAACTGCGTTCCGTGCTGGATGCGGGCGGTGTGATCTATCCGGTCTCCGTGAATCAGTCGAGAGTGCTTCTGCATAGTCCGGAGTATATCAACAGGGTCAGAACGCTGCTGGATGCCTGTCAGATTCCAAAAGAATATATCGAACTGGAAGTAACGGAGACGGCGCTGTTTGACGACCGCGACCGGATGATCTCGGTTTTGAAGGCAATGAAAAAAGAAGGCATCAAGCTGTCCATGGACGATTTCGGTTCGGGATATTCTTCTTTGAATACCTTAAAAGACATGCCATTTGATGTGTTAAAGATCGACAGGGAATTTTTCAGCGAGGCGGTCACGTCCGATTCGAGTACGCTCATCCTGCATAAGATCATTGAGATGGCGGACGGGCTCGGCATGGAGGTCATCTGTGAGGGCGTGGAAAACGAACAGCAGGTAGACCTGCTTCGAAGTATCGGATGTAAGCGTGTACAGGGTTATTATTATGCGAAGCCCGTACCGGCGGAGAAATATATTCAGAGTTATTGCGAGATTGGTCAGATTGCAAAAGGGGCGTCATAAAAAGGATGAATTTTCAAAAAGAGCTTGACCGGACGCTGCAAACCATACCTGCAGGGGAGCGTTCCCTGCTGCTTCATAGCTGCTGCGCACCGTGCAGCAGCTATTGCTTGGAATATCTGCGGGAGTATTTTCGGATCACCGTGTTCTTTTTTAATCCCAATATCACAGAACAGGCGGAATATGAGAAACGTGTCGCGGAGGAAAAACGTCTGATTGCGGCATATAACAAGCAGGTGGCGGACGGCTGCTTTGAGGGAATGCATTCGACCGATAACGCACAGCGCATAGAAATACTGGAGGGACGTTACAGTCCGCAGGATTTTTATGAAATGGCGAAGGGGTACGAGCAGTGCCGGGAAGGCGGCGAACGCTGCCTGCGCTGTTATGAGCTGCGGCTGAAGGAAACGGCAAAGACGGCGGCGGAGGACGGATTTGATTTTTTTACGACGACACTTTCCATCAGCCCGCTGAAAAATGCGGCTGCGTTAAACGAGATCGGCGGAAGGCTTGCCGGGGAATACGGCGTGCCTTATCTGTTTTCCGATTTCAAAAAAAAGAACGGCTATAAGCGTTCTATTGAGCTGTCGGCACAGTTTCAGCTTTACCGGCAGGATTATTGCGGCTGTATATATTCTAAGGCGGAGCGGGAACGACAGAAAACGGAACGGAAGGAAACGAGATTATGAAACAATTGTTAGATTTATTATCGGAGGAAGTAGGAAAGGCATTTGAGGCAGCGGGATATGCGCCGGAGCTTGGGCGTGTGACGATCTCAAATCGTCCCGATTTGTGCGAATATCAGTGTAACGGTGCGATGGCGGGCGCAAAGCAGTATCATAAAGCGCCGATGATCATTGCGGGCGAGGTCGCGGAAAAACTGAAGGAGCAGTCCGTATTTACGCAGGTTGATGCGGCGGCGCCGGGATTCCTGAATCTGAAACTTTCGGAATCGTATGTGAGAGCGTACTTAAATGAGATGCGCACCGCGCCGAAATTCGGATATGAGCAGGCGGGAGGCGCAAAAAAGATCGTCATTGATTACGGCGGACCGAATGTGGCAAAACCGCTGCATGTCGGGCATCTGCGCTCGGCCATCATCGGCGAGAGCATCAAGCGGATCTGCCGCTATGCGGGACATGAAGTGATCGGCGATATTCATATGGGGGACTGGGGACTGCAGATGGGACTCATCATTTATGAGCTGTCTTTAAGAAAACCGGAGCTGCCCTATTTTGATGAGCAGTACGCGGGGGACTATCCGGCGGAGGCGCCGTTTACGATCTCCGAGCTGGAGGAGATTTATCCGACGGCAAGCAAAAAGTCCAAGGAGGATGCGGATTATAAGGATAAGGCA
This sequence comes from Lachnospiraceae bacterium, assembly GCA_014804425.1. Lineage (GTDB taxonomy): Bacteria > Bacillota > Clostridia > Lachnospirales > Lachnospiraceae > DLAJ01. The sequence goes on from JAAUZV010000021.1 coordinate 30,998, forward strand.
ATGGAAGCGACCCATAAGCTGCAGAGCGGCGTGCGCGGCTATCGCGCCCTGTGGAAGCATATTATGGAGGTATCCGTAGCCGACTTAAAAAAGAATTATGACGATCTGGATGTATCCTTTGATCTGTGGAAGGGTGAATCCGATGTGCATGAGCTGATTCCTGTGATGGTCGAGGAAATGAAGAAGGGCGGCTATGCCTATATGAGCGACGGTGCGCTTGTCGTGGACGTGAAGGAGGAGAGCGACACGAAGGAGGTGCCTCCCTGCATGATCTTAAAATCGGACGGTTCCGCGCTTTATAACACAACCGACCTTGCGACGATCAAAGACCGCATGGAAAACTACCATCCCGATATGATCATTTATCTGGCGGACAAGCGGCAGGATCTGTATTTTGAACAGGTATTCCGCTGCGCAAGAAAGACGGGGCTCGTGAGACCGGAGACCGGGCTGGTGCATATCAGCTTCGGAACCGTGAACGGCAAGGACGGAAAACCGTTTAAGACCCGCACGGGCGGTGTGATGCGTCTCGAATATCTGATTCGTGAGATCAAAGATGAAATGTTCAAGAAGATCATGGAGGGGCATGCAGAGTCCGAGGAAGAAGCGCGCGCGACAGCGGATATTGTCGGTCTCTCGGCGATCAAGTACGGGGATCTTTCCAATCAGGCGGCAAAGGATTATATTTTTGATGTGGACCGCTTTACTTCCTTTGAGGGTGACACCGGACCTTATATTCTTTATACGATTGTGCGGATCAAATCGATTCTGACCAAGTATGCGGAGAGCGGAAAGCAGTCGGAAGGGGCAAAGCTCGGCGAGGCCAAGAGCGCATCCGAAAAAGCGCTGATGCTGGCGATCACCGGTTTTCCGGCGATGGTCGCAGGGGCGGTCGAAGAGCTGGCGCCGCACAGGGTCTGCGCCTATATCTATGACCTTTCAAATGCGTTTAACCGTTTTTACCATGAGACGAAGATCCTCACGGAGACGGATGCCGAAACGCAGGCGGGCTGGATTGCGCTGCTTATGCTGACAAAGGATATTTTGGAGGTCTGCATTGCACTGTTAGGTTTTTCTGCGCCGGAAAGGATGTAATGCGCAATCATGATAGATAAAAACAGCTTTATGCCGCTGAATTTTTTTAAGAAAACGGATTATTACGGGAGTCTGTCGGGCTTGCGGTATCGGATCGGAAAGACGGCGGTGCCCTACACGGACGAGGAGCGTGCCGAGCGGGAAAAAAAAGGCGAGCCGGTCGGTGAGGACGAGCAGAAGACTGTACTGCGGGCAATTGTCTGGGAAGGTCCTTTTTCGTATGGGAAGCATGATGTGGGGACGGAATATCATAAGGATTTTCCGTTTGCGGAGGACGGCATCGGTATGGCGGCGGACTGGATCAACAGCGAGTATGAACGGGATGCGGACCGTTGGCAGCGGGTAGCGTTTTGGACGCCCGGCAGCCGCGGCTGAAGGCATGTAAGAATACTTCGTTCTGAAACGATGATCATTGGCATTTTTGTTGAATTGATGAAAATTGTATTCATGGAGGAGAGGAAGGAAAATGAAAAAACGGCGTCTTGGAAAGACAAATTTGATGGTAAGCGAAATCGGATTTGGCGGGGAATGGTTAGAGCGGCATCCGGAAGACGAGTCCGTGGAAGTGATCAGATATGCAGGTGAAAAAGGGATCAATGTGATCGACTGTTGGATGCCTGATCCGAAATCCAGAGATATTATCGGAAAAGCAATCTGTGAAAACAGAGAGCAGTGGTATGTTCAGGGGCACATTGGGTCTACATGGCAAAATGAGCAGTATGTTCGTACCAGAGATATGAAGTATGTGAAACCGGCTTTTGAGGATCTTTTAGTCAGGTTAAGGACGGATCATATTGATCTCGGAATGATTCACTTCGTGGATTCCCTTGAGGACTGGAATCACATTTTTGCGTCTGAATTTATTGATTATGTGAAAGAGTTAAAGGAAACAGGTAAGATCAGACATATCGGAATGAGTTCCCACAATCCGCTGATCGCAAAATTAGCAGTGGAGTCCGGGCTTGTAGAAATGATTCTTTTCAGTATTAATCCGGCGTTTGACATGCTGCCTGCCAGTGATGATTTGGATACGATGTTTGCGGAAAAGTATGATCCGAAGCTGACGGGAATTGATTCGGATAGAGCTGAATTGTACAGACTATGCGAGCAATATGATGTAGGAATTACCGTTATGAAAGGCTTTGCAGGCGGCAGACTTTTTGATGAAAAGCGTTCTCCCTTTGGCGTGAGTCTGACTCCGGTACAGTGTATTCATTATGCACTGACACGCCCTGCCGTAAGCTCTATTCTGTGTGGCTATGATACCAAAGAGCAGGTGGATGACGCAATTGCATATGAGCATGCTTCCGAGGAGGACAAGGACTATGCGTCCGTGATCGCGAAAGCCCCCTTCCATTCGTATCGGGGCGAATGTACTTATTGCGGACATTGTAAGCCATGCGTATCCAAGCTGGATATCGCGATGATCAATAAATATTATGACCTTGCAACGATGCAGCCGGAAGTGCCTGCGACAGTGAAATCCCATTATGAGCTTTTAGAACACAGAGCGTCAGAATGTATTTCCTGCCATGCGTGTGAAGCAAGATGTCCGTTCGGTGTCCCGATTGCAGAAAGAATGAAGAAAGCGGCAGAATTATTCGGATGTTAATAAATATCGAACGGCATCAACTGACGGTTGAGGCAAAGCAACCGTTTGTTGAATTTCAAAAAAGCGATTGACAAACGGATAAATTCCATTAGAATAGGGTTTGTATCTGTTTTGGAACGCGGATAACGGTTCATACAATCGGGTATGACTGCAAGGATAGAAAGGAGGTAGCCTTATGTTTCGAAATATAACAGGAAAAAATCTTACTTTATCAGATTTCAGCAATGTGATAAATAAGGGCAGAAACAGGATTACCTCCGCCGGAACGATTTGGTCAGATATGCGGCGCACTTGAAATGGTGAAAGCGTTTTGTATCATTTCTCATTTCATGCGCGTCTGCGCATGGGTGTGGATCGGAATGAGGACTTTGGTGATCGTGGATTGCCAAAGTCTTTTTTACTTATAGGAACCGGAAAGGAGCAGCATTGGTTATGCGGAAATTAAGAACTTATTTATGGAAATACAAGTGGCCATACCTCATCGCGATCTTGTCGCTTACAGCGGCGGTCGTCTTAGATCTGCTTGCGCCGCTTGTCACAAAGAGCATTGTGGACGACGTGATCGTCGGCGGCAATATGGAGAAACTGAAAATTCTGCTTCTGGCTTTTTTGGGCATTGGCATCGGACGGTGCGTGTTTCAGTATGTCAAAGAATATGTATGCGACCTGACCGGATCGAAAGTGGCGCTGGAAGTCAGACGCGATGTGTTTTCCCATGTGCAGAGTTTAAGTGCGGAGTTCTTTGACCGCACGGGAACGGGCGAACTGATGGCGCGCGTAAAAGACGATGTAGACCGCATATGGGACGGCGCATCCTATGTCGGCATGCTTCTTACGGAGGTTGCCCTGCACACCTGCATCGTGCTTTTTTGTATGTACCGTCTGAGCTGGAGATTGGCGATTGTTCCGACGCTGGCGATGATCGCATGCGGATGCATCGCGATCGTGATGGAGAGAAAGCTGGATTCGGTATACGAGGAGATCAGCGAGGAAAATGCGGCGCTCAATACCGTTGCGGAGGAAAATCTTGCGGGCGTGCGCACTGTCAAGGCGTTTGCGCGGGAAAAGCATGAGATCGAGAAATTTTTGAAGCATAACCATCGTTACTATGAGCTGAATATGAAACAGTCGAAGGTGTTTGTGCGTTATTATCCGTATTTCAGCGTGATCGCGAAGGTGCTGCCGCTGGTTACGGTGCTGCTGGGTGGTTATGAGGTCATTCATTCCGGATTTTCGCTCGGAGAATTGAGCGCGTTCGTGCAGTATTCCAACAATATCGTATGGCCGATGGAAATGCTCGGCTGGTTGACGAACAGCATTTCTTCCGCATTTGCGTCAAACCGCAAACTGCGTAAGCTCTGTGAGCAGAAGCCGGTCATCGTGGAGAAGGAGCAGCCCGTCGTCCTTGATGCGGTCCGCGGAAAGATTGAATTTGACCATGTATCATTCCATAAGGCGGACGGATATGAGATTTTGAAGGACATCACGTTTACCGTGGAACCGGGGCAGACGGTCGGTATCATGGGCGCGACCGGAGCCGGAAAGAGTTCTATCGTGTATCTGCTCCAGCGGCTTTATGACGCGACGGACGGAAGCGTGCGCGTGGACGGCGTGGATGTAAAGGATTTAACATTAAAACAGCTCCGCAGCAATATCTCGATCGTGATGCAGGATGTCTTTCTGTTTTCGGATACGATCAGTGAGAACGTGCGCCTCGGAAAGCATGATCTGACGGATGACGAGACGATACGAAAGGCATCGCACGATGCGCAGGCGGGCAGCTTTATCGAGCGGCTGGATGAGCAGTATGAGACGGTCATCGGCGAGCGCGGCGTCGGCTTATCAGGCGGACAAAAGCAGCGCATCAGTATCGCGCGGGCACTGGCAAAAAAAGAACCGATCCTTGTATTGGATGATTCTACATCCGCATTGGATACCGAGACGGAGCGCGCGATCGAACAGACGCTGTTACGGCTTCCTGATACGACGAAGCTGATCATTGCGCACCGCATCAGCGCCGTGCGCGAGGCGGATATGATTCTTGTGATGAAGGACGGAAGCGTTGCGGAACGCGGCACGCATGAGGAGCTGCTGAATAAGCGCGGGCTGTATTATGAGACCTACTGCGTGCAGCATGAGGCGCTGCCGGAGGATGGAGCGGAGCCTTTGGGTGACACCGGAGAGTCGGGGCAGCATGAGGGAGAGGAGGCATAAGCATGGCGGTCAATTCTTATAAAAGCGACGAGCAGAGCGTGGAAAAAAGCAAGCGCGAGACGCTGAAGCGCCTGTTTCGTTATTTGTTGGATTATAAATTGCAGATCATCGGCGTGCTGCTGTTAATGGGCTATTGCGTGGCAGTTTCGCTGATCAATCCGCTCATCATGGAAACGGCTGTTGACACGTATATCGGCGGAAATGATTACCGAGGGCTTGTGAAGCTGATGGCCGCGGCTTTGGCAGTCAACATTTTGGTTGTTTTCGCAGTCAAGCTGCGGATGTATGTGATGGCGAAGGTGTGCAACAAGATTTTGTTGACGATCCGTCAGGAGTTATATACCCATATCCAGACTTTGGATTTTAAGTTTTTTGACTCCCGCCCGACGGGAAAAATATTGAGCAGGATCATCGGAGATATTAATTCTCTCAAGGACGTACTGAACAACTGTGTGACAACGCTGATTCCTGATTTTTTAACGGTCATTGCGGTCGTCGTGATCATGTTTGTAAAGAATCCGCTGCTTGCGGCGGCGTCGCTGCTCAGCACGCCGTTTATGGCGGTCGGAACGGTGCTGATCGAGTTAAAAGCGCATCCGCGCTGGCAGACCTTCCGCAAAAAGTCCTCGAACTTAAACGCGTTCATCCATGAGGATATGTCGGGAATGCGTGTAATCCAGAGCTTTACGGCGGAGGAGGAGACGGGCAGGACATTTGACGGACTTGTCACGGAGCATCGGAATTCATTTAAGAGCGCGGTGCGCATCAGCGACGCGTTCGGCTCGGTCATTGATTTTACATGGGGACTCGGCTGTATCTGCCTGTATTTTACGGGAATCGTGATCTTGGGTGTGGATAAGGTGTCGCTCGGTACGTTTTTGGCGTTCGGCACGTATATCAATATGTTTTGGCAGCCGATCAACAATCTAAGCAGCTTTTACAATCAGATCGTGACAAACATTGCGGGTGCGGAGCGTATTTTTGAGGTGCTTGATACCGAGCCGGAGATCACGGACGCAGAGGGTGTGCATGAGATCGGAGAGATTCGTGGGACGGTTGATTTTGAGCATGTTTCTTTTTCTTATGATGGGGAACATAAGGTACTGGATGATGTGAGCTTCCACATAAAGCCGGGTGAAACGATCGCGCTTGTGGGGGCGACCGGAGCGGGAAAGACGACCATCGTCAATCTCATCAGCCGTTTTTACGATGTGCAGGACGGTATTTTCCGCATCGACGGGCAGGATGTGAAAACCGTGTCGATCGAAAGCCTGCGTAAGCAGATGGGTATCATGACACAGGATCAGTTCTTGTTTTCGGGAACGATCAAAGAGAATATCCGCTACGGAAAGCTGGATGCCACGGACGAGGAGATCGAGGCGGCGGCAAAGGCGGTCAATGCGCATGAATTTATCACGCGCCTGCCGAAGGGCTATGATACCGAGCTGTCCGAGCGCGGCGGCGGGCTTTCCATCGGGCAGCGCCAGTTACTTGCGTTCGCGCGCACGATGGTGTCCATGCCGAAGATCCTCATTCTCGACGAGGCAACTTCAAGCATCGATACGCAGACCGAGGTGCTGGTTCAGCAGGGCATCGAGCACCTTCTTTCGGGAAGGACCAGCTTTGTGATCGCGCACCGTCTATCGACGATCAAAAAGGCGGACCGCATTTTTGTCATCGACGACGGCCGCATCATCGAGGAGGGAAGCGCTTCGGAGCTGATCGCGAAAAAGGGCGCGTATTACAATTTGTATATGGCATCATTGAGGTAGGGGAGGGTTAGCATGAAAAATATTACAACGAAGCAGTTTCAAATATTGACAGACATCAATCTGGTATGGGATTTTATGAAGGAGATATACAAACCGTACTTTGCCAATGGTGTGGCGGCGCCGTTTTTTGAGTATGCGATCACATCCACATGGATGAATAAAGAGTATCTTCATTTAAACAGATTTTGGATGGATCAAGATCGGGTGGCAGCGTTTGTATTTACGGAGTCGTCTGTCACGAGTGTCTTTTTCAATTTGCGTCCCGGCTATGAAGAATTAGCGGATGAGATGATCGCATATGCGGAGAGCCATTTTCCTGAGATCGGAGGGAAAAGGGAGCTGGTGATTTTTTCAGGGCAGAAAGCATTGATACAGGCAGCAGAGAAGCGGGGTTATAAGGTGTCCTATGAGAACGTAGATTTGTTGTTTGATTTTAAGAAAGCGGAATTAAACTATGATCTTCCGAAAGAGTTTCATTTTGTTGATCCGCTTTCTGCCGATCCGTTAAAGCTTAGCCGGTGTACGTGGAACGGCTTCAATGCGGAGGAACTCGGGCCCTTTGAAAACTGGGATATTCCGAATCCGGAAACATCTTGGAATCCGCATAAAGCATATCAGGGTGTTCTGAGTTCCACGATTGCGCCGCCGCCGCACGCAACCTATGAATATAATGTGATCATCGCGAATGAGGCGGAGGATTATGTGTGCTTTTCGGGAATGTGGTGGGTTCCGGAGAATCGACTTGCCTATATGGAACCTTTATGTACGGTGCCGCAGTACCGGAATAAGGGACTGGCAGCGGCGGCGCTTACACAGCATTACAGGCGGTTAAAAGGATTGGGCGCGGAGTATATGACCGGCGGCGGAAATGATTTTTATAGAAGAATCGGTTATGAAGACGGGATCCATTGGCTGCATTGGAAAAAGGAAAATGACATGGAATAAGCAACAAGCAAAGATGATTTTAAGCATGCATGGAAAGGGTTATACATTAGAGCAGATCGCAGAAGTGGCAGAGAAGACCAAAGAGCAGGTAGAAGCGATCATAGAAATGGGAGAGCCGGTATTGACCTATAAAAAATAATGTGTAATAACGCAAAGAGACCGAAACTGATTTTTATATTAGTTTCGGTCTCTTTTATGTGTAAAGGATGAAGGAAACATTACTTAATTGCCTTGAATATCATGAATAACAGCGGCAATATGAGCCAATTGCTGGTCGGTCAAGCCAGTGATTTCGATATACTTTCGTTGATCCAGACCTAAGAGGTAATCCGTTGAAACAGAAAAATATTCTGCTAAATGGATGACCATGTCAATGGATGGCTGGATATTATTGTTTTCCCAATTAGATATGCTCTGTTTCGTGACGCCGAGGGCTTTGGCTAAATCAGCCTGTGACAAGTTTCTTGCCATGCGCAGTTGCTTAATGTTTTCATTCAGTGTCATAGGACGTTCCTCATATACGTGTCAATTATTCATATACTATTATATAAATAATGATTGACTAATTATAGTATAGTAAAAATTGACCACAAATATGATAAGAAATGGATAATGGAGGGGGATTGATAACGGCAGTGATATTTAACTTTACGGCACATACAGCATTTGCGAATGATGCGAAACAATATGACCGGAATTTGGGAAAACAGGAATTGCATATTGAAAGCTTTTATAAATATCTTGAAAAGCAACCGGTCAAAAGAATAAAAAAGTATGATAAATACATGAACTTAGCGCAGCAGTATGTAAATGAACGGCAATATGATCAGGCAATTGCGGCATATGAGACCGCGATTGAGGCGGAATCAGGAAAACCGGAAGCTTATATTGCATTGGCAGATCTTTATGTACAGATGGAGGATTATGAGTCGGCGGATGCTGTGTTAAGCAGTGGGATTGATCGGACAGAATCGGAGGAACTTATAGATTATTTGGAAGAACTGCAGAATTTATGACGCTTCATTGAGTGTTGTCTTTTGCGCAAGACGACACTTGGAATAAGGGCAGATTTTCCTGATCGGTTATCCCCTTGCTGTAAAATCCTAAAAAATCTTTCCGTTCCCAGCCTTGGCTGAGCCAGAAAGCTTTCCCTAGCTCATTTGTTTCCATGATATTCAGGCAGACTCTGGTAATACCATCTTCCTGTAATGCGGCGACGGCGGTTTTCACTAATTCGGAGGCAATCCCCTGTCTGCGATATTCGGATAATACGACAGTGTGATAAATATATCCCCGTCTGCCGTCATGCCCGCTTAATATGGCGCCGATCAGATGTCCGTCCTCGTATGCCACAAAATTGGTATTGGGATTTCGAATTAAAAAGCGAGAAATCATATCAAGAGCTCCTATGTTTTTTCGCAGCCTGCAAACGGGTCAATAAGCTGCGGCTTTTCACCTTTTTCCTGCGCTATTTACAGTATATGTAATTCAAAGAGACCTCCATCAAAATAGATGTCGTTCCCAAAATCGTCTTTATAAAACGATACGCTTTCCAATCCGGTCTGCTCAAATCCGAGCGATTGCAGTAATTTCATAGAGGGAATATTGTTTATTGCGGTTCCCGCCGTAAGCTTTTTTACCCCCATATCTTTCATAAGACCGATGAGTGCCTGATAACTTTCTTTTGCATATCCCTTCCCATGATAATCCGAATGAAAACAATATCCGCTGTCATAACCGTCACCGGCATTGTGAAAATCAATGTAACCAATCATTTCGTTCTCGAGACATATCGCAAAAAACAAGTGGTCAGTCCCTTTATTGGCATTTTCCCAGCTGCGCACTTGCGACCGGATTTCGTCTTCTTCAGAACTATGAGGTATGTCATAGTTTGCATACGCTGATACGCGAAAGTTATCCCATATTCTTTTTATGCTTACCCAGTCATCAGCAACAATTTTTCTGATGAGGAGCCTTTCAGTTTTGATTTCCACGATAAAATACCTCCACAGCTTTGGGGTTGAATTTGTGTAATGATTTAATGTCCATATATTATCACAGAGATACCCGGCATTCAATACAATCTGATCGGAGCAGGAGCCCCCCCGATTCCTCCCTGACTATAACAAGTTTATTTATAAAAAGTTTATAAGTAAACTTGTTGACGATTTGATCATAATATGGTAATTTACTCGCAATACAATAGATTGAAAGTAAAGGATTGAATAGAAAGCGGGTGACAAGATGCATGAGAAAGTGGAGACTATGCTGCGGGGCAGGGTGTTCAAAAAGCTGATGGAACATCGTTGCGGCCCTGTCTGTGAAAAATACGGACTAAAGCAGATTGAGGTGGAGATTCTGTTTTACATGTCAAAGGTACCCGCTTCGATCACGTCAACGGACATTTACCACAGCCTGAACATGAACAAGGGACAGATTTCAAGGTCGATGGAGTCTCTATGCAAAAAAGGATATTTGTCGGCAAAATCGGACGAAACGGACCGTCGGCTTGTGTTGTTTGATCTGACCGGTCAGGCAAAAGAGGTCGTGGAAGAGATCAATCTTGTGACTGAGAAATTCAGGGATGATATCTTTGAAGGTATTTCCGAAGAAGAGTTTGCCCGGTTTAAGGAGACCGGATTAAAGATTCTTGCGAACGCAAATGCCATGATGGAAAAGGAAGGAGAATCAAAAAGATGAGAAATATTTTTCGGAATCTCAAAAAGTATTGGTATTTTGTTATATTGATACTTGTGCTTTTGATCGTTCAGGCATATTGTGATCTCTCACTGCCTGATTACACATCAGAGCTGATCGATGTTGGGATTGCCAATTCGGGAATTGAGCATATGGTTCCCGAGTACTTATCGGAAAAAGGGTTTATGGAGGTAGAAATCTTTCTGACCGATCAGGAAAAAGAAGATTGGGAAGCTGCCTATACCTATGAAGAAGAAAATGGATATTACAGGCTGACATCCGCGGAGGATGCGCATTGGGACAGTTTGGATGAGGAGTTTGCGCAGGTCATTGCGATCGTGTATATGATGACGTCGCAGCAGGAATCCGAGCTGGAAGGGGTAGACATGACATCCATCAGCGCCCCTCATATGGATATGTCGGCAATGGACCCGACACAGATGAGCGCGGAGCAAATAGAGCAGTTTAAAAAAGTGCAGCAGACACTTACCGATATGGGGATCGATATGGAAAGCGATACCCTGATGTTGGATATCCGCGGCGTGTTTGCGGAGCAGCTCGGGGCATTGGGAGATTCCATAATCAATTCCATGGCAAAATATTTTGCGAAAGACCAGTATGAGCTTTGCGGGATTGATCTTGAAAAACTGCAGACGGACTATCTGTGGAAGATCGGCGGGAAGATGCTGGGAATGGCCTTTGCCATGGCTTTGGCGGCCATCATGGTCGGTTTTCTTGCGTCAAAGACGGCCGCAGGCGTCGGACGTGATCTGAGAAACAAGGTATTCCGGAAAGTAATCGGATTTTCCAATGCAGAGCTGGATAAGTTTTCGACCGCATCTCTGATCACCAGAAGCACCAATGATGTGCAGCAGATCCAAATGGTGACGGTCATGCTGCTTCGGATGGTGCTCTATGCGCCGATTTTGGCAATCGGCGGCATTATCAATATCCGCCATTACAACTCGGGAATGAACTGGATCATTATTTTGGCGATCGCTCTGATCTTATGCCTGATCATCGTTCTCATGGTGATCGCGATGCCGAAGTTTCAGATCATGCAGGTATTGGTGGATAAAGTCAATCTGGTGGCAAGAGAAATATTGACCGGTATTCCCGTAATACGGGCATTCGGCAGGGAGAAAAAAGAAGAGGAACGTTTCGATGAGGCAAACAGCAGGCTGACAAAGGTGATGCTTTTTACGAATCGAACCATGACATTTATGATGCCGACGCTGATGATGATCATGAATGGTACCTCTATTTTGATCGTTTGGACTGCTGCGCATAAAATTGACGCCGGCGTATTAGAGGTCGGAGCCATGACCGCATTTATCACCTATGCAATGATGATCGTTATGGGATTTTTGATGCTGACCATGATATCGATCATGCTGCCGAGAGCCGGAGTTGCGGCAAATCGTATTCAGGAGGTTCTTGACACGGAGGCGACCATTGTTGACAGGGATGGCGCATCTTCGGAAGCGCCTGCAGATGCGACGGTCCGGTTTGAGCATGTAAGCTTTAAATATCCGGATGGCGGAAAGGACGTGCTGACAGATATTGATTTTGTCGCAAAACCGGGACAGACGACGGCGATCATCGGCAGCACGGGATGTGGTAAATCCACGTTGGTGAAATTGATCCCGAGATTCTTTGATGTGACGGAGGGCGAGATTTCGATCGGCGGAATGAATGTCAAAGATTTATCGCTTGATGCGTTAAGAGGGCAGATCGGATATGTTCCGCAGAAGGCGATCCTGTTTTCCGGGGATATCAATTCCAACATTGCCTATGGCGCACCGAATGCCACGGAAGATGACATTATAGAAGCGGCCCATATCGCGCAGGCGGCGGAATTTATTGAGGAAAAAGCAGATCAATATGAGAGCGCCATCGCGCAGGGCGGAACTAATGTCTCGGGCGGTCAGAAACAGCGCCTGTCGATCGCAAGAGCGATTGCAAGACATCCGAAGATCTATATCTTTGACGACAGCTTCTCCGCACTTGATTTTAAGACGGATACCGCGCTTCGCAAAGCGCTTGCCGAAAAAACGAAGGATGCGACCGTGATCATTGTCGCGCAGCGCGTCAGCACCATCTTGAATGCGGACCAGATCATTGTGTTGGAGGACGGTAAAATGATCGGCAAAGGAACGCATAAGGAGCTCGTGGCAGGCTGTGAAGAATATAAGCTGATCGCACAGTCACAGCTTTCGGAAAAGGAGTTTCTTGCGAGCATGGGAAAGGAGGAGAGTTAAATGCCGGGACCGATGATGGGAGGACGGGGAAGAAGAAACCCGACCGCAAAAGCAAAGGATTTTAAGGGAACCATTAAAAAGATCATCAAATATCTGGGCGGATACAAGATCGGCGTGATCGCGGTCATGATCTGTGCGAGCTTAAGTGCCGTATTTAATATTGCAAGCCCGAAAATATTAGGGAAGGCGACAACTTCCTTATCCGAAGGACTGATGGGAAAGATTACGGGAACGGGAGGAATTGATTTTTCCTATATCGGGAAAATATTGATCTGGGTTTTGTGTCTGTATGTGGTAAGTTGTGTCTTTAATCTGATTCAGGGACTGACGATGTCTACCATAACCCAAAAGCTTTGTTACAAGCTCCGCAAAGAACTTACGGAAAAAATCAACCGTATGCCGATGAAGTATTTTGAAAGCAGGACGAACGGAGAAGTGCTTTCACGCATCACCAATGATGTGGATACGTTCGGAAACGGCTTCAATCAAAGTGTAACGCAGTTGATCACATCCTTAACTACCATGATCGGGGTTGTGGTCATGATGCTGACGATCAGCCCGCTCATGACGTTGATCACACTTTTGATTTTTCCGGTAAGTATGGTTTTTATCAGCTTTGTAATGAAGAAATCACAGAAATATTTTAAGCAGCAGCAGGAATATCTGGGACATATCAACGGTCAGGTTGAGGAAAATTATTCGGGGCATCTGGTAGTAAAAGCCTTTGGAAAAGAAAAAGATGTGATCGAGGAGTTTGACCGTACCAATCATGTTCTTTTTGAATCGGCATGGAAGTCGCAGTTTTTGTCAGGACTCATGATGCCCGTCATGCAGTTTGTCGGGAATTTAGGATATGTGGGTGTGGCAATTTCCGGCGCATTTCTGGCGATCAGGGGAGCGATTGAGATCGGGGATATTCAGGCATTCATTGTTTATGTAAAGAATTTCACCCAGCCGATGCAGCAGCTGGCACAGGTTACCAATATGATGCAGTCCATGGTTGCGGCGGCAGAGCGGGTATTTGAGCTTTTGGAGGAAGAAGAGGAAGACCAGACGACACAGAATGCGGTATCCATCGATCAGGTAAAGGGTATCGTAGACTTTAAGCACGTGCAATTTGGATACAATGAAGACCAGATTATCATCAAAGACTTTAATGCGCATGTCCATCAGGGACAGCAGATTGCGATTGTCGGACCGACCGGAGCCGGAAAGACCACCATGGTAAAGCTTCTGATGCGGTTCTATGATGTAAACAGCGGCGCGATCGAACTGGACGGACATAATCTGAAAGAATACAACCGCAATGAACTGCGGAACGCGTTTGGCATGGTTCTTCAGGATACATGGCTGTTTAAGGGAAGTGTGATGGATAATATCCGATATGGAAGGCTGGACGCCACGGATGAGGAAGTGATCGCGGCAGCGAAGTCGGCCCATGCGGATCATTTTATCAGAACGCTTCCGGGCGGATATGACTTTGAACTGAATGAAGATGCAACGAACGTATCGGCAGGACAAAGGCAGCTTCTTACGATCGCCAGAGCGATCTTGGCGGATAATCCGGTGCTTATTTTGGATGAGGCGACCTCGTCGGTAGATACCAGAACGGAGCACAGAATTCAAAAGGCAATGGATAATCTGATGGAGGGAAGGACCAGCTTCGTCATTGCACACAGGTTAAGTACAATCCGTAATGCAGACCTGATCCTCGTTATGAAAGACGGCGATATCATTGAACAGGGAAATCACGAGGAGCTGATGGAAAAGAATGGATTTTATGCGGATCTGTATAACGCGCAGTTTGCTTAAAAGTGTGGAGGTAATTTATGAAGTATAGATATGTGGTGATTGAACGCGAATACGGGAGCGGCGGTACCGGGATCGGACAGCTGCTCTCCGAAAAGACCGGGATCCCCTGTTACGGAAGCGAGATCTTAAAAGGGGTTTCTGAGAAGCTTAAGATTCCTGTTTCGGATATCGAACAGTATGAGGAGAACACGACCAACAGTTTTCTTTATTCTATTTATGCTTTCAGTAAAATCGGGGACCAATCGGCAAATTTACTGTCAGGGGAGAACCAAATTTTCATGGAAGAGCAAAAACTGATCAAGGAGTATGCGATGCAGGGAGCGGCCATATTCGTGGGAAGATGCGCGGCATGCGCATTGGAAAACAAAGAGGTATTGACCGTATTTATCCATGCAGACCGGAAAAACAGAAAGCGCCGTGCCATAGAAGAATACGGAATACCCGAGAAAATGGCGGACAGCGTTGTGGCAAAATATGACAGGAAGAGAAAAAATTTTTATTCTGTGAACACCGGAAACAAGTGGAATGATTGGAATAATTATGATATAGTATTAGACAGCGGCCGGTTAGGCGGGGAAGGGTGCGCGAATATCATTAGGGCAGCACTGGAAGGATAAAACGGGTAAGGATGAGGTGTCATGATGAAATCCAATCTGACAACATTGTGCTATATTGAGCGGGGAGACGAATACCTGATGCTCCACCGCATCAAGAAAGAGAATGATGTCAACCATGATAAATGGATCGGTGTGGGCGGACATTTTGAGGCGGGCGAAAGCCCCGAGGAATGTCTGCTCAGGGAAGTTTACGAGGAGACGGGACTGACGCTTACAAAGTGGCGGTTTTGCGGCATCGTGACATTCTGTTTTACGCCGGACGATACCGATGCCCAAGACGGCGATACCGATGCCCAAGACGGCGATACCGATGCCCAAGACGGCGATACCGATGCCCAAGACGGCGGTACCGATGCCCAGGACGGCGCTGCGGATGCCGTACCGCCCATCTGCGAATACATGCACCTGTACACGGCTTCTGCCTACGAGGGGACGCTTCAGGCCTGCGATGAGGGGGAGCTTGTGTGGGTAAAAAAGGATGAGATGGAACGTCTTCCAATCTGGGAGGGCGACCGCATCTTTTTGCGCCTGCTGCGAGAGCAAAGTCCATTTTTTTCATTGAAGCTGAGTTACCTCGGGGATCGGCTTACGGAGGCAGTTTTAGACGGAGAGCGGATGATACTTCCGATTCAGAGATAGGGGGGAACCTGATATGAGCAGGGAACAGTCAGAGCAGCAGAATGGGGAAAGACGTCTGAATATCGGTCTGGTTGTTGCAAATGTGGAGGATGATTTTTCCAATAAAATCTGTAAAGGCGCCATGCGCGCGGCGGAAACGGCGGATGTGAATTTGTTTATATTTCCTGCAAAATATTTAGATCACAGGGAGGACGAGCTTGCGGATACAAAACAGGCTTACGAATATCAATACAATGCACTGATCGATTTTGCGAATGCCGCTACCCTTGACATGGTCCTGATCTGCATAAGCAGCATCGGCTATCTTTCCAGCAAGGAGCGTTGTGACGAGGTGCTGTCCCGCTTTAAAGGAATACCGCTCATGCTGCTCGCATCGGCGAAAGAAGGACATTCGTCCATTGTGTATGATAACCGTGCAGGACTTTCGAATGCGGTGCGTTACCTGATCCGGGATAAAAAGAAAACGCGCATCGGTATGTTGGCCGGAAGCCGGGATAATATGGACGCGAACGAGCGGCTTGAAGTTTATAAAACCGTGCTTGAGGAAGAGGGAATCGGAGTTGATGAGCGGCTGATCTGTTATACGAATTACTCCTCCGCCTGTGAGGATACGGTCGAAGCATTCCTGATCGAAAATCCGGACGTCGAGGCGCTTGTCTGTGCCAATGATTCGGTCGCACAGGCCGCATATAAGGTCTTGAAACGTGGGGATCGGGTGATCGGACAGGATGTTTTAGTGACGGGGTTTGACGATATTGACGAGGCGATCCGCATGACTCCGCAGCTTGCGACCGTGCGCGCGGATGCGGAGCTGCTTGGACACCGGGCGGTCATGGAGGCGCAGCAGATGCTGTGCGGACAACCGCGGGGCGAGGCAGTGCACCCGAAAAATGTTACCGTTAAAACAGATTTTATTTTAAGGGAATCCGCAAGCGGTCAGATGGAGTTAGACAATATTAACCGGGAATATCTGGAGGAATATCGTCAGAGACTGAAAATGATGTTGGATATGAACCACAGCCTGAACATCGTCAATCGCGATACGCTGATGTTCGGCGCGGATAACGTGCGCGATTATACCAAGATCCTTGATGTGTTCAATGTGTCCGTCATTCATGATTATTATTTGTACTTATTCAAAGCGCCGCGCACCTATCTTCCAGGAAAACGATTCAAAAGGCCCGAGGAGATTTATCTGCGCGCGTACCGTAACGGTGATGAGGTAAAGGAGCTGCCGCGTGTAGACCAGCGCATGAAATTCGAGCAGATGTATGAGAATCCCTATCTGCAGAAGGAGCGCAAAACCTATATTCTGATCGACATTTATTCGCGTGAACAGCAGTACGGCGTTTTGATGTGTGACCTGCCATATGAATACCTGCATTATTTGGAGGCGCTGTGCTATCAGGTCAGCATTGCGGTCAAGATGAAGGAATTGTTTTCCGTGCAGGAGGGTCTGCTTGCGGAAAAGGAGGACATGCTGCGCAAGCTGGAGCAGGAAAATCTCGCGCTGGACAATATTTCCAATAAGGATGAGCTGACGGGGATCTGTAATCGCAGGGGATTTTTCACAAAGGCGGAAAAAATGCTTGTGCAGAAAGAATTCTTCGGAAAGCGTGTGGCGGCGGTTTATGCTGATTTAAATTACTTAAAACAGATCAACGACAGATTCGGGCATGAGGAAGGCGATTTTTCCTTAAAAAGCTGCGCGGCGGCATTGGAGTCGGCGCTCTCAAGCCGCGGTGTCGTCGGACGGATCGGCGGAGACGAGTTTGCCGGGCTGCTTGTGCTTGAGAAGAATGAGGAGGCGGAGGAAATCCGGGTGCGCATGAAGGCGTACTTAAATGAGGTCAACGAAAGTGCGGGAAAGCGTTATCCGATCATGGCCTCCCTCGGCATCATGGAACAGCAGATCACCGGAGAACTTCAGTTAAAGGAATTGTTGGAGCAGGCAGATGATCTTTTATACGAGGAAAAAAAGAAAAAAGGACCTTTTATTGTGCGGGAGGATTAAAGAAAGAATGGATGGACAAATAGGAAAAGATACGTGATGCATTTTTCTTCAAAATGATGCTTGACAGTATCCGGCAGATATGTTAGAGTATCTAATTGTGTGAGGCAGCTCACACATCAGCAAGCAGAGTATCCACTCTCACCCTGTGGCAATGTGCTTAACAGGCGTTCATGATTTCTTTTTTATGCGGCAGAGACGGTGACGGTTCCGATGTTTACCGTGACGGCGTATGGGAGAGGCATGTCGGTGGATAGCGATGCTATCCGCCTTTTTTATGGGCGGGAATGCGCAAAAAACTGTTTCTTATGATGGAGGACAAAACAATTAGCGAATTATTTATTAACGAACAGATTAGGGACAAAGAAGTACGAGTCATCGGAGTAAACGGCGAGCAGCTCGGTATCATGCCGTCGAGAGAGGCGCTTAAGCTTGCGGAAGAGGCGGAGCTTGACCTTGTGAAGATTGCGCCTACGGCGAAGCCGCCTGTTTGTAAAATCGTTGATTATGGAAAGTACCGTTATGAACTGGCGAGGAAGGAAAAGGAAGCCAGAAAGAAACAGAAGATCGTTGAGATCAAGGAGATCAGACTGTCCCCGAATATTGATACGAATGACTTAAACACAAAGGTGAACGCGGCGAGAAAGTTTTTGGAAAAAGGCAATAAGGTAAAGGTAACGCTGCGTTTCCGCGGACGCGAGATGGCTCATATGAATACGACCAAGCATATTTTGGACGACTTTGCAGAGCGTCTTTCTGATATTGCGGTGGTGGATAAGCCTGCAAAGGTAGAGGGCCGCTCCATGGCAATGTTTTTAACTGAGAAGCGCTGATCATCGTGCAAGGTTAAAATAGAGTAAGACAAATAGGAGGAAAAGTAACATGCCAAAAATGAAAACCAAAAAAGCGGCAGCAAAACGTTTTAAGCAGACCGGAACCGGGAAATTAAAGAGAAGCAAGGCTTACAAACAGCATATTTTAACTAAGAAATCTGCTAAGACCAAGAGAAACTTAAGAAAACCTGCTTTGACCGATTCTACTAATGTAAAGAATATGAAGAAGATCTTACCGTATTTATAAGTCATAAGGAGGAAGAAGAACATGGCAAGAATTAAGGGCGGCATGAACGCCAAGAAAAAACATAATAGAGTATTAAAGCTTGCAAAGGGATACAGAGGAGCGCGTTCCAAGCAGTATCGTGTTGCAAAGCAGTCTGTCATGAGAGCTCTGACAACTTCTTATGAAGGACGTAAGCAGAGAAAGCGTCAGTTCAGACGTCTGTGGATCGCGCGTATCAATGCGGCGGCAAGAATGAACGGCATCTCTTACAGCAAAATGATGTTCGGCTTAAAGAAGGCCGGCGTTGACATGAACCGCAAGATGCTTGCAGAGCTGGCAGTCAATGATGCAAAGGGTTTTGCAACGCTTGCTGAGCTTGCAAAGGCAAATATCGAATAATGATAAATAAGAAAGCATAAAAACGGCTAGTCGCAATGTTCGGCTGTGCCGTTTTTTGCTTTTATAGTTTCTATTGTCACAGAAGGAGGACTAAAATGGGAAAAGAACAATACAGATTTGAAACCATGCAGTTACATGTCGGACAGGAGCAGCCGGACCCGGCGACGGACGCAAGAGCCGTACCGATCTATCAGACTACTTCCTATGTTTTTCATGATTCCGCGCATGCGGAAGCGCGATTCGGGCTTGCGGACGCGGGCAATATCTACGGACGTCTGACAAATTCCACGCAGGAGGTTTTGGAAAAAAGGATCGCGGCGCTGGAGGGCGGCGTGGCGGCTTTGGCGCTTGCGAGCGGCGCGGCGGCGATTACCTATACGATACAGGCGCTTGCGCAGGCGGGAGACCATATCGTATCGCAGAAGACGATCTATGGCGGCACCTATAACCTGCTTGCGCACACCCTGCCGCAGTACGGCATAGAGACGACCTTTGTGAATGTGCATGACTTAAACGAGGTCGAGGCGGCGATTCTGGAGAATACGAGAGCGATCTATTTGGAAACGCTCGGAAATCCGAACAGTGATATTCCCGATCTGGATGCGATCGCCGAGATTGCGCACAAACACGGGCTGCCCGTTGTGATCGACAATACGTTTGGTACGCCGTACTTCATCCGTCCGATCGAGCATGGCGCAGACATCGTCGTACATTCCGCGACCAAGTTTATCGGCGGACATGGGACGTCTTTAGGCGGTATCATTGTAGATTCCGGTAAGTTTGACTGGCGTGCGAGCGGCAAGTATGCGGCAATCGCGGAGCCGAACGAAAGCTATCACGGGGTTTCCTTTGTGGAGGCAGCAGGCGAGGCGGCGTTTGTGACCTATGTCCGTGCCATTCTGCTTCGTGATATGGGAGCGGCAATTTCTCCGTTTAACGCGTTTTTATTGCTTCAGGGCGTGGAGACACTGTCGCTTCGCTTAGAGCGTCACGCGGAGAATACCAAGAAGATCGTGACCTATTTGAGGCAGCATCCCAAGGTGGCGCGTGTCAATCATCCGTCCATTTCGGATCATCCTGATCATGCGTTGTATGAGCGGTATTTCCCGAACGGCGGCGCGTCCATCTTTACGTTTGATATTCAGGGCGGCAAGGAGGAAGCGCACCGCTTTATCGATCATCTGAAAATATTCTCCCTGCTTGCGAATGTGGCGGATGTCAAGAGCCTTGTCATTCATCCGGCGACCACGACGCACGCGCAGCTTTCCGAACAGGAGCTTGCTGAGCAGAATATTTATCAGAGTACGATCCGCCTCTCCATCGGCACGGAGCATATCGACGATCTGATCGCGGATATGGAGCAGGCGTTTGCGGCAGTATGATGAACGGAGATAAGGTTATGAAAAAAGAGGAAGGCTATACTTATATAGAGGGCGGCGTATGCGCGGCATCCGGCTTTACGGCAAGCGGCTTACACTGCGGCTTAAACAATGATCCAAATAAAAACGATCTCTGTTTGCTCTACAGTGAGCGTCCCTGCGTGACGGCAGCGGTCTATACGACAAATAAGGTAAAGGGCGCGCCGATCGTTGTGACAAAGAGAAATCTTGCAAAGACGGGCGGCATGGCGCAGGCGGTCATCGCCAACAGCAAAAATGCCAATACCTGCAACGCGGACGGAGAAGAAAAAGCGCAGCGTATGTGTGAGCTGGCGGCAGCGGCGCTCGGTATGAAGCCGGAGGAAGTCGTCGTGGCGTCCACCGGTGTGATCGGTCAGGTTTTGCCGATCGAGCCGATCGAGGCGCATGTGGAAGAACTGGCAAAGAAGTTAAGTCGGGAAGGAAATTTACAGGCGGTCAATGCGATCATGACGACCGACACGGTAAAAAAAGAAGCGGCGGTCCTGTTTGAGATCGGCGGCGTACCCTGCCGTCTCGGCGGTATGGCAAAGGGCAGCGGCATGATCCACCCGAATATGGCGACGACGCTCAATTTTATTACAACTGATGCGGAGATTTCGCAGCCGATGCTTCAAAAGGCCTTAGATGAGATCGTGAAAGTGACATATAACTGTTTAAGCATTGACGGGGATACCTCGACCAACGATATGGTGTGCGTCATGGCAAACGGCTTAGCGGGCAATCCGGTCATTGACAAGGAGGATGAGGCGTACGCATGCTTCAGGCAGGCGCTGTATCTTGTCATGATGAATCTGACAAGGATGCTTGCAAAGGACGGCGAGGGCGCGACGAGGCTCATCACCTGTAACGTCGCCGGAGCGCCCACAATAGATGAGGCAATCATAGTCGCGAAAAGTGTGATCCGTTCCCCGCTCGTAAAATGCATGGTTTTTGGAAAAGATGCGAACTGGGGACGTGTTCTGTGCGCGATTGGCTATGCCGGGGCGGATTTTGATATCAACCGGATGGATGTGGATGTGGAATCCGCGGCAGGGAAGATCGCGGTGTGCCGCGGCAATGCCATCATCCTGCCGTTTTCCGAGGAGGAGGCGGCAAAGCTGTTATCGGAGGATGAGATCTGCGTCCATGTTAATCTGAATCAGGGTGATGCGCAGGCAACGGCATGGGGCTGCGACTTAACCTATGATTATGTCAAGATCAATGGAGATTATCGTTCGTAAGATGACAAGGAGGACTGTATATGGGCGTATTGACAGGGCTTTACCCGCAGCGCGTATTTGACTATTTCGAGGAGCTTACCCGTATCCCGCGCGGTTCGGGAAATGAGAAGGCGGTCAGTGATTATTTGGTTTCTTTTGCAAAAGAGCATGATCTTTTTTATGTACAGGATACAGCCAATAATGTCATTATCATCAAAGAGGCATCCGCCGGATATGAGGCGGAGGAGCCGATCATTCTGCAGGGGCATATGGATATGGTCGCGGTCAAGGATGCGGACTGTCCGCTGTCGTTAGAGCACGATGCGCTTGCGCTTGCCGTGGAAGGGGATACCATTTATGCGAAGGGAACGAGTCTCGGCGGCGATGACGGGATCGCGCTTGCCTATGCGTTGGCGGTCT
This sequence comes from Lachnospiraceae bacterium, assembly GCA_014804425.1. Lineage (GTDB taxonomy): Bacteria > Bacillota > Clostridia > Lachnospirales > Lachnospiraceae > DLAJ01. Next base: position 53,171 of record JAAUZV010000021.1, read on the forward strand.
TAGAGGATGAAACACTTTCCCATCCGAGGCTGGAAGCCGTGTTTACGACGGATGAGGAGGTCGGTATGAACGGTGCGGCAGCGATCGATCTCTCCGTGCTGAAAGGAAGACGGCTCTTAAACATCGACTCCGAGGAGGAGGGCATTCTCACGGTCGGCTGTGCGGGCGGCGTGCGCGTACACAGTGTGATTCCGGTCAAAAGAGAACGCCGCGGGGGCGTGCCAGCGCGTGTACGCATCCATGGATTGCAGGGCGGGCATTCCGGCGCGGAGATCAATAAACAGCGCGGAAACGCGAACTGCCTGATGGGGCGTTTCCTAAACGGTCTCTCCGGTAAAATGCCGTATGCGCTTGTTTCCTGCGCGGGCGGGACAAAGGATAATGCGATACCCGTAGAAGCGGAAGCGGAGCTTGTCATCCCGGCAAAAGAGCAGGAAGCGCTTGCGGCGGCGGTCACGGAATATGAGCAGATATTAAAAAAAGAATTTGCCAACAGGGACGCGGGTGTGCAGGTCTCCCTGACGTTCAGTGAAGAAAACGGCGCGCCGGAGCGAGGCGAGGGCGATAACGAATGGACAGCGCTGGATGAAGCTTCCACGAAAATAGCTGCGCGTTTCCTTGCTTCCGTACCGGACGGCGTGCAGGCGATGAGCACGGACATTAAGGGTCTGGTCGAGACGAGCTTAAACATGGGAATTGTCCGGTTAACAGAAAACGGACTTGAGACAGATCATTCGATCCGAAGCTCCGTGGCGTCTGCAAAAGATGCGCTGCGTGAAAAGGTGACGGCTTTGTCGGCACTTGCAGGAGGGACGGTATCTTATCACGGAGACTATCCGGCATGGGAATACCGCAGTGATTCGCCGCTGCGCGAGCGCATGATCGCGCAGTACCGTGAAATGTTCGGAAAAGAGCCGAAGGTGGAGGTCATTCATGCAGGCTTGGAGTGCGGTCTGCTCTCGGCGAAGCTGCCCGGCCTGGACTGCGTATCGTTTGGGCCGGATTTAACGGATATTCATACAACCTCGGAGCGCATGCACATCGCGAGCGTGGGAAGAATGTATGAATACCTGCGGGCATTGATCCAAAAGAAATAAAGGATTTTGTAAGAATCGCATTTAGGCAGTACGCACAAAGACGTACTGCCTTTTTTGTATATTTTATGAATAGATGGAAATGGAAAAATTTGCTATCATAGAGGAAACCAGAAAACTTAAAAAAGTTTTTTAGTTTCCAAACAGGGTGAATAAGAATCCGACAAACGGATAATGTATCTGAAAAAGGTTTGCAGATATGAAGAGAATTGTGCCGGAGAGCAAAGAAACCAGATCATATAGAAATGGCATGAGAAAGCGGGAGCATCATATATGGACGCAGGCAGAATACAGGAAGCAAAAGAAGAAATCATGAATGCCGTGCTGGAGGAATTTCAGGACAAGGGCTTAAAGTTTACGATGGACGATATTGCAAAGCATGTCGGTATGAGTAAAAAGACATTATATGAGATTTTCCGGGATAAGGATACCCTGTTTGACGAGATGGTGGAGCATACCTTTTCCAAGATCAAGGAGGAGGAGCGAAAAGTGTTGGAGAACCCGTCACTTCCCATTGTTGAGAAGGTTCGGAAGATCATGATTGTTCTTCCGGGGCGCTATGAAAACCTGAATGTAAGGCAGATCGCCCTGATGGAGCAAAAGTATCCGAAGGTATACAGACAGATTCAAAAGCGTCTGGAAAGCGACTGGGAGCCTACCATCGCGCTTTTGAGAGAGGGAATGGAAGCGGGAGAGATCCGAAGAATTTCCATACCGGTTTTAAAAGCAATGATAGAAGGAACGATCAGCCAGTTTTTTTCAAGGAATGTGCTTTCGGAGGAAAATGTCAGCTATGCGCAGGCGCTTGACGCCATGATGGACATTATCATGCGCGGAATCGAGGCCTAGACCGTCTTAGACGATCTGGAAACGCATAGAAAGAGATTGCACGATTGAGAAACGCATAGGAGAACGGTTAGACGATCGGGAAAACGCATAGAAGACCGTCTGCAAGCTCGAGAAGCGTATCAGAGGACGTCTGCACGTTCAAGGTGCGGGCATCTAAGGAAAAGGAGTAGGGCGGCATGAGGGAATATCTGAACAATGATTGGGAATATACGGACAGCTTCACGGAGGAATTTCTTTCGTTTGAAGGGGAGGCAAAACAGGTGCGCCTGCCACATACGGTTACGGAAACGCCGTATGATTATTTTGACGAGGCATGCTATCAAAAGCATTGCGGCTATCGCAGAAGCTTTACGGTGCAAAAGGAGTGGGAGGGAAAACGGATTTTCCTGACCTTTGAGGGCGCGGCGCATCGTGCCGTGGTCTATGTGAACGGAAAGCAGCTCGCCGTTCATGAAAACGGATATACGGCGTTTACCGTGGAAGTGACGGAAGCGGTTTTTCCGGGAGAGAACCGGCTTGTCGTGGAGTTGGACAGCAGGGAGAGCCTGAACCAACCGCCCTTTGGATTTGTGATCGATTATATGACCTATGGGGGTCTATACCGCGACGTGTGGCTTACGGTGCAGGAGACGGAGTATGTCAAAGATGTATTTGTACGCACGTTAGACGCGCGAAAGGGCGCGGAGCAGGTGACGGTGCGCAGCAGTATCACCTTGGATGCAATGCAAAAGCAGGGCGTATGCGAAGGTCAGAATCCTTCGGGGATGCGCAGCGCGAACCATGCGGCCTGTTACCTTGTGTGCCAGAGACTGCTGACGACGGATGGCAGGGTGCTCGGTGAGTGGAGTCACGAGACGGATCGGACGCAGCTTACTGTTGAGTATGTTCTGCCGCTTGCACAAAATACACAGAACAAAGTATCGCCTGCACGGGGCATCCAGACAAAATCGGATGCGCTCGGACAGGCAGAACAGCCGGCGCAGGCCGCACTTTCTTTGTGGGACATGGATAACCCCGTTCTTTATGTGATGGAGACGTATCTGTCCGGCAGCGCGGAGCGCCATGTGACGCGCTTCGGCGTGCGCCATGTCAGCTTTTTGAAGGACGGATTTTATTTAAACGGTGAAAAAGTAAAGCTGCGCGGCGTGAACCGGCACCAGTCCTTTCCTTATGTGGGCTATGCGATGCCGCAGTCCGTGCAGAGGCGCGACGCAGAGCTGATTAAAGAGGAACTGGCATGTAACGCAGTGCGCACCTCCCATTATCCGCAGTCACAATATTTTTTGGATTGCTGCGATGAGATCGGTCTTCTGGTATTTACGGAAATACCGGGCTGGCAGCACATCGGAGATGAACAGTGGAAAGAAAAAGCGGTGGAAAACACGCGCGAGATGGTACTGCAAAACCGCAATCATCCTTCCGTCATTCTCTGGGGCGTGCGGATCAACGAGTCGCAGGATGACGACGACTTTTATCAAAAAACAAATGACGCGGCGCATGCGCTGGATGACTCCAGACCGACCGGAGGCGTGCGCGCACACAAAAAAAGTACCTTGCTTGAGGATGTCTATACCTATAATGATTTTCTGCATGACGGGGAGACGCCCGGCTGTGAGCCGAAGAAACGCGTTACGTCCGATAACGAGAAAGCCTATCTTATTTCGGAATATAACGGGCATATGTATCCGGCAAAGGCATTTGACTGTGAGGAGCATCGACAGGAGCATGCGCTCCGTCACGCCAACGTATTGGAGGCGGCAGCGGCAAACGAGGATATTGCGGGCTGTTTCGCATGGTGCATGTTTGATTATAATACCCATCAGGATTTCGGGAGCGGGGATCGGATCTGTTATCACGGACTGATGGATATGTACCGCAATCCCAAGCTGGCGGCGGCCGTATATGCGTCGCAGGGCGAGGGGCAGGATGTGTTGGAGGTCGGCTCGAGCATGGACATCGGCGAGCATCCGGGCTGCAACCGCGGCGATATTTATCTTTTCAGCAATGCGGACAGCATCCGCATGTATAAAAATGATATTTTTATCAAGGAATATACACAGAAAGATTCCGCTTACCGGCATTTGGCGCACGGACCGATCGTGCTCGATGATTTCATCGGCGATCAGATCACAAAAAATGAAACGTTTGCACCCGTGCAGGCGGAGCTCATCAAAAAAGCATTAAATCTAACGGCAAGAAACGGGCTTTCCCACATGCCGTCGGCGGCGAAGCGCGCGGCGCTGTGGCTGATGCTGCGCTATCATATGAAACCGCAGGAGGCGGTCGTGCTCTACAACAAATATATCGGCGACTGGGGCGGCACAGCGACAGCCTATCGTTTTGAGGCGGTAAAGGACGGAAAGGTGGTAAAGACCGTGATCAAAAAGCCGATGCGCAGGGTGGCGCTTTGGACGGACACAGATCATACGGTCTTGCGGGAAAATGTAAGCTATGACGTGGCGGCCGTGCGGATTCGGGCTGTGGATGAATATGGAAATGTGCTTCCCTATTTTCAGGAACCCGTAACGCTGCGGACTACGGGACCGATCGAACTGATCGGTCCGGACGTGATCAGCCTGCGCGGCGGCATGGGAGGAACCTATGTCAGAACGACGGGGGAATGCGGGGAAGCGGAGCTTCTGCTGACCACGCAGCAAGCCGAAAGCGTACGGATCGCATTCCGCATAGAAAAATGATTTGCGCAGAGCGCAAGTCTTTGGAAGAATTGCCGATGCAATTTGATGGAGATTGTAAAAATTTGGATGAAATAAAAAGGGGGAAAGGAAAACATGGAACGTTCCAAGGTGATCTTCGGAAACGAAATGAAAAACAGCGTGTACAGAAAGGCGGTGAAGTCCAAACAGAAATATATCAAAAAATTCGGGGACGATTCGCAGACGGATTATCCTGTGGAAATCCGTAAAAACGAGCATATCGGAGATCTGCTCGGCGTCTATGATGTGTGCCTGCCGGAGGGAAAGACGGCAGCAGGCGCCGCGAAAGCAGGCAGTACAGCCGCTCTCGGAGGAGAAGCGTTCGATTTAGATAAGGGCGTCATCGTCGGCAACATCCGTATGGGTTTCGGTCATTACCGCATTTCCATGGCAATGGCGTCCGCCGCAAAGTCCATGGGCTACACGCCGTATTGGATGGACCTAAACAGCTACCGGCAGACGACCTGTACGAAATGTATCAGCGCGCAGAACGACCTGTATTCGCTGGGTTCACGGATTTCGGGAAAGAGCAGGCTGTTCAATAAGCTCGTATGGGAGCCGATGAATTACGAGGGCTTCCGAAAGCTTTCCTATAACGCGTCTGATCAGAAAAACGCGGAGCTGATGGCGGCGGTCTACCGCAATGTGCCGAAGGATATGCCGGTCATCGCAACCCATGTATGGCCGGCGCAGGCGGCAATTCACGCGGGGATGAAGCATGTCGTCAATGCGATTCCCGACAACTGGCCGATGGCGCTTCACTTATCGGAGGGAAGCCTGCACACGATCCAGACCTACCAGTCCTATCTCGGCTATCGGATCTTAAACGGAATGAATAAGAAAAAAGTATGTAACCCGATGCCGGAGGATGCGCTTGTCTATACCGGACATTATGTGGATCACGAGCTGGTGAGTCATATCGAGGAGGACTGCGCAGCGCGTATCAGCCGGAAAAAGAATAAAGAGCCGATGCGTTTTCTTTTAACGATCGGCGGGGCCGGCGCGCAGAAAGAGATTTTTGCCGCGATCATCAAGTACCTGATCCCGAAGATCCGCGCAAAGAAAGCCGCGCTCTATGTCAACGTGGGCGACTACCGCAATGTGTGGGAGGAATTGAAAAAAGAACTTCCCGAGATGGGGGCGCTTTCGACGGAGCATTTTGACGACTGGGAAAAGACGCAGCGGTTTGCAGAGCAGGCGCTGACCGGAAGCGTGGAGGGCATTCACGGCTTTTACCACGCAAATATTTTTGAGGCGGTGTATTGCACGAATCTGCTGATGAGAAGCTGCGACGTGCTTGTGACAAAGCCGAGCGAATTAAGCTTCTATCCGGTGCCGAAGCTCTTTATCAAGCGCGTGGGCGGTCACGAGCGCTGGGGCGCCATCCATTCGGCGGAGATGGGGGACGGCACGCTGGAATGCAGCGACATTCCGCATACGATCCAGATGTTGAAGCTGTTTTTGCAGGAGGAGACGCTCTTAAATCAAATGTGTGACTGCATCTGCAGAAACAAGACCGCGGGACTCTATGACGGTGCATATAAAGCGGTGGAGCTTGCCATGAAAACAAAACAGGGGGGAAATTCTCATGAATAAAAAATTAAGCTTTGGAGAAAAAGCGGCGTACGGACTTGGCGCGGTGGGCAAGGATATGGTGTATATGCTTTCCGCGAGCTACATTCTTTATTACTATCAGGACATTCTGGGAGTGAGCGCATGGGTCATGGGTATCATCCTGCTCGTCGCGCGTGTGTTTGATGCGTTTAACGATCCGATCATGGGCGTGCTGGTCGCAAAAACGAAGACGCGGTTCGGAAAATTCCGTCCGTGGCTTTTGGTCGGCACGGTCACGAATGCGGTTATCCTGTATCTGATGTTTGCGGCGCCGCCGACGCTCTCCGGCAGCGGACTTGTCGCGTATGCAGCCGTGTTCTATATTTTGTGGGGCGTTACCTATACGATGATGGATATCCCTTACTGGTCGATGATCCCGGCGTTTACGGAGGGCGGCAAGGAGCGTGAAAACCTTTCCGCATTGGCGCGTTCCTGTGCGGGCGTCGGTTCTGCGCTGATCACGATCGTTACGGTAATGGCAGTTGCGACAATCGGTAGATTCTTTGCGGGCGAGGGAGCATTAGATCAGGAGATCGAACGCCTTGGTTTTCAGTATTTTGCGCTGATCATCGCCGCTCTTTTTATCATATTTATCGTAATCACCTGTGTGGCGATCAAAGAAAAATCAACGGTCGATATGCAGACCGCATCCGTAAAGGACATGTTCAAGGCGCTGGTGCAGAACGATCAGGCAATGGCGACGGTGATCACGATTGTGCTTGTCAATATTGCGGTTTATACGACCTCGAATCTCGTGATCTACTTCTTCAAATATGATGTCGGAGGTGAATCGTGGCAGGCTTCCTATACGATCTTCAATACATTTGGGGGCGGCGTGCAGATTCTTTCCATGATGCTGTTTTTCCCGCTGCTCCGCAAAGCGTTCAGTACGATGAAAATTTTCTACATCTGCTTTGTCAGCGCGATCGTGGGTTATGCCGTACTGCTTTCCGTCACATTCACCAATATGCTGCAGAATGTGTGGGTATTGCTGATTCCAGGCTTCTTCATTTTTGCGGCAGTCGGTATCTTAAATGTGTTGACGACGGTATTTTTGGCAAATACGGTGGATTACGGAGAGTTAAAAAATAACCGCCGTGATGAGTCCGTGATCTTTTCCATGCAGACCTTTGTGGTAAAGCTCGCATCGGGAATCGCGGCGATGGTAGCCTCTGTCTGCCTGACCGTGTTCCATATCAGCAAGGATGAAGATGCGGTAGTGCAGGTGGCGGAAAACTCTGTACTCGGACTGCGCATGACGATGACAATTCTGCCGATCGTTGTGTTGTTCATTGGCGTGTTGGTATTTAAGAAGAAATATGTTTTAAGTGATGAAAAGCTTGCGGAAATCTCCAAAAAGCTGGAGGAGAAAAAGAAGCGGGCGTAGATTATGTGATCGAGACAGTTGATTGTGTTTGAAAAACATGATAAATTGAATGGTGAGATATATAAAACGAAAGTGAAACAAAGCGTGGGGGAAACGTGATGATCATTCGGGAAGGAAATTGTTTTATTCTGCATACGGCGCATACGACATATTGCTTCTGTGCATGTCCGTCCGGGCAGTTGGAGCATTTATACTACGGCAGGCGCATTGAGGTGACGAATGCGGAGGCATTTCGGGAAAAGCGCGCGTATGAGCCGGGAAATGCGATCGTGTATGCGGCGGACTATCCCGCGCTCTGTCTGGAAAATGTCAAGCTGGAGATGTCCGGCATGGGAAAGGGCGACCTGCGGGAACCCTTTGTGGAGCTGACCTATCCGGACGGGAACCGGACAACGGATTTTATATACGAAAGCGCACGCGTGGAGGAGGGCGGACTTTCCTTACAGGGACTTCCGACCGCCTACGGCGCGGAACAGACGCTCACGGTCACGATGCGCGACCGCAATTACCCGGTGGAGCTTTTTCTGACTTACAGTGTCTATCCGGATTGTGATGTGATCACACGCAGCGCAAGAATCGTCAGTCATCTCGCAAAGCCGGTGATCGTGAGAAGGCTCATGAGCATGCAGCTTGACATGCAGGGAGCGGGACTGCGCATGACGACGTTCCACGGCGCATGGGCGAGAGAGATGGGGCGCGTCGATACTGTCGTAGAAAATGGTACTTATGTAAACCAAACAAGAGCCGGGGTCACAAGTAACAGGGCAAATAATTTTGTGATGCTCAGCAGACCGGAAACCAACGAGGATGCAGGGGAGGCACTCGGATTTCATCTGCTGTACAGCGGCAGCCATTATGAGGCGCTGGACGTCAATGCCTATGAAAAGAGCCGCTTTATCAGCGGTATTCAGCCGGCGGACTTTTCATGGACGCTTGCAAAGGACGAGTGTTTTGAGGCGCCCGAGGCGGCAATGACGTACTCGTACGAGGGTTTCAGCGGCATGAGCCACAACCTGCATGCATTTATCCGGGAGCATATCGTGCGGGGCGTCTGGCAGCATAAGCCGCGTCCGATTTTGATCAACAGTTGGGAGAGCGCGTATTTCGATTTTAAGGAAAAAGATTTATGTAAACTAGCAAAGACGGCGAAGGATGTCGGGGCAGAGCTGTTTGTGATGGATGACGGATGGTTCGGGAAGCGGGATAATGACACATGCTCGCTTGGTGACTGGCAGGTGAATGAAAAGAAGCTGCCGGGCGGGTTGCAGGGGATCGCGGACCGGATTCATGCAATGGGAATGGATTTCGGAATCTGGGTAGAGCCGGAGATGGTCAATGAGGACAGCGATCTATACCGCGCGCATCCGGACTGGGCTGTCGCGGCGCCCGCCGCAGAGAACGGCGTATATACAGGAGGACAGTCGCTCGGGCGGCATCAGATGTTTTTGGATTTGACCCGCAGTGAGGTACGGGGGTATATCATCGGGCGGATGCGTGCGATCTTTTCCGTCAGGGGCATCAATTATGTAAAATGGGATATGAACCGTGTGTTTTCCGACCAATATTCCGCGGCGCTGCCGCGGGAGAGGCAGGGGGAATTTGCGCACCGCTATGTGCTTGGCTTATATGATGTCATGCGCACGCTGACGCAGGAGTTTCCGCATATTTTGTTTGAGGCATGCGCTTCGGGCGGAAATCGTTTTGATCTTGGTATGCTCTGCTATATGCCGCAGATCTGGGCATCTGATAATACGGATGCGATCAGCAGACTTTCGATTCAGGAGGGATACAGCTACGGGTATCCGATGTCGGTATTGGGTGCGCATGTATCCGGCTGCCCGAATCATCAGACGCTGCGCGTGACGCCGTTAGAGACGCGCTTTCATGTGGCGGCATTCGGGCTGCTCGGCTATGAGTGTAACTTAACGGAGATGACAAAGGAGGAGCTTTCGGAAATCCGGGAGGAAATTGCTCTGTACAAGCGGTGGCGCGATGTCTTTTTTGAGGGCGATTTTTACCGGCTTGAGAGCGGCAGACTGACGAAATGGGCAGTGGTGTCAAAGGACAAAAGCCGCGCGGCGGGAATGATCGTACAGACGATGACAAGACCGAATCATGTGTATGCAGAGCTTAGGATGAAGGGGCTGGATGAAAAAAAGAAGTATCATTTTTACAACCGTGCGTTCCGCTATCATGTCAAGGAGTTCGGTGATCTGGTGAATACGGTCGCGCCGATTCATGTGAAGCGGGATTCCCTGTTACACAATGCGATCGATCATTTTGTAAAGCTGGACGGGGAAAAAGAAGATTACGTTGTAAGCGGCGGAGAGCTGATGTATGCGGGCATTGCCCTAAAGCAGGGCTATGGCGGAACGGGATTCTCCGACGAGGTGCGTCATTTTCCTGATTATGCGTCCCGGATGTATTATATGGAGGAAGCTGCGGAGACAAGAAATTTTCTAAGGCACGATGATGAGTCATAATGGTTGTGCAGGCGGTGTCTGACCGGTGTCAGACACCGCTTTTTCATGCGGAATAAAAATTGGCGCGAAGCGCCTGTTTTCTGTTGTGAAAGGAGCGATTTTTTCTTAATATGGAGGTAAAAATGTCGATATATACTATAACGGGAACGGATTTCAGCGGCGGTCACACTCAAGGAGGAAAGTTGAAAGAATTGCATTCTTTCAACCGCAAATTTGCGCTGAAAGCACAAATTTGCAGGCAGAGAAAGGAGCATGAGTAGAGAGATGGATAAGATCAATGGCTACAACGCATATGAGGCAAGTGTTTACGGGAGCGGACAGCAGAACACGGCGCGCACAAAGAGCGGAAGCGTAACAAAAGGCAGGGCTGCCGATCAGGTGAAGGAGACGCAGTTAAGTGCCGGCGCAAAGAGGGTTTTAAAGGAGCTTCAGGAAAAGTACGGGGACAAAATGGATATTATGGCAGGCCGTTATGACAATAACGAGCAGGCGGCATCCTGTCTCTCCCGCGGCATTAAAGAGTACAGCGTGCTGATCCATGCCGACGAGCTGGAAGCAATGGCAAAGGACGGCAAGACCAAAGAGAAATATATGTCGATGATCGACGACGCGACGTCAAAGTTGGACGAGGCGAAAGAGCAGCTCGGCGATAAGGCGGACAATGTTGTCCGCATGGGCGTCTCGGTCGGCAAGGACGGAAAGATGTCATTCTTCGCGGATTTGGAGCAGGCGGGCGCAAAGCAGCGTGAGCGCATTGAGCAGTCGAGAGCCGATAAGAAAGAAGCGGCGAAGGCGGAGGAGAAAAAAGCAAAGAAGCGCAAAGACGAAGAGCGCATAGAGTCACGTCGTGAGGGCAGAAAAGACGAGTGGACTAAAACGGCGCGCGTCGAGTCGGATTCTCTGGAGGATCTGATCTCACAGATTCAGGATTTGGACTGGGACAGCGTCAAGGCGCACGGCGTAATGCCAAGCGGCGGCAGAATGGATTATACGATCTAAGATTTGTTGCGCGATGGAATCTTTTTTATACCTGAAACTGTTGGATCGTTGTCTGTAAAGAAGAAATACTGTTCATCACATCCTTCGTTTCATCCGAAACGGTTTCACTTGCATAAGTGATCTGCTGCAGATTTCCGTTTACGGACTGTACGGCTGTGTCCAATTCCTTCTGTGACAGGTTAATGGTATCCAAAATCTCGTTGATATTGGCAATAGAGTTTCTAAGTCCCGTTGTGCTGTCGCTTAACAGATTGCTGACCTGTGCGTAATAAGCTGCGTCTTCCTTGTAATTGCCTGCAAGTGCTTCCAGCTTGTCGTAATCTTTCAGCACCACTTCATCCAAAAATGTGATGATATGATTACTTGCTTCAGAAAGCGATCCGACACTTTTTAACACCTTTTCTGTTAACGCATTTACTTTTTCTATCTCACTGCCCGTAGTCTCACTCAGCTTCTTGATCTCTTCCGCAACGACTGCAAAGCCTCGTCCGGCTTCGCCTGCCCGTGCGGCCTCAATAGACGCATTTAATGAAAGTAAATTCGTCTGACCTGCAATTTCACTGATCGCCTGAGATACTTCTACGATCTGACTGATCACCTTGGTTTCTTCAATCGCGGTTTTCAGTTTCTCCCTGCTGTCCACCGTCACTTTAATCGCATTTTCTTTGTCTTCCAGCACTTCCGGAACCATCTGCTCTACCCGTTCGATGATCTCATGGGCACGACTTGTAATGGTCTGCGCACTTCCGGCTAATTCATCGATCGCATTTGTTACGTCTTTACAGGTGCTGTCTATATCTCCGATACTCTGTGTCTGTCCCGCCACACTTGCTCCGGTTTCCTCCATGATCGCACTGATTTCCATGATATTTCCGTTCATTTTGGAAACATGCGTGCTTGTACCGGATACCATATCCTGAATATGCATGGTTTCCTGCTGCGTTTTGCGAATCGTTGAAATGACTCTGTTTTCCAATTCCTCTTTCAAATAGCCGATTTCTTTGACTTCTGATTGTTCTGTTCTGCAATTCTGGTTTCCGATCACTTTTTCCTTAACAAATTTCTTCAACTCGCTGAGCGGCTTTAACATGAGGGAAACAACGATATTCAACACAATGATCGACAGTATGAGCAGAACAAGATCCGCTGCTAACGGTATCACTAAATTACTGCTGACTTTGCCGCTTATGACGGATGTGTTTTGTGTAATACCGATTTTCCAACCGGTGGCGTCTATCGTCCTTACGATGCAGTATTTTTTTGCGCCGTCATAATCAGTAAATGTGGTAATATCATTGCTCTCCAGATTGATGCGCAGCATATCAGTCAAAATGGTATTTCCTTCTTCCTTCGGCAAATACACTTCATTTTCATGGGTGATCACGCTGTTATCGTCTGCCAGCAGGAAAGTTTGTACGCTTTCGTCCGTACTCACATTCTTTACGATTGCGATCAGGTTATCAATCGTAATGTCTGCAAGAACAACAGCCTGTTCGCCATCAATTTGACAAGGAACGGCAATGGAAACGATCATCTGTCCTGTCGCAAAATCCGTATAAGGGGCTGTGTAGATCAGGCCGTCCTTTGCAATGGCATCCTGCCACCAGCCTCTGGTCGTGGGATCAAGGTCAAGACTGGAATGGTCTGCCGGAAGAACACCCCCGTTATATCCAAAGCAGCAATAGTACATAAGGGCATCGTCATTGTTAGCCAGATAAATCTCCAAAAAGTCCATGATCGCTTCCGGATCTTTATCCATGGTCTCCAAAACACTCTTTATTGTTTCGACAGTGTTTGCCTGCCCGACAAGCCATTCATCAATAATGTCGCTGGTGCTCGATGCCTCTGCAGAGAGTACACTATGCTCACTTGTTTTTAACGCGTCATTCAACACAATACTGTTGATCACGGCAGTTACGGCAATGATCACAATGATACATAATGCCACATAAACAATAACTCTTCCTTTAATGCTTCCCCAAAAAGACGGCTTTTCATTTGTCGCTTCCATAAGTAAGTATCCTCCTAGTAAATAGATTGCTAATTTATTATACTACCATATCATTTCCGAAAAAGGAGTATGTCGTTATGAATCGACTCAAAATTGCATTAAATCGACAGAACCACGCGCAGGAACTCAAAAAAGCCCCTGATGCCGCAGCGCAATGACAGAGTGATCAGAGAAATGGGAAGCACATCGGAATCACCTTGAAAAATGCGCATGATTCGGGTATGATAATGGTAATTACTTTTTATGGGGGCATCCTTTTATGAAACAGCTGAAAAGCTATGGCAATTTGTATCATTATTATTGCAGGAGCGTCAAGAAGTTCAAGATACCGTTTTTTGTCTGCCTGCTCATTTTTATTTTGGCATTTGCCACCTTTGTATTGGACAATTTTCCGTTCGGATTGTCGCTTGCGATGTTGGGAATGATTTTTCCGGCAATATTATTTGGTGTTTTGTGGCTGATCGCAAGCATCCGGACCAAAAAGCTTGTGAAGCCGTTTACACCGCAGCAGTTACATATGATCGATCAGGAAATTCCTTCCTGCGCGATGTGCGACGGGCTGCTTGTGACCAGTCAGGCAGTTGTCGGGATCAAAATCGGACTCGAGCTTGTGCCGATGGCAAATGTATTGTGGGTGTATACCATGGTTATGACCAGCAAGATCGAGGGAGTGATTCCCGTCCATAAGGATACGACGCTGATATTTGCGGGCAGAGATCATAAACGCTATGGATTCCGGATAAAAAATAACCAGCAGGCGTTCCTTTTTATACAGACAGAACTGTTGAAGCACCGGCTGGACATTGTGTTTGGCTATGAAAGTGGTATGGACGATATCTATAAGAATGATATCAATCGGATGATTGCCTTTAGTCAGGAATGTGCTGACAAACGGCGGAAAGAAATGGGGGGATTTTTATGAATACCAATTATTTAGATACGCTGCCGGAAATCAAAAACAAATTCAAGGTGAACCTGCAGCCGGGGGAAAAGGTCATATTTACGGCAAAGCCGTGGGCGTTTGCAACGGAATCGGGAGCGCTGCTCGGCGCGGATGATTGCCGTATCACAATGACAAACCGGCACATCATTGCTGACAACGGACAGGGGATCTGGACAACGGACATCGCAGAAGATGTGGTGGACATGCGAAAGCAGGAAAGCGGTAAATTCCTGTCAAAACAGGTATATATACTGGTTACCCTGAACAAAGAAGTGACGTATGGAATCGGGATTCAAAAGTTAAGCGGTTACCAGTTTCATTTTCATAAGAAAGAGATGGCGGCGTTTGAAGAGATCATCAGGCATATGGGTTAACAGAAAATTCGGAAAGCATATTTTCTGTTATTGAAACAGCTTTCCGGTTATGCTACAATGGAAAAAACAAAAAGGAGGTTTCCCATGACAGCAAAGGAATGCATTACCACCAGACGAAGCATCCGTAAATTCAAGGCGGATCCGGTCAGTCATGAGCTTATAAACTCCATTGTGGAGACAGCTTCATTTGCACCGAGCTGGAAAAATACACAGATCACACGGTATACCGTTATCGAGGATGCCGCGAAGAAAGCGGAACTGGCATCGAAAGCGACCATTCCCCATAATGCGGACATTATCAACGGCGCGCCCGCTTTAGTTGTTGTTACACTGATCAAGAACCGCTGCGGTTTTGAACGCGACGGCTCCTATACGACGAGCAAGGGCGATCATTGGCAGATGTTTGATGTGGGTGTCGCGGCACAAACGTTTTGTCTCGCGGCATGGGAAGAAGGAATCGGCTCGGTGATCATGGGCATCTTCGACGAAAAGGCGATCGAAGATTTATTGGCAGTTCCCGAAGATCAGGAGGTGGCAGCGCTCATCGCGATCGGTTATCCCGACGAGGCACCGACGGCTCCCGCAAGAAAAGCAACCGATATTTTACTTCAATACAAATAACAAGGGGCGAAGAGTTTTTACTCTTCGCCTTTTCATGACCCGGAAATGAATAAGGAGATTTCACACATGAGACATTTAATGAGTCCGCTCGACTTTTCCGTCGAAGAACTGGATACCCTTTTTAACCTTGCTAACGACATCGAACAGCACCGCGAAAACTATGCGCACGCCTGCGATGGCTTAAAGCTCGCGACCTGTTTTTATGAGCCGAGCACGCGCACACGCCTGAGCTTTGAGAGCGCCATGCTGAATTTGGGCGGCTCCGTCATCGGTTTTTCCGATGCCGGTTCGTCCTCCGCCTCCAAGGGTGAGAGCGTTGCCGATACGATCCGCGTCGTATCCTGCTTTGCCGATATTTGCGCCATGCGCCATCCGAAGGAGGGCGCGCCGATGGTAGCCGCGCAGTTTTCGGGCATTCCGGTCATAAACGCGGGGGACGGCGGACACCAGCATCCGACGCAGACGCTGACCGACCTTTTGACAATCCGCTCCTTAAAAGGGCGTCTCGGCAACTTTACGATCGGTCTGTGCGGCGATTTAAAATTCGGGCGGACCGTGCATTCACTCATCAATGCACTTGTGCGCTATGAGGGCATCCGGTTTGTGTTTATTTCCCCGGAGGAGCTGCGTATCCCGGATTATCTCATTGACATGTTAAAAGAAAAAAATATCCCTTATCGGGAAGTCATCAGCTTAGACGATGTGATGCCCGAGCTGGATCTTCTCTATATGACGCGTGTGCAGAAGGAACGCTTTTTCAATGAGGAGGATTATGTACGCCTCAAAGATTTCTATATTCTGAACAAAGCAAAAATGGAGCGCGCGAGAGAGGACATGCTCGTTCTTCATCCGCTTCCCCGCGTGAATGAGATTTCCGTGGAGGTGGACAACGACCCGCGTGCCGTGTATTTCAAGCAGGTTCAGTACGGCGTTTATGTGCGCATGGCGCTTATTTTGACACTGCTTGGGATTTCTGTATAAGACACGAAAAATGTTTTAAAGATGGATCATACCGCGCGGTCACTTGGCGGGAGGAATAGATTTGCCCGTTATATGATCTGTGAAAATCACATAGAAAGGAAGGCTTATCAATATGCTTAACGTAGGAAAAATTGAGGAGGGCTTTGTACTCGATCACATCAAGGCGGGAAAAAGTCTCTCCATTTATTATCATCTTGGATTGGACAAGCTGGACTGCACCGTTGCCATCATTAAAAACGCGCGCAGTAATAAGCTTGAAAAAAAGGATATTTTGAAAGTGGAATGCGATATTCATATGCTGGATATGGATGTGCTTGCCGTGATCGACCATAATATCACGGTCAATGTCATTAAGAACGGAGAGATTGTAGACAAAAAGGATTTGCAGCTTCCCAAAGAGATCCGCAATGTCTATCATTGCAAAAATCCCCGTTGTATTACCTCGATCGAACAGGGACTTCCGCACATCTTTGTGCTGGCTGATGAGGGAACGGAAACCTATCGCTGCAAATATTGTGAGGAGAAGGCGCGCGAACCGATGTGAGCGCGCCTTTTGCTCTTGTGTGGTAACTTACCCACGTCAAAACGCAACTTACCGAAGATTCCTTGCGCTCATCTTTTTCTTCGGGTATTCTGATCGTGCGGTCGGGCAGCAGGACTCCGCAATTGCCTGAACGCACAGACGAGGAATGGAGGCAATGCGGATGGATGAGATCATTCAGGTAGAGGGATTAAAAAAATATTTTGGTGAGATAAAGGCGGTGGACGACCTTTATTTTTCTGTGGAAAAAGGCGAGCTGTTCGGGTTTCTGGGTGTAAACGGCGCGGGAAAAAGCACAACGATCAACATGCTGTGTACGCTGCTGTCCCCGACTGAGGGGCGCGTAAAGCTCTGCGGATGCGAACTGGGAACGGACGATGAAAGCATTCGCAAACGGATCGGCGTGGTATGGCAGCACAACTGTCTGGACGACCGGCTGAGTGTGAAGGAAAATTTGTATGTCAGAGGTTCTTTGTACGGCTTTAGCGCGCAGGAACTGCGTGACCGTGTGAATCATATCTGCGAAATCCTTCATCTGGGGGAGATTTTTACGGCAATGTATAAGCGGCTTTCCGGCGGGCAGAAGCGGCGTTGTGAGATTGCGGCGGCACTGATCAATACGCCCGAGATCCTGTTTTTGGATGAACCGACCACGGGCTTAGATCCGCAGACGAGGCAGTTTGTGTGGGAGAGCATGCAGACGCTGCAAAAAGAAAACGGAACGACCGTTTTTCTGACGACACATTATATGGAGGAGGCGGCGAACGCAAGGCACATTGCCATCATTGATCACGGTAAGATTTTAGAATACGGTACGCCGTTTTCCTTAAAGGAGCAGTATGCAAAGGACAGACTGCACCTGATCCCCTCGGACGGACGGGAAGCGGAGCTGATGCAGATGCTTGCAAACATGCAGCTGCTTACGGATGAGCAGGAAAATGCAGATGAGCAGGTCGTCCTTTCGGTGAAGGACAGTATGGACGCGTTGGAAATCTTAAATACGGTCAAATCCTGCCTCTGCGGATTTGAGATGATACAGGGCACATTGGATGACGTGTTCTTAAATGTAACCGGAAAAAGCTTAGAGCAGCAATAGGGGGGAGATCACATGCGGGAATTATATTATATAACGAAAAGAAATTGTCTTGTTTTTTTGTGGGATCGGTCCGCGGTATTTTTTTCCATGCTGTCCATGCTGATCGTTTTGGCGCTGATGGTGCTTTTTTTGGGAAAAATGAACAGTGACGGTATCGTCTCTGTACTCGGAGATTTTGGAGAGCGGGACACTGCCGCGGATGAATGGAACGCGACGTATCTCATCCAACAATGGACACTTGCCGGGATTCTGGTCGTAAATGCCGTGACGATCACGCTTACGGTGTTGGGAACGATGGTGCAGGATGAGACGAGGAAACGGACGCTGGCGTTCTACGTTACGCCGGTTTCGCGCACGGTGCTTTCTCTCGGATATATTTTAGCGTCATGGATCGTCGGAACCGTTATGTGTGTCCTGACTTTGGCAGTCGGAGAACTTTATTTTGTCATGCGGGGCTATCCGATGCTCTCCGCGCTGTCGTTGGTAAAACTGATCGGGATGATCGCGTTAAATACCTTTACGTTCAGCACACTGGGTTATCTTCTTGCGTTGTTCATCCGAAGCGACAGCGCCTTCAGCGGCGTGATGACGATCATCGGTACCTTGGTCGGCTTTGTGGGCGGCATTTATATTTCCGTTGGGATGTTTGGCAAGACTTTGCGCCATGTCCTGTTGTGCCTGCCGGTGCTGCACGGTGCGTCCATGATGCGTCAGGTTTGTACCGACGCCGCGCTGGCAAAGACCGTTGCCGGACTTCCGAACGCTGCTTATGATGCTTTTTTGAAGGAGCTGGGGGAGGAGCTGGGCATCTCCCTGTATTGGGACGGAAAGCTTGTTCCGCCGGTTGTCTCCGTGCTGGTATTGCTCGGATATGCGCTTCTTGCAATCGTGATTGCCGCACTGTGCAACCGGAACCGTAGGATGAAAGACCGTTGAAATTGGAGATTTGACATGATAATTACCATTCAGGATTGCGCGGCGGATGCGGAGGACGAGATCATCATCCGCTGCAAGCAGGTGGACGAGCAACTGTTGAATATAATCTATGCGCTGAAGGCGGGACGGGATAAATTGACCGTGTCCAAGGGAGAAAAAATATTTCAGATCCCGCCCTCCGACATTTATTATTTTGAGTCCGTGGATAACCGTGTGTTTGCGTATGCGAGAGAAGACGTTTATGACGTGAAGGGCAGACTGTACGACATCGAAGAACGATTCCGGCACACGGATTTTTTCCGCGCATCCAAATCGACGATCATCAACCTTTCCAAAGTAAAAAATTTCAGTCCCGGTTTTAACGGACGATTTGAGGCATGCATGGAAAACGGTGAAAAGCTGCTCGTCTCCAGGCAGTATGCAGCGGGATTGAAAGAAAAGCTGGGCTTGTAGAGGCTGATGACAGAAAAGGAAAACGCAAATTCTGATAGGGGTATGGAGTATGAAAAGAAGACTTAAATTTTTGTGGGATTGTTTTTGCATGATCTCGACCTGTGTGATGGCGCTGGTAGCGCTGTTTACAACGGTCGTTGATCCGACGGAGGCAATCGATCCAGTGGTGCTCTGGCAGGCGTTAATGGTTTCTCTTTTATGTGCATTGAGCTGCTTTATTTTTCCATGGGATGTTGTCATGAAAAAATGGGAGGTTTGGGTTCGGACCGCGATTCATTATGTGGTTATCAATCTGATCGTTTTAGGATTCGGAAACAGGTATCAATGGTATCAGATTAACAATGCGGTCAGCCTGACCGTTATGCTTATTTCCATAGCCGTTGTTTATGGGATTGTTTCCGGTGTTACCTGGCACAAATCGAAGCAGGATGCGCAAAAGATGAATGAAAAGCTTTGGAAGTATCGGGGAAAGAAGTATTCGGAAAAGAAATAGAACGGCCGCATTTTAGAGACATAAAGAGAGGATGCCACCTCTATGACTTTCCTTGATCATAGTTTTGTGACACCCTCTTGCGATGCGGCTATGAGGCGTTGGTTTTAAAAGCAGAAACCATACTGTTTAAGGTTTCTGACTGGCTTGTCAGCTCCTCGCTGGTAGCGGAGGTCTGCTGCGCCATAGCGGAGTTCGTCTGTACGACAGTGGAAAACTGCTCAATTCCGGACAAGATCTCCCTCATCATTTCTGCCTGATGTTTGGAGCCTTCGCTTGAGTTTTTGGCATTTTCCTTGATTCCGTCCATGGAGCTCAGCACCTTCTTCAGAACCTCAGCGGTATTCATTGTGATCCTGCTTCCGTTTGCAACCTCACCAAGAGCCTTGGCAATCAGTTCTCTTGTATGAACAGCAGATTGCGCGCTGATGGCAGCAAGGTTTCCGATCTGATCCGCCACAACAGCAAATCCCTTTCCTGCTTCTCCGGCTCTTGCAGCCTCTATGGAAGCATTCAGCGAAAGCAGATTCGTCTGTGAAGCAATATCTTCAATATCCGCAATGATATTTTCAATTTCCTTCGATGTGCTGTTGATTTTATCCATCGCATCGATCAGTTTATAAACTTCCTCCTGTCCCTGCATCGCTTCATTCGCAATCGTTTCGATACTATCTGCCGACTTCAGTGTTTCCGCCGCATTATCATTTGTCATATTCGTCACATTCTCAACCTGTGATGTCAGCTCCTCAATGACGCCGGCCTGCTCTGTGGCACCTTCCGCAAGCTGCTGTGCACTTTGGGCAAGCTGTGCAGCTCCGGTATTTACCTGATCGGCTACATTTCCGATGCCCAATATTGTTTCACTTAGCCGGATTTCTAAATTCTGCATCGCATTTTTTAGTGTTTCATAAATACCGACATATCTTTCTTCCATTTCTGTCTGTACGGTAAAATCGCCATCTGCCAGACCACTGAGCATCCTGCCCGTGTCAGAAACAATTGCACGTGTTGTATCCACCATATTTCGCATGGACTCTGCCAGACCGCCAAGCTCATCTTCTGATGTATAGTGGATGCTGACATCAAAATTACCCGATGCCATCTGTACGGACGCCGCCTGCAGCTCGGAAGTTGAGCTGTTGAGTGCCTTGGACAGGATTGCGGAAACATTCCTTCCGAGCAGAATACTGAGAGCGCCTGCGATGACCAATATGATGATGCAGATGTACTTGGTAATTTGAGAAGCTTTGTACATAGCCGCTGCATTCTCGGCCTCAACTTCCTCAATGGTTGTGATATTAGTGGCTATATCAGCAAAATACGAAAGCATTTGCTGGCTATATACAATAAATGCATTTTCGATATCATTTTGGCGGCTGAAATCACGAAATTGTACAACCAATGCATCGATTACCTCTATATCGCCATCCATTGCATCAAATACGGATCTATCCGCAAAACTGGTACTTCTCAAATCAATCAGCTCCTGCTTCATCTTATCAAAGCAGGTATCTGCCAACGCGAGTCTGCTTTCAACAACCTCAGGATCCGATATCAGACATGCGTGAAGAAGGTTCTTTGCACCTTCCTGAAGATTCCCATAACTGGAATGCGCCAACGCTACATTGTTATAGGAAGACTGATAAAAGGTCTTGAGCTTCGAAGACACGTAAGTTAAGCCGGCAACCGCAACGATCAGACATGCTATCATAAGTCTTATCACCATGCTGAATGAGATTGACATTTTTTCCTGCATGTTTTTATTAAGTAGTTTGTTTTCAAAATTCTTCATCATAGGTTTAAGCATAGCGTTTTTATCCCTCTTTCTGTGATATGATTCATATATCCCGAATTGATATTTAATCCCAATTCACTATAACAAAAAACCACTTAAAAAAGTGGCTTTGGCAGATTTGGTCGGTTTTTAGGCAGATTTGGCGGAACAGAATGTTACGGACTTATTGACAGGCTGATAAATTCAAGACCGCACGGGCGGAACAAAGATTATTTTCTATCCTGTAATCCAAATTACCGTCATGCTTCTGACAGACGGAAAGAATACTGGAAATACCGATGCTTTTTCCGGCAGGCAGACTGCCGGAAAGCTTCAGCTTATCGGAGCAGGTGTTATTACAAACGATGACCAGCCGGTTGTTTTTCAGACGGATATGAATTTCAATACATTGTTTTTCTTTTCCGGACTCTTGACACCCGTGCAGGGCATTTTCAAGCAGATTCCCCAAAAGGGCGATCAGGTCGATTTCCCGTATGTTTAATTCTTTTGGGACACGACACCGTACCGAAAAGAAAGCGCCGCTTCCCTCTGCCTTGCCCGCATAGGCAGAAAGAATACTGTTTACTGTCTGGTTTTCAGCATACCTCTTTACGGCTGCCTCCGAGATTTCAGTGCCGTATTCTTCGATATAGGAAAGGATGGCTGAAGTATCGCCTGTTTTTGCATATTCCGCGATCGCTGCCATGTGGTGCCGCATATCATGCCGGAGCCTGCGGTTTGCCTCCTCTGCATATTGCAGGACAGACAGCCGGTTAGAAAGATATTCTGCATTCTGGCGGACGAATGCCGCCTCCGCCTCTTTTTTCATGTAACTGATATTGCTGAAAACAACGCCATATACTGCACACATAAGAAAGCTGATTGCGGCAAACGTCAAAAGCAAATACACATTCGACATGAAATCTCTCGCATTCAAAACCGTTACCGCAGCCTGTGACAGATAGAACAGCAGGGCGATCAGCGCCAGATTCCACCATCTTTTACCGCTGACTGTCAGAGAACGTAAGATTTCTGCCGCATACTTCCTATACATAGCCGATATCGGCAGTAAGACCATACTGCGCAGCACGATTGCCACATAATATCCTGCCACTTCAGAAATCTGTTGCAGAAATAATTTAACCATCAGTTTCAATACATTATCTAAAATCGTAAATAAGCAAAAGTAAGTGATAAACAGAAAACACTTTTTGGGAAAACCGTCCTTTGAAGCAATGCAGGAATAGAGAAACAATGACGCTACAATTCCCAAATATAGGAAAAATCCGGTTTTTCCACCCGCTGCATACCCATAGCTGCCCATACTGACAAAACTGAGGATATAAATGCAGCTATAAAGCACAAAATTCTTCTTGGAGTATCTGTGTTCTGCCACATAATAGATTACGATCGCATGACACAGTGCTGTAAGAAACAGGCCAGGAAGCTGGTAGCATCCGCTCATTTCAACGCCTCCTCCCGGCAGAAATCCATATAGGTTTTCTGCACTTCCTTACCGCTTCTTCTCGGAATAGAAATGGTAACGCCGTTCAGCATTTCCAAAGTATTTCCGGAAATCTTGCTCACAAAAGCAAGGTTCACAACATAGGAGGCTCCCACTTTGATAAAGCCGGAATACTCGCACAACTCCGTAAACATCTGCGACAATTTCATGCGCAGCTTAAGAATCTCGCCGGAAGAGAGATTGAGCCGCAGATAATGGTTCTGCGACTCTATGGATACTATTTCACTTACGCAGACCCGATATATACCATCCACACAGGCAATGGAAAGGAAATTCTGATCCTCTCTTTTTTTAACCGCACGGTCAAGCGCTTCGTTAAATTGTTCCTGCGAAAAAGGTTTGAGCAGATAATGAGTGGCATTCAGCGCAAACGCTGTTACCGCATATTCGTCACTGGCTGTCAGAAAAATAATACTCATATCCGGGCTTTTGGAAAGCATTTCCTCCGCAACATCCGTTCCGAGGACCCCCGGCATACAAATGTCCAAAAGAGCGATATCATATATTTTTCCTTTTTCCACTGCATTTAAGATATCAACCGCCGCACCGTATTCATCAATAGTAAAACGCAATTCAGGATGTGCTTCCGCATAAGTATCTAAAGCTGCCCGGATTGTGTTAAGCTCCTTTTGTATATCATCACATATCGCTGTCTGCATACAAATCCTCCATGCTGCCAATAGCCCGCAAATTTCCTGCTTTCTCTGAAATGTGCTTATTTTTTATCTTACCACGTTCACCCATGAACGAATCAAGAGCGTCGAGGGGAATTTTTTGCTTTTTTATGAGATTGGGAAGAAAGCGATATTGAAATAAATCTGCAAGAGCATATAGACTCCTTTATGTTTATTAGGTGTTTGCGAAACCGGTTCGCAATCGCCTATTGGCTCATTATAATATAATCAGCATAAATTTTAACCATTTCGACACATTTCGCGCTTTTTAGGGTATCATTCGCAACTTTCCCGCATATTCCTTAATTATCACGAATAAATACGACTCCTTTTATACATAATGCCGGTATTTTTTTCCTTTTCATGCTTCTTTTTTTCTTCCAAATCTTTGTGAAAAATGCACATTGCCACATCATTCCCCCTCTGCTACACTTGTCTTAACTGAATTGTCCGTGATGCGGACATACGGCTGTGGGTTCTCTCACATGCGGCTGCGGAATGCAACGCATTCTTTTTCTCATTTCTGTTTCTTTTCACTGACAGGCAGCAGCTTTTAAGCGCGAAGTCCTGCGACTCCGTTGACACACAACGCCCGACTGCATGATTTCATCTGACTGATGCATCTCGCTTTTGCTCCCTGTCCACACTTCTTGAAAGGAGGACACTCATGTCCCAAAACACTTCTTTTTTTCTTCCAAATCTTTGTGAAAAATGCACATTGCCACATCATTCCCCCTCT
>JAAUZV010000022.1 GCA_014804425.1 Lachnospiraceae bacterium
CAGATCAATAAGGATACAACCCTTGATATTTGTATAAAAATCGGTGACAGGGTATGGTTTTTTGACCATATCGGGGAGCTGGAGAATCTGCTTCCCATCAAAAAAGAAAGCTATGTGCTTTGGTGCCTGAGACAAGGGGCGGACGCACCGCTACGGCGTATGATCCAAAATCACCCGGAGGTCATCAAACAGGTAATCTCCAAATTATCCACCGATGACTATCAGTATTTGTTAAAAAAGGCAGAGACGGCGAACCCGAAGCTGTATCAGGAAATGAGCTTATCAAGCGATGGAGAATTCCGTGTGAAGCTGGCGGAGGAGCTCGTCGGTCGTATCAATAAAGGAAAGGTTGAGGCGAAACAGTATTTGCTGGGTGAGGAAAATCTGGATGCGTTGTATCCGTTTGTGGAGGAATGGCGGGGCGGATATGATTATGATTCCAATCGCTGTGGGAAAATCCGCACGCTCAAGAGCAACAGCAAGGAGCAGCAGATGTACCGCCGGGCCGTGGTATTGGAAGGCCTGGGCATGAAGTCGCAGCATTTCAGATCGTATTGGTATGATGGTTCTAATTCAGTGGATAAACAGGAGATCATGGACATCCTGAAGATTTACGGGGAAGAACAGCTTCCGTTTGCTTATCAGATGGATTCGCTGGGAGCAATCTATGATGGTTTCTATTCCGAAAAGAGCAAGGTGGCATACATGGACGAATGTGTGTCGGTGCTGCGCATGAAAAAACCGGAATGGGGCGGAGAGTTTGCGTCCGCTGCGAAAGAAGGCTCTGCGATCGTCCGCTATCTCTGCATCCGGGTACTGGATTATTTTTGGCAGGAGTACAGCGAGGTCTTGTTATCCTGTGCTATGGACAGCTCGAAGCAGGTACGGGAGCTTTTGGAGGCGGTCTATGTCAGCCACAGGGAATGGGAGCCGCAGATCAAGGCCATGCTGAGCTCAAAGAAATCCCAGGAGCGCGAGATGTCCGTACTGGTACTGAAAAAATGGGGCGTATCCTCCTATCGCGATGCATTCGAAGCGGCGCTTGCCGTCGAGAAGAGTAAAAAAATAAAAGAGCTGCTGCAAAACTGTCTCGGTATAGAAAGCGACGAGGCAGAACAGGCAGGGGAGCAGACAACCGGCGAGCTTGCAAAGGCAATTTTGAAGGGCGGAAAGAAACGGAAGGTAGCGTGGGTGTTTGAAACAGGAGCGCCGTTTACGGAGGTACACAAGCTGGACGGCACGCCGGCATCCGAGGACGATCTGGCAGCGGTTCTTGTCGCTTATGCGGATATGAACATACCGGGTGTAAACAAAGAAGCCGCAAAGCTTGCCGCGGATCTGAACGCAAAAGAGCTGGCCTTTTATATGGGGATGTTGTTTAACAAGTGGCTGGAAACCGGAGCGGAATCAAAAAAGAAATGGGTGCTGTATGCGACGTCTATTCATGGCGGGGAGGAGATCGTACCTGTTCTGCACGCACAGATCAAAGATTGGGCGGAGGCGTCAAGAGGAGCGATTGCGGCTGACGCAGTCAAGGCGCTTTCCGTAAACGGCAGCCCTACGGCGCTGTTGATCGTGGATCAGATTTCGCGCAAATTCAAGCATCGTCAGGTGCGGAAAGCGGCTGCGGACGCACTGACCTATGCCGCCAAAGAGCTGGGTATCACAAGGGCGGAGCTTGAGGACCGTATTGTACCGAATCTGGGCTTTAATGAGCGGATGGAGCAGACCTTTGACTACGGAACCCGGAGCTTTAAAGTGACGCTGACAGCCGCGCTGGAGCTTCAAGTATACGATGAGGACGGCAAGAAGGTAAAGAGTCTGCCCGCTCCCGGCAAAAAGGATGATCCTGAAAAGTCCAAAGCGGCAAGCGATGCCTATAAGCTGTTGAAAAAACAGTTAAAGGCCGTTGTGACCAATCAAAAGCTTCGTCTGGAGCAGGCGCTCAGCGCGGAACGTCTGTGGAAGGCGGAGCAGTGGAAGGAGCTGTTTGTAAAAAATCCGGTGATGCACCAGTTTGCGATCGGCTTGATCTGGGGCGTCTATGCGGACGGTGCGCTTACAAGTACCTTCCGCTATATGGAGGACGGAAGCTTCAACACCATGGATGAGGATGAGTACGAGCTGCCGGAGGATGCCATGATCGGTCTGGTGCATCCTATCGAGCTTGACGAAGAAAGTCTGAAAACATGGAAGGAACAATTATCCGACTATGAGGTGACCCAGCCCATCGAACAGATGGAGCGTCCCATTTACCGGATCACGGAGGAGGAAAAGAAGCAGAAGGAGCTTACCCGTTTCGGCGGTAAGCTGCTGAACGGCTTATCCTTGTCCGGCAAGCTCCAGAGTCAGGGCTGGTACAGAGGAAGCGTGCAGGATGCCGGCGGATATTACGATTTCTACAGAGAGGACGAAAATGTGGGCGTTGATCTGGAATTCTCCGGCAGCTTTGTGGGAGATGAAAACGATGAAGTGACCGTCTACAGCGCAAAATTCTATAAAGCGCGTACGGTGGAGCGCGGCAGCTATGTCTATGACATGGTAAAGGAGGAGAATCAATATGCACTCTCTGAGGTAAGTCCCAGATATTTCAGCGAGATCGTTTTACAGCTTACCAAGGCGACCGCATCCAGTCAGGAGCAGCTTCCCTATCCGGAGTGCAAAAAGAACCAATAAAGCCGAGCGGGAAATAGTCGGGAACAGTAGAATGGCAACATCCAAAATTTCGGATGATAGATGGGATTGAGCATATCATCGGACTGTGATAAAATGAAATCGTGATTTGGAGATTAGATGATATGGAAAAAACAAGCAAAATCTATCAAACTTATGTATCCATTTTGAAGAAGGAATTGGTTCCGGCAATGGGGTGCACGGAACCTGTTGCCATTGCATATTGCGCGGCAAAGGCAAGAGACGTGTTAGGATTTCAGCCAAAGCAGGTGGAGATTTATGCAAGCGGCAATATCATCAAAAATGTAAAAAGTGTGATCGTACCGAACAGCGGCGGCAGAAAAGGACTGGAGACTGCTGCTGCGCTTGGAATCCTTTATGGCGATGCTGACAAGCAATTACAGGTTATTTCTCAGGTGAGTCAGGAACAGATAGAATCCCTCGGAGAGAAAATGACAGAGATGTCATACAAGGTAAAACATCTGGAGAGCGATCATGTATTGGATATGAAGCTGGTACTGAAAGGTGCCGGGCAGGAAGCTTCTGTTCAAATTCAGGACACACATACGAATATTGTCCGAATCGAGAAGGATGGAGAGCTTCTGTACGAAAATAATGAGTCTGCGGCGGATCAAGAGAATGAATTGGATTATGATCTTTTGACGGTAGAGGAAATCTACAATTTTGCAAATGAAGCGGAGCTTTCCGATGTAAAAGAAGTACTCCTAAGACAAATGGAATGTAATGTCAGGATAGCGGAAGTCGGACTGAAGGAACGCTACGGAGCCGGGATCGGTAAAGTGATCGCGTGCAGGGGGGATGATGCCCGAACGCAGGCAGTCGCATATGCGGCCGCTGCGTCTGATGCGAGAATGGGTGGCTGCGAGTTGCCGGTGGTGATCAATTCCGGAAGCGGCAATCAGGGGATCACGGCAAGCCTTCCGGTGATCGTATATGCAAGATATTTCCGAAAATCGGAGGAGGAGCTGCTTAGGGCGCTGATCGTCTCTAATCTGGTGACCCTGCATTTGAAGAGCGGCATCGGAAGGCTGTCAGCCTACTGTGGAGTTGTCAGTGCGGGCGTGGGCGCCGGCGCAGGGATTGCCTATCTGCTGACCAAGGACAGACGGGTAATCGAACATGAGATCGTGAATGCCGTTGCCATTGCAAGCGGAATGATATGTGATGGCGCCAAGCCAAGCTGTGCTGCTAAAATTGTGATGGCGGTCGAAGCCGGTATTTTGGGATTTGAAATGTATGAAAAAGGAAACCAATTCTACGCAGGAGACGGACTTGTGAGCAAAGGTGTCGAGAACACGATCCATAATATATCTGAGCTGGGCCGTGACGGAATGCGCGAGACGGATAAGAAGATCATTCAGATGATGACTTGAAGACGGTTCTTAAATGAAAGATTTTTGCATACAATGTGGACCGTGTCGTTAAGGTGCGTACCGGCGAGGAAAATTATGCGGCTCTGCAGGATGTGGAGTAAACGGTATTCACAAAATAGGATGGAATCAATAGAGATAGCGCTCCCCGCATGCTTTGGCATGCGGGGAGTTTTTTGATATGGAAGGTTTTTAATTTGGGTTCTTGTTTTTTTCGTTAATCTTCATCTGCAACGAACTGATAATCGATTTCGATTGGAACATCAGGGACCTGTTTTGCCAGTTCTTTACGAAACTTTGTTAAAAGTTTTTCAAATTTTTTATGGGGTTGATATTGTACATATATCATGATTTGAAAACAATGAATGTTTTCCGGATAAGTGTCTTTATAGTCTCCGTTTAAAATATAATTGATATAATTATTCAGCTTTTCCTGTAATAGCAGCAAATGGCCTCTCACAAACTGCCAATCCAAATGGTCTGTGATCACAAGGATTAATTTGGATTGATCCACTTTGTCCAGTCCCATAAAGTCTACTTTGTCTAATTCATTGATCATGTGAACCCTCCTGTAATGAATTTAGGTATCATTGGTCTGTCTGAAAACAATTGCACAGCATGGAGATTCATGTCATGTTAAGTGTACCATAAATGACAAATAACGGAAACCGTGTTTTTGATTTTGCCGTACTATTCACAAAGAGCGGGGCAATTTGGCGAAATTCGATTCTATACGTGCTTGCGGACATGACGCCGGGATGATAAAATAAACATGATTACGTAAAAAATGAAACAAGCTACGCAGATGAAGCGGAAGACAGATAGGGGAACGGATATGAGAAAAGCGGGAAGAGGAATGATCGCAGGGCTGGCATGTGCGCTGCTTTTTGCGGGAAGTATAAAGACAGAGGCGACAGGGCGCGCGACGCAGAAGGTCTTGGATGCGCGAAACGGCGTTGTCAGAGTCATGTATGAGGATAAGGATTATTATTACATGGGATCCGCGTTCGGTGTCGGAAGTGCGGGAGAGGAGACAGATCTGTTTGTCACCTGTTATCATGTAGTAAATCCGAATTATGATGATGATGAGACGTATGAGTCGGTTTATATTGCAACGGGGGACACGCTTGACGATGGCAATTATGACGTCGAGGTGCTCTATGCGGACGCCATGACGGATATTGCGATTCTGCGGACAGAGCGAAAGGTCGCGGGCAGAGTGGCGCTGCCGATGATCGCCAGTGAGAATATTGAAGTTACGACGCAGGTGTATACGCTCGGTTATCCGGGTATTGCGGACGAGTATGCTGACCAGACTTATTATGACGGGGATTTTTCTTCGCTTGTGAAGGATCAGATGATCACATCCGGCATTATTACAAAATGCAGCGTTATCTCTGACGGCGTGGATTATTTTTTGATCGATGCAGACATCAATCACGGCAATTCGGGCGGGCCGACGGTGACGGTGCAGGGCTATGTCATCGGCATCAACGAGGCGATCGCGGCGGATTCCGACGGCGGAAACTGGATCGGATTTGTCACACATGTGGACTATGTCATGGATGCGCTCGATAACCTGCATATCTCTTATGACAAGATCAGCGCGTCGCAGTATGAATACGATCTGCAGGAGCAGCCTGCGGTACCTGTGGTTGCGGAGGGGGACGAAAACGAAAAGAAAAGCGGTCCTGATCTGTATGTGATTCTTTTGGCAGTTGCAGTTGCCATTGTGTTT
The DNA here is from genome assembly GCA_014804425.1 of Lachnospiraceae bacterium. GTDB lineage: Bacteria > Bacillota > Clostridia > Lachnospirales > Lachnospiraceae > DLAJ01. The sequence continues at coordinate 5,803 of JAAUZV010000022.1, forward strand.
TTGATCGTGTTGATCTTCCTGATCTATATGATCCGTCGCGATAAAAAGCGCGAGGCGCAGATTGCGAGGGAAAGAGAACAGTACATGGCGCGCAGGCATATGGAAGCATACCAGAGCGCTATGCCGGTGCGGGGAGCGCCGAAGATCATCGGTACGCAGGGAATTTTTGCGAACAACAGCTTTACCGTCACCGGATGTATGGTGATGGGGCGCAGCAGGGCGAAATGCCATCTTCTTTTCCCGGAGAATACGCCCGGTGTAAGTAAGGTGCATTGTGAGCTGCGCATCATGAACGGCGGGCTGTACTTGATGGACAGAGG
>JAAUZV010000023.1 GCA_014804425.1 Lachnospiraceae bacterium
ATCATTTGTATGCCTATGTGACGGAATATGAATCGGTTCTGCCTTTTGTGCAGCCGGATGTTGTCAGGCGGATCGCGTGGTTTTGTAAGATCTGCGTGGGAATCTTTGCGTTTGTCAGCGGATATGGCATGTACTATGGAATGGAACGGCAGCCGCGGGAGCGGTTTTTCGGGAGAATGTTTGCGGAATATCGCTGTGTGCTGCTGCGAATCCTGAAATTGTATGGAAAGCTTTGGCTGGTACTGCTGATCTTTATGTGTGTTTTCTTCGGAATTCTGAAAAGACCTTTTACACCGGAGCTGTTTTGGGGGAATCTGACGGCGCTGAACCCGACCTATAATGCGGCATGGTGGTATGTGGAACAATATGCCAAGATGCTTTTGGTGCTGCCGCTGTTTGATCTGTTTCTGACACGCTTTGACAGAGCGGAAGAGACAAAAAAGAAGCGGTTGTTTTATGCGGCGCTTGTGATAGTCTGTCTGATCGTGATATTCGTGGGGAAGCTGTGGCTGCCGGTGTTATGGAACGGACTGTTGGCTGCCGGACGCGGACTCAGAATTTCTTTTTTGATGATATTTATCGTGGGCTATGTGATCGCGCGTTACCGCGTGTATCAGCGGGCGGATCATCTGCTGCAGGACTTGGGCAGCCGGTTATCGGTATGTCTGTCCGTGGCGCTGATCGGTATGGTCATAGCGCTGCGGGTCGCGTTGGCGACAGGTCCTGCTTACGGGAGAATGGATTTTCTATTGACGCCGCTGCTCATTTACGGACTGCTGACCGTATGCTCTCATGCGAGGGCGCTTGAGACTTTTTTCGCGTGGTGGGGAATGCAGTCAACCTATATCTGGCTGGTGCACGGGTTTGTGTACGAAAAAGCATTTCTGTTTGTCAAATCCTATGTGAAGCTGGATCTGCCCGGGTATCTTGCGGCGCTTGCGGTTTCAGCCGCGGCGGCAGTTCTGTTGGGAGCACTGGAGCGTCTTCCGGGCAGATGGATTCGGAACAGGCATTCATAGACTTTTCCATTTTTTGCGGTATTGCAGCGGCGTCATGCCCTCGGCGCGTTTGAACACATGGATAAAATAAGCGCTGTCTAAGAAACCGGATTCCTCCGCGACGGATTCGACGGGAAGTTCGGAAAAACGCAGTGCGGACTTTGCGTGGGCGATGCGCCGCTGTGTAATGTCGCTGACAAGCGTCATGCCGTATGTCTGCCGGTATTCGCGCGACATATGGTATTTACTGATGAAAAACAATTCCGACAAAAGATCCAACGTGATCTTTTCGGCATAATGAAGCCGGATGTACTCGTGAATCTGCTGCAGCTTGGCAGGCGCGGTGTCAGAGCTTTCATTCTGCTGCGAATAAATCTGCGAAATGAGTTCCGTCAAAAGACAATGAGCGTTCAGCTCGTTCATAAAGGTCCGGTCGCGGCTGATTTCATATAATTGACTGATAGTTTCCACAAATGGAAGTATACTAACAGGGCGGAAGAAAAAAGGATGACCCTGTTCCAAGTAAGATTCATAAAAATGCGCGGCATCCGCTCCGTTAAAATGAACCCATGTCAGGCGCCACGGTTCTTCCTCGGAGCTTTCGTGCGCATAGGGGCTGCGGCAGTCCAAAAAGGCACAGTCACCGCTTTTTAAGTTTTTAGTCTGATGTTCATAGGTAAGCGTGCCGCGTCCGCTCAGAACGACAAAGAACAGATAGGAATTTAAGTTCTTACGGCTGCTGATATGGGGCTCTAAGCTTTGCAGGGAACCGACCTCCTGAACGTAAAGGTAATGCGTTTTTGCATAGGAGGAGGGGGTGACGAGGACGCGCTCGGATCGTGTGTTTGCCATAATAATTCTCCATGTTGCCGACAGCCCGCGAATTTGGGCGTCAGCACAAATTTGCCGATTGAAAAATCTTTGATTTTTCAATCTAAAATCCTTTCTATGTAAAAATAGCAATAAAATACAATTTTTTCGCAATAATATAGGTTGATACCATAATTATACAATAGTATACTCTGAAAAGAAATCGCAAAATGATATTATTTTTGGGAATCATCTTGAATAGAAAGAGGAGGGCTCACAGATGAGCAATATTGCATTGATCACCGGCATTACGGGGCAGGACGGCTCTTACCTTGCGGAATTTCTGCTGGCAAAAGGATATGAGGTACACGGATTGATCCGCAGGCACAGCATATCGAACACGGCGAGGATTGATCATTTGATCAATTCGAAATACTATAAAGTGAAATTTTTCTTACATTTTGCGGATACGACCGATTCGAGCAATCTGATGCGGCTGATCGGGGAGATCCGCCCGACCGAGGTGTATAATCTGGCGGCGCAGTCCCATGTGGGCGTATCCTTTGAAGTGCCGGAGTATACGGCGGATGCGACAGGGACAAGCACGTTGAAGCTGTTGGAGGCGATCCGTGTCAACGGCGGAAACTGCCGCTATTATCAGGCTTCCACTTCGGAGCTGTTCGGCGGAATCCCGGAGACGGCGCCGCAGAGCGAGCAGACGCCGTTTTATCCGAAAAGTCCTTACGGCGTGGCAAAGCTGTACTCCTATTGGATCACAGTCAATTACAGAGAGTCTTATAACATGTTTACCTGCAACGGTATCCTGTTCAATCATGAGTCCCCGCGACGCGGAGAAAATTTTGTGACAAGAAAGATCACGCTTGCGCTGGCTAATATCATGGCGGGAAAGCAGGAAAGGCTGTCTCTCGGCAATATGAATGCAAAGCGCGACTGGGGCTTTGCAGGTGATTATGTCGAGGGCATGTGGCTTATGCTCCAGCAGGATAAATGCGGGGATTATGTGCTCGCGACGAATGAGACGCATACGGTACGGGAGTTTGTCGTGGAGGCGTTCGCCAATCTCGGTATCACGATCCGCTGGGAGGGCGAGGGCGTGAACGAGAAGGGCTATGATGCAGAGACGGGCAGGCTCTATGTCGATGTGAATCCCGAATTTTATCGTCCGGCGGAGGTCGAATTCCTTTGGGGAAACTGTGCGAAAGCGGAAAAAGAGCTCGGATGGAAACGCAAGGTGGACTTTAAGCAGCTCGTAAAAATGATGATGGATGCGGATATGAAAGCGATCGCGGGTTTGAGCTGTGAGGAGTACAGTGCGAAGAGAAATCCTAAGCCTGTGGAAAACAAAGACAAGGCGAAATAAATTTCGCCTAAGAATTTCTTTTCGCATGACATATACGAAAACGGAATGAGGGATAAAAATGGAAAAGACGGATAAGATTTATGTGGCGGGGCACCGCGGATTGGTCGGAAGCGCCATTGTCCGCAGTCTGAAGGAAAAAGGATATACGAATGTGATCGGAAGAACGCACAGGGGGCTTGATCTTTGCGATCAGGCGGCGGTGCGGGAATTTTTTGCGAGTGAAAAGCCGGATGTCGTCGTGCTTGCGGCTGCGAAGGTCGGCGGCATCAATGCCAACAATACAAAACCGGCGGAATTCGCTTACAGCAATTTGCAGATTCAGTGCAATGTCATCCAGAGCAGTCATGAATATCAGGTGAAAAAACTGCTGTTTCTCGGAAGCACCTGCATTTATCCGAAGATGGCGCCGCAGCCGATCCCGGAGGACGCGCTGCTGACCGGACCGCTGGAGGAGACAAACGAGGCGTACGCCGTTGCCAAGATAGCCGGTCTGGAAATGTGCAAGTTTTATAAGCGTCAGTACGGGGATGACTTCATTTCCTGTATGCCGACGAATTTATACGGACCGTATGACAATTACGATCTGCAGGGTTCCCATGTCATGCCTGCGATGATCCGCAAGTTTCATGAGGCAAAGACGGCGGGAAAAGAGACGGTCGAGCTGTGGGGAACGGGAACGCCGCTTCGGGAATTTTTATATGTGGACGATATGGCGGATGCCTGTGTATTTTTGCTGGAGAATTACAGCGGCGAACAGCATGTGAATATCGGAACGGGCAAGGAGCTCACGATAAAGGAGCTTGCGGAGCTTGTCAAAAAAACGGTGGGCTATGAAGGCGAGATCGTATGGAATACCGAAATGCCGGACGGAACGCCCAGAAAGCTGACGGATGTGACAAAGCTGCACGGTTTGGGCTGGCGGCATAAGGTAGAGCTAGAGGAAGGCGTCGCAAAGGCATACGCGTGGTTTTGCGAGAATGTGGAGCAGGCCCGAATGTAAGAAAGGAAGTAAGCATTTGATGAACACATTCGGAGTGATTCTTGCGGGCGGCGGCGGTACCCGCTTTTGGCCGCTTTCAAGACAGGATATACCGAAACAATTCTTAAATCTGACCGGTTCGGATCTCATGGTAAATGAGACCGTGGACAGACTTGCGGAGTTTGTGGACAAACAGAATATTTTTGTCGTGACGAACATTGCGCAGACACCGAAAATGTTGGAGGCGACCGCAGGACGTCTTGACGAGAAGCATATTTTATCCGAGCCGGCGGCGCGCAATACCTCGGCATGCATCGGTTATGCGGCAATGGAGATCATCAAAAAGCACGGGGACGGCGTGATGTGTATTCTGCCTTCCGACCATTATATCAAGCAGCCGAAGGAATACACGAAGGTGATGAAGCGTGCGGTGGCAGTGGCGGAGAAAACGGGCAGACTTGTGACGATCGGCATCAAACCGGCGTTTGCCTCAACCGGATACGGGTATATCCAGTATAAGGCGGGAAAGCACCGCGAGTATTATGATGTGGTCGATTTCGTGGAAAAGCCGGATATCCGTACGGCGAAGGCGTATGTCAAGAGCGGTAGTTTTTTATGGAACAGCGGCATGTTTGTGTGGAAGGCATCGACGATCCTTGCTTATTTCAAGCGGCTGCTGCCTGATATTTATGAAAAGCTGGAGCAGATCGGCAGGGCGATGAATACACCGCGGGAGCGGGAGGTGCTGGAAGCAGTCTATCCGACAATCCCGAAAATATCCATTGATTATGGGATCATGGAACGCGCCGATAAGGTACTTGTGCTGATCGGCGAATTCGGGTGGAACGACGTCGGAAGCTGGGATGCGCTGCAGGCGTTGTATGAGCCGGATGAGGATGGAAATGTCATATACGGCGAACAGGTGCATTTGGATACAAAAAACTGTATATCTTATGCCAAAAGCAAGCTGATCGCGGCGCTCGGCGTGGAGGACCTGATCATTGTCGAGGCGGACGATGCCATCTTAGTCTGCCATAAGGATAAGGCGCAGGAAGTAAAGAATATCGTGGAGCAGTTGAAGGTGGAAGGAAAAGAGCAGTATCTCTGAGGAGAGGCTGCTCTTTTTTTGCGGCACACAAGCAACAAGCAGGCAGGGGATGAAAAAAACGAATATTTTCATTTTATAAGTTGAATTTAGAAGTAAGGTATGATAAACTACAAAAGAAAAGATATTCGAGTGTAGTTGCGACATGGTGAATGGGAGAAAGTTTATGAAGCGGTTTGTTTTTGATAATTTAGTATATAAATTCAATGATACAGCATTTTTGATCATGAATTTAATCAGTTTCCGCAGGAAAACCATTCCAAAGGAAACCTTGGACAAGCTGATTCTGATTGAAGACAAGATGGAAACAGGAAAAAGTCTTTCCGGCGAAGAAGATCAATTTTTAAGAAAATTCTATG
>JAAUZV010000024.1 GCA_014804425.1 Lachnospiraceae bacterium
AACCTCCGTTTGATTAAAAGTGTTTTTGTTTCATCCGCCAAGATGAACACTCTTATCTTACGACGAGGTTTCTTTTTATTCAATTGGCATTATTTCTGAATTACAGGAATGCTCCTCTTTCCATGTCCCTTTATTTCTGATCTTCTGACACCTGCACAAACATACAATTTACAGGATAATTCCACTATAGACAATATCTGCCTAAAATACAACTGTTTAATCTCTTAGGATTGTAAGCAACACCATTTTCTACTTTTCTGTTGCACTTGACCACAAAGCATATTTGTGTAATGATTCAATTATACCAAAACAAGGAGCTGGTTCCAAATGGACGCGATCAAGCTGGAGCTTTCCCCCGAAAACTGCCGCAGCGGCTGCGGATTTCTTCATCAGCACAGCGTGGCTGAAACCTATCCGCTTCATAATCACATAGGTTTTTACGAAATTTTCTTTGTCGTAAAGGGAAAGGCGATCCACTTTATAAATGGTGAGAACAAGCTGCTTACGCGCGGTTCTCTGATATTCATTCGCCCAGGGGACAGCCATAGCTACGAGAGCTTCAACAAACATGATTTTGAACTGATCTCGGTTGGATTTCCCGTCAACGAATTTGAGTCTGCCTGCGTGTTCATGGGCATAAGCCCTCTCTTATTTACCAAAAGCAGCTTTCCGCCTGACATGGTGCTTAACGGCTATGATCTGGCGGACATGGAACGCAAACTGCTTTATATCGGTCTGCACACATTACCCGATGAGCGCAAGCTCTATTTCAGAGGGCTTCTTCCGTCCGTTCTCTACAGAATATTGTCAGCCGGAGCAGAGCAGAGTGTCGCTATTCCCAATCGCCTGCGCAGCCTTCTTGATAAAATGAACAACAAGCAGAATTTCACCGAAGGACTGCCAAAGCTGCTGGAATTTTCCGGAACCTCTCAAGAACATCTTACGCGTGAATTTAGAAAATATCTGAACATGACCCCGACGGAATTCATCAATCAGAAACGTATAGGCTATGCTGCGGAGCTTCTTCTAAACAGTTCTCATGAGATCATCGATATTTGCTTTATGTGCGGATTCAACAGTCTCAGTCATTTCTACCATATTTTTAAAAAAACATACGGCTGTTCTCCGAAGCAGTTTATGAAAGAACACCCAAACATGTAAGCGGGCAACTCACTCATGGTTGCCCGCTGTGTCGTATTGTGCCTATTTCTGCGCATCAATTTAATCAAAAGGTGCGAATGCTTTTTATTGTGATTTACTGACCACAAGCGCCGAATTGAACACCATGACGGCATTCCAGTATATTGCGTTCTCGTTGGTGAACCAATCGTTTGCGCTGTCGTAATAGCATTTCAACGGGAAACGCGAGATGATACCGCCGTTGTAGGAATTGATGCCGCCCGGCATATAACCCGAAGGAACTCCATTGGAGGAATCCCCATAATAAATATTGCTGAAGGTACACTTGATCGGGCTCTCACCCATGCCTGTTATAAAGCATTTGCGCATCGGGTTTACGCCTGTGATAAAGTTGACGGCATCTTGCGAAACCTTCTCAGCGTCCGACGTGTCAAGCCCGAGCAACGAGCAGCCTATATACATTTCCTGAGCGTTACCGAGTATGATATTGAAGCTGCCCCACCAAAAGCTCCAATCATTTATTGCGATTCTCCACGGATTAGCGTCATATCTTCCGAGAACGGAGCGTTGCCAGCCCTCAAACTGTTCCGCTATTTTTGAAACCACTTCTTCATCGCGGTTTTCGCAAAGCAGATAGGTATAATAGCCGTAAATGCCCATGTTACCGACATTATGACCGTTTGTACCCACTTTCAGAGAGCCGATATAACTGTCGAAATTTCCAAGGAACCAGCTATGAGCGCTTTCACTGCCTGTTGCGTAATAGACACATGCTGAAGCCCAGAAAGCGGAGCTTGCATTGTTTTCACCCGAGTAATTTGTTGCAATGTAGATATTCGGGTTTTCTTCAATATATGCCCAGCCTCTTTCGGCTGCCTCAAGCAGCGTATCCGCGTAATCAGGATCATATTCTCTGAAGATTTTGGAAGCAAACGCCAGCACAGCCGTACAGTCGGCGGTGGAGTTGGTGATACATCTGTCGCCATCGCCCACCCAGACGGTTCTGTCGCCGTCCCCGTCGTTCTCGTTCATTGATTTTACTTTAATATAAAAACCGCCGCTATTGTCCTGCATTTTTAACAGGAAATCAAGCTCAACGCGAACTTCGTCGAGGATATCGGGGATACCGTTTCCGCTTTCAGGGATATTGTTCTGTCCGTCCGAAAAGCAGTCGGGAAACATCAAATATGCCCAAAGAAGTGTGTTTGCCGCAGTAGCTCCCGGGCTTACATACTTACCAACATCTCCCGCGTCATACCAGCCGCCCGATACGTCGATCGTCACATCGCGGTCATAGGAGAGCGGCGCTTCAAAGTCCCTTGGCGTTTGGTCGGAGCGTATGTAGTTTCCCCCGTACTCCGTGGTGATCTCCTCGTTGGCTCTCTGGTAATAGTAATAGCGCATGGTGTTTGTCAACAGCTCGTCATAAACGCTCTCAGATATTTCAAACGAAAGGGAATCGTCGATGCCATCCGCCCGGAGATAATAACGCCCTTCGACGTTGAAATCCGAAAAATCCGCGCAAAGTATCTGCTCACCCGAATACGCTTGGTCAAATTCGCTTATCATAGAAAGCTGCCCGGAGTAAACTACATTGCCTGTGGTTTTGTCAACAAGCTCGAAGATGTCTCCCTCATATACGGCGAGTTTTTCGGGAAAGCCGCTCACTAAGGCACGCTTTTCGGAACCGGGCGTATAACCGAGCTGATTTACCTTAAACTCGGGAAAAAATTTTTCCTTATCGGGCGAGCTGATCGTGATATTTCGCACCTGAATATCCTCGCCGCCAATTAAAAACTGCCTTGCGCCCGAAAGATCCGTTTCGTCTACGATCTCTGCGAGCGGGATCGTTACAATATTCCATTCGTCGGTGATCTCCGCGTCAAGGACTTTTGTAACGCTTACGCTCTGACCGTTCTTGATTTCCTCAAAGCCCACCTCAAGACGTTCGCCGCCGTTTGTACCCTTTACCTCAACAGAAACATAACCGTTTGGAACATAAAGAGACAGGTCGGTCGGCGTCCAGCCGCGAAGCACAATGGCAGACGGAGATGCATGCAGCTCTATATAGGGAAATTCTGAAGTATCCTCCGGCGGTTGGAGTGCCGAAACGGCAATTCCGTCGGGCATTTCCCTGCCGAGAACGGTTATTGTCTGCAAGGTGTTGTATTCCGTGTCGATGCGCTGCAAAAGAGTTTCTCTATCGGATCTCGCCCTTTCCGCTGCCTCGGCATCCACTGTTAAAGAGACCGACGTTTCTTCTGCTGCCGCGGTATTCGCTGTTGGAGAGACCGACACTTCTTCCGGCGTACCATCGGGAGTTTTTTGTCTGAGTCAGCGCTGTCTCCCGTACAGCCCGATATCATTGATAAAATAATACACATTGCGATTACACCTGCGATATTTTTTTCATGATTTCCTATCCCTCTATCAAGGTTTTAAGCTTCCTCTATCTCGAACCAGTTTGCACTTAGTTTACCGTTATGAACGAGCAGCCGTACCACCTGTTCCCCCTCAACAAGCGTTATGGGCGAGGAGGATACGGTCTGCCACTTATCGCCCTGTGATGCAACAATCTGCGTGCTGTTCTGCGAATCAATATCAACGCTGATCTCTGCATTGCCGCGAACACGCAGCCGGAATACATACTCACATGACTTTCTTACGTTTACGGTGTATTCGAGCCATTCGCCGCCGACCATATTCTTTACATTGTAGCCTACGCCGATATCGTCACAAAGATCAATCATGACGCTGTCCATACGGTATATCTCACTTTTGGTATCGGTCAGCTTGTGATAAGAAATGCCCTCGCCGCCGCGGTCGTAGTTCTCGCAGTTTATCCGGCACGGAGCGCTTGCGGGCGGAAGCAGGAACGGAAGCTGTCCGGATAGCTGTTCCTCCTCGGAATTTTCTGAGGGCTTTCTGATTACCGCTCCTTTTGTGACAACAAGCTCTTCGAGGATTTCGTTATCTGCGGGAATTTTAACATACAGCACCCCGTTGAACTTATCAAAAAACCAGCCGCTCTCCGCCTTTTCGACGCAGCGCTTGTACCCGTAACTGTCAAGCTCTTTGCCGCCTAAGGTGACTGTTTTCGGCTCTGCGTTCACATGAATTTCAAGGCAGTATTCATTTGCCGCATACAAAAAGTTGGAACGGGAGATGACAATACTTGTCTCTGTTTCATTATCCTCACATTCAATATGAGTGATCGTAAAAACGCCGCGCATAAATTCATAGCTTGTTCCGTCATCGGCGTACATATCAAAGCTGCACTTCCCGCTGGGATATATTTTCAGGTCGATGTGTTTCCAGTCGATATCATTTGTGTGGTATACCTGCTTTATCATGGGAATAATCGAGCCACCCTTTGCGAAAACGGGTATTCTGTTCTGCGGAGCATATACGGTATAGCTTTTGCCGCCCTCGTAGCAGTAGCCGTAATCCCAATCGTACCACTTTCCTTCCGGAAAGTACACATCTCTCTCGGTCGCCCTTTCGGCGGTTACAGGTGCGACAAGCAGCTCGCTCCCGAATAGATATTCGTCCTTGATGTCGAAAACGTTTTTGTCATTGGGATACTCGAATACCAACGCTCTCATCATCGGCTTTCCCATGATATGCGTGTTGTAATTGTAAGAGTATATATAGGGCAGCAGGCGATATCTCAGGCGTACATAATGCGCAGCGCTGTCGGTAAGCATCTCCCCGAAAACAAACGGCGAGGACTGCCCCGCATGGTGGACTCTTGTGATAGGACAAAAGCACGCAAATTGCAGCCAGCGTTCATATAATGCGGCATGTGCGGCGGGATCGTTTTTATAGATATTTTCATTGTAAAGGCTGTTGTTCGTAGCGGACATAAACCCACCGCTGTCGCTCGTCCAAAGCGGTATTCCGGACATGGCGGTGTTCAAAGCCTCAGGGATATGTGCGGAGAAGGTCTTATAATCTGAAAATACGTCGCCCGACCATATTGCGGCGTTGTATTTCTGTATTCCCGCGGTTCCGGTCCTCGTAAGGATAAACGGGCGCTTGTTATTGTTATATTCAAGTGTTATCCGGTTATAAAGTCTGACGTTCATCAGACAGAACGGATTATGTACTTTTTCCTTGCTGCCGCCGTAATACTGTGTTCCGTCGGGGTCCCCTTCGGGCTCGGTAAGGTCGAGCCACCAGCTCTCAATCCCATCGTCAAGCACTCTGTTTAGCTGCGGCTGAATCCATTGCTTCATTGCGGGATTGCTGAAATCCATCAGTTCGCCGCCGTAATGTCCGCAGGTGACAGTATTTCCGTCCTTGTCCTTTGCGAGTATCCCCGCATCAAGTGCGCTTTGAAAATTATCGCTGTCTTTGCGGATCATAGGACCCGAATTGGATACCATAAAGTGAAGCCCCTGACTGCGATATTCGGCTATTTTTCGCGGGCTGTCGCCGTTCCAACGCCTGTTCCATTTGAAATTATGGAAATTTTCCGCCCAATCGTAATCGAATACGATGCAGTCCAGCGGATAGTGTTTTTCGTCCAGTGTTTCGATGATCTCGTCAATCTCGTCCCAGCACCAATAGGAGCATTTGCACTGAATATAGCCCAGTGTCCACAATGGAGGTAACGAGGGTTTTCCGGTAAGATCGGTGTACTCGCTGAGGATATCCGTAAAGCTGTCGCCGCAGAAGAAATACTGAACGAAGCTTCCACCCTCCGCATGCCAGAAATACTCATTATCCTTAGATTTTCCCATATCAAAAAGCATTCTGTAACTGTTATCAACAAAAACGCCATAGGGTGCGCTTTCGCCGGTACTCATAAAAAATGTAACGGGAATATCTGCGGTAACATGACCGATATTGATACGCTGACCCGTCACCATATCTCTTGTTGTACCGCGTCTGTCCATGCTTCCGAGGTAAGCGTCGTTGTCCTCGCCAAGCCCGTAAAAATGCTCGCTTGCAGTCATATGATGCGCGCAGTACAGCGAACCGTCATCGTTACGGCATATCTCATTTTCGGAAGAGAGCACGGCGCCGTTCCGAAGATAATCAATGCGGGTATGATGTTTGCCGAGCCTTACGGAAAGTTCCTTTGAGGAAACAACAAAGCTGTCGTCCGTTTCGGAAACATTTATTTCTGGCAGAACTGTGGGGAGCGTTTCAATCGCATAGGAACGATCCGGCTCGGAGCTGCCGCTGAAATCCACATATAGCCCCGCTGTTTTGTCGGAAATAAATGTTACGACAATGCGTACACTCTGATCTGTCTGAAATGCAACAGCATTTCCGTTTTTTTGGAAATCAATAATGTTCAATTCGCTTAATTTCATTTTTTTCTCCATTCTGCAATGATAACCGTCAACCTGCGTTAAGCCTATTATGTCAAAGAATAAAAGACAAATCCTCTCCCTGATTGATATTTTTTGTGCTATATTGATTTTCAAAAATAATGTCAATATATTTTGGAAGTTCTTTTTTAAATCACCCCAATAAAAAAGCTCCCGAATGGGAGCGGAAATACTTCAGAAAACCTATAAAAAGCATGAGCGTTATCACTCATGCCTTTCTAAATAAGTCGATGCGACAGGATTTGAACCTGCGACCTCTACGTCCCGAACGTAGCGCTCTACCAAGCTGAGCCACGCATCGTCATCCATATAGGATACCGAATCAATCCTATCAGAAAATACAAATCAACTCGGACTATAAGATAGTACAATAAAAGAGCGCGCTTGTCAAGAAGTATTATTCATGAATTAGCGAATTATGAAATGGTTTGATGATAGCGATGATTTGTTTCATCAGAAAAGATATTTTTACACTTTTGGGTTGACATATGTCTACCCAGTGGGTATACTAGTGGTAGACGGGTGACTACCTATATAAAAGATGGAGAATTTCATATGGAACATATTCAGTTATCGGCAAATGAGTGGAAGCTCATGGAACGGCTCTGGAAGAAGGAACCGCAGACGATTACGCAGCTTACCGCAGAGATACAACCTATATATGGATGGACGAAGCATACCGTCATCACGATGCTGAACCGTTTGGAGAACAAGGGCGCGGTCGCCTATCAGGAAGGTGAGCGTGCAAGGCTTTATTCGACGTGCATTCCGCGTTCTCAGGCGGCAATGGAGGAGACGGAGACATTGCTTGAGCGCGTATACGGAGGCAGTCTTGGTCTTATGGTGAATGCGTTTGTGCAGCAAAAAGGGATTACCGAGGAGGAGCGTGACAGTCTGCTCGCGCTCTTAAACGAGGCTCCTGTTCGAAAAAAGGAGGAATGAGTGTGGAGGATTTATTAATCGGTTCGAGTGTTTTGATACTATTCTTGATACTGCTTCGAATGATCGTGGGCAGACGGATCAGCTTTCGCATGCGCTATGCGCTGTGGCTGATCGTGGCGCTGCGTTTGGCTTTACCGTTCGCGCTGCCGGGCAGTCCCTTAAGCATCATGAATTATGTGCCGTCTTTACAGGTGCTTTTTGACGGGGAGGCGGAATCGCCGGGATATGTCGGAGTCAGGGATTCCGGAAGTACGGTGGCGGGAGAAAACGGATATGGGGATGATCTGCCGTCCGGACAAGAGGGGAAATCTGCGATGCTGACGGTTCGACAGAGCGCGGCGGTCGTGCGGTTGGATGATGCGGCGCAGGACGTTTCGGCACAAAATGTTTCCATGCGGCAGGAGACATGGGGTCTGCAGGATGGGGCGATGGTTGGGAACGCCTTGACAGAGCGGGCTGCAGGGACTGTTGCGCTGAAAAACCGACTTGGCATCATCTGGCTGACCGGCGCGGTGGTCATGAGCCTGTATTTGCTGATGGTCAATATGGCGCTGTATGGGCGGCTGCGCCGAACGCGCGTGTTGATGAATTCGGCAGATAGGAGCGAGGGCAGGAGGACACTTCCGGTTTATTGCTGTGAGAAACTTGCGACACCCTGTCTTTTTGGGGTGTGGCATCCTGCGATTTATCTGAATGACACGGCGCTTGCCGATGAGAAGAACCATGCGTTTGCACTGGCACATGAACAGCAGCATTATCGGCACAAGGACCATATTTGGAGTCTTGTGCGGCTGGTCTGCCTGACTGTTTACTGGTTTCATCCGCTTGTCTGGGCAGCAGCGATCCTGTCGGCAAAGGACTGTGAGCTTGCCTGTGACGAGGGTGTGACCGCGCAGATCACAAAGGAGGAGTGCGCGGAATACGGGCGAAGTCTGCTCAGTCAGGTGCCCTTAAAACGCGGAAGGATGTATCTGACCGCGACAACCTCTATGAGCAGCAGCGCAAGAACATTGAAAAGAAGGCTGCTTGCGATCACACAGAAAAAGAAAGCATCTGTGCGGGCTGCGCTTCTTACGGCAGCAGTGCTTTTGTTTGTCGCCGGCTGCACGTTTACGGGAGCTGATGACCGCAGCGCGAATATGGGAAATGACGACGTAGCCGGTCTTGCTGCAGAGGGCGGCGAGGGTGAGAACGTGACGGACAGAAGCAGCGCAGACGGAAACGGCATGGACGAACCTGCGCAGCCGGTATCGCCGGATGCCGAATTATTGTCAAAATTAAAAGAAGGCATTCGGGTTGATGGGGACGGAACGCTCACATTCACAATTCCTGTGAGTGATCATGCGCCGGAGGACTGGTCGATTTCTATCACCGAAAGGCAAAGTGTGGGCGACGGATATAGGAGCACGAGCGTTGTGGCGCACGGGCAGGAGGATTATATTTGGGAGAGCGGAAGGACGTTTTCGCTAACGGTCAGCGGGTCTGAGTCCGATATGGCTGAGCTGTCAATGGACATCACGCTATCCTCATTCTTTGATGACGGTGAGGAAATACGAACCTCAACAGTCATTGATCTGTTGGCATATTGGAGAGAACGATCGGAGCCGGAAGCGGATGAAAGTATGATGCAGACGGCGCTGAGAGCGTTTGCCATGTTTCCGGATGGACGCCACGGCTGGGCGCTTACGGAGGATGACCAGATTCTCTATACCTATGAGGGAGCCGGTGGGTTTTCGTTTTTGAGTGACCTGCCGTTTGCACAGGCCGGAGAGACCTCCGATACAACGGACGCTCCGGCATGCTTTCTTGCCGACCGCGGCGGTACGGAGGTGTCCGTATGCTTTTTAGATGAAAAAACCGCATATTTTGCAGCAGTTTCCGCTATTGACGGAGAGGCGCTCCTGATTCGAGAGACGATCACGTCGGAGCCGGCGGCGGGAGATGAGGACGGACAGGTGCTTGTGTCGGAGCATAGGACGCGGATTCCGCTGCAGGAATACTTTTGGTGCGGGGAAATGTA
>JAAUZV010000025.1 GCA_014804425.1 Lachnospiraceae bacterium
GCACATGCAATGACTCAATTCCCGGGAATCCGATACATTGAAGTATTGAAAGGAAACGAGCCGGCGATCGCTCTATATAAAAGCCTTGGTTTTCGGGCAACCGGCATTGAAAAGGGAAACATGCCCGGAAATGAGTGCTATTCGGTTGAGGTCTGCACTTTCAGTCGTTAAATGCTCTTTTTTCACAGCCTCCTCTCATAATAATCCGTATACGTCTTTCCGTCGTCCCCGCCGACCAGAACTTCCTCAGACCGGACAAAGCCCGCCTTCTCCACCGCGCATCTGCGCTCTGACGCAAAGGGCGGAACCTTGGTCGCCGCCATGCGGCAGCCGAAGCCCTTAAATGCGTCGGGCACGATCAGGGATAAAATCTCCGTAATCCACTCCTCACGCTCGTGATCGCTTTTCAAATCTAAACGAAGCAGACCGCAGTCATTAAAATAGTCCTGCGCTTCGCGGTTAAACAATTCGATCGTTCCGACGGCGCGTCCGATCTGCTTGTCAATGATCGCCCAGCGCACGAACCATTTTTCACGATATGCCTGCTGCCAGAATTCCACGGCGCTTTTCATCCGCTCGGGCGATGTGTAATGGAAGTCATCACCGTTGCAATTGTCGCTGTTAAAGAACGGCACCGCCTGCTCATCGGAATACACCGATAGCAGATCGTCCGCATCCGCCGCCTCGATCAGCCTTAGCAAAACCTTTTCGCTTTCATAGACAGGACATGTTTCATAGGGATCTCTCATAAAGTACACCTCCGTTTTTTTAGCTTGCTTTTTTCCATGTACTCATTGTAGCACAGCAACTACGACAACGGCATGTCATCGTTTTTGGTATAAAGAAACAATTTCTTCCGCCGACGTCAGCAATTGTCTGCGAATATGTTCCGGTGACAGGACCTCCGCCTGATCGCCGAGGGACAGCAGCGTTCCGAGCCAGAACTGTTCGTTTTCCACCACCGTTGCCCTGATCAGCACATCGCCGTTCGGAAATTCCTCCTCGACCTTCCCTTTCAGATACTCAATGACCCGCGTTCTCACCGATTCCCTGCATTGGATGAGGATTTCCGTGTACCGGCGGGAATCTGTCTTGTCGATCATGGATAAAATCGTGTCTGCCGATGCGTGTTCTTTTGTAAAGGGCATATCCGTCATGCGAAGCCCGTTCATCCGCACAAGCTTGTATGTGCGGTAATCCTGTTTAACCTTGGAATAGGCGAGAAGATACCACGCATACCATCGGTACAGGACCGCAACCGGCTCTACGCTGTGCGTGCGCGTCTCCCTGTTATTATTCGTATAGGTGAACTCCACCGTACGCTTTTCCGCCACGGCAGCCTGCAGCAGACGCAGCGCTTCCTGCTCCCCCTCCTGCAATACAGAAAAATCCAAAACCATCCCGTTCCCGGTAGCGCCCCCTTTCGACGCATGAATGATTTTTTCCGTCAGCTGTTTCGCTTTTCTGTCACCGGTCGCTGAAACCAGACCATGAAGAGCCGTCAGAATATAGGAGTAGTCGTCCGGGGTAGCAAAACCGTGATCGAGCCGGTACGTTTCAGAAATCTCATAACCACCGGAGGCTCCGGTCGTCGCAATGACGGGAATTCCTGCCATGCAAAGAGAATCGATGTCCCGCTGGATCGTCCGCTGCGACACTTCAAAATGCTTAGCCAATTCGTTTGCGGACGTTCTTCCGTGATTTAAAAGGTACACCGTGACCGCATACAGGCGCTCGATTTTCATTTGCTTATATCCTCCCAGACGTGTGTATTGCCATTCCTACTGTTGCAGGATAGCAAAAGAACTATGACACCATTATGTCATAGTTCTTTTTTAGAATCAATCTTTTCGGATCGCCTCCGTGCGGATGATGAATTTCACGCTTGAATCCACGCCTTCAGGCGCTCCGCTGAACGTCCGATAGGATTCCCCCGCATCCATGACGGCGTTCAGTCTTTCCGAAAATTCCACGAGATTGCCGTTATCCATGCCGGAAAATACTGCTGCCAGTTCCTGAATGCCCTCCTCGTCAAACTGCCTCATTCCGTTACAGAGCGTCCTGCTGCCGTCCTCTAACAGATTCGCTCCGTCGCCCAAGGCCGTCAGACCGTCGTAAAGCGTCCATGCGCCCTGATTTGCAGTATCAATACCGCCGCTTAAATCATTCGCTCCCTGCACGAGCGTCATCATATCGCCTGCATTTGCCGCAAGTCCGTCGTAGATGCCACTTAAAGTTGCAAGGTAGGTCAATTCATTCTGCGTCATGCCCTGTGCCTGCATCACGCTTGCGATTGCCTGCTCCTTCGACATGCCGTAGCCTGCCATCATCTGTCCGACCGCCTGCTCAAACTGTGCATAGCCGTCATGTGCCGGCTTGAGCTGTACCATCATGTCATTCAGCGTTTCCGCAAGCTGCCCGACGCCTCCCGCAACCGCCTTTCCGCCGTCAGAGAGCTGCTGCATCCCCGCCGCCAGCGCATAAGCTCCCTCCTGGGCGCTCGCCGCCCCCGACGCCAAATCCTGTGCACCTGCTGCAAGCTGTTCACTGCCGTCTACAAGCTGCCTTGAACTGTCGGACAACAGCCCCATTGCATCCTCCAAGGTATCAAGCTGCCCGGACACACCGCTTAAATCAATGTCTGCGCCAAGGTCGATGTCAGAAAACAGATCCGGAAGAATCATGCTCAGGGTCATTTCAAGCTCAAAGTTCACAACATCCGCTTCAATCTCCAAATAGTCGGGCGCATCCACATTGACCGCTCCCGTATCCACGCCGTTTTCGGCAAGTGTTTCCCTTGTCTCCTCACTGAGATTGAAGTTCTCGGCAAGTCCCGGAAACGCAACCCCAATGATGATTGCGTTATTCCCCTCGGTAAGAATCTTTCCGCTGGATACCGTGATACTTGAGAAATGCTCCAGCGGCAGGATTGCACCGCTGATCACCGCAAACGGCACATAAACCTCTGTCTCTTCCCCGCCGATCACCGCCGTCTGTTTCGCGCGGTTCTCATAGTCAAAACGAATTACAACGTGCCCGCTTTTTCCTGCAAGCTCCTCCGGTTTGATCTCCACGCCGTCCAGATAATAAGTCATTGTCAAACCGATCGGCAGTTCCGCATCCGTTGTTCCCTGATAGAAAATATCCGAACCCTCCGCCTGCCATGTGATCGCATTGCCGCTTCCGGCCGTATAGGTCTGTGTTCCCTTCACGTTCTCAATGTCTGTCAAAGTGGTCTCATCCTCAAGAACCTGCGCGCCCTCGCCGTTCTTCAATTGATTGCTCACAATGATATTTCTTGTTGTTCCGTCTGCTCCGGCGATCACATAAACGGTCTCATCCTTGCCTGACTCTGCGCTGTGGGAAATGATCTGCTGGCCGAATGCCTCCGTCAGCACTTCCTCAGTCGCTTCTTCTTTTTCCGCCGCACTTACTTTATCCACATGAAGATCATTGATCAATACCGTGCCGACACATCCGGTCACGGTCACAACTGCCGCCGTAACAGCAACACCTTTTATCCAATTTCCACGTTTCATCCGTTTCATCTCACATCATCCTTTCTCTATGAATTCTGCAGCTCGCCAACGGCTCTGTCTTCTTTCTCCCTTTTCTTGCGGAAGCCCATACTGGTATGACAGATCAGTCCGTCAAAGATCAGGAACATGCTCGGCAGCACGAGCAATACGACTGCCATACTGATCAGCGCGCCTCTCGCCATCAGCATACACAGAGCGCTGATCATATCTATATTACTGTAAAGACCGACGCCAAAGGTTGCTGCGAAAAAGCTCAGCGCACTGACGATCACCGATTGAATCGACTGGCTGTGCGCTGAAAATACCGCTTCTTTTTTATCCTTGCCCTCATAGCGCGCATCCTTATATTTATTTGTCATCAAGATCGCATAATCGACTGTCGCGCCGAGCTGGATCGTTCCGATGACAATGGAAGCGATAAACGGCAGCGTCGTCTTTGTATAATACGGAATACCCATATTGATGAAGATCGCGAACTCGATGACCGCCACCAAGATGACCGGCAGCGAGATCGACTTGAACACAAGCAGGATGAGTAAAAAGATCACCCCGATGGATACGATCGATACCGTCTGGAAATCATGGTTAGTAATGGAAATCAGATCCTTGGTGCAGGACGCCTCTCCGATCACCATGCCGGCTGCGTCATAACGCTTCACAATATCCACAAGTGCATCACATTGATCATTTACTTCATCCGTTGCCACCGCGTATTCCGATCCGATCATCATCATCTCGTACCGGTCATTTGCGACCTCACCCGTCAATGACTCCGGAAGGATTTCCTTCGGAATGGTCGGTCCGAGCAGTGCGATTAAACCGAGTACATTCTTGACGCCGTCCACTTCTTTGATCTCTGACAGCATCCGGTCCATATCGCTGGTCTTCATATGAGAATCAACTAAAATGATATGTGTGCTTCCCATTTCAAATGTTTCATCCAATTTATCATTCGCCATGATGCTGGGCAGACCCTTTGGCAGCGTACCTGCCAGATCATAGTATACCTCGGTGCGGGTGTATCCGATCGTAGCCGGAACCCAGATCAGTGCAAACAGGACTGCCAATATGATGTAATGCTTCGTCACGAACTTCGTTACGATCGTGAATTTCGGTAAAAGCTGCTTGTGGCTCGTGCGCTCCAGCGCCTTATCAAACAGTAAGATCATGGACGGCAGGACGGTCACACAGCAGATCACGCCGATCACAACGCCCTTCGCCATAACGATACCCAGATCCAGACCGAGCGTGAAGCTCATGAAGCACAGCGAAATGAATCCGGCAACCGTTGTCAAAGAACTTCCCATGACGGAGGTAATGGAGTTTCCGATCGCATGTGCCATCGCGTCATATTTATCTGTCGGATTGTTTGCTTTTTCCGCCTTATAGCTGTGCCACAGGAAAATGGAATAATCCATCGTCACACCTAATTGCAGTACCGCGCTCAGCGCTTTCGTTACATAGGAGATCTCTCCCCAGAAGATATTCGTTCCTAAATTGTAGACGATCGCGATTCCGATACTCAACAGGAAGAACTATGGTATCAGGAAGGAGTCCATCGTCAGCGACAATACGACCAGCGCTAAGATCACTGCGATCACCACATAAACCGGAACTTCCTTGTCGGACAGATTCTTGATATCCGTGACAACCGCGCTCATTCCGCTGATAAAGCAGCGCTCATCCGCAATACTTCGGATCTCCTCGATCGCGTCCATCGTCTCATCTGCAGACATCGTTGTGTCAAACAGGATTGCCATCATCGTACAGTCCGCATCCCCGTTATAGAACGCTTCCCTGATCGAATCCGGCAGAATGCTGATTGGGATGGAAATGTCTGCGATATCATCATACCAAATGACGTTTTTGACATGATCCACAGCCTCCATCTTCTCCTCCAGTATACTGATCTCTCTCGGCGTCATGCCGTCCAACACACAGATGGAGAACGCACCCGTTCCGAACTCATCGACAAGAATGTCCTGTCCCTCCATCGTCTCAATGTCTTCGGGAAGATACGAGAGAATGTCATAATTGACTCTCGTGTTGACATACCCGATTCCCGCCGGAATCAGCAGCAGCAGACTCAAGACAAAAATGACATATCTGCATTTTACGATTCCCTTTCCAAGCTTATACATCGTCTCATCCGCTCCTTTCATTTTGGAAAACCTGATCGTTCTTCCCTGCGGCTCCTTGCCTCCGCAGGCGTTTTTGTTTCTGTGTGGAGCAGTATACGCAATCTTTTCACGAAAAAAAATATGCAAAAAAAGAGAACTGTCTTCAAGAAAAAGACAATTCTCATTTTCTGTTAGTCCATTTTATACAAAATCGCCATTTTGTATTTGTGCAAGATGATGCAGATTACTTGCACAATTCTCTACAGGATTCTTCGTACCGCATTCCTGCTCATTACTGCATCGCCTCGATCATATCCTTCATGGAATGCGTCAACAGAAACTCATAGATATCCGCCATATCCGAGGGCGAAACATCCGAATCCTCGTTCAGCCAGCGCATGACAATGAAGGTGAGGGAATGGGCATAATAGTCTGCCAGGTTCTCCATCGTTAGGAATTTCTTCATGAGCGGATTGCCCGTTTCCGCCCTCCCGCGCGTCTCCTCCATCATATACTCATAAAGCAGACTCTTAATGCATTCCTTCGTGATCGACTGAAAGGAATTCTGCCCCTCCAACCTGCTCGCTTTGTGGTAAAATTCGCGTTCCTTTGAGAGATTGGTAAAAATGATCGTGATCGCCGCATTGATCATTCCGCTTTTGATCAACGGCATCATCGGCTCTAAGATTTCTGTGCGGATGATGTACTCCAAGAGTTCGTATTTATCCTGAAAATGGTTATAAAAAGTCGGTCTGATCACGCCGGCTCCGTCCGTGATATCCTTGATCGTGATTTTTTCAATCGGCATGCGGAGGGTAAGCTCCTTAAAGCTCTCCGCCAGCCGCAGATCCATCTCGCTTTTTGTCTGCATAGTTACCCGCCTTAACACTTAGAATGTCCCCTGCCGTTCGTGGGGACGACACAAAAAGTATTTTAGCGTAAAACCGAACGTTTGACAATGCGGGCGGCTGTTTTTTGTTCCCGAATTTCTTACTTTTTTATAAAAAAAGAACCAACTCGGATTTTGTCAAAACAACCGGAATCCTGTTTGACGCGCTTGTACTTTCCTAAAACAGAAAAATACCGATGCAGAATATTTTCTGCACCGGTATTTTGAATAAACAGTCTGATTGCTTTATCAGCATTTCCTTAAAAATCACGAATTTCCGCGAGCGCGGGCAGCGCATTTCCGTCATAATCAAACAACGCCTGATTTGCCCACTCATTACCGCAGGGTCCCTTATCGCCGATATAGGCAAGCGATTCCGGTGTTGCCCAGCCGGAACCGGGTACGGGAATCCATGCGGGCTCCCAATAGAAAAATCCTTTTCCCCTGCCGTTCGGAACGTCCCGGATGACCTGCATGACTTCCTTCATAAACTTCCGCTGTCCCTCGGGTGTCATCGGATACGGTACTTTCTCGGCAAGCTCCGCTTTCGTCGCCATGCCCTTGCGCTCCTCATCCGCAAGTTTTTCGTACGCCTGATAGTCTTCCATCGTATATCCCATGGACACCTCGGCAACGATCACATCCTTTTGATAACGTTCGGAAATGTCTTTCATATTATCGGCAAGACCCGAAAGAGGGCCGTGCCAGAACGGATAATAGGATAA
>JAAUZV010000026.1 GCA_014804425.1 Lachnospiraceae bacterium
GACATAATCGCGGGGCGCGGGCGTCGTATAGCCCTGCGCATATTTCACGCGCTGCGCCTCCTCCCAGCCCGCCGGAAATTGCAGGTTTAAGTCCACTCCCTCAATATTGGCTTTCCACCCGCTCGGAAACGGAATTGACGGATATGCCGCCGCAATCTCGCGTGCCCTCTCATATGCTGCCGTATCGATCGGCAGCCCGTTTACCAGATCCACGCCGTCAGGATTCACCATCGGTACCACGTACAGAGAATAATGCGCAAACAGCCACTTCGCATCGACGCCGCCTATCCTTTTTCCCAAGGCATACGCCTGTGCGTACTCCTCCACAAAACGCAGGACAAGCGGTGTTGTGATCCACTCATTGGCATGAAACGCCGCGTTGTAAAACAGCTCACGCTCTCCGGTTCCGATACGCACATACCAGAGCTCATTTTTCAAGACGCTCTGCCCGATGCTTCCTGTCTGCAAAAAAGAATACCGCGCAGCAAGTCCCTCGATCACATAACGCGTGAGCATCGAGGAATATGCGACATCCTGCGGCACAATAGAAAACGGCAGCGGCACGGTAAGCGACATGCCCGGCATCAGATAAAGCGGCCCGATACCCGGATTGGCAAGCATGAGCGCCTGCATCGATATGTGGTAGCGCGCAGCGATCTCGTAAAAACTGTCCCCCGCCTGCACCTCATAAGTCACATATCCGCGCAGATACGGCACAAGCGTCTCCCACACACTGTCATCCACAATGCACTCCGCTTCCTCTTTTCCCGTAAACGCCGCAAGCGCCCTGCAGGTCTCCTCCCCAAACACACCATCCACAGCAGTCGAATACCCTGCCCTTTGCAGCGCAAGCTGTATGTATTGCACCAATGTCCCCTGATCTCCACGCACAATCCGCATCGTTCTTCCTCCGCCCTTCCGAAAATGAACCCTATTTTGCTTCCCTATGCAATTATCTTATGCGCGTACCGGCGTTTCGGTTCCTTTTTTTCTGTGACAGCCCGTCAAGGATTTTAGAAAAAAAAAGCGCATGGTTCCATGCGCCTTTACGCTATTACATTGATATGAAATTGCTTTTACAATTATCCCGACTGTATAAGCCCTCCAAATATCAGACACCATAACCATTTAGCTTTATGTGCCTCATTACAGTTCCCACTCATTTTCCTGTGTGTATCCCGCTTCTGTCTCCTCTGCCTCTCCTGCTTCCTCTCCGGATGTCTCTGCGTCTTCCTCTCCAGATGCCTCTACGTCTTCCTCTCCTGCTTCCTCTTCCGCCTCCGCTTCCAGCAGCATGGCGTTCGCATAATTGATGAGTTCGTCCTCCCACAGGGCATAAGCAGCTATTTTGAGATGGACAAAGTTATCGCTGCTTAAGCTCGCTTCAAGGCTCCCCTCCCCGTCGGATATGACAGTACACAGATCGATGTAGCCCCAGCCGTTTTCCTCCGCCATTTCCTGCAAAAGGCCGTTGTATATGTCGATAGCAGGGTTGTATAAACATCCCTTTTCCTTACCTTTCACTGTATAAGTTACACTGACAATATGGATCTCTAAGTCCGGTGACGTCTCCAAAATTTTATCGATCAGTTCTTTGTACTTGTCGCGGTTGGATTCCGGCCCATATGAGACGAGGTCGTTGGTACCAAGCAGAATAAAAACGCGCTTTTTGCCCAAGAGGGGAAGGATATCCCACACATGGTACTTTTTCCCTTGATATTCAGGATGAGGAATATTGCCTTTTACAGGTCTCATTTCATTATGGACCGAGTAGCTGATTGCTGTCAGAAACTGAATATCATGGACAAAGTTGTCCTGCCTCACGCTGTAAATCCGAAACCCCTCCATGATCGAGTCTCCGATAAAAACCGAATCGCCGTAATACTCCGACAGCTGCTCATCGGTCAATTCCGCTATGCCGGTAATAGGGTCGTCGGTCAAAACCGAATCATCATAATACCCCGCCGACTGCTCATCGGTCAGTTCCGTTATGTTGATCATTTCCGCTTCGTCAGTCGGTTCCGGGCATACATCGACTGACGGCAGCTCGGAGGCGTACACAGAGCATGTTGTGTAATCTCCCAAAACGAGCATTCCGACAATGGCAATACATAAAAATTTTCCTTGTTTTCTGAATTTTCTCATCTTTCTATTCCTTCTTTCCATGGATATTTTATGCATTGTAAGCTTAGAAAGCAATAGCAAAATTAAAAAAATCGGGTGAAGAGCAATTTAATCTATCGCGAAAGCGCCACAGTCTCTTTCACCCTTGACTTTTCCAGTATCATCTTTTATAGTAAAACCAATGTTTTGATATTCAAATTAAAATTGAACAGTGTTCAAGAAAGGATTTTTCCCATGTGTGTAAGAATCATAACCGACTCTGCCGCTGATCTGACCGCAGAATATGCCGCATCCCATGCCGTCACCGTCATTCCGATGACGACCATTTTCGGAGAAACAGAATATGTGGAGGGCGTCACAATCACGCACCACGAGTTTTACGAAAAGCTGATCGAGGACGACACGCTCCCCAAAACAAGCCAGCTTGCCCCGCATCAGTTTGAAGCGTTTTATGAAAAAGTTGCCTCCGCCGGGGATACCGCTGTCGTCATTACACTGTCTTCAAAGCTCTCCGGCACTTATCAGAATGCCGTGCTTGCCGCTGCGGATTATGAGGGAAAGATCTTTCCTGTTGACAGCTTAAATGCGACGGTCGGGGAACAGGTTTTGGTCAAACGCGCCGTTATGCTCGCAGAACAGGGAAAAAGCGCTTCGGAAATCGCAGATACCCTGTGCCGGGAACGCTCCCGCGTCCGTCTGATCGCACTCTTAGACACGCTGGAATACCTTAAAAAGGGCGGTCGGATCTCTCCGGCCACCGCATTTGTCGGTAACATGCTTTCCATTAAACCGGTCGTCACCGTCCGCGACGGCGAGGTTGTCGTCATCGGTAAGGCGCGCGGCTCCAAAAAGGGAAATAATATGCTCATCGAATATATCAAGGAACACGGCGGCGCGGATTTTGACTATCCGATCGCTTTAGGCTATACCGGCTTATCCGATGATTTATTACAAAAATACATAGAGGACAGCCGGACACTCTGGGCGGACACATTCGATTCCCTCCCGATCTGTACGGTCGGAAGCACGATCGGCACCCATGTCGGCCCCGGCGCGATTGCTGTCGCTTATTTTCATCCTTCGGCGGAGGCATGATCTGCAAAAAGCTTCTGTCGAGTCAGCAAAGAAATGCAAAAAACGGCATACCCGCTATCGTTTACTACTTAGCGAGTATGTCGTTTTATATTAGGCCGATCGATCTACTTTCTCAACAGCCCCTTCATTATTTGAATACGCTTCTCACAGCTTGCGGTAAATAATGTCTTCCCTTGTCGGGCCATTGGATATCATGGTGATCGGGAATCCGATCTGTTTTTCTATAAATTCAATATAGGCACGGCAGTTCTCCGGCAGATCCTCATAATTCTTGATCCCGCGGATATCACATTTCCAGCCCGGCAGCTTTTCGTACACCGGCTTTGCCTTTTCCAACTTATAGGTAACGGGAAACTCTGTAGTCACCTCACCGTCAATCTCGTAGCCGACGCACACGGGAATCTCATCCAGGTAACCAAGCACATCCAATACCGTAAACGCTACATCCGTTGTCCCCTGCAAACGGCAGCCGTATTTGGAAGCAACACAGTCAAACCAGCCCATGCGGCGGGGACGTCCCGTCGTCGCACCGAACTCGCCGCCATCCCCGCCGCGCGTCCGAAGCTCATTTGCCTCATCGCCGAAAATCTCCGACACAAACGCGCCCGCTCCGACCGCGGAGGAATATGCCTTGCACACTGTCACGATCTGCCGTATCTCATAGGGCGGAATTCCTGCGCCGATCGCGCCAAACGCCGCTAACGTAGATGAGGACGTCACCATCGGATAAATGCCGTGATCCGGGTCCTTTAACGTCCCAAGCTGCCCCTCCAGCAAGATCGTCTTGCCATCCTTGATCGCCTGATCCAAATAGGCGGACACATTGCACACATATGGTTCTACCATTTCGCGATATTCATGCAGCGTGTCAAGCAGCTCTTTCGGAGAAATGGCGGGCTTATGATACAAATGCTCAAACAATACATTTTTCTGCTCACAGATCCGTTCTGTTTTTTCTTTTAACAATTCCTCGTCAAACAGCTCGCTGACCTGAAAACCGATCTTTGCATATTTATCGGAGTAAAAGGGAGCGATTCCGGACTTTGTGGAGCCGAAGCTCTTGCCCCCCAAGCGCTCCTCCTCATATTGGTCAAGCAAAATATGATACGGCATGACCATTTGCGCCCTATCCGAAATGAGAAGCTTCGGCATCGGGACATTTCTGTCCGTGATCGACTTGATCTCCTGAAAGAGCAACGGAATGTTCAGCGCAACGCCATTGCCGATAATACTTGTCGTATGGTCATAAAAAACACCGGACGGAAGCGTATGCAGCGCGAATTTGCCATAATTATTGATAATGGTATGCCCCGCATTGGCGCCTCCCTGAAAACGTATGACGATATCTGCCTGCTCAGCAAGCATATCCGTGATCTTTCCCTTGCCCTCGTCACCCCAATTTGCTCCAACTACCGCTTTTACCATATCATAATCCCTTTCTTTTTTATGACTTATGCCTCTTTGGCCTGTCGCCTCTGACCTTGTACACTCTGGTCGTATTTCACACGTTGATCTCCGCTTTCACACCGAGCAGCGCTTTATTTTCCTTTAAGATGGGCTCGACCACATTCTTTAAGAACGCATCCACCTGAATCGAGGCGCGTCCCGTATAGCGCGACGGCTCCATTGTCGTTTGCAGCTCCTCCAGCGTTAACCCGAAAGAGGGATCGTCTGCGATCAGCTCCAAAAGATTATTGTCAAGACCTTCCTCTTTAACCGTTTTTCCCGCCTGCATGGAGAGCTGTCTGATCTTCTCGTGCAGCTCCTGCCTGTCACCGCCCGCCTTGACCGCGTCCATCATGATATTCTCTGTCGCCATAAACGGCAGCTCGCTCATGAGCCGCTTTAAGATGACCTTTTCATGAACGACCAGACCGTCCACCACATTCAGGCACAGATCGAGCACGCCGTCGATCGCCAGAAAACCTTCGGGAATCGAAAGCCGCTTATTCGCCGAATCGTCCAGCGTCCGCTCAAACCACTGTGTCGCAGAAGTGATCGCCGGATTCATGGCATCGCACATCACATAGCGCGATAAAGAAGCAATGCGCTCGCTGCGCATCGGATTGCGCTTATATGCCATCGCCGAAGAACCGATCTGATTCTTCTCAAATGGCTCCTCCACCTCTTTTAAGTGCTGGAGCAGTCGAATATCGTTGCTCATTTTATGCGCGCTCGCCGCAATGCCCGCCACCACATTCATGACGCGGGTATCGACCTTACGCGAATAGGTCTGCCCCGATACCGGATAGCATTCCTCAAATCCCATTTTTTTTGCGATCATCGGGTCGATGCGGTCGATCCGCTCGTGATCTCCGTCAAACAGCTCCAAAAAGCTCGCCTGCGTTCCGGTCGTTCCCTTCGAACCGAGCAGCTTCATCGTCGAGAGCACATAATTCAGATCCTCTAAATCCAAACAAAATTCCTGCATCCACAGCGTTGCGCGCTTGCCCACGGTCGTCGGCTGCGCCGGCTGAAAATGCGTAAATGCAAGCGTCGGCATCGCCTGATATTTTTTAGCAAAATCGGCAAGCTTCGCAATCACATTGACCAGCTTCTTTTTGACAAGCTTTAACGCCTCCGTCATGACGATGATGTCCGTATTGTCCCCGACATAGCAGCTCGTCGCACCCAGATGAATGATGCCCTTTGCCTTCGGACACTGTACGCCGTAAGCATACACATGACTCATGACATCGTGGCGCACTTCCTTTTCCCGCGCCTTTGCCACATCATAATTAATATCATCCTGATGGCTTTTCAGCTCGTCGATCTGCTCCTGCGTGATGTCCAGTCCCAGCTCTTTTTCCGTCTCGGCAAGCGCGATCCACAGCTTTCTCCATGTACGGAACTTCATGTCCGGAGAAAAAATATATTGCATTTCCCTGCTTGCATACCGCTCCGAAAGCGGACTTACATATCTGTCTGTGCTCATCCGGTTCTCCTTTTTCTTTATCATACTGGCCTATTCGCCGCAAAAAAAATACGCGCCGATCTTTTATATCCTATAGAAAATTTCTCTGCCCCGGAAGAATTCGCCGCAGGCGAATTCTTCGAAAGATTGGCGCACCCGCGCCAATCTTTTTTACACAGACATATCGAAGTTTCCACCGATATGAGGGTTGACGGACAACTCCAAAGAGGAGGATGCCGTCGGCGC
>JAAUZV010000027.1 GCA_014804425.1 Lachnospiraceae bacterium
AGCCGTCAACAATATTACCGTGCCAATGCTCATAACAGGCTTCACCGTTTATATTGCTCTGCGTGCCGAGCAGCTCGCTCATGCCCTTATCGACATACATGCGGCCGCCACCCTTGTTCGTGTCCATCTCGATCATCCACATGCCGATGCGCATATCCTTGAGAATGTCCGCTTCCCGCACGAGATTTAACGTCTCGGAAATGACTTCTTCCTTTTTGTCCGCCGTCATGACGCCTCTCTGCAGCAGAAGATTTCTGAGCACCGGCGCCGTGCGGACCAAAAGCTCCTCATGATAGGAATCCTTTTTCGGATTATCGACACCGACAAAACCAAGCACCTTTCCATCATGTAAAAGCGGTACGACAATCAGCCTGCGGATATTCTGCTCATGTAATATTTTCCACATTTCCGGTGCGGATTCCCTATAAACATCAATATCGGGAATCACCTCCGCCATGCCTGTGGCAAAGCGTTCCATCCATGGCTCTACCAGACTCTCTGGGACGGACAACAGCTCCGCCTGCATGCTTTGTACCTGATTTTCACACCACTCGTACAGATTGCTCCATGCATGATTGTTCTCGGAATATAAAAATAAATAGCTGCGTTCCGCCTTATAAAATTCCCCGGTCTCATGTAAATATTCCTGAACCGCCGTGTCCAGATCCTTGTGATCGATCAGCGCCGCCATGCTTTTCAGAGCCTGCTCGCTGACTTTTAAGCGTTCCTCCAGTCCGGTCTGCATCTGCTCCATTGCGGATATATCATAGGCGGTCTCTAAACGCGCCGGTCTTCCGTTCCAATGAATGAGCGTATCCTTCCTGCCATACCCGCTGACTCCGGCAGCGCGCTTTGCCGCCGCGTTCATATAATAAAGCTCATCACTGTCTGTATCTTTG
This sequence comes from Lachnospiraceae bacterium, assembly GCA_014804425.1. Taxonomy (GTDB): domain Bacteria; phylum Bacillota; class Clostridia; order Lachnospirales; family Lachnospiraceae; genus DLAJ01. Next base: position 900 of record JAAUZV010000027.1, read on the forward strand.
ATATATATGGCTTCCTCGAGCTCATCGAGCACGGCTTTATAATCGTTTTCCGGACAGTTCCCCGCATGCCATTCACGGCTTTCTTCCCCGCCCGTTTGTTCCGGCGCTGCCTGTGCGTCCTTTTTCCAGTCCTCCTGCTCTTTGCCGTCAAAAAGATAACGGCGCTCAAATTCCCCGGCATCGACCGGTCTGCTGAAATAATAGCCCTGCATGAGTTCCGGCAGCAAACCCTTTAATGCACGCAGCTCGCAGGCATTCTCCACACCCTCACAGCAGACGCGGATCTGGACACTGTGCGCAAGCTCCAGCACATTTTGAAGCAGACGGTAATGATAGGCGCTTTGCCCAATGCTGCTGATCATGCTTCTGTCAATCTTCACCTCATCGACCGCAAGGCTCTTTAAGTAGCTTAAGCCCGAATAGCCTGTCCCGAAATCATCGACGGAAATCTGAATCCCACGCCTTCCCCATTGATAAAAAAGCTGATTATACTTTGCAAAATCCTGAAGCTGCGTACTTTCCCTCAATTCCATGACAACCGCGTCTCCGGGCAGCTTAAAACGGTCAAGCAGTTCATAGATCGTATCACTTAATTCTTTTTGATGAAGCTGAACATAGGAAAGGTTGATGCTCATGGTAAACTTCGGATTCTGCCTGCGCCATTCCTTACACTGGCGTACCGCTTCCTGCAGCACCCAGTTTCCGACCGGAATGATCATGCCGTTCTGCTCCAAAATACTAATGAACCTATCCGGAAGAACCACGCCGTGATATGCCGAACGGAAACGCAAAAGCGCCTCCGCGCCGACAACCTCCATCGTCCGCGCATCAACCTTCGGCTGATAGTTCAGGAAAAAACCCTCACAATGATCTTGAACGCTGCGCCGCATTTCATCCCCAAGGTCGATCAAAAACAGCTGCTTGGTATAATCCTCCGCCGAAAAGAACACCAATTGATTTTTTCCTGCTTTTTTCGCACGGTCAAGCGCACTCTCCGCATACATATAGATCGTGTTGGCATCATGCACATCGGCCATCGGATAAGTGGCTGCTCCCGCGGAAAAAGTACAGCCCCCGCCAAGCTGTTTGCGGATACTTTCATACACCGACGCTACCATCTCACTCTGATAGCCGACAAAATTAATGGCAAAATGATCGCCGTCAAGGCGGTAAATACGAAATTTATCATCAATACAGTCTTCCATGATGAGCGTCACATTTTTCAAAATGCGGTTTCCGTGCGCTCTGCCGTATTTTTTATTGATATTCTTGAAATCATCGACGCCGAGAACAAGAAGCGTCCCTTCTTTTTTCTGATGCAGCGTCTCCTCAAAATCTTCCGTAAACTTGGAACTATTAAAAAGCCCCGTCAGAGAATCCGTCTTGCCGAGCAGCGCCGTATCGGAAATACGCCCCATCATAAAAAGGCGCTTTCCCTGCTCATCATAGACAACCTTGCCGCGGCAGCTGATCCATACCTGATTTCCCTCACGGTCAACAAGGCGGTACTCCATATCATGCGTATCCTGTTTCCCCTCCAGCACATAGCGGATATCCTGCTCCAATGCCGCCGCGTCATGGTCATAGACCGCTTTTGAATACTCCTCTATGCTATAACCGTCCTCCGGATTCTTCGGAATCGGATAGCGTTCCGCAATATTTCCCCAATAATAAAACCGTTTGGTATCCAGCCTTGCAATATAGAGATAATCGTCCGTGCTCTCGTTCAAAATACGCAGGGTTTCACAGTATTGTTTGAACAGTTTTTCCTCCTGTTCGCCGAATACCGCACCGTTCGCGTTTTGTCCCATGAACTTTTTCCCCCTCGAATGTCCCGTTTTACTGATTTAATTTTATAACAGATGGGGATGCGTTGCAAGTACAGATATGCTTTCGGCATGTGCAAATTGAGCAGAAAATCAGACTATTTGAGAAAAAAAGCTACCGGCGTTTTGCAATTTCCAAAGATGTGCTATAATAGGCGCGATAAAACAATTATGATGCCGATTGCGCACAGAGAAGGAATGGACCAATTTTATGAAACTGATCTTCATCCGACATGCCGAACCCGATTATGAACATGATTCTTTAACAGAAAAAGGCTTCCGCGAAGCGGAGCTTGTCGCCAAGCGCGCAAAAGACTGGCGTGTCAGCCAGTTCTACTGCTCTCCTTTAGGGCGTGCACAGGCGACCGCGGCGCCGACGCTTCACGCGCATCATGTCAGCCTGACAACCGTTTTTCCGGAACCGGCGCCGGATGTTCTTCATAAGCCGGACCCGGACAAAGCGATCGTCTACCCTTGGCTGCGCGAGCTGCATGCGCCCGTCGATACCGAATTACATCCCGATCACCGCTTTATTCCTTGGGACTTAACGCCCGCTTATTTTAACGAGCATCCCCTGCTGCTTGACAAAGAGCGCTGGAGAGAAGCCGAATTGATGAAGCATTGTGATCTGGGAAATCAGGCGGACTGGATCTATGAACGCCTGGACGCACTGCTCGCCCTGCACGGTTACCGGCGGGACGGACTCTGCTACCGCACTGACGGGACACACGGGACGAGCAACGATTTTATGAAATACGACGGCACCTCTGTCGCCTGCATGGAGGAGGCGGACGGTGAGGAGGAAGTGCTTGTCTTTTTCTGCCATCTCGGCGTGATGATGATGATGCTCTCCCACCTGATCAACACGGCGCCGCACGCTATGCTTCACGGCTTTTTCGTTCCCCCTGCGTCCGTGACGATCCTCTCCGCCGAGGAGCGGATTCCGGGGCAGGCCTATTTCCGTGTGCAGACCGCGGGCGATACCTCTCATTTCCGCATTGCGGGCGAACCGGTCTCCTATTACGGGGGCTTCGCCATGCCGTTTCAGGAGTGACCGGCATGCGGATACCCTCCCACTTACTGCTGCGGAACCACCGCGTAAAAAATCAGATCGGCATCCGTGTCATTCACGATCGTATGGCTGTGTCCCTTCGGACAGTAATGGCACATGCCGGCATTTAAGCGCTCCTCGGCGCCGTCCAAGACCGCCTTCCCGCTTCCCTCCAAGATCAAAACGATCTCGCTGTTCTCCTCATGCGTATGCAGTCCGACGGTTGCACCCGGAATTAAACGGCAGCGCATGATCCGGTTTAATTCATCCACATGCATCTTTGCCCGCATTTCCTTTTCGCCGCCCTTAAACGCAGGCAGGATAGTTTCTTCCATACTCATAAAATCAATGATCATATCTTTTTCCTCCATGATAAAAAGCGTTTTCCGTTATGGTTACTATACCAAATGACCGACAAAGCTACAATAAAAAAATGCGATGACCGCTTCGCGGTCGCTTGTTTTTTCCCTGCGCCTGTTATATCATCATCTTATGGCTTAAAAAGGAGGTATCTGTCCATGAATGAAACAGAAGAAAAAAGACCGGTTCCCGCGTGGGCTGCATTGCTCCCCGAAAATGAATTTATCAGCTATCTGCCTTCTTATACGGGCGGCGCATATTTTGACCTGTTTGACGAATATACCTATCCATGCAAAGAAACCGGCGATATTACTTACTATGTCTACGATCCCGTAAAGCAGGGCGCAGACCCGAACGGTACCTATCCCGTGCTTGTCTGGCTTCATGGAGCGACCAACTCCCTGAACGGAAAATTCTGCATCTGCAACTGCGGCGGAGAACAATTCGCCTCGCCCGATTATCAAAAAGCAATGGGCGGAGCCTATATTATCGTGCCGCTTGCCAATGAAAAAACCGATGAAAACGGCAGGCTTACCGAGACATTTTCGGAACAATATCTCCATCCGCTGAAAAGCATCATCGAGCGCGTCTGCCTGAATGCGGGCACGGGCAAAATTTTTGCCATGGGCGGTTCCCTCGGCGGCTTTATGACGTGGAAGCTCGCGGAGCGTTTCCCCGACCTGTTCGACGGAATCATCCCGATCTCGACAAATTATATTCCCGCAGACGAGCTTTTAGAGGACATTACCCGGCACAATGTCGCGGTTTTCGTAACATTGGGCCAACACGATGAAACACTGGATTTTGAGAAAGACATCGCGCCCCACATACAAAAGATGGAGAACTTGGGATTCCTATGCTATTTCCCTGAGTGGGTGAAAAACGGCGACGGCGGCGTTGCTTCACTGTTCTACGGCTGGGAGATGGGGCAGCACTGCATGATCAATCAAATTCAGGCGAACCTCTTTTACGATAACGGCGCACCGTACGATCCGCGTCTGCCGCACGGTGTTACAGGCTGGATCAGGCAGGTATGCGAAAACAGGACAGAATAAAAACGAAATGCAGAGAACAGCCCTGACATGGCAGCTTTCTACACACAACGGAGGTTTTGCATGACAACGATTGCGGTAATTGACGACGACCTTTATATCGGCGACCTGATCGAACGGCTTCTGCGCGGCAGCGGCTATGACGTGCTGCGCGCCTATTCGGGAACGGAAGCAAAGCTGTTATTGTCCACAAAGAAACCCGACCTGATCTTATTGGATCTCATGCTGCCCGGGCTTTCCGGCGAGGAGGTTCTTGCGGATATTCAGGAGACGCCGGTTATCGTGATCAGCGCCAAACAAGAGATACAGGACAAGGTTTCCCTTCTCCGCGGCGGCGCTGCGGATTACCTTACAAAACCCTTCGATACAGAGGAGCTTCTTGCACGGGTTGACGTCCAGCTCCGCATGAGACATCCGGCAAAAGAGAACCCTTCCGCCCCGCAGCAGCATTCACTATTATGTTTTGAAGAACTGACGCTGGACTGCGACACGCATGAAATTTTTGCGGACGGTACCTCCGCGCATCTCACCAAAACCGAATATGCGATTTTAAAGCTGCTGCTTCAAAATCCGCGTCAGGTCATCACGCGTTCCCTTCTTTTGGATCGCATCAGCGAGGATACGCCCGACTGCACGGAAAACTCCTTAAAGGTGCATATCAGTAATTTAAGAAGTAAATTACGGGCATTAAACGGAAAAGAATACATTGAAGCGGTCTGGGGAATCGGCTTTAAGCTAAGGCCCGACGAATCTTAACCGTTTCTTTACGTTTTTCTTTACCGCTTTCTTAACCCGCACTCAATATGATAACCTTATCAAATCACGCAGGAGGTATCATATGGAATATGTATTACAGACAAATGCCCTCTCAAAGCAATACCGGCATTTCAAGGCGCTTTCCAATCTGACTATGAATGTTCCGAAAGGGTCCATTTACGGTTTTGTCGGAAAAAACGGCGCCGGAAAAACAACGCTCATCCGCATTATCTGCGGCTTACAATCCCCGACTTCAGGAGGCTATACGCTTTATGACACCGATTTCAGCGCGCCGATGATCTTAAAAGCGCGCAGGCGGATCGGCGCCGTCGTCGAGACCCCGTCCATTTATCTGGATATGACGGCAAAAGAAAACCTGCGCCAGCAATATCTCATTCTCGGACGCCCTTCTTACGACGGCATCGACGAGCTGCTCTCCTTAGTAGGACTTTCCGATACCGGTTCTAAAAAAGTAAAGAATTTTTCTTTGGGCATGCGCCAGCGTTTGGGCATTGCCATTGCGCTTGCCGGAAATCCCGATTTTCTGGTACTGGATGAACCCGTCAATGGGTTGGACCCGGAGGGGATCGTAGAAATCCGTGAACTCATCTTAAAGCTGAACCGCGAGCATCAGATCACCGTGCTCATTTCCAGCCATATTCTGGATGAACTTTCCCGGCTTGCGACACATTACGGTTTTATTGATGCGGGCCATATGGTAAAAGAGATCAGCGCCGCCGATTTGGAGGCCGCATGCCGCAAATGCGTCCATGTCAAGGTCTCCCATACCGCCGCGCTCTCCCATGTGCTCGATGCGCTTTCTTTGGAATACCGCATTCTCTCCGACACGGAAGCGGATATTTACGGTGAACCGTCCGTCAGCGAGCTTGTTCTGCGCTTAAAAGATGCCGGATGCGAGCTTTACTCGATGCAGGAGCATGACGAAAACTTAGAAAGTTACTATATTCGTTTGATCGGAGGGGAACAGAATGAGTAAACTATTAACGGCAAATTTTTTACGGCTGAAGAAGAGTAAGCTTTTTTGGATCATTTCGGCATTCATTGCCGTTATCAGCTACTTTGGTTTGGTAGACGCGTATGAGACGAACAGGAAATTGGCAGATTGGCATAAAGGAATGGAAGATTTCGATTTTGTGCCGACTACTGCCTTGCATATGCTTTATGGCTTAACTCCGATTCTCGGGCTGCTTACGGCAGTTATGATCGCAATTTTCATCGGAACGGAATACCACGATAATACCATGCGCAATAAGCTGATCTGCGGACAGCCGCGTGTCAGAGTGTATCTTGCCAATCTGCTTACCTGCATTTTCATCGCCGTGCTTTTTTATTTGATTCCTGTGGTGATAACGCTTGCTGTCGGCATCCCTCTTTTGGGAATGCCGCACGTAACGACAGCTTCTTTGCTGCAGCTTTTTCTTTTTGGCATCATCGGTCTATTACTCAGCGCGGTCTATGCATCCTTATGTACACTGATCGGTATGCTGGTGCACAATCGTTCCTTCTCCCTGCTCGCCGGCATTCTCCTTACCCTCAGTTTGCTGATCTGCGCTACGTTTTGCACCAGCCGGCTGGATGAACCGGAGTATTATTCTGACTATGTGCTCAGCATGAGATCGGACGGCTCACAGGAGATCTCTGCTTCTGAACCGATCAAAAATCCGCATTATTTAGAAGGAAACGCCCGGCAGCTCGTTCAGTTTTTGTATGATTTTCTTCCCGGCGGTCAGGCGATCCAGATTTCCAACCTTGATGTTGCCCACCCTTTCCTGCTGATATTGTATTCTCTCGGTATTACGGGGGCATCCACACTTGCCGGACTTGCCTTTTTTAAGAAAAAAGACTTGAAATAAAGAAGGAGCTCCTATGATCCCATTGCTTGTAACATTCTGTATCATGCTGGCATGCTGCGTACTCCTGCTTGCGCTCAGACTCGCTGCCCTTCACCGGGCGGCGGATGAGCTGCGGCAGGAGTTTGCCGCGCGTATCGGAGAAGACACAAATGTCGGAATTGACCTATCCGTCCGCGATCGTCATATGCGGCTGCTTGCGGCGGATATGGATAAACAGCTTCATCTTTTACGGAAAGAATACCTGCGCTATACGCATGGCGATCAGGAACTGAAAAACGCCGTTACCAATATTTCCCATGACCTGCGCACGCCCCTGACCGCCATCTGCGGATACATGGATCTGCTGCAAAAAGAACCGGTATCCCCGACAGTGAAAGAATATCTTTCGATTATTGATAACCGGGTAGCCGCATTAAAGCATCTCACGGAAGAATTATTCCGCTATTCCATCTTTCTTTCCGTAGATTCCTATTACGAACGGGAACCGCTCTCCCTAAACAACACGCTCGAGGAATGTATTGCCGGCTATTATGCGGCGTTAAAAAAAGCCGGTATCGAACCGGATATTGACCTTCCCGAAAAGCAGATCATCCGCACGCTGAATAAGCAGGCGTTGATGCGGATTTTTTCTAATGTGATCAGCAATGCGATCAAATACAGCGGCGGTGATCTTCACATCGTTCTGACTCTGGACGGCGAACTGCATTTTACAAACCTTGCGCCGGATTTAGATGCGCTTTCTACCGCCAAACTGTTTGACCGTTTTTATACCGTAGAGAGCGCCCGCCCGCAAGGCGCGACCGGACTCGGACTCTCGATCGCCCGTACGCTCGCTGAGGATATGGGCGGCTCCATGAGCGCCTCCTATACAGACGGCATGCTGGATATCATGATCGCGTTTGCGCCGGACAAATAGGCTTGATCTAGGCACAATCTCTACGATTCTGAATAGTTACCCTCAGGAAAATAATTACATTCTAATTTTATCTACGGTTGTGGTTTACAATTCTACAAATGTATGTTATAATAATTTTTATAAAATATTCAGGTCTTATATACTCGTGTATTTGCTTTGCAACAGATACTACAGATGACGTCTATAATCTGTCTTGAGAATTGGAGTGATCTAAAAATAAAACCGTACTTTCAATATGAAGGAGATTCCATATGAATAAAGAAATTTTGTTCCGTCATTAACACTATCATATACGCAACATTGTATTTGAAGGTACGGTTTTATTCTTTCGTAAGTTAGGAGGCGTGTCAGGTTGAATCAAATTAGAAATCATTATAAAATTGTAACCATTTTTTCTGTTCTCTGTTTGCTTTTGACAGGCTGCGGAAACAAAGAAAGTGCTGCGCAGGGGGAGACTACGGATATTTTCGGCAGTTATACCATCTCTCCCTCCGGTGCGTTAAAAAATAATGGAAATGGTTACCTGCTTTTTTATGATAAGGAGTCGGACAGTACCGTCTACCTGTGCAACCGTGCAGGATGCCGTCATATTGATCATACCTGCGGCGCTTATTTTGAAGGTATGATCCTCCCTTTCTTTTTTGACAGCTATCTCTATATTGTCGCATCAACTCTGACGGAGGACTGTCAGATATTTCGTGCCGACCGTTATGGGGAAAACCGAGAGTTGCTCCAAACGATCTCCCGCCCGGTATTGCAGATTGAAATTGTGGGAAATGAACTTTATTTTTTCGGAGTAATCATGGAAGATGCGGAGGAAGAGAGTACTTCCCGGCAATCCGTCGGTCAATTGCTGTGTCGCCTGAATCTGGATACTGGGGATTACAAGGAATTTTCAAACATAGCTACGGGTTATCCGAATGCAAATCCCGGGCATTTTACTGTCACAAACAACTTCTTCTATATCAGTTATAACTCTTCAAGCATTGATTTTAGCAAGCTTTTCGATTCGGACACGGGAAAACTGAAGGATATCGCATGGGATGAGATCGTGTATACCGATCTAGTATACCGCATGAATCGTGACACAGAAGAAATGGAACTGATTTATACCCGCGAAAAGACCGGCGGCAACACCTTTAGCGTTTCTGTTTTAGAAGAAAACGAATATTCTCTTACCCTATTCTCACCTGACCGGATTTGGGAATACGATTTACGAACAGGAGAAGAAACTATCTTGTATGAGCCGATAGAGGAAATGGAGGAAGTCAGCAAGATAGGAACGCATTATCTTATCTGCAACTATTCGGAGAAAAACTTTATCCTGCTAAAGGACTGGCAGGAAGCCGCTTCCTTTTCCGGTTTGGACTATGAAGTGGACTCTTATTTCGGCATGAGCGGAGACAGCGTCTATTTTGGCAGAAATGGGAATTTATGTGCGATAAAATATGAGGATCTAGTCAATGGTAATTATGATTTTCGCATAGTGATGTCTGAACGATAAAGAAATAAAACCGTACTTTCAAAATGAAGGAGGATTCTATATGAAAATGAAATTTTGTTCCGTTTTAACAGCAGTTATTTTCATGTTATCACAGGGAATGACGGTCTCCGCCGCAGCAATGCCCAATCCTGCAGCAGACCTGGATGCACAAAACGGCAATGCAAGGTCGACAATCTCCTTAACATTCCAAGGAAACTCTTATACAACAACGCAAGAAGGTGTGCAATGCCGCTGTGATATTTCCGGACAAACTGATGTGACTGCAGGAACAGATAAATATCCTGCTACGGTTACCATTTCCTCTAAATCCTATAATACTTTGGATGTTTCATCCCAAAACGGACGTGGTGACAATGCAGCAGGAAATACTGTTACTGTTCATTATTCCGGTAGTTCCTATGTTAAATGTACTTATCAGGAACATGGTGCACCATATACCACAACGGTAAAAATCTGGCTACGCAGATATTGAGAACCACTTATTTACTAGTTAATTAATTTTATTTGAAAGTACGGTTTTATTATAAAAAGAATGCACATCAAATGAATATTGGAAGGGGACACGACAATGATCAATCACAGAAAAAAATTCTTATGTGTAGCACTTCTACTTTGCTTTTTCGTGCAGACTTCCTGCGGAACGCCGGAAGTCCCTCAAGACGTTTCAGGAACAACTACAAACTCTGACAGCACTAATATACCTTCGGAAAACCCGACCGAAAACGATACAACACAAACACCGGAAGAAGATGGCATCTTTCTGCACCGCGGAGACTGGCTGACAAGTGCGGGCATTGTGGATCAGACATGGACAAAAGATTATGACAGCACCGAATGGGAAAATGCCCCCTGCTTATATC